>CAJTUA010000005.1:20022-233208 GCA_910579615.1 uncultured Lachnospiraceae bacterium | reverse complement strand
GTCCCATAATCCACAAACTGCTGTCTGGTCAGCTTTTTCGGGTTGACAATCCGGATGGAGGCGGACAACCCCTTGTCCCGGTCAATCACGCCGTCCCCCATCACAGTGATGCGTATCTTGTTGGACAGATGCCCCACAACGATGGTCTGTGCGCTGTCAAAGACCATGCCGGACTTATGGAGCATCCGCCGGATTACGTCAACCGCATGCTGTGGGGAACTGAAATGCTCCTTACATGGCAGGATTTCCCCGTTGGAATAAGTGATTTTTACATCCTTCCACTGGTTGATGTTAATCTCCTCCACATCGTCCCGGTAAAGGTATTTGCTCAAAAATGAAAACCCAGTCATCTCGCCGTAGAGCAGCTCGCACAGTTCCCACGCTTCCATCCCCGCCACGCCAAGACGGTTGTTTTCCAGATATTTCTGGATGTAAGACTTTATCAGTTCCCTGTTTTCTTCCGGGTCGCCCTCCAATGTGGTGGCATAATGCCTTGTGATATATTCCTGCACTTCCCTCAAAATTTCGGGGAAGGAGCGCAGGCAGCCCTCCCCCGGTAACATCCCTGTCTGGTTATGGATGTCAATTTCCTGCAAAATAGAACCCCCCCCCCCTTTCTTTTCCGCAATCCTTTGAACCATTAAAACTCCCCCCAGTTCTTGGAAAACGACACACGGAACCTGCCAGATTTCTTTGCTTCTTTTCCTTTTTTCTGATGCAAAAATCCCTCTGTCTTGTCCATATTTATTTGACGGGTAGCATCCGCCATTTCCTCCCCGGCATCTTCCCCTTTTTCCGGGGATGTATCTCCCTTTGCCAATGCGGGTTTCCCTTGGAATACCTGCCCCACTATCGTCTTCACTCTGTCCGCCTTCCCTATCAGCGCATTCCCCGCTGCCGTTTTCCCCTGCCTTTTGCTGCCACACTTTTCCGAGGCTGAAAATATTTCTTCCACAATACGGCTGACCTCCGTCTGGTAGCGTCCTCCCTCCTGTGAGAACAGAGGCTCAAACAACGCCATCTCGTTGCCCTGCTGTTCCAACTCTGCCACGTATGGCAACAGGTAATCAATCTTTCCATACTGGCCGGAAACCGCCTCCCAGTCCTGCCCCACTTTCAGGTTGCCGACAGCCATCTGGTGGGTTTCCTTCCGGTAGCGGCCGTCCGAAAGCATCGGGGCATGGGACTGGAAATAGGAAACCCCTTTTAAGTCTGCCGTCCCCATCCTCAACACCCGGTCTGCCACCTCGACCGCCACAAGGGAGGCCGGGTCTGCCTCAAAGACGGTGGCACAGTCGATAATTACATCATCCGCCAGATAACGCAGGGACACAAACAATTCCACTGCCTTGTCATGTGTGATTTTCGGATAGCTTATCAGGCTTTCCCCCGCGCAGTATCCAAGCAGACCGATACAGCCGTTCCTGCCTGCCGGGATACAGGCTTTCAGGATGTCCTCCTGCGTAATCCCCGGCGCAGTCAGCAGATGCCCAAGTGAGATGTCATGTGACATCCCTGCGGATACCAGTGTGGGAATGACGGGGGTAAATGGGTCACAAAGCACCACAATAACATTTTTCTTCCTATCGGCAAGACCCTGTGCCAACTTGATCGCCACCGTAGTTTTTCCGCTGCCCGGACTCCCTATAATTGCTAGCATTTTTCCATGTTCCATACCCTTCCCTTATCCCTCCATTCCTTTTGTTCTTGAATTTTCCGCAAAACCCTGTGGTGTATTTCCTGGTGCAGTTCCCGGCAAAGCAGCCTTCCCATTTCTATTTCCGTTTTCGTATTCTTTTTCTTGCTGCAATTCTTCCATAAATTCCCCATCCCCACCGTCTGCTGTATTTTCCCCTTCTTCCTCTGGGGTGTCGGCCGGGTAGAGTTCCTCCAATATCCGTGCCTGTTCCTCCAGAAAGCCCTTTGCATTTTTATCCCCTCCCCGGCAGACCAATGCCGCGTGGAGGTTTCCGCCCTGTTCCAACTCCACCAGAAGTCTTGCCTGCTCCGGGGCAACAAGAACCGTCACCGTGGATGGCAGTTCCTCTTTCTCTCCCTCCTGTTCATCACTGTCCGTGCCGTCGCTGACCGTCGTGGCAAGAACTTCTATGTATTGCAGCTCAGCCGGGATTACGGTCTCCCGATAATCCCCCACATTGTTTGCAATCAGGGAAATGATATCCCCCTGTCCAAGTTTTCCGGAAAGGCCGGCCGCAAAGGACGAGATTGTGACGGATACTGCACGGTTTGTCCCGTCAAGCCTGCCAAAGTACGCATTTTTTAGCTGCGGCGTGTCGGAAAGTTTTCCTGCAAGGATGTAATCGCCTTTGGAAAAATCGGCAGTGGCATACTTGCCTATTACATCCTCCATCCGGCATAATACATCAGCGGGCATGTTATACCCGCCCACCTCCACGGTCGTCACCATCCTAGCTGTAATCTGCTCGCCTGCCCTGATTTCCGCATTGACACGCACAATGGTCACAGTGGCGCTCAGCGCGTCGTTAAACAGCGGCGTCAGCCCAAAACATATCGCGAGGGATGCAAGGATGCACGCAACCCCAAGCACAATCCGGTTTTTCAATAATCGTTTCATTTATTGCCTCCATGCTGCGACTCTTTTTCGGAGCAGCATAACGCTTAGGTCTTTGCGCAGCATAAAACCCATGGTGCTACCCTTACAAGCGGGCAGCACCACCCCACTTTTTCTTACAATGGCAGCAATGCCATAAAACACCCAAACGCCAAAAACGGCGCAAGCGGAAAGCTCCCCCGCCCTTTATGGAATATGGCATTCCAGAGAAGCCCTGCCGCAAGCCCCCATACGGTCATCCGCACCCCTGCGGATACGCCAAGGGCAAAGCCACTGGCTGCCATCAGCTTTACATCCCCGCCGCCGATTTTTCCGGTTTTCCACGCTGCTACAAAAAGCGGCAGCGGCACCAGGAGCAGCCCGCACAGGGCAGGGAGTAGCCGGAACCCGACCAACCCCACCATAAAAATCAGGAGATGGAAAATATCTGGTATCTCCCATGTCTTCTGATCCACCACACCCGCCATTGCCAACACCTGGCACAGCAAGATGCATCGCAAAGTAAAGACAGAAAATCCATACACTAAGAGGAATGCTGCCGTCATGGTTACCGCAACAACTGTGGCGACGGGCAATCTCCTCTGTCTTTTACAACAGTACAGCGAGAAAGAAACGTGCGATACAGGGCTACGACGCAAAATCCCTCCCTGCCGTGGGATAAAATAGCGGTACAGGGCAAAGTCACAAATCAGACCGGCTGCAAAAGCAAGCAGAAGACTGACTGCGAAAAGTACTGTATCCTCCTTCCATACCATTCGGTTCACCCATCCTTTTTAATCTCTCAATTGATTCGCGGATATCCATGCCGTCTACCCCATCCCCCGCACAGAACCATCCGTCGTGCCGTTCCCTCGCGAACAGTTCTACGCGCGAAACGTCGCCCATCAGCCGCTCAATCCGCCTCCTTGCCTCCTCCGGTTTTTTACTGTGCCGTTCCACTGGGGTGTCAATCAGGCTGTGCACGCCCTTTTCCATGCGCTGTGGGCGGCCTTTCGTTGCAAGCAGGCACAACTCTGGGTTTGCCCTTGTCCAGAAGCCAAGCCCCCAGAACCATTTGTCCGTCTGTTTCTGGCAGCGCTTCACCCAACAGAACCCAAGTGTCTTGTAAGTAAAACCCCAACGCCGGACTGCTTCCAACCCCTGCAGGATGCAGGGGAACGTAACCCATAGAAACAGCGCACAGTCCCGATCCGCAATCCCGGCAATATCGAGCGCGTAGATTTCCTCTGGCTGCATGGTGCGGTAATGGTTTTCCGCGCTGCGCCCTTTCCCCTTCTTGGAATAGACATGGTATGCCCAAGGCGGGTCGCAATAGATCACTTTAAACTTCATTGCTATCCTCCATTCCTTTTTTCTGGTCCTACTTCCACCCGTTTTTCCTTCTGCTTTTATGTCTTTACTGCTTTTACGCCCTTGCCATTTCAACGTTTTACTACCTTTCTCTTCATTCCCTTTCCGTAATCTCCCACTCGTCCATCATGCGGTAGGGATAAATCTGTTGGCTGCGATGGAAACGAATCAGACTGCTGACCTGATCGACCACACTCTGGTTGTTCTGGTCGCGGGTACACATCAGCACGCTGCCAAAAATACCGGAAAGCAGCGTGACAACAGTCAGCGCCACATTCGCTGCGGTAAGCCACAAAACGACGGCCACCACGCCGCCTGCTAGGGAACCCGCTGCGCTCTGGAGCAGTTCACGTTTTCCAAAGCCGTTAAACAGTTCCTTCTCCGCCCGCACCCCGGTTGGGATGTAAAGACTGGTTTCCCGTTCCATCCTTCCCTCCTCACTTATAGTAGTAAAAAACCATTTCCTTAATCTGCCACACGGATTCCGCCAGGACATAGAACAACACGGTGTTTTTTGCCCGCTTTTTGCATTGTCCCCGCTCCTCCTCCGCGCCCTCCAACCGCACCATGCAGTAAACAAGCCGGAAGGCTGCCCCAAGGCGGAGCAACGTGATGACAGCCTTTGAAATCTCGTCCAACGTAACCATTACTGCCCCCTTACTTCATCAGGTTCTTTGCCATGCCGACCAACCGGACGGAATGGTAAACATTGTTCACCACACCTCCGCCCCCACCGGACGGAACCATGAATTCCGCCAAGAACCTCGGCGTGCGGATGGCAAGCACAATGCAGGCTGTCCCCCAAAATACGTTCATATTGCCGCCCATGTTCATCATCATGCCGATACCCAACTTGCAGAGGGCAACCTGCACCACAACAGAAACCATCGACTGGAAAAACTTCATGGTGTAGTTTTTGAATACGCCCTTGTCATTGTCCAACAGCCCCACACAGGCCAGTGGCATCCCCACCCGCAGGATCAGGATTTCCAGACCGCGCATCAGGAACTGGAAATACAACATAAAATAAGCGATAACAAATACCAGACCAAGGGTTGCCGTCACAATCCCCGCTGAAGAAATCCCTTTTGTCCATGCTTTCCAGTTATAGTCCGTTGATACGCCGATGGCAGCCAACAGCTCATCCGTTAAGTTCCTGGTGATGTCCGCCAACCATCCGTACAGCACCGGGAAACACACTGCCACTGCAACTGCCTGTACAAAACGGATGATTAGGGCAAACGGCTCGCTGTCCGGGTCGCCGTCCGTCCAGAGCACATAGCACTCAAAGCCTTTTTTCAGGAACTTCAGGATAATCAGCGACACCCCGAAACCGAGCAGGATATCAAACAGCGTCCCGACCATGTTCCCCCCGCTGCCCGCCACCATGTACTGGTCTGCGTGCAGCGTCAGGGAGGTCAGACCGGAAAGCATCCCATCAATGTAGACAATGGCTCCATTTAAAGCGGAAACAATCAATGTTACAAGGATTGCCTCCAAAACAACCACCTCCCCCTTCCCTGGCAGGGTTTACGCCTGCCAGGGATTCCGTTTGTCCGGCTTACTCTGTAACTTCTGGCTGCATATAGGCATCCAACACGCTGTCGCGAACCTGTTTGTACAGCTCCGAAGTGATGGGGAAACAGATATCCCGGTACTCGCCGGTGGAAACCTCCCGGCTTGGCATGAATACGGTCAGCCCCTTCTGGCAATCCACCACTCGTACACCAGTGACCAGAAATTCCCCGTCCAAGCATACCGTGGCAATCGCCTTCAGCCTCCCCTCCTGATTCCCATAGCGGGCAACAATCTTTGCCTTGACTTTCATAAAACCTCCCTTATATTGTCGTTTTGTTGCCAAGGAAACAAGACGTGAGGTTCTGCTTTTACCATCCCGATACAGGCAGGGACTTATTATCCCTGCCTGTTGTACCAGGTGCATCCCATTACCGTTTCCCCGGCAAACCTGCGTAGCGCTACACCCTAACCCTGATAATTGAACAGGGTGCGCACCTTTTCCGTCAGTGTCGGCAGTACCGTGTCCTTGAACAAGGTGTAAAGCCCCGCAAGCAGGAGTGCGCCGATAACAACACTGATCAAAATCTTCAAGGCAGTGTCAACAAATCCTTCGCCATTTTTCTGTGATAATACATCCACTGCCTTTTCTTTTGCGCGTACTCCCTTCACATACGCCGCCGCTGCCAGTCTGTTCATGTTCTCCCTGATTCTCCTCATAGTTTTGTTCCCCTTTCCTTAAATGGGCAGCGCTGCACTTTTGCCCGCCGGACCGGTATCAACCGGGGCATCACTTTTATGTGCAGCAAGTCCTGCCAAAAAATAGTTTTCGCCCTGTGAGGGCGTAGTGTTATAGCAAAGCCGCATGGAACAAAATCCCCTGCGGTTCTACCCATAAAAACTTCTGCCGGGCACCCCCGACAACTCCCACCACGCGAACCGCACGTATCGTTCTACTGGTAATATCCCACAATAACACTCAGCGTCGCGCTCCCAAGCACCGCGCCGATGCAGGATACAATGGCTGCCACAATCCGGTTGTTCCACTTCTTCTGATCCATCTCGTCCGCTGCGGAACGCCGGATGCAAAAATAAATGATCAACAGCCCTGCCACAACAGGCGCGAGCACCATCAGCCAGGTGGTCGCATCCGCAATCAGCTTCTGCGTCCCCTTGGCAAGCTTGCTGTTCCCAATCTTTGTCCCCGCCGCATATACGGTACTGCCTTTCGTTAGGGCAACAAAAAGGGCGGTGAGCATGGATGCGCCCGCCGCCCGGAAACCGGATGCTGCCTTTTTCATCCCTTTAATCTTCTTCCTCATTCTTAAAACCTCCTTCCTCATTCCGGAAACCTCCTGTTCGTTGGTATCCTTTCATCGACCCAAACATTGCCCCCATCTGCGCCGCCGCTGCCTGCGACCTCTGCTGTGCCTCCTTTAACTGCAAATCCTTCATGTAATACACCCAGATATTCCACAGCGGGATTTCTTCTGTTTTCGGGGAGATGATGGGGCACGCAGCTTCCCGTACCTCCCGTACTTTCCGGTTATGTTCCGCGTCGCCCATTCCGCACATCCGGTTAAAATACCACTGCGATAAATCCGGCGCTTCCATAATCGCCGGATGCCCCCTGCCCACTACAATCTGGTACGGCCTTGCCACCCTGCGCACCTCGTCCGTTGTCAGCACTTCCCGCGCCACAAGACTGATGCTGTGGGAACTGCTTGGATTGACATAGCGTCCGTGCTGACTGGAGAGCTGATACGCCGAAGTCGTATATTTCCCCAGCTTGTCGCATACCTCCTGCAATGTCTCCTTGTCATCGGCCTGCAGGTAAACCCATGTCTGGCAATTGGACTTGACAATGGCGGCTGTCTCCTTGTCATATTTCTGCGTGAGCTGTTCAAAGCTCTGTAAAAACAGGTTAAACCGCACCCCACGCCCGCCTGCTACGGTCAGCTTGTTGGTAAAATCATTCAGTTTTGTGAAATTCCCAAATTCATCCAGAACAAAGTTGACGCGCCTTTCCAATCGCCCGCCACGCATGTCCGACTGGCGCACCAACAATTCATAAAGCTGCGATACCATCAGGCTTGCAATCGGGTAATAAGTTGTTTTTTCATCTGGGAGCACTAAAAACAGCGCCTGCTTCTTTCTGCCGATTTCCGCAATGTTGTAGTCACTTGTATGTGTGATGGCGTAGACGGAACGACTTGTGAACAAGCGAAGGGTAGTCAGCGCGGATGTATCAAAGCTGCCCTTGGTGCGGCTTGGTGCAACCTCCGCAATGGACATCAGCGCCCGCGCCGGGTGCTTTGCCGCAAGCTTTTTCACATACTCTTTCATCGGTGTTGTGTTCCCCACGGGTCTGCTCATCTCCGCAATAAACCAGTAGACATTTGTCAGGTTCTGGTATTCTGGGCGCTTCCTATTGTCCACCACCACACAGAGGATTGCCGCCGCAATCGTGGACTTTTCCCCGTTCTCCCAAATCTTCTCGTTGGAGGCGTTATCACCCACGAGGATATTTGTGATATCCCATGCGTACATCTCCGCCCGCTCCGTGTCCCCCTCGTTTACCGCGTCAATCACCGGTTGAAGGAGGTTATAACGGGTACTTTTCTCCGGGTTCTTGAAGTCGATGCAGACCACCTCGTAACCGAGCTTTTCCAGGTATTTCGATGTATAATGGAACAGTTCCGCCTTGGGATCGCTGATGACAAGGCTTTCCCCCGCCAGGGCAATCGAGCAGATGGACTGGATAACCAGGCAGCGGGTTTTTCCAGAACGGGTTGCGCCGATGGTCAGTGTGTGGGTATCCTCCCCGACCAGGTAGAGCTTCTCCTTCCCCCCGGATTTGTCCCTGCCGACAACAATGCCCCCTTTCGGGAACAGCTTCCATGGGTCTGTACCTGTTCCCTGTATGTTGTCTGTTTTTTGTGGTAAGGTGCCGCCTTTCTCCCGGCTTACGGCGGTCGTGGGGATTTCGTAATCCACCGTTTCAAAACTATCATCCTTCCTTCCTTTTGCTGTATTGACAGGAACGGGTGGTGGGACATGGGGGATTATTTGCTCATCCGCTTCATCCTGCCCTGACCCATCCCTTCTCTGCATGAACGGCAGGTCATCAAACCCCGTATCCAACAACATCTGGATTACTTTATTGTGTGGGTCAATCACCTGTGTCTGGAATACATTTTCCCGTTCCTCCGGTTTCAGCCAACGTGCCGAGCCGTGCTGGTACTGCCCGACCGGGGCAGGGGTGTAAATATCCCCTGCCACCTGGATGAGCGGACTCTGGTAAGGACGGTTATTCTGCAACCAAAAGAGGACACAGCACAATGCCAAGAATCCTTCAAAAACCAGGAACAACAGCATCCGCTGACGTTCCGCAAACAGACCGCCAACACACTGGCGGAATGGTGGAAATGTCAGCGCCGCATACTGCCTTGCAAGTACCCCATGCAGGGCAGCCGTAAAGAACAGGTTGGCAATGGTTCCTGCCACAACCAGAACAATGCTTAAAATCCTTTTTTCCTTCTTCCTCATAAGCCAGGCTCCTCCCCATCTTCCCCCTGTGCCTCTGCCCAGTCCGGCGAATCCCTCCCGTTTATTCCCCGTGCCTCCCTCCACTGCCGGAATTCTGGGTACATCCCCTCCAGTTTCTCCAATGTTTCTGGCTTTGCCACACCCCATACACACTCGCGCGCCAGTGCCAGGCGGTCGCCGTCCAACGGATGCCGCAGATGGAGGGTGGGGCTGTATTTCCACCCTGGCCGGCAGCCAGGACCATGTGTGACAACCCACAACTGATTCCGCGGTGTCCGGCATTCCGGTCTCAGGTTTTCATGCCGCAGGATGACAAGCTTCCCTTCGTAATCCTCTTTTTCCGAACCATCCACACAGTCCCCGCAGCTTAACAGGCCATTCCCATCCGCACTGACCGGGTACGAATCCCTTTCTGCCGGGGATGGGATGTAAAATGTGGGGATGCCATGTTTCCCCGCAAAATCCGTCTCCGGATGCTTCTGCCGGATGTCCCCGCCCATCACCCACAGTTCCTCTGACTGCTCCAAAAGGGCAAGCCCCAACCGGAGCGCCTGCTCTTTTTGTTCTTCGGAAACAGGAGCTTGCCACGGGGCAAGGAGCAGTTGGGGAGCCACCGGAAATACACCACACTCCCCTGCTACCTTACAGTATCCCATAAGGTCTGCTATCCCACTGCCCCGGTTTTCATGAAAAATGCTTAAAATACAGACCTGTTTCAACCGCTGGTCACCTCCCAATGAAAATCGTTATCCCCCAATCCCAAAATCGACCTGCTCGCCAAATTCTTCTTGGTATTCTCCCGTCTGCACGAACGAATCCGCGTCTGTTTTCTCCTTGCTCCTCTCCGCCGCCAACTGTACTGACAGGAACAGGTCTGTTGGTGCATCCACTGTCGGTATCCGCGCTGTTTCCGGCATACACTGGTTATAAAAGGACGTGTATGCCGGATAGTTTTTGTGCAGGGAGGCATACAGGCTATCCTCCGAAATCACGAGGGCTGCCGCTTCTTCAAAGACACTCTTCAGTTCATTCAGTGCAATAGCACTTGCTGTTGTATCGTAAAAAATATACCCTCCCTTCCTTGCCCCAAACCCAACAGCCGCAGGTGTCATAAACTGGTCTGCAATCTTCCTATGTACGGCAAGCTTCGCCCCATCGCCCTCATTGACAAGGTATATCCCGTTCCGTACCTTCCTCGTTTGCCCGGCAATACAGCCCGGTTCTGTTTTAGGCGGCGCACACTCCCCAAAAAAATCTGTCCGTTTTTGTTTCCCATCCTGTTTCAGTTCCCCCATCTGCCCCATGATGGTGGCCTCCATCCTTTTACAGTCCGCAAGACGGCGTTGCAGAATTTCATACAGCGGGATATCTTTGGTATCCTTCCCGTAGCAGAGCCATCCCCCAGATTCCTGCCCTATGCTGGCAGTCTCCTTTGACAGTACCCCCTTCGCGGCATTCTTTCTGACCATAAGCCCTTCCTGCTCGTTGCCTTCCTTGTCCTTAGCAAGGATCATATAGACGTCCAGAGCAATCTCAACACAGGTGTTGATTGTCCCCCAAATTGACTGCCCCTGTGGTGCGTGGTGCATTTTTATCACTCCCTTCTGAATGCGTTTTACTCATCCTTACTTTTAAACCATGGCTGCCTTGATAAAACAATTCCTTCAGCGCTCCATAATGTTCTCGAATTTCTGGAACAGCCCTGAAAAATCAAACCCCCGTGCTTTTGCCCCCAGTTCCGGCACGGCCTCCTCAATCCGTCCGATCAGCGCCGCCACATGTTCCAGTCCCTCGTGGTCAAGCTCACTGTCCATTGTCCGCAGTTTCACCAACCCGGAATACAAAAGCGTAAGTTCTGTCTCATTGAACAGCTTCCTTACATCCACTAACCCACTGCGCAGGGCAAAATCCTCAAAGGCAGCCTCTTTGCTGTAAAAATACTGCCGTTGGATGGGCGCTCCCCCATGCTCCGTATCCTCCCGGTAGGTGGAGAGCACATAGCCAAGGATGGGGTGCTGCTTGCATGCAAGGACAATCCCGTTATGCCGGTTGATTTGCACCACTCCATTCTCCCCTTGTCCTGCTTCCCCCTCATAAGGTTTTTCGGAACAGATTCCACAGGAGACTGCGGTGGCCTTTGCAAGATCAAGGAGCTGCCCCATCCGCTTCGTGTCCGCTTTGACAAACGGGTTTGCAAGGATGGCATCCTGCCGGGTATAGAAAGCAAGTGGTTTCCCCTTATAATAAATGTCCGCCACATAGTCCGGGGAGGACGGTGAGCGGACGGAATAACCTTTCCTGCTCAGCAGTTCAAAGTATGCCTGATAAAATTCTGTTTTTGTCTTAATTTTCTGTCACCTTCCTCTCATCTCGTTTTGTTTTATCTATAGGACAAGCTCAATGTTCATAGCCCTTATCCTGGTTTCTCAGATACCATTCCTTCCTTGCCTCCTTCGACAGCTCGCCCCTTCCCATTTTAAGGTTTTCTATGTAATCCGCATACCGCCGTTCCTGCGCCCCGGCCATCCCTTCCAACAAGTCAAGCATTTCCACCAACATCCGCCCTGCAAAATCCTGCCTGCGGCTTTGCAGGTAATCCGCCTCCCTGCCCTCGTCCTCCAACCGGTTCAGCATCTTTACCATCCCCAGAACCCGGTTGGCAATGATCTTGTCCGCCTCCGCCCCAAACATCTCCCGTCTGGAAGCAAGGTATGTTTCGCTGCCGCCATACAGGTATACCATTTTCATCTTGCTTTCGATGTAATCCTCTTTCTGCTTGTGCAGGCTTGGCACGCCGGAAAGGAGCAAAACGACCAGGGCATCCACCTGTTTTTTTAATTCCGGGGACAATAACTGGTACGCAATCCTCCCACCCTTTGGGAGCGCAGCCCTGATTTTAAATACCTGTTCCGCTGCCCTGTCCAACATCTTATTCCCAAAATCAAAGGCATCGGACAGTTCCGCTTCCAGGGCAGATTCCCCCCAGAGCTTTTGGTATTTTTTTCTTCCCATCTGCCGGATATGCCGCCCGAAATCCTCCGTCAGTCCGTCCCCCAACCGGCGCATTTCTGCCACTGCCCGGTTCTTTTCCTCCCCATACGCTTGTATCCGGTCAGTAAACGTATCTTTTATCATCTGCCTGCGGATGTTGTTCGGGACAGAGGGATGCGTAAAGGGATTTTTAATCTTTGTACGTTCTTCGGAGTTATCCCAGAATACCACATGCACATGGGGATGACCTTTTTCTTGGTGGAGCGCCGCCGCCCACGAAAAGTTCTCTCGCCGGATGCCGTTCTTCTCCGCGATGGTACGGATATGGTTCTCCAGATAACGCTGCCACGCCTTCTGATTTGTCAGCCGCAATTCTTTTGCCGTTTCTTTCTCGAAGGAAACCACGCTGCGGTACATCGTGACATGCCGTTTTGTATTTTGGTATGCTAGGCGCGCCACTTCTTTCCAGTCCGTGAATTCGGTCAGCGGACTGCCTGGCTTTAAACAGCCGAACAGCCCGTGGTTCATGCCCGCGTTCTGTGCCACCCTTGGGCGGGTGGCGATATAACGGACATGGGCGTAATTCTTGGATGCGGCGCTTTTATAGTTTGGGTTTAAAAACCGCTGTTTGTAGACTAAAATGGAGATCCCTAACTCCCCCTTTCCGTTCCTCCCGTTTTCCCCTTCCTACCGTTCCATTTCTTGCTCAAATTGCTCCTGCTCTATTGGCTCTTCGGACATTCCCCACACCGAAAATTCCTCCAATAACTCTTGTGTTTCTTCCTTTGTGGTCGCACAAGATAGACTTTGTGTCTCCATGTTATAGCAATATACCTGATTTGACAGGATATCTTCCGATTTCAGTTCAGCGCGATTGACTTCCATGACAATACGCTGTAATTCCTTTGCTTCCGCCCCATTAACTTTCATGACCAACACTTCATGGATGCTGCTTGGGAGGATGAAAAGATCTGCACCACTGTTTTCTGCCAGGGTCTGTAATACACCGGGATATAACAGTGTGCTCGCACCATACCGTTCCCCCGCATTTTGCAGGACATATATTCTCCCTGCCTGACAGGATACTTCTTCTGGTTTCCATATCTCCTTCTCCCCTGTTAAAGAGGATGACAAATCACTAATCTGTGCTGGCATTTGGCTCGCCATATTAGCCAATACAGTTTCATAAAGGGAATCGACACTACACCCCCATTTCTCCAGAATTTGCTTATCCACCGAAATATTACCCTCGTTCAAACCTGGAAGCTTAACGCGCAACTGGAAGGTTGCCACAAGATCCGTTCCCTCCACGTCCTTATAAATGCACCCCTCCAATCTTTTCTGGTTGCTTTCCTTACCCGCAAGTTTTATCCACAGCCTCTCCTTTGCCGTTTCAAAATCCGGTATCAGCTCCCCCGTGTTTTGCGGTACCACATGGTCATTCTCCGAATATTCCTTTGCAAGCCTCCCCAAGACCTCCGTCTCCGCATTCCCTTCCCGCAGCATCTGGTAATATGTCTCCAGATACAAAACAGGTGCTGTCATCCACCCTTCCTTCCGAATGCTAATGCCAGTCCTCTTCTCATCATTATTTTTGAACACATGCTTGATTTCTACGGATGCTGCCTGGTATTCTTCCGGCATAAAATCTAAAATCCGGTTTTTGATGTTTTCTGTAAACGTTTCAAAATTTTCCATATTTTTTCCTCTTTCCTGCACTATTTTTTGTGCATAATGAATTTGTGTCGGGCAGCGCACAGACACAAATACTGTCGCTAATTTTTTATAAAAAGATTTATAAAACCAACAAAGGCAACCGTGTTACCTTTTGGCATCACCGTTACCTTTTTAGAACCCCTTATTCTCCCATATTTTTAATTTAGTGTGTTTTCTTCTGACCTCCTCATAAGCTGCATCCAAAGCCAATCTCGAACCCTCTCAAACGCCAGTGCCGCATCCGCTATCTCTTGTGGTATCATGTCATCATTCCCCAAATATCCGTTTCCCTGTTTCCCAAAACCGCCCATTTCCATTCTCCTTCCATTTTTATTGTTACGCTCTGCTGCTTCTGCCAGAAGCAGGAAAATAGTAGTCATGCTTTTACACTGGTTTCTCCATTGCATCACCCCTCCCTTTATAACTTGTCCGCTATCCTCCGAAGATTGTCGGTATCGTGCAGGAAGCTGTTAATCTGGAAATCCTTTTTCTGCATATAATCCACCCCTAGCGTGATGGCCTCGCCTAACATCTGGTCAAACTGGTCGCCCGTTCCTTCCTGCGCCATGTTCATCAGCACCTTGATTAACAGGAAAAAAGCGGCAGCATCTATCTTCCCGGACTTCATGTGCATCTTTGCAATCCGGTTCGTCTGCTGTTCCACAATGACCTTGATATCCTCAATATGATAGACTGCCAGGAGTTCCTGCCGGATAATCCCCGCAATAAAATCAATGTTCTGGCTGTATCCCTCCACGTCCAGTCCTTTCTCAATGTAGCGGCGTATCTGCTCGTTCCGGGAGATGTGTTCCCTGGCCGCCGCCTTATCCACCTGTTCACACATCCCCTTCGTCAGATAGACAGAAGTGATGATGCGGTCGTCGCGTTTTGCCATGTCTGCCCCCTTCGAATATAAAAAATGGCTTACAAAATCAATGACAATCCTGTAAGCCCTATGATAGGATAACGTTGTAAATGCAGAGAAACCCCCGGTAAACTTGTAACTGTGGGCCTGCCATTTTTGTCAGCTCTTTTTCGTTGCCCCAGTCTGCTATCTGACAGAATCCCATGCTTTTTGTTCCTTTTTCAGTGTATTTTTATAATTAACTAATTCCTAACAGCACTTGCTGTCGTTTAACAAAGGTACAGGCTTTGCCTGTACGGTGTTTCCTTGGTTTGTTTCACAAACCTATTCCTGCCTTAACAAGCAGTTTTCTGCTTCTCCTGCCTCTGGCTCCACGGGGTGCTGCTTGCCAAGTCCCCGCCGTAGGCGGGGCGGTCGCTCTGCTCGGAAAAGCGAAAAAGGGAAGCACCATGGTTTCCCATGACACTTCCCTTATATTCAGGTATTCCCCCTACCTCTCCGGTTCTTCCATCACTTCCTGCTCCGGCAATGGTTCAAACTCAATTCCATCAATACATTCCTCATACAGGAACTTTTTAATTTCCCCCATATCATTTGATTCATAGAATTCAATCAGCATCTTTGTAAATGTCGGCTGCAGTTCAATCGGGATGGAGATAATCCCGCACCCGTTTGAAATCATGACATGGTTGCCTGCCAACATGGAGGTTCGCTTATTCCCGTCAAGGAACATCTGCTTGCGCACGAGGTAAAGCATCATGGTAAGCGCCCTGTCCGTTGGGTTCTCAATCTGGTTGATTTCCCCCATCTGCTCCCTGATTTGGGATTCAATCGGCATGTCCGGCTTCCATGTTGTACCACCAATGCTGACCGGCATGTTCCGCAGGTACCCTGCCCGGATAATAAGGTTGTCCCCACCGACATATTGGTTGATCTTACACACAAACGGATAATCGGTCGGATAATCCAATGTGTCCAGTACGAACTGCCATGCATGTTTCAGGTTGTTGACTGCCACGATATCCGATACCTTAACACCCTGGACACTCATCCCATTGTAGATTGCCTCCGTATCCGGGTAGGTCACTGCCAACCCCTCCAACTTTGCACTTTTCCAGATGTAGTCTATAATATTTCTCTTTGCAACAAAGATATTTTCTTCTCTTGTCATGTGGTATTTTGCTTCCAAAACCAACCGCCCCTTTCCTTTGCAATCCGACCATTTCTGCTTTTTCTGGTATAATTATAGCATTCTTATTTTCGCTTTTCAATGGCAATTCCAAAACATAGCCCACATACCTTCCCCCACTACAGGCATTCCGGCTCTACTTCCCCCATTGAAAAACTTCCCTGCTTTTGTTCCATCATCCCCCGGAACACCATCAAATCCTCATTAAAGTCCTTCCCCTGCGATGTCTGGATATAAACCTTATACCCCGCCGTTGCAAACGCCTCTGCGGACAATCCCGCCTGTACCTGCCCATGGTTATGCGGCTGCCCCCTCGCATCCTTCCCATCCACATCATTGTCATAACAGAACACAATCTCATCCACCTCCGGATGGAGCTTTAAATACCGGGACAGCGCCTTGTCGGACAGACACCCTTCCGCAACCCGGTGATCCTCCCGCCAGTCAATCCCATGCAGCTTGCAAAGTGTGGCATGGCTCATGGCATCAATCGGTGCCTCAAATTCATACACCCGGTTCGAGCTGCCCTCCATACAAAATCCGTAGGTCTTATCCGAATTCTCCACATCCTGCCGGAACTTGCTGCCCTTCCCCGGTGCGCGGAGTGCGCAGTAACGTGCCTTCCCATTTTCGTCATAACCTACAAAAGCACAGTTTCGAAAGGTGTACCCATTTCTGTGCGTGACCGCCTGGTAAATCTTTTCTTGCTCCATCATACTACGGACGATTTCATGGTCAATGCCGCGCGTCCTGGTCAGATAGGCAAGTGTCTGGCTACAGCCCTTATCCTTTTCTGGCAGTATCAACTCCCCCTTTGCCCTTTTCTCTGCCACCGGGACATAATGTTCCGTCTGTTCATACGCATGACACCCAAGGATAAATTCTACTGCGTCCTTGAAGTCGCGGATGCCCATATATTCCTGCACAAACTGGATGATGTTCCCGCTTTTCCCTCCGGCAAACTGGAAATATCCCCGCCCGTGCCGGAACAGGTAAAGCCCGCCGCTGTGTTTGACATGGACGGTATTTTTGTCGCCCTTTTCGATTTCAAAACCATGCCTTACCGCAAAATCAATCAGGTTTGTGTCAAAGACCTGTTTCATCTGCTCCTCACGAAAAGGTAACTGCCGCGTTCCCCTCCTCATAATACTCCCCATAATGTGCCACCTTCCTTATTGAATCATTTCATCCTGCACCGTTTCCGCTCCCTGCGTTTCCTCGGATTCTTCCCGGATATCCCTGTCCGCTTCCCTTGACAGCATACATTCCGCCTTATGCAGGATGCGGCCAAGAACCCCATCCTCACCTGGTTCATTCCCCATCCCGGCCTGCAGCGCAAGCGCATAGATTTTCTGCATCTCCCTGACCGTAAAAAGTGGGATTGCACCCTGCTTGAAATACTGGAGGATTTCTTTCTCCCCGGCATCCATCCCGAACAGCTTGTTTTTTGATATCGCCCGAACGAACGCCTCCTGACTGAATATGGGTTCCCTTGTACCATCGCGGTTCAGGGCAAAGCACTCCAACCCATGATTCACTGCCCTTTTCGCATCCATCGGACCAGTCAGCAACAAATCGTCCTCCGTATAACCATACCCGTGGAGTCTTTCGTGGTCTATCTGTGCCACATAATCCTCCACTTTCATTTCCCTTGTATTTTTCCAGAACATCTCACGTCCCTGAAGGATGGCAATAACGTGCTGTTCCGGCTCCTCTGCCCGGTATTTTATCCGTTCCGCTCTCCCATACTCCTGAACGATGGACTTCCAGTTTTTGTCGTATTCCTGGAAGCAAAACGTCTGGTATCCGAACCGGTTTTGGAACACGACATCCACCCACGCCGGCGCAGCCGAATGGGTGCTGAGGTAATCAAGATGCTTCTGGTAATCCAGTTCAAGAATATTCCCCATCGCCTTACCATCCCTCATGCCATACAGCTCCACCCAGAATGCCCTTGCATGTTCATCCCGCGAACTTCCGTAATAATTCCACGAATTATGCGGGCTGATACATTCGAAATACACATCTTGCTCTGGGAAGCAATGGGTTCCACCATGCCGGCTGAGCCAGAAGAAATATTGTGGTGCACCATCTCTTTCCGCAGCATTTAACAGGGTTTCCCTGTCATAATCAAAATCCGTCTGGTAATAATGCGTGTTGTGTTCCATGATTTTTTGCAGGGTCTCTGTCACATCCACATCCCGGAAACAGGCGTTCGGGCGCGGATGGTAACCCCATTGCCAAAGGCTTTCCTTCATCTGCCCCATGACTTCTGCCCGCGTACCGTGGAAGTCCGTTCCGTTCAGGCGTTTCTGCTCTACAAAATCGCTGCCCATATCCACAGGAAACAGCCGCAGTTGCCCACTGTCAGGCAGGACAAAATTCGTCCGCCCTTCCATCTGTGGTTCCATAACGGAAAGCCCTGAAAACAGCTCATCCAAACTTCCTGCCACAACAAAGTCCGTTTGGCGTATTCCCTGGATTTCCGTGCGGGGCAGGTAAAACGTCCGGAGAGCATACTCCCCTTCCCCTGTTCTTATCAATGAGTAGATTTCGCTACATACCATATTCTTCCTCCTGTTCCCATCTCCGTCCCACGCCCTCTGCAAGTTCCGGCAGGTTCTCTTCCAGTTTTTCCATAACCTCCCGCAGTCTTTTTTCGTCTTCAAACGTCAGCGTCCCATCCTCCCTGCCGCAGAACACACAGGCATAGTGCAGGGCTTCCATCTCCTCCTTGCTGAAAATCCTGCTTTTTGGTATCAACCTGGCACGGGTGGCAAAATCCTGCTTTGCCCCCTCGTAATCCGTTTCATAATAATGTCCTGTGGTGACACCGGTATGGTCGTAGGTATATTCCCAGGTGACAAACCTCACCTCGCCGCTTTTGTCCATTCTGGCTGCCAACAGGCAGTCTCCAAAGCTTGCAACCAGATGGAATTTTTCCAACCCGTCCAACTTCAGCGGCGGCGCATCCGCATACAGGTCATGCGCCTGTTTCATGGAGAGGAGCAGGCTGTGCAGTTCCTGCCGTTCCCTCTCCAACGGGTTATCCTTTGAAAAACGCATGGCTCCGGAATGTTCAAAACTGCATATTCTCTGTTCCCCAAGGAAAGCTGCAAGGCAAAGTTTTTGGTTGTCCTCCCCTTCCATTTTTCGTACCTCATACCCCAGGGAGAATGCCCTGCGGATAAATGCCCCGACCAATGCCGGTGTAATGTCATGTCTCAAAAAAATCCCTCCCGTCGTTCCATACTGATATCTCAGCCCCTCCTACCTCTCCATGCTGTCTTCCTCGTCTCCATACGTCCTGACCTCGCCCACTTCAAATCCCTGCTGTCGGATATTCGTAAACCACTGGGACAGAAATACTTCCAAATCCGCCACTTTTTCCGGGGTAACTTTGGCGGTTTCATAATAGATTCCCATATTGTCCTGGAGGTACGAGGTAGGATGGATGGACCGTCTTTCCCGGTCAATGGTAAAGGTCACCTCCGGGTCGCGCATAAGGTCACCATTCTGCTCGTAATAATGGGCGATGCTGTAACCTCCCTCTCCGATATCCTCCAACACCAGGTCATCAAACCCTTCCGAACGCAGCTTCATGTAGTACGCCCCACCATCCAGTATGGGCGCTGCAAACAGACTTAGCTTCCGGTATAATTTCTGCCCTGTTGTCAGTGTGTCCTGTCCTTGGTCTTCTTCCCCGTTTTTTTCTCCCTCCCCTATGGCCTCCTCCCCTCCTTCCTTAAACTCCAACGCAAGGTCAAGCTGCACCTTTTTCTTCTGTAGCTCCAAAAGTCGTTCCTCCTCCGGGAACGGTTTCCCGCATTCTTCCTTTGCTGCCGTAAGCTGCTGTTTTAAGTTTACAAGTTCCCCCCTTGTTGTTTCAAGCTCCGCGCCAAGACGCTCTGCCAGGTTTACAATACGGGTAATGTTGCCAAGTTCCGAATCCCCGTACTCAGTCTTGTAAATCCCTCTCCCACAGAGATGGATTTCCACGTCATCCCGGAACTTGCGCACCAGGCGGATACCAAAACCCGCATAGCAACCAATGTCAAGACTGGCATCCGGATTCCCCCCAAGCCTGCGGGCACAGAGCATGAAATGCTCCGCTGCCTTTGTCCGCTCCGTATGGAGCCTCCCGTCAACTATTATCTGGAAATCTGCTGTTTTTCTCGACTGGTAAGTTTGCAGGTCTGCTTCGTGTATGGCAACCTTTTTCTCCTGCCTTGCAATCTGCTCCGGGTAGGTGCGGGTCACCTGCTGTTGGAGATGGTTTTTCCCGCTTTTCCATGAGGATTTCAATACCGTCAGACGGTTGATCTCGTTGTCCACTTCCATTTTCTCCTTCACCCTTGGGTCAGAGGTCGCCAGTGCCTTAAACTCCGCATACTGGAGCACCGTTTCGTCTAAGTCCTCACAGGTACGCAGGGCGGAGCGCCCGGTCATAATCTGGCTGATATACCGCTGTTTCTGCTCCAGTATCTGCCAGAGATAAGCGTCGAAGGTGTTTTCTGTGATATAGTTATAAATGGAGACTTCCTCGTTTTCATTCCCCTGGCGCAGGATACGCCCATTGCGCTGTGTCAGGTCGGCAGGCCGCCACGGTACATCAAGATGGTGCAGCGCAACCAGTTTTTGCTGCACATTTGTCCCTGTACCCATCTTTTCCGTGCTCCCCATCAGGATGCGTGTTTCCCCCTTCCTCACCTTCTCAAAGAGCTGCTCCCGCTGCATATCGGTCTTTGCGTCATGGATAAAGGCGATTTCCTCCGGCTTTACCCCCTGCCGGGTCAGCGCCTCCTTTGTTGCCTCATAAAAGTTAAAACTGCCGTCATATTTCGGTGTCCCCTGGTCGCAGAAGATAATCTGCGTCAGCTTCTCCCCCTCCGTCCCATGGTATATCCTTGCCACGTTCCTTGCGCATTGGTTCAGCTTGGTATCCGGGTCGTCCGCAATGGCAGCATCAATCGCCCGTGGGTCGGTGGAGAGCAGACGCGCCTCGTGGGTCAGCTTCAAAAAGTTATCCTGGCTGCTGTCCACTTTCCCACTCCGGATTTCTTCAGCACGTTCCGCCAGTTCCATGACAATATATTTCTGTTCGGGGGTGCAGGCGGATTTGATAATCTGCGGCGCGCCCATCTTAAGTTTTGGTGTCGGCAAGTCCAACATGTCCGCCGTCCGGATATCCGCAACCAATGCAAACATCCCCATCAGCTCCGGCAGGTTGTGGAACTGCGAAAAGCGGTTCTTCATCTGGTAGCCGTTCCCCTCCGGGCGTATCTCCAGTGAGGATGTGACTTTCCCGAATGTCCCCGCCCACTCGTCAAACATCAGCACCCCGCGGCGTTCCAGTTCCTGTGGCTGTAAGGTCTTTTGCATCACATATAGCTCGGACATGGAATTGCTCACTGGTGTCCCGGTGAGGTAAATCACGTTCCTCCCGCCGCTGATTTCGTTGATATACTGGCATTTCTGGTGCATGTCCATCGCACGCTGGCTGCTCTGGCTGCTGATTCCGGCAACGTTACGCATTTTTGTGTAGGAAAAATTATTTTTGTAGGCGTGAGCCTCATCCACAATTAAGGCATCCACGCCAAGTTCCTCAAAGTTGATGACATCATCCTTCTTCGCCGCGTGAAACAGTTGGTCAAACCGGAATTGCAGGTTCTTTCGGAAAATCTGCATCTGCTTTAGGGACCAACCATCCCCGCTTCTGGCTTTCTGCTCGCGGATTGCCTCCGTTACCGCATCGAGTTCCCTCTGCATGGAGGCAAGCTGCCGTTCCCGCGACATCCCAATCCGCTCAAAACTGGAATGCGCCATGATGATACAATCATAGTCCCCTGTCGCAATCCGGCTGACAAAACGGCGGCGGTTCTGTTTCTCAAAGTCCCGCTTCCCTGCCACAAGGAGGTTGGCATTCGGGTAGAGTTCCAGATAAGCGTCCGACCACTGCCCGACCAGGTGGTTCGGGACGGCAATCAGCGGCTTGTTCGCTTTCCCAAGCCGCTTCATCTCATGGGTCAGCACAATGGCAGCATACGTCTTTCCTGCACCCACCTCGTGCGCCATCAGGAGGTTCCCCTCACCATACAGCCCGTGTGCCACCACGTCTAGTTGGTGTTTCCTTAACTTAATCCCTTCTGCCAAATCCGGCAGCACAAGTTCCCTCCCATCATACTCACGCGGACGCAGGTTGTTGAAACGGTCGTTGTACAGTTTGGTCAGGCTTGCCCCTCGCTCCGGTTCAGCAAACAGCCACTGCTCAAACTCCGCTTTGAGCTGTGCCTGCTTTTCACGCGCAATTATAGTTTCTTTTTTATTCAGGACATATTTCTCTTTTTCTTCCCCTGTCACTGGGTCGGTGTATTCCACCTTGTCGCGGACTTCCACGAAACGGAGGTTTAAGGATGCCTCCAATATCTCATACGCATTCATCCGCTCTGTACCATAAACCTGGTTAACTGTAACCGACTTTTTCTCACTTCCCTTATTGGCAATGAAATAGGTGCTGCTATATTTTGAATACTCAAGAACAACCGCATTCCGCCCCATTCGGTTCCATCCCTGTGTCTTGAAAGTTTCGTACATAAAATCCTGATAGACCTCCAATGGTATCCACGGTGTCCCTAAGGAGAAACGGATTTCTGCCGGTGTCAGCGGGGTGGGCTGCACAGCCTTTAGTGCCTCCACGTTCCGTGCAAAGCGTTCCGGTTCTTCCTCCGCCTTTAAGATGGCCTCGGTTAATTTGTCTTTCACATAACCACTCAGGTATTCCCCTGCCGTCTCCCATCCCGCATAAGGGTTCCCTGCATATCTGACTGGATTCTGATAAATCTGCTCCCCCAGTTCCGCAATGATTTCCTCCTTCGTGGCAATGCGCTGATCCGGTTTCCGGTATAAACCTGCCATATATTCAAGGTCAACACTGCCTTTTACATTTAGGGATACTTTCAATGCTTCTTCCGCACAAAACACAGCGGTCGGCAGGTTTTTCGGGCGTATGGTCGCCCTGTGGAATACGGCGGTCTTATCATACACCCCCTTTTCGTCCTTCCGCTCCTTCTCAATGGATCGCAGGAGCGGCGCGTTGGCATCCTGCGAAAATGCTGTAACATTTGCACTGGAATTGATGTATCCATACGCCTTCACGAAATGGTCATAGACAGTATTCAGGTTTGCGATATGTGCTTTCAGGGTCGTTTCATATTCCGCTTCGGGCATGGTTCCCTGCTCCTGGTTCTGAAAGTCAATCAGCCCCCTCAGCGTCTGTGTGATTTCCACAAGCCCTTTGATTCGCTCCGCCCGCTTCCCTGCGGTCTCCTGTGGGTACATCCGGGAATGTTCCCGGTAATACAGCCTGTTATCGACCAAAGTATAGGAAAAATTTCGAACACCAGGGTCTGCCGGGAGCGGCATGTCCTCCGGCGTGGGTACATCGTCCTCTGTGGCAGATTCCCCCTGTTCTGGTTCCCGGTATTCCCCCTCCAGGTAACTGACGGCGCGTCCCAGGCGCTCATCCAGGTCATCGCCAGGGATTGGGTGGCAGGCGGTAGTCTTCTCATTGCCATACATACTTTCATCAAACACCATCTTCCCAAGAACCATCTCCGGGTGGTCGATGAAATAGCAGTTGATGGGGATGCCGTCCACATCCTGCTCTATGGAAAGCCATGGGCTGTTGTTCTCATCCGGCACGATTTCCCTCTCCCGTTTTTGCAAAAACAGGATATCCGTTGTGACCTCCGTCCCTGCGACCTGTCGGAACGCATTGTTTGGCAGGCGGATTGCCCCAATGAGTTCTGCCCTCTGCGCGAGGTATTTCCGGTTCGTTGGGTTTGCCTTATCCATCGTGTACTTTGAGGTAATCACGGCAAGGATACCGCCCGGCCGCAGCTTATCCAGGGATTTTGCGAGAAAATAGTCATGGATACGGAAGTTGTAGCGGTTGTATTTCGGGTCGTCCACTTTGATGGAGTTGAAAGGGATGTTGCCAATCACGAGGTCAAAGAACTGGTCAGGGTAGGGGGTATGCTCAAAGCCCGCTACCCGGATATCTGCATCCGGGTAAAGCTGCTTTGCAATGCCCCCGGAGATTGGTTCAATTTCCACACCGTACAGCCTTGCATTTTTCATACTTTCCGGAAGGACGGAAAAGAAGTTCCCTGTTGCCATTGCGGGGTCTAAAATGTTTCCGCCGCGAAAACCAAACTGGCTGAGTGCATCATAGATATGCCGGATGATGCCCTGTTCCGTATAATAGGCGGTTAGGGTACTCTCCTGTGCCGCGGCAAATTCCTCATCGGTCAGCAGGCTTTTGATGTCCTCATACTGGTTCTCCCAACCGGGCTTGTCCGGTGTCAGGGCATTGGCAAGACCGCCCCAACCGACGAATTTTGCAAGGGTAATCTGTTCTTTGGCGTTTGCCATGCGGGACTGCGCCTGCAGTTCCTTTAACAAGCGGATTGCTGCGATATTGTTTTGACATTTGGTTTTTGGACCACCGTCATAAAGATGGTGGGATTCGGAAAAGCGGTAGTTTTGGGTGTCTGTGGCTGGCTGCACCTGGGGATGTTTGGTTTGGAATTGCCCGGAAGAAGTATCTGGTATTGCTTCCCCTTGCACCGTTGCCTGTTCGTTCGACATTGCCAACCCATCCAACATGGCATCGCCATCTGCACCGGAAACATCCTCATAACCATCCTGGATTTCCCCATCAAACAAAGAAATCTGCCTGCCATCCACTCTTCCCTGACCCAGTATTTTTCCGGCAGGTGCATACTCCCCCTGCGGCTCCTGCCCTGCCTGATTTTCCTCTGGCAAGGTATCCCTTTTGCTTCCGCCCTCCCTTTCTTTTATTGTTCCGTCTGTGCTATTTAAGTCTGTATATTCCCCACCGATTTCTTTTTTGTCGATGCCTTCCGGTTCTGTATCTTTCCTGTTTTTATTTTCTTTTTCAGCGTTTTTTGCATTTTCTTCACTGGAATCTACTGCCCCTGTTTCTTTCTGTCCCGCTTCTTCCCTGGCAAACGGGGCTTTTTCTTCCTCCGGTTTCCCTGCCTGCTCCTCTGTGCCAGAAAACGGATAGCGTCCATCCCGGATTAACCATTCCACCCGCCCTGCAAGTTCCTCGTAAGTATAAGAACTGCTGTTCCCACGTTCCAATATGGTCAGCTTTTCCTCATCCGCCAGGATACGCACACGATACATCCCATCCTTTGTTCCATAATTCCTGTTCATCCCCCGGTAAAAGATTCTCAGGACATGGGCTCTTAGTTCTGGGTTATCATTTTCCTGATAGAATCCCACGATGTCCTTCAACCATCCTGCCGCATCTGGCGTAAGGTCATCCGCGCACAATACTGCATCGATAAGGGTATTGTTTTCTCTCCCTTCCTGCGCATTTCCCTTTCCTGCTGCCTGTCCCTGTGTTCTCGGCGGGACAACAAAAAAACCGCCCGCAGACGGCTTATTCCCATCTGCGGGCGGTTGTGTAGGCGGCGGGGATTGCGATGCTACCTGATTCTCAGTACCACTTCGTTTATCACGCTCTCCTCTGCTTCCCTCGTTATCATGGCGAGATGCCCCGCCCGTTCCATCATATCTTCTGTCTCCGGCATCGGTTGCATGGTCAGGAGCTGCTGTATTTGCTCCTCCTTCCGCTGTACTGCCTCCTTTTCCACCTGCAAAATCATCTCGTTGATTTTCCCCTGTGCCACCAGTTCGGAGAGGCGGTGCGGATGTTCCTCCATCATGTAGTCCTTCCAGAGTCCGCCGAACCGTCCCGCTGATACCTGGTCGGTCCGTATGTCGGTCGAAATCTGGAGTTTGGGATACAGCATCCCGTCTTTTCCCGGTTGATACCCTAGGTTCATCAATGGCTCTGTCCTCATAGATTTTGCTCCTTTCGTTTTTGATGTTCTGGATTTCCTGGTAAACCTCCCTCAAAATCGGTCTTGCAATGGAAACGGTGAAGTTTCCCAATGCCATGAAAAGCGGGAGGCTGTTATAATTGTGGATATTTTCAAAGCTTCCCTTTGACCATTCGGTCGAAACCCCACATTTTGAGAATACCGTGTAGGCAACACTTTCCTCCACAAGCGCGGAAAATTCTGCTTTTACAGCCGCCTCCGGCATCCCGTAAAGAGGGCTGTCCTCATCCGCCACCTGAAACCCTTCCAGACAGGCAGGCAGCATTTCCCTGACGCGCTGTTCCACCAGACGGTACAGGCAGGCTTCGATGCTGTTTGCCGGGAGGCTGTATTTCTCATGGAGCCGCACTATGACTTCCGGACGATACTGTTCTTCAAGTTCCCAAAGCTGTTTCTGGAGGTTGCGGTAGGACTGGACACTCCCATTGGTATCCAGGAAGTCAAACAGGTGCTTGATGCTTGCGTTTGGGTTCACCATATCAATCACCGCAATACTCTTTGCCCCACGGTTGATGCTGCGCCCGATGCGCTTGTCATGCCACTCGTCAAACGTCCCAAGCTGCGTGGCATTCGGTCTCTGTGCATAGATTAGCACCGCATTGTCAAACGAACGCTTGTAAAACCTTGCGACACAGGACAGCAGCCCCTTCCATTCTTCCGGTGTCTTGGTGTATTCCTGCACCGACGCTGCGTAAAGGTCGGCCAGTCTGGTCGCTTTGTTCAAGCTGTCACCCCCATTTCTTGTTTTTTTCTTATTTTTTTATTTTGGGGCGCACAACCTTGGAAGTATGGATTATATATCATAGCTGACGGCAAGGTGAAGACTGTCAAGCCGAAACCCCGTTTTTTCCTTCCGGTTCCAAACGGTTCCGTGCGCCCCTGATTTCCTCCCGGTTTACTCAGCTTCCATTTCTTCCAGGAAATCTTTTTCCTCATTTTGACTGTTAAAATAGAACTCCAACGCCCGGTCGATGGTTTCCTCAATCTCCTTCGTGCTCTGCCCGGCGGTAAAATACTTGGTAATCACGGCGGGTTTGACTTTAAAAGGCTTCGGCCGGTCTCCCTTCGGCTTTCTGGTTTTCTCGCCGGAGAGTATCTGGACAAGTGCCGTATCTGTCAGTTTTCCGTTTTCGTAATGGCTGCGAATCAGCTCCGCTTTTTTCATATCCAACTTGTAACCATTGGATGCCAAAAGGTTTGCAATCCGCTGTTGTTTTGTGGCGTCCCCCACAAAAGACAGGTCGTAGGCGGCAAGGAAGGCAATTTCGCCAGTATCCACCCTTTTTAACAATTCTGCATCCAGTCCTGCCAACCGGATATACCGTGCAACTTTTGCATGGGAAAGCCCATATTCCTCCCCTATTTTATCCCTGCTTTTCAACTTGTGCTCAACTTGAGCACAAGTTGGATTTTCCCTTGATTCATGCGGCTTTAGGAGCATTTCAATCTCTGTCAAAAGGTCGTTTCTCCTCCCCTGCGATTTCAGCGCCTCATAATGCTGTGCCAGACAATACGCCCGCTCGGAATGGCTCATGTCGGCAAAGGAACGCTGCCGCAGGTTCGTTTCCGTTACAATCAGTACCGCCTCGTCGTGCGTCAGCCCTTCCCGGACAATCACCGGACCTTTCGTCAGCCCCGCAAGCATTGCAGCATTGCGGCGGTTATGCCCGCTCAGGATTATGTGCTTCCCTTCCCCGGTATGCCAGAGGATTATGGGCAGCAGGATGCCAAACTGCCGGATGCTCTCCACCATATCATCAAGCTGCTGCCCTTCGTACAGTTTGAATTTATGCTCCGGGAACGGCTCCATCTGCGCGAAATCCATTTCCAGGATGCTGCCCTGCCCCGGCGCAGCCCCCTGGTCAGACACAGATACCAAAGCAAGAGAAGAAGAAGCTTCCGGAACAGACAGGGAGTTTTTTGCGGATGCAGGCATATCTTCTTTCCCCGGTTCGAAATTCAGCATATCGTCGAAATCCTCCAGGTTGATTCTCGGCCTACCCAACCGCACGCACCTCCTCCCTGTCTGCTGTGGCTTCTGCCCCCAAAAGCTCGTCCACAAATTTCTCGTATGCAACCGCCGCCGGGTTATTCGGCATATACTCGCAGATTGTTTTATGGTACAGCACCGCCTCCGCCACCTTGATGGAACGTGGGATGTGCGTCCGGAAAATCGGGACAGCCCCGGCAAAGCCCTGCTCAATCAGCCCCCGCACCTGCGCTGACACAATCGTGTTCGGCGAATCCATGGTAATCAGGATGCCCTCAATCCGCAGTTTGTGGTTGCTGTTCCTGCGGATGACCTGATAATGCTTCAGCAGTTCCGCCAACCCTTGTGTGGACAACAGTTCCGCCTGTGTCGGGACAATGATACTGTCCGCGCACATCATCACGTTGATCATCGGTGTCCCCATCTGAGGCATACAGTCAATAATGATATACTGATATCGGTCGCGGATGGTATCCACATACTGCGTCAGTATCCGCTCCCGGAAATCGACATTGCACAGGTTGCGCTCTAGGGTAAAAAGCTGCGAATTCGATGGGATGACCTCCACGCCGCTTTCATGTTTCAATATGTAGCCCTCTGGCTCCGGAAGCGGCTCGTCCTCAATCACTTTACGCAACAGCGTGTTGATCGTCACTTCCAACTTGTTCGTGTTCTTCACACCGTAGATGATACTGGAATGCCCCTGTCCGTCAAAGTCAATCAGGCAGGTTCGCTTTTCGCGCTTTGCCAACAGGTATGCGAGGGTGGTGGCCGTGGCAGATTTGCCCACGCCGCCCTTCTCATTCATGACTGCTATAATCTTTGCCATTCGTAATACTCCTTTCGCAATTATGTCTGAAACTCATAAGTAGTCAATACAACCAAATCAACGATTCGATAGAACGTCTACATTTCCCCTTGGGTAATTGGGTTTTGGGTAAATAGGATAAAGAAAAATCGGATACGACATAACAACATATAAAATTTAGAATGAAACAGATAATCAAAATCAGAAACAAATCTTTTAGAATTTTTAAAAATCCCGCACAGAACAACGCGCCTCATGATGCCTTATGTTATTTTAATGTCAAGTATCCTAATTTTTCCCATTTTCAAAGTAAAAATTTGGAAATTTTCACTTCTTTTTTACCGTTTCAACGGCATTTCTGTTTTGGACGAAATCAGTGAAACCCCTTGATTTTACTGGCTTCTCACTAACCTGACACTATAATAGCATAATCCCCAACCTGGCTATTCGGATACTCCCGAAACCCCGCAAGCCTCCCCGCCCCCCTCCTCAAAAACGCCTTCACCTTCTCCCCATACAGATACGCATCATTCCCCTCCACAATCCCCCACTGCATCAAAAGCGCCGCCGCCCCGGTTACAAACGGTGCCGCCATGGATGTTCCTGTCTTTAAACTGTAACCTCCCCCCGGTGCGGCGGTCAGGATATCCACCCCCGGTGCCACCAAATCCGGTTTATCCTGCCTTGTTCCCACCGCATAGCCGCGCCCCGAAAAATACGCGTAGCTGCCTGTTCCGGAATCATATGCCCCCACGGAAATCACATTCGCCGCCGTGGATGGGATTGTCAGTGTCGTCTCCGGCGTTCCGCGAAGAAATCCGGTATCCCGCTCCACCGCCTCACTCCCTGGAAGCCACAACCGATACTCCCCTGACACAATACGGACTGGTGTCAGCACCAACCGCCAGTCCCCCCCGGTAATCACGCCCGCCACCGGCAAAAAGGCAAAATAAATCTCCTGGTTGACCGAATAGGGCTTTGGCTCCCCGTAATACACCGCCACCCGCGTCCGGTCAAGTAGAGCCTGGCGCACATGCCCGGGCTGCACACTCCCGCTTCCCTCCTGTATCACCTCCCGCTCACCGTTTGGCGCAACCAGCTCAATGCGGAATTCATCCGCGAAATTCTTCCAAAGCTGCAGGGTAAGCGAGCGCTCCCCGGCGCCGACTGCAAATTCTTCCGTCCGCGCCCCAGACTGCAAATTTCCTGCCGCATGTCCCCTTGCTGCACCCTCGTTGCCCGTACCCGCGACAATGCAGTTCCTGCCGAAATTTGATATCTCATTCAGATATTGCTCCAGAAGCGAAGTTCCGTCGTGTGCCCCGTAATTATTGCCAAAGCTTAAATTGATGGCAATGGGAAGACGCCTTTGTGCCGCCTGGCGCACCAAAAAATCCATTGCTGTCATCAGGTTGGTCGTGCGTGGGAAGGAATTGCCAACGGAGTTTCCGAGCTTTACCACCATCAAATCACTCTCGAACGCCACGCCGCGGTACCTTCCCCCCGATGCCCTGCCGTTGCCCGCCGCAATCCCTGCCACCGCAGTGCCATGCCCCGAAATATCCGTTGCGGGCACAATCGAAAGGCGTTCCGGTACACTGTCCGCACGGAGTGCCCGGTTAATTTCCTCCCTTGTATAAATGCGCCCTGCTGTCTGGTCCCAATACAGTTCAATGCGCGTCGTCCCATCCGCATTCCGGAAATCCGGGTGGGAATAATCAATCCCCGAATCCACAATCCCGACAAGCACGCCGCGCCCGGAGAGCTCCGTTCTTTCATAGGTTCCCGCGATACTCACCGGAAGGCAGGATGCCGCCACCGCGTCCTCCAACTCAAAATACAGCCGGTTCGGTTTTTCTGCATACTCGATTTCCGGCTGTAAAAGAAGCTCCTCTATTTTTTCCTGCGCAATCGTTATGACCGCATAATAATTAATCAGCAGAACAGCTTCAAACCCAAGCCGTTCTGCCAATCCTTCCAAATCCCCATTATATTTTACAATCAGTTCCCAACGGTTCGTCAAAGAATCATACCCTGTGCTTAACGCTGCGGAACTCTCCCTTTCCGCCTCCGGGAGGGAAACCGCCAGATTCAAAGAATTGTCTGCCTTGCCGCTCTCCACGCACTGTCTCCAATCCGCATATGAAAAATGCTTTCAAAAACGCTCCTTTCATTGTATGCGGCGCACGGCACAGAATATGATACGCCTTTACGGATTCTCCCGCCACAGAATACAGGCAGGTTCCCTTTCGCATCCATCACGCAGTTTATTTTGGCCAGATACGGGACGGCATATTTACTCTACCGCCCCCAAAAGTTCCTGCGGCTGAAACGGCTTCTTGATATAGCCATCCGCCGAAAGCTCACGGATGGCACCGCTTACCTCCGATTCCTCATTCCCGGTCAGAAAGAGCACCTTCATATCCGCGCCCAGCCCTTCTTCCCGGATTCGGCGAAGCGTCTCAATTCCGTTGATTCCCGGCATCTCCACATCCAACAAAAGTACATCAAATGCCTCGCCGGAAAGCAGCGCAATCCCTTCCTCCCCGCTTTCCACTGCCGTCACCTCATGCTCCCCCTTTTTCAGCATCATCCCCGCAAGCTTGCGGTTCATCATGTCATCGTCCACGATCAAGATTTTTTTACCCATATGTAACTCCTTCCTGCTGCCAGAATCCCGCAAAACCATTCTGTCCTTCACGGCTGCCATTTCCATTTTAACTGACTGCCACTGCCCTGTCAACGTATCTGAAAAAAATATTCCTGCTAAAACGCTTCTGCTTTATTCCGGCAAAACCCTTCTGCGAACGGTTTGCAAGTATGGTTTCTGGCCGGACGGAATGCCAGTGCTGCAGCAAACATGCCTTATCGTCCATCAAAATTGCCCATTTTCTCTTCAACTAGTGGATATAAAAATGCACATATTCATCCGGCAGCCGGCACCAGGTACCGTCTTCCCGACGCCGTCACTGCCTCCTCAAAATCCATCCCATACACCGCCCTCAGATTCTTCGCATTCACCACAGCTTCCGTCTTTCCTGACGCGTAAAGCTTCCCCTCCTTCATCATCAGCAATTCATCACAATACCGCACCGCGAGGTTGATATCGTGCAGCACCGCGACCACCGTCACCGCCTTTTTGCCGCAAAGCCCCCCCATAATTTCCATCAGCTCTACCTGGTGCTTTACGTCCAGGTGCGACACCGGCTCGTCCAGAAAAATCCAGTCGGTTTCCTGCGCGACCGCCCGCGCCGTAACAACGCGCTGCAGCTCCCCGCCGCTTAAGCAAAGAATGCTTTTATCTGCAAATGCCAGGCAGTTCGTCAGCCGCATTGCCTCATGTACCGCCTCCACATCCCTTTCCTTCGGGGCTTCAAACCTGCCAATGTAGGGCGTCCGCCCCATCATAACAAGCTCACGCGCCGTAAAATCTGCCTCGGACGCTGTGCTCTGCGGCACATAGGAAAGAATTTTTGCCAACTCCTTCTGGCGATATTCCTCAAGGAATGTTCCGCCAAGACATACCGCTTTTTCTGACGGCAAGAGCCTTAGCAAATGCCGCAGCAAAGAGGTCTTTCCCGAACCGTTCGCGCCCAGGATTCCATAAAAATGCCCTTTTTCCATGACAAAGCTCACATCCGAAAGAACCGGTGTATCCAAAGCCTGCGGCTGCCAGGAGAGATTGCGCACGTTTAGCGCATGTGGATTTTCCTGCTCCCCGTTCCTGCATGTTTCTTGTTCCATATTTTCTATTTTCCCTTTTTGCACCATACGGATTGTTCACCCCGCTCCCCTTTCGCGCTTGCTCCTTGCCAACAGAAGAATGAAATACGGCGCCCCGATGATTGCCGTCACCACGCCAACCGGAATCTCCGTCGGCGCCGTCACCGTCCGCGCCAGCATATCGCAAAAAATCATAAAACCTGCCCCGCCAAGCGCGGCACACGGCAAAAGCCCCCGGTGGTCGGGTCCGAAAATCAGCCGCATGCAGTGCGGCACAATCAAGCCCACGAAACCAATCACGCCGCTGACAGACACACATGCCGCCACAAGAAAGGTTCCCGCCACAATGATGATGGCGCGCACCGCCCTTAGCGAAACACCAAGCGTTACCGCGGTATCCTCCCCCGCCGCAAGAAGGTTCAGTTCCCTTCCCAGCGCCAAAAGCACTAAGCTGCCCGCAAGCAGAAAAATCCCCATGAAACGAATCTTTTCCCAGCTCGCCGCCCCGAAGCTTCCGAGCGTCCACATATAAATCTTTTCCAGTTCATCCTCATGCCTTGTCATAAGAAATGAAATTACGGCTGATAAAAATGAACTGACGGCTGTTCCAGTCAACAACAAGTGCACCGTCTTTACCACGCTGCCCGCGCAGGCAATCCGGTAAACCACAAAAACCGTAAGCAGGCCTCCCGCAAATGCCGCCAATCCCGTCAGGCTGATTCCGCCAAACCATCCCCCCGCACCAAAAAGCATGGCAAGCGTCGCGCCGAGCGCTGCACCGGAGGAAACGCCCAAAATATGCGGGTCGGCAAGCGGATTGCGGAACAATCCCTGGAATGCCGCGCCGGTCACCGAAAGCCCCGCCCCGACAAGCCCCGCCAGAATCACGCGCGGCAGGCGCACCTGAAACAGAATCCGCCCATAAACTTCGCCGATTCCCTCTGTATCCACAAGCTTTCCGATTCCCGGAAGCCGTGAACCCAACAGGCGCAGCGCATCCTTCACGCTTAAATGCGCCGAGCCGATGCATGCTGCCGCAAGCAGCAGCGCCAACACCAGAACTGCCAGAACCAAAAGCCCGACACTAAGGGGAATGCGCCTAACCGACGCATTCCCCTCCTTTTTCGTCTTTCTTTTATCTTCCTTTGCCTTTCCCTTTAATATCATGTTTTCTTCCTTTACTTGTCCATATATGCAGCCCAGCTTTTACACCCGTAAAAGGCTGTGAAAAAATGCATTCCCCAGCATCTTCCCCGCCATATTACTGCACCGTGGCTGTGTGGAACAGCTCTGCCAGCTGCACAAAAATCTCTGCGTTCATATACCCCTGCCGATCCAGCAAATGATAGGTATCCAACTCAATAACCATATTATTTTTTACCGCGGAAAGCTCCCCGTAGCCCGGCGCCGCGCAAAAATCCGCCGCCATGCCTTCCCCAATCACAATAATCTGCGGGTCTGCTTCCATCAGGCTTTCATGGTCTATCACCCAGCCTTGTACATCCTGCGCGACATTCTTACCACCCGCCGCCGTCAGAAGCTGCCCGATAAAGGTCGCGCCACCTGCGGTGTAATCACCATACTCACCATATCCTACCACATAATAAACGCTTGGCGCTTCGAAATCCTCATATTGTGCCCCCGCATATTTTGCGACAGTATCCTCCATGGCCTTTTGCGTCCGCTCTGCAAGCGCATCGCCAGCTTCCTTTAAACCAACCAGCTCCCCGAGCGCACGGATAATATCGTAAACGCCCTCCATATTTTCGCTATCATACAGCACCGCCACCTTAATGCCAAGGTCGGTCAGCTGTTTTTCCGTTTCCTCGGAAAAATGCGCCGAACCGATGACCAAATCCGGCTCAAGCGCCAGGATTGCTTCAACATCCGGATTAAAGATTGTACCAACCGACGGGATATCCGCCACCTGCGCCGGCCTGTCACAGTAATCCGTGCGCCCTACCACACGTTCTCCCGCGCCAAGCTCAAACAACGTGTCCGTGATATTTGGTCCCATCGACAGAATGCGCTGCGGAATCCCCGCAAGTTCCAATACCGTACCGTCCGGCAACGTCACAGAATACGGTCCGTCCTGCGGTACCGGGGTCGCCTCTGCTGTTGGCTTTGCCTCTGGTGTCGGGGTTGCCTCCTGTGCCGGGGTTACCTGTGCCGTCGGTGTTCCCTGCACATCCGCTTCCTTGCCGCCGCACGCAGCCGTGGTTGTGAGCACCGCCGCGCAAAGCAGCAATGCCCAAAGCTTTTTCTTCAAGCTTTTCATAGCTCCTCCATGCTCCTCCCCTCTCCCGGGAGTGCAGAAAAATTATACTCACATGGCAGGTTTCCTGGCTTATGGTTCCCTTTACTTTCCGCATCTTCTCAGGAGCTTGCCCTCCCAATGATATCCCGCAGATTTCATCCCCAATTACAGTAGTGGGAGCTGTCGCGGATTTTCACCGCGTTCCCTTTTCCCCCGTTTTACCGGGCACCACATGGCAGTTTCCCATTATATAAGAAAATGTCGCTATTTGCAAATCTTTTTTGAAAAATATATTTGGATTTTTGTCCCATTGCCCACTTCGCTCTCAAGTTCAATGCGCGCGCCGTGGCAGTCTGCAATATGTTTTACGATTGCAAGCCCAAGCCCTGTCCCCCCCGTAGCCCTTGACCGGCTCTTATCCACGCGGTAAAAACGCTCAAAAATCCTTTCCTGATGCTCCTTTCCAATCCCGATTCCTGTGTCTTTTACCGCAAGGCAGACCTGTTCCCCACTTTCTGTGACCCCGACAAAAACCTGCCCCCCGCTTTGATTGTAACGTACCGCATTGTCCACCAGGTTATACAGCAGTTCCTCCAACATCCCCCGGTTAGCCTCAATCACACATGCCCCGCCAGAAAACATCAGGCTTACCCCCTGCTTTTTTGCATTTAACGAAAGCATCTCCACACATGTCCTGGCAAGTTCTGAAAGTTCCACTGGCTCACACTCCAGATTCCCCTTCTGCTCATCCAACTCCGAAAGGCGCAGAATATCGTTGATTAGCGCCAGGAGCCGGATGGAGCTGCTGCGGATTTCACCCGCAAACCTTGCCGCATCCTCCTTTTTTGCCATACCGTTTTCAATCAGCTCCGCATACCCCTGGATACAGGCCAAAGGGGTTTTCAGTTCGTGGGAAACATTTGCTGTGAAATCCTGGCGCATTCTGGCACTCTTTAGGATATCCCCATGCTGCCTGCGGATGGTCTGCAAAAGCGGCTGCAGTTCCCGGTAAGTATCCACTTCTTCCGCCAGCCCCCCTTCCTTTGCAAGGCGCTCCACCGGAGCAATCAGACGGCGTGTCAGGACATGCGAAAGCAACATGCACAGCGCAAACAAAAGCATTGCAAGAAAAAACGCCACCGGCAATACTCCTGTGAAAATTCCCAAAATGCTATCCGCTTCCCTTGCCGTGCGCAGCACGGTATTTTCATCCAGCCGCAGTGCAAAATAGAATGTATTTTTGTGGAAAGTCGGTGAATCCCGCACCACCTTCGATTCCCCTTTTTCCAATGCTTCCATCACTTCCTTGCGGCTGCCATGGTTTTCTAAAAATTCCCCCTTTGCCGCCGTATCATAAAACACTGTCCCATTTTGGCCAATCAACGTAATGCGCAGCTCCTGCCCCGCCCACATTTCAAAATCCGCACCATCTTCCGTCTCATTTGCCCCATCCCATCCCATCCCCGCCAGAAGCTTTGCACAAATTTTTAAATCCTCAAACACCTGGCGCTCAAAAACTTTATAGTACACCACCGTCGCCAAAAGCAGGGTTGCAAAAATCGCGGTTCCCGCAACCATCACCAGCTCAATATAAATCCTGCGTCTCATCCAAATCCCCTATTCCATCACATAGCCAACATTGCGCACGGTCTTAATATGTACCCCTGCCTCTTTGAGCTTACAGCGCAATGTCCGGATATGCATGTCAAGAGTGCGCGATGCGCCCTCAAAATCAATGCCCCATATGCGTTCCATCAAAAGGTCGCGCTTCATTACAATACCTGCGTTTAACATTAGCAGGTGCAGCAGTTCAAACTCCTTATAAGTCAGCTCACATACCTGCCCCGCCACATAAACCTGATGCCGCAGCACGTCCAAAAGAATCTCCCCGATGGCAAGTGTTTGCCCCTGCTCTGGCATGCTGCGGCGCAGCAGGGCTTTCACGCGCGAAATCAATTCCAAAACCCCGAATGGCTTTGTCATATAATCATCCGCCCCGCCATCAAGCCCACGCACCTTATCCAGCTCCGTTGATTTTGCCGTCACCAAAATCACCGGGAGTTTTTTGGTCTGTGCCCCCTGCCTTAACCGCGAAAGAACCGAGAGACCATCTTCATCCGGTAGCATAATATCAAGAATCACCAAATCCGGCCGCCTTTTTTCAATCCCCTGATAAAATTCTTTTGCGCCGGAAAAATCCATGACCTGGTAGCCGCTGCTTTTTAAAGCAAAACTCTCAATTTCCCGTATATTTACATCATCCTCCACAATATACACCAAATGCATTGCTCCATCATCCTTCCGTCTGCTGCCATTCCATCCGGGGCAGCTCATATTTCCTTTTGTTCTCATCCACCAACTCTTCAAACCGCTCGTCATGCTTTGCCGTTTCCAGATACCCATGCACTTCCATGCCATTTTTTTCAATCTGAATCAGGCACACCGCGATATTGGAACAATGGTCGGCAATCCGCTCAAAATTCGTCGTCAAATCCGCCAGGATAAATCCCAGCTCAATCGTGCAGGTACCCGCGCGCAGCCGCTTGATATGACGTATTTTCATCTGCTCGCTCAGCTGGTCAATCACTTCCTCAAGCGGCTCCACTTTCTTTGCGCGCAGCGCGTCCTCCTCCTCAAACACCTGCATGGAGAGCGTCAGGATATCGCGGACTGCCCCTGCGTAAACCTCAAGCTCCGCGCGTGCTTCCCCCGAGAACGATAGTGCCTTTCGGTACATTTCCCGCGCCGCCTGCGCAATGTTTAAGGAGTGGTCGGCAATCCGCTCAAAATCCCCGATGCAGTGCAGCAGTTCACTCAGTTCCTGGCTGTTTTTTTCCGAGAGCTCCCTACGGCTTAAACGCACCAGATAAGTGCCAAGCTCATCCTCATAGCAATCCACCGTTTCCTCCATCCCCTGTACATCGCCAAACCCGTCTTCCGAATATTCCTTAAGAAGCTCCAGCGCATGGAATACGCTTGATTTCGCCAGCTCTGCCATGCGCACCGCCGCCTCGCGGCAATGCTCGGTTGCAAGCGAAGGGCGTTCTAAGAACCGCTCGTCAAGAATCCGCAATTTTTCTTCGGAGTATTTTTTTTCTTTTGAACTATTGTTTTCCCCGGAAATTTTCCCATTTTCCATCCGGTTTCGAGCACGCACCGTTACTGCCGCAAGCTTCTCTAAAAGACCGGAAAAAGGCAGCAGGATAAAGGTTGCCGTGAGATTGAAAACCGTATGGATTACCGCAACGGAGGATGCTTTTGCCGTATCGCCCAGGAATCCAAAATCAAACACGGCATCCCCCGCATAAAATAATACCATAAAAAGCAAAGTTCCGACAACATTAAAATACAGATGAATCAAGGCCGCACGCCTTGCATTTTTGGTCGCGCCAATCCCGGAAAGCAGCGCTGTCACACAGGTTCCGATATTTTGCCCCATAATGATTGGCACGGCGCTGCCAACCGTAACCGCCCCGGTGGAACAAAGTGTCTGCAAAATCCCGACCGAAGCGGAGGAGCTTTGGATTACCGCCGTCAGAAAAGCCCCCGCCAAAAGCCCCAACAGCGGATTGGAAAACATGGTCAGAATCTGCGTAAACTCCGGCACATCCGCCAATGGCGCCACCGCCTTACTCATCGTATTCATCCCGAACATCAGCAGCGCAAAACCGATAAAAATAGTGCCGAGGTCGCGCTTTTTATCCTTCTTAGAAAACATCAAAAAACTGACCCCAACCACCGCAAGCACCGGTGAAAACGCAGTCGGTTTTAGCATCTGCACAATAAAACTGTCACTTTCAAGCCCGGAAAGGCTCAATATCCACGAAGTAACGGTCGTTCCGATATTCGCGCCCATAATGATACCGACCGCCTGCGAGAGCCGCAAAAGCCCGGAATTGACCAGCCCCACCGTCATGACCGTTGTCGCCGAGGAAGACTGAATCAGGGCGGTTACTACGGCTCCAAGCGCCACGGCACGAAGTTTCCCGCTTGTAAATTTTTCCAAAAGCTGTTCCAGACGCCCTCCTGAGAGCTTGGACAGACCTTCCTCCATGCAGTTCATCCCATAAAGAAAAAATGCCAGTCCCCCAAACATGGTAAGTACATCAAATATGTTCATCTTCTTCCCCTTTCTTATCTGTGCTATTCATACTTTACCATTAGTATGTAAAATTGAAATGCCGGTTATGTAAAATCCATGTAAAATTTCTTTCTTTCCACCTTCCTTTATGGTATACTAAAGAAAAAGTGAAAGGAAAAGGTATTCCATGAACCGCAAATTATTCAATTTTGGCTGGGAATTCTGCAAAAAACCACTTGGCATTTCCCTTGCCGCCGTGTTAAAAGATAATGATTTTTCACCGGTTGAGCTGCCGCATGACTGGCTGATTTTTAATTCCCATGACCTCTATGAAACCGCCGAGGGATGGTACCGCAAACGCTTTTTCTGCATACGGGAAACCGCGTCAGGACACCCTGACAAAGCTGGGGATACCGAGACGGTTTTCATCGGCGGGACAGAATGCGCCCTTTTGGATTTCGAGGGCATCTACATGAACTCCACCATCTACATCAACGGCAAAGAAGCATTTACCTGGAAATACGGTTATTCCGGCTTTCCCCTTGACATCACGCCATACATAGCCGAAGGGGAAAATGAGATTGTCGTGCGCGTCATCCACCAGAGCCCGAATTCCCGCTGGTATTCCGGCGCGGGGATTTACCGCAATGTCTGGCTGAATATAAAAAACAATGCACATTTTAATACCGACGGTATTTACACAGCAATCCGCAAAAACGACGACCAGTGGAGCGCCGAAATTGATGCCGCGGTTGTGTTGCCCGAGGGCATGGATTCCACCGCTTTTAGCATCCGCCATCAGATTACCGGTGAGGACGGCACGCTGCTTTCCGGCGCGATGGATGCTGCCTTTTTCCCGGCGGATGCTTTCTGCCCGTACCAAAATAAAAATATCCGCGTGTTCGCCAATTCGCAAAAACTCCAGGTCATCAACCCCTCCCTTTGGGATATTGATTCCCCGACGTTATACACCCTGACAAGCGAGCTGATTGCGGATGGAACCATCATCGATACCGCCATTTGCCGCATCGGTTTTTGTACCAAGGAATTCACGCCGGAGGAGGGTTTTTTGCTCAACGGGCGCAAGCTTCGCTTAAATGGTGCCTGCGAGCACCACGATTTGGGCGCTTTGGGCTCCGCGGTCAACAAAACCGCACTGCGCCGCCAGCTTACCCTTTTAAAAGAAATGGGGGTCAACGCCATCCGCACCTCACACAATATGCCTGCCGTCGAGCTGATGGAGCTTGCGGACGAGATGGGAATCCTCATTGATTCCGAGGCATTTGACATGTGGGAGCGCCCGAAGACAACCTACGATTACGCCCGCTTTTTCGCAGAGTGGAGCCGCCGCGACGTTGCCTCCTGGATTCGCCGCGACCGCAACCATGTCAGCGTCATTATGTGGAGCATCGGCAACGAAATCTACGACACGCACGCGGACGCACACGGGGAGGAAATCACGCGCTACCTCTGCGATTATGTCCGCGAAAATGACCCGAAGGGCAATGCGCCAATCACCATCGGCTCCAATTTTATGCCATGGGAGGGCGCACAGAACTGCGCGGATATCGTCAAATATGCTGGCTACAATTATTCTGAGCGCTACTATGACGAGCACCATAAAAAGCATCCGGACTGGGTGATTTACGGCAGCGAGACGGCTTCCGTCGTGCAGAGCCGCGGCATTTACCATTTCCCGTATGCAAAATCCATCCTTGCGGATGACGATGAGCAGTGCTCTGCGCTTGGCAACAGCTCCACAAGCTGGGGTGCAAAAAACACCCTCGCCTGCATCACCGACGACCGCGATACGCCTTACAGCGCCGGACAGTTTATCTGGACGGGCTTTGACTACATTGGCGAGCCGACCCCGTACCACACGAAAAATTCCTATTTCGGACAGATTGACACTGCGGGCTTCCCGAAGGACTCCTTCTACATTTTCCAGGCGGAGTGGACGGATTATAAGAAAGCGCCGATGGTGCATTTGTTCCCGTACTGGGATTTCAACGAGGGGCAGCCAATCGATGTGCTGATTTGTTCCAACGCGCCGAAGGTAGAACTTTTTGTCAACGGGAAATCGCTTGGCACGCATGACCTTGACCATGTAAACGGGCATGATGACCTGCTCGCCCACTGGCAGATTCCATATGAAAAGGGAAGCATCCACGCGGTGGCATACGATGAGAAGGGCAATGTGATTGCCGAGGACAGGCATGATTCCTTTGGTGAGGCGGTAGCCCTGGTGCTTTCCCCTGACCGCGGCACGCTGCGCGCCGACGGCAGGGATTTGATTTTCCTTGCCATCCACGCGGTGGATAAGGACGGGCACCCGGTTGAGAACGCGAACACGCGCGTGGAGGTTTCCGTATCCGGTGCCGGGCGTCTTTTGGGGCTTGACAATGGCGACAGCACGGATTTTGAACAGTACAAATGCACGAGCCGCCGCCTGTTTTCCGGAAAACTTCTGGCGGTAATCGGCGCGGGGCTCACAGAGGGGGATATTTTCGTAAGGGTGAGCGCAGCAGGCTTGCCGGATGCACAAATTACGCTGCGGGCAAACGCGCTGACTGCGCAGGAAGCTGCTTTAGAAAAAGCCTGCGGAATCCGCGTGCCGGAAAATGCCACAATGCTTACCGTGACAAAAAACGGGGCGGCGTTCGTGCCTGCAAAAGACCTTTCTGCAGGTTCTCCCTGCCCGTGCAACATTGTAACGCCACCATCCTCTGCGGACGCTTCCATCCCAATCCGCAAACTGGAGCTTACCACCGACAAAGGTCTTTCCTTCTCCCCGGAGAAAAAGCAAATCACCGTCACGGCAAAGCCTTTGCCGGAAAATGCCTCCCCTGCTGAGCTTATCTGGAAGGTAACGACTGACATCGGCATCGATTCCAACCTTGCAACCCTTTCGGTTTCCGGCAACCAGGCCGTCATTACAGCCCAGGGTGACGGCGAATTCTGCGTCCGCTGCATGACAAAAAACAACACGGACAAAGTGCGCATCATCTCCCAGCTTGTCTTTACGGCAGACGGGCTTGGGAGTGCTACACTCAACCCATACCAGTTCGTTTCCGCCGGGCTTTACGATGTTGCCATCGGCACACTCACCAACGGCAACGAGCGCGGGGTTGCGACGCTGCGCGATGCTAAGACAACCTTCGGCTTTACGAACGTGGATTTCGGCGATTTCGGCTCGGATGAAGTGACCATCCCGATTTTTGCCCTGGACGGCGCACCGTACCCGATTCAGATTTGGGAGGGCGTTCCGGATTCGGAGCATTGCGAACTGCTTGCGGATGTGGTTTACCAAAAACCTTCCATCTGGAATGTATACCAGGAGGAGACCTTCCACTTAAACCGCCGCGTCCGGGGGCTTACAACACTTTGTTTTACCGCGCACAATAAAATCCATGTCAAGGGCTTTGCCTTTGCCCCGCCAAGGAAAGCGTGGGCAAAGCTTACTGCACTGGAAAACAGCCGCATTTACGGGGATACCTTCACGGTGCAGGAGGACGCGATTGTCGGCATCGGGAACAATGTCTCGTTGGAGTATGACGCGATGGATTTCGGCGAAAAGGGCTTTGCAAGGCTTTTGGTCTGCGGGCGCACGCCGCTTGAGAAAAATACCATCCATGTTCGCTTCCTGGACGAAAACGGCACGGAAATCAAGCAAATTGCGGAGTTTGTGCATTCAGATGACTACACGGTGCAGGAATTTGCACTTGATAGTGTGAAGGGGTGCAATAAAGTGACGTTTGTATTCCTGCCGGGATGCGAGTTTGATTTTAAATGGTTTCAGTTTGTAGCGGAATAGGCAGGGATTTGTAAAAAAGAATGAGGTGCTCCATGAAAGCTTTTGCTTTACAGAGTACCTCATTTTTTTATTTCTCCTCTATCTTCTTACAATTTGCATAAATGTATTCCAAAAATTCTTCCGCCGCATTCTCCCCCACCGGGAAAATATATTCCGGATTCAAAAGCGGTCCGTTGATTCCAATGTACCCATGCTCCGACACATAAAACGTGATATGCCCCCATCTCGTCAGTTCATAGAGAATCGCGGCCGAAAATACAATATCACCCACCTCCTCATCGGAGACAAAAACGCTATGGTGCGGTTTTTTCTGGCTTTTTACCTCTTTTTGCGACAGGAGGATATCCCACAAAGCATCCGCGATATCCCCCCGGTATGTTTCCTCCGGATTGTTTCCACATTCAAACTCCACAGAGATTTCCAGATATTCTTTTAAATTGGAATCTTCCACAAAATCTCCCAGTGTTTCCGGTACATAATCCTCCCTCGCATATACATAATATTTCTGCTCACCCTCCAGGCGAACCGCCACCGCAAAACGTTCCGATATTTCATGGATGCGGTATAATTCCGCCTTTTTCTCATGCCGGATATACCGGATATTTTTTGTTTGGCTCAAAGCATCCAGGGACTCCCGTCCATAGGCAATGGCACTGCCAAGATATTCGCCTGTCTTTTCTTCCCCAATTTTTTGGCCGGAAGAAACATAAGTGCCGCCATCCCAGTCGGCATATGGGTATTGTTCACAGGGTTTTTGTTCTGACCATGGGATGGCCATGTACGGGGAAGTACCCTCCGACATGATTTTCCTGATTTCCTCAAGCCATTCTAGGTCTGCCTGCATTGGTTCTGCCTGTTCCTGCGCAAAGGGACGAATGTTTCGCGCAAGGATGCTTCCGATGCAAAGCACAAGACAAAAAAGGAGAACCAGTATCCGTGTCAATCTTTTTTTACCCATAATACCTCCCTCTCAAATATAGAATCCTGACAAGACGCACAAAAAGAGAAAATCCAGGCCAGATAAAAGCAACCCGCAATCATTCCAAATCCAAAATTCCCTCCCTGCCAAGTAAAAACGGATTGTTTCGGCTCCATGCCATTGTAAAATCATCGCCCGTTCCCTGTTTTGCAGCATATCGCTCATCCACGACTGTAAGAAGCTCTTCCATCTGTGCCTCTGTCAGTTGGTCAAATATTTCATCGCACCCAATCAACAATTGCAATATTAATTCTTTGGCATAGCCACTTTTCTCCCACGGATTTGAAACCGTTTCAGAAACAAGCAAATCATAATCAACTTGCAAATCCCGATAAGCCTTCAATAAATTCTCTATGATATCTTCTCTTTTAAATAGCTCCCGGTAAACATTCGAACTTCCTTTCAAATGCTCCAGACCTTTTTCCGGACTGGAAAATCCTATATAATCCATCTTTAGCGGATAATCCAAAGCAGCATTCACAAGTTCCTCGGTTGTAAGCATATCCACCAGTTCCTGCGGCATATTGCAGCTCTCCCGCCTTTCCAGAATATCCAGCTGCGCCCATTCTTCCTTGTACGGTGTCATCGGGTATGTATAGTTTCCTTCTGCTGTAAGCCATTCCCCTTCATAGGAAGGGGCAGCTTGCCTCCTGCCAACGGATAATATTGCAAAAAATAAAATTGCAATGCAAAAGATGGATAGCAATGCGGCAATCCCATATAATTTTTTTCTCATTCTTTCCCCTCCTCAAAGTAAAATGCATGTTGAAAGCTACTAAGGATATTTTATATCAAAAAAGTATCGTTGTCAATGACCTTATCACATTTTATGCCGACATTTCAGGTCAGGAACAGCCGCCCCATCCCGCGGCAGCCCAATCATTCTTCCTGCAGCATTTTACATATGGCAGTCTTTTTATACACGCCATACAGCACCGCATAACAGCTTTCAATGAAAAGCAGCAAAAATCCCGTGCACAAGGCAACCTGCCCCGCCGTAAATCGATATCCGAAAACATTCTCCACAATATAGCACGCAAAAAACCACGCGAAAACAATTCCCGTTACATACTGCACAAAAAGCTTGCCGCAGAGCGTGCGGTACGGCATCCCCATACTGCGGAACACCCCATATACATATTTGTTTTTCTCCCAGCTGACATAGTAATGCATAAAAACAAATGCACCCATAGCAAACAATGCAAAAACAAACATGGTAGTGCCCATAAACGCTGCATAACTTTCAAAAAGTGCATCGTCCTTTTGTTCCTCAATCGTCGAAAACGAACCTCCCCCCTGCGCGGACGCGGCAAGCATGGCAATCGCATTGTCGATTTCTTCCTGCTGTTGCTTTGTCGCATCCCCCCGCAGCCGGAAATAAAGATGGCTGTATCCGGAAATCAGCTTACTTTTCTCTGCCTGCGCTGCGGAAAATACCAACCCGCACAGACATCTTGCCGAAAAAGATTCTTCCATGCCTTTTGCATTTTTCAATACCTTCCATGCGCAATATTCTTCCTTCTCAAATAACAGTTTTCCATCCTGCAAAAAAACCCTGCCGACGGTGATGGCAGAACCATCACTTACGCCAACGATTTCCTCGTCCTCAGCAAACATGGGCAATACCATAATACATTCCGGCATCGCGGAAGGCGAGTCCTCCCATGGGATACCATTCTCATTTAAAAACAGCTGGTATTGTTGTTCCGGCAAAATCAGCACTTCGAAAGTATCCCACGGCAGCGGCTCATAGCGTCTTGCTTCCTCCCCCTCCAATATATCCTCCCATTCTTCCCACCGCTCCCCTCCGCCGATATCAAATACTGAAAGACCGTAAGCTTCCTGCATTTCATTCAATTTGCGAAATAAATACCGGGAATTTTTTTTCTGTTTTACGTCAGCCGTTTTTTCCCACGTTTTACGGTCCCATGCCATAACGGCAAGAATCAGTAAAAGCAGAACCAGGACTGCAAATTCTTTCAGCAACGTGTACCAGACATGCTTTTCCAAAAGTTTTCCATACCCCGTAAGATATCCCCCTATTTTTGCCCAAAGAACACCTATAACTACCTGGAATCCTATTGTTTCCAAAAAAACCTTTCCAAACCGCAGGCCATACGCCAGCATGACCTCCTTCTTCGTCAGCCCCAGCTCCCTAAGACTGCGTTCCGAACACTTATTTTTCAGGACAACCGCCCGAAAAATCACAGCCTCAACAAGCAGAAGCACAAGAAGCACTGCCATCATATAAACCAGACCAAACCTTTCGAAATCTATGGTATTTTGATAGGTTTCATCCATATATTTATTTAAAGCAGAAAAGTATGGGCTAATCCCATATTCATTGCGCAAATCCATGACATCGTACATATCTTCTGTTGATGTTCCCAAATTCAGCCGTTTCTGTAAAATAAGGAGGGAAACCTCTGCATTTTCCCTGTAACCCGGCGTGATTGCAGAAGGATAATCTTTTCTTAGATTCAAATCCCGATTCGACGTTACAAGATTGCCAGAATAATTCCGGATGGTACCGCACACAAGGTATTCCCTTTCTTCGCCATCCACCATAAAAATAGCATTTTGCGGAAATTCGGAAATCCCCAAACGGTATGCTAAATATTTTTCCAGCAAAATCTCATTTTCCCTCTCCGGCCAGGCTCCCTCCTTTAAAAATATCCCCATGTTTTTTCCTGTTTCCTCAGTTACCCAACCAGAAAAAAAACGGCTGCTGCCATAATACATCTCGTCCTGCACCTGAAACACCTGATAGTCAAACATCGGCTCTTTTTCCATAATTTCATCGGCTATTTCTTTATCAATATCTGTAAATACCGCCAAAAACCTTCCGTGTGTCTCTACCGCCGTCTGCCTCCTTGACGCAACGATGGTGCTGTTTACCGAAATGAAAAAAAGTGAGAAACTCAATGCTGCCAACAAAACTCCCCCTGCAAGCAGTACGAGTTTTTTACTGTCCGAAAATAAAAACTCAGCTAATTTTTTATAATTTTTTCTGTTATTCTTCAAGCTGCACCTCGCCATCCTTTATCCATATCTGTTTTGCACATGGTTTTAACAAATCTTCCTCGTGTGTCACGACAACAAATGTCGTTCCCTGTTCCTTGTTAATTTTCCGAAACAATTCCACAATCAATTCTGTATTGGCAGAATCCAGGTTTCCCGTCGGCTCATCCGCAAAAACAATCTGTGGCTTTAAAAGCATTGCCCGCGCAATCGCAGTTCTTTGTTGTTCCCCGCCGGACAGCTTGCAGACCATCTGCTTTCGTAAATCTTTTAATCCGAGCATTTCCACAAGATAACCCATATACTCAGAATCAACTTTTCTGCCGTTTACATATGCCGGAGCTTTGATATTTTCCTCGACAGAAACATTTCTTAGCAGATGAAACGACTGGAAAACAAATCCAAAAGATTCGCCGCGCAGCTTCGCGTGTTCTTCTTCGGACATCGTTCCATAAGTTTTCCCGGAAAAACGGATAGTTCCTAACGTGGCACAGTCCAAGCCCGCTAAGAGATTTAACAGCGTTGTCTTTCCGCTCCCGCTTTTTCCGCAGATTTGGCAGATGCTTCCTGCGGAAATTTCCAGATTTACATTTTTTAATATCTCCCGCTGATTCTCTCCGTCTTCGTAGCTTTTGCAGAGATTTGTACATTGGAGAATGATTTTTTTGGTTTGCATTTACTAATTTCCCTCTGTTATCGAATACAGAATCCTGTTATGAAATGAATCCCTGTTCCATCAACCATTCAAATAACCAAACTAAAAAATTATGATATCAAGAAATAAATATATTTATCATACATTTCACTTTCCCATCTTTCCAACCAACAAAATAAACATTACTCCCCTCTTCCTTCAAAATACTGTGGAAATTTTTAAGTGACGTTTCACAATATCCTTCTTCGTGTCCATCTTTTAAATCCAGGCAAATAATCCTTGTCTCCTCATCCAACAAAATCTCTTTCTCGCTCCCTTCCGCTGCCTCCCATCCCCTTCCCGGCAGTTCTGAGACTACTTCCTGCGCACTTCGTACCAAAAGTGTATCATCTCTTTCCCAGCCATCTACCCAAATCCACCAAATGGTCTTCACCATAAAACCGGTACTCAAATCCCGGAATCTCCAAAAAGATACCGCACTCCTTTTCCGTAACCTCCCGCTCCGTTCCAAAGCAGAAAGCTGCCTCCGCATAATCCGAAACAATTTTGATGGAAATGCTTTCCTGCTCCTGTTCAAAAATCTCCACGATAAGCATTTCTGCCAATTGTTCTTTCAAGGCTTCACTATCCGTTTCGCCAAGCTTTTGCGTCAATGTCTCAGAACAGGAAAATGTGGTGATTCGGTTTGCAGCATCTAAAGCATCCTGCCCTGCGTTCCTAAAAAACAGAGATAATGCTAATATACATACCAAAATGCCCCCACAAAATAAAATAATCTTTTTCTTTTTTATGGCTTCCTCCTTTTACTGCATAAATAATTCTTCTAAAATCATATATTTTTTGTTAATAAACCGTTATATCAATATTAAAAATTCTCCAAAAGGGATTGCGTTAAAAATCGCAATCCCCCTTTTCTTAACTCTACTTATTCTTGTCAAAAGAATTAAAGTAGCCTTCCGTTATAGTAAACAGCAAATATCCTTCATTCGCCAAATCATCATATGTATAAGAATGTATACTTGGTGTATTTCCGCTTGCTTCATTAACAATTACTTTCTTTCTCGCTGTATCATTAGAGGATATCAGTCTGCAATGTTCACCATTCACTATCGCATCTCCTACAGTTAATGACAGATACGCAGCATCATAAACATCATGTCTTTGCACTGACTAATTCAATCATCCTTCTATATGCTGCCGTACATAAACAATTTCTCCGTCCTTCACACCACACCACCAATTGATCTCATACCATTTAATCAGCCAGCGGAATAAATCATGGGAAATATTGTACATCCCTGGTTCCACATCCTTCCAACGGGATAAATCCTGCGCGATATAGTCCGGTGTTGTTTTTTCATTATATCCGACCGGAGAGCTCCCATTACAGCGCACAAAACAAAAAGCATCCTCCTGCAGCCACCATGTATAAAGCTTTTTCGGACGTTTTTGATCGTCATAGAAATCGTTCATGTCCCATTGTACATCCACGCACACCTTATATGCCACAAGCAAATCATCCCTGTCGGTAGGGATAAAGCGGACAATATATACATAATCCGTTTCCGGCAATGCCTCCTCATCCCACGGGAGACCGTCATCCACCAGCGTAATGTCAAGCGGCGGCAGGGTAGGCTCTGGAGAGATTGGGGATGGCACGGGTGACGGCGTGCAGGACAGAATTTCTGTCGGGGTCAGAACAGGGGTGGTTGTCGGTGACTCCGCCTGTACCACGTCCGTTGGAAATGTTTCCATAACAATGGATGGGGATGGGGCATCCGACAAAACCGGGGAATCCCCTACCACCTGCCCGGTCTGCTTTCCACAGGAAAGCAGGCTTAGGCAGAATAGTAATGCTATAAATATAATGTAATATCGCTTCATAATCCTCCATAATTACAACATAATGAGCAACTATTATTATAACAATAAAGCTTTAATTATACTGATTATAAAAATCTGTCTTAATTGTGAATGGGCAATAATAATCATAAGTCAGTCGGTCATAACTAACGGTTATTATCGTAGGAAAATTTCCATACGCTTCATAAAACGATATCATTTCCGTATTACGATTATTTGTCATAACCAGACGGGCATGCCCACCACCACTCCTCCTCTGAACAACTGCATCACCAACATTTAGGTATTGATAAGATGCATATATTTCATGCTGCTGCACTCCCCCGCTGGTTGTTGTAGCATTTGCCGCAATTTTATAATCCCCAACCTTCTCAAATTTAGTGGAATTCTCATCTTTTATTTCTCGCCAAAAATCAGATGTGCCATATGTATACTTTCCACTCACTGGAAGATTCCATGCTGCACAAATAAATCCACTGCAATCAATTCCATATTTACACCAATAATGACCATTTTCCTGACGTTCAAACGAATAGAACTTATTGCTTTCCCAGTTTTTGTGAAACGTTTCAAATTCTTTGACTGTACAGCGGTTTTCCTGTGTATACGGCAATCCCTGCAAAGTCGTACCCAGAGCAACCTCCGTTCCATCATTCAGTATGAATTCCTGTTTTGTCACCCATTCCACCGTATCCATTTCAAATGCCCGGGTCATCACGTCCTGCATTTCTGGTCCTGGAACAGAATATGAGGAAATCCCTTCTTCCCCAGAAATCATCGCTTGAACCATTGCCTCAAAATCAAAATTTGATTTCACTGTTACCGAAACCCCTACTTCCAACGAACCATAACGAAGACGGATTTCTGTCGTTCCTTCCCCAACACCGTAAATCCTGCCATCCCAATATGTAGCGATATCTTCATCCTCAGCAACCACATCAACCACATTCGATAGATTAATATACTGTCCATTGGCTGTAACACCTACGACATCAACATAATCAATGCAGGTATTTGTCTCCAGAACAATCTCCGACTTGGAAATTAGCAACTGTGAAAAATCGCTATCTGAGACAGCAAGCGGCATGTCTGGTTTATCATAGTAAAAATAGTATTCAGCATATCCCAAAACATCTTCAAAACAATCTGAGACTAGCACTGGTACATCATCCTCCGATTGTTGTTTCCACGTTTCCTCTGCTTTTGCTACCATCGGCTCAACGCTGCCCAAACCGGTTACAAGCAGGGCGAGCACCAGCAACATACACATCTTTTCCTTCAAATATTTCATAACATACCTCCATGTTTTTTGAAAGTTTGCCTTACAAGCTCTCTGCGTCCAAGCGTCCAAAGAAGCCTGTAAGGCATTTACCTACGTGTTCTGAACATGTTCACTCACATTATAGCAGCCTTTTTCCAATTATTCCGACAAAAGTGGGGGAAATTTTTCCCCCACTTTTGTCGGTCGGACAGGGGAACTTTATGATATACTGTATTTGTTACCCATCCATTATATTATTTTCTCGCAAAGAGAAGAAAGGAGTACCTATGAAGAAACTATTTCAGCAATTTTACACCCTTATGCTTGTCACAGCACTGTTCGTCTCTTCCGCAGCGAAACCACTACCGCCAAGCGATGAACTGCTTTCTCCAAGTATTTCTATCATTTTTCAAAGTCCGGGAACACTTCCTCCGCCTCCACCACTTCCCGAACCGGTACCTATCGAAAAGGATTAAGTTTTTTATTTTTCTCACTCATATGTTTTCTTCAAAACACTCGATAAGATAATCGCACATCATCGGATTTTTTGCATAGAGACAACTCACTGCATATGCTTGCCTGGCACACTGAAAATCATTTTTCTCTGTGCCCGTTTCTATTATTGCTATCTGTTTATGACATAGAATGTATTCCCAAAAATGCCATTCATCCATCAGTACCATCTTTTTCTCTGCTATATGTAAATATCGTAACGCCAAGGTAGCCTTCCCTTCCCGTCTGGTGAGGTCTCCGAAAAGTGTAAGTAATTGAACCAAATACTGTGGTTCTATCAACCTCTTTTCCCTCTCCTGATAATAAATCCATATCTGCTTTAACTGAAATTTTCTTATTTTTCCATCTTCTGGTGCTCCACCTTCCGCAATCTGGTTCCAAATATTCCTCTCATGCTCCATCAACTGACACTCAAACTGCGGACAATCCCTTTTGATTGGTACTGTCTTTCTTAAAAGTGCCCAGAGCCGTTCCTCTTTCACTTTTGGCAGAATATGCCCCAATCCTCCTTCAATCCGGATATCCCAATATTCCGCCCACTGTTCGTTCGTAATATTTTTCATATCCATTCCCTTTTTTAATTCTTCATATATGGATTTTGCTTCCTGATATTCACCTTTCCGGCAAGATTCCCGCATTTGTGAAAATCTCCGATAATCCGCATACTGCTTTGTCACGATACCGCCATTATATTTTTCCAATGGCAGCCCTAGCTTTTCCAAAAGCCTTTCCCTTATCCATGCCCTCGGCGTATTCTGGCAGGCTTCCATACGTTCCAGTGTCCGCACATCACAGATTCCGTATGCCAGTTCCATTCTTGACATCCCCTTTGCTATCCTGCGCTCCCGGATAATGTCATTAAAACATACTCGGTGTACCTCACGGTACATCGGATACCAGTTTTCCTTCCAATCCTCTGTACAGCCTGCCACGCTGTCACACATCTTCCGGTATGCCTCCCTCTCCGCGAAATCAGGATTTCTCCCTGCCCCCGGACAATCCTCTATCTTAAATTTCAGCTCCATCAGCTTACAAAACAGGGGAAGCTGGCTCTTTCTCTTCCTCAACATCTCACAGCCGCGCCCAATCCACTCCATCGCTATGGTATACAGACATTGTGTTTCGTAATATCCTGCCAATTTATAAGCCATAATCGGATAAATGCTGTACTGTTCGGAACGATCATATCTCTCATCCTCTAAATAATCCACGATTGCCTGATACCAGAGGACTGCCCGCTCCGGTTCCCCATTTTCCTCCAACAAAATCGCATAGCGCTCCAATAAGTACAGTTCCATTTTTGAATAACGTCCTGTTAGCAGCATTTCCGGTTTCAGGGCATTCCCTGCCATTTCTTCCGCCGTCACCTTCCGGATGGTATTTTCCTTTCGGGCCTCTGATGTCTGGTATATCCCATCCACCACATTGCAAATCTGCTCTTTTAACGACGCGTGCGTTTTCCGCAGGAATTCTGCCCTCAGAAAACATGCATACTGATAATGCAATGCAAGGTTTATTTTTGCATAATCTTCAATTTTCTTTTCCGCTTCCGCGAGCTTTCCCTCCCGCAGCAATAGCTGGATTCCCATGCGCTGTTTTAGCTGCTTATGTTCCGTGCAGCTTAACATCGCTTCAAATTTTTCCATTGATTTCTTTAGCCGCCCGAATAATGCTTCCGCTGTCAATATGTCTGGTTCCCGCTCCCCCGTTTCATATTTTTCCAACGCTTTTGTGCTGCAGATTCCCCTTGCAAGTTCCTCCGGGCTGATTCCCTGCAATTCCCGGATGTTGCGAATTAACTGTCCAAATATTCCCGTCTGCCTGTTCTGCTCCTGTGTCTTTCCCATATAGAATCCTTCCTGTTATGGTTTCTTATCCGAACCTTGTTTTCAATAAATTCCGTTTCTCCCGTTCCCGCCAATATATCCTTCTTTCTACCTCTCATTGCAAAATATACCAAATCATTTTCTGTACTATGTTATTACAATTATAACATAACGCAGGCACGATATCAAGTTTTTTTGGTATTATTCGTTTATTTTCCCAGCTTTTTTCTATAAATCAGTAGATTTTATAACATATCTATCCTATCCAAAAGCAAAAAAATCGCATCACAAAAAAACCGGGAAGAAATCCGCACACAGATTCCTTCCCGGTTCTTTCATCCCATTATTTCCCAACCAGTCGCCTCGCCACTGCTACGGCTTCCTGCGCGTCCTTCGAATATCCGTCCGCATGGATTTCATCGCAATAACTTTGCGTAATCACCGCGCCGCCAATCATAACCTTTGCGCGCAGCCCTGCCTCATTGCGCTGCTTTACAATCTCCTTCATCTCAAGCATCGTTGTCGTCATAAGCGCCGAGACTGCGATGATGTCCGCATCCGTCTCCTTCGCCGCGCGGATGATGTCCGTGGTCGCCACATCCTTGCCGAGGTCATGTACGTCAAAGCCGTAATTTTTTAGCATCAGGGCAACGAGGTTTTTTCCGATATCGTGGATATCGCCCGCAACCGTTGCGATAACGACCACGCCGAGTTTTTCCATCTGTGCATCCGAGGAAAGCAATGGTTCCAGATATTCCACCGCCGTTTTCATTGCCTCCGCCGAAGCAATCAGCTGTGGCAGGAAATATTTCTGGCAGTTGAACAGCTCGCCGACCTCGTTGATGGCGGGAATGAGCTGGCCATTTAAAATATCCTGCGGCAAATGCCCTGCGGCAAGCCCGTCCTTTGTCAGCGCCACAATCCCCTTGCGGTTGCCTTTGAGCACCGCCTCATAAATCTTTTGGGCGGCGCCATCCACTGCCGCATTTCCACCTGTGGCTTTCCCCCCACTTCCGGCGGTATTCCCCGCTCCGGCGGTTCCTGCATTTCCTGCAACGGTTCCATTTTCACCGCTCCCGCTGCTTCCATTTCCTGCAACATTCCCTGCCCCACCGGCTTCTCCGTTCCCATTCCCTGTAACATTCCCTGCCCCACCGACTGCTCTGCTCCCGTTCCCCGCATCTGTCCTTCCTTTGCTTGTTACCGCGCTCCCGGCAGCTTTTTCCTTTAGTTCCTCCAAATACGCCGTCTCCACAAGCGTCATCGGCTTTCCCGTTACCCGGTCAATATAGCGGATATCCGCCTCCTCCCTGCCGCATAACAAATCGGATGCCGCCGCCATATTCATTAACAGCCTTTGCGCCGGGTTCACGATTGCCGCCGTAATCCCTGCCTGAATCGCAAACGCTAAAAACGCCGCATTGACAAACTGCCGCTCCGGCAGGCCAAAGGAAATATTGGACAGCCCGCACATGGTCGCCACGCCAAGTTCTTCCTTGCAGTACCGGATTGTCTCCGCCGCGGCAAGTGCCGCGTCACGGTTCGCGCCGACCGTATTGACCAGGCCATCCACGAAAATATCCTCCCTCGCCAGCCCACATTTCTCCGCCTCGGCAAGAATCGTGCGGATAATCTGCTTTTTCTCCTCCATATCCTTTGGCAGACCTGTCTGCGAAAGCGGAAGGAGGATGAACATCGCGCCGTATTTTTTCGCCGCCGGAAGAAGTTTTTCCATCTTCCCCGCCTCAAGCGAAATCGAATTGATGAGCGCGCGCCCCGGATAGCGCCGCAGCGCCGCCTCGATAATTTCCGGATGGCTTGAATCAATGCACAGCGGCACATCCACAAGCCCCGAAACGGTCTCGATGGCGGCAAGCATCATCGCCTTTTCGTCAATGCCGTTCATTCCCATATTGATGTCAAGGATATCCGCACCGTCCTCCACCTGCGCCTGCGCCATCTCCTCAACCATATCAAAGCTGCCCTCACGAAGTTCTGCCTGCAGCGCCTTTTTCCCGGTCGGGTTGATGCGCTCGCCAATCACGAGGAATTTCCCGTCCAAATCAATGTTCAATATGCTGCGCTCCGTCGCAAGCACCCGAAGATGCTTGTCTGTGCAAGCTGCCGGCGCAAATTCTGCCGCCGCTTCCGACAATCGCTTAATGTACTCCGGTGTCGTGCCGCAGCAGCCGCCTACAATTGCAGCGCCCGCACCAAGCACTGCTTTCATATGCTCCGCAAATTCTGCCGCCCCCATATCGTAGACGGTTTCCCCGTCCTTTAGCACCGGAAGCCCGGCATTTGGCTTTACCACCACGGGCACATCAGAAACTGCCGCCATGCGCTTTACAAACGGCAGGAGCTTATCCGGTCCTGTCGAGCAGTTCATGCCGACCGCATCCGCGCCCATTTTCCCAAGGATAACTGCAGCCGTTTCCGGGGAATTCCCGTTAAAGGTTCGACCGTCCTCGCGGAAGGTGAGCGTTACCATCACCGGAAGGTCGCAGGTTTCCTTGATGGCAAGCAGCGCGGCGCGGCATTCTGGCAGGCTCATCATCGTCTCCACGACAAAGAGGTCTGCCCCCGCCTCCACACAATAGCGCGCCTGTTCCTTATACACCTCTACGAGCTCTTCAAAATCCATTGTTCCGACCGGGGTAAGCTGCCTTCCGGTCATGGTAAGGTCTGCTGCCACAAAGGCATCGTTCTCCCGCCCGGCGCGGCGGATGGCTTCCCTTGAGAGTGCGACCAGCTCCCGGTTCATTTTTTGCGCGTGCGCAGCAAGCCCGTATTCTTCCAGTTTTATGCGGTTGCCGGAAAATGTTGGCGCGTATAAAATATCCGTGCCTGCCATAAGGTAATCCTCCTGCAGCCGGATGAGCACTTTGGGATTTTCCAATATCCACTGCTCCGGGCAGACACCGCGCGGCATCCCTGCCGAAAACAGGCAGCTGCCCGTTGCCCCGTCAAGGATGATGCGTTTTTTTGAAACCAATTCCCTAAATTCCTGTCTTGTCATAATTTTCTCCGTTTCTGTTTATGTTCAAATTTCCTTCATGTAGCCATACTGTTTCAATCCCTGTCATGCCCATTGCCAAAATTACCCCATCCCGTCACTGCAAATCCGGTACGCCGTACTTTTTTGCTGCCATAATCTTTTCCATCAGCCCCACCCGGTTAAACGGCAGCATAAAATAATACCCGTCCACAAAATCTTCCAATTTCTCCATCACCGAGAGTGCTACCCTAACCCCGGTATCCTCGCCTTCCTCCCTGCTCATATCCGGGTGGTATGCATGGAGCACCTCATCCGGCACATGGATGCCGACCAATTCATTTTTTACGAAATTGGCATTGCGGTAGCTGACAAGCGGCATAATCCCGGCAAAGAGTTTTGTGTCAAGCGTCCGCTTCAAACGGCGCAGCCTCTCCACATCCTCCCCGCCATAGACGGGCTGTGTCAGGAAATAGGAAGCCCCAGCGTCAATTTTCTTCTGCGTGCGCTCCAACTCCTTATCAAAATTTGCGCGCCCCTGGTTCAGCGCTCCCCCATAGACAAAAGGCTCCGCCGAAAAATGCTCCAGATTCATTTCCCGCACGAAATTCATCAGCTTCATGGAATTATAGTCAAACACGCCCGTCGCGCTGCTGCGCAGTTCCCCCGGCACGGGGTCTCCGGTGACAATCAAAAGATTGCGGATTTCATTTGCATAAGCGCCAAGCAGCACCGAGCGCATGGCAATCATATTTTTATCCCGGCAGCAGATGTGGGGCATGACGGGCAGCCCCGTGATACCGGTAAGCTTTACTGCCGTCAGGACAGAATCCATGCGGCTGCGCCCCTGCGGGGAATCCGCTATGGTGATAAGGTCTGCGCCAAGTTCTTTCAGGCGCTGTGATGCGGAAATGATTTTTGCGTCGTCCGCATCGTAAGGAGGGTCAAGCTCGACCGCAATGACTTTCTTGCGGGAAAATAATTGCATAACGGGGTTGTTTTCAACGTGGATTTGCGGTGGGAAAATCCCGCCGTCCGCGTTCATAATTCCCGCGTTTTTCACGGTTATGTCCGGTGCAGGGGTTTTTGGGGCACTGCCTTGTTTTGTCTCCGATACTGGCACAGACCTTTTTTCTATGCAGCCAATCCCTGTACCAATCCCATCCCCCGCCAGCTCCTTAATATATTCCGGCGACGAACCACAGCATGCCCCAAGCACCGAAACGCCGTATGCCGCAATTTTTTCCATGTTCTGCCGGAAATAATTCTCATTCCGCACAAACACCATCCGGCTGTGCAGCTGCTCCGGGTAACCCGCATTTGGCAGGACGCAAAAATATTTATTTTCCGGCAGATGCAAATTTTCCACGATATGCAGCATATGCCCCGAACCAATACCACAGTTTAATCCGAGCGCATCAAGCACGTCCAATTGCGCCGCCTGCGCAACCAGGCGGTTTGCGCGGATTCCCGCCGCCGAGTATCCGTTTTGGTTTACCGCAAACAAGCCCGCGCAGAAAATGCCCGGACGTTTTTCTTTCGCGTAGGCTGCCGCTTCTGCCATCCCTTCCATATCCGGAAAGGTCTCAAACCAAAGTGCATCCACGCCCTCCTCCAAAAACAAGTCAATCAGTGCGCGGTATTCCGCTCCCACATCCGCCGTCTCGCCGTTTTCAGAAAACTCCCGCAGCGGTCCGATATCGCCTGCCAGAAAACCGATTTTTCCCGTGCGGTCAGCATGCGCCGCAATTTCCGCCTTCGCAATCCGGCACGCTGCCCGCACGATTTCTTCCTGTTTTTCCGCGCCGATGCCAAGCGCCTGCCTGCCCGCCGCAAAGGTGTTTGTCCGAAGCAGTACCGCCCCCGCCGCAAGGTATGCGCGGTGGATGCCCGCTACGGTTTCCGGCTCTATTAGATTCGCCCATTCTGAAATCAGGCTCTCCTGCCTTTTTAACTCCGCGTAATAGGTTCCCATCGCGCCGTCCGTAATCAGGCGGTGCGCCTTCAAATATTCTTTGATATCCATTCTTATTTTTCCTTTTTTGTCGTATTATGTTTTATGTCATAATGCATAATTTCAAGGCTGCATTTCCGCTTTACCGCGGGTGTTTTTATTGCCCGGATGCGATGCCAGGCAGGAAACGCTTTTCTTAACATTTCCCCTCAAGTCATCCCGTCACGAGATTTCTCTCCTTCCCCGCCAGATATGCCTTCACATTCAGCGCCACCTCATCAACGCAGCGCTGTCTCGCCTCGGTCGTCGCCCAGGCAATGTGCGGTGTAATAATCAGGCGCGTGGAGTCCTGCACTGCAAGGAGCGGATTGTCCGCTGCCATCGGCTCCTGTGTCAGCACATCCAGCGCCGCGCCGCCGATGCGCTCCTCCAACAACGCTTTCGCCAATGCCTTCTGGTTCACAATTGGTCCGCGCCCAAGATTTAAAAGCACGGCATCCTTTTTCATCCACGAAAGCTCCTTCTCCCCGACGAAATCTTTTGTTGCGCCATTTAGTGGGGCATGGATGGAGATAATATCCGATTCCCGGAACAATGTCTCCTTGTCCACGCGCCGGTATTCTTTGTCCTCATGGACACCGCTCGTTGAATAATAAACGACATCACAGCCAAACGCGCGGGCAATTCCTGCGACCCGCCTGCCGATATTGCCAAGCCCTACAATGCCGAAGCGCTTCCCGGCAAGCTCGTGGAAATGCACATCAAATTTGCTGAAAATATCGCATTTTACATATTCGCCCGACTTGACATAATGGTCATAAAAATGCATCTTTTCATACACATAAAACAACAGTGCGAACGTGTGCTGCGCCACCGAATCTGTCGAGTAGCCGCTGACATTTGCCACCCGGATGCCGCGCCCGTCCACATAAGCAAAATCCACATTGTTTGTCCCGGTCGCTGTCAGCGCGATAAATTTCAGCTTCGCGCAATCTTTCAGCAGCGTCTCATTTAACTGGATTTTATTTACGATAATAATATCCGCGTCCCTGATGCGCGCCGCGTTTTCCTCCGGCACGGATTTTTCGTACACTACAACCTCTCCATATGCATCAAATGCGCTCAAATCCACATCCTTGCCCAAGGTATCCGCTTCCATAAATACGATTTTCATACCAATCCCCCGTTTATGATTTCTGCAATCTTAAAATTCCCTGACCGCATGTTGAATTCTGCTGCCGCACCCGTTTCGGATTTTTGGGCTTTTCACATGCTTTTCTCTGGCACGCCTTTGGTTTTTGTCATGTTCCATTCTCATCATTTTCAGAACAGCTCCGCCAACTCTGCAATATTCCCAATCCGGTAATCCGGATTCCTGCATTCCCCGAAACCGTACTCCGCAAATACAAATGGCACGCCCGCTTCATGTGCAGCTACCTCATCCGGAAGCGTATCCCCGATGTAAACCGCCTTAGAAAGCGGTATATGGTTCCTCTCACAGATAAGCTTGATATTGTCCGCTTTCAACAGCCCTGTATCGCCCGGGCAGGTAAAATCATCGACCAGGCCGGAAAGCTGATGTGCCTGCAGCATTGCCTCGATATAGCCGCTGCGGCAGTTGCTAACGATAAAAATACGGTATTTTTCCCGGAGCTTTTCAAACGCGCCCGCCACATCGCCAATCAGGGACGCACCGCCCTTTGCCAGAACCGGGCACTGCACCCGCACACATTCCTCCATCACCCGGATGGCAGTCTCCTCCGGCACCGATACAAAGAGTTTTTTCGCAATGTCTTCTAACGGCAGCCCGTAAAGCCTCTTTAATTTTTCTGGCGTGACGGTATCTTTTATTTCCGGGTATTTCGCCGCCACATCGCTCCATATTTTTGCGGCGGCCTCTGTCGTATCCCAGAGTGTTCCGTCCACATCAAAAATCATTGCCTGAACCGGGGTTACCCCAAGCTCCTTCAGGCTTTCAAGCGCATCCGTAAGCCCGGTAAACAAAACCGTGTGGATGCCGAATTTCTTCGCGCCTTCCAGATTGCGGGCAAGGTCGTCCAAAAATACGCATTCCTCCGGCACCAGATGATAGCGGTGCAGCAGCTCCTCATAAATTTCCGGCTCCGGCTTCACCTTATGAATCTCATAGGAAATTACGCCCCCGTCCGTAAGCGGAATAAATTGAAAATGCCTGCGCGCATAGTCAAAGAGGTCTCCTGCGTAGTTTGAGAGCAGATAAACATGGTAGCCCGCCGCCTTCAGGCTCCGGACCAAGGCAGCCGAATAAGCATATTCCTCCACAAGCTGTTCACGGTTTGCGAAAAATGCCTCGATTTCCGCCTCAAACCCCGGCACAAGCGCGGCGCACATCCGCACGATTTCCTCTATCGGAAGCGCCCCTCTGTCCACCTCGTCCCAGTATGGCCCGCGCACGGTGGCGTCCACGATTTTCTGGCGCACATCCTCCCCGAAACGCTCATTGATATAATCTTTCCACCGAAAATGTGCCAGTACGTTCCCAACATCAAAAATAATATTCTTAATCATATTCCCTCCTGTTTTTCTCCACTCCGCTTTTCGCGCTTTCCTCTATTATAATATACCCACCCGCCCTGTCAAGCAGGAAGATTTTTTCTTGCCTTTCTATAAAGTATTGGCTATAATAAACGCATAGCAATTTCATTATTTTCTCAGCCGCAGATTCCCGCACAGACCCAGTGCAGCCTTAGGAAGTGGAACGGATGATAATTCCACCGCAGATACAGGTTTTGTGGGAATTTGCAGAACTTAGAATGGAGGTCTTTTACCATGAAAACAATCGCAAGCTTTACGGTTGACCATCTGCGCCTTTTACCGGGAGTCTATGTTTCCCGCAAGGACAGCATCGGCAGCGAAACCATCACCACCTTTGACATCCGCATGACGCGCCCAAATTATGAGCCGGTCATGAATACCGCGGAAATCCACACCATTGAGCACCTTGGTGCCACCTTTTTGCGCAACCATGCCCAGTATGGCGAAAAAATTGTATATTTTGGTCCGATGGGATGCCGCACCGGTTTTTACCTGCTGCTTTCCGGGGAGCATACCTCCGAGGACATGGTTCCGCTTTTGCGGGAGATGTTTTCCTTCATCGCGTCCTTTTGTGATGAAGTGCCGGGTGCCTCCGCCGCCGCCTGCGGCAATTATCTTGACATGAACCTGCCGATGGCGCGCTTTCTCGCCAGAAAATATCTCGATGAGGTTCTTGATAAAATTACACCGGACCGCCTAAACTATCCACAGTAAAGGTTATTTTTTCCTTTCTCCCGCATACAATGTATGGCAGGCAGACGATTTGATATAGAGCCGTTTGCAATCCGGCGCTTACAATTATATCGCCCAAGCCTGCCAACAGTTCCTTATTGTATGGAGGTAGGCTATGGATTTATCACATGGAAACACAACCGATTCCATTTTCCGGCAATCAACAGGCTTTTGCCGGCTTTCTTTTTTTTGCAGCATCCTGCTTCCCTACATTCCTTTTCCCATGCGCCAGCCCCTGCTTCTCTTTACAAAATTCATGGAATTAAAAGAGTGCATGAGCTGCCCGAAGAAGCGCTTTGATTTTGGGCAGGCAGCATCTGCGGATTCCGCGGATGCCATGTCCGAGATTTTCGCGAAGCTCTCGCCTTTTTTGAGCGAGCAGGAGCGTGCACAATTTTCCCAGATGCAGAATATGATGCAGATGTTAAAGCTCTACCAGACGTTTCAGGAGCTCGCCCCGATGATGAATATGGGCGGTGACGCGGGCGCAGGCGCTGCACCGGATATGGGCGCTGCGTTTGCAAATATGGCCAACAATTTTTCGGACAACAACCAAGCGGATGGTGGTGGTATGGCCGACATGCTCTTTTCCATGCTTTCCCCAGACCAAAAAGAGATGTTTGAAAACCTGAAAACTGTCATGTCAGAGCCACCTGCGGAATAGAATAGAATGATATTTTTTCATTTGACATACGAGGTGCTTTTAATGGATGCAAATTGGTTAAACCGCCCGGAGCTTGCAAAGCTTGAGCCAATCAAAAAACAGTTTCTCATGGAACTGATGGAGGAGTCCCAAAAGACAACGCAGAAGAACATGCCGACGCTTTATATGAAAGCCATCAGCAAGATGAACGCATTGCGGCTTAAATTCTCCCCGGAGGAGTCTGCGCTGCTTTCCGAGATTCTTGAATCCCAGATGTCCGCGGACGACCGCAAGCGGTTCGATGCCGTAAAAAAGATGCTGCTAAAATAGCAGCATCTTTTTGTATCACACAATATCACTACTTCTTTTTATGTCCAAGAAAAAACCCAAGCCCCACAAGCATCCCGCCTGCGGCAAGCATCGCAAAATAGCGGTCCGGCGTGAAGGAATCCCCTGTCTGCGGTGTCTTGTCACGCTGTGGCGCCGTGGCAGCCGCTGAGGAACCCCCGGACGCCGCCCCTGCTTTTGCTGGCGCTTTCGTCGGTGTTTTCTCCGCCGCCTGGCTCAGCTTTGGTGTCGGGGTCTTTCCTGCCGCCTGGGTCGGCCTTGGCGTTGGTGTCTTTTCCGCCGCCTGGGTCGGCCTTGGCGTCGGTGTCTTCTCCGCCGCCTGGGTCGGTCTTGGCGTCGGTGTCGGTGTCGCTTTCGCCAGAACCGGGGTTGGGGTCGGGTGCTTTCCTGATGTCAGCGCCCCACTGCTCTTATACAAAAATGCATACGTCGTAAAGACAGAAAGGTCGAACATCACACAATCCTGCCCGTTTGCCTGCACAATTTTCGAATCAACGCGGCAGAGCGCCCCATTTGCATCAACCGCCGTAATCTGCACCTTCCCGGAATTTTCCGCAAAGCCCTCCGGCAGCGGACAAATCAGCGTAATCCCCTGCATTCCGTCAAGCGGGTAGTAATCCTCATCCTCGTCCATCTCATAGACCGTTGCCTCAAACGCCTGGTACTCAATATCGGAGATATCCTCCCCCGCTGCCGTCAGCGCTTCCTCCATCTGAATCATCGCGTCGTAGCCATCAAAAAGCGACAGCATATAATTGCCCGCGTCCAACGTGCCGTCATGGAATTTCGCATATGCTCTTTCCACACCATCCGGCAAATCCTCCACCGTAAGATTATATTCCTGCCCGGAAACGCGCACGGTTTCCGCCGCGCCCACAGACATTGCATTCCCATCCATACACAAAGTAAATGCCACCGCGGCCGTAACTACGGCACATACTCCCCTGCCTGCCCTCATTTTCAAATATCCCATAACACTCCTCATTTCCTGCGCCATGCGCTCAAGCCCTGACTATTTCTTTCTTGCCACCACGACAAAACGCCCCGCCTCAACCGAGCGGTCACATGTCGATAGCGTCAAAAGCTGCGTTCCATATTCCGCTGTAATTCCGGTTTCATAAAAAGACTGCTCCTTCACATAGCGGATATATGCGTCATATTCCTGCTCACTTGCGGTATCAATAAACGAATAATACCGATAAGCCTCCTCGTCCGTCTCATACGGAACCTGCGTGCGGAACGCGCCGACAATCTCATATTCCCCCCGCTCATAAACCGTATCAAACCGAATCACCGGATGCTCCTTATAGAAAGCTTCCTGCTCATATTCCAGCAGCGCCGAAAACATCGACCCGTTTTTCATATTGTGCCCGTAAATCAGAAAATTCGTCGTCGGCTCTTTTACGCTGCACCTTATGTCCATAAACGGTATCCCATTGATGTCATATTTCTTGTCAAAACCTTTCTTCAGATAATATTCCTCATCCTGCGGTGTCAGCATGACCGGGTAATTGATGACGGTACCCACAAGCTGTATCCAGCCCGCCATCTCATCGTTGCGCCCGTAAAGCACACTGTAGCGGTGCAGGATTCCATTCTCGTCCACACTTTCCTGCGGATGTGTTTTCTGTTCTTCCTTTGCAATCGCAACTGCTTCCTCCTCCGTGTACAGGCCGCTCGCAATCAAATCCGCAATCCGGTGCGCCTCCGAGACCTCCGGCTCAATCGGCGTAAGAATGCAGGAAGCCAGCTCTTCCATCTTGCGCTCACTGATGTAGCTGAGGATATCATACGAAAAAATCCGGTACAGCGCAAACAGAACCAGCAGCACACCCGCCGTGATGCACAACGGTTTTAACACTCTGCGCCCGCGCCTGCCCTTTTTCTTTTTGGGTACAGGCAGCACATCGGACAAATCCTCGTCCTCAAACGCCTCCGCTTCCTTCTCGCTGCCCATGATATCGCGCTCGCGCAGTTTCATCCGCTCGGAACGCATCACATTCTTCCCGCCATTCGCGCTTTTCCGGTCAGCGGAAGCTTTTTTCTTGCCCGCCAGTTTCTTTTTTTTCGGTGCGCCCTTGCCAGCGTACAGGCATTCTTCCGGGAAACTGCTCCGCGGGTGCTTTATGCCGTCCGCTTTATCGTTCAGATAACCGCGGAACGCCACGCCAAGCTCACTCTCAAACAAAAATGGCTGTTTGCGCAGCATCTGATAGAGCTCATCCGCTTCCCTGGACTCGTCAAGATCCACACCTGCCGCAAGCGTCTGGATGCGCTTCAAATCCCGGCAGCCTGCCTTATAATCTTCCTTCGTGGAAAACTCAATCTCTCCGATTTGCCACTTTCCCATCGCTGCCTCCGCACGCTTTTTCGAACCATCTTTTCCGGATGTGCCTGGACAAAACTGCCCTTACAGACAGAACGCGGGAACAAAAGTTTCCCACACATCCTATGTAACCTGTGACCAAGCGGTCATCTTATTTTACCAGATATGGCACAAAAAATCAAGTCAGCGCGGCGCTGATTTTTGTGGTTTTGGGGATATGGCATATTTTACGGGCATGGCAGCCTGCGCAAGCCGCACAAAACATCTGTATAAAAAATACATTATCCACCGCATCGGCAAATGCGCAAAAACTGCCGCACAAAGAAGAAATCCGGCAAAATATAGCATCCATAGAACTCCCAGGCTTTTCTATATTTTGTGCCCGCTTCCGCTTTGTGCGGCAGCCCATCAAAAAGCAGCTTCCAAAAATTTATTATTTTACCACAATATTGTAAATTCTTCCTTTTACATAGATTTCCTTTACAATGTTTTTCCCGGCAAGCAGCCCTTCCACTGCCTTGTCCGCCATTACCTTTTCGCGGGCAGTCTCCTGCGCGTCCTCGGTACCGACCTTCACGGTTGCTTTTACTTTGCCGTTTATCTGCACGGCAATCTCCACCTCATCCTCGATGGTTTTTGCCTCATCGTACTCCGGCCATGCCTGTTGGTACACCCTGCCAGCCTTTCCAATTAACTGCCAGAGTTCTTCGCACATATGCGGTGCTACCGGGCTTAAAAGCAGAACTAACGTGGAGAATTCGCCCTTTGTTACCTTGCCTGCCTTGTAGAAATCATTGACAAGGCTCATCATCGCCGCGATTGCCGTGTTGAACTTTAATGCCTCAAAATCCAGGCTGACCTTCTTGATGGTCTGATGCATTTTCGTCTCAAGCTCTTTGCTATAGCCCTCCTCATCCGTCAGGCTGTCCTGAAGCTTCCATACCCGGTCAAGGAAACGGCGGCAGCCGCGCACGCCCTCCTGCGACCAGGATGCGCTCAAATCGAAGGCTCCGATAAACATCTCGTAGGTGCGCAGCGTATCCGCCCCAAATTCCGCCACAATCTCATCTGGGTTGACAACATTGCCGCGCGATTTGCTCATTTTCTCGCCGTTCTCCCCAAGAATCATCCCGTGGGAGGTGCGCTTCTGGTACGGCTCATCCGTCGGCACAAGCCCCTCATCGTACAGGAATTTATGCCAGAAACGCGAGTAAAGCAGATGGAGCGTCGTGTGCTCCATCCCGCCGTTATACCAATCGACCGGAAGCCAGTATTTCAATGCTTCCTCCCCGGCAAATGCCCCCTTATTTTTGGGGTCAATATAGCGCAGGAAGTACCAGGACGAACCCGCCCACTGTGGCATGGTGTCCGACTCGCGTTTTGCCGGTCCGCCGCAGCACGGGCAGACCGTATTTAACCAATCCGTCATCGCGGCAAGCGGAGATTCGCCGTTGTCCGTCGGCATATAACTGTCCACCTCCGGCAGCATCAGCGGCAGCTCGCTCTCCGGCAACGGCACATAGCCGCATTTCTCACAGTGCACAATCGGGATTGGCTCCCCCCAGTAACGCTGACGGGAAAATACCCAGTCGCGCAGCTTGTAGTTGACCTTCTGCTTGCCGATGCCTTTTTCGGTGAGCCACTCGATTATCTTTGCTTTCGCGTCCTTTACCTCAAGCCCGTCAAGGAAATCGGAATTGACAAGCTTGCCAGCCGCCACATCCGTAAATGCAGCTTCCTGCACATTGCCGCCCGCCACGACTTCAACGATTGGAAGACCGAATTTCTTCGCAAATTCCCAGTCGCGCTCGTCGTGCGCCGGAACCGCCATAATCGCGCCCGTGCCATAGGTCATCAGGACATAATCAGAAATCCAGATTGGAATCTGTTTGCCGTTCACCGGATTTACAGCCATGATGCCGCCTAAAATGACACCCGTCTTCTCCTTTGCCAGCTCCGTGCGCTCGAAATCGGATTTCTTTGCTGCCTGCTCACGGTATGCCACGACCTCATCATAATTTGTAATTTCTTCCTTATATTTTTCAATCAGCGGATGTTCCGGGGAAATTACCATATACGTCGCACCAAACAGGGTGTCCGGGCGCGTCGTGAAAATGCGCAGCGTATCCTCCCTGTCCGCAAGCTTAAAATCCACCTCCGCGCCGACGGAACGCCCAATCCAGTTTTTCTGGGAAACCTTGACGCGCTCGATATAATCCACATGGTCAAGCCCGTCAAGGAGTTTGTCCGCGTACTCGGTAATTTTTAACATCCACTGGCTCTTTACCTTGCGCACAACCTCGCCGCCGCAGCGCTCACACACGCCGTTTACCACTTCCTCGTTTGCAAGACCGACCTTGCAGGAGGTGCACCAGTTAATCGGCATCTGTGTCTTGTACGCCAGTCCTTTCTTAAAAAGCTTTAAGAAAATCCACTGCGTCCACTTGTAATATTCCGGGTCCGTTGTGTTTACTTCCCGGCTCCAGTCAAACGAGTAGCCGAGCGCTTTTAACTGCGCCTTAAAATGCTCCACGTTATTTTCTGTTACGATTTTCGGGTGGATGTGGTTCTTAATCGCGTAGTTCTCGGTCGGCAGGCCAAATGCGTCCCAACCCATCGGGAAGAGGACATTGTAGCCCTGCATCCTTCTTTTCCTTGAAATAATGTCAAGCGCCGTATACGGCCTTGGGTGGCCGACATGCAGCCCCTGCCCTGACGGGTACGGGAATTCCACGAGCGCATAATATTTTGGCTTCGTGTAATCCTCCCCTACCTTAAAGGCCTCCTCGTCCTCCCAGATATCCTGCCATTTTTTTTCGATATCCTTCGGTGAATATGCTGTGCTCATTTTTTGTGTCATCCCTTTCTTAATTTAGTGTAGTGGTTCTTGGTGTTGTGGCTTTGTGCAAGATTCCATTCGCGCCCCTGTGCACAAAAAAACCCCGTCTCTTCATCTTCCAGAGACGAGGCAATCCTCGCGGTACCACTCCAGTTCACGCGCCCTAAGCGCATGCCCTCAATTTTCTGTAACGGGAAATCCCGCCGAAACCTATCTGCGCATCCTAGCGCCTTTCAGCTCCGGAACTCCGGGGCGAGTTCAAACTTCTGCACCTGCGGTTTTCCACCAAACCAACCGCTCTCTGTCAGGGCTTCCATTCTACTACTCCCCTTCACTGTTGTTCCCAACCCGGCATCTGCGCCGGAATATAACTGCTTTTCATCTTAACGCACCCAAACAATCTTGTCAAGTATTTTTTTGCAATGTAACTTTGTTCGTCTTCAATACAATCTTTTATAAAGCTTTCCGGGAAGAATTTGTACTTAAATGAAAGCTCTTCCACCTTCCCACCGCCCTGCATCCGTGAAATTTTTTCCTTAATTTTACAAATCACAATATTTGAGTAGCCGATACATAAAAAGAACACCCTGTTTTTTGTGTATTTTGCACAAAATTTGCTCTCTTGGCCGTTCATATAATTGACATAATGCATAATCCATGCTATATTTATGACAGTGATGTTACATTCAAAAAGTAACAGTTCTGCCATTTGCAGAGCCGTTACCGGAAAATGCATCATGACAGAAAAACTTGAGGAGGTTTTTTATGAAATTAAAAAGATTGATGGGGATGGCTCTTGTTTCTACCCTTGCTGTTGGTTCTCTTGCCGCATGTGGCAAGGACAAAGAGACAAATGCAGATTCTACCCCGACACCAACCACAGCCACGCAACCGACAGATGTTCCAACCGAGGTTCCGACCGATGCCCCGACGGAGGCACCAAGCGAGGCTCCGACCAATGCCCCGACGGAGGCACCAAGCGAGGCTCCGACACCGACACCGGAAGCTGACCCAAATCTTCTTTTCTCCTATGATGCATCCCAAAAATCCCAGTCCTTATATTTCCAGGACAGAGGAAGCGGCAATGCAAGATGGATTAAGACCGACGGACATGACAGCAACGAATGCTTTATGGTAACCGGACGTACCGATGGCTGGCATGGTACATCCTTAAGCATCCCGGATGAATGTATCGGAAAGGTCATCCATATTTCTTACTGGGCAAAGCATGAAGTCGGCGAGCCGATTACCATCTCGTGTACTTTGCAGGTAAACAAGCCGGACGGCAGTTCAGACTGGCCGGAAAGAGCGAATAACGAAGCGGTACCTTCGGGCGAATGGGTATTGATTGAAGGAGATATCCCGATTTACCCGGATGCAACTTCCCCGTTGATTTACTGGGAAGCAACCGATACTTATGATTTTTATATTGATGATGTTGTAGCTACCATCGTAGAGGGCGCCGTAGCCGAGGCGCATTATCAGGATATCGTTGTCAACACTCCGGATTTATCGAATGTTGAGAGCATTTCCCTCACCTTTAACGATGACAATCTTTTCTTTGGCAGCCGTGGCGACGGTACCCCTGCCATTGTTTCAGGCGGGCACGACGATGATTTCGCAATGCAGGTAACCGGACGCACTTCTAACTGGAACGGCGCGGAGGTTGACCTTTCCTCCTATAATCTGGCAGGCAGGACGATCAGCATTTCCTACTGGGTAAAGGTTGAAGAGGCGACCGAAGTAAACGTTACGCTCCAGGAAGATTTCTCGGATGGTTCTTCCACTGCCTACAACCGCATTGCAAGTTCCGGCGACTTAACTCCGGGCGAATGGACACAGGTTTCTGGCACAATCGAGGTTGGCGCTGCTACCTCCAAGCCGGTTCTGTATTTTGAGTCTCCTTCCGAGACCGCAAGCTTTACGGTGGATGAGGTTGTGATTTCCTTTGCAGGCGAAGCTGTTGCTGGCGCAAATGAGGGGAACAACTAAGGGGGCGAAGCACCTGCCACGACGGGCGGCGGTGCAAACGAGGTTGCAGATGCCCCGGTTGAGCCAGGTTCCATTGTATACTACAACAACTTCGAGAGCGAGCTCGGCAATTACCTTGACGGGAGCAATTCTTATAACTACGCTACCAATGAAAATGCTGTCGGCATTGCCCACAATGGCAATGAATGTGTCCTGGTAAAAGGTCGCGAACATGATGACTCCGGTTGCGGGCTTCGCATTTCTGCCGTAAACGGTCTTTCCGCGGAAACATTAAAGGGTCATACGGTAGAGTTCTCGGTATGGGTAATGTATGAAGATGGCGCTTTCAGCGCTGCCCCGGATTCCATCAACTTCACAATCTGGAACCGCCAGAAAGCCATCGGCACAGACGATGCCGGCAATACGACTTACGAGATTGCCCTGGAGCAGGTTGTAAACAAAGGCGAGTGGGTACAGCTTGTCGCTACCCTTGAGATTGCAGATGGTATCGACAATGGTATGCTCTTAGTCGGCACGCAGGGCGAGGAGTCCGCGACCGGATATCTGACTTCTTACTACATGGATGAGATGCAGTTAAAGGTTGTTGAATAAGCTTTCTCATAATTTTCCATCCTAGACCGGGCAGGAGATATTCTTCTGCCCGGTTATATTTTTATTCTTTCCACTTCTTCTTCCATTCCTTTTACCGTGAAAAAACTTCCGGAAATGTTACAATGTTTTTTAAGATTCTACCGGACAACTCCTGCCGCATATCCTGTAAAAAAGAAAAAAGCCGGGGGTACCTCCATGCCGGAATCCAATAAAAAAGATTTATTTTATGCAACTGCCAAGACCGTTTTTCTGTGTGCCTGCTTCTTTTTGCTGTTTGCAGCGCTCTTTACTTACATACCAAAAGCGGTTGATACGATTGGAAATGCAATCTCCGAAAAACGATTGCCGATTTACTGTGTAAAAACGGATAAACCTCAGATTGCGCTTAGTTTTGATGCTGCGTGGGGCAACGAGGACACCTCCCGCATCCTCGAAATCCTTGCCAAACATGACGTGCGCGTAACCTTCTTCATGACGGGCGGATGGATGAACAAATACCCGGACGATGTCAAAGCCATCCTTGCCGCCGGGCACGACCTTGGCAACCACAGCCAGAACCACAAGCAGATGTCCACACTCTCCCTGTCCCAGTGCAAGGAAGAACTCACCAAACCACACGAATACATCAAGGAACTGACCGGGGAAGAAATGATACTCTTCCGTCCGCCTTATGGCGATTACAACGACACGGTAATCCAGGCTGCCGAGGAATGCGGCTACTACACCATCCAATGGGATGTCGATTCCCTCGACTGGAAAGATTACGGCGTTGATTCCATCATCAAGACCGTCACTGAGCACAAACACCTTGGCGACGGCTCCATCATCCTGATGCATAACGGCGCAAAATACACCGCCGATGCCCTGGACTCGGTCATCACGATTTTAAAGGAAAAAGGGTATGAATTCGTACCGATTTCAGAACTGATTATACGGGAAAATTTCGATATCGACCATGAAGGAAGGCAATTCAGCAAGTAAGCCAACCCGGAAAATGCTGTTGTAAATTGCCAAAAAGAGGTTGCTGCAAAAGGAGAACCTTCCCTGCAGCAGCCCCTTGTAACTTCTCGGCGTGTTCTTTGTTGTTCTTAACTATATTTGTTAATTTTTGTGCAAATACACACCTGTTTAAACTTCAATTACATCATTTATAATGGCTTGCTGATTTTCTGTTGCCAAAATGTTGCCGCACATTTATTATAGCAAATCCCGGCAATTTGGCAACTCATTTTTGAAATGTTACACAGTAAAAACCGTTTTTGAGGATAAAGACATAAAATAACCTCCGCGCCATGTTTATATCTTAAATGCCTTGTAAAATAAGATATTCTAAAATGATAATGTGTAACAAAGCCCACACATATTTTCTCCTTATCGTCCTTGTTACATGCTGCTAACACCATGTATTTCTTATTACTAAAGAAACTAGGGGACAGACTGTATTTAAAAAACTTGCACCCCGTTCACCTTTTGAAATTTAAAAATGTTTCTTTATCAATCGCAAAAATATAATCTCCATTTTCATAAAAGGAATTTTGAACCATTCCAGCCTTTTTCATTACTTTAAATGATTCTGCATTGCTCTTTGCACATCCTCCATAAATTATGTCATATTCCATCTTTTCAAACGCATAATTTATCAATTCCATAGCGCATTGTGTAGCATAACCTTGATTACGGTATTTCTCATCAATCATATAAAAAAGAACTGTTTTTCCTATTTCGGCTTCTCCGTCTAACCCGCACCATCCTATTATAATATTTGTTTCTTGCTTTTGGAAAACACCTAAACATAAATGACAGATTGACTTTTTTCGATTCTTACTATGGGTATCTTCCATGCACTTTAATGCTTCGTATGCCTTATCTATCGTTGTTTCATGTGGATACTCCCACATTCTTGCTATTTCCTCAATGTCGTTTTCAGTCACAGTTCACAATATTATATCATTTGTTTTAATTTCCACGATTCATTTACCTCACTATCTACAATAGCTTTTATTTCATCAACTATTTGCTGAACACTTTTATTATCTGTATTGATAACATAATCGCCTTCATATGGCTTTAAATGCAGCCAGAAAAAGGAGCATTCATTTTGATCTCCACGCTTTTTATGACGTTCACGCAAAGTTTCTTCTGAACAGGTCAAAGTAATGCCAATAACAGAATAATCTTTTGCTGTTATATCTTTTAATATCACTTCCCGAATTGTTTTATCCACAACAACCACCGATGAAAAAAAGACATAATCAAAACTAGAGTTTAAATATGTTGATAACGCAAATGACATTGTTTTATCACCATTTCTCAGTCTCGAATCATCAACCGAAAACGGATTGACACACCATGCCCAATCACCATCAAAATAAGCACTGTTTTCATAAGAAGTATAAAGTTTCTGTGTCACTGTCGTTTTCCCCACACACGGAGAGCCTGCTATAATAATCAATTTTTGTTTTGACAACTACATTTCTCCCATTATTCATCTAAAACTCTACAACAATATGTCTGATTATACCACTTTTATTTCTAATTTGCCACAAAAAAATAGGGCATAGCAACCGCCACATCCCTATTTTTTCCCTATCCGCCTTTCATACTCCTCCATCAGCTTCGGCTGAATTTCCGGATATGTCCAGGACTCCACTGGTTCATCCGTCAGAATAATCTTTTCAATCTCGCTGTGCAACTCCTCCTCAAATTCCTGATTTGCGCAAAATATAGCATGCCAAAGGATTCCTCCGCTACATTTTTATCCCGCACAACGGAATAAACGCAAAGCTTTTCCATGTCAAAATCAACCGCCCCTGTTTCCTCATAAAGCTCCCGTTTTGCCGTTTCTAAAATGGTCTCCCCTACCTCCCGGTGCCCGCCCGGTATCTCATAAGTATTCCTTTCCCGGTGCTTGCAGAACACCCATTTTCCCTGTGTTTTCGCAAGAATTACTGCAAACCTGAGCAGGGCATCGTCCACATCCTCGTAAAACCTGACCTCTATCATTTTCTCCTCGCTTTCCGCCGCCAAGGTGTGTTTGAAAACTACTTTTTATTTCTGGCTGGCATCACAGAGTCCGCAGTCTTTCCCATCCATACCGTCGGCCTTCCTGTGGCATTCTTTTGAATATGTTTACACTATCATAGTTCTCCTTACTTCTCAACCGGAATCAACACCCCAAGGCTTCCTTCCGCATGCCCGAAACCAAACGAGCCCTCCTTAAAACCGATGCAAATCTGTCCGTCCATGAAATACCATTCCAACTCACTGTCCGTGAGCGCCCCCTGGATATCCGCCTCCAACAGCGCCTCATCAAATTCCAGTTCCGAATAATTAGCATAAAGTTCTGCCTTAATTTTTTCCTTTAACGCATCGTCCACTGCCACCACATCCGAAAGCCTTAAAACCTCCCCTGTTTTTGCATCAAAATTGCGGGAATGAAAATCATTATTCGGGTGCGGTCCGCCTTCCTCCACGCTCCTTGTAACCAGGATGCTAACGATTTCCTGGTCACAGCGCGTGATATTTGCATTGATATCCTGCCGGAACAGATAGGAAGAATCCACGGATTTCTGGTATTCTTGTGCAGCCTCCTTCATATCAGCAAGAAATGTATCTGCCTGCCCCTTCCACTCCTCATTCAGGAAAGCAAGCGCTGCCGCTAAGGCTTCATACCCCTCACCCGAAACCGAAAACACAGGGTATTGTGCGCGGATAAACTCGCCGCCCTGCGCATCCTTCTCCGATTCCGTAAGAATCTCAAAGGAAATCTTTGGGGCAGCCTCTGCGTCGTTACTGGTACCATTTCCGGGCACTGCCGTAACAGTACCGGAATCCCCACCGGGTATTTCCGTTCCTGTTCCGCCGCCCGGCGTTTTTGTACCTGCCTCCTTTCCGCACGCCGCAATCGTAAACGCACAAAGCAGCGCTGCTCCAATCCATTTTCTTTTTCTTTTCTGCATTTCACTCTCTCCTCCGATTCCTCTTCAAAAATCTTCGCTTTGCTATTTTTTCGCACCTCCCAGTTTATCACAAAGCCAAAAAAGCGCAAGAATAAAACCATAAAGTTTAGAATTTTTAAAATTTTTGAAAGGTTTTTGTAAAATCTGCGCAACATTCTGCCACAATTCAAACACCGCTTGATTTTCTTCCAATACAAATGCATGGAATTCAAGTATTGGATGATATATAATACAAACAACCGTTGAAAGGAGTTTTTCATCTATGACAAAAAACATACTCGGAGAACAAATCTCAAAATTCCGCAAGGAGGCAGGCATGACACAGGAGGAATTGGGAAAATCCGTCGGTGTCTCAACCCAGGCTGTTTCGCGTTGGGAATGCGGCGGAACGCCGGATGTGGAACTGCTGCCCGCAATTGCCGACATGCTGCATGTTTCGGTTGACGCATTATTTGGCAGGGAGGGCGGTGAAGCTTTCGATTTAAAGGAACTCCTATACCGCGCTATACAAAACGAGCCAAAAGAAAGCTGCATAGAAAAAGTGTTGGAATATAATTGGATTATGCAGCGTGCTTCTATCACAAGCCAATCCCAGGAGTACCAGTTTGCATCCACAATGCTTTCCTCCCTGGAAATTTCCGACCGCAGTGCGCAGGAAAACCCGGAACACATTCCTGGCCAGATTGTCATTAACACGGATTCATGCTGTATGCTTCAGGGATTAGCCAGGGACATGCGCTTTAGCGTAGTGCTTCCCGAGAGCGAGGGAGGTTATGCCTCCATGTTAAAACGCCCCGGGGAATATGTTCGTTTGTTTCAGCTTCTCGCAAAGCCGCATTATCTTGATATGCTGATTGACATTGACATGCGCCCCCAGACAGAATATTTTACTGCTTCCCTGGCGGCATCAAAGCTTGGCATCCCGGATGCATTGGCACAGGAAATCCTCGATGAGCTAACCCTCCATCAAATGGTAGTAAAACTCAATGTTACGGATGCCGCCGGAACACTCTGCGTGTATCAGAAGAACCCGCAAATCAACCTATTGGTTTTCCTTTTTTTCTGCGGACAGCTTATGAGATGCGTTGAATCCGTTGACATGTGCGCCGACCTGCGCCAAAAGCCGATTTTTACAGAGGTTCCCGGAACCGGCAGTTTGGTCGCAGGATGGAAAATATAAAAAAATCAGCGGAATCGGGAGGGATTCCGCGGAACTCAAAATCAGAAAGGAATCAAAAAAATGAATCGGAAACAGACTATCAAGAAATCGCCTAACACACAAAAAGACCGCCGTTGTTTTACCAGAAAGCTCTACGCAGGAAACCACTGTCTTTTTGTTGCCGCCATCATCACGGGCGCACTTGTAAACTCCATCAACCTCGTGCTTTCGGTGATGATGCAAAAAATTTTAGATGCCGCATCGGGCGTCGGGGACTCTCTGCAAAGCCTCGGCATCGGATGCGCTGCCATCATCCTTGGCTTCCTTCTTATCTTCGAAATCTTTCGGCGCGCGCGGGCAGGCTTTATCCGCCGCGCAATGACACAGTACAAAGAATTTGTCTTTGGGGAGCTGACCCGCAAAAGCATTGGCACATTTTCCGCTGAAAATACCAGTACATATATTTCCGCACTCACCAATGACACAGCCTCCATCCAGAGCAATTATCTGGAAAACACGTTTGAACTCTTAGGACAGCTTATCAGTTTCTTTGGCTCGATTGCGCTGATGCTCTGGTACAGCCCTATCCTTACTCTCGTCTCCATCCTGCTTTCTTTGCTGCCAATGATTTTATCCATTCTTACCAGCGGCAATCTCCCTGCCCTGGAGCAACAGGTTTCCACCCAAAACGAAACCTTCGTTGGCACCATCAAGGACCTGCTCGGCGGATTTTCCGTTATTAAAAGCTTTAAAGCAGAAGCACAGGTGCAAAAGCTTTTCTGCTCCGAAAACAATCAGTTGGAGAGCACGAAAGCACGGCGCTTCCTGAAAGCCGAGAGAATCAAGATGTTTTCCATTGCCGCCATGCTCATCTCCCAGCTTGGCATTTTCCTTGTTGCCGCCCATCTTGCCATAAACGGAAAAATCACCGCCGGCGTGGTCATCGTATTCGTACAGCTCATGGCTATGATTTTGCAGCCGGTCGGCACACTTCCGAAACTAATTGCTGACCGTAAGGCAGCGCTTGCCCTGATTGACAAAATCTCCGGTGCCCTCGCACAAAACACCATGGACGAAGAGGGAAAACTGCGCATCCCGGCAAAACTTTCCGAAGGAATCCGCGTAAACCATCTCGGATTTTCCTATGAGGAAAACGAGGCGGTACTGCAAAATTTAAATATGGAATTCCGGGCTGGAAAAAGCTATGCCATCGTCGGAAACTCCGGCTCCGGGAAATCCACACTCTTAAATCTCCTTAGCGGGAATTCTATGCAGTACGATGGCGAAATTTATTACGACGGGAACGAACTGCGCAACATCCACACAGACACCTTGTATGAGCTGCTTGCCATTGTGCAGCAAAATGTTTTCATTTTCAATGATACCATCCGCAACAATGTGACCATGTTCAAGGATTTTCCGGAAGAACGGATCGAGGAAGCGCTGCGCCAGTCTGGGCTTAGCGCGCTCATTGCACAAAAGGGCGGGGATTACATCTGCGGCGAGAATGGCAATGCCCTTTCCGGCGGCGAGAAACAGCGGATTTCCATTGCAAGGGCACTCTTAAACAATGCCCCCGTGCTTTTGATGGACGAAGCAACCGCCGCGCTGGATGCCGTAACTGCCGCCGCGGTCATGGGCTCAATTCTTGACATAGAAGACCTGACCCGCATCCTCGTCACCCACCGTTTAGAAGAAACCCTGCTCTCCCGCTGCGATGAAATCCTCGTCATGCATGGCGGTCAACTTGCGGAGCGCGGGAGCTTTGCGGAACTGATGAAGCGGCAGGGATTGTTCTATTCCCTATATATGGTGGCACAATGAATATGGGGATGCAGATTGCAAATACCATTAAGAAGCCGCAGCCACAATAGGGGGCGGATTAACCAATCTTCCTGCTGCCAGAACTCAAGCAGCTGCACATTTCAACATGCTAACAAACGACAAAACTACACCAACAAAATCCATTGCCGTGCGCCCGAAAATCGACTATGATAAAGGCAACCAATGTTTTGAAACCGATTGCAGTAGATTTTTCTTCTGAAGTAAAACAGAAATAAATGAAAAAATCCTGCATCAAAAGCTTTCAAACCAAACCAATCCCAACCAACCTCATACGCCCCCCAACAGTGCCCAGTGAAATTTCCAAAAAACAAAGCGGACACAAATTTTACTGACGTGTATTGGTAACAGAAAGACGTATGCAAAACGAAACGTAAGGAGGTTTTTCAACATGTTGCTTGACACAAACTGGCGCTTCCACCTTGGCGACCTGGAAAATGCTTTTGAAAAAAACTACGCTGACACAGACTGGAGACAAGTCACACTCCCACACGACTGGTCCATCGAACACCCAAAAGACCGCAGCTGCTCGAGTGGTACGGGCTATGTCATTGGAGGAACGGCCTGGTACCGGAAGCATTTTTCCCTGCCAATAGAGGCGAAAGGGAGCAAATTCTTCCTCTGCTTTGACGGTGTGTACAAAAACAGCCAGGTCTGGATTAACGGCTACTATCTTGGCAGACGCCCGAACGGTTACATATCGTTCCGTTACGATGTGACGGATTTCCTGAATTTTTCCGGGGAAGAAGAGAACTCCCCTGCCCTTCCTGCGGGCAATGTAATGTCCACGAACGAGTCCGGAAATGCAGCATCTCACAGCTCCTTTGGCGGCGCAGAAAACGTTATCGCGGTCAAAGTCTCCCACGAAGACATCGCGGACTCCCGGTGGTTCACCGGTTCCGGCATCACACGCAAAGTAACGCTGCAGCAGTTCGGCGAAGTCTATCCGCAGGAATACGGCATTTTCTTCCAGACACCGAAGGTCAGCACGGACTGTGCCGAAATTGTCATTGACAACGAACTTGTACTCTCCGAGCTTGTGCCAGAAAACACCGCCGAGGTCACCGTGCAGTCCACCCTCTTTGAAGAAGAACATGCTGTGGCCGTATTTGAGACTGCGGCAATTCTCACAAAGGGCAAGCCACAGACCGTAACAACCTCCGGCACGCTCGCCTCCCCGCGCCTGTGGTCCCCAGAAAGCCCGGCGCTTTACACGCTGCGCACAAGCCTCGTCCTTCCAAACGGGAAGACAAGCACCGTGGACGAACAAAAGGTCGGCATCCGCTCCATCCGCTTTGATGCAGACAAGGGCTTTTTCCTCAACGAAAAACCTGCCATTTTTAAGGGTGTCTGCCTGCACCACGACGGCGGCGCGCTTGGTGCCGCCATGACAAAGGGCACCTGGCGCAGACGGCTTTCCAAGCTAAAAGCAATGGGCTGCAACGCCATCCGAATGAGCCACAACCCGCACGCCAACGAGCTTTACGAGCTCTGTGACGAGATGGGCTTCCTTGTGATGGACGAGGCATTCGACGAGTGGGAGGGCTGCAAAAATAAATGGTGGCGCGGCCACAATGTCTACCCGCCAAAGCATGAGGGCTACGCCTATGATTTCCCGGAATGGCATGAGCGCGATTTGACCGCACAGGTTCGGCGCGACCGCAACCACCCAAGCATTGTGCTCTTTTCCATCGGCAATGAGATTGACTACCCGAATGACCCGTACAACCACCCAAGCTTCCAGACCATGACCGGCAACAACGATGCAAACAAACCGGAGCAGGAACGCCGCTTTAACGCTGACCGCCCGAATATGGAGCGCCTTACCACAATTTCCAGAAGGCTTGCAAACATTGTAAAGCAAAGCGACCCGACGCGCCCGGTCACTGCCGCCGTCGCTTTCCCGGAACTCTCCGCGAACCTTGGCTACATCGACCATCTGGATGTTGTCGGCTACAATTACAAGGAGCATCTGTACGAGCCAGACCACCGCCGTTTCCCGGATAAACCGTTTGTCGGCAGCGAAAACAGTCCGAGCTATGCCGCCTGGGAATGGGTAAAAAAGCTTCCTTACATTTCAGGGCAATTCCTCTGGATTGGAATTGACTACCTTGGCGAGTGCAGCGGTTGGCCGTCCCACACGCACGGTTCAGGAAACCTCTCCACGGCAGGTTTCGAAAAATCCCGCTATTACAGCCGCCAGAGCTGGTGGAGCGAAACACCAGTCATCCATATCTGCACCAACCGGAAAAACGACGACTTGGGCGAGTGGAAAATGATGCATGAATCCTGGAATTATGTGCCGGGCGAGGAAATAGAGGTGCGCTGCTATACAAACTGCGAAAACCCGGTATTGCTTATCAATGATGTTTTGGTAAACGCGGAAGCGGAATACGTGGAAGAACTGGGATTCTACCGTTGGTTTGTGCCGTTTGAACCCGGAAAAATAACCGCGGGCGCATTGGTAAAAATGAATCCAGATTCCGTAACCTCCCCGTCCGAGTTGGTTCCTTACGAATACTTCCCGTGCCGTTTTGATCATGTTCCCGATACGAACCGGGAAATAAGCGGCACGAGTGTTCTCTGCCATACCTTAGAGACCACCGGTGCCCCGGTGCAAATCGGTATGGAGGTGGTCGGCGATGAGGATATCATCCAGATCGAGATTTCCGTGCTTGACGCCTGTGGGCGGCGCGTTGCCACCGACCAATCCCGCATCCATATCCATATTGACGGCGATTGTGAATACCTTGGGCTTGATAACGGCGATGTGCACGATGTCACGGATTACCGCGCCAATTTCCGCAATGCGCTTGATGGCAGGCTGATGCTTTATCTGCGCAAGAAAGGGGATGCTGGTGTGACCGTTACGGCGGGCAGCCCTTATCTGCACCACTGCCGCTTAAGCTTCTAAGCTGACAAAAATGATACTGTAAAATTTTAGCAATCCAGAAATTCCAAAAGAGGCTGTCACAAAATGTTAATTTTCCACAATGAAGATATACCGAACAAATCGATGCATCTATATCTTGCCGGAAACCACATTTTGCGACAGCCTCTTTAAGCAATCTTTCCTTTTTGCTTTCACGCGAAAGGGAGCACTCGGGAACCCTCACGGTAAAGCAAGGGCTCTTTTCACTTTTCTAATGCAATATAGATATCCATATGCCAAATCCCATCCACCTCATATTCCCGCTCAAAACAGGAAATGACATTCTTATCCACCTTCTCCTTCATCCCGTTCACTTTCATATGTGCCATCAAAACCTTGTAAGCGTTTGGAATCAGGGCAAATGGTGACTGCTCGGACGGCCGGACGGTAATCGCGGCATACTTCTGCTTTTCCTGCAAAAGTACCTCCGTTCCCAAATCTACCTTCGGCACATCCCCCTCAAAAACCAGCGCCGCTGCATAGCCGTGCATACCGAATACATTTGCCTGCTCCTGCGAGACCACCGGGAAATCCCAGCCAATCACCTTCGGCGCGTCAATTTTCAGGCTCTTCGCCCACTCATTTACATGGCGGATGGCATCCTCCTCCTGCGTCATCCCGTTGCCCATCTTGCGCAAAAATTGCAGATTCTGTCCAAAACTCATATGTTTTTCCTCCTGTCTTTGTTTCCGCATCCATTCCCCTTCATGCCGACACACAACCGTGAATTCCCTTCCCGCTTAGCGCACAAAGCGCAAGGCTGCGTCCGGGAACACGCAAAGGCGCATCCGGGGCATATGCCGCTTTATTTGACAGGATTATTTTAAACAATCCGCGTGCGGACTTCTACCATCCCACAGTTTCTTTTTCGGCAAACCGCGCAACTTAAAATTGCACAACCTTCCCATATACCTCAATCTGGCTGAGCGCCGGGAACGGGGACGGGTCATCCGCCTTTATCAAACGGCAAAACGTCAGACTCGTAATCTCGCGCGCAGGAAACGTGAGCACATGTGCCCGTGTGCTTTTTTCCAATGCAAAGGTCTCGCTGCTGCCGTCCGAAAAATCAACAGAAACTTCCCGCCACCAATTATCGTGAGGAAAATCCGCGCGCGTATAAAGCACAATCTTATCCGTGACAATCCGCCTGCCAAAGTCAACCGTCATCGCGGCATCGTCCTGGCGGTTGATTCCCCAGGACGCATACGGCCATTCGCCGTGGGAAAGATTTGCGCGCACACCATCAATCGCGTTTTTCGCGGCAAAAACCGCCTCGCCGCGCGTCTCAACATTCGCGCTCGCGTGCGGATAGCACGGCACATCACAGTGCTGGTCCGCCGGGTTTAAGGCAAGGTTTCGGTACGCCGCCACTTCATCCGTCCTTGCCGTCTCCACATAAAGGTAGTGGCGCTCCCCCATAAATACCTTCGGCGAGTAGCTGATACGCTTCTCCCCGAACGGAATTAGGTACGAAACATCGTCCGTAATATAGACAAACGCCGCGCCCAACGCATCGTCCACCTGCCAGTTCAGGTGAATATTTTTTTCGGAGGAACGCAGCATAATCCGGTCGCCCTCCTCATAGGCACGCATCACAACAAGGTCGGTGAAATCCTCCCCCGTGCTCTCTGCAATAACCGTGCCATGTTTGCTTATCACTTGCAATGTCAATTCTCTCATAATTTCCCCCATTTCTGATATCCATTTGCTTGTGGTTCTCCCTAACACCTGATATTTATCGAAAATCCCTCATATATCCCCACAGGCACTTCTGCCCCGAAAGGGTATTCCTCCATTGTATCGCGCTCAAAATGATAGACGGTTGTTGTATTTTTATCCGGGTCAACCACCCAGTATTCCCGGACACCCGCCTCGCGGTATAAAAACAGCTTCCGGTAATAATCCATCTGCCTGCTGCCCGGCGAAACAATCTCAATCATCCAGTCCGGCGCGCCGTGACAGCCTTTTTCATCCAATTTGGAGAGGTCACAGATTACACAAAGGTCCGGTTCAAGATAATTCATATTGTCGTTTCGGAGGAAGACTGCAAACGGCGCGGCGTAGACCTCACATTCCCCATTGTTTTTTCTGATATACGCCGATATTTCACCGGATAAAAACATGCTTATCTTTTGGTGCGTTCTCCCCGGCGATGCCATATAATAAATCTGCCCGTCAATCAATTCCGCCCTCTCCCCTTCCGGCAGAGCCTCGATATCCTCCACGGTATAAACCTCTTCCCGTCTTAATGCATCCATGCTTCCCCTCCTCATTCCCATTGTCAGATTTTTTGCATACCATAACCAGATTTCATTCCTCTATGCGCCCCGCCTTTATTATACCCAAAGACAGGCTTCTTTTCAAGGCGAACCTTCAAAAAATCCCAGAAGGCTGCCGCACGAAGAAAAATTTCCCGCTTCGTGCGACAGCCTTCCCAATCATTATAAACCCAGCACCATCTTGTTGCATTAAAATATTTTCATACTATTTTTAATATCACCTTGTTTCATGATAAATATTTTAACACTGTTTATTGTATTTCCATCCATTTCTCCATTGTTTTTTATTTTGCTTTGCGCATCGCCAGCTTCTGGAATTCCTCCTTCGTAATTTTTTCCAGACCAACCAATTTGCCGTCTTCGCGCACGCCCTTTAAATAAACGCCGTCTTCCTCCGCGCTTCCATCCATCATCAAAAAATCACCATCCCTAAGACCGGCAATCTTTTTTCCCTGATAAAGATAGTTCCCTGCCTTTTCGTCCGCCGTCACGCCGAACGCCTCGTAGTCCTTTAACAGCCCCTGGTTAAATTTCCCGCCTTCCTGCGTAATTTTCTCCGCCTGGCTGACGATATATCCGTCCGCTTCGATTTCATCCGTACTCATAACCCAACGCGCTTCCTCTGCATTTCCCAAAAACTCGGATGAACTCATCATCATCATCTGCCCTATCAGGTTGCCTCCATCCTCCGTCGGCATCGAAATCATCCCGCCGTTCTTAATAAAATCAAGGTTCTCATCGAGTAATTTACATGCCTCCTCAATTTTTTCATCGTCCCATTCAAACCACCCGTCCGATGAGTTAAAGCCCCATTCTCCCTTCATGGAACGGTAGTCATTTTTCTGCTTTTCGATATATTCCATGTACTCTGCGTAGGTATACCAGGAAGAATCCATTTCCGAAGCGGTAAAGTTTCCAATGATATCTTCTAAGACCGCTCCCGCAAACAATGTACCATCCTGCGCTGCGGAAATGTTATCGGCTTCCTGCTGCCCATAATCATCCACCCCTGCCGCCTTTGCACGCAACCAAGCATTCATCTGCTCAATATCGGAAGCCTTCACATAAAGGTAGCCGCCCTGGCTGTTGACAACCGGCGTTCCATCAGCATAAAAAACCTGGGACGGTTTTTCACATTTTTTGCCGTTTCGCACTTCGTCAATGTCCTTCTCAATTTTTTCAAGTATTTCATCGGCATACTTCTTTGTTATGGCACCATTCTGTAACATGGACGCTATCTCCGCCCGCTCAACTTCCATAATCTCCTCAAATTCCTCGAGAGTATAGTAAGCCGGTTCACACAGGTACTGCTTTACGGGAGTGCTGCCATCCTCCGCTTTTTCGGACGGGGATTTTTTATCCGAATCCTGTGCATCCGTATTTTCATTTTTCCGGTTTTCCTCCTGCGGGGCTTGGCTGTCCGGTTTCTTTTCGCCGGAATTTCCACCTGCGGCAGATGGATTGCCGCCTAAGATTTTTTCCTGCCCGTTTTCAGGTACCGTTTTATTTTCCTTTGCTCCGGCAAACACCGTCGTTGTTCCCGCAACCAAAATTGCTGCCATTGCCATGCTGGCGATTGATGTTTTATTTATTTTCATAATTGCTTCTATCCTTTCTCTGACTGCGGTTCCGCCAAAACCGCTCACGGTCGGCGAAAACATCCGCTTTTCCTCATAATTTAACAAAGCAAGGGCATAGTCTTTTTTGCCGTCCTTTCTCAGGCTGCGAACCACCGTCTCATCGCAGGAAAGCTCGATATCCCGGTTCGCCAAAAAATACATTGCCCAGACAAAGGGGTTAAACCAATGCAGCGCCACAGCCGCCGCCAGAAGCCATTTGTAGAGAATATCAAAGCGCCTTATATGCACCGCCTCATGCGCAAGCACCATGCGAAGCTGCACCGTATTCTCCCAGTCCGTCGTTTTTGGCAGGAGGATGACATGGGAAAATAACCCGTAAGTCACCGGGGCAAAAATCCGGTCACTCACTTTTATGGTTACTTTGCGCCGAAACTTTCCAGCTCCCCTGCCGCCATGCCCCAAGCCGGGATAAAAATCTATTTCCGGCAGGGAATGGTTTAGCGGGAGCGCCGTGGCGTAAAGTTTTCGGGCGCGCAGATGGGAAACCAGGAAATAAGACAGGAGAAAAAGCACTCCTGCAAGCCAGAGGATTCGCAGGATGCGCACTGTCGCCGCAGTTCGATTTAAAGCTGCCGTTTCCTCGCCATCTGTCCGCAAATCATCGGATTTCCCGAAATTCTGCGGTATATTTTGATGGATATCCCCACCAGCGTTTGATTGCGGCATACTTCCACGGTTTGAACCTGCGGTTAAACTATCCCCGCCTGTCGGCTGGCTGTTTTTTCCATGGAAGCTTTCCCTGACGCTGCTATCCGCAATTCCTGCCCGGATGCTGCTGCCAGAGCCATCCCCATCAGGAAGCAAATAACCTTCATCCGCTGCCGTCTTCCCTGCATCCGCCCCCTGCGAATCCCCCGCAAAAAAATCCATAAAGCCCGGAATTTTTGCCGGGGCATCTGCTGAAAATACCGGCACGGAATACGGGCACAGCAGCCGCAGAACCACCACGCCCCACGCTAAGTGAAACGTAAATTTCGGCAGTTTGTGAATCAACAATTTCCGGATTAGTATCAGGATAACAATCACCGCCGCCGCGGACAGTGACCTCTCCAATAAACCCATCATTCCAAATCCTCCACAAGTTTTTTTAATTCCCCGATTTCCTGTTTGCTCAGGCGCTTGCTCCCAAGCAGGGAGGCAACCAAACGGTCCGCCCTGCCGTCATACATCCTCTCAAGCAGCTCTGCCGTCTCATACTCCTGTGCCTGTTCCCGCGTCACCTGTGCGTGGCAGACAAAATTTGGCTCCGAGCGCTCAATTGCCCCTTTGTCAATACATTTTTTCAGAACGGTATAGGTCGTTGTCTTGCCCCAGCCGACCTCCTCCTTCATCCGCTGTGCGATTCGTTTCGCTGTGCTGTCACCTTCCTCCCAGAGGACTTGCATAATCCTCAATTCGGAATCATAAAGCTTTATGTCCATATTTCCCTCTTTCCTGCATCCTGCGGGCAGGCCATCCCGGGATGCTGTGTAGATTTGAAGCCCGAAGTTTAAAAGGGCCTTCTTTTAAGTCCGGTCTTCCATTCGATTGCAATAGAACGACTACGACTTCATTCTATCGCAATCGAACGGAGTTGTCAAGCGTTTTTTTGAGATTGTTCCTTTTTTGCCCATTTTCCATATTGACATCCCTTCCTCCGAGTGTTATATTTGGAACAGAAAAGCAACAGAAAAGTTCCAAATCGCTTTTCCATGCTTTTTTCGATGCAGCTATACAGACAGACCTGTACCACGCATGCATCACATCAACATACAGCAAACATATTTTGCTGCCGATTGGAGGACCCCATGTAAACCGCATTCTGACAGAAAAATAAAGCAAAAAGCGCCGGATTCTATTTTTTTCCGGGGCTGTTGTTTTTGTGCTTCTTTTTTGGTCAGAATACGGGAGAGATGTTCTGGATTTACCGGGCATTTTGCCAGGAATTTCCTCTGCGGCAGGCTTTCGCTTTATGCGGCGTGCAGGGATTGTTCCACGCGGCATTTTTTCTTTTCCCCTTCTGGCGAAAAAAGCTTGTGCACAGACAGGTTTCGATATCAGAATGGAGGAAATATCATGGAACAGATTTTAAAATATCCCCGCACCCCTCATCTGGAGGGCTCAAGGGAGCAGGCCGGGGACGAGGATTTAACATGTGTAAGCTTTGCGGAGCTTGCAGGAAAATATCTGGTTTTGGAGGAAAAGGTAGACGGGGCAAACTGCGGAATCAGCTTTGCCCCGGACGGAAAAATGTTTTTGCAAAGCCGCGGGCATTATCTGACCGGAGGCTACGGGGAGCGGCAGTTTGATTTGTTTAAGCTCTGGGCGGGCTGTTTTGAGGAAAGGCTGCGCTTTCTGTTAAGCGACCGGTATATCCTGTACGGGGAATGGCTCTACGCCAAACACACCGTATTTTATGACAAACTGCCCCACTATTTCATGGAATTTGACATTTTTGACCGGGCAGTGGGCAAATTTTTCTCCACGAAAAAGCGCCGGGAGTTCCTCGCGTCCGCCCCGTTTATCCGCTCCGTGCGCGTATTGTCTCAAGGGTATTACGAGAATACGGCAGAGATTGCAAAATGGATTGGTCCAAGCCTTTTTATCTCAGAGAACCGGGAGGAAAATTTTGAGGCGCAGTGCAAGAAAGGAGGCGTGCGGCTTGATTTAGCGCGGGCACAAACAGATTTGAGTGGAATTATGGAAGGGATTTACATCAAGGTGGAGGACGGGGATTATGTGACCGGGCGTTTAAAATATGTACGCGGCTCTTTCCTAAATACCATCCTCGACTCGGAAAGCCACTGGATGAATCGCCCGATTGTGGCAAATTGTCTGGCGGACGGGACTGATTTGTTTGATGCCGGGGAGGCAGGTGCTGGCAATGCATGAAAATATCCTTGCCGCAATCCGAAAAGACGGCTTTTCCTTCCCTGCCCTCGTGCAGCATTTTCCGGAGCTTTCACGGCTAAAACAGGTTCCGCAAAATCTGGCGTACCATGCCGAGGGCGATGTTTATTGCCATACACAGATGGTTTGCGAGGCGTTGACAAGTCTTCCTGCATGGCAGGAATTTTGCCGGAATAAACCAAAGGATTCCCTTTCCGCGCCGTCAGGTTCCGGTTTTGACGAGATGGCACTCCTGTTTCTTTCCGCCGCATTCCACGACATTGGCAAGACTGTCTGCACGCGCTTAGAGGACGGGAACTGGGTTTCGCCAAAGCACACAATCACCGGGGCAAAGCTGTTCCGTGAAACCGCCTACCGGGAGGCAGGGCGCTTTGGCCTGACATTTTCTGAGCGGGAATTTGTGGCAAGCGCCATCCGTTACCACGGTCTTCCTGTGTGGTTCTGGAAAAAAGCACGCCCGGAACTGGATTTGTTCCGGGCGGCCGAGAGCCTCCCGCTGCGGCTTTTGCACCTGCTCTCCTGCGCGGATGTCCACGGGCGGAAAACCGAAAACCCAAACGAGCTTTGGGAGTATGTGGAGTGGTTTTCGGAATACGCGAAAGAGCTTCATGTCTGGGAACATCCCTATCCCTTCGCGAACCCGTACACGAAAGCGCGTTTTTTTGCGCGCGATGATGTATGGCAGGGGGCAAGCCTTTATGACAGCACGGAATTTGACGTGGTTATGCTCTCCGGGCTCCCTCTTGCGGGGAAGGATTCCTGGATTGAAAAAAACGGGGGCACGCTGCCTGTCGTTTCCCTCGATGCGATTCGCGATGAATTGAAAATCCCGCCGCCAAAGGAGTCCGGCAAAGTTGCCCGCGTTGCCATGGAATTGGCACAGGGCTTTCTTGCCCGCAAACAACCCTTTATCTGGAACGCCACCAATATTACTTATGAAACCCGGCGCAAACTAGTGGCACTTTTCTCCGGTTACGGTGCCAGGGTGCATATTTTGTATCTGGAGGCGCCTTATCAGGAACTGCTTTTGCGCAACCGCACAAGAGCGCGGCACATTCCGGAAAATGTCCTGGAGGAAATGATAAAAAAACTGGAAATCCCAATGCCCTGGGAAGCTTACGAAGTAACATATCTGGACAGCAAAAATTAAAAACCGCAGTTCTTTTGAATTGTGGGACAAAAACAGGAGAACAGCAATGCCAAAAATCATTTGGGTGGGTGACTCCACCGTCGCATTCAACCATGCCAATACCTTCCCGCAAACCGGAATCGGGCAGGAATTCAACCGCTACCTAAAAACCGATATCCCTGTCCTTAATTTCGCCCAAAACGGCAGAAGCTCCAAAAGCTTTTACAACGAAGGGCTCTTTTCCCCTGCCCAAAAAGCCATGGAAAAAGGCGATTTTCTCTTTATCCAGTTCGGCCACAACGACGAGAAGCCAGATGAGGAGCGGCGCACCAAGCCGCATTCGACGTTTCCGGAATGGCTGATGAAATACGTATCCGCGGCGAGGGAGCGCGGTGTGCATCCGGTGCTGATTACGCCCCTCTCCCGCCGCCAGTTTAACGGGGATGGAACCATCAAAAACAGCCACGGCGAATATCCCGCCGCCATCCTATCACTCGGAAGGCGTGAGGGGGTTCCTGCCATTGACCTGACCGAAAAAAGCCGAATTCTCTACGAGCAGGCCGGGGAGGAAGACAGCCGCAAATGGTTTATGTATTTCCCTGCGGGAACCTATAAAAACTATCCGGAGGATATAAAAGACAACACCCATCTGCGCTGCGACGGCGCGGTCCAAATGGGCGCGCTAATAGCCGAGGGGTTGCACGAATTGGGCGGCATCTATGCAGAACTGCTTGCGGACTAAAAACAGAGGGGCAAAGCCATTTATTTTGCCCCTCTGTTTTTTCTGCCAGAAAAACAAATCAGAAAAATACCCGGCAGAAACTATGGAATTATTCCCTTGCCGCACTGCACGTAAAATAAACAATCTGGTACTTTTTCGCGGTCTCTGCAAGAAACCTCTTTCCCGCCGCAATCTTTTCATCATCCAGGTTCGTGAACGGGTCGTCCATAACCAGCACCGGGGCTTCTTGTGGATACATCGCATCCACGAATGCAACCCTGAGACAAATCCCTGCCAAATCGCGCCATCCGCGGCTAAGCATTTCTGCCTCCCTCTGCTTTCCGTATTCCTCCACCGTCACCTGTGTGTTGGCATCCACATGGAAATTCTTCGCGCTTGTCCCCGCAATCATTTCATAATACTTTCCAAAGGCCGCAAGAATCGGGGCGGCGTATTTTGCTGTCATCGCTTCTTTCGCCTGCCCGAGCTTCTCCCTTGCCTTTGCCACAAGCTCGTATTTTTTTTGCTGCATTTCCTGTGCCTGCCTTAGCTGCTCTAACTTTACGCGGTTCTCCTCCCATTCATCGTACCTTATGCGCAAATCCTCAAGCGTCTTTACATCCTCTGCCCGCTCCGTTTGCACCCGCTCCATTTCTTCATTCAGCGCAAGGATTCTTTCGTGGATTTGCTCAAGGGATGGCAGGTTTTCCTCCCCGTCCGCCTTTAAACCTGAAAAAATATCATTCTCCTGTTCAAACTGCATCAACTCATCGTCCGCTCGCTCACACGCCCTTACCGCATCCTCGTAATCATCTACCGCATCCCGGATTTCATTTAGCTGCATAGAAATATTCTGTTCGGGCGCGAAGCCATATTCCTTATAAAATGCAGCAATTCCGCCCCGGATTTGCTCGTAGTCTTCTTCTGCTTTTTGAAACCTTTCCCATTTATCCGCAAGGGCGGCATACGAAACGGCGCGCTCCCGCAAAGCGTATAATTCTTCCATATAATTTTCCTGCGGCGCGTCCGCCCCATACCGGGAAAGAAAAGCCCCAATGCTCTCCTGATATTGGTAAATCTGCCCTGCCCCCGCATCCGCCTTTGCACTCTGCGCCTTTTTCCGAAGCGCCTGGTACTCCGCATGTTCCATCGCAATCTCCTGCAGGGCAAGCGCCACGGCATGTTCATTGCCCGCTTCAAATCCCCTGCCATGCGCTTTCAGATAAGCAGCAACTTCCGCATCCGTCTGCGCAATAAAGGCGGTGTCCTGCCGGATGATGCACCTAAGCTTCTCAATCTCTGGATTCTCTTCACGAAAGCCGGATGTTCCCCCTTTTTTCTTTAAGATACCAGCCAACACCATCCCCACACCAATTACCGCAGCCACCATCCCTGCCACAAGCGAATACACGCCCGCCACAATGCCTGCTGCCACAAGCAAAATTCCCATTACAAGAAATGCCATGTATCCCTTTGACGGCACACCCTGCTTCTTTTGTGCCGCGAAAGCCTCCATGGCGGCCTCATTCGAAGGCATTGCCGCCTTTTTGTGGTTTCTCTGCGCCCAGTTCGCGGCAAGGAACGAAGCATCTTTTGTTTCATCCAAAAAGCCGGGCGCAAGCGCAAAAAGCCGTTCCCTTTCCTGTTCGCTCATCTGTTTCGCGTCATATTCCCGCTTTAAGCGCAGCAGCTCCAATGCCTCCTTTTTCTTTCCCTCCAGTTCCTCCGCCCCCGGCGTTCCATCCCCAAAAATTTTTTCAAGGAAAAAAAGCTTTTGCTTTTCTTCCTTCCCCATCCGGTACAGCGACATTCTCTCATAAGCCTTCCCAAGCTCACCACATAGGTCAATCTGCGCCTTCACCTGCGAAAGCGATGGGATTTTGCCCGGGAACCTCCTCTTGATAGCTTCCTGCTCCTCCCTTTTTTCCTCCGCCATATTCTCAAGCCGCATCCATTCGGATTTCATCGCAAACGCGGACTGGTGCTTTGAGAACTCCTCCTGCACCTTTCCCCTTTCCAAAAGCTCTGCCTTTAAGGCATTGTAAGCTTCCTCCTGCGCGCGCACCCTGCCCTGATAAATCTCCATGTTTTCCGGAAGGTTCTCCCCCTCCTTAAAAATCCTCTCGCAGTAAGCAATCTCCTCCCGGCGCTTTGCTAAGGCACCCGATGCGCGGGAAGGTGTCAGTGCATTGACGGTTTCCGTCAGCCTCGCATACGCGGCATCAAAATGATTCAGGTCGTTCGCGTCACCTGCCGGGTTCCCGATTTTCGCATTGATATCATCCGTAGAGGAGGTTTCGCATTCACTCTGTCCGATAAAAACCGTCCGCAGAAACGATTCCCGGTCAATCTGAAAAATTTCCTCCCCGATATTTTTGCTGTAATCCCTTGAAACCAGATTGGTTTTCACATCGCGCAGCTCAAATTCATCATTCAGATCCTTGTCATGGAAAATGCGCGAAATCTGGTACTGCTTTCCCTGAATCTGGAAAATCAGCCATCCGCCAAAAACCCCTCCCTGCCAGGGCTTGTATTTTTTCCGCTCATTTTCAAGGTGGTTTCTCTTCCTCCCACCCTCAAGTCCGTAAAACATCGCCCGGATAAACGCGGCAAACGTGCTTTTCCCCCAACCGTTCTTTTCACATATCACATTGGTTCCCTCCGAAAATTCAAAAGAAAAATCGCTCAGCTTCCCGAAATTTTCAATGTGGCAGGAAATAAATTTCATACTCCCCCTCCTTTTCCACCCGGATATTTTCCATGGATAAAAAATAAAAGCTTTCCCCTACTGGATTTCCTCCCCCGCAATTGCCTGCAGGCCATAGCGGATTATGGTCTTTTTATCCTCTTTCGGTATGGATTCATCCTCCATCACCTGACGCACAAATTCCCCTTTCAGGGATGCATCCCGCATATAATCTTCAACATCGACCAACAGCGTTGTCTCATCACAGACCTTCACAAAATAGAAATCGGACGCAAAACGCGCCTGGAAATAGACGATATCTTTTTCACACGCGACATCCACCATTCCCTTTAAAACAATTTTTATCAAATCATCTTTCCCGCAGCCTGCCGCCGCCAAAGCCTGCCTGGCCTTTTCTGCCATTTCGGCCGTGGTAAGGCAGCCCGTCACATCCGCTTCCACCGCATAGAGCCTTCTTTTCGCAAACGGGACGAATGTATGCGTATATTTCCCGCTTTGCGCGTCCACATCCAACAGCACGAAACCGTGCTCCCCGCACTCGTCAAATCCTCTGCCCTCCAGGCATCCACAATAACAATAAACCCCGCGCGCATCGAGCGTTTCCTTTTTGTAGGCATGGACATGGCCGAGGGCTATGTAATCAATCCCTTTGTTGCGCAGCGCCTTCAGGTTGATGATTTCCGTCCGGTCCTTTGCGCTGCCCGTCCCCTCCTGTCCGTGCAGCATAACAATGTTAAATTTTTCCGCGTCCGGCGCGCACGCAAGATAAACGGAATCCGTATCCTGCGCCGGGAATTCAATTCCGGAAATCGTTATCTTCCCTTCCTCCTCCGTGTAAGTCTTCCACTGCGCGTCAAAGGTCCTGAGATTTTGCGGAAGCTCATCCCTTTCAAACAGAAAAATATCCTGGTCATGGTTTCCCCGCAGATAGTAAAAATTTATGTCCGGATGCTGTAGCATCTCATGGAGAAAAGCATTTCTTGCGGTCGCGGAAGTATTTTTCGTGTCAAACAAATCCCCGGCAATCAGAATGGCTTTTACTTCATTGTCCGCGGCATATGCGACCATGCGCGCAAAGGTATGCAGAATTTCCGCCTTGCGCTGTTTTGCGCTTTCTTTCTCTAAGTTTGCATTCAGTTTCGAATCAAAATGCAGGTCTGCACAATGGATGATTTTCATTTCTCCCACCTTCCCTTTTGCAAAAATATCCGAGCGAAGGATTGTAAAACCCCCGTTTCAATATTTTCCCGTTTTTTGTCACATTCCATAAAACCATTGTACCAAAACGCAGTGGAGAATTCAAGTACCTCCTTGCCTCCCTCTCATTTCCGCCCAAACAAAAAATATCTCCCACAGCCATACGAGCAAAACCCCTGCAAAATACCGCAACCGGTACCCTGCAGGGGTTTTTGACCAAAAAGTCTTTTTTATTTTTTTGCCCGGAGGACATTCACAAGCTTTTTCAAGTTCATCCTCTGCCCGTTGTACAAAATCAGCCCCTCGTACACCTTGCCGGAAACAACAATGCAGAGCACCGAAAATATCAGCAGGATGGCAAGCGAAACCACGCCCTGCAAAATACTCGCCGTCCCGGTCAAAAGGTCACACGGCATGCCGAACGGAATCGTAAACGGAATGAATCTCGTCGCGGCAATCAGTGCGTCCTTCTCCAAAAGGATACCGAAATAGCACGCAAAGAAACTGATGATAACCGGGAACTGGAAAATGTTCTGCACCTGCGCGGCATCCTCAGGTTTTGCGACCAGGCTGCCTGCCACGCCCGCAAGCACGCTGTAGAACAAAAAGCCGACCACAAAAATCAATGCCGCAAGCAGGGCTGCTGCCGGGGAAAACGCCGATGTGTTGTACGTCTCCCGCACATAGTCAAGCGCCTTAAAAATCACATTTTCATAGCCCGGATACATGGAATTTGCTATCATGTTCCCGATGACAAGACCAGCCACCGCGCACACAATCCAGAAGAAAAACTGTAAAATTCCTGCCAGTGCCACCGCAAGCACCTTCCCGGTAATCATCGCGTAAGGCTTGATGGATGTAAGCAGTGTTTCTGTAAGCTTTGAAACCTTCTCCATCGAAACCTCGCGGCTGACATCCTGCCCATAAAAAATCAGCATCATGTAGAGTGTCAGCCCAAAAATCATCGGTGCCATCAGCCGGACTAACATCGCACCGATGCTGTGGTCCTCACCGATTTTTCCGTCACTCGCCACAATCGGCATAACCAGCGCCACCACCTGCGCCTCGCTCAGGTTCGCCATGCCAACCTTCGCGTACTCAAAGCACTCCGACATCGCGGCGAGCAAGTCTTCCGCTTCGCTTTTTCCTGCCGATGAATTTGCCGGCAAAATCCCATTCATATAGAATGTGGCATCCTCATAGCTTACCTCAACAATCACATAGGAATTTCCCTGCGCCTCGCCCTCGGATGCCTTTTTTGCGGCATCGTAGTCTGCCACCTGCTTAAAATCCACATCCAAAAAGGCTTCCTTGTCAAGCAGGGCAAGCATCTGCGCGTAGTCCACACCAAATTCACCTGCGACATAAACGGTCTGGATTCCGGATTTCTCCACTTCTTTTTCATCCGGCTTTCCTGTGATTACAACCACCAGAACCAACGCCACAACCAGCAGCACCGCAACCACCGCCGTCACTGCCTTGTATCCCTTCTTTTTTGTCATCTGGCGGAACGTAAAAGAAAACACATCCTTCCACCCACGAAAACGACTCTCTTTCACAATATTCCTCCATTCCTAGCTTTTCATCTTAAAAAGCTGCTTGATTCCAATCCGGTTGCCGTTGTAAACAATCAGCGCTTCATAAACCCTTGCCACAAACCAGAACAGGAGCGCAATCAGGGCAACCAAAAGCACAAATGCCACCGCGACAATCCACACCGGCGCCTTCCCAATCACAATCGCGCCCGGCACCAAAAACGGGGAGGAAAGCGGGAAAAGCATCGCGAAAACCGCAAACGGATTATCACCCGCACTCAGCAGGGAACTCGCCGCACCAATGCCAATATAAAGACCGACGAGCATCGAGATGGTAAACATGGTAAGCCCCTCGCCCATCTCCTCCATCCGGCTGACCGTCGCCCCGGCAAGCCCTGCTAATGTCGCATAAAAAACCATGCCGAGCGCAATGAAAAGAAGCCCAAGCACAATATTAAGCGGGTTTAACTGGCTCAATATTTCCGGCGAGACAATCTGTGCCAGCATATTTTCCCCGGTTCTGTGCCCGGTAATGGCATTGGAGACAGCAAAAACGACAATCAGCCCGACAACCTCCGTCATGACCACGCAGAGCATTGCCAATACCTTGCCGACAATAATGGCGAGCGGTTTGATGGAAGTCAGAAGATATTCCACCACCTTAGAAGATTTCTCCACCACGACCGAAGTCGCCACCTGTGTACCTGCCATCATGCAAATCATCATGCCGACAAATAGCAGTGCATACAAAAAACCATACTCAAAGCCTGAAATGGAAGTATCTTCATCCGTCGATACATTGCCGTCAAAATCCGCATAGGCAATGCTTGTTTCAATCTGTGCGGACAAAAGCTCTCTCTGAGGGTCATCTACCCCAAGCGCATTATAGCGGCATTCCTCAAAGGCTGCGTAGAGCACTTCCTCAAATGCCGTAATCTCTGATTTTTCAATCTCCCCATTCCCGGAATATTCCAAAAACAGCTCCACAGATCCTAACGCCGCAGTTACCGACAGCAGTACGGCGCTTGTTTCTGTCTCATCGACGCGCGCGCAGAGCGCCTCATAGGCTTCGCTGCCCATCGCCGCCCCGCCCATGTCAACCGCCACCGACCATCCGCCCGCTTTTAGCATCCCGCTTACGGTGTCCGCGTCAAAATATCCGGTCTCATCATATACATACATTTTTGTAATCGTGTAATTCTCATTCTCCCCGTCCGTGGCAGATAACATGCTCATCACAGGCGATGCGACCAGGGCGAGAAGTGCCATAATGATAAAGGATGCAATGAACGCCTTGCTTTTTAAGGTCTGCGTCAGCGTGAATGAAAATACATCCTTCCATCCGGAAAGCCTATTCTTCATGTGCGCCTCCTACCTTTTCAACAAAGATTTCATGCAGCGACGGCTCACGCAGCTCAAAACGGATAACCGTCACCTGCTCTTGCACCAGGCGGCCAAGGAATGCCATTGCCTGCGCCTCATCCTGCACTTTTAAGTGGTATTCCTCCGGCGTGCGGTTCTCTATCTTTAAACCGAACTGGTTGATATAGCGCTCAATGTCCCCCTCGCATTTTACAAAGAGGTTCACCCTGCCGTAGCTCTTTTTAATCTCGTTTAAGTTTCCGGTCAGGACGGATTTCCCCCTGGTTAAAATTGTGATGTCGGAGCAGAATTCCTCAATCACCGGCATCTGGTGGCTCGACATAATCAGGAATTTGTTTTTGCCGATTTCCTCGCGGATAATGCTCTTAAAGAGATCCGTATTGACCGGGTCAAGGCCGCTTAACGGCTCATCCAGCACCAAAAGCTCCGGGTCGGATATCAGCGCCGCCATCAGCTGAATCTTCTGCTGATTTCCCTTGGAAAGCTGGTCGGCACGGTTGGCCTTCGATTTCCTTTTCCCCTTTGTGGCAGGCGGGAAAATGTACTCTGTCACTTCCAGTCGCTCCGCCCAGTATTTGATGCGCTCCATCGCTTCTTTCTTGCCCACTTTTTTCAGCTTCGCGAAATAAAGAAGCTGGTCAAGCAGCGAATACTTCGGGTAAAGCCCGCGCTCCTCCGCCAGGTAGCCGATGTTCGCACTCACCGGGTCAAGCGGCGCACCTTTCCAGGTCACCTTCCCCTCATCGCTTGCAAGCATCCCAAGGATGATGCGGATGGAGGTTGTCTTCCCCGCGCCGTTCGTCCCAAGCAGCGCGTACACACCCGGTTTTTCCATCGAAAAGCTCAAATGGTCAACAACGGTTTTTTCACCATACTTTTTCACCAATCCATCTACTATTAATGCCATACAATCCTCCTGTCATACTTTATTGTACAGACATGTTTGCGTTTCATCTCGCCGCGCAGCCTGTACTTTTTCTGTTGGGGCTGTTTTTAGACATATCTTAGCTCCGCAAATTATAATACTACAATAATCTTTCTTTTTCAATTCCTTCTCTTCATTTTAATGAAAAACTAATCTATGTCTTTCTTTTTATGCATTATGGTGCAAAAACGCAGGATGTGCACACATCCTGCGTTTTGTAAATGGGATATTTGATGAAATGCGGCCATGAAAAATTTCCATAAATTACGGCAGCTTCGGCTTTGATTTAAAAATAAGCGCCGCCAGGTAACCAAGCAGCAATGCCCCGGAAATGCCGACTGCGGTTTCCGTGAGCCCGCCCCTGAACAGCCCAAGAAAACCATCCGTATCAACCGCTTTTTTTACGCCCTGGAACAACATATTCCCAAAGCCTGCCAGCGGAACGGTTGCCCCCGCGCCCGCCCACTCAGAAAACGGTTTATAAATTCCTACCGCCGAGAGCAGGGCTCCCATACAGACAAGCATCACCATAATCCTGCCCGGAAGCAGCTTTGTCATATCCATCAAAATCTGCACAAGCGCGCAGATTGCACCACCCACCAAAAATGCTATCAGATAATCCATTTTCCGTACTCCTTTTTGCAGATTCCATTCTCTGCCTGATTTTGAATCGTTGGTCTTTTTGCACCAAGCTTTGCAGAACCCTTTCCTTCCTAATTCCCGCAGTGCTCTAAGACAATCGCGTGTGCAATTCCCGGCACACTGTTCCCCTCATTAAAGCTGACGGTGGACAACAGGGCCCCCGTTGGCACAAAAAGTATACGCTTTAACACGCCTTCCGATATTTTCTTCATAAGATACCCCGTCAGCGTAATTGCAGAACACCCACAGCCACTGCCCCCCGCATCCGTCTTCTGCGTGGCAGCATCATAGATTTCGATGCCGCAGTCCATATGCTGCCCCGAGATGTCGTACCCTTTCTCCTGCAGCAATGCAAGCAGGATTTCCTTTCCGACAACACCAAGGTCCCCGGTAACAATCTTATCATAATCCTGCGGCTTCCTGCCAAAATCCTCAAAATGCTGGTAAATCGTATCGCACGCCGCCGGAGCCATGCACGCCCCCATATTCATGGAATCTTTCACGCCATAGTCAATCACGCGCCCCATGGTCGCTTCCGCAAGGCGTACCTTGTATTTTCCCTTTTCGGCACAAAGGATTACTGCGCCGCTCCCCGTAACCGTCCATGTTGCCGCCATCGGCCTCTGGTTCCCGTAGGCAAGCGGGAAGCGAAATTGCTTTTCCGCCCCGGCAAAATGGCTCGAGGTGATGGCAAGCGCGTGCTTTGCATATCCGCCATCCACCAGAACCGCGCCCGCAAGCAGCGCCTCCCCCATCGTGGAACACGCGCCGTAAAGGCCCAAAAGCGGGATTGCAAGTTTTTCTACGCCAAAAGTTGTCGCGATAAGCTGCCCAAGCAAATCACCGCCTGCCATATAACGGATATCACCTGGCTTTAGCCCGGCATCGCTGATTGCGTATCTGGCGGCTTCTAGCTGCATGTTGCTTTCCGCTTCCTCCCATGTTTTCCCTCCAAACATATCATCCTCGCCCGTTATGTCAAAAAATGCCCCGAGCGGTCCTTCGCTCTCTAATTTGCCTGCCACACTTGCGATGCCGCCAACATAGACACCTCCCCCAAAGGAAAAACTCTGCTTACCGGGTGCTTTCGTCCCCTGTTTTTCCATGCTGCACTCACTCCTTTCCATTTACCTTCACAAGCCCAAATATTCTCTATTAAAATCCCCTCTTTTTTGCGAATTATGCGTACCAGTTTCCATACTAAAGGTACCCATCCCAAAAAAACGCTGCCCACAGCACCAAAAATACACAAAAGAATGCTGTACTTTTCCGGACTTTTCTGATAAAATAATGGAAAACACACAAATCCCAAAACAGCAGAATCCAAAAACCGTTCCCAAAAAGCGGGGCGGATGGGAAATTGCTTGCGCTGGTGCCAGCACACAGCAGGTTCTGCGGAATTTTAAAACAGGAGAAAGCAAATGGTACGTTCACTGGTGCGTTTAATCAATTCATTTTCAAAAAAACTCAGTTCCGATAATGTCAGCGCCTTTTCCGCGCAGGCGGCTTTTTTCCTGATTATATCCGTTTTTCCGTTTGCTATGTTTTTGCTGACACTTTTAAACTATCTCCCGTTTTCCAAACCGGAGCTGCTTTCCACAATTGAATCCGTCTTTCCGGAAACAATCGCGGTCTACCTTTCCGATATTCTGGATGAGCTTCTGGAAAAATCAAGCGGCACGGTGCTCTCCCTTACGGTTATCGCAACGCTGTGGACCGCCTCGAAGGGTTTTTATTCCGTTGTGCGCGGCTTAGATGCCATCTACCGTTCCAACGGCAAACGCAATTATTTCCTGACACGTCTCCTTGCGGCGCTCTACACGCTGCTTTTTGCCGTACTCATCATTGCGGTTCTCTTTTTCTTCGTCTTCGGCAACCAGATTTACCTTTTTTGCGTCAAACACATCCCCATCCTCTCAGAGATGGCGCTGCTTATCATCAGTGTGCGCACCCTTGTGGGCTTCTGCCTGATGATTTTATTTTTCACGCTCGTTTTTATCACAATGCCGAACCGCAAATCTTCCTTTTTTGCTGAGCTTCCGGGCGCTATCCTCGCATCGGCAGGCTGGATTGGGTTTTCCTACCTTTTTTCGTTCTACATCGATAATTTCAGCAATTATTCCGCCACTTACGGCAGCCTGACCGCAATTGTACTGTGCATGCTCTGGTTTTACTCGTGTATGTACATTATGTTTATCGGCGCAGAGCTCAACCAGGTCTTTTCCAACCCGGTCATCCACGAGGCATTCCACAAGCTCCTTGAAAACCGCAGGGCGCGCAGGAAAAAAAGGACCCCCTAAGCTTGCATCCAGCTTAACAACCCCAGTTCCCCATAATATCGGATTCCCCATAACATCCAATTTCCCGCAAAACAAAAGGATGCCGCCGGTTACATTTTCCTGACAGGGGATTGCACGCAAAACCCTTTTTACGTGCAATCCCCTGTCAGGAACCATATCCGGCTGCATCCATGCCTAATATAAAAAAATCAATTCTGTCCCGGTGTAATAATGCGCTATGATTTCCTCATAGTTCTTTCCGGTCTCAACCATCTTCTTAACACCGTTCTGGCTCATGCCGGTTCCATGGCCGTAACCTCCGCCCACAAGCCGAAGAGCCTTTAATTCCCCGTTCTCCCTGACCTCATCCATCACAACAAACGCACTTGGCAGTAACGACATATTTTTTACCTCACTGCCATCCTTACGCACAAGTACCGTCTCTTTCGGTGCAAACGCCGTCCGGATTGCCGTCTGGTAGCGAATCGGAATCGTCTGCTCCGTCGTTTTTCCGTTCTCCTTCTTATTCCCGGTCACGGAAACTTCCAGCGCAATCCCGCTTTTTCCCCGCTGCGTTACCGAAACCTTTGTGACCGTGTCAAGCCCCGTTGCCTTTTTCATCTGTTTTTCCAACTGTTCGTATGGCAGCTCCACGCTCCAGCGGTACCACGAAAAATCCCGGTCGTATGTCTGTATTGTATCTTTCAGGATAAACTCCCGGAACGCTTCCTCCTCTGAAAAATCCACTTTCTCTTTTTCTTCATTCTGCAGATAACCTGTCAGGTAAGAAACTGCGCTAGAGCCTTCCCAGACATCCGTACAGCTTGCCGTATGCCCGCAGGAAGTTGAAAAATAGTACGCCGTAATAACGGAACCGCCGTATGCCGCCACCAAACCATACGTTTCCTTCACTGCCAGAATCGATGCGTCATTTTCCGCTACATTATTGTATACCTGACAGCTCACGCTATCATCCACATGCGCCCCGTAGGCGCGGAAACGGCTCGCCATCAACTGGTTGAACGCATAGCTCCTCGCACAGACCGCCTGCACTTTTAACGCCTCATCCCCGTAGGAGGTCGGCATCTCGCTCGGAATCACCGCATACAGATATTCCTCCATCGAAAGTTCATTGACGACAATCAGCCCGTCCTTTGCGGCCACAATCTCCATACTGCCCCGGTAGGCGGGCTTGCCGCATGTGCGCTGCACGGAGAGCAGCGTAATCTTACCCTCCCCGCCGACCGTCTCAATGCAGATGCGGTCCGTGCTTTTTTTCTCGTCCTCAAACACAACGCGGAATTCTTCCCCCGCCCCGTATGTGCGGGTCTTTCCGCCCCTTGTCACCGTAAATTCCCGGTCCGCGGTCAAAGAAACCGAATCATGGTAATAGGATTCATACCCGCTTGTATTTATCAGGACGCGTATGGTATCCGCCTTGATTTTCTCCTTGATTAACGCTGCGCATATTTTCCCATCCTCCACAACAAAATCCGTGATGGAATATCCGACCAGAATCCGGTTCGTCTTCTCCATTGCGAGGTCGCCGTATACTTTATAGATTCGGAAATCCTCCGAGAGGGGCAGTCTCCCGTAACCCTCCAGTTCGATTTCTTTTTCCGAGGTCAGCAGCACTTTCCCCTGAACCACGTCCTTCTTCACGGTTATCCCTGCAACTTTTCCGTTCTCAAGCTCTAAATCGCAGACCGTATTCTCAAACCCCTGCGCAAGCGGAAGCAAGGTCTCATACTCCGTGGAATAACCGTGCAGAAATACGGAAAGCTTGCTTTGCGCCGCCGTGGTAACCCATACATTCGGCACGGTTACCGTCTGCGCCAGCACTTCTTTTATGTACAGAATCTCACCGCCAAAACAAAGTGCCCGCACCGTGCGGTCTTTGTAGTCAAGCATTGTGCGCTGCCCTTTTTGCTTCGCGGCATTTTCCGCAACCGAATCCTTGAGCGGATATTGTTCCGCAACCTCCGCAAAAATCCCGCTGTAATCCTCACAGCGGTCATACTGGTATGTCTTCCCCTTCTCGTCATAAAGTTTCCCATTCTCGAGCAGCAGTACATAAAAATCGCGGTATTGCGGCATTTTTCCGCCCTCTTCCCCGGATTCCTCCTGCTGTTTTATACACACCGAAAGCAATTCTTCATAGATGCCAAGAAATTCCGCAAGATAGATTGCGTCGCTCTCCTGCACGGTGAACAGGCGCTCCGGAAGCTTCCCGACCATCTGCTCATAATCGAGGGCTTTTTGCACGCAAAATGCGTACAGCAAATCGCGGAATTCCCCACAGGTAAGGTCATCTTCGGATTCTTCTTCTGTCTTTTGCTCCCCGCCCAGGCAGGAGAGCAGCCAATATGCCCTTTTTTGGGAAATGCCCTCATGTTCTTCGTGCAAGGTAAAGGTGATTTCCCCGCCATCCCCCTCCGGCTGTATTTGCCCTTCTTCCCCTTCCCCGTCTGCCTTTCCCAGAAAATTATAGAGAAACACACCCACTGCCAGCACAATGCACAATGCAATGAGTCCGATGTTCTTTCGCTTTTCCTGATCCCATTTCCCTTTCATAGCACCCCGTTTCCGCCTGCAAAGCACCTTTTTTTGGCTTGTCTTTTCCCGGAACGTGCATGAAAAACCATCCCTGCCGCCCGCATATCCGGCAAAGGGCATTTTTCAGGCACACCCTTGTGGTAAGTATATGTGCCACCAAAAAAAACTATTCTTTCCGGACCGGGTCAAATCCGGAAGCCTTTTTTATCCGCTGCTTATCGCGGTACATCAGGGCATCCACCTCCGTCATAATCTGGTCAAGGGAAGAAATCTGTGCCTTCCCGTACACCCGGTAACCAACCGCCAGATAAACCGGATATCCGCGTTCCCCCGATGCGTTGGCCGCCTCCACCTGCGAGCGGATTTTCTCCACGCAGGCTTTTACGCTCCCCATGGTAAACCGTCCTGCTACAAGCTTGACATACTCATCCCCGCCGATACGGAAATTCAGTTCCCTCACGCCTTTTCCAAAGCGGCTTCCGGCAAGTATCCCGGCAGAAAGCCGTATCACATCATCCCCCGCAATATGCCCGTATGTATCGTTGATGTATTTCAGCCCGTTATTGTCGCAGAGCACGAACAAAAGTTTTTCATCCTCCGCGAGCCCTTCCACAAGCCCCGGAGCCAAAACATTGTAACCATTGCGGTTGTAAAGCCCTGTCATCACATCCGTGACCGCCTTGCGCTGCGCCGCCTCGTACAGCTCATTGACCGCATAAACGCGCCGCAGCGACTCAAGAGCAGCATTCACCTTGCGTACCCAGAACGGATAATGCTTGCCAAAAACGCATTCTTTCCCGCTGTACTCCAAAACAATATAGCCAAAACTGTGGCATCCGAAATGCAGCATATTAAAATAGAACATTTTCGGCTCCTGCCGCCCGGCGCGGTATGCCGGAAGCATATCCTTCGTGTCAAAGATGCGGTGCAGGTTCAGACGTCCGTCCTCTTTTTTGTCCTGGACACACACGGTATCGAGTGCCAGAATCATATGCTCCTGGAACGCTGCCCTCCCTTCCGGTTCACTATCATCCAACCTGCTCCAGTCCGGATTCAGGCATACATACATTTTATCATAGTTGCCCGCGTGCTTGGCATTGCCGTCGATTTCCCAGAGGCATTCCTCGAGTGTCTTTGCCATGAGCAAACGCTCCTGCATAAAATTGTACAATGCAAAGAAGTCATCCTCGCGCTTATCCTGCAGAACATTCTCAAACCGGTAACGCCTGCCGCAGCTGCATGACTGGTACAGCCTCAAATTCGATTTTTTGCGCAGAGGGTTTTTCTGAGCTTTCGCATCCAGCTTTTCGCTAATGTAACGCACTGCCTTCGCGGCGGCCAAATCAATGCCGCGCACCGCGGACGTGATAAATGCATCCTCCCTGCCCTCTGCCACCTCACAGTCAAAACCAGTCACAAGAACATCCTCCGGCACACGGATTTCCCTCTTTTGCAGCGCGTAGCAAACGCTCACCGCCATCGTGTCACTCCCGCACGCAACCGCCTGTGCAAGCCCTCTTTTGCTGTTCAGGAGCTCTTCTACCACGCGCTCGCCCTCATCATACCAGAAATCCCCGTAAAAAATGCGCTCCTCATCGACAGAAAGCCCTGCCTTCTCCATCGCTTTCCGATAACCTGTAAGGCGGTTCTGGCTGTGCGGGTGCTCCTTTGGTCCTGTCATAAATGCAATGTCAGTACAGCCATGTACCTCGATGAGGTGGCTTACAATCTCACAGATTCCCTCCACATCATCACAGGCAAACATTTCATATCCCGGCATCTCCAAGTCAATGCTTACCCGGACACCGTCAAAATATTCCCTGATATGTCCTGCTATCTGCTGCGCATAGTCCGGAAGCATCTGCAAACTGTCCGGCACAAGGATGACCGCATCCAGCAGCTGAAAATTTACAAGCTCCATAATCCGGGTTTCCCCCGCCTGGTACTCCGTATATCCCCCTGTGCGCAGCATACTGGAAAAAACCAGCACATCCATATTATTCTGAAATGCCTCCCTGCCGACAGCCCTCAGAAATTTCGTCTGAAACGGCTCGTCCGGACGCCCTATAAATACCCCGATTGTTTTTCTGTTCTGCATATATACCCTGTTCTACGCTGCGTGCCAATCTGTATCCTGCCGCGCTCCCGGCCGGCAGCGCGGTGACCGGAAGAAGCCCTGTTTGCATTTAAGTATACATTAAAATCCAGAAAAACACAATGGATTTTCTCATCCATATCTACATTTTGCCTTCTGTCTCCTGCCCTGACATCACCCCGTCCATCAGCATCAAAAGTTCAAAAATGCTGCGGAAATTCTCGTTCTGCCCGCCGTTCACCCACTGTACATTCCCCTGCCAGCTTGCATTTTTCCGGAAAATAACTTTGACGTAAAACGTCGCTACCATCCCGCACTCGTCCTGCGGCTTTAACTGCATCTGCGCACTCCGGGCAGGGAGCTTTTCCGGCTTTTTCTCCACACCAAAAAAATTCCTTGCCCTGAATGTTCTCTGTGGATACTCAAAGCCGTCAAACATCGACTCCATTTTTTTGAGCAGCTGCATTATGTTGGAAAAAACAATGGGCTCCTCATAGTAATTATTATAAAGCCTGCCCTGCATTTCCCCGTTCCCATATCCATCGACGCATATCCTGCTTGAACACATCTCATTCAAAATCCTTCCGGCTCCCCCTTGCGGCATAATTTCCTCCATTCTGCGGCATCTTCCCTGCCGCTGTCAGCTCTTACCATTACTATAGTACATTCCTAGCACATCCGCAAGTACATTTTCCTATTTTCTTCGAAAGAAAAATCTTTTGCCAAAAAAATCCACCCTTCCGCATAAACCTTCAAAAAAACCACAAAATATAAATTGATTGACACTTGCCCCGAAAAAAGTTATAATATAGCCGTCAGAAAAGGAGGTGTCTTATGTCAGACCATATTCGTATCAGCATGTTTGGTGGGTTTACACTGGCCTACGGCACAAATGTTGTATCCGATCAGGATAACCGTTCCAAAAAGGTCTGGACCTTGTTGGAGTACCTGATTACCTTCCATACATGCGAAATCAGCCACGACACATTGATTCGGCTGCTCTGGCCGGATTCGGTGAATGCTGTTGATGCCGAAAACGCACTCAAAACAATCCTGCACCGTGCGCGCACCACACTCGATGCGCTCGGCTATACAGATAAAAAATTAATCCTTCACCGCAAGGACAATTATGGATGGAACCGTGAGGTACCCTTTGTATTGGATACCAAACTTTTTCAAGAGTATTGTGAAACTGCTTCAGATGCAAATCTCCCCGTTTCAGAGCGCCTGAAAAATTACCGGAGCGCAATTTCCCTCTATAAAGGGCGTTTTCTCCCGAAAAATTCCAATGATGACTGGGCAATCCCGGTGGCTGGCTATTACCACTCTCTTTATCTGAATGCGGTTCACGACTTCATCCGGCTTTTGCTCGCGTCCAAATGCTTTTCGGAGGTAGAACAGCTTTGCCGCTCGGTTTCTGTGATTGACCCTTACGATGAAACCGTGCGCTACCACCTGATACAGAGCCTGTACATGACAGGGAAAAGGAAAGAGGCACTTGCGGAATACCAGTACGTTATGAAGCTTTTCTATGATACATACGGAATCAACCCTTCTGATGAGCTTACCTCGCTTTACCAGGAGGTCACCAGGCATCTGCATGCCCCTATTTCCGACCTGTTTGCCATCCGGGAGCGCCTGCGCGAGCAGAATGCAAAAAAGCAGGCATATTTTTGTGATTTTTCGGTTTTCCAGAACCTTTACCACATCGAGGCGCGCATTGCTTCCCGCAGCGGCCAGTCTGTATTTTTGTGCCTGATTAGCCTGTCCACGGAGAAGGAAGCTCCTGACCATCCACTGATGGCGGCAGCTATGGCAAAGATGGCAGATACCATCGGAAGTTTACTGCGCGCCGGGGATGTTTACTCCCGCTATTCTGTCAGCCAATATATCATCATGCTCTCCGCTGCAAATTATGAAAGCTGTACAAGGATTGGCGAGCGTATCCTGAAAGGGTTTCTGAACACAAAACCAAAACTGAGCGTCCGTGCTGACTATATGTTAAGCGAACTGGAACCCCTGAATTTCGAAAAATGAAACGAACCCGGTGCCAGGGAACCTTCCCTCCCCGCCTATCAGATTCTCCTGCACATAAAAAGAGACGGCCTTGCCCGGAATCGTTTCCCGGACAGCAGGCCGTTTCTTATTCCCTTTTGCCAGGATGGGGCTGAAAACGCCCCTAAAGAATCATGGTAAGCTGTATCCGCTTCTTTGCTTCATCCACACTCATCACCTTGACTTCAACAATATCCCCGACACTGACCACATCAAGAGGGTGTTTTACAAACCTTCCTTTTGCCATCTGCGAGATATGCACCAGACCGTCCTGATGTACCCCGATATCCACAAACGCGCCGAAATCAATGACATTGCGCACCGTACCCTTTAGCACCATGCCCTCGGTCAAATCCTTGATTTCCAGTACGTCCGTGCGCAGAATCGGTTTTGGCATCTCATCGCGCGGGTCACGCCCCGGCTTTTCCAGTTCCTTGATGATATCCGTCAGCGTGATTTCCCCGATGCCAAGCTCCGCCGCAAGCTTCTTTTTATCTTTTATCATGGTGCCAAGCTGGGAAAGGGTGCTGCCGCCCCCTGCCTGCTCTGCCCCGGTGCCCACCGCTGCTTTTTCCGCTTTCACCGAACCTGCCGCCGCCTTGTTTTCTGGCGCTGCTCCCGCAAGGCCGGAACCCGCCAAAGCCTTTTGCAGAAGCTGGCCCATCGCGGTATTCGTATCGCGCACCTGAATCTTTTTCTCCCTGCGGTCCCTGCCGCGCCCGCGCTCTTTTGCCGCCTGCTCCTCCTTCGCCGCTTTCGCTGCTTTCGCCGCCTCGTTTCTGGCATTCTTCATGTCGGCCTGCACCTTTTTGATGTCCGCTGTCGTAAAGCCAAGGCTTTCCAGAAGCTTTTTCGCCGCTTCGTAGGATTCCGGGTGCACGCTCGTTGCGTCAAGCGGATTTTCCCCATCGTTGATGCGAAGGAACCCCGCGCACTGTTCAAATGCCTTTGGTCCGAGTTTTGGCACCTTTAAAAGCTGCGCCCTTGTGCGAAATTTTCCGTTCTCCTCACGGTAGGTCACAATATTTTTCGCAACCGCTTTTGTGATACCGGAAATATACTCAAGCAGCGCCGCCGACGCAGTATTTAAATCTACGCCGACCTTGTTCACGCAGTCCTCCACCACACCCGCTAAGGCATCGCTTAGCTTCTTCTGGTTCATGTCATGCTGATACTGTCCGACCCCAATTGCCTTCGGCTCAATTTTTACAAGCTCCGCGAGCGGGTCTTGCAGGCGGCGCGCAATCGATGCCGCACTTCTCTGCGCCACATCAAAATCCGGGAATTCCTCGGTTGCAAGCTTGCTCGCCGAGTAGACACTCGCCCCCGCCTCATTTACAATGACATACTGTACTGGTCTGTTGATTTCTTTCAGGAGCTCAACAATCACCTGTTCCGACTCGCGCGAAGCAGTTCCGTTGCCGACGGAAATCAGTGTGATATTATACTTCTCAATCAGGCGCTTCACGATGCGTTTCGCGTCCTCCACCTTCGCTTTTGATGCCGCGACAGGAAAAATAACTGCCGTGTCAAGGACTTTCCCGGTCGCGTCCACAACCGCAAGCTTGCACCCGGTGCGGATGCCCGGGTCCCAGCCAAGCACCACCTGCCCCACAATTGGCGGCTGCATCAAAAGCTGCCCAAGGTTCTGCCCGAAGACATGGATTGCGCCGTCCTCTGCCTTCTCCGTCAAATCACCTCGGATTTCGCGCTCAATCGCAGGTGCAACCAGGCGGTCGTAGCTGTCGGCAATCACGGCTTTTAGGGTATCCTCCGTCACCGGATTGTTTTTCTTGATAATGGCGCGTTCCAGATACGAAAGAATCCGGTCTTTCGGGGCATTTAATTTTACCGTGAGGAACTTCTCCGCCTCGCCGCGGTTCAGTGCTAAAACGCGGTGTCCGGCCAGCTTGTCAAGCTTCTCCTCAAAATGGTAATACATCTCGTAGACCGATTCTGCCTTATCATCCTTCGCCTCCGAGACGATGCTGCCCGCCTCGCTGGTCAGTTTGCGGATTTCGCTGCGGTACTCCGCCTCGTCCGAAATGCGCTCCGCAAGAATATCCATCGCGCCCTGTAAAGCCTCTTCCGGGGTTGAAACCTGTTTTTCCGGCTCCACGCCCTCCTGCCCGGCATTGACATACGCTTTTGCCTCTTCCAGAAGCGGCGTTTTTGTCTCCTGCGCCCATATCAGCTCGGCAAATGGCTCCAGCCCCCTTTCCTTTGCAACCGTCGCCCTCGTGCGGCGCTTCGGGCGGTACGGGCGGTACAAATCCTCGACCGCCACCATCGTCTCCGCCGAAAGGATTGCCTCCTTGAGCTCCCCGGTCAGCTTCCCCTGCTCCTCGATGCTTCCAATCACCTGCTCCTTCTTCTCCTCAAGACCGCGCAAGTATGTCAGGCGCTCGGAGAGATTGCGCAGCACCTCATCGTTGAGTGAGCCCGTTACCTCCTTGCGGTAACGCGCAATAAACGGGATGGTATTGCCCTCGTCAATCAGCTTTATGGTCGCTTCGACCTGTTCCCTGCGGATGCCTAACTCCACCCTTAATTTTTCGATAATATCCATTTCCTGATAACTCCATTTTCTCTATTTCACAATCTCATCATAAACCGGCAAAAGCGCAGGATAAATCTTCTTGAAGGTCTGGTATTTCTTCTCATACTTTGCAACAAGTCCCGCGTCCTGCTCGGTCGTTTCCACCACTTTAATCAGCTTTGCTGCCGCCTCCTCGACCGACGCATATTTCCCGCAGCCAACCGCCGCAAGAATCGCCGCGCCAAAGCCTGGTCCTTCCGCGCTGTTAATCTTGTCCACCTTCACATCCATGATGTTCGCCACAATCTTACACCAGAGCGGGCTCTTCGCACCGCCGCCGTTTAAGCGCACACGCTCAATTTTTACGCCGAAGGAACGCGCAATCTCAAGCGCGTCGCGCAGTGCGAACGTCACGCCCTCAAGCACCGCCTCGGTCATGTCGGCGCGCGTCGTGTCCATCGTCATGCCGACAAAGGTGCCACGCGCGTTCGGGTTATTGTGCGGGGTGCGCTCCCCCATTAAGTACGGCAGGAAAAATACCTGGTTGTCGCCAAGCTTATCAATGCCCTCCTGCTCCTTCGGGTAATCCTTTGTGCCGATAATCTCATCCATCCACCACTTGTTTGCGGAGGCCGCCGAGAGCATACAGCCAAGGAAATGGTATTTGCCGTTCGCGTGCGCAAAGGAATGCATCGCGTTCGCATCGTCCACCGCAAACGCATCCGTCGCAATAAAAACCGTGCCGGAAGTGCCAAGCGAAACACTGCACATGCCATGCTCTAAAGTACCTGTGCCAACCGCACCTGCCGCATTGTCCCCCGCGCCCGCAATCACGCGCACGCCCTGCGGCAAATCAAGCTCCTTCGCGGCCGCCTGCGTCAGCGTTCCAACCACTTCATACGACTCAAAAATCTTTGCGAGCTGCTCTTCCTTTATGCCGACGATATCAATCATTTCCTTTGACCAGCATTTATTCTTCACATCAAACAACAGCATGCCCGACGCATCCGAGACATCCGTGCAGTGCACGCCGGATAAGCGGTACGCCAGATAGTCCTTTGGCAGCATAATCTTTGCAATCTTTGCAAAAATCTCCGGCTCGTGCTTTTTCACCCAGAGAATCTTCGGCGCGGTAAAACCCGTCAGCGCCATGTTCGCCGTGTAAGAAGAAATCTTCTCGCGCCCGATGGTAATATTTAAGTAATCGCATTCCTCCTGCGTGCGCCCGTCATTCCACAGAATCGCCGGGCGGAGCACCGCATCGTTCTCATCAAGCAGCACAAGCCCGTGCATCTGCCCGCCGAAGCTGATGCCATCCACCTGCGCATGGTCAACGCCCGCGAGCAGCTCTTTCATCCCAAGTACAAACTGTTCCCACCAGTCTTCCGGCTTTTGCTCCGACCAGCCTGGCTTTGGAAAATAAAGCGGGTATTCCCTTGACACAATGTTCCTGATTTCTCCATTTTCTTCCATCAAGACGAGCTTGACCGAAGATGTTCCCAAGTCTACACCTACATAATACATACTACCGTTCCTCCATTGTTTTTTCGGATTTTCTCCATGATAATGATACCAATATTTCCGTCTTCTGTCAATCCTTCAAAAGCCGTTAAGTTCACGTCTGCAACAAAAAGCAGAAGCTGCAAAGTGTTGGTTCGGTTTGCAGCTTCTGCTTTTATAATTGGTTCATTTTTTCCGCCGGAAAGAACATCTGCGCAATGCCTACTCGGATTCCTTCCGGATATAATCCACCGCCTGCTGCCGGATATGTATCTTTGCCTGCGGCATATCCCCTCCAAATTCCCCGTCAAGCGACCAAGGCAGTTCCCCGTTTGCCTCAATTTCCACCTCGCGGACATGGGCATATACAATATTGTCACTCTTTAACTTTTTGCTGATGAGCTCATTTACAATCTCGGTCAGTTCAATCACGTTGCGCGGCCTGCGGATGAAAAGCATCTCAAAAACACCATCGTCAAAGCGCACGCCTTTGCCCATGATTCCCTTAAAACCACCGACGGAATTGGAGTTTGCAACCATGCCGCAGATAAATTCGCCTTCCAACTGCCGCCAGCTGCCTGTCTGTGGTTGTGCTTGCGTGAAATTTTCTTTTGGCTCCTGCATATCCGTGGTTTCGTCTGCATCTTCTGTCTGGCGGCGCATATCACCAGCTTCCCCGATATTTTCCGTCTGTTTTTTGGTATCCTTATCTCCCCCCACATCCTCTGTCTGCCTGCGCGCATCGGCTGATTCCGGCATATCTTTGGCCTGTTCCCACGAATCTGCCCCTGACGGCGTATGTTGTGTTAGCTCCGGCGCACCCTGTTCTGCCCTTTCCACATCCTCTTCCGCCGCCAGATACTTTACCTTCAGCACATAATTCTGCACTTCCACAATGCTTTTCACCCCGCGCAAAAGATAAGCGACACGCCCCAGGATATTTTTCATATCCTGCGGGGTATCATAAGAAACATCCGAAAACAGCCCGAACGCAGCGGTGTAAACAAACGTGTTCCCACAGATTTCCCCGACATCGGAAGGCACTGGCTCTTCCAATGCCGCGAATTTCGCCGCCTCCACCATATCCTTCGGGATTTTTAAACTGTAGCCAAAGTCATTGGTCGTCCCCGCCGGGATATAGCCAATCGGGATGCGCCTGCCGCTTTTCATCACGCCCGTGACCACCTCATTCAGCGTGCCGTCGCCCCCGGCGCATACAATCCTGCTGCATGCGCCGTGCTCTGCATACTCCTTTGCAAATTCCGCGGCATCCCCGTGCTTTGCTGTCGGCATAACAATCACCTCGTAGCCATTCTCCGAAAATTCCACGACGATATCCGACAATTTCGCCTTCATTTTTGCTTTCCCCGCATTTGGGTTGTAGATAAATAATAATCGCTCTCTCATATTCCTCCCCCGCTTACTCCTGATTCCGCATATATCCTCATAACACCAAATATTATGGTTCCACGGATGCCTCATCCGCCGCATCCGTCTGTGCTTTCTTTCGTTTTTTCCCCGCAATCATCCCGCCAATTTTCCCGGTCTGGCGCGCGGAAAGCGAGCCCCACCCTTTCTCAATCACCTGGTCATACAGACCAAGTTCCTTTGCCATCTCATATTTAACCATGTCCTCCGGCGGCACTTTTGTAATATCAATCGGCAATTTCTTTTTCATCCCATACTCCGTTTCTGCGCGGATTGCGCGCTTCCTTTTTGCTTATCGGACTTGGCTGCACACCCCTGTGCGCACAGCGTCATCCTTTTGCCCGTAGTATGTCCTTAAAATCCCCGTTCCATGCGTTTATCCTGTTTCATTACGCCGTTTCACCGAATTTGTTTTTTCCCATGCCCCTTGCGCGCTATAACACAATCTCTCGTTCCATATAAAACGAATACAATATTTTTTCCTTTACCCGTTTTCCGGTAATTTCGCCCAGCGCCCGCTCATAGAGGGCAAGCTGTTTTTCATAGCGCTGCCGCAGGGTTGCCTCCGGCTCCACCGGCACATAGTCCGTCTTGTAATCAAGCAGCACCAGCCCGTCCTCCTCCTCAAAGAATACGTCGATAATCCCCTGGATGAGAATTGGCTCGTCGCTCTCCTTTTTCATGATTTCCCGCGCCGGAAGCGCAAATACAAAGGGCTGTTCCTGGTACAGACATCCCCGCTGCTTTGCCGCGCGCATTCTTTTTGCGAGCCCGCTCTGGTAGAAATGGAGCAGTTTCCATACCGAAAGCTCTTTGGCTTCCTCCTCCTTAAGCTTGCCTTGGCGGACCAATTCGTTTAAGCCTTCTTTGATTGTATCCTTTTGTGGTGCTTCTGTCAACGGCAAAAGCGCAAGGACGCGGTGGTAGAGCGTTCCGCGGTCGCTTCCCTTCGTTCCCTGCTTTTCACGGAGAAATTCCGGCAGGGTTCCCTCGTAGGAATACAAATCAGAATCCTTCCCCTGTTTTTCTTCTTCCGGTTCCCCGGCATTCCCATCCTCCGTTTTTGCTTCCTCCACCCCTTTTCTTTCCTCCCCGGCGGGAATCGCTTCCTGCTGCGGATACAGCTGTGGTATCTCAAACTCCTCCTCGATGTCATCCATGCTTTTTAACTCCGAAACACTGACCTTAAACGGCAATTCCGCGTCAACCGTATACGGGTAATGAAAATCCAGATATGCCCGGATTCCTCCAAGCAGGAGCATATCCGGTTCAAAATACTTCCCCTCCCCGCTTAAAAATTGCTGCCGCAGCAGCTCCCGCTCTTTTTTGTTCCCCGCCTCCTGCGCATCTTCTTTCTGCGAAGCTTCCATGCACAGACGGGTTTGCTTTAGTCCTGCAAGCACCGGACCAATAAAATCAAGATATGTTTTCGCTTTGGATAGCGTCAGATAAAAAAGCTTCTCCCCTGCGGCGGGTGCTGTGGCAGCCCATTTTTCTTCCATTTTTTCGTAGTTCTGCACATATCCCATCAAACAGAGCTTTTCCTTTGCACGCGTCATTGCCACGTACAGAAGACGCAGTTCCTCGCCAAGCATTTCTTCTTCCATCTGCTGCTTTAAAACCTTTTTGCGCAGCGTCGGCACAATGGTGCGCTGCCGCTCATCAATATAGTCCATCGCAAGCCCTTCGTCCGGATGGAACAAAAGCCGCTCCCTTGTATCCGCGAAATTAAATTTCTTCGTCAGGCCGCAGACAAAAACCACCGGGAATTCAAGCCCCTTGCTGCGGTGGATGCTCATGATGCGCACGGCATCCTCGCCCTCCGCCGCATCCGGCGCTTCCCCGTAGTCCACCTCATATTTTATCAGGCGCTCGACATAGCGGATAAACTGGAACAGACCACGGTACGAACTTTGCCCGAACGCCGCCGCTTTCTCTGAAAATACCGCGAGGTTTCTGCTGCGTCTTGCTCCTGCGGGCATCGCCGCAACAAAGCTGTCATAGCCCGTTTGTGCAAACAATTCCTCCAAAAGCTCCGGCACGGAGAGGATGCGGCTGCGCTCCCTGAGCGCGTCATAGATGCGCAGGAAATCCGCAAGGCGCTTCCCGGCAGGCCATGGCGCGGCTGCGCCGCCGGACGTGTCCGTTTCTTCCATGTATGCCGCCGCGCACTTTCTCACCGCCTCGGCAAGCGGCACATGCTTCTCTTTGCTGCGCAGCGCCGCCAGCTCATCCGTCGTCAGGCCCACAAAGGGCGAGAGCAACACGTTCACATACGGGATATCCTGGCGCGGATTGTCAAGAATGCGCAGATAATTCAGAAGCCACTTGATTTCCGGCACATTAAAATACCCGCTCTGCGTATCAGAAACTGCGGGGATTCCCTGCTCGGTCAGCACTTTTGCAAAAACCTCCGCCCACCCGCTCATCGTGCGCAGCAAAATCACAATATCCCCGTACCGGCAAGGGCGCAGACAAAGTTCATTCCTCTCATTTTTCCCCTGCACCGTAAGCCCTGCCAGATACTCTTTTATCTTTCCTGCACACGCAAGGGCTTCCTGCTCCCGCTTTGAGTATTCGCGCTCCTCATTCTCCTCATCCTCCGACAAGCTCTCCGCCGCATCCTCCTCCGCCTGCAAATCCTCCGTGGCCTCTTCCTGCTCCGGCACAAGCAAAAGCTCCGTCATATAGTCCACTGCGCCAGGTTCATCCGCACGCTTTAAATACTGCGCGCCCGGATACAGCGCCGCCGCCTCGTCGTAGTCAATCTGCCCGAAATCTTTTCCCATCAACCGGAAAAAAAGCTCGTTCACACTTGCAAGCACTTCTTCCCGGCTGCGAAAATTTTTGTGCAAATCAATGCGCTGGTACTTGCTCTCCTCTAAGGAGTAACGGTTATATTTCTCCAGAAAAAGTTCCGGCTTTGCCAGACGGAAACGGTAAATGCTCTGCTTCATATCCCCGACCATAAACATGTTCGGCTCCCCGTCCTCTTCCCTTGAAATGCTGCGCAATATCGCCTCCTGCACCTCGTTGCTGTCCTGGTATTCATCTACCATAATTTCTTCAAAGCGGCGGCGCAGCTCAGTTGCCGCCGTCCTTGCCGTCAGGACGCCATCCTTTTTTTCCGTCAGGATATTCAGTGCGAAATGCTCGATATCCGAAAAATCAAGCAAATGTTTTTCCGCTTTTTTTTCCGCAAATTTTTCCCGGAATGCCAGCGTCAGGCGAACCAGTACGCGCACATAGCGCGCCGCCCCCAGCTCGTCTTGCTCCATCTGCTGGTAATCCTGGAAAAACAAATCTGCTTTCAATCCCTTGATGCACTCTTTTTCCTGGTCGCGCAGCGCCTTGACCAGATTTTTTTTCTCCGGTGTGCAGTCCGGCATTGCCTTGCGCGAAAGTGCCGTGAAATTGATATCCACAAATGCCTCTGAAAGCTTTTGGTAATCCTTGCAGGAAAGCAGGTGCTCAAGCAGTTCCATATCGTCCTGCAGTGCCTGGGTATACGAAACCGGACCGTCCGCCTCCTGGCAGATGGCAAGCGCACGCCTGTTGAAGCAAAGCGCGTCGCGCAGACGGCGCTTGGCGGAACTGGCGACCTTTATCAGCCATTCCTGCGTAAAAGCATTCCCGTCACACAGCCCCGCAAGCCATTCCTCCGGCCACGGGCAGCTCTCCGAAAACCGGAACAGCCGCAGGATATAATCCTCCAGTTTTAAATCCTGGTGCTTCCCCCCATAGTTCTGCGCAAAGCTTAAAAAATCTTCCTCCCCCGCCTCGTATGCCTCCTCAAGCACATCGGTGATTACCTCATGGCGCAGCAGCGTCAGTTCCTCCTCCTCCGCCACGCGGAATACCGGGTCTAAGTCAATTTCATGGAAATAATCCCGGATAACCGAGAGACAGAAGCTGTCAATCGTCGTAATCTGCGCGCTGTGCAAAAGAAGCGCCTGCTTTTGCAAATGGGCATTTCCCGGCTCTTTTGCCCGCCGCTCCTCGATGGCCGCGCCGATGCGCTCCCGCATCTCCGCCGCCGCCACGCGCGTAAAGGTCACGACCAAAAGCCTGTCAATGTCAACCGGCTTTTCACCCCCCGCCACCTTTTGTATAATCCGCTCCACAAGTGTCGCTGTCTTTCCTGACCCTGCCGCCGCCGATACTAAAATATTGCGGCCGCGCAGCGAAATCACCTGTTCCTGCTCTTTTGTCCAACGCGTCTTGCTGCCCTTTTTTTCTGCTTCACTCATATCGTTTTCCCCTCCTCACCCTCTTTGGCATTCCCCCCTGTCTTGCCCGCACCCTGCCCGCGCTTATCCCCTTCTTTCGCTTCTTCCATCCTCCCGTCCGCAATGCCGTGGATTTTCTCCCGAATCTCATCGCGCTCCAATTTCCTCAAATCCCGGTATCGGTAACCGGAAAGCCTGGAATCAAAATTGCAGGCTTGCTTCAGGCTGCACCATTCACAGGCGTTCTCACTGCCCCTGCGGTACGGGGAAGGCTCCACATCCCCGTCAAGGATTTTCTTTGCGTTCTCGTAAAGCCTCTCCCGCGCGCATTTTAACACATCATCAAAATACGCCCCGTCCACCGCCATAGAGCTGCTGCTTAAGCTCCCCGATTTTCCGGTTGCCGCCGGAATCACGTAGGAGGTCACGCCGCCAGCAAGCCCGCCCTGTTCGCTGTAAAAGCTCTTATCCTGCGCCACAAGCGCCTTCTCCTTCGCATTGACAAGCCCATTCATCGTCAGCTTTTTTTGAATCTGCGCCTCAGTATCCCCTCCTTTTTCCACAATCGGGTCATCAATATGGTAATAAAGCATCCCCGCCGGAACCGCTTCCTCAATGCCTTTCTCCTTCGCCCACTGCATCGCCGCCTCCATGTAAACGGCAAGCTGTAAGGAAAGGCCGTAGTAAAGTTTTTCCAATTTGAATTGTGTATTTCCGGATTTATAGTCCACCACGCGGATGTAATTTTCCTGCCCGTCATGGTATAGGTCAATGCGGTCAATGCGCCCCCGCAGCGCCAGATAGCGGTCGGCGTGCGTGAAATCGTATTCGAATTCCTCCGGTTCAAATTCGCCGCGCCTGATTTGTATCTGCACAGTATTCACTGTGCGCCGCAGCATACGCCGGATGCGCTGCGCAAGCTCACGGCTGCGCACCGAGGAAGCAAAAATCCCTTCACCGTACTCCTCCACCGCCTGCTTTACCGCCGCATCCAACAATTCCATGCTTGTTTGCTCGGGTATCGTGTGCCAGTTGTACTCGCTCTCTTTTATCCCCGCGGAATAATATTGCAGCGCATTGTGATAAACGGTTCCGATGTCGGGCATGCCAATCTGGTACTCCGCCCGCTCCTCCACAGAAAGCCCGAAAACCAGAAAATGGGCGAAGGCGCACGCTGCGTACTGCTCTAGGCGCGTCACGCTGCCGTAAAGCGTTTCCCCGTAAAGTTTTTTCGCGTTTGCCACGGAAAGCGCGTCCTCCGGTTTTTGGTAGAATGCCGCCGCCGCGACGGTCTCAAACGGAAGCGGCGCCAAAAATTCCCCCGTCCGGTAGAGCGCGCAGAGCTCCGCAAACAAAGAGGAGGGCTTTTCCCCCGCCGCGTACTCCCGCACCCCCTGCAAAAACCGCGAAAATCCCCGGTCCGTTCCAAGCGCGCTTAACATCTCATCTTCCCCCGCCTCACACACCGGAAGCTTCGCGAACAATTTCTGCACACGCGAAAGCAGGTAGGACGGGCGCATCGCCTTGCCCGAACTGTCGGAGCGCCGGTAAGACAGATAGAGCCTCTCGGACGGTTTGGTCAGGCTTAAATATAGGTAAAACTCACTCAGAAATGCATTCTGCCTGCGGTTCGGTGCAAGCTCAATCCCATTTTCCTCAAACAGCAGGCGGTCCTGCTCCGAGAGTACACCACCGCCCGCCTGCGGCTTTGGCACAACCCCCTCGTTGATTCCTAAGAAAAACAGGCAGCGCACACCATTTAAGCGGGTGCGCTCCATATCCCCGACCATAATCTGGTCAAGCCCCGGCGGCACAAGCCCCACCTTCGCCTCGTCAAAGCCCGTCTGTAAAATTTCCTCAAACTCCTTTAACGTCATTGCATCGTCGCCCAAAAGTCCCACAATACGGTCGAAAATCTCAAGCAAAATCCGCCATAGCTGCGCATATTCCCTCGCGCGCACCGGGTCATGCTCCATCATCTCTTGTGACTGTTCTTCCAGATACTGCTCCGTGCCATGCAGGATTAAGAAGCGCACCAGCTCGGTCATGCGCTCCCTCCCGGTCGCGTCCGGGCGCAAAAATACCGGATACAGCCCCTCAAAACGGCGCAAAAACTCCTCCCGGATTCCCCCGATTTTATCAAAGTCAACGGAATACGCGGTGCGGTATCTCCCCCGCCATTGCTTTTTGTACATCGAATAATGCTTGATTCCCAATGCCCTTATGTAATTCTCAAACATATCCTGTTCTTCTTTATCAAACCCCGCAAGCGGCGACTTCATGTAGTGGAATACCGCATCGTAGGAACAATCCGTGCGCACCACCTCGATTGCCGCGCGGATAAACTCAATCACCGGGTTGTCGGTCAGTTTTTTCTTCCGGTCGATAAAACATGGCAGCCCCGCCCGCTCAAACTCCCGCGCAAGCCCGTCCGCATACCCCGCAAGGTCACCCGTCACCACCGCAATCTCCCGGTAACGCATGCCCCTCTTTACCAGACGGTAAATTTCGCTCACCGCCCAGGTAATCTCGCCGTGAATATCCCGGTGCGAGTAAATCCTTATATTCTCCTGCGGTTTTTCATACACCGCCCGCACCGGGCGGAACAGATGCTTTTCCATGAATTTTAGGCTCTCCGCCGCCTGGTACCTTCCCTCGCCCTGCAAAATAAGCGGTTCCCCGATTTCCTGCCCGCTCTTTATGGCAAGCTTATCCACCCATTCCACGGTTTTTGCACTCAGGTAAAAAAGCTCATACTCCTTCTGCTTTTTAAAAACACAGGACGTATCCAGCGTCACCGTAAAATAGCAATCCCTCGCATGTTTCATCAGCTCCGCAAGCAATGCGTACTGCGACGGCGTAAATCCGGTAAAACCGTCAAAACAGAGCACGGCGTTTTGAAGCATCCGGCTGCTGCCCGCCTTCTCCCCCAAAAGCGAAAGAATTCCCTCCGTCGTAATATAGCGATCTGCCAGAAAATCCTGAAACCCCTGGTACAACAGGGCGATATCCGTCAGTTTCTTTTTGAGCGCCCCATTGCTGCCTGCCGCCTTGTTCATCTGCTCTAGCTGCTCCGCCCCGATATCGTACTGGTAAAATTCAGAAAGGATGGATTTCATCTCCGAGATAAAACCCGCCTTGTGCACATTGCGCCCAAACACAAGAAGCTCCTTTTCATACTGCATGGCAACTTTTTTCACAATCATGCTCTTTCCGGTATCCTCAAGCACAATGCGGTTCACCCCGCCCGTTTCCTCAAAAACCCGGTACGCAAGGCGCAGAAAGCTAAGCACATCGATGTTCATGATGCCACGGCTCTCCCCGGAAAGCGTCACAAAATCCTTCTGCGTCTGCAATGTGAACTGTTCCGGCACAATGACCAAAAAATTTGTCTTCGGCTCTTTTTTCGCAAGTTCTTTCACTTTCCTGCAAAGCACATAGGACTTCCCCGCCCCTGCACTGCCAAAAATATAATGTACTGCCATTTCCTTTTCCTCCCCCTATCTTTGTTTTTAACGGCCACCGCCCGTTTTCCCGCCCAGGCAAAGCTTTTCAAGCACATTTTTATAAATCAGGACAATCCTCGCGTCCACATAACAGTATTTATTGCCAACATATTCAAAGGTCTTTACGGTGATTCCTATCAGCACAATGCCAAAGAAAATCATAAATACCAGTGGCGGCAATTCCAAAAGATACAGCAAAAACATCGCGCCAAGCGATGCTGCCACCTTTGCGGAATATCCCTTGCATATCACGAATGCCTGCAAAAGCACGCGGTCAAGCCGCTCTTTCATTGAGAGCAGCGCCTGCGGGTCTTTTCCCTCCAGGAAATGGTACATATCCTCATAAATCATCGGGTTCTGCGCCCTTGGCTTTCCGGTCTCATAAAAAATATATCTGCAATAGCGCGCATAATTCTCCTCACCAAACTCTTTGCGCACTAATTTTTTTAAAACATTGCCCATAATCCCTCTCATTCTGGCAGAACATACCGCATCTGCGCTGCATATCCTGCGTCATTCCCTCAAAATTAAATTCTTCATAGTCTCTGTGGCTTTCTTTGATTCCATCCATAGCAAATTCTGCTACTGCCGTTGTTCATGCCATAATGGCTGTTTCCTGCCACAGACATGGTTCTTTTCACAATCCGCGGATGGTGATACCACCGTTTTTCATTATTAACAAATTGTTCATATCTTTGCCATACTCTCCTCATAAGTCATTACTATAATATAAACATAAAGTAAATCAAGTGAGTTGCTTACAAGAATTTTTTTCATAAATCAAAGCCCGGTAGTTTTTTTCCTCCCTTCTGCCGGGCTTCTCCTCTGCCCTTTTTTAGGAGTTCCCGACACTTTTCGACCCATCCTGATGTAATCTTACCAAATCTGCCCCGAAATTGCAATCAAAATTCCCCCGGCAATCCCCGTGTCCGAAATTATTTTGGGATTCTTGTAAACTCCCATCTTTATTTCATGTCCAAAACATGGTATAATGTGCGTGAAGGCAAAGCAAGGAACCAGGAAAACGAAGTGTGGAAACATGTTTTTTGTTTCCGACACTTCGGCTTTCCTGGTTCCGCCGCGCGCAACGCGAGCTTGGAAAATCTCTGATTTTCCAAGCTTTGCCGTAACTTGTGCGGAGCCCGCAGAAACCTTGTGGAAAAACATGGTATAATGCCCCACAGGGAAGCATGTCCGAAAGACATGGCATAATATCGTCATAGCGCAACCAACATCTATCACAAAAAAACAATGGAGGAATTTTATGGGAAAAATCACCGTCATGGATCATCCGTTGATCCAACACAAAATTGGTATCATGCGAATGAAATCAACCTCGACAAAAGAGTTCCGCGACCTTGTATCCGAGGTTGCAATGTTGATTTATTATGAAGCAAGCCGCAATCTCCCGCTTGCCGACAAAGAAATTGAAACACCGCTTGTAACAACAACCGTAAAGGAAATCGCAGGCAAAAAGCTCTGCATCGTCCCGATTCTCCGCGCGGGGCTGCATATGGCGGACGGCATTTTGAATATCACACCAAACGCGAAGGTCGGCCATATCGGCCTATACCGCAACGAGGAAACCTTAGAACCGGTGGAATATTTCTGCAAACTGCCAAAGGATGCGGCGGAACGCGAAATCTTCGTTGTTGACCCGATGCTTGCTACAGGCGGCTCCGCGATTGCCGCCATCGACATGCTTAAAAAGCGCGGCATCAAGAACATCCGTTTCCTCTGCCTGATTGCGGCACCGGAGGGCACAAACAAGCTTCAGGGAGCGCATCCGGACGTCGATGTTTATATCGGCGCGATGGACGAGCGTCTCAACGAGCACGGCTACATCCTGCCGGGGCTCGGGGATGCAGGCGACCGTATTTACGGCACAAAATAAGCAGTACCCTGCTTCCGGGTACGAAAAGAAAGCAGGTCTTTTATGGTTTTAGCTTGTAACAATATATCAAAAAGTTTCGGAACGGACATTATTTTAGATAAAGTTTCGTTTCATATCAACGACCGCGAAAAGGCAGCGATTGTCGGCATCAACGGCGCGGGCAAATCAACGCTGTTTAAAATCATTGTCGGGGAAATGTCCTGCGAGGAAGGGGAGGTAACATGGGCGAAGGGAACGCGCGTGGGCTACCTCTCCCAACACCAGGACCTGACCTCGGAAAATACGATTTACGATGAAGTGCTCTCCGTCAAGGCAGAGCTTATCCGCATGGAGGAAAAAATCCGCGAACTCGAGCTTTCCATGAAGGGGGCTGAAGGCGAGGAGCTGTCCCGCATGCTTTCCACCTATACAAACCTGAACCACGAATTTGAGCGTCAGAACGGGTACGCCTACCGCAGCGAAGTGACCGGGGTGCTAAAAGGGCTCGGTTTTACGCAGGAGGAATTCACCAAGCAGGTGACAACCCTTTCCGGCGGCCAGAAAACCCGCGTAGCGCTCGGAAAGCTTCTGCTCTCAAACCCGGACATTATTCTGCTTGATGAGCCGACAAACCATCTTGATATGACTTCGATTGCGTGGCTTGAAACCTTTTTGCAAAATTATGCCGGAGCCGTTGTCATCATTGCGCACGACCGCTATTTCCTCGACCGCATCGTGACAAAAATCGTGGAGCTTGAAAATACGCGCGCGCAGACTTTTATGGGCAATTATTCGGCTTACGCCGAAAAAAAAGCGGCGCTGCGGCAGGAGCAGATTCATCACTATCTAAACCAGCAAAAGGAAATCAAACATCAGGAGGAGGTGATTGCAAAGCTCCGCTCCTTCAACCGCGAAAAATCCATCAAGCGTGCCGAGAGCCGCGAGAAGATGCTAAATAAAATGGAGCGCCTCGAAAAGCCGGTTGAATTGAAGGCGGACATGAACATCCGCCTAGAGCCGCGCACCGTAAGCGGCAATGATGTCTTAAGCGTAAAGGGGCTTTCCAAGGCATTTGGGAACAATGTGCTATTCACAAATCTTGCTTTTGAGATTAAGCGCGGCGAGCGCGTTGCCATCATCGGCAACAACGGCACGGGCAAGACCACCATCCTAAAACTGATTAACGGGCTGATTTCCGCGGACGCGGGCGAAATTAAACCGGGGGCAAAGGTGCACATCGGCTACTATGACCAGGAGCATCAGGTACTGCACATGGAAAAGACGGTTTTTGAAGAGATTCAGGACACTTACCCGAACCTTGACAACACAGCGGTGCGGGGCGTATTAGCGGCGTTCCTTTTTACCGGGGATGATGTTTTTAAGCAGGTAAAGGAACTCTCCGGCGGCGAGCGCGGGCGCGTCTCCCTCGCCAAGCTCATGCTCTCCGCAGCGAATTTCCTGATTCTTGACGAGCCGACAAACCACCTTGACATTACCTCAAAGGAAATATTAGAGAATGCGCTTTTAAGCTATACGGGCACGGTGCTCTATGTCTCGCATGACCGCTATTTTATCAACCGCACCGCGACGCGCATCCTCGACCTTTCGTGCGGAATGCTGTTGGATTACATCGGGAATTATGATTATTATCTGGAAAAAAAGCCGGAGGTGGAGAAGAAATATTTTGGTTTTTCGCTTGCGGACCCGGATGCGGTTACCGGAAAAGGCAGCGAACGGCTGACCAACCATAAGCAGCTCTACAGCGGACTAAGCAGTGCGCCGTCCGCCATCGGCAAACCTTCTGCGGGCGGGCAGCAAAAGGGGGCCGGGCTGCAGGCGGCAGGTATACCGTTTTCGCAGGCAGCGGAAGGCAGCACGGGCAAACAGGACTGGCTTGCAAAAAAGGAAGAGCAGGCGCGCGAGCGCAAGCGGCAGAATGACCTTAAGAAAGTGGAGGCAGAAATTGAAAAACTGGAAACGCGCGATGCCAAACTGGATGCGATGCTCTCCGATGAGACGGTGTATTCTGACCCGGCAAGGCTCGTGGAATTGAACAATGAGAAAACTGAGATTTCCGCACGGCTCGAAGTGCTGATGGAGGAATGGGAGGCACTCGGGACGGAGGAATAAACTGCGGACCCGCCACTTTCCTCTTTACGAATTGACAGAGCGGACATATCGGAGGATTTCTGATAAAATCAGAAAAGCCACCCCCAAAAATGCAATTTCTTTTTGCACTTTTGGGGTGGCTTCCTTAATCTTATAGCCCGCACTTCTTTAAATTATCAATCGTCTGAATCATATGCTCATGCGCAAGCTTTTCCGCAAGCGCCCCATCCCTTTGCTTCAGCGCCTCTAAGATTGCCATATGCTCTTTATTGGAATTTTCCACACGGTTCTCCCCCGCGAGCGAAATGCGGCGTACACGCTCGACATAATGATGGAAATCCCTCAGCACATGCTCAAGCATCTTACTGTTACACGCTTCGTAAATAATCTCGTGGAATTTGTTATCCAACTCCACAATCTGCTCGAGATGTTTCTTTTTTGCGTGGAATTCACAAAGATAAACAATCTCCTCCAACTGCTCTAACTGCTCCTGCGTGATATGCTCGCACGCCCAACGCGCACAAAGCCCTTCCAGATACGAGCGGATATGGTAGATGTCATGGATATCCCCCGCGGAAATCCCTGTCACATATGCCCCCTTATTCGGGATAATGCGCACCAATCCCTCAAGCTCCAATTGGCGCAGCGCCTCGCGCACGGGTGTCCGGCTCACGCCAAGCTCCGATGCGATGGTGATTTCACGCAATTCCTCATCCTTTTCGTACTTGCCTGAGAGAATGTCTTCCCGCAGGCGGTGAAACACCCTGCCGCGCAGCGAGTATTTGTCCGTAACCTCCTGCTGCACTTCCTTACTGCTATCGTCCATATCTTTTTCAACCCCTGGTTCTGCCGCGCGCTCAGCCCTTCTGAATCGTCTCCATAATATAGTCCGCAAATTCCGTATTCGTCGCGCCGTCCTCATGTCCGGTCATAACAAGCTTTTTCTCCGTAATCGTGCAGATATCAAGCGCTTTATAGAGCGCATCCGCCTGCGCCTGGTAGCCGATGTGGGATAACAGCATTGCCGCTGCGCGGATTACACTGCAAGGGTCCGCATACTTTGCCCTTCCCTCCGTTACCATGCGCGGGGCGGAACCGTGAATCGCCTCAAACATGGCATAACGCTTTCCGATGTTCGCGCTTCCCGCCGTGCCGACACCACCCTGGAATTCTGCTGCTTCGTCCGTGATAATATCGCCGTAAAGGTTCGGCAGCACCACAACCTGGAAATCGCGCCGCCTCGTCTCGTCAATCAACTTTGCGGTCATAATGTCAATATACCAGTCATCCGCTGTGATTCCAGGATATTCCTTCGCAATCTCGCGGAAAGTATCAAGGAATTTCCCATCGGTCGTCTTAATGATATTCGCTTTGGTTACTGCCGTCACCCGTGTTTTTCCATTTGCCTTTGCGTACTCAAACGCCGCGCGGATGATACGCTGCGTTCCCTGGCTTGTCACAACCGTAAAATCAACGCCAAGGTCATCCGTCACATTCACGCCCTTGCTTCCGACCGCGTAAGCGCCCTCCGTGTTCTCGCGGTAAAATGTCCAGTCAATGCCCTGCTCCGGGATGCGCACCGGACGTACATTTGCAAACAGGTCAAGCTCCTTGCGCATTGCCACGTTCGCGCTTTCCACATTCGGCCACGGGTCACCCTTGCGCGGGGTTGTTGTCGGTCCTTTTAAGATGACATGGCACTCCTTTAATTCTGCGAGCGTGTCATCCGGGATTGCCTTCTGCAATGCGGCACGGCGCTCGATGGTCAGCCCGTCGATAACCTTGAATTCCACCTTGCCCTTTGCGACCTCATCCTTTAACAAAAATTCGAGGATGCGCTGCGCCTGTCCGGTAATGGCAGGTCCAATGCCGTCACCGCCGCATACGCCGATGATGATTTTGCCAAGCGCCTGATAATTGATGAAATCCCCCTGTGCCTTCATGCGCTCCACGCGCTCGTCCTGTTCAACTAAAAGCTCCCCGAAACGCGCTTTGGCTGCTTCGAGCTGTTCTGCTGTCATGCTCATAAAGATTTGTCCTCCTATTTTAAGTTCCGCAAATTCCACTCCCATCCCTTTCTCGGCAGAGGCATTTTTGTACGCCTTGCTCCCAAAAATCCCTCTGGGGGCTGTCCGGGGAATTTGCTGTTTTAAGTTTTGCAGTGTCCCTGCATTCCATCAAATCGTATTCACATCCACCGTCGGCAAGTCAACCTTGCAGCGAGCTTTGTTCTGCTCGATAATGGTTACCAATTCGGCATCCGTCATAACGGTGATGCGCCCGCCGTCGTACTCCTTGTCCACCAGTTCCTTGATGCAGGAAACAAGCGGATGGCTCTTATCCAACGCCGCCCCCTCCTTTAAATGATAAAAAGTATTTATCCAGTGTGCAATCCCGGCAAGTCCGGAAGTGTTGGACACGGATACCAGTACCGGGCGGTTTAAAAATTTCTCCGTATCAAATATATTATAAATTTCTTCATTTTTCAAGAGACCGTCCGCATGAATTCCCGCGCGGGTGACATTAAAATTCTTGCCGACAAACGGCGTGCGGTGCGGAATGCTGTAGCCGATTTCTTTTTTGTAATATTCTGCCAACTCTGTAATCACCGTGGTATCCATGCCATCCAACGTGCCCTTAAGCTGCGCGTATTCAAACACCATTGCCTCAAGCGGCGTGTTGCCGGTGCGCTCGCCAATGCCGAACAGCGAACAGTTCACCCCGCTTGCGCCGTAAAGCCATGCGGTCGTTGAGTTTGTGACTGCCTTGTAAAAATCATTGTGCCCGTGCCACTCCAAAAGCTCCGCCGGAACACCTGCATGGGTATTCAGCGCGTAAATAATGCCCTGCACAGAACGCGGAATCACCGCACCGGAAAAATTCACGCCATAGCCCATTGTATCGCAGGCGCGCACCTTGACGGGAATGCCGTACTCCGCGCCAAGCTTCATCAGTTCCGAACAGAACGGAATGACAAAACCATGGATGTCCGAGCGCGTAATGTCCTCCAGATGGCAGCGCGGCGCAACCCCTGTCTCCAGGCACTCCCGCACCACGCTCAGATAATGGTTCATCGCCTGGCTTCTCGTCATTTTCATCTTATAAAAAATATGGTAATCGGAACAACTCACCAGGATTCCTGTCTCCTTCATGCCAATATCCTTCACGAGCTGGAAATCCTGCTTGCTCGCGCGAATCCACGAAGTAACCTCCGGGAATTCATAGCCGCGCTCCATGCATTGATACACTGCATCACGGTCTTTTTTGCTGTAAAGAAAAAATTCACTCTGACGGATAATGCCGTTTGGTCCCCCAAGGCGGTGCAGATAATCAAAAATCGTCACAATCTGCTTTGTTGTGTACGGCGCGCGGGACTGCTGCCCGTCGCGGAATGTCGTGTCCGTAATCCAGATTTCCTCCGGCATATTGTGCGGCACAATGCGGTCGTTGAACGCGATTTTCGGCACCTCATCATACGGGAAAAGATTGCGGAAAACATTTGGCTCCTTCACATCGACCAACTCATATATGTGCTCCTCAAGGGAGAGCAGGTTGTTGTGGCGGTTCAAATAAACTTTTCGGCTCTGCATACTACCAATCCTCCATCCACGCCGCATGGGATACGCGGCTGAAATTTCGTCCCCGGCGGAATATTTATTTTCTTCCGAAACGTTGTAAGCCGGGAATGTTTGCGTGTTTGTTCCATTGTATACAATGATACGGGTATTGTCAAGTGCAGAATCCATATTTCTTCCATTCGCGCCACCACGCTTTAATGATGGTGGCCATGTTCCCCGTGCCCGCTGCATTTCTCCTGCGTCATCTGCCTTATCTCATGCACGGAATGCCCCCTGCACGTCTCAAAATCCGCCTCCGGGTCCACCTCAATCAGTTCCTCTATCGCAAGGTACTTCGCCGGGCTGACCTGATGCTCACTGGCACAATGCTTAACCTCCTCCGTAACCGCATAAATATCCGCGAAAACGCCATATCCCCCACCTGCGCCGCCCTGCGCGACAATTTCTTGCAGACGCGCTAACATCCCGCCTTCCCTATCCTGCTCCTTTGTCTGCACGGTAACACACAAAAGGGCATCCTGCCCGAAATACCCTTCCGCGTCCATCGCGCCAAGCAGGCGTTTTGCCGCCTCATCATAGGGCAGATTGCTCACATTGATTTCCCCCAAAAGCTCCTGTCCGTCATCATTGTACGCGCAGGAAGCAATCACCCGCCCAAAGCGGTTGACACGAAACTCAACCGACGGGTTCACATCAAAATCGATATAGGCAACCGGGGTAAAATATGCCCCCAGGAAGACTCCGCCACAGGCGGTAAACAGCACAGCGGACATGCAGCAGATGGCAATCCGGAACGCCCGGCGCTTTCTTTTCCGCGCCCTTTTTTCCATTTCCTTATGCAGATAACTGACAGTTTTCTGTTTCAAATCTTCCTCCGCATGGATTTTCCCAAAAACCCCAAATGCTTCACGGTTCAATGAAATCACCTCCCAGCTTCTCCTTCAACATCTTCTTCGCCCGCGCAAGCCATGTATAAACTGTATTTTCCTTCCGCCGCATAATCCCCGCGATTTCAACGGCAGAATAACCTTCATAATAAAACAGGTAGAGAACGTCGCGGTATTTTTGCGGCATCTGCAAAATACAGCGGAGCAATTCCCCCTCCTCCTGCTGCACGTAAAACGGCTCAAAATCAATATCCTCAAACGAGGAAACCCGCCTGCGGAACGGACTTTTGAGCATATCCCTGCAAACATTGATTGCAACCCGAATAAGCCATGCCTTTTCGTGGGCATGGCTCTCAAAAATCTCCTCGTGGAGCACATATTTCAGGAACACCTCCTGAAACGCATCTTCCACATCCTCATATTTTTTCAGATGCATAAAACATACGCGGCGGACGATGTCCGCATAAAGCGCAATCGCCCGCCTGGCTTCTTCTTCCGTCTTCATCCTTCTCCCCTGACCAATCCAAATCGATTTCTGCAGTCTTTCGTTTTTCTCCTGCTAGAGTACTCCTAGCTGCCTATCCCTTCTGGTCTTTTGCACAGTTCATGACACCCGCCCCATCAGTGACAATGCCTGCCCCTGCGCCTTGTGGAATGGCAGCCCGCGGTGCTGCCTGTATGCGTTTTATCGCAGGGCAGGCAGATAACCCCATCATGCTCGTGTTCGCACGTAAGTGTACATCCTTCCACGCTGCAGGCCTCATGGTAATCATGCCCATCCCCGATAAAATGTCCGCAGTAATATGTGTCGTCGTGCTCATGCACACCCACCGCATGGCAGTCCTCCACATCACAAAGCGCATAGGAAACCTGCCTTCCGTGGCAGCCGCCACCCCTCGCCCACACGTCCACGGACGAAGCCCCCACAGCAAGTGCCCCCGTAAGGGCAAGTGTCAGAATCATTTTCTTCTTTGTCATATAAAATCCTCTCTTTCCCTGCTTTTCGCAGTCCCTTTTCCATCCCGCTATCACGGGTTTCTATATAGGAATACGATTCTCCCCCGGCAATCCTTTCACTTATTTGAAAAATTTTTTAAAAAAATAGCCATCCTGCACCAAAAAGCAAAGAGACCAACAACATCCCTCGTCATCGGCCTCATCATTCCCGTGCATATTTTTTCGCCCCGCCTCATATCTTATCCCAAGAAAAATTACGCGCCTTCCCACTTTCCACGGCGCAGACGAGGTCTTCATGAACTGGCTTTTTTCTTTCCTTGCTTCCTACGGAATGCCCGCCATGCTCCTTTTCATCCTGCTTGAATACGCTTGCTTCCCGGTCTCCTCCGAGATTGTCCTTCCATTTTGCGGTGCGCTCGCCGCAAAGCAGGGGATTTTTTACCCGCTCCTCGTGCTGCTCTCCGCCATCGCCGGGCTAATCGGCACCACCCTGTGCTACGGTGTTGGCCGTCTTGGCGGCAACGCGCTGCTTGAGCGCATTATGCGGCGCTTCCCAAAAACCCGGCACGGACTTGAAACTTCCTATACATATTTCCAGAAAAAAGGCACACAGATTGTCCTTCTCGGGCGCTTCATCCCTCTCTGCCGCACATACCTCGGCTTTGTCGCGGGGGCGCTGCGCCTGCCGTTTGGCGCCTATCTCGCGTACTCCTTCGTCGGAATCTTTTTCTGGAATGCACTTTTGTGCGGTTTCGGCTATTTCCTGCAGGACAACTGGCCTGTTGTCGCAAGCTGGTACACCCGCTACAAAAACATCCTGCTCCCGGTGCTCGCAATCCTTCTGCTCTTTCTTATTGCGGCAAAAATGAGGAAAAAAGATGCCGCCTGCTCCGAAAAAAACTAATGCCCTGCCCCTTTTATGCACTTTTCCTACAACAGATTTGCAAGTGAAAAGATAATCTGCAAAACGATATTGACAATCACAACAATGACGATTATCTTAACAACCCTCTGGGAGGTTGCCCCTGCCGGCTTCATCGTGCCGGAAGCCTTCCCCGCCTCTACCGCCTCGCTTGCAAGCACCGCGCGGCGCGGCATTCCCGCCGCACCGTTTGCAGCCCGGGAACCTGCAGCCGCGCCCGCCGCCGCCCCATTTCTCATTGCCCCGGTGCCACCCTGTACAGAAGCTGCACTGGATGCTCCCCCGGAACTTTCTGCATAGGGTGCCGCACCACTGTTGCGGTATGCATCATCCTGCGCATTCGTCCCCTGCGTATGTACACTGTCGCCGCGCCCGCCTGGATTCGCAAAGTCCTGTCCGTTCAGCTCGGCGGATGTCTCCATCACAACTGGCTTTTTTACCTTTGAACCGCAAAAATCACATTTCCCCTTGCCCTTAATTTCATGGTCACAATAAGGACACAATAACTTCTGCATCTTTCATACCCTCCTGTTTTAAGCTCAGCATACATCCTTCCTGCGCATGCCTTAAAATCTCAAATCCTCAATCATATCAACCACGGCCTGCCTTGCAGCTTCTGCAAAATGTTCCGCCCCGAATCCCGCATACTGCTCCTGCTTATAGGCCGCAATAATCCCGCGCGAAGAATTGACAATCGCGCCAAGGCCATCCGCATTGAAAAAGTGCACAAGATCCTTGCCCTTTCCGCCCTGCGCGCCGTAGCCTGGCACAAGGATATAAGCCTTTGGCATAAGCGCGCGCAGCAGCTTCCCCTGCTCCGGATAAGTCGCTCCGACCACCGCACCAACCGCACTGTAGCCGCACGCCCCAACACAATCCTCGCCCCATTCATTGACTTTGTCCGCCACATACTCGTAGAGCGCTTTTCCATCAACCAAACGGTCCTGGAACTCGCCGCTTGACGGGTTCGAGGTCTTGACAAGCACAAAAATCCCTTTGTCCGCTTCCCTGCACACATCAACAAACGGCTTTACACCGTCCGTTCCAAGATATGGGTTCACGGTTATAAAATCTTCCTGAAAACCGCGCAGCACTTTGCCCCCAATCTTCACCGAGCCAATATGCCCCGCCGCATACGCCGCCGAGGTCGAGCCAATATCCCCCCTCTTTACATCCCCGATGACCACCAATCCTTTTTCTTTACAATATTCCACAGTTTTTGCAAACACCGCCACTCCTGGCACCCCAAACTGTTCATACATCGCAATCTGCGGCTTCACCGCCGGAATCAAATCATACGTCGCATCCACAATCGCCTTATTGAACTGCCACACCGCCTCCGCGGCCGCCTCTAACGTTTCCCCCTTCTCCCCGGTCGCCTGTATTACAATATGCTCCGGAATATAGGAAAGCATTGGGTCAAGCCCCACAACAACCGGTGCATTCTTCTCCTGAATCTGCCTCACCAATTCATCAATCATCTGTTTAGCCTCCGAAACCAAAATCCGTTTTCATACTCACAAAAAAATCTTTACAGACCTTCCGTCTCTTTCACATTCTTTTCATACACAACTTCTCCATTCACCATCGTAAGCAGCACCTTCCCGTACACCGTCCTGCCCTGAAACGGCGAATTTTTGCCCTTCGAGATAAAATTCCCCACATCAATCACATAAGGCTCTTTTACATCCGCAATCACCAAATCCGCAATATGCCCGACCGAAATATCGCCCCGGTCAATCCCCAAAATGCGTGCCGGATTCGCGCTAAGTTTCTCCACAAGCTGCAGGAAACTTAAATGCCCTCCCTTCACAAGCACCGTATACGAGAGCGCAAATGCCGTCTCCGAGCCGACAATCCCAAACGGAGCCTCCAAAAACGGCTTCTTTTTCTCCTCTGCGGAATGCGGCGCGTGGTCCGTCGCAATGACCTCCATCGTCCCGTCCGCAAGCCCCGCAATCAGTGCATCCGCATCCGCCTGCGTCCGCAGCGGCGGGTTCATTTTGTAATTGGCATCATCCCCGGGAATCTCATCCTCCGTCATCGCAAAATGATGCGGGCACACCTCCGCCGAAAGCTTCACGCCAAGCTCCTTGCCCATGCGCACAAGCGCCACGGAATCCGCCGTGGAGCAATGGCACAGATGTAACTTCACCCCGGTCTCCTTCGCCAGCAAAATATCCCTTGCCACAACAACATCCTCGACCGAATTCGTAATGCCCGGCAGGCCAAGTTCCTGCGCTTTCTTTCCCGCATTCATCACGCCGCCCGCAAGCAGCCCGCGGTCCTCACAGTGTGCCAGCACCACAAGCCCAAGCTGTGCCGCCTTTTTCATCCCCTCTTTGTACACAAGCGGATTCATCACGGATTTTCCGTCCTCGCTTAACGCCAGGGCGCCCGCCGCCGCCATCCCTTCAATGTCCGCGAGCACTTCCCCTTGCTGGGAAACCGTCACCGCGCCGACCGGCACAACATTAATCTGAGCGTCATCCGCCGCCTTATAATTCAGATATTCCACCATGACTTTGCTGTCAATCACGGGCTTTGTGTTTGGCATTGCGCAGATGGTCGTAAATCCCCCTGCCGCCGCCGCCATCGAACCGCTCGCGATGGTTTCCTTGTATTCAAAGCCCGGTTCGCGCAGATGCTCGTGCAAATCAACAAATCCAGGCATCACATATTTTCCAGATGCGTCAATGACACGGTGTGCTTCCTTTTCAATACACGGCGCAATTTCCTCCACCGTCTCGTCCACGATGAGCACATCATTTACGCCGCAAATCCCGGTCGCCGGATTGAGCACATAGCCGCCCTTTATCAATGTTACCATATTTCCTCTCTTTCTGCCGCATGCATTCACCGCCCCATCCGCAGCCGGACGACAACACGTCCAATCATTGCACACTTTTTTCTCATTTACATCAAATCAAACGCGCGCTCCAAATCGCCAAGCAATTTTCCGTTCGTGATATAATCCCGGAACTGTTCCTTCGGCACAAAACGGTAATCATGCAATTCCTCGGACAAAATCACCTCATCGCCAAGCGCCATGCACTCATAGCTGATTCCGATGTGGTGCACATCCCCGACCATATAAGACCATGTATATACCACCCGGTCAATGATGGTCTGAAGACCTGTCTGCTCGCGAATCAAACGGATGACCGCCTTGTCCGGCTCCTCGCCAAACTCAATCCCCCCATCCACAAATTCCCACTGATATGGATTCTCAATCCGGTCATCGTACCAGCGCTCCACAAGCAGGTACTTACCCTCAAACCGCACAATTCCCTTTACCATGATGGCGTAACGTTCCATAGTTTATTCCTCCTATTTTGAGTTCCGCATATGCCCGTACAGTACCCTTATCTGCGGAAAGGATTTCTGTCCGCCCTGCTCCCAGAAATCCTTTCCGGGCACTGTACGGGCATATGCTGTTTTTTAGTTCCGCAGCTTCGCAGCCGCTCTAATAAAATACATCCGTCAGGAACAATCCCCTCGCCTCAAGGCGCTCCCCGGCTTTTGCCCGGTCTTTTCCCTCTATGACAAGGGAAACCTCTGACGGTGCCATCTCTCCCCGACCCGCCGCAAGCACGGTTCCCGCCATAATACGCACCATATACGGCCAGAAATCATCGCCCGTAACACTGATGAGGACTTCCTTCTCGTCCCCATACACGCCAAACTCCTGAATCTTGCGCACCGTTGACTTTTTCATGCGCTTATTCTCCGAGAATGCCGCGAAATCATGTTCGCCTACAAAATACTTTGCTGCCTCGCGCATCCGTTTCACGTCCGGCCGTTTAAAACTGTAATAATTGTACTTCCGCTCAAAGACCGATGGTACTTCCCCGATGGAAATATGATACTCATAGCGAAACCCCTTCGCCAGATAGGAAGCGTGGAAGCGCTCCTGCACCTCCTCCACCTCAAGCACCGCAATGTCGCGCGGCAGAAAACGGTTCAGATAGTGGCGGATTTCAAGGCAGGACATATCCGTACCTGTATGGAAATTCGCAACCTGGCCGCTTGCGTGCACACCTGCCTCCGTGCGTGCCGCCCCAATCACTTCAACCTTCTCATTGTCCATACGGCAAAGCACATCCTCAAGCTTCTCCTCGATGGTCATTCCCCTCGCCCCCGATGCCGGGCGCTGCCAGCCATCATAGCGTGAGCCGTCATACTCCATCAACAACTTAATATTTCTCACATGAAACCTCATCCTGCGACTGTTTTATCATAAAGCAGATCTGTGCGCAGCCCGGACCTATGTTCATTATACACGATTTTTTTTCAATTGGCAATGTTATATTCTCACTTATTTCCAATCCGCTTTTGCTGCATTTGTTACAATGGTGTAAATCTAAAAATTACAGGAGGTAAAAAAATGAACGTTTTACAAATTACTTTCAGCCCAACGGGAGGGACGGATAACGTTGCAGAAATCATAACAAAAGCATGGGGATGCCTGTCAATAAAATTGATGCCATTGCCGCCATCGCCGCCATTGCAGAGCATCCTATCATGCACCAGTATGCGGCGGGCAGACCCGACGATAAAGATGAAAGCGAGCTAAACGGTTTTGCCAAAAAGATTTTAGACAAAATAAATGGGAACGTAGCCGGATTTTCTTCGCCGCAAATTCCGGGGAACTATCCATATAAGAAAACCGGCAAAGCCGGGCTGGTTCCAAAAGCGAACAACAGCTGTACAAGCTGCGGCCTTTGTGCCAAACAGTGTCCTGCGGGGGCAATTGACAAAGAGAATCTGAAAATTGCAGACAAAAAGAAGTGCATCTCATGTATGCGCTGCGTTGTAAAATGCCCACAATCCGTCCGCAAAGTGAACGGAACGATGGTTTCCATTGCAGCATTGGCAATAAAAAAAGCCTGTTCAACAAGAAAAGGAAATGAGTTATATATTTAAATATCCTACACCGCTCACCGCTGTTACCGAATTCAAGACGGAAGGAAACCAGCCCTATCCGTCTTGAATCACGCTCAGCAGCCACCTTTATATGTAATCCAGCTCTCTTCTTCCCATTCATAATTATGGACACCAAAAACCAACCCGTTATTCTCCCTTATAAGCGCTTTCGCCTCCGTTGACAGACAATAAGCAAAATAAACCGTTCGCAGGGTGGAGGCTTTTAGTTTCTGCAAAACTTTTTGTATATATCTGCTTGTGATAACTGCCTTTCTGTTGCAGGGAAACAAAACAATATTAATATATTCTTCTTCCATGTTAATATTTACAGGAAACGGGTCGCGATAGCATTTCGGCAAATACTTTTTTATGTCGTTATAAGTGATTGCCTCTTTGATTATTATTTTCATTGATTTCCTTTCCGTAAGATAAATGGGATTACATGTGTTCTTTCCGCCCCCTACTTGTGCATACGAATTCCTCTTTCTGGCAGCTTTTGATGTTTTGTTTTCTTCCATGTTCCCCAATCATCCGAAAGCTATTTACGTATTATCACTCAATTTAGCATATACATATGTATCTTTCCAGATTGCCCTTTGCATTTCATCCTTCCAGAAATATACATTTTTTCTGAAATGAGCTTCGCGCTGAAATCCTAACGCTTCAAGCAATTTCCACGAATTCTTATTTTCCGGGTCACATTCTGCATATATCCTATGTACGCCATTTTTCAATGCCTGCTTGATTAAAGCTTTGCAGCTCTCGGCAGCATAACCTTGCCCCCAATAATTCCGATGAAATACATATCCCATCTCCAGTGCTTCAAAATCCCGCCTGCCCATATATACATTCCCAATCATTTTGTGGGATTTTTTTAATTCGACAGCAATCATTTCATCCGTACCAATGCGCCATTCAAGGTTTTCTTTTGCTTCCTCAAGGGTCATCGGTTTATATGGTTCATATTTCACAACTTCTTCATCCGATAAATATTCAAACAAGTCCTGTACATCTTCTTTTTTGTATCTTCTTAAAATCAGCCTTTCTGTTTCTGCTATGATTCTTTTATTTTCCATGCCACACTCTCCTTAACCCTAATTTTCTTTGATTTATTTTTTCCCCATGCCACGATACCAAGTCCATCGGCGTAAAAAACAGCGCGGCTTAACAATCTGCTGCATCGATAACTCCGCGGTATACCATTTACATCTGCAAATGTGCTGTCACACTATTCTGATTTTCCATTTTTTCAAATCCCATCGATTCGAATAAACGAATCGCTGCTTCGTTATGGGTTTCCACAAGCAGCATCATTCCTTTTGGCTGATTCATTTCCAATGCCTTTGCCAGCAGCTTTCTGCCGTAGCCCTTTCGGCGGTATTCTTCCCTGACCCACAAATCATAGAGCTCATTTTCTTCATGGCAACAGGTCACATCCAGATAGCCGACCACGGTTCCATTCTCTCTTGCGATAAAAGTCCGGAACTGATTTTTTGCCGCAAGAATTTTTTCGCCCGTCCAATACATATCAGTTCCGTGCATCCCAATATAAGCGGGAACATACGGTTCCGTCAATAACTCTACGCCAGCGGTGTCCACATGAGGCGCAGCGTTGTTATAGACCATCCGTTGTTCTTCTTCATAAAACTCAGCGCCGTTTTGTTCGAGACAATGATAAAGCAGATTGTTGTTCGGGTTGAAAACAAAGTCCGCACTGTAACCGTTAAACTGCTCTTTCAGGTACGCAAACATTGCCCCGTATGCATTTTCATAGCGGGAAAGCCCAACCAGCATTTCAAGATACCGTTCCTCCTTCAAAGCAAGAAACGAAAAAAGACCAATCATTTGCCCGTTCATGCATATGCTGACAACAAGATGGCTATCCTTTTTCCCAATGGCATTTATCAGATTATTCTTTATCTCTTCATCACTTGACAACATCGGGTCAGAAAAAATATTGTCGGCGCGAAAACCACGAACAAATGGTTCGCACTCGTCAATAGACATTACATTTTTTATTGTGAGATTTCCTTCCATTTTGCCCTCCTTCTGCTGCCTGCGTTTTGCTTCCGTCCGCAAAATCAATATCCGCAGGCAGCCCCTGTATTGATTAGCATGATTACCACATACCAGCTCCAAATTCTTCCGCCGTGACACTCCAAAAACCATCGAGATCCTCAATTGCTTTGGGGTCAATCTTCTCAATCTGCTGGCGAAGAAGCTTTTCTGCTTCTGCGAGTTTTTCATTCCCTTCCTCATCAAACATGTCATCGGGATTTGGGGTTGTTTCTAAGGCGGTAAAATATAGCGTCATAATTTCTATAAACTTTGGAAAATCAGCAGCACAGTAATCGACCAGACTATCCTGCCCCAAATCTAAGATGCCGCCGCAATCCGGCTTTGCCGTGTCGTTAAAATCCAATTCCGCAATATAAACTGGGCCATCTGCCATCACAATAAGGAGAAACCCTCCACCACCAGGCCAGCGGTCTTCTGCAACAACAACAAAAGGGCGCTGTGATTCGATGGTTCCCATCCATAAATCATCCGGACCCAAAAAGACATAACCCCGAAATTCGGTTCCCGGTAAAGGCAGATACTTTTTAACCATTTGCAGCGTCTTTTCCATATTTTCCATATCAAGCTCCTCCATTTCTTGATTGATACCCGTCTCTTTCGGATAAACAAAATTATCGTAGGAGCGGCTTCCCTGCCCAATTGCGAGAACTGCCCCAACCGATTTCCCCGAAACATCTTTGCCCGCACTCGCAATATCATAATCACGCAAAGTGACATTATAAATGTGAGCGTTTTTAGCAACGCCGAAAAGTCCAATAATCTTTGCGTTTGGATCCGTCATCGTAAGTCCTTTAATTTCAAAACCGTTGCCTGTAAAGGTGCCGGTAAATGGGTTCTCCCACGTTCCAATAGGCGTCCATTCATCCGAGGATAGTTGAATATCTGCTTGCTGCATATAATTTTGATCCATGCCATATTTTCCCGTGCCAATGGCTCTAAGCTGTGCCTCGTTTTGGACAAAATAATATGTAGTTCCCTTGATGGTCAAGGTTTCCATTTCTGTCCGTTGACCGGTCTGCGACGGCGTTGATTTTTCCGCAGTCACTGAATTCGGCGACTCTGCGGCGGCTGTGGGATAAACGCCAATGAAAGCCGCCCCGAACATCACACACAGCGTCAGCGCACCCGTCAAAAGCCGAATTGCCGTTGACTTCTTCTTGAAATTCATAATTGCACCCAACCTTTCTTTCAATAGCTGTTTATTTTCGCTCAACGTGACTGAGCCAAGGTTTTCCTTGTATTTTCCCACGGCTGCCATTGCGTCAAGCAGGGTTTTCCCGTAGTCCCTGGCATTCTCGCATCCCATTTTTGCGAGGACAGCTTCATCACAGGAAAATTCGCAAGCCCTGGTAATTTCCCGGCTCATAAGATGAACCAATGGATTAAACCAATGCAGGCAGACCGTAATCTGCACCAGCCATTTGTAGAACATATCCCGCCGCTTGTAATGGGTCAGTTCATGCAGGACGATATACTGAAAATCCTTTTCGGCAATATCGGCGCTTGGCAGCACAATACACGGATGGAAAAAGCCTATCAGCAGCGGGGAGGAAACCAACGGATTGACACATAACTCTACCGGTTTTTGAACGCCTGCCCGTTCTGCGGCAATGGAGAGCCGGTCTAAAACCGCAAGCTCAGAAACTGGGGTCAAGCCAGCCTTGACATACCGCATAAAGCCCTGATAGATGGTTATTTTTCGGAGCAGCAGACCCAGCGTGACCACCAGCCAAATCAGCCAAACATGATTTGCCAGCAGCACACCAATTTCTTGAAGCGGGGGAGCGGTTGTTAAATTCTCTGCCCGGGGGTTCACAGTTTCATGGTTCTGCTCCAAACCGACCGCGGACACCAGAGCATCTTTAGGAGTATTGGCCGCAGGTAGTTGCGGCGGCAAAGGAGCGGCCTGGGTAATCGCCTGTTCAACAGCCTGATAGGTGTTCCCCAGCAGGTTTACCTCCGACCCGAACGGGAGCAGCAGCCGCAAAACGACAATGAGCCAAATATAATACTGCCATTGCCGGCTGATTTTATCCTTCAAAAATCGCTTTCCGAAAAGCAGAGCCAGGATTAGCAGCCCGCCGGAAAAGGACATAGACAGGAAAATTTTAAAAACTGCGCTCATGGTGTTTCTTTCCCTTTCTCCAGCAGCCTTTTCAGTTCCTCGTATTCTTCGTCCGCCAGCAAATCGCCCATAATCAGATTGGAAACCAGCCCTTTTGCACTCCCTTCGTAGATTTTATCCAGAAAGCTTTTCGTCTGCGCCGTCTGATACTCCGTTTCTGAAACGAGCGTGGTATATTCGTTGCGGCGTCCGATTTTCCTGGCGCTCAAAAAGCCCTTGTTCATCAGCCGCGACAGCAGTACAATCAGGGTATTCTTTTGACACGGCTTGCCCCTTGCCGCCAGTCCGTCCATGATATAAGGAAACAGCGTCACTTCCAGCTGGTTCTCCCATACGATTTTCATAATTTCGAGTTCAGCATCAGATAGTTGTTGTACCATGTGTTTGCCCTCCATGATGTTGCTACGGTGCGTTTGTCTATATCGTAAACCATGATAAAATGGGGGTTTTTTTTATTTAAATTATCCAAAATATCCTCTGATTTTTCTAGTTATTGAAAATTTTAGAAGCACAGGCTTGGATAAACTTGGGTAAATCTTGGGTAAACCTTGGATATTGCTTGGGTAAATTTATCTTTACCTTTTGTCTTTAAATCGCCAGCCACCGGCTGACGATTTACACGATATACCTTGAATAACCTTGAGTAAATCTTGGGTAAACCTTGGATAAATTTTAAATTACCCAACCCAAGCTATTACTTTAGTACCCAATTAGATTGCTGTTGATTTTCGGAATCCTTACCAATAATTCCTTGCCTTTTCAATGAGGCAAGCAAATTGTGAATTTTATTTTCTTTTTGGACATCGCTTAAAACATTGGGCAGCTTATCCCATAACAACTCCCGAATATCTTTCTTTTTGGCTTTTTTATACTGTTTCAGATATTCAACAACCAAATCCTTATAATACTTATCATCAAATCCCTTATTTTTAATGTAGCTTGTACTTTCATCAATACTTTTAGCCGCTGATGCCGACAAATGCAAACTTGTCACCCTTCCCTCAACCAACTTCTGACTACGCAGCCTGTCTACATCTTCTTTTTCTACCGGCAAACCTTTTTGTATCCTGTCAAGCAAAAATACCGTCTGCAAGTCTAAATCCTGATGTTCATACAATATATGCATATAACTGTCATTCAGCGTTTTTCCATAGATTGTCACTTCCACCTGCGTTCCGGAAGAAACATTGTAATCCGGCATAGGAAAATATTTTGCTTTCTGAATGTTGTATGCCCGACGGATTCCCAACGTTGCAGTATCAATCATATGAAATGCCGCCATAGATTCCGCCAACAATTGGTTCCTATAAAATGGCGGGCTATAACTTGCTTCCAAAACATTCTCAATTTTCTGCGGAATAAAATCACCCGGATTGGTAAATTTGAGCCTGTCCTCAAATTCATTGACATAAATTCTGCCACCTAGTTGGTAATTTGTATGGGCAATACAATTATTGAGCAACTCGCGCATCAACCAACTGTCATATTGCTCCGTTTCCATCGGAAAAAGCGTCATCTGATTCGGCATATATCTGTAAGTCAAATTTCTTACCTTTGCAAACACTTTATCTACCACATTGATAAACGGGATTTTGAAAATGGCATAATCCCTGTCCATATTATCAGCGCCGTATAATCTCCACATAATGCTTGGCGCAGACTGAAACATATAATCATAATCAGAATTGCCAAGCAAAAGCATTCCTGCATGTGTAATTTTGCCATTTATCATGAGCTTTATCTTTGTCAAAAACTGCTCATCACTCATGACATCCACTTCTTTAGAAATATGCTCCTGGTTCATTTTTTCTTTGTACTTCTCTCTCGCTAATGCAACCGCATCTTTATCTAAATGTTCTATGGCTGCTTGTTCCAATACTTGTTTTGACCAGTCTCTACGCTCCTGTGAACGAATGGCATCTATCTTATACTGCTTCAATGGCACAAGGCTCTCTCCGGCACGCTCATAATAATTTGTTTTCCAATCCGTCGGTATACCTGTTGCTGCTGCCGGAACCTTAAACATAAGCACACGATACTCTTTCTCCTTTACGATTGGAAATATCTCAATAATATCATAAAAAGTCATGCCATTGGCGGTATCTCTAGAAATTTCATATTTGAAACGCTCTAAAAGACTTTTATCACCCTTTTTAAAGGAAGTTCCAACCACCTGCTTCGTCTTATTCTGTTCTCCAACTCCAAAAACAAGCCACCCATATTGTTGCTGACGCAAATTTGCCTCATTGCTGATTGCAGAAAAATATCTGCCGATTTTGTCTGTACCATAACCGCCTTTGGCTTCTTTAAACTCAACAATCTCATATTCCCATCGTTCCATGAGCATTTCTAAAATTTCGTAATATTCAGCATCTTTTGTAGATTTATTATATTCAAAATAGAGCATAAATTCACCACCTTGTATAAGTCATACTTTTTATTTCCTATTTCAGTAGGCAATACTGTTTTCCTGCCATGTTTATCTCAATCCAATATTATTTATATTTCTCGAAAATGAAGCAGATGGATCATACGCCTCAAAAACACGCCCACAAACTGATTGATATTCCTTATCAATGCTCTGAATTATATGCAACGCATGGTTATCATCAACATTCATAAATTTCAATAAAACATTTGCAAAACCATTCCCTGTATTTTTCATTCCTCGAACAATTTCTTCACTTGATAAATTATATAAATAACTTTCGATTTCTTCATCATATTGCCCGCTGCTAATCTTTGCATTTATTCTTTCTTTGTTTTCCGCCCTTTTTTCATATTCCACCGATTTTTCAAAGAATACAGATAATTGACCAGCATCAGCATAACGATATGAAGCATCACTGTTGGTAGCTTTTTCTGCTACACTTCTAAAAGCATGATGTGAATCTCTTGGATCACTTGTCATAATAAAGTTAAGTGTACGCCCAAGAGAATAGAGCCTGATACATGCGGTTCCGCCCATTGGTATCATTGCATTCGTCCTCTGACACGTATAACACCGTGTTGACAAGAAAAGTATAACACGGCGTTATTCTTTTGTCAAGAGCATTTTCCAAAAGCATAGGGTACAAAAAATATCAGATAGACAAATCAATTGCCTATGTCTCCTTCCAGTTATTCGGAATACAATCAAATATTCCAAAAGACCGCAGAAAGAATCCTCCCCCTTTATATTCAAAAACAGCCTCGAACTGGGAATTTTCTGTCGTACACCAGTATTCAAGAGTCACAAAGTCCGGCTGTTTGAGACGGACAAATGTCAGAATAAATGGACATTCTTTCTCTTTTTCGCCCTCCCTTTCGCTGCCCGGAATATCCTCCGCGCTTTGTGAATAGTCGAGCCGCAGGATACCCGCATGGCTTGGAAGACGCACATATCCACGGGCTTTGATGCGCTTGTGCCTGTCAAACCATTGGACAGTATTATCCAGTTCGCAAATATGTAATGATAAAAACGCAAGAAAAGACCGGATTTCCTCAAACGGAGCATAGCACTCCCTTAAGACTACGGCAATATCATAATCCTTCTCTTTTGAAAGATACACAATTTCGTCATTTATATCTTTTACGACACATAATTGTTCTGCATCTGTGATAAATTTTGATATGTCTCCATAACGGTCATACATACTGCTACCTCCGTCAAATCAGAAGCTGCCACTCAAAAATCAACGGTAAATATCACCTGATAATTTCCCTTCAGCGCGTTCTCGTAAAAGGAAAGTATCCCTTCGCTCCAACCCAGACTATGCTCGAGCCCATCCTCGTCTTTATACAAAAAATTTTCATCCTCAATCTTCCAGAAATTGTTTTGTATCAATTCCTGCAAATTGTTCTGGCGTAAATATTCCACTATTTTTTTGATGTCATGTTGATTTTTTAAGGTTATCACATCATCATCTTCATCTACCAGAAATTCTCCACCAAACACAATATTCGTCGGGATTTTATTTTCATCATTCCACTTCCCCTCCCCCAAACAATACTGAATCCCTTCCCACGCCTTATCCAATTCACAGCTGCGGGGAGTGCCAAACAGTCTTTCTTCAAATTCATTTAACATATAATCATACCGTTCTTCCATCGGCATGGAGCGAAGTTTCTTTACCTCGCTGTCCTCTAATGCATAGAGCATCGCTAATCTTGACATAACATCCTCTCCTTACACACATCAATTTTTTGTTTTCTTCTGCCCCGTCAGGCAATCTGGCGTTTTGTCTAGTTTCCGGACAAGCCGGAAAAATATCATTTTCCATACATCCATTCTTATTTTTCATAAAAAACCAGACAGCCGCCGTCATCACAATATGCTGCAAATTTATCAAATTGCGGCGTCACAATATAAAAATCGTCCAACAATCCATCCACTTCACCAAGCACATCAATGATACTATCGATATATCCCTCATAAACCCAGCCATCCGAAAGAATTAAATATAATTTTTTATTCCAATCATAGGGCAGCCGCTCTTTTATTTTTTCCAACATACATTTCCAGCCAACCGCTTCATGAACACAATCTATCTTGTTCAGTTCCTCCCTGAAATGCAGCCAGCAATAACTTAATTCAACCCCTGGATGCTTCTTCGAATCTACAAACGCATAATAAAACCGATTTATGACCTTTTGGTATTTTGTTTTTGGATATTCATAAAACCGTTTCCGGTCAATGGATTTTTCTTTTACGATTTCTTCAATTTCCGTCCGAATCCAGTACCTTGCCGGCTTATCTTTCAGACGCTCCCTCCAAAGCTCCATGCCTTACCCCTTACTTTCACATATCGTCCCTTTCTATTTGCCGAATCGTCGGATTCTTAATAACAATATCGAAATGCGTTCCGCACTCCTGACCATCCCCAAACCCAAAATGACAGGAATCAAGGATGCTTTCATCCACGCCAATCAAACCTGTTGGTTCCATTTTCGATAACCCCTGTCCAAGTTCCACCATCTTGCGGCACGCGACTGGCAGGGCAAAAAACTTCTCTTTCAATTCCGCTGCCATATCATCACCGTCAATATCAACAAGGAATCCATTTTGGACCGTAACGGTAACAGGGGTTGATACAAGTCCAAAATCTCCGACCCGTTTACCAAAATGATAAAGCTGTCCTACTGTCATATCAACAACAATTTTTCCATTTGCGGTACCGGGAACTACCTCGGATGAAGTTTCGGACGGAGGAAGGAAAGCCATCCCTCCATCGCAAGTAATCTCATGGGAACAGGTGGTAAACGGAGAAATCCGGAATGATATATCCGTTCCGCTTTCGCTTGTAACCGTAATTGTCTTCTCCGTATCAAAACCATTCATTTCCTCGATTTTGCGGTATACCAGTTTTTTATCCGTCGAAAGACCCTGAATCAAGGATTCCTTCGAAATGTCAAGCCTTATAAAGATGTATTTCGCCATCAGCCAATCCGGTTTTCCAAATGCGGAAAAATACCCGTTGGCTCCTGATTTCATGTAGGTATCAATCGATAACAATACCACAACCAAATCACTGCTTTTCAATGATTTGAGTAAATGAAAAAATTCATTTTCCCTTGTAAAATACTCGATTTGGACATGGTAGATTCCCTCATCTTTTATTGCCCCGGCAATATGTTTTTGGTTATCGTCTGTAACAATCAATATTTTCGATGTTTCGTCAATTCCACTCCATTTTTGTATCAAACTGCTTATGTTCACTTTTCTTCTCCTTTATTTCAGTTTACTGAATAATGAATGCCGGATTATATAATTGAACTCAACCAATACATACTTCTGCAATATTCATCACATTCTCAAAGCATAATTTTTTATCCTTCATCATTTTTACAAAATACCCTTATCAAACGCAAAGTCTCTGTATCATGTAACAATCTTTCTATTTTTTCTGTTCCACTCATACTTTCCATGACACAATTTTGTTGTTCAGACTGTATGATACAGCAATCTTTATACCAGCACTCTCCCATATACATCCCTTTAATCCCCCACTTCCTTTGATCGGTCAATTCATAAACCAATGATTTCATGACACGTTCCGTGGAAAACCTTTTAAATCCCTTAAGGTAATTCATAGTTCTCTCATCATAAATTTGGTCAAAATCAATCTGATGTCCTTTCATAGCAGACAATACAGCCTTACGTATTTCAATTTTATCCTTTCGTTTCGTGCCTGTCCATTCAATCAAATCCCGAAATGCCAATATTATATATTCAAAACAAGTTATGTCAATCAGCTTGATTTTCCCATTGCTAGCACCTGCAATCACCTGCAAATCAATATATTTATTCATAATATCCATATTGTCATATATCACATCAAAGGCAATATAATAATTATTGTTTACTTCTTTATCCAATGCTCGGACTGCATCCAAAAGCCCCTGATTGCTCTGTTTCGACTCTACTATATATTCATCACCCAGGAGATAGTGGTTTACCAACTGCCAGTAGTGTAACCCAGCTCCCGCATCTTCCGTCCAGATATACTTCATTCCATCACCAACTCTCCCTTTAAAGTGACATGTTTAACTTCTTCATCCAATACAGTAAAACTACCTGCCGTCAAATTAAGTCCGTCGCAATTGCGCATAAACAATAAATACTGATTGCTTTTTTCAAAATTAATAAATTTACGGTCTTCATCGTCCAGTATAATATCCGCATTATCAATGACAATAAATTTATTTTTACACTTTTGCAGTTCTTCATGAAAATTGTCACTTTTGTAATTAAACAGCTTCATATCGTGATACTCATCCAGAAACCTTACATCTTCCAACAATTGATATAAATATGTTTTTCCCGTCGCACTGTCACCCCGAACCAAGGTAATGCGGCTGAAAAATTCCAATTGATAGGAAAACGGCTTCGCATCAAACATAATCCTATTATATTTCAACTGCATTTCTCCTCTCATATTCCTTCGTCCACCATTTTTCATATCCATGCCTGCCAACTACAATTTCGCCCTCATTAAAACAAATCCGCACTTCATCAGAAATCTTGAATCGTTCCGGATGACTCATAAACAAATGAATATTATCCATTTCAAATAACTTATCCAGTACATTCGCACCACACTCCATTGCACTTACTACTTTATCCGGATTAAAAATCACATTGAGATAAGTCTTGCATCCACTGGAGAGGTTCCGCAGTACGCCAATTCCGTATTTTGTCTCAATATGATTATCATCTGTCAATCTGGCATGGTCAATTTCCCAAATGGCATCTTTTTCATTTTGTCCCATTGTGAGGTTGCTTGTATACAAATTAAAATATTGATCGTTATATATAATATAATCCTTTTCATTGTTCTTCTCTGTGTACAGGTAAATCATATTTCTCACGCCCTTTCTTCCTTCTTAAATTCAAAAATTTCTGGCGCTTCGCCCGATATTTTGTTCCCGGTGCAGGAAACTATTCCGGAAATATTTAAACGCTATTCAATACCTTCCATAAGTTGTTCGTAAAATTCCGCCGTGAATTCATTCATCTCATCGCATAACCTGATTGTTTCAGGCAAGTAACATCTGTTCGTTCCGAGCACATTTACTTTCATGTAATCGAGTGTCTCTTCTAGGGACTGCCCCCGAACAGAACCTGTAATCAATGTCTTTACGACCGTATATGCTTTTCCGCCTTCAAGCACATGGGCATCATGGAGTATTTTTCCTTCAAGGGTTTTTGGCATCTGTGGTCTCTGTGACTCCCATGAAATTCGTACAATCGTATCAATCGCTTCCTTTTGGTAACCTTGCAAACGCAGCCACTCCCTGATTTTCTGTTCTTCCCTGTAAATAAAGCCATGGAAGCCAAGTGCCAAATACAGATATTCATAATTAACGGAATACTTGCCAAGCTCTATGATTTTCTTCATCTGCCGTTCGACAAGATTAATATGCCACATATTATGCATGATGTCCTTCTTCGCATAATAAGGTTCGATGAATTTCGCAAACGCTTCTTTTTCAAACATACATTTCTCCAGGAAAACCATAATTTTATCAACTAAAACAATTCCTTAACAATGATATCCGCACATTCCGCCGCACTGTACAAGCTTGTGTCCACCCTCAACTTATACTCTATATTTTTTGCCATCAATTCATGCTGCTCATCCGATTGGTTTTCGTATCTATCTCCCCGGATAATATTTCTTTCTCTGCATATATCCAACGGACAATATACTTCAACCAAATCAAGCGGATTATTTTTCAGTATTTCCAGCAGCTGCTGATAATGAGGGGTTATTTCATCCCTTTCAACCAATATTCCGTCAATCAGAACATTTTTGCCCATATCCGAATAGAGTTTCGCAGTGTGGTACATCATAATAATCACTTCGCTAAGATATTTCCAATAGTTTTCACGCAAATATTTATCCCCAACCATCTCCTGAAACAAATCATTCGCAACAACATAAAAAAATACATCATCGCGCTCCTGAATGGCCTCGACGATGGATGTTTTCCCTGCACTTGTTACTCCGTTCAAAAAAATAATACGTCCCTTTTCCATTTCATCACCTCAAAAATTCCGGCACTTCGCCCAATATTTTATTCCCCATTTTAAAATTCCACCCATCACTGCAGGCATTGCATTTGCAATCGATATAATGTGGCCTGCCTACGCCAAAGTATAGCACAATCGTATAAGCAAGTCAATCAACGAAAAATTTGATAAAAGGTATTGACTTTTTGTCTTTTTTTGCATACAATATAGATGCAGGCAGAGATGCGCTGTATACCCGTGAAACCGAATTTACGTTTAAGTGTCATTTTATGGCACCGGCCACGGGGCCGCCGCAAGGCGGTTTTTTTGTTTTTTGGAGGAAATATGGAGATTTATGTTTACTCGGATGAATCAGGTGTTTTTGACAAGAAACACAATGAAATATTTGTATTTGGTGGAATTATCTTTCTGGGGCAAAAGGATATGGAAAACTATTCCAGAAAATATTTAACCGCCGAAGCTGCAATAAGGTCAGGTAAATATCAGGCAGACGAGGAATTAAAAGCTTGCCGCATATCAAATAAAGAAAAAGGGAAGCTATATCGTTCACTAAACCAGACAATAAAATTTGGTGTGGTTATTAACCAGAACAATGTTTTGGACAGAATTTTCCAAAGTAAAAAGGATAAACAAAGATATCTTGATTATGCATATAAAATAGGCTTAAAACGGGCATTTGAAAGCCTTATCCGAGAGGGAATCATAGAACCCGATAAAGTTAAAAGAATTCATGTATATAATGATGAGCATTCTACAGCGACAAATGGAAGATATGAACTTGAACAAGCGTTGGAACAGGAATTCAAACTTGGTACATATAATATGCGTTATGATAATTTCTTCCCTCCGATTTTTAGTGACTTAGGAAGAATCGATTTGGAATTTTGCACCTCCGATAAAGTGACGCTTATTCGGGCAGCTGACATTATTGCAAACCGAATTTATTATATGGCCTTAAACAGAAAGATAGAGCAACTTAATGGAATATATATTTCTACTTTACCATAACTTCCAAAACATAATAATATAACCTATCATCCATCTTGTTTTTTGAGGTGGATTTTTTTCTTGCATTTTTGAAAAAAAGGTATTGACTTTTAATTTCCGAAACTATATAACGTATAATAACAGCAAATCCTGCTGTCCAAAAAATATAAAGAAAGGGTGATTGTATATGAAGAAAATTCGTGTATGGAGGTTCCACGTAACCTGAACCTCCAAAAAAAATCGGAGGTATCCATATGATACAATTATTTGATGTAAACGAAGAAAACTGGTTGGAGCTTGTCGCGCTGCGCGTCCGGCAGGAGCAGGAAAAATTTCTCGCCCGCCCGGTTGGCATCCTTGCGAGGGGATATGTTTACCGTGCCTGCCGCGCGAGGGTCATTGGCATTGCGAACGACGGGCAGACCGTCGGGGTTGCGCTTGTAAGGGACATGGATGAGGAACCTGCCTGCTATGATTTGCAGCAGTTTATGATTGATGAGCGCTTCCAGAACAAAGGGTATGGCACAAAAGCGCTGCGCCTGATTCTTGCATTGCTTGGGCAGGAAGGCAAGTATGCGGATGCCGAAGTATGTGTCAACAAGGAAAATGCTGCGGCGCTGAGAATGTATGAAAATGTCGGTTTTATCGATACCGGGTATATCGACGAAAACCTTCCCGACTGCCTCAACCTTATGTACCATTTCCGTCAGGAACATTCCATGTTTTCCAGCATTCCAATTTCGGATTTTTCCGCATCTTCGGGTGCCTTAATTTCCGACTTTTCCGCATGTTCGGACACTTTAATTTCCGACTTTTCCACTCCTTTATTCCAGGATGCCTTCCGGCAATATTTTTCCGAAATCGGCGTTTCGGTGAACGACTGGGACGGGCTCTTTGCGGAAATGAACAATGAGGGTGATAATCTCGCCTTTGTCCGGACGGACAGGGATGGGAAAATCATTGGCTTTCTCCAGTTCAAACCGACAAAATTCACAAGCTGGTTTTTTGAAGAAACCTGCGGATTTATACGGGAATTCTGGATTGCCAGTGCATTCCGGCGCATGGGGCACGGCACTGCGCTGCTTGCCCTTGCAGAAAACCATTTCCGCAAAAACAATATTTTTACAAGCATCCTGACCACCGACTCCGCTGCGCGTTTTTATGAAAAGCATGGCTATGAAAAGGCGGCGGGATGCAAGGCAAAGAATGGGGATAGGGTATTTACCAAAAGGTTAAAATAACCCCATGACAAAAAGAATCGAAACAGAAGCTTTCCATGGCTTGTGTTTCGATTCTTTTGCCTTGTCACTTTTGGACGGAATGGGAACACAAGAGGGCTCCTTTTCCAAACCTTCCAACGATTCCGTTTTCACATTTCACCTTTTATCCGAGCGTCACCTCGACCTGATGTTCCTTCCCGTCACCAAATACCGGGATGACATTCCCCGCCACTTCATTGCCGTCCACCACCATCTTCGCAACGCCTTTTGATACATGGTTCGGGTTTTTCACCTCTATCTTAAATACATCGCCGCGGAACTCGCGCCTTAACTCATATCCATCCCAGCTGACCGGAATTGCCGGGTCAATCATCAGCCCGTCGTACTCCGGCTTTACACCGAGGATGTACTGGGAAATCGCCACAAAATTCCACGATGCCGTACCCGTCAGCCAGGAATTCTTCGCCTCGCCAAAGCGCTTTGCATCTTTGCCCGCCACCATCTGAGCATATACATACGGCTCCAGGCGGTGAACCTCGGAGTATTCCTCCGTATACGCCGGGGCAATCCTTGTATAATAGTCAAACGCTTTGTCGCCGCGCCCCATAAATGCCTCCGCGCACATAATCCACGCGTTGTTGTGGCAGAACACGCCCGCATTTTCCTTGTAGCCTGCCGGATAGGTGGAAATCTCGCCGTACTCGACATAATACTTCGTAAACGCCGGATTGTTCAGCACCAAACCGTATTTCGAACCCAGACGCTCCTCCACGGCATCCAACGCTTTTAATGCCTCTCCGCTCTCAAGCCCGCATTTGCCAAGAATACAAAAGCCCTGTGATTCGATGAAAATTTTCCCCTCCTCGCATTCCTTGCTCCCGACCTTCCTGCCAAAATCATCGTAGGCGCGCAAAAACCACTCGCCGTCATAGCCGTCACGCATAATGGTCGCGCGCATTTTTTCCACTTCTGCCATCGCGCGGTCATGCTCTGCCTGGTTTTTGGTCTTTTCCATCAAAAACGCGTACTCTTCGCCAATGTAGGCAAACATCCCGGCAATCATAACGGATTCTGCCACCTTGCCGTCCTTGCTCGTCACAGTCTGGAAGGATTCGCCCGATTCCGTCGAGAAGCAGTTCAGATTCAGGCAGTCGTTCCAGTCCGCGCGGCCAATCAGCGGCAGCCCGTGCGGTCCTAGGTTGTTGATGACATGGTCAAAGGAACGCTTTAAATGGTCCGAAAGCGGCGCCGCAAGCTCGTCCTTATTGTCATACGGTGTCATCACATCGAGAATGCCATAATCCCCGGTTTCCTTGATATAAGAAACAACCGCCAGAATCAGCCAGAGAGGGTCATCATTGAAATTGCCGCCAATCTCGTCGTTCCCTTTTTTCGTGAGCGGCTGATACTGATGGTACGCGCCGCCGTCCGGAAGCTGTGTGGAAGCAAGGTCGATGATGCGCTCCCTCGCGCGGTCCGGAATCTGGTGCACAAAGCCGAGCAAATCCTGGTTCGAATCGCGAAAGCCCATGCCGCGCCCGATGCCCGACTCAAAATAGGATGCGCTGCGCGAGAGGTTGAAGGTTACCATGCACTGGTACTGGTTCCAGATATTGACCATGCGGTCCACCTTTTCTTCCGAAGTTTTCACGGTATATTTGGAAAGCAGCTTGTCCCAGTAATTTTTCAGTTCCCCAAAGGCCTCATCTACCGCTTCGGAGGTCGCAAATTTTGCAATCATCGCCTCCGCCTTCTTTTTATTGATAACATTGGTCGCATTCGGGGCGAGCGCGGATAACAATAAGCCTTCGGTATCCGGTGTGCCAAGCTGCCACTCCCATTTTTCCTCCGGCGCATTCTCCACATAGCCGAGGATAAAAACAAAATCCTTTGCCTCGCCTGGATTCAGTGTGATTTCAAGGCAGTGCGACGCAATCGGTGACCAGCCGTCCGCAACCGAATCCGTACACGCGCCTTCCTGCACCGCCTTCGGTGCCTCAAAGCCGCCGTATGTACCGATGAACGCTTCTCTGTCCGTGTCAAAACCCGCAACCGGCGCATTCACCGAATAAAATGCGTAATGGTCGCGGCGCTCCTTGTACTCCGTCTTGTGGTAAATCACGGAACCTTTGATTTCCACCTCGCCCGTGTTAAAATTGCGCTGGAAATTTGTGCTGTCATCCTGCGCGTTCCAGAGGCACCATTCCACAAAGGAGAACAGTTTCACCTCGCGCTTCATCGTCCCGGTATTCTTCACCGTGACTTTGTGCACCTCACCGTTGTAATCCTGCGGTACAAAAAAGGTTACCCCGACCTCAATCCCTTTCCTCGCGCCTTTGATTTTTGTGTATCCCATACCGTGGCGGCACTCATAAAAATCGAGCGCCCTCTTAGCCGGGGCATAGCCCGGCGACCAGAAGTCCCCGTCATCATACAGGTAAAAATATCGCCCGCCGCCCAAATCAAGCGGAACATTATTATAGCGGAAACGCGTGATACGGCGAAGTTTCGCATCCTTGTAGAAGCTGTACCCTCCCGCCGTATTTGAAATCAGCGAGAAAAAATCCTGTGTGCCAAGATAATTAATCCATGGATACGGGGTCTGTGGTGTCGTAATCACGTACTCTTTGTTTTCGTCATCGAAATAACCAAATTTCATACTGCAAGTCTCCCTTCTTTGGACATATCTTCTTGTTTCTTAAACGTTTTCGTAACTCTGCATTACCATTATACCATAGAAACAGCGAAACTACTATCCTCTATTTTGCCAAAAAAAGGGGGATGGCATTGTGGAAAAGCACCAAAAAAGAGAAGTGCGCCGTATCTTTTTACAGCACACTTCCCAATCCGCCTTACCAGAAAAACAAACCCTCAGTCGTCCGCGCCCTGCATTGCGTCAAAGCCCGTCTCCCCGGTGCGCACCTTCACTGCATTTTCGACATTGTAAATAAAGATTTTGCCGTCGCCGATATGTCCGGTATACAGCACTTTCTTTGCTGTCGCGACAACGGATTCCACCGGAACCTTCGCGACAACAATCTCAACCCTAAGCTTAGGAAGCAGCTGCATATCGACCGGAACACCGCGGTAATATTCTGTTGCACCTTTCTGCACGCCGCAGCCAAGGACATGGGTTACGGTCATCCCGGTAACGCCAATCCCATTCATCGCATTCTTTAATGCCTCAAAGCGCTCCTGCTTCGTCAAAATCTCGATTTTTGTCAGCTTCGCCTCCGATGCGGCAAGTTTTTCACTTACGTCAACCACCGGCACCGCAGCTTCCATTGGCGCGCTGCCAACACCTGCAGTTGCTGTTGCAAGCCCCATCCCCATTGCTCCGAAATCGTATGCGCCAACGAGTCCGTGCTCGGTGACATCAAGCCCCATAATCTCCTCGCGCTCGGTGACGCGCAGCCCGAATATTTTGCGGATGGCAAGGAATGTTATGGTGATGGTCACGACGGTCCATGCCGCAACCGCCGCAAAACCTAACAGCTGCATTCCAAGAAGCTTAACACCGCCGCCGTAAAATAGACCCTTCATCAGCACGCCGTTTTTGTCGGCAACCGAGTAGCCCGGCGCTGTCGGCGTCGCAAAAAGCCCGACGGCTACCGTTCCCCAGATTCCGTTCAAACAGTGCACCGCCACTGCGCCAACCGGGTCATCAATATGAAGCTTATAGTCGAGGAACCAAACGCCAAACACAACCAAAAGCCCTGCCACCGCGCCGATTACAATCGCGCCGAATGCGTCCGTGACATCGCACGGTGCCGTGATTGCCACAAGCCCTGCAAGCGAGGCGTTCAGGCACATGGAAACATCCGGTTTTCCGAATTTTACCCATGTAAAAACCATACATACCACCGTTGCAATCGCCGGGGCAATCGTTGTTGTTACAAATACGGAGCCAAGCTGTGCCACGGACGTGCAGGCAGCGCCGTTAAAGCCGTACCACCCAAGCCATAAAATAAACACGCCGAGCGCCCCGATTGGGAGGTTATGCCCCGGAAAGGCGTTGACCTTTACAACTTTACCTTCTTTATTTTTGCCGAATTTCCCGATGCGCGGTCCTAAAATCTTTGCGCCGATAAGTGCCGAAATTCCGCCGACCATATGGATTGCGCAGGAGCCTGCAAAATCGTGGAAACCAAGCTGCGAAAGCCAGCCACCTCCCCAAATCCAGTGCGCTTCTATCGGATAAATCAGCGCGGAAATGATTGCGGAATAAACACAGTACGACAAAAACTTTGTGCGCTCTGCCATTGCGCCGGAAACGATGGTTGCCGTTGTCGCACAGAACACGAGGTTAAATACAAAGCTTGACCAGTTAAAGTCTTCATAGCTTGTAAAAATATCAAAGCCCGGCTTTCCGATAAGACCGGCCAAATCCTCCCCGAGCAAAAGCCCAAAGCCAATCAGGATAAACACGACGGTGCCGATGCAAAAATCCATAAGGTTTTTCATAATGATATTCCCGGAGTTCTTTGCCCTCGTAAAGCCTGCCTCCACCATCGCAAAGCCCGCCTGCATCCAGAAGACGAGCGCAGCCCCGATTAAAAACCAGACTGCAAACAATTCGCTGTCAACCGCTTTTAAAATTTCTTCCATAAATCAACCCTCCATTTCAAGTTTTGCATATGCCCTTGCCAACACCGATATGTAACAGAGGAATCTTTCAGCGCTTATCTGCGTTCTCAGCAGATTGCTCTGAAAAATTACCCGGGTGCTGTTGGGGGATTCTGCTGTTTTTGATGGCGCTTATGCAAAAAAAACGGTGCAGCAGGGCTTTGTTTTGTTGGATGCCCCGTTGCACCGTCTGTCTTGTTTTCTATGCCGCGCCAAAAAGAAAAAGCGCCATGTGTCCTGACCGAATCAGTTTCCATAGCGCCTTTGCTTTCCTGGGTGTGAGTATATCACCATTTTTTCCCTCTGTCAATTGCATTTCCCGTTTTTTGCCCTTTTGCTCTATTTTATTGAATAAATCAGACATAAGTTATCTGATTTCACGAATTCTGTTGACCTTTTTCTTCAAAAGGCATACACTATAATGGAAAGTGATTGTTCTTCCCATGTTTTATGGAGTTTATTCCGGATGGTTTGTCCAATTTATTCTTAACCGCACACCGATGTGCAGAATCGAGGTTTTATGCAGGAGACATTTGTTATGCAGCAGCCACTGCTGCCTTTTCATACCGACGGATACAGGGAATGCTCCGGCACCGCCCCCGCCGTTTTTACTTCCTATGAATTTATTGCAACCGATATCTGCGTGCCTTTTATCTGCGGGGCATGCATTGAGCTTTTGATTCCCCTTGCGCCTTCCGCCATGCCTTCCCCGCCGCTTCTGCTGCTTGGTGCTGCGAAGGAGCGCCGAGAGGCGGCAGTGGTTCCTGGCTGTCGTTATTTTGGCATCCGCTTTGCCCCCGGAATCTTTTACCGCAATAATTCAATTTCTCCCAGGCAGCTTTGCGGGCGTATCCTCCCGCTTGAGAATCCAGAGGATTATTCCCCGCTTCTGCCCGCAAACCTTGCCCGTTTTGAATCGCTTGAGAAAAGGACTTCCTATTTTTCCGAAAACGTCCTGCCGTGCTTTAAAAAATATCCCACGCCGCCTGCCGTTACCCACATCCTTCACCGCATTCTGCTAGAGGAAGGGACACTTCATGTCACCGAGCTTGCAAGGGAGCTTTCCTACTCCGAGCGGCACATCAACCGCCTCTTTCTTTCCTCCCTCGGGCTTGGGCCAAAGCTTTTCTGCAAACAGGTGCGCTTCCAGAGCACGCTCGCGAAGCTGAAAAAAACACCTGACCGGAAGATTGCCAGTGCCATTTTGCAGGCAGGCTATTCCGACCAGGCGCATTTTCAAAGAGAATTTAAGGAGTTTATGGGGATTACACCAAAGCAGTATTTAAAGAGACTGAAAGGTTGATGTTATCCAATACTGCTTTGCAGTACTTAAAAAGGCTGAAAGGTTGATGTTGTCCGGTACTGCTTTTTTTACGGCTGATATTCCTTCAGCTGGGCAATCAGTGCATCCACCGGCGCGGCATCTGCCATGAAAATGCAGGTGCCGTTTTCTTCAATCGCGTAATGTTGTGCATCTCCTGCAACCGGAAGATAGCGCACCACATGCATCTCCTTTCCTGTACCGTCTTCTAAGAAGGTAAGCGCAAGCACGGCATCCGTGCCAACCTGTGCATCCGCAGGCAATTCTTTCGTCAGCCGCAGCGCGATGATTGCCTGGTAGATATCACGGAAGGCATCGCCCTCCTCCTCATTTAAGGATTTTCCATCCACCGTAAAATAATCCGTCGTCGCAGTTGTACCCGAACCTTCCTCCGCCGCTTCATGCGTCACACCAAACACCCTCGTTGTTTTGTCATACGCAGCATTCAGCCCGGATATCATTGTAATATTTACCATCTGCGTATATTTGCTGATTGCCGAAAAAACATCTGCCGCAAGCAGGCTCTCCTGTGTCTCTACAGGCATCAAAAATATCTGGTTTGAGCCCTCAAGCCGCACATAGACACCGCTTCCATCCTCCGATTTCCTGCCAAAATAAATGGTAAATTCCTCCGTTTCTTCTGCCCCGTCCGACCCGGTTTTCGCATACCATACTGTCAGTGCGTCCGAAGGTGTTAAAAGACCATAATCCGCCGCATCCGCAGCATGGTACGCCACAAATTCCCCAAGCGAGATTGCCGTGTAATTCTCCATAAGTGCCGCAAAATTGGTAAGGTCTATGCGCACGGGTTTCTCATACACATCGTACAGCGCCATCGTGTATAATGCCATTGCTGTTAAATCCTTTAAATCCTGTGTACTGTCCTTGATGGTAAAAGACGGATATTCACCACTCGTAACCTTTAATCCTGCCGCGGATTCAGCGGAGAATGAAGGTACGGTATCAAGGCTCATAAGCTCCGTCTGCGAGAGGTAAAAGCAATCCCTTGTCCCCGCCTCAACAAGATATACATCACTTGCACCGCCGATGCAGACATAATATCCTCCATCCGCGCTTGAATTATCACCGAGGCAGATGGTAAGCTGTGTTCCGTCTTTTTTCTGCACCTTAACAGACAGCACTGGCTCCAAAAGACCATATTCTGACAAGTCCTGTGCATCCGGCAGCACCAGCCGCGTTGCCCGGAAATCTTTTAGGCGTTCCGCCATTGTATCCACCACAGTTTTATCCAGTGGAAATTCCTCGTCCCCCTGCATTACCCATGTGTTTTCTTTTGCTTCGATGGTGCAGGAATACAAATCATCCGCTATGTGGATGGCCGCAATCTCGGATGTTTCCACCGCTGCCAGCAATATGCCCTCATCCGCGCCTTGCTCCTCGTCCTTTTCCTTCTGTGCGTCCTTCCATTTTGTTGCCGCCATATATGCCACAATCAGGAGGAGGAGTACCGCAAAAAGGGAGAGCAGCGTCACCATATTCTTCTTTTTTTTCTTCGATGAAGCCATGAAAAAAACCTCCATATTAAGTTCCGCATGTTCCCTCCCACCACCCATAACCGGCAGTGGGATTTTTTCTCCGCCTTGCTCCGAAATAATCCCACTGGGGCGGTGTCCGGGAACATGCTGTTTTGAGTTTTGCATTTCTCTATTATTTCTTGCGCCTGCGCACAACAACATAGATTCCGATGCCGATGATGCAAAGCGGCATTATCACTGCTACGGTTACCGCAATCCGGTTTGCCTCGGCGCTGGCGATGGTAAGCTGTGGCTCCGCCAGGCTCTTTGCTGCCACTGCCACCGCATTTTCCTGTTCGGTAAAAATATTGATGGTATTGAGCAGAATATCGCCATTGCCGTATGAACTGTTTGCAACCAACGTATCGTCCAGGAAAAATTTTGCGGAGTACACGGCAATCCGCATCTCCTCTTCCCCTGCCTGCTCGGTGATTTTTAACCCCACGCAAAAACGTCCCTGCAAATCATCGTCCTCTTTTTCAAGTGTTTCCGCCTGCATCGGCTTGATGTAGGATGTTTCGGAGGTTTCAAGGAGTTTTTCGATGCTGAGGGAATCCCTCTTATCTTCGCGCAGCAAAATACCTGTCGAACTCTGCATCACAACATATTTTTTACCGCGCACGCTGTTTGTAATCTCCGTATTATAAACCGTTGGCAGCACCACATACGGTGCCTGGAACATATAATGCCGCGAATCCCCCTCCAAAACCAGCCCCTCCTGCACATCCATGCCATAGTAGGCAAGCAGCTCCATGAAATTCGGAAGCTCCGGTGTCACAAAATCGAGAATCCAGATGGCATCCCCGCCCGCCGCAAGGTATTGCTTTATCATCGTGATTTCTTCCGGCATGTAATCGGACTGCGGCTGATTGATGAAAAGAATATCGCAATCCTCCGGCACCGCTTCCTGCGTTACAAGGCGGATATCATTGACCGAGATGTTATTTTTAGTCAGGTAATCGGAAAGCTTCGATGACATGCTGCTCTCGCCATGCCCCTGCACATTGTAAAGCACCGGCAAATCATCGTTTGTCACATACTGTATTGCCGCATTCAGACCGGTTTCCAATGAAATCCCCGTGGCCTGCATCTGGAAGGTATTGTAGTTTATCTCCTGAACCACTGCCTCAGAGTACGGTACATATTTCGCTTTTCCCGTCTCCTCGTTGACAACAAGGAAGCTCTGTTCGGTTACATTATCCTCCACGTACTGCGACGCGAACCTTGGATGCAGCACCGGGTCTTTATATTCAATCTTGATATGGCTGTTGTAATCATCATATTTGGTAAACAGGCGGTCAAAATATGTGATTTCGTTGCCGCTCTGCACAAGGTAATAAACCGTGATATCCTCGTCAATTTCCTTTAAGAGCCGGATGGTTTCCCCGTCGAGGCTGTATTTCCCGTCATCGGTCAAATCAAATTGTATGTCGAGCTTTGTCACAAGGAGGTTTACTACAATCACAAGCGCAACCGCAATCGCGGAAAGCAGCGTCGCATAAGCACCGCCCTTAAATTTCCTCGTCTCAAAGGAGGCTTTTACCCGTCCGCCAAGCTTTTCTTTTTCTGTTATTTCTTTTTCTGCCATCTTTTTTTCTCCTTCCCGTTAGCTCCATCTCTTCTTTTTGATTGCCTGAATCGTCAAAAATACAAAGAGCACGCAGTAACTGATATAATAGACAATTGCTGCCACGTCAAATTCACCATAGGCAAAGTTTACAAATCGGTCGCTGATGGAAAACCACCCGAACACGTTTAAAAGCGAACCTTCCAATGCATCCGGTTTTACGCGGTAAAGCGCAAAAAGCGCAATCTCCGCAAGAACAGCAAATGCAATGCTTACGGTAATATTATGCATGAGCACATAGGTCAGCCACGCAATCCCTAAAAGCAACACCGAAAACAACAGCCATGCCGTCCTTGCCGTTGTTGGCAAAAGCTCGGCAATCTGCGTGGCAAAAACTGAGAGAATGACCACCACGAAGGTCATGATTGCCGCGAACGCCTGGCTTTCTGTGACCGAAGAAATGAACAGCCCGATTGCCATGTACGCCGCGCCCATCAGGAAAAACGCCAGAATGCAGGCGTAGGACATTTTATAGTTGACCGCGCCGTATTTTGAGAGGATTGGCGGGTAAATGCAGGTAATCAGCATAACAATCCCGAACATGGAAAGGATGGAAAAATACTTTCCAAGGATGATTTTTGTCACGGAGAGCGGGCTTGTGTAAAGCAATTGGTCGGTTTTTTGCTTATTCTCCTCCGCCATGATGCGCATCGTCACCATCGGCACAAGCAGGATAAAAAACATCATGACCCCGCCGAGCGCATAGCCGAAATTCGGGCTTGCGGAATATAGGTTCTGGGCATAGAAATACAGCCCGATGAGTGCTAAGAAAAAGCCCAGGAACAGATACCCCACGATGGAGGTAAAATAAGTACGCATTTCTTTTTTATAAATCGCCAACATTTTTTATTCCTCCTCTCCTGCGGCATCTTCGTTTTCCTTCTCTTTTCCGCCGTCCTCTTTTTCTGCCGCGGACGCGCCAAAAGCATTTCCCTGCTCGTCTTTTGTCATTTCAAGGAAGATATCTTCCAGGGACATGCTGTTTGCTGTCATTTCAAAAATCGGGCATTTCGCGGCTGCCAGGGCATAGAAAACCTCCTCGCGCACATCGGTTTTGTTCTTTGTTCCAATGGAAACCGAGAGTAAGCCTTCCTGCTCGCTGCGTTCCACCGAAATTTTTTCCACCTGCCCGACTGGTGCGAGCGCTGCACGGATGCGGCTCTCCTCTCCCTTTACAAGAAGCTTCAGGCTCATCGAGTGTTCCAGGTGCTTCGGCAGATTTTCCACGCTGTCCATCACGACAAGTTTTCCTTTATTGATAATCATGACCGTATCGCAGACTTCGCTGATTTCCGAAAGAATATGCGAGCTGATAATGACGGTATGTTTTTGGGCAAGTTCTTTAATCAGGTCGCGAATCTCGATAATCTGCATTGGGTCAAGACCAACCGTCGGCTCATCTAAGATGATGACTTCCGGATAACCCGCAATCGCCTGCGCCAAGCCGACGCGCTGTTTAAATCCTTTTGAGAGATGGCGAATCAGGCGGTCTGCAACCCCCGCAATCTGTGTGCGCGCCATAATGTCCTCAAGCATTGCCGCGCGCACGCTACGCGGCACTTTTTTGATATCCATCACAAATTTTAAGTATTCCCGCACCGTCATGTCCGGGTAGACCGGAGGCAGCTCCGGCAGGTAACCGATTGATTTTTTTGCCTCCTCCGGCTCCTCATAAATGTCAAAACCATTGATGGTGACACTCCCCTCGGTCATGGAGATATATCCGGTCAACATATTCATTGTCGTTGATTTCCCGGCACCGTTTGGACCTAGGAAACCAAGAATCTGTCCCTTTTCTACGGTAAAATTCAAATGATCCACCGCAGTATGGTCACCGTATTTTTTTACGAGATTTTTTACCTCAATCAATGTATCCTTCCTCCTGTTTTTCGTTCGGCATACTTCCGGATATCCTTTCCCGGATTTTACGCAGAAATATGCTGTTTTTTCATAATTCTAGCATCAAATTGTGAACACTTGCGGCGCATTGTGTGAAAATCCTGTGAACCGTTTTACCACAGCCAAACAAAGGGGCGTTTTCTGCGCCCCTGTCATCGAGAGGAAACGTTTTCCCTCCACTACACGCCGCGCACAAAAAAGAAGCCGCTGCATCCTTCTGTTTTGCAGCGGCTCCAAAATATTCCTATGCCCCGACAACGCCCCGCATATCGTACATACCTGCTTTTCTCCCGGCGAGGAATTTCGCCGCCTGTACAGCGCCTGTGGCAAATACTTCGCGCGAATATGCCGTATGTTTTAACTCAATGACCTCATCGCGCCCGGCAAATATTATCTCGTGCTCCCCGACAATTGTGCCGCCGCGCACTGCCGAAATACCAATCTCTTTCGGGTCACGCTCCTGCCTGCGCCCGCTGCGGTCAAAGGTATAGTGGTACTTCTGCCCCAGGGCGGCATTCATGCGGTCGGCTAAAAGCAGTGCCGTTCCTGACGGTGCGTCCAGTTTTCTGCTGTGGTGACGCTCCACAATCTCCATGTCAAAGCCTGCTTCCGCAAGTATTTTTGCCGCCGCCTCCGCAAGCTTTGCAAGCGTATTGATGCCAAGCGACATATTCGCGGAGCGCAAAATCGCAATTTCCTTTGCTGCCTCCTCAATCTGGGCGAGCTGTTCTTCCGAGAAGCCTGTCGTACACAACACAATCGGGAGCTTTCTTTCCCGGCAGACGCTAAGCAGTTCCGTCAGCCCCTTCGGGGAGGAAAAGTCAATCACTACATCTGCAAGAATGTTACATTCCGCAAGATTCTCGTACACCGGATATGGGTTTTCCCTGCCCTCAAGCGGCATAAGGTCAATCCCCGCCACAATCTGTACATCCTCGTCCTTTTTTATAATATCGGTAATCACCTGGCCCATTCGTCCATTACAGCCGCGCATAATAATGTTTATCATAATTGTGTCCTCTCTTATTTATAGTTCCGCATATCCCCTCCCAGCCCCCTCTCATAGCAGTGCAATTTCTCTCCGCTTCGCTCCGATAAATTCCACTGGGGGGCTGTACGGGCATATGCTGTTTTAAAGTTCTGCATATCCCCTACGCAATCAGTCCGACTTTCTGCATTTCGGTGCGCAGCGTTTGTGCGTTTGCTTCCTCCATCTCGGTGAGCGGCAGACGCAGCGGTCCTACCTCCATGCCCATCATATTCAATGCAGCTTTTACCGGAATCGGGTTGACTTCCGAGAACAGTGCCGCGACGAGCGGCAAATATTTTAACTGGAGCTCAAGGCTTCCCTTCGTATCCCCAGCAAGGTATTTTGCAACAATGTCGTGCGTCGCGCGCGGTGCCACGTTGGAAAGCACCGAGATGACACCCTTGCCGCCGAGCGAAAGAATCGGCACTATGCTGTCATCGTTGCCGGAATAAAGATCCAGTGCCCCCTCGCAAAGCTGCACGGTCTTCGCTGCCTGGATGATATTTCCGGTCGCTTCCTTCATCGCTACAATATTCTCCACATTCTTCGCCAGATATGCAGCGGTCTCTGGCTGGATGTTGCAGCTTGTTCGCCCCGGCACATTGTAAAGGATAATCGGGATGTCAACCGCATGTGCAACCTCCGTAAAATGACGAATCAAGCCCTTCTGTGTCGCCTTGTTATAGTACGGCGTTACGAGCAAAAGTCCGTCCGCGCCGTCATCCCTCGCCTGTTTTGAAAGGTAAACTGCGGTCTCCGTGCAATTCGAACCTGTCCCTGCAACCACCGGAACACGTTTCTTTACATGCTGTACTGTGTAGCGGATGCACTCGATATGCTCCTCATGGGACAAAGTGGAGGCTTCCCCCGTCGTTCCACAGATAATGATACTGTCCGTGCCATTTTCAATCTGGAAATCAATGATTTCCCCAAGCTTATCAAAATTTACCTCTCCATTTTCCTTCATCGGTGTAACAATCGCTACGCCTGCGCCCTCAAAAATCGCCATACTTTTCCCTTCCTTTCCTTATCTCAACCAAATTTGCGTTGCTGCACCGCCAGACCAGGGTGTTCTTCCTTTTCTGGCACGCTGCCTGCATATCGCTGCGCGGGGAGCGCAACTGCAAAGCAGCTCGTTTCCATGTGCATCCATGCACATTCCCGCGCTCCTGCGCATAAAAAAAAGCCGACATGGACTGCCGACTGAAACACTGCCCGCCAATACAACGGACAATATGAACTACTGCGAACCCATCGCAGCATTGTTCCTTCAGTAGCTCCCCATCATAAACGGATTCCGAAATCCTTTATAATGACAGTGACCGGATTCTTCATCCTGCCCCCAGCATGTGAAGTCTCAGGAACCCCACACCTTCGGCATCTCATCCTTTCTTCTGCATTCCCCTATGCCTGACATATCCTGCAGTCTACTCTTAATCGATGCGCCTCTACCTCTATGCATTACGTGTTTCTATCTTATCATTCCATGTCTGCCTTGTCAATACTAATTTTCAGTTGTGGTAAAAAAATCTTGCGAACCTGCCATTGCCCGCTGTTCTTTTCATACCTCCCCTTCTTCTGGGGCTTCCGCTGCTTCTTCCTCCTTTGCTGAAGCAACCGGTGCCTCCTCCTTTTCAATCAGGTCAAGCTTGCTGACACTGACCTCATAGGCAACACGCTTTTCAAATTCTGTCTCGCTGAGCTTTTTCTGGTACTCCCTGCTCTGGATGCGGCCCTGCACCTGAAGGTGTGCGCCAACTTCAAAGCTGTCCGCAAAGCGGGCGTTCCTGCCCCAACAGATACACGGGATGTAATCCGATTTTCCGTATGGGCGGTTGACTGCGAGAAGGATGTCCGCAATCTCCCTGCCAAGCGGCGTCTTGCGGTACACAGGTGGTTTGCACACAAAGCCGTCCAACGATATGTAATTCGGCTTATGCTCTTCCTCTCCGTGCTCCATAATCCTTATCTCCCTCGCAAAAACAGAGAGGACAAGACGGTTTTTGTTGTCTTCGTGGCGGTTGTAAGACCGGAACTGTCCGTTAATCTCCACGAATTTGCCCTTGCAGGACTCCTTCACATTAATCAGACGCTCCGACACCATAACCGGAATGATATCGTAAGTATCGCTTAAGCGGTTCACCGATATCTCCATCAGATAAAAACCTTCTCCGAAAACATCGTGGCTGTAGGTAAACTCGCTAACGACCTGCCCTGCCACAGTTACCTGATTGTTGTCAAATACTTTATCTGTCATATTTACTACCCTCGCTTTCCTTTGGTTCGTCAGAATTTCCTCTAAACAAAGTATTCTCACGCATATTATTATATGTGGAAAAACTTGGGATTTCAAGTGCTTTTCACCGCATGTTTCCCCATAATAATATACCTTTTGACCTTTTTCGATGCAATTCCTACCCAATAAAAATAAAAACTTATAAGTTGATGACATTATACACCATTCGCGGGAGAAATAGCAATATTTTTTAGGGTTTTTTCATATTTTTTTCAGCATTTTCTTTTTTTACCCGCTCCGATGTGGAATATTTCATTTTTGTCGCTCGTTTTCCGCCCATAAAATATATCTTCTATATTTCGTGCTTTCTTCTGCTTCTTTCCCGATAACATTTTGTTCATTTTTCTGTACTTTTCCGAACAGAATTTCAGAAAAACTATACAAATTTTGTTCCCGCCCCGAAAAAAACTTGTAAAATCGGCATAATATGGTATGATGTGAAATAGCGAACAACACCTTTTTGCTCAATAAATAATAGAATCGAGGAAACTTATGAAAATCAAACGTGAAGATATCCGCAATATCGCAATCATTGCCCATGTTGACCACGGCAAAACAACCCTGGTCGATGAGCTCCTAAAGCAAAGCGGCGTGTTCCGCACAAACCAGGTGGTTGAGGAGCGGGTCATGGATTCGGGCGATATCGAGAAGGAGCGCGGCATCACCATTCTCGCAAAAAATACTGCCATCAATTATAATGGTGTCAAAATCAATATTATCGACACGCCGGGGCATGCTGATTTTGGCGGCGAAGTGGAGCGCGTCCTGAAAATGGTCAACGGTGTCGTCCTTGTGGTGGATGCTTTTGAGGGCGCAATGCCGCAGACGAAATTCGTATTGAAAAAAGCGTTGGAGTTAAACCTCCCAGTCATCGTGTGCATCAATAAAATTGACCGCCCGGAAGCAAGGCCAAAGGAAGTCATTGACGAAGTGCTCGAGCTTTTCATTGAACTTGACGCGAGTGACGAGCAGCTTGACTGCCCATTCGTCTTTGCATCCGCAAAAACAGGGGTCGCCATCCTTGAGCTTGAGGACAAGCCAGAAAGCATGAAACCGCTTTTTGAAACAATCCTTGACTACATCCCGGCACCAGAAGGCGACCCGGAGGAGGGTACACAGGTCCTGATCAGCACAATCGACTACAACGAGTATGTCGGCCGCATCGGCATCGGCAAGGTGGATAACGGTAAAGTGAAAGTCAACCAGGATGTGGTAATTGTAAACCACCATGACCCAGCCAAGAGCAAGCGCGTAAAAATCAGTAAGCTCTACGAATTTGAGGGTTTGAAAAAGATAGAAGTAGCGGAAGCGGGCATCGGCTCCATCGTTGCAATTTCCGGTATCCCTGACATCCATATCGGCGACACGCTCTGCTCCCCGGAGCATCCTGCCCCGATTCCGTTCCAGAAGATTTCCGAACCGACAATCGCAATGAATTTTATTGTCAATGACAGCCCGCTCGCAGGGCAGGAAGGAAAATTCGTTACCTCCCGCCATCTGCGCGACCGTCTTTTCCGCGAGCTGAATACGGATGTTTCCCTGCGCGTCGAGGAGACCGATACGACCGAAGCATTCAAGGTATCCGGGCGCGGGGAGCTGCACCTGTCCGTCCTGATTGAAAACATGCGCCGCGAGGGCTATGAGTTCGCGGTCAGCAAGGCGGAAGTGCTTTACCACACGGACGAGGACGGGAAAAAATCCGAGCCGATGGAGCGCGCTTTCGTCGATGTTCCGGAGGAGTTTTCCGGCACCGTTATCCAGAAGCTTTCCGAGCGCAAGGGGGAGCTTTTAGGAATGTCCACCGTAAGCGGCGGTTATACGCGCCTTGAGTTTCTGATTCCTGCAAGGGGGCTGATTGGCTACCGCGGCGAGTTCTTGACGGACACAAAGGGGAACGGCATTTTAAACACTACGTTTGAGGGTTACAGCGCTTACAAAGGTGATATCCAGTACCGCAAAACCGGAAGCCTGATTGCCTTTGAGTCCGGCGAGGCAATTACTTACGGCCTTTTCAACGCACAGGAGCGCGGCATTCTTTTTATCAGCCCGGGCGAGAAGGTTTATGCCGGTATGGTCATCGGGCAGAACGGCAAAACGGAGGATGTCGAAGTCAATGTCTGCAAGAAAAAGCAGTTGACGAACACGCGCTCCTCCAATGCCGACGAAGCACTCCGCCTCGTTCCGCCAAAGGTGTTAAGCCTAGAGCAGGCGCTGGAATTTATCGATACGGACGAGCTTTTAGAAGTTACGCCAAAATCGCTGCGCATCCGCAAGAAAATCCTTGACCCGCTGATGCGCAAAAGGTCACAGCGCAAGTAAAGAAAGATAAGAAATACAAAACAGCAGATAGGGGCTGTTGCAAAATGCCTGTATTCTGCGATATGCGGCGTATCCATCCGACAGATACGCCATATATTGCGGAGTCATCACATTATGCAACAGCCCCTGTTTTTCCGGAAATATCCGGAAATCCTGCCAGAAAATTACGCACGGAAAAAGCCTGCACGGCAAACCATCTCTGGCTCTGCGCACAGGCTTTTCAACAGGGGCAGAAGGATTCGAACCCTCATTAACGGTTTTGGAGACCGGCATCCTACCTTTGGAAGATACCCCTACATCACTGATGCTTATACAGTATACAACAATCCGCGGGAATTGTCAACAATTTTTTCTCAAATTTCCGCATTTCCTTTTATCCAAAAAAAGGGCTGCCGCGCAAAGAAAAATTTGTATTTCTTATGCGCGGCAATACCTCTTTCCTGCTCTTATCTTAGCAGGCAAATTTCTGGCAAACCTGACGAAGCTGTGGATTCTCACCGTGCATTGCAACCAATACCGGAAGCGATGCCAGACTTAATACGCCGAGAAAAGATTTTGCATCTACCACCACCTTGTTATAGGTTACGTCGATGTCAAAATCGCATTTCGCCGCTGCGGCAACAAATTCCCTTACATCGTCCACACGATTAAATTTTACCATGTTCTTTTCCATCTTTCATCTCACCTCACTTCCTTGATTTATGGTATGTTATATCACATTTTCCATTCTACGTCAACGGTGAGGTTTCCGTGATTTGTCCGCGGAAAAAGGGAGAAAAATTTGTATAATCTGCACCATGTGGCTTTTCTTTTTTTCTGCGTTTTTGTAAATTTTCCTAAGGTATTGCCCGTATCCCTTGCGAAATACCTGCTGTTTTTTCCTTGATTGGAAGAAATGCGCAAATATTTTCGTTATTTTTCGCAATGACTGCCAAAAATTTAATCCTTTAGATGGTGAATCAGGTCATATGTCGTCGGCATATATATCTCCGGTATCGTTATCTGGGCATCCCCAAACATGTGTTCTGCAAAAATTTGGCAGATTTTATCAAATACGGATTTCGTGTATTTGATTGACATCATAGCCGCAATGTGGTCAAAAGTCACCGGCGGAACCGCATACCCCCAACTGCTCTTATCCGCACCGCGATAACGCAGCTCGCTCACGCACGCCGGGGTAATCTCGTACTCTGCATCCTTCTTCTCATCCCGGCAGATGATGCGCAGATATTTTGTTGCGTCATCCACCTGACACTCAAGCACACACCTGCGCTGTTCCTCTACACTTCCAAAGGCATCAACCAGCAGCAGCGCATGTTCTTCCTCCCCATGTACTTCCGGCATATTGGTATTGAATTTCACTTCGCGCTTCTGGTCACTTTGTAAAAGGTGAATCAGACGGTCAATACTGGCCTGATCCATAACCTCCTCACCAACTTTACTTTTTTGCAAAAAGTTAAGTAATGTATCGATTTCTGTCTGCGAAAGCAAAGCCATGTTCTGATTCATAATCTGTTTACCATCCTTTCATAATCTGCACTTTATAATCCGAGACCTCTATGCCTAACGCTGCGTCCTCGCAAAATCTGCGAGCGCCGCCCACATCATCTCATTCCTGTCCCATATATCCGGAAATTCGCTTGCCGCAAGCGGCGCGGTTCCAACGCCAATCTCAATTGTCGCCGACGGAATCCCCTCCGACATCACAAGCCAGTCCCCATACCCGGCAGCATCCTGTTTGTCCGTAGCCGCATAGCGTATTTCATTGCGGTTTACCCCATGGATCACATCCACCATGGCGCTGCATACTGTGCGCAGATTCCCCGTCTGCCCGTAATCCCAGTAAATCACGCTGCCGGATGCATGGTAGCTTACTGCGAGCGCCGGGGAAAGCTCCCTTGTGCGCCGGATTAGCACCGCCGATTCCGCCTCCGACCCCGGTGCGCTCCCTTTATATTTCATTGCGCCGGGATATGCCGCACCGGAATACTCCGCAAAACCATAGTCAAAATTCCGGTTCAAATCCACCCCGTTCGCATTGGCTTTCCAGTATTTGAGATAATCCTCCAACGAGTAAGCGGTTTTTCCCTCCCGCTTGTCACGGTCATACCAGCTTTTGATATCCGCGCGTATGGACGCGCTTTCGATTCCGTCCAGCCCATACTGGCTGATGGAAATCCCATCCGGGTTCACCATCGGGTAAAGGTGCACCGAAACCTGGTTGAAAAGCCCGCCAAGCGTGGTCTGCCCATATACGGCATCCTCTGGGCAGCATAAATAAAACTCCAGCTGCGCCATCACAAGCTGCGATGTCATATACTCCCGCGCATGGATGCCTGCCTGGATAATAATTGTTTTTTCGGCTGCGGGGTTTCCAAACACGATTTCATAAAGATTCCTGCCATCCAGTGTTGTGCCGACGGACTGGCAGGAAAACCTGCCCGGATAAAGTTGTTTCAGCTCTTCCAAATCCCCGCACATCTCATCATAGGAATAAATCTGTTTCCCCGTATCCACAACTTTCATTTTTTTTTTAGCATCTGCCGTAAACTGCGCGGAAATCGTGTTATTTGCCCCGGCAACCTTTTGCTCCGAAAGGTACTCTGCATATGCGTAGACTTCCTGTCCGTTGTAAAGAAGTTTATCCCAACCTTCGGTTCCCTTCTCTGTCCGCACAAAGGAATCCCCATATTTTGCCTGTGCTATAACCTCCGAGTCAAGCGATGGCTCCGCGCGCAGGTTCAGCTTTGAAACCGCAACATACACAATATCTTCATCCTGGTTCCCGTCATCCGGCTTTGGTGTCACGGTATCCTGTGGTGTCCCTGTCACGGGCGGCGTCACCGTGCCCGTATCACCCACGTCATTTCCGGGTGTCCCTAGATCTGTCTGCCCATCCCCGATGCCGGGGTTGGGGTCTGTATTTTCTGCCCTCACGACATGCTCGTAGCTTTTTGCCGTCTCCATCGGCACCAGACCGTCACTCTGCGGTTCCTTTTTGCCGCAGGAGGTAAATAACAGCGCCAACACGATTGCATATCCCACAGCCTTCCTGGCATGTTTTTTCTTCTCCACCATCTTTCGCCTCCAAACCAATGCACTGTCCGTATTTTCCTGCGTCCTTAATTTCCGTCCAGTTCACCCGCCACTTCACAAAGATTTTCCAACGCCTCCTGCGCAAAGGCAATATCCTCTTCCATCCTATGTATCCTCTCACTGCCAATTTCCGCCGCCGTCATCACGCTCTGCAACATTTGTGCAAACTGCTCCGCAGTCCTTAAATTCTCCTCATTCATCTGGAGCAGGCGCTGCCCGTCTTCCTCCCGCACTGCATCCCGTGTGGCCTTTTCGAGTGTAGCCGCAAGCTCCATATTCGCCATATCCATGGAGGAAAATACCCCCTCCACATTTATGGCAAGCATACGGATGAGCTGCAGCAGCTTATCATGTTCATTCAGCGCATCGAACGCACTCTGCCCTGCCTGCAGCTGCGCCTGCGACAATCGCTCTACACTTTCCAGCCATTTGTTACCGAGATTCTTCATTGACACACTTTACCTTTCCAATAATCCGAATAAATCCCTCACATTTTTTACTCCTACCAGGGAAATCCCACCAAACTCTTTCCTGTTTTTCTTCATGCCCTCTAAGTTGGCATACGGCAGGATGCACTGTGCATAGCCAAGCTTTGCCGCCTCAGCGACACGCCCCGCAGCCATGCTGACCGCCCTGACCTCCCCGGTTAAGCCCACTTCCCCGAAGACAATCGTATGCTCCGGCACCGCCTTGTTCTTATAGCTTGACAATATGGCAAATACCACCGCCAAGTCAAGCGCGGGCTCGCTGATGCGCATCCCGCCCGCCACATTGATGTAGGCATCACAGAAAGCAAGCTGAATCCCAAGCCTTTTTTCAAGCACCGCCAACAGCAGGTTTACGCGGTTGTAATCCATCCCCGCCGCCGTGCGCCTTGGCATGTTGAAATTGGTCTGGCAGACCAATGCCTGCACTTCCACAAGCATTGTCCGGCTCCCCTCCATCATTGCCGCCACAACGGAACCCGGCTCATTCTCCGGCCGGCCTTCCAGAAGATATTCCGACGGATTTAAAATTTCCGCCAGGCCGTTCTGGCACATCTCGAACACACCGATTTCATTTGTCGAGCCGAAACGGTTCTTCACCGCGCGCAAAATACGGTAGGATGCCGCATTCTCCCCCTCAAAATACAACACGGTATCCACCATGTGTTCTAACACTCTCGGACCTGCCACCACACCTTCCTTCGTCACATGGCCGACGATAAAAATCGTGATGCCCTGCCCCTTCGCGACGCGAAGCAGGCTGCCCGTCGTCTCGCGCACCTGGCTGACGGAGCCGGGCGAGGCCTGGATATCCTCCCGGAACATCGTCTGGATGGAATCGATAATGACAATCTCCGGTTTTTGCTGCTCAATGACCGCCTCCACCGCATCAAGATTCGTCTCCGCAAGCAGGAGGAGCTTTCCGGACGGCTTATCGAGGCGGTCGGCACGCAGCTTAATCTGCTGCGGCGATTCCTCCCCGGAAATGTAGAGCACCACATGCCCCGCCTCCGATAAAATGCTGCTCATCTGAAGCAGCAGCGTTGATTTCCCAATGCCGGGATCCCCTCCGACAAGCACCAGGGAACCCGGCACAATGCCGCCCCCCAGTACGCGGTCAAACTCGCCAATCCCGCTGCCAATCCGCTCCTGCGCCGTCTGTGTCACCTCGGAAAGCCTCTGCGGCACCGCCCTTTTCCCCGCGCTTACAAAACCGCCTGCGGGAGCCTTTTTTTGCACCGGCTCCTCCGCAAAGCTGTTCCACGCCCGGCATCCCGGACACTGCCCGAGCCATTTGGGCGACTCGTACCCGCACTCCGCACAGAAAAATATGTTTTTCGCCCTGGTTGCCATCTAAGCCCCCTGCCCGGTCACACGCACTTTACGACGCGCACCGCCGAGCTTTCAGCGGAGTTCTTCTCGATGCTCAATACAAGCTTTCCCCCAAGGTTCGTCTTCATCCTGCCGACATTTGTATCATTGATATAAATCCTGTACTCCTTCTCCGGCTCAAGCTCAAGCGTAATCTGCGCATCCTCCTTCGCCGTCACAAAAAACGATACCGATTTCTCCGAAACCTCAAAATGCCCCACCGCGGTTCCCGGCACGGACTCATAGACAAACATGCCGTTTTTCTCAAGCTTTGTCATCTCACAAAAGGTCTTGACTTTATATAAATCCCCGTTAAACTCGAAATCGTTTACTTTCGACTTCTCCGACAGGGTGTAATCCCCAAAACTAAGTGTTCCATCCTCTTCCTTACGAATCAATTCTGTACTCATCATGTCCTCCTTCCATATGCCTGCAAATCGGCGCAGGTATAATGCCTTTGCAGACATTATACCATAACTTCTCATTATTTTCTACTGATTTCTGGCAATTTCGATAATTTTATTGCAACAATTAAGGAAATGCCTGTCTCTTTTACGCACGCTCACGCTTGTGGCGCACGGATATCTTAAGCTTTTCGTCCGCAAATCCAAGCGTCACCGTATCCCCGGTCCGTACCCTGCCCTCCAAAATCTCCTCCGTCAGCTTATCCTCAAGCTCTGTCTGGATGACACGGCGCAGCGGCCTCGCGCCGTATTTCTCGTCATAGCCCTTCTTTGCCAGATGCTCCAAAAGCGCACCCTCCGCTTTTAACCGGATTTCCATCTGCGCCATGCAGCGCTTTGTGATTGTGCCAATCATAATCTTTACAATCTCACAGATATTTTCACGCGTGAGCGCATGGAACACGATCATTTCGTCAATACGGTTTAAAAACTCCGGCTTAAACAGGCGCTTCACCTCATCCATCACGCCCTCCTTCATGCGGTTATAATCCGCCTTCGCGTCCTCATGGCTCGTAAAACCAAGCTTTTTCGGCGACACGATATTCTGCGCCCCGGCATTGGAGGTCATGATGATAATCGTATTTTTGAAGCTGATTTTGCGCCCCTGCGAATCCGTCACATGCCCGTCGTCAAGAATCTGCAGCAGGATGTTAAAAATATCCGGATGTGCCTTCTCGATTTCGTCAAACAGAATCACGGAATACGGGTTGCGGCGCACCTTCTCGCTTAACTGCCCGCCCTCATCGTAGCCCACATAGCCTGGCGGCGAACCAATCATGCGGGAAACGCTGTGCTTTTCCATGTACTCGGTCATGTCCACGCGGATCATCGCATTCTCATTGCCAAACATTGCCTCCGCGAGCGCCTTAGAAAGCTCCGTCTTGCCAACACCGGTCGGTCCAAGGAAGAGGAAGGAACCAATCGGACGGTTCGGGTCCTTTAACCCCACGCGCCCCCTGCGGATTGCCTTTGCGACCGCTGAGACTGCCTCCTCCTGCCCAATCACGCGCTCATGGAGAACCGACTCCAATTTCAGCAGCCGCTCGCTCTCCCCTTCCTTTAACCTCTTTAGCGGAATCTTCGTCCACTGCGAGATGACATCGGCAATCTCCTCCTCGCCCACGGTAAGCACCGCATTCTCGCGCTCCGCCTCGCGTTCTGCCTCCAGTTTTTCCATGCTCACGCGGATGCGCTCCTGTTTTCTCTTAATCTCGCCCGCGCGCTCAAATTCTTCGGACTTAATCGCATTTTCCTTCTCTTTCTCAAGCTTTGCCAACTTCTCCTCAAGTTCCTTCATCTTTGCCGACGGCTTGTAAATGCTCAGGCGCACTTTGGATGCCGCCTCGTCCATGACATCAATCGCCTTGTCCGGCAAAAAGCGGTCGTTAATGTAGCGGCTTGCCAGACGAACCGCCGCCGCAAGCGCCTCCTGCGTGATATGCACCCGGTGGTGCGCCTCGTAAGCCGGGCTCAAACCTTCAAGAATCTGGATTGCCTCCTCCTCGCCCGGCTCCTCAATCGCAACCGGCTGGAAACGCCGCTCAAGCGCCGCGTCCTTCTCAATGTATTTGCGGTATTCTTCCCTTGTGGTCGCGCCAATCAGCTGAATCTCCCCGCGCGCAAGCGACGGCTTTAAAATGTTGGAAGCGTCAATCGCCCCCTCCGCGCCGCCCGCGCCGATGATGGTGTGCAGCTCATCAAGGAAAAGCAGCACATTGCCGTCGGAAATGACCTCGCCGATAACCCTCTTAATGCGCTCCTCAAACTCGCCGCGGTATTTTGAGCCCGCAACCATCCCGGATAAATCCAGTGTCATCACGCGCTTTTCCGCGATGGTCTCCGGGATATCCCCGGAAACAATTTTTTGCGCCAGCCCTTCCGCGACCGCCGTCTTCCCGACACCCGGCTCACCAACCAGGCAAGGGTTGTTTTTCGTGCGCCTGCTCAAAATCTGTATGACGCGCTGTATCTCATCCTCCCTGCCAATCACCGGGTCAAGCCTTCCCTCCCTGGCAAGCTGTGTCAAATCCCTGCTGTACTGGTTTAACGTCGGTGTCTGGGATTTGCCCTTCTGCCGCCCCTTTGCCCCGTTCATCTCGTTTTTGAGCGTGTTCATATCTGCGCCGCACGCCGCCAGAATATCCATGTAGAGCTTCTGCATATTCACGCCCAACGTGTTTAACAGCCTTACTGCGATACAGTCGGACTCCTTTAAAAGCGCCATCAGAATATGCTCCGTGCCAATCTGTTCCGACTTTAAGCGCAGGCTTTCCCTCGCGCTCGCCTCCAGGATTCTTTTCGCGCGCGGGGTAAAATTGTCCTTCTCCATAATCTTGATGCCCCCGGTCGGCGCAATCAGTTGGTTTACCAGCTCAAGCAGCTTCTCCTCATCTACATCATGTTCATCCAGAATCCTCCCCGCGACACCGTTCGCCTTCGTCAGGCCAATCAGCAAATGTTCTGTTCCAATATAATTATGTGCCAATTGATATGCTGTCTCCGTCGCCAGGCGAATCGCTTCCCTGGCGTTTTCTGTAAATCTGTCTTTCAAGCCATACCTCTTTCCTGCCCGCCACCATTTCTTAGCAGCAGGCATCTATAATCATCCAACCTCTTATCCTAAAACGGATTACATTTTCATCAGCTGGTTCAAATACTCCCCCCGGTACAATTCCCGCTGTGTGCGGTTCATGCTCTTCCCGCATATTTTCTGGAGATTTGCCGGCTGAATCCGTATCATCTGCTCATAGAGGTTTAAATCCGGATTCACCTTCAGCATCCCCATGTCGCGCCCGAGCTTAATCTGGGCAAGCAGCGCCAGGGCGTCCTCCGTGCTGATTTTCTTTGCGTAGCGCAGCACGCCGAAGGAGCGGTACACTTTATCCTCAATCTCATCCGCGTTCGTGCTGCATAGATATTCCCTGTACTTTTGCTCCTGACCCGCAACCTCCCCCAGAATCTGCCTCAGGTTTTCAATGATTTCCCGCTCCGTACAGCCAAGCGTTTTCCGGTTTAAGATACGGTACAAGTATCCCTGCGTCTTTGTTCCTTCCCCCGAAATCCCGTGAATCATCACACCATATTTTCCGATTTCGTCCGCAAGCTTCTGGATTTTGTCTGCCATCGTTATTGCCGGCAGAAACACCAGGAAGGAAGCGCGCATCCCGGTGCCCACATTGAGCGGGGAAGTTGTCAGATAACCGTAGCGCTCATCGTAAGCGTAACCAAGCTCCTCCAGGCACTCATCCACCTGCATGGCGCGCGTGTAAGCAGCCTCGAGGTTCTCCCCCGGTGCCACCGCCTGAATCCGGATGTGGTCCTCCTCATTCACCATGATGCTGATGCCCTCATCCTCCGAGAGCACAAGCGCCGTCTCCTGCCTCTTTTTTGCAAGGTGTTCGCTGATAATACACCATTCTGAAAGCGATGTCTTCTCAAGCTCCGAAAGCTTATTCACGCTGCAGGAGTAGTATTTCATCCCTTCCTTCCCCTCAAACGCCGCCGCCATCCCGCGGACGCGCTGGGTCAGTGCCTCACACTCCTTATCCTTCATTTTTCCCGCAAAATGATACTCCGAAAGATTCCTTGCAAGGCGCACACGGCTCGATATCACAACGCGCTCCTCCGCCTTATTCTCATACCATTTCTTCATCCGCGCATTTCGCCTCCTGTTTTTTTCTTTCACGAATCTGGTCCCTCAACACTGCAGCCAGCTCGTATTCCTCCCGCTCGATTGCCTGCTCAAGCTGCATCGACAGGCGCTGCGTCTCATCAAGCGCCGGCACATCCTCCGACGGTGCCGCCGGAGAAATGACCACATTCTTCGGACGCTTGCCCGTGTGGACGTCCGACCCTTGGATACCCCGCATATTGCGCAGCAGCAGACGTCCGAACTCCTTGTAGCAGGATGCGCAGCCAAACTGCCCATGCTCCTTAAATTCCGCGTAGGTCATGCCGCAGTTCGAGCAGACAATTCCTTTTCCTGACTCCTGCGGCGTTTCCTCCCCGGCCTTTGGCTCCCCGCTGTGCTCCAAAAGCCCCAAAAGCAGCCCGCCAAGCGAAAACTCCTGCCCGCCAAACGGTGCCTTTATGCGCAGGCTCGTGCTCTTTGCCGCGCATTCTTCGCACAGATACTGCTCTTTCTTTGTCCCATTTACAATCTCCGTATAAAAAACCGTAGCTTCCCTTGCCTTACAGATTCCACAAACCATAATATTCCCTCCGCTGCCTGATAATTTGTCAAAAACCGTCATAAATCTGGTCCACTGCCTGATGGATTTCCTCCCGGGAAATTCCCCGGCAGATTGCGCTCGCCAATATAAGCCTCATCTGTCCTTTCAGTTTTGCAATCGCCTGCAGCTTATCGTAATCCAATGCCACAACTGCGCCCTTCCTGCGGTCCAACTTCAGATAGCCCTCCTGCCTTAAAATTGAGTATGCCTTGTTGACTGTATGCATATTAATCCCGATATCCTCCGCCAAATCACGCACGGAGGGCAGGCTGTCCCCGTCGTGCAGCTGCGCTGTCGCAATCCCCAGTATAATCTGGTTGCATAACTGTATGTAGATTGCTTCATCGCTGTTAAAGTCAATCGTCACAATCATCCTGTGCACCTCCTGTCTTTTTCATGATGCATCCTTTGTTATATCTATCATATAACAGTCTCACCCGTTTGTCAATGGAATCAACCGCTTCTGTTTCCATAATTTCTCTTATAAAAACCGCAATGTCCGCATTGCCGCCGCAAAAATACCCCTGCCGCCCCCGGCGCATGCCCTCAGCCCCATCCCCCGCACCCTGTACGCCAAGACGCAAAGGCGGGTGATGCCGTGTAATTTCACAGCATCACCCGCCTTTCGTCGGAATACGGATTTGATTTATAATTCGCTGCCTCCCCTGCGGACGCGCAACCTGACACACAAAAGCAGCAACACAACAATCACTACGCCGAGCAGCCCGCACAGAATGCTCATACTGTTCTTCTTCTGCTCGTACTCCTGCGTTTTTGACAAAAGCTCATTCACCTTCTGGTTTAAACTGCTTGTATCCGTCACCGTCACAATCTCCGGCTCATAGCGCTGAATCGTATACTCTTTCCGGTCAAAGCGGTAGAGCCCTGTCTCCCCCGCCTCATTCTCGAGCACCAAAAGGCAGAATTCGGCCTGTCTTGATGTCATATATGCCGTGATGCTCTCCCCCCCGATGAGCAGGTAATCCGCCTCATACCCATCCGGAATCATAATTCCCGAAATCTCCTGCGTCAGCCGGTAGCGGTAATTCCCGCACAGCATCGTGCCGTCCTCCGAAAGGTAGAGTGTTCTTTCCTCCTGCCCTGCCACAGAACCCGGATTGTCCTTATCCTCCGGCACCGGGGTCGGCATGGTCGGAACACCGGACGAGCTCCCGCGCCTTACAAGAATATGGTAAATGCATTCCGTTCCGTCTTCCGCCGTGATGGTCACATTCACGTCATTTTCACCTTCCGAAAGGCTCTCATTGCCCGAAACACTCACGAGTGCTTTTGAATCCGCTGAAACTGCGCTGACAATGATGCGCTCTACGGAAGCGTCAAGCTCCACTTCGTACTCCGTGATTTCCGGCGAAAATCCAGGTACCAAAGCCCCCGGGCTTACCCGCAGTGCCGCCGCCCGCGCGTTATTTGAGGCATTCGCCGCGGCGCGTATGGTTAGCTGATAAGGTTCTGACATCACCGACATGGAATTGCCCGATTCATATGCGTAAACCACAGGAATGCCGCTCATGCGGAACTGGCAGACCCCGCGTTTTTTTGCGGTAAAAGTCATAACATAACTGCGCAGCCCCACCGTGGGCGCGGCATTGATATCCGAGATTTTCAGGTATCCATCCCCCCCGGTAATGCATGCCGGTCCGTAGGTGTATTCCGCAATGTCCGCATCGTAGGTGAAATACCCTTCAAAATCCCCGATGGTCATATCGGCGGATATCTCCAATATCAGCGTAAATTCCCGCCCTGCTTCCACTTCCGGCTCCTCCGCGTAAAACGATAAATCCGCGCTCGCCGCCTTCAGATTTTCTGTGGGCAGGTATGCCGCCACAAGGCACAGGCACAAAAAGCAACCTGTCACTATTTTCCAAAAATGTCTCATCCTGTCACCTTTTTTCTATATTGAGTTCCGCATGTGCCCTCCCAGCACCATAATACCACGGAGCATTTTATGGTCCGCTTCGCTCCCATAAAACCCTCCGGGCGCTGTCCGGGCACATGCTGATTCTGAGTTCCGCATGTGCCCTCCCAGCACCATAATACCACGGAGCATTTTATGGTTCGCTTCGCTCCCATAAAACCCTCCGGGCGCTGTCCGGGCACATGCTGATTTTGAGTTCCGCATGTGCCCAAGCCCTACTCAGAGCGCGCAACCGTAATCCGGTACTCCCTGACTTCCCCGTTTTCCGCCGTGACCGCAACGACAATCTCATTGTTGCCGACGGCAAGCGGATACCATGTATTTCCGTTCACCGTTGCCAGGTTGCTGACTGCCTGCGCGGATACTTCAACCATGTCACAGGAATTTTCCACAACAATGTAATATTCCTGGTCCACCGACACATCAAACGTTGGGGTCAGCACAAGCTCATTGCCCGCGGTATCCTTTACCGAAAGGTTCTTTAACCAGTTGTTTGGATTATATGCAACCTGTGGCTCCGGACATACCTCCTGCGGCATATTCAGATATACCGGGATGGAAAATACAATCGGCAAATCACCAAATTCGGCGTAAGCGCCAGCCACCTTGCGCCCCTCGGAGTACGGCGCCTCAATATTCGCCATATACTGGTGCGAGTAAGTTGAAGTCGGGGTCATATTAAACTTCTGCAAATAAATCGTGTTCTGCCCGCGGTTAATGTAGGAATAGCCAATGTAGTACGCACCGCCTAAAATTGCCCGGTACGGGTCTGTCCACGGAATCAGCATGCTCTCATTCAGCGCTGCGTTTGTACTGCCGTTCTTCGCGTACTTTAACCCGTTCGCGATTGCACCGCCCGCCACCGTGCTGTGGTACGCACCGATATTGTAATAATTGTACAATCCTTCAAAACCGGAAACCGTCCCCGAAACACTGTTGCTGAGCGAGTTTGTGCCGACCACCACTTCCTGTTTTACCCTGGAAGCAAGGTGGAACGGGCTCACACCGGAATATTCCGCCGCCCTGACAAATATCTCCCCGTAGGTCATGGAAGCCGCATTCCCATTCTCATCCGTATAATTCACAACCTTTTGTTCCATCGCCGTATTTTTCAGGATGCTCTCCACACCCTCCACGGTCTGGTAGGCAGGCTCATAGGTCAGAAGCTCAAACTGGAAAATATTCGTCTCGTCCAGGAAATTCCGCGGGTCCATATAGTATGCATTCGCTTCCCTTGACGCGGTCACCCATGTGGAACCATCGTACACAACAAAGGTGTCCGTTTTCCAGTTGTATGCGTTCGGCTCAAAGGATTTCCACGCAGCCCCTTTTGTGTTGGAAATCAGGTTTCGCCCGACAACACTCTCATTGTCCACCGCGGTTTCCCAGTCAAGGCCTGTATGGTTCGCAAGAAACTTCCAGGTCGGGTGCATTGCGTGAAGCTCCCGCAATGCAGCTTTGTAGCTTTCCGGGAAATTCTGTGCCGATAAAAGCGCCTCAAAATCTTCCGGATTTTGTGTTGGTATGTCGGTTGGAATCGGATTCTGCGTTTCCTCCCCAAAGATATCGCCGCCTTCGATGAACTGGATATAGTCCGCATTGATATAACCGACGTACTCCACGCCGTCCTGCTTATAAACCACATGGTACCAGCGGTTCTCCCCGTCCTCGACCGCATCGAGTACCTCAAACACATTTTCCGTGCCGACAACAACGGAAAAACCACTGGCATTTTTAATCAGTTTACTTCCGTACTGCGGCAGCTCCTTTAATGCAAGCGCTGTCACCCCGGCAATCTTTGCCTGTCCTTTTGTCGGCAGTGCCCCGGTCGGGGTCGGCTGCGGTGTCACACTCCCCGCCTGCGTCGGGGTCGGGCTCGGTTCCAAGCCCTGCGTCGGAAGCAATGTCGGGGTCGGGGTTGGGCTCGGCGTTGGCGTAGCAGTCGGGGTTGGCGTAGGAGTAGGCGTTGGTGTCGGCGTAGCGGTCGGAGCCGGAGTCGGGCTTGGCGTCGGTTTTGCTGCCAGCGCAAGACGGTCCGCCGTCGCGTAACCGTTATATGTCTTACCGCTCACTTCCACCTCGACCTCAAACCATTTTGTCTGGCTTACGGTTGTCTCTGAGAGGAGCTTCACGCTCTTATTGTTCGCAATGGAGAGGACACTCCCGCTCTCCTTCGTCACATAGACAGCCTTTGTGTTCGCCTTGCTGCGAAGCTTTAACGCCCCCCCTATGACATTTGCATAGACCGTCTGTGTAAAATCAAGCTTTACATAAGGCGAAAACAGATACCCGACCAACTTTTTTTTGTTAACGGTTGCCGCTACGCGGTACCAGATTCCATCCTCCTCAACCTGCGCATTCAATACCGTCAGCTCCTGGTTTTTGGTGAACGTTGCCAAGATATCACTTGTCGTTGATGCCTTTTTGCGCAGATTCAGCTCATTCGCCGTCACGGTCGCATCATAGGAAAATTCCTGTTCCTCGTCCACGACCTCGGTCTGCGATGGTGTCTTGGTCGGCTTTGGGGTCGGGGTCAAGGTCGGTGTTGGTGTCGGGGTCACATAGACGGTCGATGCAATGCCGACAAGCTCCACATCCGCAAGCTTTATGTAACCGTAATATTTCGCATCGGATACCAGCACCCTTACATAAAGCCATTTTTCACCGCCCACGGTCTCCTCCGAAAGCACGTACAAAAACTTCCCCTTCGCGACCGACAAATCGTTGCCTGAGGCGTTTTTTACTTTCTGCGTTCCACCCGCCTTCTCAAGAAGCCCCTGCTTTACAGTATTTTTCACATAGAACGACTTTTTCAGGGTAAATGCCACATAATCGCTGACGATATAACCTTTTTGGGTCGCGCCGCCCACTTTCGCCGAAGCATAGTACCAAAGGTAGCCATTCTTCTCCTCCATGCCAAGCACGGTCACCGAATCCCCTGTTTTCAGCTTCCCGTAAACCTCGGAACCCGTATCCGGCTCGCTGCGGAAATTCACTTCATTCGCCGTGACTGCCGCCGCAAGCTTCAGGTCGTACACGGTCTTCTTGACCAGCACCGGGGTCGGGGTTGGCTCTGCAGTCTTTGTAATCTTTATATATGTACCAAGGCAGTAACCTTTCACGCTCTTTCCTTCAAAATTCACTTCAATCTCGTACCAGTCATCCTTCTGTGAAAGGATTGTCACTTTCTTACCCCTTGTAAGTACGACATTCTTCCCGCCCGACTGAACCTTTGCGTAATTCGTTCCCGGTCCGGAGCGCACATTCAATTCATCCGCGGTGCACTCCCCTTCCACTGGGATTTGTTCCGCCTGCACCATAAGCACACGCACGCCCTGCTGTAAAATCGTCATAAAATATGGACACATAAATGATATGCACAATAGTGCCGCAAGATATGTTTTGAACCGTTTCTTCTGCATAACATCCTCCGTCAATTATTCCAAGAAAACCACCGTTCTTTTCTTAAGGGCGAAAAAAATCCGCATCCTGAAGATTTTCCGGGGCATATCCAATAAGTTCCTTTTTGTCGCGCCAAAAACACAAAATACGCGGGTATTCTAACAAGAGAATGTGGCATATCAATGTCATTTTTCGTCTTTTTTCTCTACAATAACAGGATGTATCCGGGCAGGATTTTCCTGTAATGCCAAATGCTCCATCCGGTCAGAAATCAGGCTTTCTGACCGGATGGAGCATGTTCAGGCTTTTTCCTTTTTGTGTTGTGTCCGGCTGCAAGGGATTACGAGCGCAGCTCAATTCCCAATGTCTTTAAACCTTTCAGGATTTTCTCCATTGCCGCGTTTACCTCCGCATCCTCAAGCGTCTTATCCTTCGCGCGGAAGCTGACGGAGTATGCCATCGACTTGTGCCCCTGTGCAATCTGCGCCCCCTCGTAAATATCAAAGAGCTCGTAATGCTCCAGATACTTCCCGCCGTTTTTGCGGATGATTTCCTCCACCTGTCCGGCCAGAATCTCCTTCTTCATCACCATGCTGATGTCGCGGGTTACCGGCGGGAATTTCGCGATTCCGGTATATTTCGTGTCAAAGCTTGCCTTCTTTACAATAGACGGCATATCAAGCACCGCCACGTACACTTTCTCGCCGATGCCATAGCGGTCCGCCACTTCCGGATGAACCTCGCCAAGATAACCAATCACCTCGTCTTTATCACAGATATTTGCCTGCCTGCCCGGATGCAAAAACGGCTTGCCCGCCGCCGGGTCATAGGTCAGGATATCGTTTATCCCGGCTTTTTCCAGGAATTCCTCCACCACGCCCTTTAAATCGAAGAAATCCCCTTCGCCGTAGAAGCCGAGCGTAAACTGCACGCGCTCATCCGGCAGCTCCCCAAGCGGCAGTTCCTTCGGCAGATACACCTTTGCCAGCTCATACAGGCGCACATTCTTATTGCGGCGGTTGTAGTTCGTCGCAAGGGAGACCAACAGGCCGTTTAGCGGAAGCGTGCGCATTATGCTGTAATCCTCACCGAGCGGATTGCTGATGACAACCGCTTTGCGCAGCGCATCCTCCTGCGGAATCATGAGTTTTTCAAATACCTTCGGGCTCTCGAACGAATAATTCTGGGCCTCGAAAAATCCGAACTGCTCCGCCATCTGCCTTGCCACCGCCTCAATACGCAGCTTGAACGAAAGCTTCCCTGTTGTCGCCTCGCCGTTTGGCAATGTCGCCGGGATATTGTCGTAGCCAAAAAAGCGCGCCACCTCCTCGTCAAGGTCACACTGCGCATTCACATCCTGCCTCCAGGTCGGCACAATCACCTCATCCGCCACCTCATCGTACCCCAAATCAATCTTCTTAAAATAGCCAATCATCGTCTGCTTGTCAAGATTTGTTCCGAGCACGGCATTCGTGCGCTCATAATCGAATTTCACACGCTTTTCCACACGCGGATTCGGGTAAACGTCCACCGCGCCGCCGACCACCTCACCCGCGCCAAGCTCCTCAATCAGCTGGCACGCACGGTTCATCGCCGCCATCGCATTATTCGGGTCAAGCCCCTTCTCAAACTTCGCCGCCGCATCCGTGCGCATCCCAAGCTTTTTGCCGGAAAGCCGGATGTTCGTGCCGTCAAAACAAGCCGCCTCAAACAACATTGTCTTCACATCGTCCGTGATTTTTGAATTCTCACCGCCCATAATCCCGGCAATGCCGACCGCCTTCTCGCCGTCACAAATCATTAGCATGGACGAATCCACCTTGCGCGCCTGGCCGTCCAATGTCACGAATTCCTCCCCGTCGTGTGCGCGGCGCACGATAATCTTATGTCCGGAAAGCAAATCAAGGTCATATGCGTGCATTGGCTGCGCGTATTCCTCCATCACATAATTGGTAATGTCAACGATATTGTTAATCGGGCGGATGCCATTTGCCGCAAGCCTTCTCTGCATCCACATCGGAGACGGGGCAATCTTAATATTTTTGACCACCCTGCCGACATAGCGGGAGCAAAGTTCTGTATCCTGGATTTCCACCGACACATAATCCGATGCCTTCTCATCATTTCCGGTCTGTGCCACAACCGGAGGCACGAATTTCTTGCCGAAGGTCGCCGCCGCCTCGCGCGCAATGCCAAGCACGCCAAAGCAATCCACGCGGTTGCTTGTAACCTCGTACTCAAAATTTACATCGTGCAGCCCGAGCGCCTCCACCGCGTCCGAACCGATTTTCAAATCGGCATAAGCCGGGTTGTTGTTGAAAATATAAAGCCCTTCCTCCGGCGCGTCCGGGTACATTTCCCGGCTAGAGCCAAGCTCCTCAATCGAACACATCATGCCGTGGGATTCCACGCCGCGGAGTTTGCCCTTCTTAATTTTGATGCCACCCGGTGTTTTCTCCCCGTTATGGCCGCCCGCCACGCGCCCGCCATCCAACACAACCGGAACGATAGCGCCCTCAAATACATTCGGCGCGCCCGTCACAATCTGTACGGTATTTCCTTCCTCGTCAATCTGTACCTGGCAGATGACTAATTTATCCGCATCCGGATGGCGCTCCACCTTAAGCACCTTCCCGACCACGATTTTCTCCAAATCAGCGTCAAAACATTCAAAGCCCTCCACCTTCGTGCCGGAAAGCGTCATCGCATCCGTATATTCCTGTGCCGTGCAGTCAAGCTCCGGCACGTATGCTTTAATCCATGAAAGCGGTGTATTCATACCTTACCTCTTTTCTGCCGCGAAATCAGCGGCGATTGATTTTATTTTATTTCCAGTTCCGTAAATCCCCTCCTGAACCCTTTATCGGCAATGGGCTTTTTCTCCGCTTCCCTCCGAAAAATCCCATTGGGGGGTCATACGGGAATTTACTGTTTTTAAAACTGCTTTAAGAACCGCACGTCATTCTCATACAGCAGACGCATATCATCAATCTCATATTTTAACAGCGCAATGCGCTCTAACCCCACGCCGAACGCGAACCCCGTATATTTCTCCGGGTTGATGCCGCTCATTTCCAACACATGCGGGTGCACCACGCCACAGCCAAGAATTTCAATCCAGCCCGAACCCTTGCAGAAACGGCAGCCCTTGCCGCCGCATTTAAAGCAGGATACATCCACCTCCGCCGATGGCTCCGTAAATGGGAAATGGTGCGGGCGGAACTTCACCTTCGTATCCGCGCCAAAGAGCTCCCTCGCGAATTCCGCAAGTGTCCCCTTCAAATCCGCAAAGGTGATATGCTTATCGATGACCAGCCCTTCAATCTGATGGAAGCTCGGCGAATGCGTCGCGTCCACCTCATCCGAGCGGAACACCCTGCCCGGCGCGATAATGCGTATCGGGAGCTTCCCCTGCTCCATCACATGCGCCTGCACGGAGGAAGTCTGCGTGCGCAGCACAATATTGTCCGTCACATAAAAGGTATCCTGCTCATCCCTTGCCGGATGGTTTTTCGGAATATTTAACGCCTCGAAATTGTAGTAATCGTACTCGACCTCCGGCCCTTCCACGACCTCGTAGCCCATGCCGACAAAAATGCGCTCCACCTCCTCAAGCGCAATGGTATTCGGATGGCGGTGCCCAAGCATCGGCTTTTTGCCCGGCAGCGTCACATCGATTGTCTCCGCCGCCATTTTTTCCTCGCGCAGCTTCTTCTCAAACGCCTGCCTGCGCTCCTCTAACCTCGCCTCAATCGCCGCCCTCGCCTCATTGACCATCTGCCCGACGGCTGGGCGCTCGGCTGGCGCAACATCCTTTAAGGATTTGAGCATGTCTGTCAGCTCGCCCTTCTTTCCAAGGAACGCCACGCGGATATCGTTGAGTTTGTCCAGGCTTTCCGACGCAGTAATCTGTGCGAGCGCCTTTTCCTTTAATTCAGCTAATTTCTCCTTCATAAAAAGTCCTCTTTCTGTGCTGCGGTTTGCGTTGGTTTTAAAGAACCTGCCTGTTTTCTGGTCCGGCAGCACACAAAACAAAAAACAGACGGAATAAACGTTACAGAAGGACAGCGGCTAAATTCCATGTGCATTTCTATGCACATTCGCACCCCTGCACAATCGAGCAGGGGGAATGCTTTTCTCCACTCCCCGCCCCTGCGCATAAAAAAATCCGCCCCTTCTGCAACACAAAAGGGACGGAGTAATCTACTTCGCGGTACCACCCTGATTCCCGCCGGATTCCGGCGGACACTCAATGACATGCGTAACGCGCATGAAACGTCGGCACCTACTGGGATTTAAAAAATTCAATGCCGCTGCTCCGGTGCGAAAGTCAACTGTCCTTTGAACACGGGGAAGCTTTCAGCCGGTGGCTCCCCTTCTCTGAGTGAAAACAACAGTCTGCCACAAAATATGCGTACACCATCATCGCATTTTCAGCCTGCACCCGCATGGGCAGATGCAGAATTTTATTATGTGAACTATTTTAGCATAATTTTTCGGATTGTCAACCAGAAAATTTTCAAGCGGTCCGCTTTTCTACTTTTTATGGCGAATTTCCTCTTGACATCTTCGGTCTATTATGATAAACTACAGTCAGCCTATTACGGTAGACCACATTGTGATACTATCATCACCGCTTGGCTGCAAATCATTTTGCTTGCTGCGGAAAGAACATCGAAAGGAGCATTATCTATGGAAAAAATATTTGAGAGCGAATACCGTTTTTTATGCATTCTCTGGGAGAATGAACCGGTCACCAGCCCAAAACTGGTACAGCTTTGCAACGAAGCGCTTGGTTGGAAAAAATCCACCACTTACACCGTCATCAAAAAACTCTCCGACAAAGGAATTGTAAAAAATGAAAATACCATCGTCTCCTCCCTGGTCGGAAAAACCGAGGTGGACCGGCAGGAAAGCGAGGAGCTGTTACAGCGCACCAGCCATGGCCATATTCCTACCTTCCTTGCCGCCTTTTTAAAGGACCGCAAGCTTTCCAAGGAGGAAGCCGAGCGCATCCGGCAGCTCATTGACGAGGCGGAGGATGGGGAGGAAAATACGGCAGGCTGACGTATTGAGCGAAAGAATGGAAGCCATATTTTGGTACCTCTGAGCGCATCTTTTATGGAAAGGAGCTTTGAAATGACCGCCATCCTACATACCCTCTGGCGCATGGGCTTTCAGGCAAGCATATTGATTCTGATTGTTCTTGCCGCACGGCTGCTTTTAAAAAAATATTCCGGCCTTTATACCAGATTGCTCTGGCTCTTGGTTATGGTTCGCCTTTTATGCCCTGTTTTCATTGAAACGCAGTTTAGCCTGCTGCCGGAATTTCCTTTTATGCAGTCCGCGCAGGACATACCGGACACCGTTTTCGGTAATGCTTCCCAAAATGCGGCACGGTTCGCCCTTCTCGCCGCAGACGAATTTGCGAACCGCTCTTTTGGTAAAGCCGCTAACCATCTGCCCCTTGTGGATGATGCCGCGGCAGATGCGCACCGCCCTCCTGCCCTGCCGGGCAACAGGCATAATGCGGAATTGGATGATGCCTCCCAATCCACGGCACAGGTCGGCTCACAGGGTACGGATGCTCCCCGACAGACAGCACAAGACGGCTCACAGGGCGCAGATGCTTCCCGCCCCACATCCTACGGCACAGCCAGGACGAAACACATCGTTTCCCTTCTGCTGCCGGTCCTATACCTCATCGGGGCACTCACGCTCACCCTCCTGTTTGCCGCACAATTTTTCCTTCTGAAACGCAGGATTTCCACGGCAGTCTGTGAGAACGGCAACATCTGGCTCTGTGAAAACATTGCCTCCCCGTTCGTCATTGGCATCCTTTCCCCGCGGATTATCCTGCCGTACCATATGCCGCCAAGCGCAAAAGAACATGTCCTCGCCCACGAGCAGACCCACATCCGCCACCGCGACCCGCTCCTGCATTTTGCAGGAACCCTCTGTTTGTGCCTGCACTGGTGGAATCCACTCGTCTGGCTTGCCGTGCACAAAATAAACCAGGACATGGAAATGTTTTGCGACGAGGCCACCCTGCGTCTTGCCGCTGACGGACAGCGCAAAGATTACGCAAAAACCCTACTTTCCTTCGCCGAGCACCAGAGCGGCCTGCACGCAGGTCCCGCCTTCGGCGAATCCAACACAGAAAGGCGTGTGAAAAATATTATGAAAAAACAAAAAAAGAATTTTCTTGTCCTCGGCTTTGTCTTGCTGCTTACCGTATTCTGCGCGGCAGCATTTATGACCATCCCAAAAACAGAGGAAAATGACGCTGCACCAACCGGAAGCCATACGGACAATCACGGCGATGGCGGTTATGGCAACAGCAACCTGCTCACAAATACTTCCGCAAACATTAACCAAAACACCGCAAACCACGTCACCTTTGAAATCGACGTATACTCTACCATACAAAATATCTTCCTCTCTACCCCGGATTTTGCATCGGAGGAAGACATGGATTCCGCATTCTGGAGCGCGTATTTATTCTCCACCTTCACAAACCTTAGCGGCAAGGAAGCAGAGGAGTTTTTCGGCTTTACTACCGTCACCCGTTCCATGGAGGCATACGCCTCTGACACTGCCTACTACAAAATCGCAGCAGACAAACTGGATGAAACCACAATAAAGCTTTTTGGGAAAGCCGTTTCCGACCAAGTTTCAAATCCTCATGCACTGACAGACGGCAGTAATATTTTTTATGAGGACGGCTGCTATTACGTGAGAATTTCAGAATTTCCGGACTCCTCTGATTATTTCCTTGGAAGCCCAATCCTAATTCCTCTCGATAGCGGGACAAACAAAATGATTTTCACGAAATACCAAAGGGATGATGACTTTTCAATGACGCAGGTCACACTCTATTTGCAGCCTGCCGAAACAGAATTTGGCTATATCCTTATCGGAAAGGAAGAAGAGACCTTAACTCCCCCTGACCAAAAACTTGCTGTCCAGATTTCTGATAAAGATATCGCCGCACTGCAGCAATCCACCCTCTTCATGCCTGATTTTTCAGGCGAGAGTGACCTTGGCATTTCATTCTGGAAGGACTATTTGTTCCAATGCTACAGCCAGAATTTCCTTGGCGAGAATGTCAACCGCTACTCCAAACACCGTGACATGACAACCGCTTATGCAAAAGTAAGCACCCAAACGCTCGATGCCCAAATCCGCGCACTTTTTGGAAAGGTATTGTCCGAATATGTTCCAAACCCGCAGGACTTATCCCAGGAGGATGGCGATATTATTTACGAGGACGGATATTATTACATCCGCATCCCGTCAAAAAGCCACTGCGTTTTTGAGGATGCCAGTATCCAAATGGCAGACGATGGCCACAGCACCACCCTGACTTTCTATACACGCGTTTCATCCCATGCCTATCCTGACTCCAAAACAACCCTTTCCCTTGCGCCTGCCGAAAATGAGAATGGCTACATCCTCGTCGGAAAGCAGGAGGAGGCATACGATTTTACCTCCCGCCCCCTCACCGGAACCTGGGCTGTCACAAGCTATTTTATTCCGCCGCATGCCCCAACAGACGGGCTTTCGCAGGAAGAAATGGAACAATTCGTCGGCACCCAGTTAAAATTCGGACCGGATTATCTGATGGTTGGCAAGGACACTTACTTTGTGGGCGAATACCGCAAGGAACTGCTTACCGCAAAGGAACTTGACGATTTGTTCGCACCAGGCACCGGGGAAGCCCTCTCCCTTTCCGACGCTACCTTCCATCATTATGATTTGCAGACAGCACAGGGGGAGCATCCGTTTGGCAGCCAGGTCTACCGCTATGATTTTGAAAATGCATTTGTCATGTATGGAGGGGTTCTATTCCAGATTGTTGAGTTGACGGAGGATTTGCAGGAGCGTACCGTCCTGGATGAGTATGAAGTGGACCATTTTGCACTGCCGGATGAAAATGGTTTTGTGGAAGGGCTGTTCGTTCCAATTTTCATGCTTCCGGGAAGTAACATTTATTACACCGATGATACACATTATATTATTGTAAAGGGCGGGATTTCACCAGAGTTTGACACGCAGCAGAAAGTAGATGCATTTTATGCGGACAGCAAAAAGAAAACCCTGGAGTTCCTTCAGAACGGTGTCCATGTCCTAGCATTATCCGAACCTGCATCCGACCATATGATTGCCACTTATGATATGTACGGTAGCCTCATGCATATTTACCCGCACGACTATCCGCGCGAAAAACTGGCGGAAGGCTCTTTTAACTGGCGTTATGACGAGGAAGACTGCCGGGCGGTGGTCGCAGGGTTCGATACGGAAGAGCCGAAACTTTACTACCAGGCAGCGGGGAAGGATTGGAAAATTTATCCGCTGCCAGGGCTTGAGAATCTGACAGAGGAAGAAGCGGATTCGATTGTGGTTGTGGCGGATGCGCAAAAGGTTGTTGTAACGGTTACCAGGGAAGGGAGGGAAATTGTAAAGGAAATCGAAGTGGTTCAGGATTTTTAAATTCTTGTACTTCCTCCTTTTTCTAAGACATATACTGTATGGACATAAAACATAAAAGCTTTACACCGCTTTAAGGAGAACCCCCATGCAGTATCTGGAATCCCTTCTTTCCCGTATAAACTCATTGTTTTGGGGTGGACCAATGCTGATTGTTTTAAGCTTGTTCCACCTCTATTTTACGGTACATACCGGCTGTGTCCAAAAAAAACTGCTTTCCGGCATCCGCTATTCGGTCGGGGGCGGTGAAAAAACAGCAAATGCCAAAACAGCCACGCAAAGTAAAAAGCCCGCACCCGCACCGGCTACGTCCGACAGCGAAAAGCCTGGCACCCGCAAGGTCTCCGGCCTTATGGCGCTTACTACAACGCTCGCGGCAACGCTTGGCACCGGGAATATCATCGGCGTTTCTTCCGCCATCTACCTAGGCGGTCCCGGTGCTTTGTTCTGGTGCTTTTTAACCGGAGTATTCGGCATGGCAACCTCCTACGCGGAATGCTTCCTCTCCATCCTGCACCGCAGGCAGAATGCCGACGGAAGCTATACGGGCGGCCCGATGGTCGTATTGCAGGACCGCCTCCACAAAAAAGGGCTTGCCCGCGTCTATGCGGCTGCTGTCATCTTTGCCGCCTGCTGCATGAGCTGTTCCACACAGTCGCGCGCCTTCGCGGACGCGGCGGTTTCCTTTGGCCTGCCGCGCATCCCGGTCGGCATCGGTCTGGCACTGCTGATTGGAATTATCATTGTCGGCGGGGCGGGGCGAATCCACAAATTCTGTATCCGCATTGTTCCGGCAATGGGCGGGCTGTTCCTTTTTTGCTGTGTCCTGATTCTCGGAAAAAACATTACATATCTTCCCACCGCCATCACCCTGATGCTGCGCTGCGCCTTCTCCGCAAAAGCCATCTCTGCAGGCGTGCTCTCCGGGGCGTTTATGAGCGCGCTGCGCTACGGCGTGACGCGCGGACTGTTTACCAATGAGGCAGGGCTTGGAACGGCTGCTATCGCCGCGGCCGATGCGCAGACCCCCACCCCGCAGCGGCAGGCACTTATTTCCATGACCGCAACCTTCTGGGATACTGTGGTCATCTGCGCGCTGACCGGGCTTGCCATCCTGACAACCGCAATCGCTTCCCCGGAGCTTATGGCAGGATTTTCCATGAACGAACTGACCACGGCAGCATTTTTACGCCTGTCCGCCGGGGGACCACCCATGCTGAATCTCTGCCTGATGGCATTCGCGTTTGCCACTCTGACCGGATGGTCTTATTTTGGCGAAAAAGCCACCCTCTTCCTCGTCGGAGAGCGCGGCATTTTCCTTTACAAAACCTTTTATATTGTCATGATTTTCCTTGGCACTGTCCTGTCGATGAGCCTGATATGGGAGCTGACGGATTTCGCGAACCTCTTCCTTGCCATCCCAAACCTGTATGCGCTCTTCAAACTGCGGCGGGATATTACATGCCGATAAATACTTTACTTCCTTGCGTGCAGCAAAAGCCTGGCATCTCTTTTAAACTTCCTGAAACTCCTGCTTTTTTGTCTTCAGATATTTTCTGATTTCCCGGTTCAGGATACTGAAATCAACCGGCTTTGCCACATGGGAATTCATCCCGACTGCCAGGCTCTTCTGCACATCCTCTAAGAACGCGTCCGCGCTCAGCGCGATAATCGGGACGGTCTTTGCATCCTCCCTGCCGCTCTCCCGTATCTGTTTGGCGGCCTCATACCCGTTGAGCTTCGGCATCTTGATGTCCATCAGAATCAAATCAAAAAAACCCGGTGCACTCTCCAAAAACTTTTCCACCGCAACCTGCCCGTTCTCTGCCGTCTCAACTGCCGCTTCCTTCTCCTGCAAAATCTCAAGCATAATTTCCATATTCAGCTCATTGTCTTCCACCAAAAGAAGGTGGCAGCCTTTCAGGGAATCGCTGTCCGTATAATTCAGGCGCTTTAAAATCCTCTCCCCCGTCTCCAATGAATCCGACTCCCCATCCAGGTGGATAGCCCAGGATTCTGTCTCCTGCTGCTTTGTCTTTGCGGGCACGAACGGCAAAGCGACCGTAAAGGTGGTTCCTTTGCCCCGCTTGCTCTCTACCTGGACAACGCCCTGCATCATCGTTACCAGGTTCTGGACAATTGCCATGCCAAGCCCAGAGCCTCTCGCCTGTGTCCGCGCCCCAGCATCCTCCTGCGTAAAAACTTCAAAAAGTTTTGGCAAAAAGTCCTTACTCATGCCAATCCCGTTATCTGAAATCACAAACTCAAGCCATATTTTCCCGTCCTCCTCGCCTTTTTCCAGGATGGTAAAGGAAATCTCACCGTTTTCTGGCGTATATTTCACCGCATTGCCGACCAGGTTGACCAAAATCTGGCTTAAGCGCAGCTCGTCCGTCATGATGTTCTGGTGCTGCACCTGCTTCACCTGAACATTAAAGGAATGGCGCTTTTCCCGTATCTGCGGCTGCAATAACACAATCAGCGATTCCACAATATCCGAAAGCGCAACCTCTTCCGCCGCAAGCATGACATTGCCCGATTCAATTTTGCTCATATCCAGTACATCATTGATAAGCTGGAGCAAATAGGCAGAAGCCATCTCAATCTTGACCAAACATTCTTTTGCCTTTTCCGTATTCCCGATATTCTCCAACGCAATCGCTGTCATCCCGATAATCCCGTTCATCGGCGTGCGCATATCATGGCTCATATTCGACAGGAAATCGTTTTTTGCCTTATTTGCCTGCATCGCGGTATCATAGGCTTTCTTTAAGGCTTCCTTGTAGCGGCTCTCCTGCTCTAGGGATGCCACCAAATCGCGGTTCGTCTGCTCTAACTTTTTCTGGTAAGCGGCCTCCCTGCGCGTCTCCTCGTCCACATCCATAAACGCAATGACCACATACTCTGCCCTGCCGTCCTCCGTCACGGACGAAAGAATCAGGTTCATGCGATACCACAGATATTTTCCTGCAGCGAGCCTGCGGTAAATAAACGAGTAGGACGGCACCTCCTGTGTCAGCTGGCTGCCCGCATATTTCCGCGAAGCCATCCTGCCGACCATCTCGCGGTCATCCGGGTGCACGGCAATTCTCAGATAATCTGACAGAATCTCGTCATACGCGCCTTTTTTCTTCTCTGTAAATTTTTCCACACAATTCGTGCCCACCATCTGACATTCGTCCGTGAGCAGATTGATATAATATGTATCCAAAAACAGCTTATTTAAGCCGTCCAGAACCGCCTTGTGCACCTGCACCGCCTCCCTATGTTCTGTCTCTTCCTGCAGAAACTTGGGGGTTTTATCCCCCTGCTGCCCATTTCCACTCATAAGGTCCCTCCGTTCTTTCTGTTCTTAAAATGCCATCTTTTGCATTATTTTTCTGTCAGCGGGAATCTGACAGGGGATGCAGACCATGGGAATGCATTTCCCTGTCCCCTGTGATATCTATATACTTTCACTTCTTAATATACCACATTTTGGGGGCGGGTGCAATGTAAAAAAGATGGCGTTGATTTTAGTTTTCACAAATCTTTGGAAGCTGAACAAGGGATACCCACCGTTTTATCATGCTTTTCTTATGCTTTTGCAAGGAAAAAGGCGATTTTTACAGATTTGCTGATGCGGATGGATATAGAAATTGTTCTGTCCATAATTTTTTTCTTGCATTATGAAGAAGAATATGGTAGAATATTAGCGCTGTCAGTCAGATAGCATTGTTTTGTCTTTCTGAAAAGAGTTTTCAGGACGGCACCGGATTATGGGACACTAGCTCAGTCGGTAGAGCACTTGACTTTTAATCAAGTTGTCGCGGGTTCGATTCCCGCGTGTCTCAGTTATCAACAGGACATGAATCAGGCAGTACAGACAGGGAAATGGCTGTTTTGTTGCGAGTATGTCTTTTTGTAAAGGAGTGGGCGGGATGGAACCGCCGCTTCGTTTTTTTGCGGATATGGCGGAATTGGCAGACGCGCTGGATTTAGGTTCCAGTGGGCAACCGTGCAGGTTCAAGTCCTGTTATCCGCATCTTGCGGCGCGAAAACGAACCGGAATGGTTCAGGTTTCGCGCCGTTTTGCGCACTCCAAAAATTCCTGAAACATGGGCTTTTTTGATTTTTATGGACAAATGTCTGGCAGACAATAAGCCCTTGCCCTGCTGCCATGTGCAATATATCAGATACCTGGCAGCAGGATTCCCCCCGCCAAGCCATCTCATGATATCTTCTTCGCCGGAACCCCCACATACGTTCCGCCCTCCTCAATATTCCTCACAACGACCACCCCTGCCCCGACCATGCAGTCCGGGGCAATGCCAATATGGTTGCTCACAACAGCGCCTGCACCAATCCACGAGCCTTCCCCGATGTGTACGCCTCCCGCCACATGTGCGCCGACGGAAACATGCACATAATCCTCAATCCTGCAGTCATGGTCCACCGACGCACAGGTGTTGATAATACAGCCCTTCCCAATCTGCGCATCCGAGTTGATAACCGCCCCCGCCATAATCACGGTTCTGCCATCCACCACCGCGCCCTGGCCGACCACCGCGTCCGGATGGAGCAATACAGGCAGAACCGCACCCATGGCAAGGAGTTGCGCCGTGACCTTCGCCCTCGCCTTCGTATTTCCGATTGCAACAAAAATATCATACCCTTCGACATAATCTTTCATTTTGCAAGATTTCCCGACAACCGGAAAACCGCCGCATTTTGTCACGGCATCATCATCGTCCAAAAACAAAATTGTTTCATAGCAGCACATTCTTGCTGCCACATCTGCGACCACCTTTCCATGACCACCCGCCCCAACGATGACAAGCTGCTTTCCTCTGAACATCCCCTGTGTCCTCCCATATCAATGTGTTTTGCATTCACTATCAGTTGACTTTTCATTTTCACTGCTCTTGCACCCATACTTGCGGTAAATTTTCCGCAAAAAGCTTCAACTGGTGCAAAATATATCTTAAAAACCAACTTTTTATGCCATCCCCATTATACTTCCTTCTTTTTCGAAAGTCAACTATCTGAATACTTTGTACACCATAAGAGTACAATATTCATAGTATGATACCAGAAGGAGGTTTTCTTATGGTTGACTTTGGAAATACATTGCGAACCTTGCGGCGCAAAGAAGATTTGACACAGGCAGAACTTGCCAGAAAGCTTGATTTGACAAAATCCGTCATCAGCGCATATGAGAATGGGCTGCGCTTGCCCTCCTACGATATTTTAATCCACATCTCAAAAATTTTCCATGTGAGCACGGACTATCTGCTCGGACTAGAACGGCGCCAGGAAATTGATTTGTCCGGTCTGACCGAGGAGGAGATAGCCGCGCTCTTACAACTTATTAAAGCAATGAAACGAAGATAATGTTTCATAAACACCTTTGTTCCTGTAACTCTTTTTCTCCTTTGATACCCGCGCGCAGATATGCCGCCGTCCTTTCCATGATACCCGAAAGAATCCGGATATTTTCCAGTGTATCCTCCGTCTCCATGGAGTGGTTCGCCCCCTGCGTGACAAACAGCGTTATCCCGCGCTCTGCACAGGCATCGCGCAGCACCTGCGTTTCCACCCAGTCATCCGCCGTGCCGTGGAACGCGATGCCTTCCTGCACCGGAAAGCGAAATGTTTCTGCCACCGGGGTGTAATAAACATTCCTTGTCCGGATACCAAGCCGGTTTGCCGCCTCGGCTGCCACCGCCGTTCCGATGCTCTTTGAGAGGAACAGGATTTCTTCGTATTTATCCCATTCCACCATTTTCAGGGAACACAGCGCGTTTTCAAGCGAGCGTTCAAATGCTTCCTGCATCTTTTTTGCAGAACCCTTGATGCCCGAAGGAAGCTCCCCATATTTTACTTTGGCAATCCCATAGCCCAACCACGCCGCCATATCCTTTGCATAGTAGAGCAAAGGCTTATCGACATGATAACCGACACCCGGAAACAATACCGCGAGTTTCATGGCAGTCCTCCCCATCCTTTCTCAATCCCATTTCAGATTTGGGTCTGCAGCACTTCTGCCGACATATCCTCCTGCAAATCGCCCTCCGGAAAATCTTCCTGCGAAATCCTTTGCGGATTCCCATCATTTGGGGAATCCGTGGGGTCGGATATTTTCAGGCTTTTCACTTTCACACTCGCCCCGCAGCGCACTGTGATGACAAGCACTTTTGAGCCGTCCGGTTTTACGATAATCTGGCTTTGCGTCTCGGTCTCCGGAGATGTTTCCTGCTCTTTGCCTGCTGCCCTCGCGTCGTCTAATACACTTTGCTTGCCCCGCTTTCCCACCGTTTCCTCCTCTTTGTCAAGAGCAAACAATTCCGCCTTGCAAGACACAGGTTCTTTCTTTCCCATTTCCTGCGTGAAACCGCCCGGCATCCTTTGGTTCCATGCGCTGTAAAATTCATTGCTGCAAATCATTGTGTTTCCCTCCCGGTTTTCATTTTTCAAAAGCACGGACAGAAAAAGCATTCTTTCTTTGCTTTCTGCTCCTGTCCTGTTTTTTATATCGGCAGGTCATCGCAAAATCATAAGCCAAATGATGTAACAAGCCTTTCCCTTATCATCTCCTGATATCCTTCCACTGCGCGGCGCGCCAGTTCCATATCCATTTCCTCCCCGAGCAGGGCAGCTTCTTTCCTTTGCATTACAGCCAAATACTGGCGCTGCAGGCATGTCAGGCGCTCCTGCTGCTGCCTTGCCAGAACGACCTGCGCTTCCCATTTTCCTGCTGGCTCCATCCCTTTCGCTTCCTCTTTTGTTTCTCCTGTCAAAATCAGCCCACAAACCGCAAGCCCATCCAGCAAAAACGCCCGGAATAACATATCCTTCGCCAGACAGAGCGCAGCCCACTCCTGTCTGTGCGCTGCAAATTCTGAAAATTCCTCCCACCATCTCCCCCAGTTTTCAAGTGAAGCCTTAAGCAAAGGCGCAAAATCCACCGCCTCCCTCCCGCACTCCGCAAGCCTTCCAACCCACACGGTATCCTCAAGCCTTTCCAGGCATTCCTCCCCTGTCAGCACGAAAAATTCCGGCTCCTTACTCTCTTTCCTGCGGTTATTGAGAAAGACAAACTTGCCCTCCCTTTTTCCCCGGAATATAACAGCATGCTTTGACTGCCCTGAAACCTTAAGTCCAAGCATACTGTCCGGCAGCAAACCATCCACCACCTCTTCCTTTCGGTACACCGTCTCCACAAATTGCCATCCGCGCGGCTTTAAATACCGGTTAAACCACTGTGCCCCCTGTAACATCGCCCCGGCAGTATATGTCCCCCCGGAATAAGTTCCCGTTTTGTGTTCCTGATTTTCCTGCCTGCACTCCAAAAGCCATGGCAGGTAAATGTCCAACGCGATTTTGACATCCTCCGTATCCACCCCGACCCCCTCCAACAAATTCGCCAAGCCCGCATACGAGCAGGATGACAAAAAATTCATATACTTCATCCAAAACCCTCCCCCTTTGCTGCACACACTGTAAAAAAATATCCCCATGTACATAAAACTGCAAAAAACTGCCGCATGAAGCCCTTTCCCGGTCAGAAGCTGCATTTTCAAAAAATACTACCAAACTTCCTGTCCGAAAAATTCTTCATGCGCCAGTTTCTGCATATCATGCCAGGCGGTTGCACACCTTTTCAATCCCTGTTGCATTGCCCCCGTCTTTTATAATCTTTTCAGCAGCTCCTTGCCCAATTCCTCAAAGCCCGGTTTCCCAAGCAGCGCGAACATATTCTTCTTGTAGCTCTCAACGCCCGGCTGGTCAAACGGGTTCACCCCAAGCAGATAGCCCGAAATACCACACGCAAACTCAAAGAAATAGAACAACTCGCCGAGTGAGAATTCCGTCTGCGCCGGGAGATTTACAAGGAGATTCGGCACATTGCCGTCTGTGTGCGCTAATCTCGTGCCCTTCATCGCACTCTTGTTAATGAAATCAACACTCTTGCCCGCAAGATAATTTAAGCCGTCAAGGTCAACCTCTTCTTTCTCAAGGATGACTTCGCAGGTCGGCGTTTCAAGATTGATGACCGTCTCAAACATCGTGCGCTGTCCGTCCTGGATGAACTGCCCCATCGAATGCAGGTCGGTCGTAAGGTCTACCGCCGCCGGGAAAATCCCCTTCTGATCCTTGCCCTCGCTCTCACCATAGAGCTGCTTCCACCACTCGCCGACATAGTGCAGCGACGGCTCATAGTTGCAGAGAATCTCAATCGATTTGTTCTTGCGCAGCAGGATATTGCGCACCGCCGCGTAAAGCATTGCATCGTTTTCCTCAAACGGCTTGTCCAAGCACTTTTCGCGCATGCTCGCCGCACCTTCCATCAGCGCCGTAATATCCGCGCCGCTGACCGCAATCGGAAGCAGGCCAACCGCCGTAAGCACCGAAAAACGTCCGCCGACATCATCCGGGACAACAAAAGTTTCATAGCCCTCCTCGGTCGCAAGGTTCTTCAATGCCCCCCTTGCCTTATCCGTCGTCGCATAAATGCGCTTTGCCGCTCCCTCCTTGCCATATTTCTCAATCAGCATCTTCTTGAAGACACGGAACGCAATTGCCGGCTCCGTCGTCGTGCCGGACTTGCTGATGATATTAACCGAGAAATCACGGTTGCCAATCACCTGCATCAAATGTGTAATATAGGTGCTGCTGATATTGTTGCCGACATAATAAATCTCCGGTGTTTTGCGCACCTCTTTGGATACGGAATTGTAAAAGCTGTGGCGCAAAAACTCAATCGCCGCGCGGGCACCAAGGTAGGAGCCGCCAATGCCAATCACCAAAAGCACCTCGGAATCGCCCTGGATTTTTGCCGCCGCCTTCTTAATGCGCGCAAACTCCTCCTTATCATAATTTACCGGAAGGTCAATCCATCCAAGAAAATCATTGCCTGCACCAGTCTTTGCAAGAAGTTCTGTCCTCGCAGCCTCCGCCGTTTTTTTCATGTAGCGGATTTCGTCCTCGCGGATAAATTTCTTCGCCGCGCTGTAATCAAATGTTACGTTCGCCATGGTCATCGTCTCCTTTTTAATATGTCAGATAATTTTCCCCGGATACGCCCTGTTTTATGCAATCCGGAATTTTCTGCCAACAACTGACATTACCATTATTTTAGCAGACTGTTCTGCTCCTTGCAATCTTTTTTGCTAAATTCCGGGAAATGAAATTTTGCTATAACCTGTTTCAGACCAAAAATTCCCGGAGCACTTCCTCAATCAGAGCCCCATTTTCCTGGTCACGGCTAATCTGCGCCGCCAAAAGCGGAGCCGCCTGCTCAAGCGCATTCTCCTTCTTTAAAATGTCAATCGCGGCAGCCAGCTGTTCTACCGCTTCCTGGGAGGTATTCTTTTTCTCTTCCTGCTCCTTAGCCTGTACGGCAAGCGGCTCTTTTCCCTCCGCCTTGTGCGTTATCTCGCGCTTTAACTCATATTTCATATGCTCCCTCTTTTTGCGGGCTGCCATCTCTTTTTTGCTCTCTTTACGCACTTTCTTTCCCGCTCCAGGGGCTGCTTCCTCCGGCAGCTCTTTTTTTGCAGTTTCGCTTTTTGCATACTCAGTCCCATATGCTACCCTGTCACACTCTGCTTTTCTTACCACATAAAATTTCGGGGCATTCCCTTCTGCTTCCAAATCCCCATCCGCCCCTGTCTTACGTTTCCACTCCTCAAAATCCACATTTGTACCAGCACCCCGCTCCCCCTGCACAGAAGCTTCCAATTCGGACGATACGGTGTCCTCCTGTTCTGCCGCGCTTTCCTGCTTCACAAGATGCCGAATCCGGATTGCACCGGAATATGTATCCATCCCCGAGGTATCCTCCCCCGAGGTACGTTCTTCCTGCTCCATGCCAGCCTCCCTCGAAAAAGCCGCATTCTCATCAAAATCATCTTCCTGTGAAAAATTCCCTTCCTCCCAGTAAGCTTCCTCTGCAGAAAAATCTTCCTCCTCCCCTTCTTCCGGAAGCACGGATTCCACACCATCCCATGCATGGTTGTCAAAATAATCCATCAAATTGCGCTTTAACTGCTTCCTCTTTTCCACAAGGTTCGCGACATTATCCACGACAATATCCACAATTACCGTCCATATCCCGATAAAGAAAGTAAATAAAATAGCTTCCCTGTCCACCTGATAGAAAATGCCGGAAACCGCCGCCATTACAAGCAATCCCGCACAAAGGACCCATGCTTGTCCACCGATTTTATCCCATGTGGATAACATTATCCCCATAAATTTTTTGCCCTCAACGTACTTATCCACAAAAATATCCACATTATTCACTTTGCCGTGCATATCCATACAATCCGCATATTCCTGCTGCATTTTCAGCAGCCATCTCTTTTTTGCCCTGTTCATGTTCGATGCCTGCCGCAGCTGCCGGTTATAATAACTTGTCAACAGCAGCTTAAGTAAAATCCCTGCACCGCACACCCCTGCCATCAGATAAAGAAAAATTCCTTTTGCCAACCATTCCTGTATCATAATAATCCCTCCGTTTTTGTGTAACCGTATTTGCGGTTGTCTACTTTCGTCCAAAAAAATGGCATATTGGATTTCCATTTTTTTGCAAATCCAATATACCATCTTTTTCCAATTTTGGAAAGGATTTTCGTATGACAGCTTTCGACAGCCGAAAGCCTTTTTTATGGAATTACCTGTATTTTGAGGATTCCAAACGATTTTTCTGGTAAATTGCCCACAGCCCTTTCATGGTCAGCATCGGGTCGTACACATCAATCAATTCTGTCTCATCCGAAATAATTTTTCCAAGCCCCCCGGTCGCCACCACCTTTAACTGCGGTAGCCCTGCCTCCTTTTTGACCTGCTTTATAATATATTCTGTCTGGCCAATATAACCATAAACCAGCCCTGCCTGCATACTGCTGACGGTCTCTTTCGCGAGGATGGAATCCGGTTTTTTTATCTCAATCTCCGGGAGCTTTGCCGTCTCATTCCAGAGGGCATTCGCGCAAATCCCAATGCCCGGGCTTGTAATCCCCGCCGCAAATGCCCCATCGGCAAGGATAAGGTCGTAGGTTGTTGCGGTCCCAAAATCAATGACAAACACCGGTCCGCCGTAAAGCTCATACGCCGCTGCCGCATCCACAATGCGGTCCGCACCAATCTCCCTTGGGTTGCCCGTGATAATTTTAATCCCCGTCTTGATTCCCATGCCAACAATCATCGGATTTTTCCCGAAATATTTTATGGCACAGCTTGTCAGGGAATACATCACGCCCGGAACCACGGAGGAAATAATGACATCCTCAATCTGCTCCGGCGCAATTTTCCTTGCTTCAAGCAGTCCCAAAAGCTGTACGCCGAATTCATCGGATGTGCGCGGCGTTCTTGTCGTAAGGCGGAAACTTGCTTCCACCCCGCCATCCCGAAGCACGGCAAGCGTTATATTTGTATTCCCAACATCAATCGCAAGTATCATTTCCCTTTCCTTTCCCCGCCTGTCCCAAGGACTACAATCCGGTAATAAAGCTCCAAGGATTCCAGTAATTGCTGTTTTTCCTCCTGCAATGCCTTTGCCTTTAACACGCTCCCGATTTCATCGTAGAGCAAATCATTCTCATCGCACTCCGTCTGCAGCAAAAGCCCTTCCTCCGGGTCAAACTCCAGAAAAAGGGCACCGCCAACGTCCTCCGTAAAGAGCACGCACATCACCTTTAGTTCCTCTTTGACTTGCTGCGGCAGCCTGCCAAACATTTCTTCATTAAAATAATATTTTTGTTCGTAGTAATTGCTCCCGCAAAGCACCAACCGTTCTTCCATCATATGCCCCGTTTCCGCGCCAAAACACTAATTCCTAGCAAATATCCATACCGCCGAGGATGCAGCTTGCCTTGACATAAACCGTCGGCGCACCTGGTCCAAGCTGCCGTTTCTCTACATGGTTGTCAACACTGCCCAGAATTGGTCCTCCCTGCACTACCACGTGCACATCCCCCGGAACAATAATGTCAATGCCCCCCATAATCAGCACCGCCTCAATCGTCACATCATGGTAGATGAGCGCACCTGAAAGATTCAAGTCAATTGCACCCATAATGCAGGAAAGCACCGCGCCCTCAAACACTTCGCCCGTATAATTGATTTCTTTTCCCATAAAAATGGAGGTGCAGGCACAGCGCCCATTGCGGTTCGTGCCCCCGTTAAAGGAGCTGCCCGCATTCCCGCCGCCAAAGCCTTGCTGCCCGCGCCTGTAGTGTTCCTTGCGGTACTCCTCCCGGTTCGCATACTCATTCCATGCAAAGGAATCCGAAAATCCTTCCTCTTCCTCACCATAATAATCATATTCTTCCTCAAAGCTGTAATTTGATGCGTCCTCAAATTTCCTGCTGTCCGCCGCCCTGCGCCAGTCATGGATTTCCTGGGCATTGTTGTAAGCCGCCCTGCCACCGCGCATTTTTTCCTTTCTTACGCGGTCGGCTCTTTCTTCTCGCGCACCCCGGTTCTGCGTCTCCTCTTTTGGCGAATTTTTCCCGCCAGAAAACATCATGCGGCAGCCCTTCAGAATCAAAAATGCAGCAATCAAAAGAGGAAAAAGCATACGATATTCAATAAAGCCCTGTGCCGCCATCAAAAGCAGCACACCGATAATCAAACCCCTCAGCGACCTGGAACGGTTTTTCTGCCCCGTCATGAAATTGACTGCCGACGGAATAATCAAAAACAGTGTCCACCAACCACTAAAAAAAAGTTCAAATTCAAACCAATGCAGGATTCTCCCCGCGAGCAGTATGCCGCCCACAATCATCAAAACGCCCCAGACGGCTCCCGCCGACCCTTTTTTCATCCGCCCGCCTCCTCTCTGCAGATTTGTGTTTCCGCACTCCGGCTTTTCGTCAGACTTGCTGCAAGTTACAGCAAAGCACAAGAAAATCAGGGATTTTCTTGGCTCGCGTTGCTCGCGGCGCAAAACGAAAAACCGGAGTTCTGGAAACGAAAAGCACGTTTCCGCACTCCGGCTTTTCGTTTTGCTTGCTTTGCCTTCACGCACATTATTATACCACAGAGGGGAGTGAAATCAAATTATAAAACGATTAAAAAAGCGGTGCGTCCGTGATTACGTTCGGGCGGGATATATCCACAACCTGCGCCAATTCTTCCGGAAAGCGCTCAAGCAGTTCACCCGCATCGTGGGCGAGCTTAAATTCCACCTCTTCCTTGTAGAGCGGCATTACCTGATAAAAATTTACCTCCTCGCCGTTTGGCAGCTCGCAGCAATATGTATCCTCATCAAACGCGTCTGCCCCTGTTAGCATACAGCCGCACAGCTTTGTATTCTCCGCGTAGCAGCCAGCATCCTCTTCCTGAACCGTATGTCCCCATCCAATCCAGCTCTCCTCCTGCAATGGCAGCCTGGCAACCATCTTCAGCAAACGAATCGGCCAATACCAACATTCATCCGAAAATGCCTCCTGCTCCATCCGCCAGTCCGCAGGCAGGCGAATCAGCAGTTCCGCGCGCTCCAGTTTGTATTCTGCCAACTCCTCCGGCACATTCATCCGGTATGCCCCCATTCCCATCGTCACAAGGGTATAAAAATCCCTTCCCTCCTGTGGGTTCGGCGCAATCAGGCAAATGTCCACATGGATATCCGGTGAAGCAATCTCGTGAAACACCATGGAAAACTCCCCAAAGCATTCCGAAATAAACGACTCCACCGCCTTCATCTCCTCCGTATCATACATAAATGGTGCCTCCATCATCCCTGCCTCCTTCACTTTGTTATATTGTTTCATTTCTTTCCAACTTTCCCGTCTTCCTCAAAATCATATTTAAAATCCAATCCGTCCTCCGGCCCGCCAATCTCATACCCAAGTGCCGCCGTCAGCTTCTCCCTCAATTCTGAATACCAGACCTTCCATATTTCCCCCGGCATTGTTCCAAAAATCTGGATACCACCCGGCTCCACGGACACATTCAGGGCAATATCCGTCCCTACCCAGTTTGGGCAATCTCCGCTTCCATTCCAGTAAGGCATCGTTTTATAAACTTCCTCAATCCTCTCCCACACCCAGTCCGGCGCGGTATAATGGATGTTCAAATTAATATTGTGGTGCATTGTTCCTCCCTTCCCCGCCCTGCAGTGCCTGCTCAATCGCCTTCCAGTCCTCCACCCAATTATCCATGCTTAACAAATCATGCATCTTCTTCCCGTCCGAAAACACCGGGTTCGCAATCACGGATGGATTGCGCTTTACAATTTCCCCCACCACTTCCGCACAGCTTTCCTTATTCAACAGGGCATTGACATAACCGCCGCACTGTCTGTAAGTGAGCGAATTGATTTGTGCTTCCCTCGCAATGTCCTGACTGGAAATCAACACCATTCCCGCAATACGGCTGTCGATTCCCGGAATTTTCTCCGAGTAAAACGCGGCGCGCATATCCGAAAGCCTGCGCAGATAACCCGCCTCCGGTGTAATGGAAACCAGAAAATTTTCCGTAATATAACAGCAGGCGTTTTCTTTCCTGCGGTTTCCTGCATTGCAGACCATCACGGTCTGCGGCATCAAAAGCTCCTGCTCCGCCCGAAGAATCGTTGCCTCATCATATCCGGTCTCCCTCCCATAAAATTCCAGATAATCCTTTGCCCTTTTCTTTTTCGCAATGACCCCGATAACCACAAAAACCAATCCCGGAATCCCCAGAAGCGCAAATATCAGCACCCCGCCGAGCATCCTCTGAAACAGAAATGGCAAGCTCGAAAATAACGCAAAGACAAGGAAGGTAATCCCGGCTCCAATTGCCCCCTTCCCCACCCCGGCATGGACTCTGCTTTGTTTCAGGACAGTCTTCCCTTTTTGGGCATCTTTTCGCATTTTTTCTGTCACTTCAATCCTCATAGCCTTCTCCTTAAGCTTCGTTCTGCATGAAATCCCTTCTCAATACGCATTCGCTTTTTTCTTCTCCATAAATCTTTTAGGGCATATGGAAAATGGAATTCTCCGTATCACATTGATGCTTTTTATATTTCCATTAAGAAAATTCCGATTCCCCCTTTCTTCTATCGTACCACAAAAGAGGGATTTTTTCCAGAACTATTTCAAATATATACCATCGGCGTATATTGGGTAAATTCATTACATGGAGTAGCTCCGTTTCCCCTGCAACAGCCCAACTGTCCTGTTTGCGAATGCAGCTTCTGGAGAATAAGCAGCAGCGCTTTCCCGCTGGAGTTTTTTTCGGAATCTGCATGGCCAGAATCCAGCGCGACAGCACTGCAAGCCAACCGTTTCGTTGTGCTTCATGGATTGGTGCAAGGACAGAGTTTATATTGGAAGGATTTGGAATTTAAGGTTGAAAAATGTCAGAACGCCTCATATAATGGGTTTGGAAAACAGGACAAAGGCGGTTATCCCCCCTCTCACTTTTTTATTCTGGAGGGGAACCGACGATTCCCCCAAGAAGGGGGGGTGTGGAATGATTACATATTCTGAATTCATTCAGCTTTGTATCCTTCTCGTTGCCCTCGCCGGATGCTGCCAGCGGATTATGTTCTGGTCTTCAGCAGAATTGCTGCTGAAAAACAAAGATATGTACATGAAAGAAACCCGTGACCTGGATGGTCACGGGCTTTTCCTTTTTTTGGTAAGCTGGAAATCAGATTTGAACTGACGACCCCTTCATTACGAGTTAAGGGGGTCTTTTTATCTTTCCCCTGCAGCAGCCCCGCAAGCTTATATTCCCCCGGGGATTTCCGGAAGCCATGCCCTGCGCGACTTTGCGGACTTGCCTATATTCTCCCTGGGGAATCCCCAGAAACTTTGCCCCGCGTGCCTTTGCGGGCTTGCCTATATTCCCCCTTTCGCCCCCGAATGCAGGTTCCAGCGAAATAAGCAACGGCAGCGCTTTACCGCCGGGGCTTTTTTCACTGGGTTCTGCATGGACAAAAAACTGCGCGGCAGCCCCGCAAACCTACCCGCAGAACGCGAAGCGGGCCAGGGTGACCAACAAGCGGTAGCGCGGAGAACCCGCACCTTGCCCCCCTGACGTGCAGACCCCGCCTTTCTTGGTGTTGCACGCTTTCGGGTTTTTTGTCATTGCCACGCCCCCAAAAGCGGGCGCTTCGGCGTAAAATGCCGCTGACAGTTTTTAAATATATAAACTTCTTTGGCCATCACTGACCTTGCGGAGCATCAGAAATTCCCCTGCCCCAACCCAACCGTCTCGCCGCCGAATGCAGTTTCCGGAAAATAAGCAACGGCAGCGCTTTACCGCTGGGGCTTTTTTTCCGGAAACTGCATGGCCGGAACCCTGCGCGGCAGCCCCGCAAGCCAACAACCAACTTTAACCCTGTATATAAACGCCGGGGGAGGATTTTTCCCTGACCATGTATGTATGGATTACAGGAAGGATAGCAGGAGCGTGGGTAACGTGGGTAACGTGTGCAACCGTTACCAATTTTGTCATTGCCCATCCCGAATCGGTTGTGCACGTTATCCGGGTTATCCATGCTCTCGCCGGGGTGTGGAGTTTGTGGGTAACGTGTGCAACCGTTACCAATTCTGTCATTGCCCATCCTGAATCGGTTGTGCACGTTATCCACGAAATCCATGCCCTTTTAATCAGTTCGCCCCTTTGCGGTAGCTCCGGAAGCTTCCCCGCCCTGACTTAACTAGGACGTCCCCCCGCCGCCGAATGCAGCTTCCGGAAAATAAGCAGCGGCAACGTTTTACCGCCGGGGCTTTTTTTCCGGAAACTGCATGGTCAGAATCCTTTGCGGTAGCCCCGCAAGCCAACAGAATCATTTCGGCTCAGGGATTGGTACAGGGATGGGGGTTAAATTGGTGGGGCTTGGAATTTATGGTTGAAAAATGTCAAAATAATGGTATAATGGGATTGGGAAATCAGGACAAAGGCGGTTTTTCGCCCTCCTTTACATTCGGGGGGTAGACGATGCCCCCCAGACGAAAGAAAGGGGGGATGTAGATGGTAACGTATTCTGATTTAATTCAGTTATGTATACTGCTCGTCGCCCTAGTCGGCCTGTGTTATCAGGTGTTTAACGACAGGGACAAAAAGAAATAGCCGCCGTTAGTGCCAATAACGACGGCTGCTGCGTAATGCAGTAACTATAAACGTTGAAGGCGAAACCGTCTCTGGTTTCCCATCTATTCTCAGCATAACATATTTTTTCTGGATCGTCAATAGAGCACTTCACCTTTTTTCATTTTCGTGTAGCTTTACCCAACCTTCGAAGAAGATAAATTTCCATCCTTAACCTGCGGCGGGTTTTTGGTTTCCAGTGCGGCAGCTCCGGATGAGGCGGTAGCATCATTTCGGCTCGGGGATTGGTGCAGGGATGGGGTTTAAATTGGTAGGGCTTGGAATTTATGGTTGAAAAATGTCAGAACACCTGATATAATGGGTTTGGGAAATCAGGACAAAGGCGGTTTTTCGCCCTCCTTTACATTCGGGGGGGGTCAGGCGATACCCCCCAGACGAAAGAAAGGGGGGATGCAGATGGTTACATACTCTGATTTGTTTGAGTTGTGTATACTACTCGTCGCCCTGGTCGGCCTGTGTTATCAGGTATTCAACGACAGGGATAAAAAGAAATAGCCGCCATTATCGCTAGTAATGACGGCTGCCGCTTTATGCGGTAACTTATACCATGAGGGCGAAACCGACTCTGGTTTCCCTTGATTTCATCATAGCATATTTTTTCGGCATCGTCAATAGAGCACTTCACCTTTTTCTTGTCTTTATCCAATTTTCATAGTAGATAAATTTCCATCTCGAATCTGAGCAGTATCGGGTGTAGCAGCACCGGAGGAAGCGGCGGCGCGTATCACGTTCTGGATTTCCTGCGAGCAGTTCCGGAAATCGTCAATAAGTTTCTGCTCGTCCGGTGTCAAATCAGCAGCATTGTCCTTTCCAGTTACTAGCCATTCAACAGATATATTCAACGTATTACATATTTCTTCAAGTAAATCTATTTTAGGTTGCCTATCACCTTTTATATATCGACCAACGCTGTCTTCACTAATCCGCCAAATGGCGGATAACTCTTTTTGGCTTTTTCCACTTTTTTTAATTGAAAAACGTAGTCTTTCTCCAAATGTTTGCATAGCCCCTCCTAAAAATCCGCCAAATGACGGTAAATATTTCTTGACAATCCGCCAAACGGCGGTTATAATATTACCAACAGCAAAAGAACCCTTCACCCCATTGGTTTTAATCCCCATTATACCAAACCGGGCGCAGGATTCCAACTGTTTTTTCCAGGCGCCGGAAAAGGAGAGAAAATTTGACCAACCCAAAAAGGAGAGTAGCCATGACCAAGACCAACACCGGGGCAAAGGCCCCCGACGGTTACGGTGCGGAATTCCTGCACCATGCCGCCTCAACATATTTCCAACAGTACGGGGACATCCCACCCATGGAATGCTGCACGTATACCAGGGCTTCCCATGGTGGCTGTTTTTCCTGTGAGTCCCTCCGTTTCCGCCTCCATGGGCTGGGGGTGTGGGTGATATCCCACCCATGCGACTCCTCCATTGAATTTGTCATGTTCGACGGGGACGGTTCCCCGGCACATACCGCATTGGTCTCCACGGAACGCCTGCCGTCCGTCATGCAGGCACTGTCGTCGGGCAGCCCCGCCGCCCATGGCATCCGCGGTGCCGGGTTCCTGCACCGCATCGCGTCGATGTATTACAGCGGCATCCCGGGGGTGGGGGACTGCAGGTATACACTGTACTGCCTAAATGCCGATTCCCACGAGGAGATACGCTTCCATTTTTCCGGCTACGAGGTCGTCGTCAGGCTAGGGCACAGTGGTTTCCTTGAGTTCTGCGAGTATGACGGGGACCGCCTGGCGCGTTATGACTGCGTGTCGCCCAAATCCCCGGATTATGCGCCCCACATTGCCCAGCTCATCAACTTCCGGGCCGCGGCCGGCGGTGCCGGTGCAGCTGGCGGCACGCAGGGGGGTGCACCCCCGCTTTCCAGCTATTCGGAGCTGCTGGATGATTTTCTTGACGCCGCGGCTGCATTGCGGGGCTTTATGGACCCGTCCCCGCACGAGCCGGCATATATGTGCGCCTGCATTGCGTATTCCGAGGTGCTCTGCAGGCTGTTCTCCTTCGCCTTCCCCTCCGGCATCCGGGTGCAGGCGGAGGTGGTGCCGGAGTACATAAGCGGGGGCTGCCCTGACGGTACTGTCGCCCTGTGCCGCTGCGGCGGGGTCGTGGGCAGCTCAATGCACTACTGTTGTTCCTGTGGCGCGCTGCTCCGCTGGGACGGCTGCGACCCGGGGGAACCTTAAGAAAGGGGGGGTTTTTATGCGTTTCCTTGTTGATACCCTGTGCATCTTCTTTTCCTTTGCCGCCGGGTACTACAGAAACATGGTGCTTTTTGCCGTCGTCGCGCTTGCCTTCTGGGCGTACTGCCTTTTCCGGCGGTACCGCCCGGATGGTGCGGATAAGGGGGCGGATGCCCCCGGTGCCGACAAAAACTAAAAAAATATGGGTGCTGCCATGCAGCAGGAAGGAGTTTTTATGTCAATGTTTTCCATGCCGCCGTCAGAAATCATCATCCTGTCGGCCAATAATTACGACAACGAGAATGTTTCCGGATGTTCCGTCTGGTATACATTTGATACGACAATGCAGGAATCCCGTGATGATATCAATACTATCGGAAATGTCCCGGCAAAGGTCTGGGGGCCGAAAGAGCTGTTCTTGCAGATCCCGGCCGCCCCGGCAAAGTACGCAGCAGATTTCACTATGCGCGTTAAAAAAGGTACTCCGACACTCTATCTGCAGAGTGTCCGTTACCTGAACCGTGTCCGGCTTTTTGACGATTTTATTGATACTGCAGCGCCGCCGGAAGGGTATGATGTTCCGCCGGAAGATTCAGAAGGTGCTGCGGATGTTCCTGCGGATGACAATGCCTAACACCTATTTTTGATAAAACCCCGGGGGTATGCCCCGTATGGCGGCATACGTCCTTTACCGTTGGTCACCCCGGGGCTCTCCTTTGCCATCTGGGGGCGGCGCCCATCCCCCAACACCATGGCCATATGGCACCCAACGGTGCTTAAAAACATATGGTGCCGCACTGGCTGCGGCAGGATAACCGCTGTGCGGCACGCGGCAGCCCATATGGGCAGCGCCGCCTGCCGCCATCAAAAAAAAAACATACGCACGCCCCGGGGGACCCCCGGGCAGCCGTGCAGAAAGGGGGTAACTATGCCAGCTGCTTTATCTACTGTCCTGTCTGCCGTCTTCCTTGAGACGGACCCTGTCAGGATCATCGACAGCGCCCTTGTCACCGAGGTCCTTGACCTCGTCAAGAGCTGCGCGGGGCTCTTCTCCATCTTCCCGATCAACGTCTTCATGATCGGTTCCCTTGCGGCGATGGGCTTCCGCCTGTTCCACAAGGCAAAACGGGTTGCCGTATCCTAGGCCATGCCGGGCAGCCGGGCAAAGGGCAGGCATCCAAGCCTGCCTTTTGTTTACCCAAAATTCGGCCTCCCGGTTCTTTTTTAAGAAAGGAGTGTATTAAGATGACCAAGAGACGTATTGCCGCCGCCCTGCTCCTCGCGCTGCTGCTGTTTTCCTGTCCGCCCGTGGCCGCGTCGGCGGACATAAGCTCCGGGGTCGGCACGGGCACGGAAATGGGCAGCGGTGTGACGAAGCCATACCGGCGGGATGAGAACTATGTTGACGTGCAGCCGGGGGATGTTGATGTCTGGGACAATGGGAAAGGCATCAGTATATCCGGCGGTGGTGAAACTTTTGCTGTTGATTATACATATAGTGATTATCTGGTTCTTGTCTCTAAATATCTGGATGAAGATGGTGGGTATACAACCCAGATACTAATATATATGCAGGACGGATATATATTTTTAAAACCGTCTAATACCTCGGTATATGATGATGGTTCAGTCTATTTTCGGGTTTGGGTAGGTGGTAGTGGGCTTCACCCGGTATATTCCGTTAAGGTGCGTGGTGGTTTATTTCTGTCGCCGGATGGTGTATGGACAGAGAGCGCGGTGGCGTATTCTTATTATAACCTTCACACTTCCCCTCCCGTGGCTACGCCGCCCATGGTTTTTGTCACCCCGTATTATACGGGGAAGTATCTTGTATATAGCAGCCATGAACATGTGGACAGTAATTTGGAAGGTTTCCCGGTGAACCTCCTCCCGAACGCCCCGCTTGGCGCAGGCTCCACGAACATCCCATACAAGACAACGTTCCGGATGCTCACGGACGGCGCTGCCGTGTACAACACATTTTATTACACCTCGTCCTACATGTCCGGTGCGGACACAATCAGCGCATCCGGGACAATCCGCCTTGATGCAACAAAGCTTGCTGACGGTTCCGTGACAAGGACGCGCCCAACCGCCCCGCAGCTCCTCTGCCAGAAATCATCCTACGGCACAGCCTACGACATTGTCTACACCAACGACAACAACCTCCTGTCCCTCCTCGGCATCGAAAAGCCCCCTGAAAAATACTGGGATGTGTCCGCGCAGGAATGGAAACCTGTCCCGTCTAGCGGCTCCGGCGGCACGGGCGGCGACACGCCGGCCATAACCCCCGAGCCCGGCATCAACACCATCGACCCTGGCCGCTCCCCGCTCTCCAACTTCGTCACGTGGCTTGCGGCAAAGGGCTACCCGGTCGCCGCCGATGTCGTCTATTTCCTTGGTGATGTTGACTCGGCCTATGGTGCGTTCGAGTCCCTCCTGGAGGAATACCTTGGCTTCTATACCTACAACGAAAGCATCGGCAGGTTCGGCTCCATCCTCGACGGCGTGTCGGACGACTGGAAAAAAATCAGTGACAGCCCCGTTGCCGACCTAGTCAAGAAGGACTTCACTGACCGCTTCTCCCTTGACACGGCAAAAAATACCTATACATGGTCGCCGTCCAAGCTTGTCGCTGCAGGTGTCGCCGGGATTGACACGGCACTTGGTGTCGGCGCATCCGGGACGGGTGGCACAGGTTCCGGTTCCGGTGGCACGGGTTCCGGCGGCAACGAAAACCCCAGCACTGGTACCGGCACGGGCCCCGGTTCCGGTGGTTCTGGTAACCCCAGTTCTGGCACGGGTTCCGGCGGCATCACCATCATCGACGGCCCCGGGTGGGACATCATCGGCGACATCAGCAGCTCTGTCCAGACGGACATTGTGGACGGTGTCACCAGCACGGGCGGGTTCCTTTCCGGCGTGCTCGGTTCCGCAAGGGGCATCCTGCTTGACCTTGGCGGCGTGCCCGCACTGCTCGCGGAGTTCTTCTCCTTCCTCCCGCCGGAGGTTATCACCGCCATCGGGATCGGGCTCAGCCTCTGGCTCCTGCCCGCGCTGCTCGGCCTTGCCCGCAGTGGGCTCAGGGGGCTTGGCAGCATCTGTTCCTCGTTCTTCGGTTTCATATCATCACTTTTTGGTTAGGGGGTGTTCCCATGGCTGACACGGTCAGTGCCTTCTTTTCCCTGTGCTGGGGCTTCTTCCAGGTCGAGTTTGGGCTTTTCGGCTACACGCTGACGCTCTGGCAGGTGTTCCTCTTCTCGGTTGCCGCCTTTGGTGTCGCGTACTTTGTCCTCCGGCTGTTTTTTGGCGGGTCTGGGGGTGATGGCGAATGAGGCGGACAAAAAACTTTTTCCCTGCCCTGCTTTTCTGCCTGTTGCTGCCCCTCCCGTCCCCCGTGCTTGCGGCAGGGCCAGGGGACGTACCCCCGGCAGGGGCATCCGCCGCCGTCCCCGGCCTGGGTGACGGTGGCAACAGTGGCGGTGTTACCGACCCGGACGACAGCGGCAGCGGCCTGGATGACAATGCCGCCGTCCCGGATGACAGTGGTACTGCCCTGGGTGGCAATGATGCCAACCCGGACGACAGCGGCAACGGTCTGGATGACAATGCTGCCGACCCAGATGGCAGTGGCGGCAATCCGGGCAGCGGCATGGACCCTGCCATCCTGCAGACGTTCCTTGGCCAGTACCAGTCGGATTCCGCGCGCAGGGCGACGGATTCCGGGCTTTTCCGTTTTGCCCTCACCGCATCCCTGGCGCTCTGGGCAAGTAAAACAATCACGCAAAGGAGGTCCCGCTGATGGACTACATCGTAGACTACATCCTCCAGGGCGCGGTGGACTTCACCCCGGGGGTGCTGCTCCGCTTCTTCTTCGTTGTCCTCATTGTCCGCGAGGTGTTCGGCATCCTGCATGACCTGGTCGATTTCTCCCGGAGGTTTTAACCCATGAAGCTTTTGTTTATCGCCCTTACCCTCCTCCTCGCCGCCCGTTCGCCCTACGGGTTCTTTTCCCTGGCCGGCATGGCTGTCGTGCTGCGCATGAAGCTGCCCAACCTCATCATCTCCAACCTGCACCGGGTTGCCTATTACCTGGCAAAGGATGCGGCCGCAGATATCCGGGGGCGTTCCTGGGGTAAGTTCAACTATTATGGCATCGACATGTTTGTCGCCATGTTTGGCAAGGGTAAAACTTTGTCCATGACACACCGGGCACGCCGGATTTATGGGCAGTACGGGGAGAAGGTCCGTGTTTTTTCCAACTACCATCTGGAGGGCATCCCCTACATCCCGCTGCAGAACTTCCAGCAGCTTGTTGACCTCGGCACGACGGAGGAGGAAAAGGATTATGTCGGGACCATCGTCCTGCTGGATGAAATTTCAACGCTGCTGTCGCACCGGAACTTTGCCTCCTTCCCGCTTGAGCTGCTCTCCATGCTCTGCCAGCAGCGCAAGCGCCGCATCTATATCATGTGCAGCGCGCAGCGTTTCTTCATGGTGGACAAGATTTTTCGGGGCATTACAACCCATGTGGTCATCTGCAATAAAGCATGGCGCTTTATTCACAACACTTTTTACGATGCCTGGGAATACGAAAATGCGACAACATCCCGCGTGCTCCAGCCGCTTGCGCATGGCTGGTGGTTCTGCTCCGATGCGGACTATGCTGCATACAACACGGAGGAGATGATTACCCGTTCTGCAGCGCACGATTTCATCTCCAATGAAGAAGCAATCATTCGCAAGGGCTTGGACAGTCAGCCAGTTTACAACGAAGTCGGTCTGCATTTGAACAAAAAGGCGTTAAAAACGAAGAAACGGCGGGCAGGCTGAGCCCCGCAGCGACGCCCTTCAGGGCGGCGCGGAGGGGGGCGGCCTGCCCGCCGTTTCCCATGTACCACCGTCCTCTAATAGGTGGTCTAATAGGTGGTCTAATAGGTGGTCTAATAGGTGGTCTAATAGGTGGTCTAATAT
>CAJTUA010000005.1:0-19924 GCA_910579615.1 uncultured Lachnospiraceae bacterium | reverse complement strand
AGGTGGTCTGGAAATACACACAAAACCACGAATTGTGTGTCGGACTTTTCCCTACTGGCGCGAGTTGCGGAAAAATTGTTTCAATTGTAATACAATTCGCCGAATCGCCATTTGGCGAAATTTTTGAAATACATTAAATACAGTCATAATAGGGAATGAAAATATAATTATAGGAGGTTGCAATATGTTGGATGAAAGACCGTTTAATTCTTGCCTGGTACAAGATGAATTATCCATTGAAAACCGTGAATACTGGTTTTCCTGCAAACAAAAAAAGTTCCTACATAACATCGACACCTTTTATTACTCCGTCAAGCTCCAACAGGACTTCACATCCGATTCCACCGACCCGGCTGTGCTCGCCTTCCGGAAATACTTTGATACTCAGTATGAAGTGCTCGAAGGTACGCCTGGCCTTACCCGTCAGCTGCATTACTCGGCGGATGCCGACCCCCTCAACATCCTCCCCTACACCTACGGGAAATACTACAACGTCTGGCTGGAATACCCGGAGTTCTTCGACATCATCCTTGCCCGGAAGGTGCCGAAGGCACCGGATGGCATCGGCAGCCTGACCTGTGAGGGGATTGTACAGATACGTAGCTTTTACCTCTGGCTCTACGGCGTCGAGGAGGCATTCCGCCGTTCCTACGAAGTTTTAAAGGGCGTTCTGCAGCATTTCAGCCTAACCATTGACTTTGTGCAGGAAAACCGTGTTGACTACTGCTGGCACACGAACTATTTCGCGAATCCGGCAAGATTTTTCACACTGGAAAACTTTTATAAGATGCGCGTTGACCGCTACAAGGATGCAAACTTTCATACAGCAAAGGTCGGGTCGGAAGATTATGAAGTGGATTATATTGCACTTGGCAGGCGCTCCGGCAAGTGCTTCATCCGCATTTACCTGAAATCAAAAGAAGTAATTCAGGAAGGATATAAGGCGTTTTTCCTGCGCACATGGCTGTTCCACGGGCTGATCAACCGCTATGATCTGTATGTCTACGAGTCCGCTTACCGGAAAGCCTCCTGGGAATACATAACGGTCGCCCGCCTGGAATTTTATGTGGAGTACGGTGTGGATGGGCAGGTTAAGGCACAGTGTGAGGATATGGTCCGGCAGTACCATGAATCCGGCCGGGTGTCTGACCCGATGCTCCGGCTCGCCGATGCGCTCACGCCGCAGCTGAACCTTGTCGTCAACGTTGAGTACCAGACCATGCGCCGCAGCACAAAGTCATACTGCCTTGTCCCGATTAAGGATAACAGCAGGTACGGGGAGGCGCAGCGCATCTATGACTACTTTAACAATCACAAGATCATCATCGACTACCTGACACATGACACGTTCCGGCTCGTCGAAAAAAACAGCGACGTGAACAAGTCACGCCGCGACTACTGCCCGTTCTGGGCTGCACTGCGCCGCTGCAGGCAGGTCGATCTGACCGCCATGCCCGATGAGCTGAAGCTTCGCCGGGAATACAACCGCAGGATGAATGGTGAACGGGTTAAGGAGCAGATGATCAACAAGGCCGTGACATATGGGATTTACTTAAAGGGAATCAATGAAGACTCAATTGAGGATGACTGCATGCTGCCGATCATGATGCTGAATGATAATGACGTTAAGCGCGCAAAGCGCTACAAACGGAAACGGCTGCAGCAATTCAGCCCTGATGAATTTGCGTCTGCAGCCGCCCCTGACGTTTTAAATGATTTTGATGTCCAGTTTATAGAGCGCTCAACTGGCTGTATTTATGATACACCTGTTCAGGCGCAGCGTCAAGGGGGAAAGGAAAATGATTCTGAAAATGAAGGGAGTGATGGGGATGGAAATGACACTCTCCCTTGCACTTGAGAAGTTTCTTGAGGACCGGGCAACTTATTGCAAGGCGGTCACGCTGCAGAATTACCGTGTCTGGCTCTCTTTTTTCCGTGAATACATGAAAGTCCGGAAAGGTGTCAGTGCTTCGGAGCTGCCCCTGGATGAAATCACACCGGATGATATCAAGGCATATAATATATATCTTCGGAACCGCCATGCTTATGGTGCACATCCAGTCACCCCCACGTCTGCCAGGCCTATCAGTAAAACGTCTGTCCGTACTTATATGGTTGCCCTCCGGGCATTTTATACGTTCCTCTGGCGGGATGGATATACCGAAAAGAACCTGATGCAGGGATACCGGATGATCCGGAAAGAAAAACATAAACAGGAAGTTTTAACGATCAGTGAAGTTAAAACAATTGACAGTTCCATCGACCTTATGAATGAGACCGGCCTGCGCAACTGGCTGATCGTCCATCTGATGCTCGATGCAGGCCTCCGCCGGAGCGAGGTTGTCGGCCTGCAGTGTGGTGATATTGATGTGAATAAGGGAATCATTTTTATTCGGGGTGCAAAAGGCGACCAGGACCGTATGGTCTTGCTGCCTTTCTGCATCCAGGGGCAGCTCTGCCATTATCGTCCGAAACGCTGCAATCCGGATGGCGCGCTGCTGCTCTGCCGCGATGGCCGGCCGTTGACACTGGAGACAGTGAAGAACATGTTCAACCGCCTGAAAAAGGCAACTGGCATCACACGGCTGCATCCGCACCTGCTGCGGCATACGTTCGCGACAAGCTTTATCTACTATGGCGGGCGGTCTTACGATTTGATGTTCTGGCTTGGGCACAGCAGCCTTAACACGACACAGATTTATGTGGACCTTAGCGCGGCGTGCCGGCTCCTGAAGCTTGATATTTACAAAATCGACGACGTTTTCCTGCAGAAATGAAAAGAAGAAAGCCCGCGACCTGGACGGTCACGGGCTTCCCTTTTTCGTGGTAAGCTGGAAATCAGATTTGAACTGACGACCCCTTCATTACGAGTGAAGTGCTCTACCGGCTGAGCTATTCCAGCACTTCTGTTTTCACAGAAAAATCGAGGCGACAAGATTCGAACTTGCGGCCTCTGCGTCCCGAACGCAGCGCTCTACCAAACTGAGCCACGCCTCGAAATAACATCGCTTCAACGATGTTGCTCATTTATTATGCACTATTTTTTTCAAATTGTCAAGCACAATTTGAAAATTTTTTTGCTTTTTCCTGTTTTTCCAGTAAAAGGATAATATTCCCATAAAAGCACATTCCAGTTCCCGCAGTCTGCCCATCCACAAAATGGCAGGCAGAAAGCAAAACGCCGCGCAAAACACCAGACCTGGCCACGCGGCGTCCCTGCCTTTCCATTACCAAATCATATAAATGCTCCCCCAAGTCAGACCGCCGCCAAAACCGGACATAATCACCTTCTCTCCCCGTTTCAGCCGCCCGGCGCGGTTTAACTCATCCAAAAGCAACGGCACCGAAGCTCCGGAAGTATTGCCACAGCGCTCAACATTCATCGGAAATTTTTCCCCGTCCTCCTTCAGATGCTTGACGACAGACTGGATAATCCGCGCATTCGCCTGATGCAGAATATAACAGCCAATCTCCTGTGTTGCCAGGCTGTTGCGCTCCAAAAGCTGGTCAATCGACTCGCTGACGCGGCGCACGGCAAACTTAAAGACTTCCTGCCCATCCATCCGCACATGCTCCTGCTTTTGTTCGTTCTGTACAAAAAGATTGCGCAGCGGCTTAGCATCGCACAGCAATGCCTCCCCCTTCGTGCCATCTGCAAACTGTATGAAATCCTGAATCCCTGCGTTTTCATCCGCGGTCAGCACCGCGGCGCCCGCCCCGTCACCAAACAGGATACAAGTGCTCCGGTCACTCCAATCCACAATCTTTGAAAGCGTCTCCACGCCAACCACCAGAATCTTCTTATAAATTCCTGCCCTTACATACGCCTGCGCCGTATTCAGGCCAAATACAAAACCAGAACATGCCGCATTCAGTTCGATTGCCACTGCGTTTTTCGCGCCAAGCATTGCCTGTACCTCACATGCCGCACTCGGCACAATATGGTCGGGGGAAACGGTCGCAAGAAGAATCATCTCCAACTCCTCCGGTTGCATCCCTGCATCCTCAAGTGCGCGTTTTGCCGCCTCCAACGCCATCCCTGCCGTTGTTTCCCCCACCGCAATATGGCGCTGCCGGATACCTGTCCGGCTCACAATCCACTCATCACTTGTATCCATATGTTCCGCCAGTTCAAAATTAGTCACTACCTTCGCCGGGAGAAAACTCCCAGTTCCTATAATATGTGCATTCATTTTATACTCCAATCCTTCCAGATTTTATCTTGTTCTATAAAAACCCATCCTGTTTCATATACCCGCTTTTAAAACGAATCTTGCGTGCGCAGGACGAAATTTAAAAGTGCCGGAAACGAAATGCATGTTTTTGCACTTCCATCTTTTTGATTCCTGGCTTTGCCTTCACGCACATTATACCATGTCCTTCGGACATGTTGCCCCCGGCGGATGCACACGATTCGCCAGGGAAATTGTCCTCCCTTTGGTCGGACGGCGAATCGGCGCCGGTATAATATCTGGCGATATTATACCATGTCCTTTCCAAAAAGAAAAGCTTCTGTGTGCAATCTCCTGCGATTATTTCCAACACTTTTTTTGCTTATTAACATATTTTTTGTGTTTTTCCCTTTTCATACTGCCCGGAATATGGTATACTATCTGCAAGACATACCCACAAACGCTATTATTTTAAGAAAGGCAGGTACTACATATGAAAATCACCGATGCAATTCAGGCATTGCTCGACTATGCTGTTGAAAAAAATCTGATTACCACGGATGATACCATCTGTGTGCGCAACCAACTTATGAATGTGCTCCGCGTAACGGCATGGGAGACACCGGATGCCCCTGCAAACCTTCCCCTTGAAGATATCCTCGCCGTATTGCTCCGCCACGCCACCGCGCAGGGCATGATTGAGGACACAACCTCGGCGCGCGACCTGTTCGACACGAAGCTGATGGGGCTTTTGACCCCGATGCCGCACGAAGTAATCGCAAAATTTAGGGCGGCGTATGAAAAGAGCCCGGCAAACGCCACCGACTGGTACTACCAGTTCAGCAAAGACACCGACTATGTCCGCGCGGCGCGCATTGCCAAAGACCTCCACTGGATTTACGAGAGCGAGTACGGTCCGCTCGACATTACCATCAACCGCTCCAAACCGGAGAAAGACCCGCGCGACATTGCCGCGGCAAAGCTTGCCACAAAAGTTTCCTACCCGGCGTGCCAGCTCTGCATTGAAAATACCGGCTTTGCAGGCACAATCTCCCATCCTGCACGCCAGAACCTGCGCCCAGTCCCAATGACGGTAAACGGTTCGACCTGGTACCTGCAATATTCCCCATACGGCTATTACAATGAACACTGCATCGTGTTCCGCGAGGAGCATATCCCGATGCAGATTGACGATGCGGTGTTCGAAAAGCTTTTCGACGTGCTTGAATTCCTGCCACACTATTTCATTGGCTCCAATGCCGATTTGCCGATTGTGGGCGGCTCAATTTTAAGCCACGAGCATTTCCAGGGCGGGCATTACACTTTTGCCATGGAAACCGCACCGATGGAAGAAAATTTTGTACTTCCGGGCTTCGAAAACATCACAGCGGGCATTGTCAAATGGCCGATGTCCGTCATTCGCTTACAGAGCACTGACCGTAAGGCACTTTCCCTTGCCTGCGCGAAGGTGCTGCATTCCTGGAGGGCTTACACGGATGAAGCGGCGGTTATTTTCGCGGAAACGGACGGCACACCGCACAATACCATCACACCAATTGCCCGCAGACGAGGTGAGCTCTTTGAGTGCGACCTTGTCCTGCGCAACAACTTAACAACCAAAGACCGTCCACTCGGTCTTTACCATCCGAACCCATCGCTGCACCATATCAAAAAAGAAAACATCGGCTTAATTGAAGTCATGGGGCTTGCCGTGCTGCCAGGACGCCTCTCCGGTGAGCTTGGCGCGATGGCGGAGGCGCTTTTAAACGGCATCGATACCGAAAAACACCCAAATATGGAGGCGCACGCCACATGGCTGAATGAAATCCGCACACGCCGGGATGACATCACAAAAGAAAATGCAGATACTGTCATAAAAGAAGAAATCGGCGCGGTCTTCGCTAAGGTTCTTGCCGACGCGGGCGTATTTAAGCGCGATGCGGCAGGCAGGGAAGCATTCCTGCGTTTTATCCGGGCACTGTAAAAAATAAAAAGCACCTGCGGCGGCGCACCGGAATTTCCCAAAGTGCACTGCCGCAGGAACGAAACTATATGAAATCACCTTTTACAATAAAGAAAGCCAAACGACTGCACAAAGCAAACATCCTGTTTTTTCTTTGTGCAGTCGTTTTATCCCACTTTATGTATCTGGTGCAGACCCCGTCTGTGAAGAAAGAAACTGATACAGCCACTCCTGATTTTCCTGCAAAGCCAAAAATTCCCGCTTCAATTTTTCTTCCACGGCAGCATCGTTGTGCCAAACTTCAATCCAAAACCCATCCCACTCATTCCCAAGCAGACCAACATCTTCCTTCCCCATCGCCCTCAAATAGCGCAGATAGGCATCCGGAACTCCCTGATAAATGAGATTTTTTTGCCGTGTATTCGTATCAATCCCACACAATGGCAAAGCAGCGAAAGCCTTCCGGGACAGGCGGTCTGCAGGAAAATAAAGAGTCTGCGGAAGATACATCCCATTCCTCCACCCCACCAGAATGCAGCCATTCACATCTTGCAAGCGTTTCCAGTTCCGGCGCGGAGAGCGATGTACATATAATGGGGGATTCCCCCGCAAGAACCAATACCTCTTTCCCGCCATACTCCACAATCTCTGTGTCATTGTGGAGTTCAATCCGAATCCATGCGACACCCGGCATTTTTTCAAGATTTTGCATCAGTTCCCATATTTTGGCAATCGAGGGGCGTCCAAAATCACCGTCATTTGGTGCAATGGAATCCTCTTCCGTATTCCCCTCAAAAAATTCATCAAGCGTCAAAAGAGGAAGACGACCATCATTTTCCTCCAGAAGCTTTTGAAACGCGTTTTGCTCTATCATAGCCATGTCCTTTCTTAATCTCGATTTTTATGCGCGACTCCGGAATAAATGGAAAATGGTATCATTTCCCAATATCATGATACCATAAAATCTTTTAATATTTCTATGGCAATTTTATCGATTTTTTTGGAAAAACCATGTCTGCCATTTTTTATTATTTCAAACCTTACATTCCTGTTTGAACCGGTGTTTTTATATATCTTAAATGCCCTTTTTGAATAGTTTATATTTACTATTTTATCCTTTTCTCCATGAACAATCAAAACATCTTCCTTATAGCCTTTTATTTCATCAAATGGATTCATTTTTATAACATCTTCAACATAGCATTTGCCAAGTTTCATGGGTCCGCACCGAATGATTTCGGGTAAATTATCCGGATTAAATTTCGCAAACATCATCTTTCCCGCCCTGGCATCATCCGGAATGCATAATGCCGGATAAAAGAGAACCAATTTATTTATAGGATATCTCTCTTTTGCCGCAGCCAGAGCAGAAACATAGCCACCCTGACTGCATCCCATAACGACAATCTTATTTTGATTCGCGTATTCCCTGCCAGCAGCATAATCAATTACGCTTTCCAAATCTTTCACTTCTGTCAATACGGACATTTCAGTGGTGAAACCATCGCTTTTCCCTTTTATAACACTGCCTCCGCAAAAGTCAAAAGTATAAGTTAAATATCCCATATCCGCCAATTCCACTGCATATTGCCTTACCGTATCCTGAAATGCCATAAAACCATGGCAGATGATTGCTATTGGCAAATCAGTTCCTGTTGGCCGGTATTCCGTTCCACGGATAATGAGATTCTCTCTTTTACACTCAAACGGTGTTTTTACTATGTTATGTCCTTTTACTGCTTTCATATGAAACATATTTGCATCCCGCTTTCAAATTGTGGGGGGGTATCGTGGGCATCCCATAATCTGAACATACGACACCCCGCTAATTTTGATTGTTTAAACGTAGTTTATGCAATCGGTGTATTCCGCTTGCTCGATAAAAATACAGCCGCAACCGCATTCGGTATCATACTGTGATGCAATTTTCATACCGGATTGCTGAAATGTTCCAAGCCGTCGGATTCCCTTCGTTATGTTGCGCATAATTTTTTTGAATTCGTTTCTCTATGATTTTACGGCATTCGACTTCTTTTGGCAATTCTCACAATAATACACTGCCCCACCCAGGAAATTCGCTTTATGGATTTCGTGTCCGCATTTGATGCATGGCTCAAACAATGTATTTTTGCTTAACTGGGTAATATATTTTCCATTTTGCCCAAATAAGTCCCTTTCCGTATCCCGACCGCCTTGTTCACACATTTCCTTCAGGATTTTCTTTACGGAAGCATATAACGCCATAAAGTCGGTTTCGGAAGCCTCCCTCATGTCAAAGCGCGGGTCAATCCCCGCATCCCACAAGATATCCTGCAATACACCATTCCCGAGTCCTGGTATTCTCTGCTCTGTGGCAAGGAATGCCTTTGCGGTTAGTTTTTTATGGTTACCTGGGTAAAGACCGCGAAAATATTCAAAAGTAAACTCATCACATAGCGGATGAATCTTACTGCTGGATGATAGATAGTAGTCTTCCGTACATTTTCCTTTCGGAAATATCATGATAGCTCCATACATTTGTATCGACACAAAAACCGCCGTTTCATCATCAAAGTAAATGGCTAATTGATGCTTCTTCGGAAATTTTTTTATATCTTCATAATATTTTGGATACGCACCATCGGTAAACACTACCATACAATCCTCCGTATCCATTTCAATCATACCACCATGATAGGTTGCATTCATAACCGTCTGCCCTTCCAATAAGTCTCCATAATTCTTCATATCACCATGAAAGAACGCAAAACGGTGAGGTGTCTGTAATACTTCAATATAACGAATTATTTTTCCTGTCAGGCACTTCTGTATCTGACTGGATATCGTATAACTTTCTGGTAATTCTAACATATTATTTCCTCCCGATGGAATATAATATTGATTCATTTTTATTTGAGTAAAATATTGCCCTTCCAGCACTTTCCACATCCTGGCATGCTTGCCCTGTGCCTTTCATCATCGAATGTCCGATATTATTCTTTTCGTATATTTTCCCCATAAGAACAAAACAAGAAAAAAGGATACATACTTTGGGTTTGGCATTGTGCAAAGCTCTGAAAATAGAGGAAACTTACAGAAAAGCTTACAAACCAAAAGCCGCCTTACTCTACTGCAAAACTTTCTGTTTTCAAATCGCAATAATATCTCCCACTTATGGCTGTAAATCTCAACACACAATAATCCGGGTCAGTGACACCTTTTTTATAAAACATTGTATCACCTTTTTTCCAAATCATATTTTTGGTTTCCTGGTCGGTCAATACTTCCATCGTTCCTTTCAGCATAACCCCGGTGTATTTCATTAACCCTTTGTGATAGAAATAAATACACGCGTTATGGTTTTCCAAGTATTGCTTTACCCTCATAGAAGAAGTATTCGTGCTAAAATAAAATTCTTTCAACCCATTTCTTTTTCTGGGTTTTAACATTGCTTTCACGTTTGGAAATCCATCTTCGTCAACAGAACAAATAAAACTCACTTTCTGTTTATCAATGAATTGAATAATTTTATCGAAAACCATAACCAATCTCCTTATTCCAATCCCAAGTTTTTTCCAATCGCTTCTGTTGTCACGTTGGGTCTACCGTATGAAAGATACGTTTCAGCCCATCTTCCAAATACAAAAACCTAAGTTGCAGACGCAAATCGACCAGTTCTCCCCCGCAGGTCAAATCATACTCTGCGTCAAAACCATCCGGGTGCTCATAAAACTCTACTTTATGATGGTACTCGTAACAAGGATGAAAATTGCAGGGAACGCCATACTCGTCAAAAACATCAAAACCGTTCATGTCCAATGTACCCTGAATGCACTCCCGGATTACCTCTGTATCGTCCCATTCCATCTCATCCACACAGGACGGCAAATCCTCATACCTCTTTTCGTGAAGAACATGAAGAATATCTTTTACCGTCTGAATTGCTACTTCCCTGTCTTTCTCTGTCATCAAAATATCCCCTTTCCTAATCATTCTCAATTGTTAAAAAATCCCAATTATTCGCTGTCCATTGAAGTAAAAACTTCCTCCAGTATCTCTCCCATTTCATCGTCATCCAGGTTGAACACTTCTACCACTCCAGCCTTTAAGTCCTCGTACAATTCACACCCTTCCCACTCGTCCAATGCATCCCAATCTTCCGGTGACGCAACCTTAAAATGCTTCAAAATTTTCACTATTTCCTGTTTGATTTCCTCGTAATCTTCTCTATCCATTATACAATAACTCCTTTCCAACGGTATGGTAACCTCCGCTGACAAATTGAAGTATACCACAAACCAAACAAACGTTCAACCCCGAATTCGCTTTCAGTTTCCCCATTTTTTCCTGTCCACTTTCTGCAAAGCTGCAAAAAATACGAAACGAATGGGAAATTGTCCGCTGTAATTGTGTTTTTATGAAAATGCTGATTTTATGCGGTTTCATATCGTTGGCGTGGAAGGTGGCAGAGACCGATTTGATGCTCAGTTCAAACTTTGCAAAACAATAGATTAAAATTTTTATCATACCAGATTAAGGCACCAATGATGGCTGAAACGAAAATCATACTGTCACAAGATAAATCAGCCAAAAGAACAAAAAAGAAAAACCATCCGGAAAACAGCAAAAACAAAATCCTGCTTCCCTGACGGTTTTTCTCTTTTCCATCATTCCATATATGGGTCATTAACACAGCAAACAAAAACCTACCAAAAGGAAGATTTCCCATCCCAGTTTTACAAATTCGTATACCCCATCAAAAACTCATCCACCTGCTTTGCCGCAAGCCGTCCCTCCCTAATTGCCCAGACCACCAGCGACTGCCCGCGGTGCATATCCCCTGCCACAAAAACTTTCGGCACATTCGTTGCGTAATCCTCCGGCTTCGTTTTCACATTCGTGCGCACATCCAGCTCCACGCCGAACGCGTCTGCCACAAATTTCTGCGCGCCAAGGAATCCCGCCGCAATCAGCACCAACTCCGCCGCGACCTCGTACTCGCTGCCTGCAATCTCCGCCATCTGTATGCGTCCGGTCTTTTCGTCCTTCTTTGGCTCAAGCTTAACAACCTTTACCTTGCACAGCTTCCCATCCTTATCCTTGATGAATTCTTTCACCGTTGTCTGGTAAACGCGCGGGTCGCCCCCAAACACCGCGATTGCTTCCTCCTGGCCATAATCGGTTTTTAACACCTTCGGCCACTCCGGCCAGGGATTGTCTGCCGCACGGCACTGCGGCGGCTTTGGCATCATTTCAAGCTGCGTTACGGATTTCGCGCCCTGGCGGATTGCCGTGCCCACGCAGTCATTGCCCGTATCGCCTCCACCGATAATCAGGACATTTTTCCCTTTCGCATCAATATATTTCTTATCCGCAAAATTGGAATCCAACAGGCTCTTCGTCACGGATTTTAAGTAATCCACCGCAAAATAAATGCCCTGCGCATCGCGCCCTTCCGCCTTGATATCGCGTGGGTTCGCTGCCCCGCACGCTAATACCACAGCATCATAATCCGCAAGGAGCTTCTTTGCCGCTTTTGCATCCTTCCCGATTTCCGTTCCGGTCTCAAATGCAACGCCTTCCTCCCTCATCAGATTCACCCTGCGCTCCACAACCTGTTTTCTAAGTTTCATATTCGGGATACCATACATCAAAAGCCCGCCCACACGGTCACTGCGCTCAAATACGGTAACGGAATGCCCCCTTTTGTTTAGCTGGTCCGCCGCCGCAAGCCCGGATGGTCCGGAACCAATAACTGCCACGCGCTTTCCCGTGCGCACCTTCGGCGGGTTGGCGGTAATATAGCCCTTCTCGTAGCCGTTCTCAATAATCCCCCACTCATTCTCCCGCACCGCCACCGGCGCACCATTTAGATTGCAGGTACACGCCGCTTCGCACAGTGCCGGGCAGACTCTCGATGTAAACTCCGGGAAATTGTTTGTTTTTAACAGGCGGTTTAACGCATGGCGCATATTTCCATTGTAGAGCAAATCGTTCCACTCCGGCACCAGATTGTTCAGCGGGCAACCCGATGTCATCCCCGCAATCGTCATACCTGACTGGCAGAATGGAACCCCGCATTCCATACACCGCGCCGCCTGTTCCCGCCGCTCAGCTTCCGGCAGCTGCACATGGAACTCGTCAAAATTTTTAATGCGCTCCTTCGGCTTTACCACCGCGCTCTCTTTTCTCTCATATTCCAAAAATCCTGTTGGCTTTCCCACGATTCTCCTCCTAATTTTATATCCTGCATATTCTCATATCAATATTTGCATGGAGCAGTCCTTACAGCCCTTTCACGCTGTTGGCATAAAACGCCTCAATCTGTGCCTGCTCGCTGCTTAACCCCTTCTCCTCCATCTGATAAATCGTCATCAGCATCCTGCGGTAATCGTGTGGAATAATCTTCTTAAACTTCGGCAAATATTCCATAAAATTCTCCAGAATCTCCTTCGCCCGCTCTGAACCGGTGCTCTTTGCATGCTCCGCAATCATATCCTTTAATTCCATCACATCATATTTCTCCGTCACCGCCTCAAAGGAAACCAACGCCTTATTAATTTTCTTGTAAAGACTCGAATCCGCATCCAGTACATAAGCAATCCCGCCGCTCATCCCCGCTGCAAAATTCTTCCCGACATTCCCTAAAATCACGACGCGGCCGCCCGTCATATACTCACAGCCATGCTCCCCGACGCCCTCGACCACCGCCGTCGCGCCGGAATTGCGCACACAGAAACGCTCGCCCGCAATACCCGCAATAAAAGCTTTGCCGCTTGTCGCGCCGTAAAGCGCCACATTGCCGATAATCACATTTTCCTCCGCCTTAAAACGCGCGCCCTTTGGCGGTGCAACAATCAGCTTGCCGCCAGAAAGTCCTTTTCCGAAATAATCGTTGCTGTCGCCGGAAAGACGGATTGTCATGCCCTTTGGTATAAATGCGCCGAAACTCTGCCCACCCGCGCCAACGCATTCAATCTGATAGGTATCCTCCGCAAGCGTATCACCAAACCTTCTTGTGATTTCCGCGCCTGTAATCGTTCCGAACGTGCGGTTGATATTGCTTAATTTCACCTCGACGGCCGCCGGTTTTCCCGTTTCCATCGCAGGCTTTAATTTCTTTAAAAGCTGTTCGTCCACCGTCTTTTCCAATTCGAAATCATAGACCTTTTTTGGGTCAAAGCAATGCGCTTCTTTCCCATTTGCATACGGGTTGTTTAAAATCGCGGACAAATCAATTCCCGGATTTTGCTGTGCCGCCGCATCACAGACACGCAGAAAATCCGTGCGCCCAACGAGCTCGTTCACCGTGCGGACTCCAAGCTTTGCCATGTATTCACGCAATTCCTGCGCCACAAAACGCATGAAGTTTTCCACGTATTCCGGTTTTCCTTTAAACCGAGCGCGAAGCTCCGGGTTCTGCGTCGCCACGCCGACCGGGCAGGTATCCAAATTGCAGACGCGCATCATCACGCATCCCATCGTCACAAGCGGCGCGGTCGCAAAGCCAAATTCCTCCGCGCCAAGAAGCGCTGCCACCAAAACATCGCGCCCGGTCATCAGCTTGCCGTCCGTCTCAATCACCACGCGCTCACGCAGCCCGTTCGCAATCAGATTCTGGTGCGTCTCCGCAAGCCCTAACTCCCACGGCAGGCCCGCATTGTGGATGGAGCTGCGCGGTGCCGCGCCCGTGCCGCCGTCATAGCCGGAAATCAAAATCACGCCCGCCCCTGCCTTTGCAACACCCGCCGCAACCGTGCCAACGCCCGCCTCGGAGACAAGCTTTACCGAAATCCTTGCCTGTGTGTTTGCATTTTTCAAATCATAAATCAACTGCGCCAAATCTTCAATCGAGTAAATATCGTGGTGCGGCGGCGGTGAAATCAGCGCCACGCCCGGCGTGGAATGCCTGGTTTTGGCAATCCAAGGGTAGACCTTGCCCGCCGGAAGGTGCCCGCCTTCGCCCGGCTTTGCGCCCTGCGCCATCTTAATCTGGATTTCCTTTGCACTGACAAGGTAACGTGAGGTCACGCCAAAGCGGCCGGATGCCACCTGCTTAATCGCCGAACAGCGGTTCTCGCCGTCCTCCCCAATGGTAAGCCGCTCCAGGCTCTCACCGCCCTCGCCGCTGTTTGATTTGCCGCCCAGACGGTTCATCGCAACCGCCAGTGTTTCATGCGCCTCCTTAGAAATCGAACCGTAAGACATTGCCCCGGTCTTAAAGCGTTTTACAATGGCGTCCACGCTCTCCACCTCGTCGATGGAAATCCCTTTTTCCGGGAAATTAAAATCCACAAGCCCGCGCAGATGGATGCCCTTTTCTTCCTCGGTAATGACGCGGGAATATTCCTGAAATGTCTCGTAGCTGCCGTTTTTCGCCGCCTGCTGCAGCAAATGGATGGTGAGCGGATTGTACAGATGCTCCTCCTTGCCACTGCGCATCTTGTGGCTGCCCGCGCTTTCAAGCGTTAAATCAACACCCAGTCCCAACGGGTCGAATGCGCTCGAATGCAAGTCATCCACCTGTTTTTCAATGTCGCGGATTCCAATGCCGCCGATGCGGCTGACTGTGTCCGTAAAATATTTGTCAATCACTTCCCTGCCAATACCGATTGCCTCGAAAATCTTTGCGCCCTGGTAGGACTGTATCGTCGAAATCCCCATTTTGGCAGCAATTTTTACAATGCCATGCAGCACCGCCGCATTGTAGTCATCCACCGCGGCATAATAATCCTTGTCAAGCATATGGCTCTCAATCAGATAGCGAATCGCATCCTGCGCCAGATATGGGTTGACGGCACTCGCGCCATAGCCCAACAGAGTTGCAAAATGATGCACCTCACGCGGCTCCGCGCTCTCTAAAATCATTGCCACGCTCGTGCGCTTCTTTGTGCGCACCAGATGCTGCTGCATTGCCGAAACTGCCAGAAGCGACGGAATTGCAACATGGTTTTCATCCACGCCGCGGTCGGAAAGAATCAGGATGTTCGCCCCCTCTTTGTATGCGCGGTCAGCATCGAGGAAAAGATGGTCAATTGCCTTTTCAAGTGACGTGTTCTTATAATATATAATCGGGATAACTGCCGAGGCAAAGCCCGGCTGGTCCATGTTTTTAATCTTTAGCAGGTCGGTGTCCGTCAAAATCGGGTTGTTGATTTTGAGCACATGGCAGTTTTCTGCCTTTTCCTCCAAAAGATTGCCGTCCTCCCCGATATAGACCGTCGTGCTCGTAACAATTTCCTCGCGGATACAGTCAATCGGCGGGTTGGTTACCTGTGCAAAAAGCTGCCGGAAATAATTAAAGAGCGGCTGCCTTTTTTTCGAGAGCACCGCAAGCGAGGAATCCACGCCCATGGCCGCGGTCGGTTCAATCCCATCCTTTGCCATCGGCAAAATCGAGGTCTTAAAATCCTCATAGCTGTAGCCGAACGCCTTCATCAGACGCAGGCGCTCCTCCTGCGAAAATTCATCCACGCGCTGATTCGGAATTTTCAAATCTTTCAGGCGAATCAGCTTTGTATCCAGCCACTCGCCGTAAGGCTTGCGGGCTGCATACTGCATTTTTAGCTCCTCGTCATCAATAACCTCGCCCTTTACAGTATCGACCAAAAGCATCTTACCCGGGCGAAGGCGCTCTTTTTTCACAATCTTTTCCACCGGAATATCAAGCACGCCAACCTCGGAGGAAAGGATTACATTGTCGTCCGAAGTAATGTAGTAGCGCGAAGGGCGCAGGCCGTTACGGTCAAGCACCGCCCCCATCAAATCACCGTCCGAAAAGAGAATGGATGCCGGACCATCCCACGGCTCCATCATCGTAGCGTAATACTGGTAGAAATCTTTTTTCTCCTGCCGGATGCTCATATCGTTCGCCCAGGGCTCCGGAATGGTAATCATCACGGCGAGCGGCAGCTCCATCCCGCTCATCACAAGAAATTCCAATGTATTGTCAAGCATTGCCGAATCTGACCCCTCGGTGTTGACCACCGGGAGGATTTTGTGGAACTCGCCTTTTAAGTATTTTGATTCCATCGTCTCCTCGCGCGCAAGCATCTTGTCAGCGTTGCCGCGAATCGTGTTGATTTCGCCATTGTGGACAATGAAGCGGTTCGGGTGCGCCCGCTGCCAGCTCGGGTTCGTGTTTGTAGAAAAACGGGAATGCACAATGGCAATCGCGGATTCGTATTCCTTCTCCTGCAAATCAGTGAAAAACTGGCGCAGCTGACCGACCAGAAACATGCCCTTGTAGACAATGGTGCGGCTGGAGAGTGAGACGACATAAGTATTGTCATTGCTCTGTTCAAAGACACGGCGCGCAATATAGAGCTTGCGGTCAAAGGCAAGCCCCTGCGCGGCTTCCTTCGGGCGTTTGATGAAGCACTGCAAAATGTGCGGCATACAGTCAAGCGCTTTGTGCCCTAAGATTTCCTCATGGGTTGGCACCGTGCGCCAGCCTAAAAATTCCATGCCTTCTTTTTCGATGATGATTTCAAACATCTTTTTTGCCTGGTTGCGGCGCAGCTCATCCTGTGGGAAAAAGAACATGCCGACACCATAATCGCGTTCTTCCCCCAAATCGATGTTGCATGGTTTCACAGCTTTTTTGAAAAATTTATGCGAAATTTGCAGCAGGATGCCGACACCATCCCCGGTCTTGCCCTCAGCGTCCTTGCCCGCGCGGTGTTCCAGATTTTCCACAATTTTCAGCGCCTGTTCCACCGTCTCGTGGGACTTTCTTCCCTTGATATTGACAACGGCACCAATGCCGCAGTTGTCGTGCTCAAAACGCGGGCTATAAAGCCCTGCGGGTTTGCGTTTAACTTCCTCTTCCATTCTCATCCTCCTACATCCTTTCCGAAAGTGCATAGCTTTACGGGTATGCGGGGCTGCTGCCAGATGCCAATTCCCTGCCCACATTGCCGCAAAACAAGAAAGGCGTCCAAAAAATCCGCTGACTGATAAAATCTGCCGATTTTTTGAACGCCTTTGTTCATAGGTGGAATCATAACATAAGTTTTTGGAAAATGCAAGTGTTTTTCTTTGGGTGAGTGATTTTGCTACTTTATTGTATATGTGAAAGTAATTGTATTACTATTTTTATAACCCTTCAAAACGGCAATCGCCTTAATTTCTGTGGTCTTTGATACTTTGATTGGCTTTGTATAAAGTGTCGATTTCGTAGTTGGCTTTGTACCGTCAGTCGTATAATAAATCTTTGCTCCTTCCGCAGCAGTCAACTCCACTACTTGAGCCTTGCTGTAACTTCCAGATTTTACAGATGCCTTCACCTTATCTAAGGAATAAAATTTTACAACATCCGTACTTTTCAATATCACACCACCATTATTAATTCCTTCCTTGAAACTCCAAGTTTCCTCAAAATCCCAACCCTTATAATACTTTTGTTTCTTTAAACCAGATTGATTTAGCGCTTTCGCACTAAGCCCTACTGCAGTTCCAGAGCCATACCAATCAATTCCCGCATTAATTCCCGCCTTTTCATCCGTAAGGTAAACACAATTTAAGGTATAAAAACCAGCAGCAACATATCCCACCACTGCTCCAGTACCACCAATTGCACCCGTTATTTCCCCAGTATTCAAGCAATTTAAAATCTGCACTTTTGATGATGTTTCGTAATTAACACGCGAGTTACCACAGATTCCTCCTGCATATTCTTTCGAAGCTACTTTCCCCATATTGTAGCAATTTTTAATGGTCACCTGGTTGGAAACAGAAGCAGATGCTGAAGCAATAATACCACCTGCATAGGCACTTGTACTACAATCATCTACAACTGCACCACTATTGATACAATTTTCCAGTATCGTAGTATCATCTACCATCCCAACAATTCCACCTATGCGAATACGATTTGCTGCATTTACAAGTTCAGCAAGATTGATACATTTCATGATTTTGGTTTCTTTCTCATCTTCTTTGCCAATGTAACCAACCAATCCCCCAAGGCAGGCGACTTCGTTCCAACCACATGGATAAGTGGTAGAAATATTTCCACTAACTGCACAATTTTCTATCGTCGTCCCATAAGCTTTACTACATATCCCGCCAATATACTGTGTACTTCCCACAATCTGAACATTTTGGAGGGAAAGATTGCGAATAATTGCTCCTCGGACAGAGCCAAACAGCCCGCCTCTACCTGACAGATTTTTAATCGCATACCCGTTTCCATCAAAGACACCAGTAAAATTCTCAATCGGTACCCATACCCCATAAGAGGTCAAATCGATACTTTTCGCCAGATAATATTTTCCTTCCGGTTCATTCATAATGTCTGCCAAATCCTCTGGCGTTGAAATCTTTGTGTAACCCTTCCACCTACTTGCTGCTTGTACATCCAATACGCCTACAAGCCCTGTCAATCCCCCTACCAACAGACACAGCACTAATAGCATCGAAATTTTCTTTTTACTCACTAATTTTTCTTCCTCCTAACTTTTTTGTTCCTATATACCATGTTAAATTATACCGGAAAGAGGAATATTTTGTCAAGAATTAATATTATCAACAACATCCGTAAACTATTTTCAGCAAAAATAACTGATTTGCCCAAACTGGGCATACCACATCCCAATTATGGTTTTACTATTTGCTTCAATGTAGCGCATTATATTCCTGAGAAGTTTTTCCGCTATGTGCGAATTGTTATTACAAAGCAACGATTTCCCCGATTTTGTAATCCAAACTTTTGTCGCATTTGCGCTTGCCCGCCCCTCAGCAATATGCACATGTACTGGTTCTAATGGGTCGCTTTCATTTGACCAGAAATAGACGATATAGGAGCCAATTCTAAAAATTTGAGGCATTCAATATACCTCCTTCTCGGGAGAATTCCATAATCAAATGAGCATTATCACATACGAACTGCTTATAATAATCCATTTCTGCATCCGAATAACCATTGATATTTTCCCAAGTATAATCCGGAAGATAGCAGGTCGCATTGTGAAAACCATCTTTTAAATCCGGTGTCTCGATATATACTTTTACCCTTCCATCTGGTAACATTTCAGAATGTGTAATTTCCGTATCGTCGTTTAGCGTTACATATGGATACATCATAGTACGCACCTCCCATTTAAATTCCGCATACATCCCCCATCCATAGCAGAAAAATTTCTTTCTGTTCCCGTAAATATTTTCTGTGTTTGTACGAGTGTAAGCTTCTTCTTTGATTATACAGGCAGAAAAGACAACCTGTCAAGATTTCACCATGCGTCTTTAGGATACACTTAAATGTTACATCCAAATGTCCGTGCATACTCCCCACTCTTTCGGATGGTCTCCCTTTCCTAAAAATTAATTACGCACTTATTTCTGCCATATCTCCTGCTCTATCAATAGTTCCCAATGTCCATGGTGGCTGCTCCCTACTCTATTTATAATTTTCTGTGTTTTCATTTTCCGTAAATAGTACTTCACTCTATTTACTGTCCATCCAAGCTCTAACGCATATTCTTTCTGTGTCAAAGTTGGTTTATCATGTACGATTTTGAGAATCACCCTGTCATCCTCCGATAATTCCAGGATACCACTTTGGGTAGTTTGGGTAGTTTTATCATTCGCACCAAACCCTCCTTACTTTTCAAGCAATACTTTTGAACTTTATTGTTACAGCTTTGATTTTCCTCTTATTCCACAATTCTCCCATTTTGCACGTTCCCTTGTTTTGCAACCTGATTTTTTTCATTCCGAACAGGAAACATATCAATAAAATCACGTTGATTATACTAGTATTACAGTTGTAAAAAATTAATTTTCCAATGGCAAACAGAGGCGGTTAATT
>CAJTUA010000004.1 GCA_910579615.1 uncultured Lachnospiraceae bacterium | reverse complement strand
CCCACGGAATTTTTCGCAAGGACTGCAGCCATTCCGCAAACGCATCCCCTTTGCGCCACCATGCATCCATCCGCCCTTCCCCGGGTATGGCGGATGCCATATGGTATAGTAACAAGGGGCTGTACGGGTGAAAAATATTGTCGCATCTGGTACATATTTTGTCCCAATGCAATATTTCCCGCAAAAATGTTGCCGATTTTTGTTGAATACCTGTAATAATCTGTAAGTATAATACATAAAAATAACAAATCATATAAACTTAAAATAACAAATAAACATTTTTCCGCCAAATCCTGCTGATTATAATCTTTTTCTTCCAAATACAATCTATCCGAACCATACCCCCTCCAACCGAAAACTTCCTGCCAATCTCAATCCACTGCTTCCAATATCCCCATTCCCGAAGAAATACTATCATCCACGTCAAACGTACAAATAAATACTCGGTTCCTGTTTCGTTCATTTATGCATATTACCACGCCCCCATCTAAAAAACAGTAGACACCTCCGAAGACCTGTGATAAAATGAAACATAGGAAGGTGAATACTATAAATACAGAAACAACAATTGCCAAAAGTCTGTACGTCACAGATGACAGTGTGGGTTATGATACCGCCTGTAAGCGAGTCCTGTCCGAAAAGGTAATCCTGGCGCGGATTATGAAGGCTTGCCTTGTGGAATACCAGGACTGTGATGTCAATGAGATTGCAGAAAAATATATAGAGGGTAGCCCGCAGGTGTCTGTTGTCCCGGTGCTGCCGGACGAGAAGCCGGTTATCAGCGGCATGGATACTGCGGATAAGTCTGTACGGGAGGGTACGGTTAATTATGATATCCGGTTCCGCGCCCTTGTCCCGGATTCTGAGGAACAGATTGGTCTTATTGTCAATGTTGAGGCACAAAGTGATTTTTACCCTGGTTATCCCCTCTTGAAACGTGGAATATATTACTGCTGCCGAATGATATCCTCCCAGTATGGCCGGGAATTTACGGACTCACATTATGAGAAAATAAAGAAGGTCTATTCCATTTGGATTTGCATGAATCCGCCGAAGAACCGGGAAAATACGATTACCCGGTATTATCTGGCGGAGGAGCAGTTTGTGGGCAGGGTAACGGAGCCTGTCCGGAACTATGATTTGATATCCGTTATTATGATTTGCCTTGGCGGCTCAGGCGGGGAAAACTATAATGGTATACTGCGGATGTTGGACGTGCTTCTTTCGCATGAAACCAGCGAGGCAGAAAAAAGAAAAATTTTGCAGGATGAATATGATATCCAGATGACACAGGCAATGGAAAGTGAGGTGTCAGTCATGTGCAATTTAAGCAAGGGTGTTATAGAAAAAAGTGTGGCAAAAGGAATGGCGCAGGGCATAGAGCAAGGCATGGCGCAAGGCATAGAGAGCGCAATCTTATCCTCCATCAGGAACCTTGTAAAAAATACAGGCATGTCTGTCAGTCAGGCGATGTCCGTATTGGAAGTTCCGGAAGCAAAGCGCCAGGAATATAAGAAATCGTTAGAAGAACAATAAGTCCATGCATCAGGCTTCTGGAAATACCATCCAAAAGCCTGATGCATTATATTTACATCAAATTGGAACGTTCTGGAATCTCCGAAATTCTCAAAACTTCATTTTTGCCAATCATCCAAAATGTTCTGTTTTCATAATCAACCCATTGTCTTCAGGAAAGCAAACTGCCAGGGAAATTTGGGGTTAGCACTACGCGCTGGTCTACAACTCCACTGCAACCAACGGAATCCGCATTTCGTCCTCGGTCAGTCCAGCATGTGTTCCGATGTGGCGGCGCGCCCTTTCGGGGGTTGGGTAAAGGGAAAGTGCGTCAGTAGCAACCGCGAGGTAATCCCCAAGCATTGTTTCCAGGCGGCTTCCTTCCGCAGCAGGTCCAAATAAATTGCTTGTGATGGCATCTTCCTTCGTCATAAGTTGGAAAGAATCGGAAAAATGGGAAAGAAACGCGGCTTCAAACTGTGCTTTGCAGCCGGGTTTTACCAAGAAGCCGACAGCGCGTGCTTCGATAAAGGTTGGGCGTAACAGGCATTCCATAATGTCCGGGTAATCGGAAAGTGCAACATTGGTGGAGTCCATATGTCCATGGTCGGCAGTGACAAAGAGAAGAGTATCTGTTCCGGCAAGCTTTTCGCACATTGTCCGAACCCTTTGCTCCAACCCGCGGATTACATTTTTTGAAGCTTCGGAATAACAGCCCGTTTTGTGCATGGTGGTGTCCGGTTCATCCCAGTATGCATAGATATATTTGCGCTCGCCCAGGGTACAAAGCTGCTCTATGCGCCCGCATACCAAGTCAAAAGTGTTTGGGTACGGGTCGGCATACGGCATGGAGATATATGCGGGTGTCCCAGCCTCCCGGATGCGCTCATGGACGCTTTTGTATGGACAGTAGGTGTGGCCGACATGGCAGTCCGTAATGACCTCCCCGGTCGCGCTGTCGCGGTTGAGTAATACTGTCACTGTGCGGTTCAATTCGGAAAAGTAACAGTCCCAGCCAAGCCAACCATGTTCGGAAGGGCAGAGCGCACTGTCGATGGAAGTCGTGGCGGCGGCAGTTGTGGAAGGGAAAATTGCGCTGTAGGTTGTTACGAGGTGATGGTTAAAAAATCCGTCCGCATCCAGATTCCGGTCGAGGACACATTGCCCCATCGCGTCAAGCAGGAGTATGACAATGTTTTTATAAGTTTTCTTTTGGAGCAAAGCATCGGCGGCGGGAAGTGTTGCGTGGTTCGGGCATTTTGCGCCAAATTCCTTTAAAATGGAGCAGGCGAGGTTGACGGTGCAGTTGTTATAATCTGGTAAAATGGTATTCATGAAGTGAAATGTCCTTCCTGTGATAGTTTTGCTATGTATATAATAGCATGCTACAAATTTCCCTGCAAGCAACAATCAGGATACTTTTTTGAAAAAAAGAAGAAAAAATTATTTTTGTCAGACAAATCGCGGTGTAATATGGTATAATGTGCGTGAAGGCAAAGCAAGGAATCCGGAAAACGAAGTGTGGAAACATGTCTTTAGTTTCCGACATTTCGGTTTTCCGGATTCCGCCGCGAGCAACGCGAGCTTGGAAAATCTCTGATTTTCCAAGCTTTGCCGTAACTTGTGCGGAGCCCGCAGAAACCCTGTGGAAAAACATGGTATAATGTCCGCAAGGCATTATACCCGCGCCGATTTGCCGTCCGCCCAAAGGGAGGACAATTTCTTTGGCAAATCGTGTGCATCCGCCAGGGGCAGCATGTCCGCAAGGCAATTTCAAAAGGAGGAACAAAATTGAACGAATATTATCTTGCAGTGGATATCGGCGCATCGAGCGGGCGGCATATCCTTGCGCATATGGAGCAGGGAAAGATGTTCCTAGAGGAGATGTACCGCTTCTCAAACCAGATGGTGGAAAAGGACGGGGAGCAATGCTGGGATGTGGAGCGTCTTTTTGCGGAAATTATCGCGGGTATGCGCGCCTGCGCCGATGCGGGCAAAATTCCGGTCAGCATGGGGATTGATACATGGGGTGTTGATTTTGTGCTGTTGGATGAAAAAGGGGAGCGGATTGGAAACGCCGTGGCATACCGCGACAAGAGGACGGAAGGGGTGGAAGGAGATGTTTACCGGGTGATTCCGGAGGAGGAATTATATCGGCGGACAGGAATCCAGAGACAGAGCTACAATACAATTTATCAGCTTATGGCATTGAAAAGGACGAAGGGGGAGGAACTTGAGCGGGCAAGGAAGCTTTTGATGGTTCCGGATTATTTCCATTATTTATTGACGGGTGTGGCAGCAAACGAATATACAATTGCAACGACAAGCCAGTTGGTCAGCCCGGTGACCAAGAAATGGGATACAAAGTTAATTGAGGCACTGGGTCTGAATGCGGAGATTTTTCAGAAAATCCGGCAGCCGGGGACTTTTCTCGGGGAGCTGAGGGAAGAAATACAGGCTCAGGTTGGTTTTTGCTGCAAGGTTGTCCTCCCGGCAGCGCACGATACCGGTTCGGCGGTTATGGCAGTTCCTGTGTGTATGGACAAGGAGGAATCCGGGGCGGAGAGCGCAGAAAAAGATGCCGTCATACTAGGGGCGGACAGCGCAGAAAAAGATACCGCCATGCCACGCACAGACAGCGCAGGAGAAACGGCATCGGACACCCTTTACATAAGCTCCGGTACATGGTCATTGCTTGGCACGGAACTTTCCGGGGCGGATTGCTCCGTGCGCAGCATGACACATAATTTTACTAACGAAGGCGGCTATGGTTACCGCTTCCGCTACCTGAAAAATATCATGGGATTATGGATGATACAATCTGTAAAGCGGGAGCTTGGCGGGGGGCACAGCTTCGGGGAGATATGCGCGATGGCGGCAAAAGCGCAGATTGATTCCGTGGTGGACTGCAATTCGGACAGGTTTTTAAACCCAAAGAGCATGGCAGGGGAGGTGCAGGATGCCTGCCGGGAATCCGGGCAGAGGGCGCCAGAAGGGCTTGGCGAGGTAGCGGCTGTGATTTACCGCAGTCTTGCAGAATGCTACGCGCAGGCAATTGAGGAACTGGAAGAAATTACAGGAAAACATTACGGGGAGATTCATATTGTCGGAGGAGGTTCCAACGCGGATTACCTGAACCAGCTTACGGCGGATGCCGCGAAAAGAAAGGTATACGCAGGACCGACAGAGGCGACGGCAATCGGAAACGCGATGGCGCAGATGCTTGCAAACGGCGTATGGGGCAATCTTGCCAGTGCGAGGGACACTGTTTTCCATTCCTTTCCAATGCGCAGTTTTGTGCCGCAGCCATGAGTGGTTTGGGCGAAATATGAAACCGTTTTCCATTATGGATTAAAAAAATAATTTTAGCATGGAGGAAAAAATGGACAGGGAAAAAAATTATGCAATGGCAAGGGAAATGTATTCTGGAATCGGGGTGGATACGGACGCGGCGATGGAGCAGCTGAAAAATGTTCCCGTCTCCCTGCACTGCTGGCAGGGGGATGACGTTACGGGCTTTGACCATGACGGGCCGCTGACCGGGGGCATCCAGACAACGGGCAATTACCCGGGGAAGGCGCGCACACCGGATGAGCTGATGCAGGATATGGCGCAGGCGCTCGCGCTGATGCCGGGGAAAAAGAAGCTGAATCTGCACGCGAGCTATGCTATTTTCGGCGAAGGGGAATTTGTGGACCGCGACAGGATTGAACCGAAGCATTTTGAAAAATGGGTCGCGTTCGCGAAAGAGCGGGATATGGGGATTGACTTTAACCCGACATTCTTTTCGCACGACAAGGTAAAGGACGGGCTGACGCTTTCCGCCCCGGACGAGGGGACAAGGAAATTCTGGATTGAGCATGGGAAGGCGTGCATCCGCATTTCGGAATATTTTGCGAAGGAGACGGGGATTCCGTGCGTGATGAATATCTGGACGGGGGATGGCTATAAGGACATTCCTGCCGACCGCATGGGACCAAGGCTGCGCTACCGGGATTCCTTAGAACAGATTCTTGCGGAGCCGTTTGACAGGCAGTTGGTTAAGCCTTGTGTGGAATCGAAGGTTTTTGGAATCGGCGTGGAATCGTACACGGCGGGTTCCGCGGAATTTACGTTAAGCTTCGCGGCATCCCACCCGGGCTGCCTTCCCCTGATGGATAACGGGCATTATCACCCGACGGAGATGGTGTCGGACAAAATCCCGGCGCTGTTGGTATTTTTCCCGGAAATTGCACTGCACATCACGCGCCCGGTTCGGTGGGACAGCGACCACGTAGTCCTGTTTGACGATGAGACAAAAGAGATGGCAAAGGAGATTGTGCGGAATAACGCGTTGGGGCGCGTTTACATGGCGCTCGATTATTTTGATGCCGGCATCAACCGGATTGCCGCGTGGACCGTCGGCTTCCGGAGCTGGCAGAAGGCGCTGCTTTTGGCTCTGTGTACCCCGAATGCGGCTTTCAAGAAGCTTCAGGACGAAAACCAGATGACGAAGCTGATGGTAATGCAGGAAGAGCTTAAGACCTATCCGTTCGGGGCGGTGTGGGATGAGTATTGCAGGCGGTGTGGTGTGCCGGTGGATGGTATGTGGCTTGATATGGTCGAGAAATACGAAAAAGAAGTATTATCGGCGCGCAGATAACCCGGGAATGCCAGGATAAAATATCCGGATAAAGGTCCGGAACAAAGAATCTGCCAAGAAATCCGGGCAGAAAAGTCCAGGTACGGAAATTCCGGATATCCCAGATACGGGGCAAACCGCGTAAAAAATAACAATTTCGCAATTGGAGGGAAATTATAATGAAATTTTTGGATGCAGAATTTGTGCAGGGGTTTATCCGCATGGCAAAGGACGGATGGGAGCAGGGCTGGCACGAGCGCAACGGCGGCAATCTTTCTTACCGCGTAAAACCGGAGGAGGTTGTATCGGTAGAGGAGAATTTTGAAAAAAAAGAATGGCAGCCAATCGGCACTTTTGTGCCAAAGCTTGCAGGGGAATATTTTCTCGTCACAGGCAGCGGGAAATTTTTCCGCAATGTGGCAATAAAGCCGGAAGATTCCATCTGTATGATTGAATTGGACGGTTCGGGCGAGAATTACCGGATTGTCTGGGGGCTTGTAAATGGCGGACGGCCGACCTCGGAGCTGCCGTCACATTTGATGAACCATGAAGTGAAAAAAAATGCAACCAACGGGAAATACCGTGTGATTTACCATGCGCATCCTGCCAATATCATTGCGCTGACTTTTGTGATGCCATTAAATGATACCGTGTTCACCCGTGAGCTGTGGGAGATGGCAACCGAATGCCCGGTTGTTTTCCCAAGCGGAATCGGCGTGGTGCCGTGGATGGTGCCGGGCGGAAAGGAGATTGCCGTGGCAACCAGCAAGCTGATGGAGCGCTACGATGTTGCGGTCTGGGCGCACCACGGGCTATTTGCGGCGGGGGAAGATTTTGATTTGACATTCGGGCTGATGCATACGGTGGAAAAATCAGCGGAAATCCTGGTCAAAGTGCTTTCCATGGACCAGGGCAAGCGCCAGACGATAAAGGTGCAGGAATTCAGGGATTTGGCGAAGGCGTTTGGGGTAGAGCTGCCGGAGGAATTTCTGTACGAGAAGCTTTATGTGAAAAAGGATTGAGGGTTTTGCAATGATTCGGACGATGCAGCAACGACAGACGAAAAAAACACAATCCCCCAATGTGACCGGGATTCCGCAGGGAATGAAGACGAAGTTTGAAAACGCATCCGGTCTTTCTTTTGATGATGTGCGTGTACATTATCGTTCGGAAAAACCGGCACAGTTCAATGCACTGGCATATACCCAGGGCAATCAGGTGTATCTTGCCAAAGGCCAGGAAAAGCATCTGGGGCATGAGCTTGGACATGTGGTACAGCAAAAGCGCGGGCTTGTCCGGGCGAACCGTTTGATAAATGGGCAGCCAGTCAATGACGAGCCCCGGCTTGAAGCCGCTGCCGACCATATCCAGAAGCTTTCGGCGCAGACCGAATGTAAGTGTTCCTGTCGCATATTTGAATAAGGGAGAGGAGGTCATCCGCGGACCCCTTAAAATTCATGAGGCGGTTGATGTCGTTACAACCAAACAACGTACTTTTCATGCTGTTCCCGTGCATGAGCTTCCGGTGGCTGCACCATACAAGGCTACAAAGGAGCAATTGCAGGAGTGGCTTGTGTATGTGCAAGGATGGATGGAAGAGCATCGGAGGAAGAACCGCAGCCTGAAATTTCCGGTTGACAGAACAAAAAATGAATGGTACAATACCGCACATAACAGCAGAGAGGGAAAAGCGTTGACGGGGAATAGTAGATATCTGAGAATTTACAGAGAGAAGATGGATGGTGCGAATCTTCATGGAATGGATACCGAAGCAGCCCCTGAGCAGTGAACCGAACGGACGCGTCCAAGTAGGCTTCAACGGAGTTCCACCGTTATCACAGGAAAACGTATCGGAGCAATCCTGTACGGACAGAGTGCAGAGAAATCTGAAATTCAGGTGGTAACACGGAGATGTAAATTCGCCCTGAGCCAGTCAAATGACTGGCTTGGGGCTTTCTTTATGCGCAGGGGCGCGTATGGAAGTTAGCTGCTTTGCAGCACGCGCCCCGCGCGGCGAGTAGTGGGGAAAAGCGTTCCCCCTACTCGATTGCACAAAGGGCGTATGGAAAATCCCTCCATGCTGGGCTGCCGTGTTATAACCTTGCGCAAAACATATAGGAAATCCGCTTCGGGACGCGGTTACTTTTATTCTCGGCGACCCCAAAAAATCAGTCCGTCCAATACGGAACAGGGATATATATTGCGCCGTCTGATTCGGCGGGTGATTCGCCTGCTCAAAAAGGCGGATATCGGCGCAGGGTGTATTTGTGGGCTCTCAGAGGTGATTATTGGACAGTACGGGGAAGTGTATCTGGAGCTTTGGGAAAACCGGGAATTTATTCTGGAGCAATTGCAAAAAGAATGTGCGCTTTTTTCAAAAACCCTGGACGAGGGCTTAAAGAGGGCAAACCACTATCTGGACAAGACGGGTGGGGATGGTGTGCTAAACGGCGCTTTGCAAAAGGTACTCGGGGAGGAAGTGGCGCAGCGCGGCAGCAATATTACTTCAGAACGTCTGCGGTTTGATTTTTCCTTTGGGCGGAAGGTGACCGGGGAGGAGTTAGAGCAGGTGTCCGCGATTGTGAATAAGGCGATTGCAGAGAAAATCGATGTGGTTCTGGAAGAAATGACACCAAAGGAAGCGTATGCGTCCGGGGCAGTTGGCGTTTTCTCGGATAAGTATGGGGAGCGTGTGAAGGTCTATACCATCGAGGGGTATTCAAAGGAAATATGCGGCGGACCGCACGCAAAGAATACGGGAGAGCTGGGGTTTTTCCGGATATTAAAGGAGGAGGCTTCCTCGGCAGGTGTCAGGAGGATTAAGGCGGTGATTGGGGAAGCACAATCCGGCGAAAAGTAAATAAATTTTGGTTGTGGTCTGGAATGTTTTGTGATATAATAAGGTCTTCATAAGCAGCCAAGGACAGACGGGAGAGGGAACTGTCTCGAAGCGGAGCTTCGGGCAGTTCCTGTTTTTATGCGCAGGCGCGCGAAGAATGTGCATGGATGTACATGGAAAATAGCTGCTTTGCGGCACACACCCCGCGCGGCGGGCAGCGGGCAGGAACATCCCCCTTGCCCGATTGCGTTGTTTGTGTTGGAACCAGGGTACACAGGCATCTTTGGCAAATGAAAAAGGAAGCGGTCGAAAGACTGCATGGAAGGAAAGGAAAAATTACCTGTATGAAATTTGACGAGTTGGATTTACAGGCACCGCTCTTGCGTGCCGTGACAGAAATGGGATTTGAGGAGATGACACCGATTCAGGCGCAGGCAATCCCGGCCGTGCTTTCCGGGCAGGATATCATCGGGCAGGCACAGACCGGAACGGGCAAGACCGCGGCGTTCGGGCTGCCGATTTTGCAGGGGATTGACCCGAAGAATAAGGCGCTGCAGGCGGTGATTCTCTGCCCGACGAGGGAGCTGGCGATTCAGGTATCCGAGGAGATGCACAAATTCGCGAAGTTCCTGCACGGAATCAAGATTGTGCCGATTTACGGCGGGCAGGAGATTGTGCGACAGATTAAGGCACTCAAGGCGGGAACACAGATTGTCATCGGAACGCCGGGGCGCGTGATGGACCATATGCGGCGCGGAACCGTGAAATTTGACAAAGTAAAGCTGGTGGCGCTCGACGAGGCGGACGAAATGTTAAACATGGGCTTCCGCGAGGACATTGAGACCATACTGCGCGATGTGCCGCAGGAACGCCAGACATTGCTGTTTTCGGCGACCATGCCGCAGCCAATCATGGAGATTGCGCGGACGTACCAGAAGGATGCCATACATATCCGTGTTGTGAAGAAAGAGCTGACTGTGCCGAAAATTGAGCAGTATTATTATGAGGTGCGCCCGAAGGCAAAACTTGACGCGCTCACAAGGCTTCTTGATATGTACGCGCCGAAGCTGTCGCTGATTTTCTGCAATACGAAGCGCCAGGTCGATGAGCTTGTCGCGGCGCTGCAGGCGCGCGGGTATTTTGCGGAGGGGCTGCACGGCGATTTAAAGCAGCAGCAGCGCGACCGCGTGATGAATTCATTTCGCAATGGAAAAACGGATATTCTTGTGGCAACGGATGTGGCGGCTCGCGGGATTGACGTGGACGACGTGGAGGCAGTCTTTAACTATGATGTGCCGCAGGACGACGAGTATTATGTGCACCGCATCGGGCGTACCGGCAGGGCAGGGCGCACCGGCAGGGCGTTTACCTTGGTGGTCGGGCGCGAGGTGTACAAGTTGCGTGACATCATGCGCTACTGCAAGACGAAAATCAAGCTGCAGCCGGTTCCGTCGCTTGGGGATGTTATGTCTGTAAAGGCGGAGAAAATCCTTGACCGCATACAGGGAATTATTGAGAATGAGGATCTCGCAAAGATGAGGGAGCTGATTGAGGACCGCGTGAACGAGGCGGAATATACGGCCATTGAGATGGCGGCGGCATTTTTGAAGCTTTCGATGGGAGAGGGCGTGGATGCCGAGGAGCTCAAACGCGAGTATGAGGAATTTGGCGATACCGGAGCCGAGGAGGGCATGGTGCGCCTGTTCATCAACCTCGGCAAAAAGAACAATATCCGCCCGGGGGATATTCTGGGCGCGATTGCGGGCGAGACCGGGATGCCGGGCAAGCTGATTGGCAGCATCGATATGTTTGACAAATATACGTTCGTGGAAGTGCCGCGCGAGTATGCGGCCGAGGTCTTAGAGGGCATGAAGAATGTGAAAATCCGCGGGAAGTCCATCAATATTGAACCGGCGAACCGGAGATAAATTCCAAGGAATCAGGAAAAATAAAAAAATGGGATTTCCCGGACAGGATGAAAAAAGAGGAATGAGTGAAAGCCACCCATTCCTCTTTTTGCCTGCAGCGCTACTCAAACACGACATTGTAGTCCATCAGCTCGATTTTGACGACAATAAACGGATGTGTAGCGTTCTGCGTGACCAGCTCATCCTTGCCAGGACCCAACAAAGTATTCTTTATGTAGATTGCGTTGGTGCCAAGGAAAAGCTCCTCGACCGTGATGCTGTAACCGCTCGTCATCTGTGTGCCGAATCCCTGGCAGATATAGTAGGCATCTTCACTTTTGTAGGTCAGACAAAACGCGTTGCTCTTCTTTTTGTTGATGAGGGCAAGGAGCTGTTCCGGCACATCCGCTTCCTCAACAACCGTAAAATCCAAATCCTTCACTTTTGTAATTTCGCCGCTTTTTTCGCCGCAGCCCATGGCAATCAGCAGACAGAAAATGCAGCTAAGGCATAAAATAATCCGTCGGAAGTTTACCCGCATAATTCCTCTTTCCTGCGCATGCGCAATGTGAGCGTTTAGTGAAGTATATGCTAATAAGGGCGGGGATATGCGCGGATTAAAATAAAAATATTTATTGTGATATTTCCGGCGGCATTGATTTTACCTGGAGAAGAAGTTTTCTGACATAAAATGTATAAAAATTCCAGATAATACATAAATACACTATATATGGCACGAGAAAAGCGCGGCAGGAATACCGCGCTTCCTCGGGTAATCAAATTACCGAAGTATAATAGGGTGGGAGTAGAAAGTGTTATTCACACAATCCGATTATAATTATAAATAGTAAATGTGTCTAAATTATGTCAGAAATATAAAAATTTAAAAATTTTTTTCAAGAAGAAGCTTTCAGGTGCAAACGTATAAAAATGCTAAAATAAATATAAAAATGTACTGTACACGGCGCGAAAAAAGCGCGGTAGGAATGACCGCGCTCTTTCGGGTAATCAAATTACCGAAGTATAATAGGGTGGGAGTAGAAAGTGTTTATTCACTATCTGATAATGATTATATTGGGCAATTATGTCTAAGATATGTACAAATTATTAAAAAAATATTAAGGAATCGTAAAAGAAAATTTATAAAAACGCAAGAATTTTTGGGGGCGCAAGGTTAATATATTGGAAGGAAATGCCGATATAAGAAATATAGCAAAGTCCTGTTTTGGTGGGATAAGTGCCACGGAGGGCGTTCCCGGGATGAAAAACGGATTTTTCAGATTTTTGCCTGGCTGCAGATTGCCTGTGGTCCAGGGAAGGAAAGGGATTGGTGATTAAAATGAGTGTAAGCGCAGTAAATGATGTAAACAGCTACAACCAGACGACCGTTACGGCGACCACGCCGTCTGCTGCGACGACGGAGGCAGCAAAGAATGACAGTGTAAAAGAAACCGGAACCACGACGACCACAAAGAATGAGACCGACGCGGCCGTATATGACAAGAGTGAAAGCACCGAAAAGACGACGTATAAGCCGAACACCGCACTGGTTGAAAAGTTAAAGGCAGATGCGGAGGCAAGGACAGCCCAGATGCGTTCCCTCGTGGAAAAGATGATGATGAAGCAGGGGCAGACCGTGAACGGCTCGATGGATTATCTGATGGCGCTTAAGAACGGCACATTAAAGGTGGATGCCGCGACGAGGAAGCAGGCGCAGGATGATATTTCCGAGGACGGCTACTGGGGCGTAAAACAGACTTCCGACCGTCTGGTATCGTTTGCAAAGGCTTTGACCGGAGGAGACCCTTCCAAGGCGGATGAGATGATGAAGGCGATTGAGAAAGGTTTCAAGCAGGCGACGAAGGCATGGGGCGGCGACCTCCCGGATATCTGCCAGAAGACGCTTGAGGCGACCCGCGAGAAAGTAAACGAGTGGAAGAAGAGCAATTCGACACAGGCAGCGGAGACCGTAGCAGAGTAAAATTACATAAGGAAAGGGCTGTGAGAAGCGGGGTGGTCTGCCTCATTTCTTCACAGCTCATTTTTTTGTGCGCAGGAGGCAAAATGTGCATTCGCGCGAATGGAAATCGGCTGCTTTGCAGTACGCGCGCCCGTGCACGGAAAAGCTGTTTACAGGTTTGCGCAGCATTTGCGCCAGGGAAAGACAACGCACCCGGATGCGTCCTCTTTCCCTGGCGCAGGCTCTTTATACCATCACTTCCTTCAGCAAAAGCAAATGCATCCCCGGCGTCAGCGTTTCCTCGGTCAGCTCATTCAGCGCAAGAATCGACTCAGACGTTGTATGGTGTGCCTTCGCAATGGACCACAAATCATCATTTTCCTTGACAATATACCCCGTCATGCCTGGAAGGTCGAGCAGTGCGGTATAGTCGAGCGGCTCCTCCTCCACCTCCGTGAGAAATTGCGCGGTAATACGGTCGAAAACAAGGCTGTTCAGCAGGATGGATGCCTTGATTTCAAGCTCATCCGAATCGTTCGAGAGGACGGTAAGCTGCTCTAGCTCCGGTGTGATAGTGTAGACGGTATCAGGTCCAAGGTCATGCACTTCAATCAGCTGCTGGAACGGGACAGATGCTTTCATGGCATACATCGGGCGGCTGTCTTCCGGGGTAATATAGAAAATATCGGCCTCAATGCTGCCCTCCGTCATCAGCCCATCCTCGGAAGGGTAGGTGTTGTCAATATGTATGGTGCCGCTCCCGTGGCATATCTGCAAAATTTTTGGCGCCGTGTCACTGATTTTTACGCGGTCATTGATGCGCACTTTGTTGGCGTTGCGCACGAGCAGGTTTTCATAGACAACCGGGCGGTAGACCGGTGTCAGTGTCGCGACCGGGGAATATACATCCTGGATGACATGGAAGGTGCTGTCCTCATAAATCTTAATCTGGATTTCCATAAGCAAATCGAGGCTGACAATCCTTGGCTCGCCGTCGCTGTCCTGGCGGATTTCAAAGGTCTTATCCGTAATGACCAGATTGATGTCCGGTGTCATTGCTTCGCTGCAGCCATTGCAGTCGATGGTAGCATGGAACGGGAGCTCGCTCTCATAGTATTCCGCTGCCGCATCCTGGTCCTCCGCGGAATACAGCAGGAAAACAACGGCATCGCCCTTGATGGTAAACTGATCTTTCAACAGGCGGATGTCGATGTTTTTCAGGGAAATGCTGCGGTAGAGAAGTTCGTGCATACTGCTTTTTGCGGATGGCAGCGTGATTTCGTCGCGCAGGCGGTACGAATCTTTTTTGCAGGCGGCAAGGCTTGTAAGCTGCAACGGAACCGTGCGCGTGCACACCGGGACATCATTTTCAATCGAGATGCACGCGGGCTCATCGTAGATTTCCTCCGCGGTGACGGTCAGGGAAAGCAGTGATTTGATGCTGACCTTGCGCGAATTGATAACATTGGCGCTCAAATCCTCTAACACCGTGCGCAATGTTGTATTCTCCGTGTTGCATTCCGCTTCGAGATGGATGGTCTCCTCAATTGGGAGCTTCCCGAAAATCGTGTGGATGCGGTGGTCGTCCTCCGCGCTTAAGTAGAGCAGGCAAAAGGAAAGGAAACCTTTCAGATAAAGCTTCCCGGACAGAACCTTTTGCTCCTCCCATGCCGTTTCGCCGGAAATTTTCATGATGGCAGCAATGTCCGGTTTCGTGTCCGGTACATTGATGTCATCGTTTAAGTTTAACTGCAGGCTGCTTTTGCATTTCAGCCGGTTCATATGAATGTTCCTTTTTATAAGCTCCAAGAAAAATCCCTCCTCAAATTCCGAAAAATATAGTTCCACGGTAATTTATATGAGGAGGGGAAAGATTTTATGAATCAATTTAACGGTTCCAGAAGCCTGTCAGATAAGTCTGGCGGCCATACTCACCAACCTTGAAATGGTAAAATGCGCGTTCCGCCGCCTGGCGGTCAGAAAACAGGCCAAACACCGTCGGGCCGCTGCCGCTCATCAGCGAGCCGAGCGCGCCAAGCTGTAAAAGTTCCTCCTTGATGGCGGCAATTTCCGGATGCAGCGGAATCGTCACGGATTCCAGCGTATTGCCAAGATGTGCGGCAAGATTTGGCAGGCTCCCCGCCTTAAGCGCGTCAAGAAGCGCGTCGATATCCGGGTGCGGCGCGGTATCCGCCGTAAGATGTTCATAGACATAGCGCGTCGAGACAGAAACAGGGGGCTTGACAACGAGACAATGCGCGGCAGGCGGGGCGGGGAGGGGAGTAAGAATCTCCCCAATCCCTTCGGAGAGAGCGGCGCCCTGAAGCAGGCAGTAGGGCACATCCGCCCCAAGGCGCACGCCCAGTTCCTGCAGATGCTTTAGGGAAAGCCCGGTGCGGTAAAGCTCGTTGAGCGCCGTGAGCGTGGCGGCGGCATCGCTGCTCCCCCCGGCAAGCCCTGCGGCAACGGGGATATGCTTTTCTAGTGTAATGTAAACGCCGGCCTTTTGCCTGGTTTCCTCAAGAAAAAGCGCGGCGGCGCGGTAAATCAGGTTGTTCTCATCACAGGGAAGGTAGGAGAGGTTGGTTCTGATTGTAATGCCCGGGGTGTGCGTTGTCCGGACGGTCAGCTTGTCAAAAAGGCGGATGGTCTGCATGACCATGCGCACTTCGTGGTAACCGTCCGGACGCCTGCGCAAAACATCAAGCCCAAGATTTATTTTTGCATAGGCCTTGACTTGTATGGATTCCATCGCTTTATACCTCGTTCCGGTCTGATTTTTTAAGGTCTCTGGCTTCAATTATATGGAATATTTGGGAAGATTGCAAGAAAACTCTTTATCAATTTCTCAAAAGATGGTATAATTGCTTTGAGAGGTGATAATATTTTGAACAAGACATTGAAAATGATGCGTACCATAAACGCTTATATGCGTTGGTCGGTATACCTTTTTGTCCTGATGCTTGTGATGGATGTCTGCCTTTACGCGGCAGAGCGGAAGGTGCTCTACATCGGGGTGATTTTTACCGCCATCTACCTGGTGATTCTGGTGGTATTGTTCCTGCACAAAAACCGCAAGATTATGAAACAGCTGACGGATTTCGGGTTCCAGTTCAACCAGGTACAGCGGAAAATGCTGCTCGATCTGCAGGTTCCGTATGCGATGCTTGACCGCGATGGCTTTGTGCTCTGGGCGAATGACAAATTCCGTGAGGAAACCGGGATGAATTTCCGCACGCACTGCCAGATTGGGGAGTTTTTTCCGTGGGTGACACGCCAGGTGCTCGAGAGCTGCGGGGAAGAGATGGAGATGACCGTCGATGACAATGACAGGCACCGCCGCTATGAGATTGTGCTTCAGAGCGTTGCCCTAGAGGAACAGGAGGAGGGCGAGGAGGACGGCAAGGGGGAGATTATCTCGCTGCTTGTGTATGACGAAACGGAAAAGAACCGTCTGCGCGTACAGAATGAGGAGCGTTGCCTGGCGGTCGGCCTGATTTATATTGATAATTATGAGGAAGCGCTTGAGGGCATCAATGAGGTGAACGGTTCGCTGCTCCCGGCACTTGTGGAGCGCAAAATCAACCAGTACATGAAAAACTACGACGCGGTTGTAAAAAAGACCGAGAAAGACAAGTTTTTAATCCTGTTCCAGAAAAAATACCTGAATGATATGAAGAAGGACAAATTCGGTATTGTGGAGGAGGTTCGGTCGCTGCATATCGGGAATTCCGTTGATATCACGATTAGTATCGGCATTGCGCTGTGCGACAACGATGACAGCGGGGAGAATAAATATTCTTTCATGGCGGCGTTTGAGAAGGCGAAGGATGCCATCAATACTGCCTTAGAGCGTGGCGGCGACCAGGTGGTTGTCTGCGGGGAGAAACAGGGCAGCTTTTCCTTCTACGGGGGCAACAGTGAATCGGCGGAGAAGAGCAGCAAGGTGCGCTCCCGCGTCATGGCGGAGGAAATCTGCAAACAGATTCAGAAGGCGGAAAACGTCCTGATTATGGGGCATACAAGGGGCGATGCGGATTCGCTTGGCGCGACGATTGGTATGTACCGGATTGCGCGGTTTTACACGGATAAGGTCAATATCGTCCTGAATGAAGCAATGAAGACGGTAGCGATGGTTCTTGAGCAGTACAAAGCGGGGAGAAGCTATGAGGAAGGGATGTTTATCAATGGCAGCGAGGCGGACCGGCGCATCAATGGCGGAACTCTGCTGATTATTGTCGATGTGAACAATGAAGGCCGTACCGAATGGCCGTCCCTCGTTCCGAAGGCGGGGAAAATTGTCGTGATTGACCATCACCGGGAAACGAACCCAATCAATGCGGAGGTGACGTATTCGGAATCCTACGCATCCTCGACCTGTGAGCTGATTACGGAGATGCTGCAGCATCTTGAGGAGGATGGGAAGCGGCAGCAGGCGGAGCGGATTCTGCAGATTGGCGGGGACGATGCGGATGCGCTGTATGCCGGAATCCTTCTGGACACGAACAGTTTTATCACGAAAACGGGAGTGCGCACGTTTGGCGCGGCGGCGTATTTAAAGCGCAGGGGCGCGGATATGACACGCGTAAGGAAATGCTTCCGCAAGGATAAGAGCAGTCTCTACGAAAAAGCGCGCATCATCAATTCGGCGGAGACTTATAAAGGGATTTACAGTTTCGCAATCAATGATTTCAAAGACCCGGATGAGAGCCCGACCGAGATTGGCTCACAGATTGCGAACGATTTGCTTGACATGGAGGATGTGAAGGCTTCCTTCGTGTTTACGCCATGTGAGGGCTTTATCAATGTCAGCGCGCGCTCGATGGGCGATGTGAATGTTGAAATTATCATGAACCGGTGCGGCGGCGGCGGACATTACAATATGGCAGGGGCGCAGTTCCGCGACTGCACACTCGAGGACGCAATCCGGAAGGTCAAGGAAAGTATCACGGAAGTGGACGAGGGCGGGAGCGGGTCCCAGTAAACAATGGGGGAATATGCGGAACGCAAAACAGCATATTCCCCGGACAGACCCCCAGTGGAATTTTTGAGAGTGAAATTTGCAGAAAAGGGAAAATTGATAAAAAAATTCCACTGTTGTGAAAGGGTCTGGCAGGGGAATATGCGGAACTCAAAATAAGAAAGGAGAACATAAAAAATGGACGTTATTTTATTGGAGGATGTCAAATCACTTGGGAAGAAAGGTGATTTAGTAAAGGTCAGCGACGGATATGCAAGGAATTTCATTTTGCCCAAAAAGCTCGGGCTTGAGGCAACACCGAAGAATCTGAACGATTTAAAGCTGCAGAAGGCTGCCGAGGCGAAGCGCGCGCAGGAGATTTTGGAGGAAGCGCAGGCGCTTGCCGCATCGATTGCACAAAAGAGCATCACACTGAAGATTAAGACCGGGGAGGGAGGCAGGACGTTTGGTTCCGTCTCAACCAAGGAAATCGCACAGGCACTAAAGGAGCAGTTAGGGCTTGACATTGACAAAAAGAAACTGGTGCTTGCGGAGCCGCTGCGCAATCTCGGGACATTTACCGTGCCGTTGAAACTGCACGCAAAGGTAACGGCGGAGTTAAAGGTGCGCATTGACGGGATGTAATGCAAAGTAGTGCGCATCCGCCAAAGAACCAAAGGAAGTGGTGGTTGTATCCGTGCTTCCTCCGGGTTTTGGCGGGTCGCACCGGGAAAGGAAGGTCGCGCAGGCGGCAGTAAGGCGGATGAAATTATGGATGAAGCGCTGATAAAAAAGGTGATGCCGCACAGTGAGGAGGCGGAGCAGTCGGTCATCGGTTCGATGATTATGGACAGTGAAGCGATTGTGGTTGCGATGGAAATATTGGCACCGGAGGATTTTTACGGGAAGCAGTATGGTATTTTGTTCGAGGCGGTCACGGAGCTTTTCACGGAGGCAAAGCCGGCCGATTTGGTGACACTGCGCGACAAGCTCAAGGAAAAGGATGTCCCGCAGGAACTCTACAGCATTGAATTTCTGGCGAACCTGGTGCGCGTCGTACCAACCTCGGCAAATGTGCGCTACTATGCGCAGATTGTCAAGGACAAAGCGGTGCTGCGCAATTTAATCCGGGTGACGGAGGGCATCAGCAACGAATGCTATCTGGACAAGGAAAAGCTTGAGGACATCCTTGCGGAAACGGAGAAAAAGGTCTTTGACATTGTACAGCGCCGCAGTTCCTCGGAGTTTGTGAGTATCCGCGACATTGTTATCCAGTCGCTTGACAATATCGAGGCGGCATCGCGCAATAAAGGTACGGTGACGGGGATTGCGACCGGATTCTATGACCTTGACTATAAGACGGCGGGGCTGCAGCCCTCGGATTTGGTTCTGCTCGCGGCGCGCCCTTCGATGGGAAAGACCGCTTTTGTCTTAAATATTGCGGAGCACATCGCCGTGAAGAATAAAATCACCACGGCGATTTTCAGCCTTGAGATGTCAAAAACCCAGTTGGTCAACCGTATCCTCTCGATGAATTCGCGTGTGGATGCGCAGGTGCTCCGGACAGGAAACCTTGAGGATTCGGACTGGGCGAATTTGATGGAGAGCGCGCGCATCATTGGGGAATCCGGGCTGATTATTGACGATACGCCGGGGATTTCGGTGACGGAGCTGCGCTCAAAATGCAGGAAATTTAAACTGGAACATAATCTGGGTCTTGTCATCATCGACTATCTGCAGCTGATGTCGGCTTCGGGGCGCTCCGAGTCGAGGCAGCAGGAGATTTCGGAGATTTCAAGGTCCTTAAAGGCGTTGGCGCGTGAAATCAACTGCCCGGTGGTTGCGCTCTCGCAGTTAAGCCGCGCGGTGGAAAAGCGCGACGACAAGCGCCCGATGCTTTCGGATTTGCGCGAATCCGGGGCGATTGAGCAGGACGCGGACGTGGTGATGTTTATTTACCGCGACGAGTATTATAATAAGGAATCACCGGAGGCGGGAATTACGGAAATCATCATTGCGAAGCAGAGGAACGGCCCGACGGGGACGGTGAAGCTTGGGTGGCAGGCGGAATATACGAAGTTTGTGAATTTGGAGCGGGTGTAGCCTGGGGCATGGGGAAATGCCGGAAGGGATGAAAAAATGTTTGATACAACAAAATTAAAGTACATTTTCTTTGACATGGGTTACACCTTGGCGGACGAGGGGAAGGCATGGGAGCGGCGGTGTGAGGAGCAGGCGCAGACAGCACAGGCAAAGGCGCTTGGCATGACAGCGGAAGATATTTACAATGAGGTGGCTGCCGCATCGCGCGCCTATTTACCGATGTACCGTACAGTGGTTGAAAAATTTCATTTCAGCGAAGTAGCACCTTACCGCAGGGAATTCGAATTTTTGTATGAGGACGCAGCATATGTGTTAGAGCACCTTGCCGCGCATTATAAGCTTGGCGTCATTGCAAACCAAAGTGCGGGTCTTGCAAAAAGGCTTGAGAGTTATGGTATCAGGCAATATTTTGACGTGGTGGTTTCCTCGTGGGAGCATCAATGCATGAAGCCGGACCAGCGCCTGTTTGAGATTGCACTGCAGGAAGCCGGCTGTGTGGCATCACAGGCGGTGATGGTGGGCGACCGTCTGGACAATGATATTTATCCGGCAAAGGCGCTTGGCATGGGAACAATCTGGGTACGGCAGGGCTTTGGTGCCATGCAAAAACCACGCAGTGCCGCCTATGAGGCAGATTATGTGGCAGAGTCGTTAGGTGGGGTGTTGGAGATACTTTAGAATGGAACCGATTTTCTAAAACAGCTGCCTGGCGCAGCGAATTATGTCATTTCAATCCGAACAAAGTCAATCAAATTTCCAAAAAATAGTCATAATCCAGTTGAAAAAATATGTACACATGATAAAATGATAGTAAATGGTAAATATTTACATATCATATGCAAGAAAACGGGAGGTTTGGATGAAGGAAGTACGCTATATGATTTCGGATGCGGCGAAGAAAATCAATGTCGAGCCGCATGTGCTGCGCTACTGGGAGGAGGAATTGGGGACAGAAATCCCGCGCAATGAAATGGGGCACCGCTATTACCGCGAAGAAGATATCCGGATGATGCAGGGAGTAAAATACCTGAAGGAAAAAGGGTTTCAGTTAAAATCAATCAAAATCTTGCTGCCCGAGGTGGACAAGACCATGCAGCTGCCGCAGCGCAGGCTTTTGGAGCTGCGCGACCGCCTTGAGCTGGCGGTAAGCCGCGAGGAACTGCGCTTACAGCGCGAGGAAGAACTGAAAAACTATTCCGGGCAGGAACAAAAGAATGGCAATGCCATGGCAGGGGACGCAGTATTTATGGAGCAAGATGAGGCTGGTGAAAAAACGGGAAAAAACAATATGGATACCGATGCAGATGGGTGGGAAAGCCGGGGGAAAGCAGAAAGCATGAAGTATGTCTGGCCAACCGACAATGTGCCGGACACACAAAATCCGGACAGCCCGGACGACAACGAGACCCAAATCCGGGAGCAGCAAAGCGGGAAAAGCAGCCATATGCAAGCCGAGAGCAAACCAAACAAAAAGTCCTTCACTTTAACGGCAGGGAAAGAATTGAAGGCGAAAGCGGCGGCATGGCATTCGGACAAGCCAGAGGATAGCATATTATCGGAAAAAATGCCTCAAAAAAGCGAACTTCAGGAAAATGAACCGGAGGGCACGCCGGTTCCTGTTTCAGACAATGCCGAGCGGATGCGGCAGTTTAGGAGGATTATGAATGAGATTATTATGGATGTGATGCGCGAGAACAACAAAGAGCTGACCGAGAACATCACGGCTTCGGTTTCAAAGGAAATGGAATACCATATGCGCAAGCGGGAGATGATGCAGGAGGAGCATTTCAAACAGCTTGACCGGACATTGCGCGAATACCAGATGGGGCAGAAACAGGCAGCAGTCGCAAAGGAATGCGGCGGCCGCAGGGAAAGCAAATTTTTTAAGAAAAACGGGAAGGTGCGGATATAGTGCATGAACCGCAGAGGTCTTCAAAGAAAAGAATCGCGAATGAAATCCGGGTGGACTTCATTTGCGATTCTTTTTTTCCCGGTAAATATATGTTTTGGAATTGCGTTTACGCCTCCTCAATAGAACCGGTCGGGCAAGTGCCAGCACATGCGCCACAATCAAGGCATGCATCAGCGTCAATCTCATAGTGGGTCTCGCCCTCTTTGATTGCGCCTGCAGGACACTGGCCTGCGCATGCGCCACAGCTTACACAGCCATCATTAATCTTATATGCCATCGCAGTATACCTCCTTTATGGTTTTCTCCATTTTACCCCAAAACGTAGAATAATACAAGAAGAAAATTATAAAGCTTTCATATATATATTTGGATAAGATAGTATTTCGTATAATTTTACATTTTCTGGGAAATGAATGCCTTGCCGGACTGCAAAATCCAACGCAGAAATGAAAAGATGAAAATAGTTGAAAAATATGGAAACAAAGGCGGGTATAGCTTGACGAAATCCGCGGGATAATTTATACTGTATAGGAGGAATGTGCACCTATGCCGGGTTTGTCCGAAAACTGCTTTTTGTGGGGCATACAGCACACAGGAATGAGTTTTTGGCACACCCTGGGAAAATGCTTGTTGGCGAATATTTCCCGGTACAGAAGGCGCACAGGAAAAGCTTATAGAAAAGAACGGAGGTATCTTATGAAAATAACGAAGGACATGACAATTGCCCAGATTATTCAGGTTGACCAGAACATTATCCCGATTCTTATGGACGCGGGAATGCACTGTGTCGGATGCCCGTCCGCGCAGGGCGAGAGTCTTGTGGAGGCGGCTTTTGTACACGGGATTGATGTGGACCGGCTGGTGGAGGACATCAACCAGTTCTTAGGTGCTGAGTAAGGCATAAAAAGAAATCGCTATGTGGCTTCTGAAATGACCGCATAGCGATTTTTTATGCGCAGGGGCATGAAAATGTGCATAGAGATGCACATGGAATTTAGCTGTTTTACAGCACGCGCCCCGCGCGGCGGGTAGTGGGGAAAACGTCCCCCTACTCGATTTTTGTTGCCCGCAAATACAGCAGGGCGGTATTTAGTCCAATTTCTCCAGCATCTGCACTGCATGGCCACGGATGATGCACTCCATATGCTCGTCAAAAAATGAGGCGGTCGCCGCACCAAAACGCTCCTGTGTGCCGTATTCCGAGGCAATGTTGCAGATTTTGTTGAAATCGGCGGGGCGGTGTTCCGACATATGGAGCACGAGATGGTAGGAGGCGTCGGACGGGTTTTTGTAGAGCGTGTTCTCCCCGCGGTAGAACGGAGCAATCACGCCGGCAAGGGCAGTAACCTCCCCGAGTGAGGCGAAGCGGAAAGAATAAATGAGCTTTTTCGCCGACTCACCGTTGTTTGCTGCATCTTCATCCGCGGAGCTGTTTTTCTTTTTCAATAAGAAGTCAGGGAGCTTTAACGAATCGTCTGCCGCTGCCTTGCGCAATAGCAAGTCGTTTAACTGTTCAAAGCACTGCAGAATCTGGTCTGCGGTCGCGCGCTCCTCCGGGGTCATAAAATCCTCGGAATCGTCTTCCTCATCTTCCTCGTCTGGGGTGAAATTGGAAAAACGGGTATCAAGCTCATCCGGATCTTCCACTTTTGTGATGACAAGGATAAGGCAGTCCGGCGATACCGGGATAGCCTCGATCATCAGCGGGATATTGTCTGCGTCAAAACCGAATTCCGTGGATGCCTGCTGCATCATGTCGCGGAATAGCGCCTTCGCCTTTTCGGTTCCGTAGGCAAGCTCGCTTATGCGCAGATGCCGGTCGGCAAGGTCGTTTTTATTTAAAGTGCAGCGAATCTGTGTATCGCTGATCTTTTCTATCTTCATGAAATTACACCTCCATAATTGAAAGTTCCTCATGCACCCTCCGGCGCGAAAGCAATCTTTGTCTGCGCTGTGCCCGGAAATGGCTTTTGGTAGTGCCTTGGCCGCATGCTGTATGGTTCCTGTATACGGAAATATATGCCCAGGTAGGATTTTAATTGCACACCACGATGCCCGGATATCCTATTTGTATTCAAAGTATAATGGAAAAGTGCTTATAAGTCAATAGAATATTTGTGAATTTTGTGAGAGTAAAAGACTGGGAAAACGGGAATGGGAATACAGATTTATATGGGAATAATATCTAAATTTGCGGGGGGAAGTTCTACATGCAAAAGGAGCGATTTTCCTTGCGTTTTTGTATAAGATATTTTAAAATGGGATTGTCAGCAGAAAGGAGTGATGGGGATTGGACTAACAAATACCGTCTGGTACGCACCCTAAAAGAACGGAAAGGCACAGGAGTTTACTTAGCGGAGCATATCCGGCTCAAAAGACTTTGTGTCATTAAGACCATCCGCGGGAGCACCAGGGAGAAAAACGCCATACTTGGGGAGGCAGCGTCGCTAAAGCAGCTGCAGCATTCCGGGATTCCGAAGATTTATGATATCGAGGAAGAGGAGAACGGCTTTAGCATTGTAGAGGAATATATTCAGGGAGAATCTTTAACATCTTATTGTCTGTCAGGGAATTCGAAAAAAGAAGAAATCATTAGCTTCATGATACAATTATGTGATTTGCTTGCTTATCTGCACAAAAGGACACCACCGCTTTTACATTTGGATTTGAAACCGGATAATCTTCTGATCAACGACGGAAAGTTATATTTGGTTGATTTCGGAAGTGCATTGTGCAACGGGAATACAGGGAAGAAGGAGGGCTTGACGGGCACACCGGGCTATGCCGCGCCGGAGTGTTACCGCGGTGAAGCGGAGGTGCGCAGTGATATTTACAGCGCGGGGAAATTGCTTACCTATATGATTTCGGAGAACAGGGCGGGAACGTTAAAGAGGTGGGAGAGAAAAAAACTGGATGCTGTCGCGGCGAAGGCGTGCAGGGAAAAACCAGCAGACCGTTACCGGGATGCGGATGCCATGAAAAAAGCGCTTGAAGGTGTGCAAAAACATGGAGGCAGGCGCAGGAAAAGCTGTGTGGTTGGTCTGGCGGGAAGCGGGAGGCGGATGGGAGTGACATATTTTGCACTTGCGTGTGCAGCTTTCGCAAAAAGACAAGGGGAACGGGTGCTGTATCTGGAGTGTAACGAAAGTGCCATGGTACAGCAGGTTTCGGAAAAGGCGGAAAAACAAAAGGGGGATGGTCTGTTTGTCTACCACGGGATTGAGGTTGCGGAATGCCGCACAGGAATTGGGCGTGGCGCCGGGAACGGCTATTCCGTGGATAATGAAACAGAATATTATAAGAACCGTGGATATTCGGTGATTTTTGCAGATTTTGGTGTGCTGACCACAGAAAATCTAAAGGAGTTTGCGCGCGCGGATTATTGCCTGTTTTTTGTGGGCGAGAAGGACTGGGAATTGGAGAATACATGGCGTGGCCTGGCGCGGCTGTCAGGATTGGAGGAAAAGCTGCTGCTGTTGCTTTATGGAAGCTCAGAGAAGGGCTTGCGGGCATTTTCCCGCCAGCTGCCGGGACTTTCCTGCAGGCGCGTGCCATTTGTCAACGGAATGGAGGACAGGACGGAAAAGGAGGTGATGCAGGCACTGATGGCGGAGGTTTTGGAGCAAAGCGCTCTGCTGTGACTGGAAATGTGGATGGCATATGCCAAAAGAAAAAGGTGAAGTATGAAAAAGAGCAAAAAAACAACCAAAATCGGCGTGTGTGGCATTCACGCGGGGGCAGGGGCGACGCATGTAAGCCATATGCTGGCGCTTTATCTGGCGGGCTGCAGGCGCAAAAAAACCATTCTGGCTGAGGTGGACGAAAAATCCTCCCTGCAGCATTTGGAGCAATATTTGTTTGGACATACAGGGGCAGGGAATTTCCGCATGCGGCGCTGTCTCTATTGGTATGACGCGGAGAATATGCCAGAAACAGAAGCAGACTATATGGTCTATGATACGGGGAGTGGGAGCAGCTGCAGGTGTGACCTGCTGTTTTCCTGCGATTTGTATATTGCAGTCGGTAATGGGGGCGTGTTTTACCGCACGGAATGGGAAGATTTTTTCAGGTCGGGGGAGGTGAGGGAACGAATCTGTCTGCGGGGAATGCAGGAATGGCGTTTTTTGAAGAACCATGCACAGTCAGGTGCAGAAGAAAGCATGATCTTGCGGATGGATGGAAAAAAGCAAAAAATAAAGGTCTACGGACTTGGAGCAGAAGAAAATCTGCTGCATTTATCGAAGGAAGCGCAAAAACTTATGGAAAAAATGGATATCTAAGAAGGCGCTGGTGACAGCGTTTTTCGTAACATGGCGGCGGGCAGGGGAAATGGAAGGACGCTGTGGCTCTGGCAGGACGGTTAATAAAAAACAATCCGGGGGAAATGTCTCACAACAAAATCTCCTTATCAAAAAAGTAACTGTAAACAGTGCTGCACCGATGGTGCGTCCGACCACACAGGATAGGGCTTTCGCGAAGGTACCCTCAATACAATCGCAGGCGCAGGACTGCCCGCCGCAATAAAATAAATTTTGTTGGAATTCGCGGCATTATGTGTTATACTAGGTGGCAGTGGAAAAAAACTGTTATTTTTAGAAAAAGAGGTGCCGGATATGGAAAAGCATGCAAAGCAGGCAGTTATTGGAACTGTTCTTGTTATGATATTGATTTTTATAGTAGGTGGGATTGCCCTGGTGAGATATCTTTCCCCCGGGAAAGAAACCATGAGCCTTGCGGATTATTATAACGTGCCGACAGGCGAGGCCATGATTATACTGGATGATAAGATATACGAAAAAAATGCACTGCTTTCGGGTGGGCAGTTGTATGTGGATTTTGATATGGTAGTGCAGTGCTTTAATAAAAGATTTTATTGGGATGAAGCGGAACAGGTGCTGATTTGTACAACGCCGACGCAGGTAATTAAGGCATGTCCGGAAGATACCTACGTTGAAATAAATGGGGAAAAGGAAAATACAGATGCCCCGGTTGTGTTGGTGCAGGGGGGCAGGGTTTGCCTTTTGCTTGATTTCGTAGAAGAATACTCTGATATCCGCTATCAGGCATACCGGGCGGATGCGGCGGACGCAAGTGTGATACAGCGCGTTATGATTACAAGTGTGTATGGGGATTATCTCTATGCGGATGTGACAAAAAAAACGCAGCTGCGCACGGATGCAGACCGGAAAAGCCCGATTTTAAGGGAAGTGACACAGGGCGAGAAGCTGATGCTTATAGATGGTGGCGGCTCGCAGAAAAACGGATATTTGACCGTGATGACACAGGACGGTGTGCGCGGCTATATATTAAATAAATGTGTTAGCGAAGCATATTATGAGAAAATTGAGAGCAGTTTTGAAGCTCCGGTCTATACAAGTGTGGCGGACGGAAAGGAAGTTCTGCTGGCATGGCATGTCGTGACAAACCTGACGGCAAATGGAAACCTGAAAGAGATGCTTGCAAGGACGAAAGGGGTTACTGCCATCTCCCCGACATGGTTTTCCATCGCGAGCAACGAGGGGGCGATTTCATCCCTCGCGGATTCCAATTATGTGAATACCGCCCATGAGCTTGGCGTACAGGTCTGGGGTCTGGTGGACAATTTTGGCGAAAATATCGATAGTTACAAGGTGCTTTCTTCTACCATATCACGTGAGCGTCTGGAGAAAGAGTTGGTTTCCGTGGCACTTTCGTGCGGCATGGACGGCATCAATATTGATTTTGAGAGTCTCCCGGTGGAGGCGGGACCGCATTTCATCCAGTTTTTGCGCGAGCTCTCGGTGAGCTGCCGCGCGAATGGGCTGGTGCTGTCCGTTGATAATTATGTTCCGGCGGGCTATAACCGCTATTATGACTATGCGGAACAGGGGGTGCTTGTGGATTATGTCGTAATCATGGCATATGACGAGCATTATGCCGGTTCTACGGAGGCGGGAAGTGTGTCCTCCATCTCGTATGTCGAGAATGCAATCAAGGATACAAAGGAGATGGTTCCGGCGGAAAAGATTGTGATTGCACTGCCGTTCTATACAAGGCTTTGGAAGGAAACGACGGTGGACGGCGTGACAATCCTTGGGCTTGAGCGCACGCCGGGCATGAAGGACGCGGCGGCGACGGTGGAGGAAAATGGTGCACAGGCGGAGTGGGATGAGACTACATGCCAGTATTATGCAGAATATGATAAGGATGGGGCGCATTACCGTATCTGGCTGGAGGAGGCGCGTTCGCTCTCCGAGAAAGTGAACCGGGTACGGCAGGCGGAGCTTGCGGGCATCGGGACGTGGCGTTTGGGCCTTGAGACAGAGGATGTCTGGGACGTGCTTGCGGGGGAGGAGGAATAAGCTTTTGCGTATTTTCTTTTTTGTGCCATCATAGATTATAGGGATGGACGGTAAAGGAGAGCGGTCGTTTCTGACCTGTGCAGGATGTCAAAACAATTGAAAATCGGATTGTATCTTTTAATCCTCTGCGCTGCCTGCCTGTTTGCAGGAAAATGCCTTAGGATGTTTACAAAGGACGATGCGGGGGACGGCAGTTTGCAAAACGGGAAAACAGAAGCACTTTCGGGGCAGGAGGAAGCAAAAAACAAAGGCGGCGCATCGGCAGATACGGGAACATCCCCGGGAGAGAAGAAGGATGGGCTTTCGGAAGATGGCGGGAACGCAGGGGCGGATGTCCTGACAGCAAAGCAGGAGGAAGCCCTGGGAGATTTTCAGGGAGAAGGGCGTGTCGTGGTCTTGGACGCAGGGCATGGGGCTTTTGACCCGGGCAAAGTAGGGGTCAACGGAGCGAAAGAGAAAGATATCAATCTCTCCATCGCCAGGAAGCTGCGTGATTATCTCGAAGCAGCGGGCTTTACAGTACATATGACGCGGGAATCCGACGATGCGCTTTATGCGGAGGGGGATTCGAACAAAAAGTCGGCGGATATGAAAAGCCGCGTCCGCACGATGGAGGAAAAACAGCCGGAATTTGCGGTGAGCATCCATCAGAACAGTTTTACGCAGGAGTCAAGCTTTGGTGCGCAGGTGTTCTATTTTGGAAGTTCTGCGGAGGGAAAGCGGCTTGCGCAGTCTATCCAGACAACAATCAAGACCGTGATTGCGGATGAGAACCACCGGGAACCAAAAGCGAATGAAAGCTATTATCTCCTGAAGAAATCCCCCTGCCCGATGGTGATTGTGGAATGTGGTTTTTTAAGCAATCAGAGGGAGGCGGAGCTTTTGGTAACGGAGGAATATCAGGATAAGATGGCATGGGCGATTTGTCTTGGGATTGTGGAATACTGTAAGGGAACACAATAAGAGGGAACCAGGACGGAAAATGGCAGAGAGGATTTTATTGCATGTTTGCGCAAGGCAGTCTCTGGGAAGTTTTTTCCGGTGAATACGGTTCCACATACGGGAAAGAGGAATTTATTATGGAAACGAGAATAAAAAAACTAAATCGCAATGCACTGAAAAAAGAGGATTTTGCGGAAGCGGTGGAAATTCTGCGCTCCGGCGGGCTGGTGGCATTTCCGACGGAGACTGTGTACGGGCTTGGCGGGAATGCACTGGATGCGTCAGCAGCAGCGAAGATTTACACGGCGAAGGGGCGGCCTTCCGATAACCCGCTGATTGTACACATCGCGGATAAGGGCGCACTCCTGGAACTGGCGGAGGATATCCCGGCGGCAGCATGGGAGCTTGCGGAGCGTTTCTGGCCAGGACCGCTTACGATGATATTGAAAAAAAGCAGGATTGTACCGGATGGCACAACGGGCGGGCTCGCAACGGTTGCCATCCGTATGCCTTCCGATGCGGTTGCCCGTATGCTGATTGAAGAATCCGGGCTATATATCGCGGCTCCGAGTGCGAATGCATCCGGAAGACCGAGCACAACAAGGGCGGAGCATGTGTACGAGGATTTGTCGGGGCGGATTGCGCTGATACTGGACGGCGGGGATGCTTTGATTGGCTTGGAATCGACAATCCTCGATTTGTCGGGGGAAAAACCGATGATTTTGCGCCCGGGTTTTTTGTCGCGTGAAGATTTGGCTTTTGTGCTGCCGGAAGTTGAGTATGACCCGGCAGTTGTCGCGCGGATTGCACAGAAAGATATTGTCGCGAAGGCACCGGGCATGAAATACCGGCATTATGCGCCGAAAGGAAACCTTGTCATCTATGAGGGGGAGCGGGAGGCAGTAATTACCGCGATTAACGGTGCGGTGGAAAAAAGGGAAGCGGCGGGGGAGACCTGTGCGGTGCTTACAACGGAAGAATCGAGGGCGGCTTATGTCTGCGCGAATATCAAAAGCGTCGGGACGCGCGCGCAGGAAGAAACGATTGCGGCGCGCCTGTTTGATGTATTGCGCAGCTTTGACGAGGAAGGCGTAGAATATATTTTTTCCGAAAGTTTTGCGGATGGGCATATGGGGGCTGCGATTATGAACCGTCTGCTGAAGGCGGCAGGATACCAGGTGGTAAATGTGGGGGATATAGGGAATGATTTGCGTGGGGGAAATACAGTATAGAAAAATAGTTTTGATATGATAAAAACGGTGGGCATGATTACCAGAATGTGCCTGAAAACCAGTTCCTGCCTTTTGTACACCCCGCAGAGAGCCGTTTTCAGACACTTCAAAAATGAAATCCTACATTGGTTTTGGTTTCACATTTTTCAGATTTCCATCTGCGAAATCCTGCGGATATGCCGCTCGTCATTCGAAAACGGCGTGTCAAGGAAAGTATCCACAATCTTTAATGCCAGTCCGGCGCCGACCACACGCCCGCCCATTGCAAGGATGTTTGCGTCATTGTGCAGCCTTGTTGCCTCGGCGGAAAAACAGTCGTGGCAGAGCGCACAGCGGATGCCCTTGACTTTGTTTGCGGTAATCGAGATACCGATACCCGTGCCGCAGATTAAAATGCCCTTCTCGCATTCGCCGGAAGCGACTGCGTTCGCGACCGCCTTGCCGTAGACCGGATAATCACAGGAAGCCGTGGAATCCGTGCCAAAATCCCTGTATTCTAGTCCGCGCTCCGAAAGGTGCTTCATTATTTCTTTTTTTAATTCATAACCGCCATGGTCACTGCCGATTGCTATCATGTCTTTTCTCCTCCTGAAATAATATTGTTGTGCGGCTCCTCCTCTGATTTTTCGATATCCGGAAGCCTGCCGTAAAGAAGACGGTAAATTACATTCTGCATTAAATCATACAGTTTGGTGTAGCATTCCTCATAAGCCTCCGTGTTTTTTCCGTATGGGTCATCGACGTCGCCATGTATGCCCGCAAATTCCGGAAGGGTATATACATTGTCATTGATAAAGAAATCAATTGCAAGGCGGCGTTTCTGCACGGTACTCATTGTAAGAATCAGTGTCTGCTCATCCACTTCCTCCGCCTTGAACTGGCGTGCGGTGTGGTTGTTCATAATAAGCCCATGTGTGGCGAGGACAGTTTCCGCCTTCGGGTTGACAGGCTCCGGAAAAAGCACAACCAATCCGCGGGAGGAAACTTCAAGGTCAAGGTCATGGTCTGCATTGCGGAAAATGGTCTCGGCTATGGGGCTCATGCATGTGTTATCCGTGCATACGAATATCAGTTTTGTAATCATAGGCCCTCACATCATAAAGAAGCACAAAGCTCCAGAACCAATTTTACAGTGTGCGTGATTGCCGCGGCCTCAAATGCCGGATAATCCATATGGGCGCTGCCGTCCGCCTTGTCGGAAATTGCGCGGATAATCAGGTAAGGGATTTGGTTGAGGTAGGCCGCCTGCGCGATTGCCGCCCCCTCCATCTCGGTACACATCGGATGGAACTGGTTCAGAAGATATTTTTTCTTTTCCTCATCCGCAATAAACTGGTCACCGCTGACAACGCGGCCAACAAATACATGGATTTCCGGATTTACTTTCTGGCATGCGGTTTTGGCGAGTGCAGTCAGACCTTTGTCCGCCGGGAAAACGGAGGTTTCCATGCGCGGAATAACGCCCGGGTCATAGCCAAAAGCCGCAGCATCCACGTCATGCTGCAGGGAATCCGAGGACAGGACAATATCGCCGATGTCAATCTGTGCGTCAAGCGAACCGGCAATTCCGGTGTTAATCACCATATCAACATGGAAAAGGTCGGCAAGAATCTGCGTGCAGATGCCGGCATTTACTTTTCCGATTCCGGAGCGCACAACAACCGCGTCCTTTCCGTTTAAATTTCCCTCATAGAAATCCATGGAAGCGCGTTGTGTGACCTTGACATTTTCCATCTGCTCGGTCAGCATTGCGACTTCCTCCTCCATCGCACCGATAATTCCTATCATAAATGTGCACCATCCTTTCGTCGGTTCGTATTTACCTTCACCGACATTATACCATGTCTTTCCCCTGCGATGCAACTGTATTTTTTCCAGTTTTTTGCATTCTATGCAGTGGGACTTGGTATGTACGGGGAGCAAGGCGTGTGAATGGCTTGATAAGAACTGTGTTGACCTTGCTGTTTTGGATTTAATGCTTCCGGATACCGACGGCTTTTTGGTATGCCCAAAAATACGGGAAAAATATACTTATCCAATTATCATGCTGACGGCGAAAGAGGAAGAAATTGATAAGATTACGGGATTGGCGATGCTATAAATATATAAAAATTTCTGCTGTACGATAGTTATTTGCCACCATCGTGCAGCAGATGATAAAAATTTAATTGTCTATTTCCGGTCAAAACAATATCTGTCAGTTCATATATTCCCGCTCATCCATGCATTCAAAATGAATACACCCTTTGTCAACCGTAATCACCACATCGTCTGTGCTATATGTTTCAGCCATATTTTCAAGTTCTTGTACGATATCGCTTTCGCTCATATTTAATAGTTTCTCAATATCTGTGTTGTTCCAAAATGCGTGTATAGCATTTATCATACCCTCAATTTGGCAGTCACGCTCACCGACCGTAATAGTTTCTTTATCAATACGGTAAGAAAACTGGTAATACAAACTACACCATGCTGCCATTCCGTCTTTAACTGCAATTTTTTGTGGGAGTTCTTTTTCATAGTAAGGATTAATCGGCTCTCCGGCGTAGCTGCTTTGAATTGCTTTCCCATTTTCCATTCCGGATAAAAATACCGTCAGCTTCACAAAAGAAAGTTCCTCGTCTGTCAAAGCGACTTTAAAATTATCCCAACCAGTATCTTCACTGATTCTTTCCATTCCTCCCGGATTTTCATTTGTCCATTCCAGTAAGATACTGTTAAAATCTGCAAGAGACATATTCTGATAGTCCGCAGTTTTTAAAGCCAGCAGGGAGCGGTAATCTTCTTCGGTGCCATTTGGAGATATTCTGAGTTCCACATTGCCGTCAAAGTACTCTCTTGAATTATTATTATTTTCTGTGGACAAAGGGAAATACGCATATTCAATGGCAATGCGAACTTCCGGTGTCTGCATATAGGGCAACATTTCCTCTACATAGGTTTCTAGTTCTGTCAACATGAACGTTTCATTTTGCAGTTCTTCCTTCGTTCTGTTTCTCAGAATATCCTGCATCATGTCTTTTACACCTGCCCGCATATCGTTGTAATCCTTGACCATAACTTTATCCGCTGCCAAAATGGTAAGCGTATAGGTGTATTCCAACGTTGCGTTATCCTCCCATGCAGGAAAATCGCTTGTGGCGGCTCCGCTGTAAGTGCGGGTCTGCCATTTTTCTGCCGTGAGCGGCTCCAACACATAGTATAAGAAAGCAGCGGTTTCATCGCTGTCTTTCCTTTGGTACAACGTTTCGTTCCTGGAAAGTTTCTCCATCAGATCCATGTACTCCGTTGTGTCCGTCATCGCCCAAACCTTGTTTTGAAATTTCGAAATCGTCATATGCTGGTAATCCTCGAATTGCAAAGCCAATAACTTTTGTTCGTCCTCTTTGCTGAAGGAATCGTCCGGTATATCTTTCATTTCCGGCGTACTGGCAGGAGCGTTGGTATTTGATACCATGTGCGGCTCCGGTGTGTTGTTCTGTTCTGCGCAGCCTGCCAGCGCACCTATGATAGGCAGAGCCAGGAGAACAAATAATGGGTATTTTTTCATGCGAAATGCTCCTTTCTGTGAACAACGGTTTATCCGTTGTTTTCCCTTTTCCGGGTACAGCTTTATCATAGCGGCTCCGTTTGAATTGAAATTGAATTGAATATATTTTTTATGTGGAGAACACAGATTGATTGTAAAAAGGGCGGCAAGCCATTCGCCCGCCGCCCGACATGATTCTTAGAACTGTACCGAAACAATAACACCTTTACTGGTATTTTCTATCTTTATTTCCGCCCCATGCAAATCAAGGATTGTCTTTACAATATATAAGCCCAGCCCCGTACCGCCAGTTTGCCGGTTTCGTGACTGCTCTACACGATAAAACGCTTCAAACAGTTTCGGAATGTCCACATCCGGGATATGTACGCCTGTGTTTTCGATTGTTAATTTCGCTTTATTGTCATTTTGCCATAGCTTTACAAATATATGGTTTCCTGCCGGAGAGTAAGTAGCGGCATTGCCCAAAAGGTTGTCCAGAACTTTTTGGAGAAGCCGCATATCACCCAAAACAAAAACCATCGGGGATATCGATATCTCAACCGTTAATTCTCTCTGTATAAACAAATCTTCATGTGCAGAAAGGCATTCATTTATAAGGCTGCTTAAATCAAATTCATTCTTATTACAAACATAGCCCGCCGTATCGAAACGGGAAATTGTCAACAACTCCTGCACCATCTTTTCTAAGGTATCCGTAACTGCTAAGGATTCTGCAATATACGTGTCTCTGTCCTTATAACGTCCCACTTGATAGAGCATACCTTGAAGCTGCCCCTTGATAATGGTAATCGGTGTCTTTAATTCATGGGATGCCGCAGAAAAAAAGTCCATACGCTGCCGCTCCAATTCGCGCTCCTTATCAATATCTGCCTGCAGTTGTTTGTTTGCACTTTGCAGCTCGGACAAGGCGGACGATAATTTCCCCGACAGGTCGTTTAAGCTATCAGCAAGAATACCGATTTCGTCGATACGCTGGACAGCACACAGCCCGCTGAAATCCAATGCTGCCATCTGTTTTGATATTCTGCTAATCCTCTTAATTGGCGTTGTCATATAGACGGTATAGAAAAAAGCTGCAACGATAGAAACAGCAATAATCACAACGCTCAAAACAGGAATTGCTTTTTGGAGTGCCTCGGCAACCTGGCTCTCCTTTTGCGTGTTTTTGGAAAAGAATACGATATATTCGTTTTGGCTGTCCACAAAGGTCAGCTGGCACCACATTGATGTATCATTTTTGTTGAATTGCCGGAGTTCTTCACTGTCACTTGGGAGAATGTTATAAACAAACTCATCGTCATTTTCTTCAACAATTCGACTGGCATAATCCTCAAGGACGAATAACCCTTCTTCTTCCTTTGTATTATGGGAAAGTTCCTCAACCAAAAAAGGCATTTCCTCATCGATCGCCGAAAAATCATGCGTATATATGTATGGGGCAAATTGGGTTATACAAAAATATGTTATAGAACAGCAGGCTGCCATCAGAACAGCGGTAATTATAAAAACTTTGGCAGACAGGCTGCTTCTAATTCTCTTTATCAATTCGGTATCCCACCCCTCTGATTGTTTCTATGTAGTCAGCAGTACCAAGCTTTTTCCTCAGATTTTTTATGTGCGTGTCGATAATCCGTTCTTCCCCGTAAAACTCATACTTCCAAAGCGTTTGCAAAAGATTTTGCCGTGTTAAAATCCGTCCTTTGTGAAGGAGCAGCTCCCGCAGTATCTCAAATTCGCGGGGCGTAAGATCAATACTTTTTGTTCCTGCATAGACTTTATATGCCGCCAAATCCAGTGTCAGGTCTTTATAGTTCATGGTCTGCGGTGCGTCATTTTGCTTTGATGAACGGCGCAAAACAGCCGAAATTTTCCGCAGCAAAACAGGCATGGAAAAAGGCTTTGTGATATAGTCATCTGCCTGCAAATCCAATCCCTTAATTTGATTTTCTTCTCCGTCCAATGCGGTAAGCATGATAATAGGCACATCTGACTTTTGCCGGATAACCTCGCAAACGCCGTAACCATCAATTTTGGGCAGCATAATATCAAGCAGTACCAAATCAAAAGTCTGTTCGGAATATTTCGCAAGAGCTTCCACACCGTCCGCAGCCAACACAACATGATACCCGGCTTCCTGTACAAAATCATGCAGCAACGCTTGTATCGATAAATCGTCCTCAACAATTAGAATTTTACTCATAGTGCACCTCCTAACCGTAATTGTAACAGAGTAATTTGAATCTATTGTGTAGATTTGAAATTTTTTCGTCTTTTATTGGCTGGTTTTTCTGCATCCTCTGGTATTCGCCACATACGGCTAAATTATGCCGCACCGGTGGATGTGTCAAAATCATACTAACTGCAATTATATACGGTTGTTCAGGTGGTATTTTTGGATGAGTGTGGCATATATTTGGAAAAAACTATTTGCATATTTTCGAAAAATGATATAAAATAGTGGTCACATCGACAGAAGCGGAATAAACATATGTAGGAATGACCCATTCCGCGGTGTCTGAGCAGAAATAGTATAAATAATTAAGGGAGGAAATGCATATGATGACTTATAAAACAACAGGAACCTGTTCCCGTGAAATCAATTTTGATATTGAGGAAGTGGACGGAGTAAAAGTTGTAAAGAATGTCTCGTTTGTCGGGGGCTGCAACGGTAACCTGAAGGGCATTGGAAAATTGGTGGAAGGAATGCCGGTGGAAGAGGTGATTCGCCGTCTTGAGGGGACAATCTGTGGAGGGAAGAGCACCTCATGCCCGGACCAGCTGGCGACAGCGTTGAAAAGCATATAATTTCCGGAGGCGGATGAAGCAGGTATGAAGCGGATAGTATTTACTGGGGGCGGCACGGCAGGCCATGTCACGCCGAATATCGCCCTGATTGCGAAATTACAGGAAAAAGAGTACGACATACATTATATTGGATCCTACCAGGGGATTGAAAAGGAGCTGATTGAAAAACTTGGGATTCCGTATTACGGAATCTCATCGGGGAAGCTGCGCAGATACTTTGATATGAAGAATTTTTCAGACGTGTTCCGGGTAATGAAGGGGTTCCGTGAAGCGAAAAAGCTTATGAAGGAGCTAAAGCCTGACATCGTATTTTCAAAGGGCGGGTTTGTCTCTGTCCCGGTTGTGATGGCGGCAAAGCGCTGCAAGATACCTGCGATTGTCCATGAGTCGGACATGACGCCGGGGTTGGCAAACAAACTGGCAATCCCGTCGGCGGTGAAGGTTTGCGCGAATTTTCCGGAGACGGTACAGTATCTTCCGGAGGGAAAGGCAGTGCTCACCGGCACGCCGATTCGGCGGGAGCTGTTTGCGGGAAACCGTATCAGGGGACTTGAATTCTGTGGTTTCCGCGCGGACCGCCCGGTGATTCTCGTGGTTGGCGGAAGCACCGGGGCGCTTGCGGTGAATGAGGCGGTGCGCAATCTTCTGCCAACGCTTTTGAAACGTTTCCAGGTGGTACATCTTTGTGGGAAGGGCAAGACGGATAATGCCTATGCAAACATCGGGGGCTATGTGCAATATGAGTATATCAGCGCGGAATTGAGCGACCTTTTTGCGGCGGCGGATATCGTGATTTCAAGGGCGGGCGCGAATGCGGTCTGCGAGCTGTTGGCGCTGCGCAAGCCGATGATTTTGATTCCGCTTTCGGCGGCGGCGAGCAGGGGCGACCAGATTTTAAATGCGGAATCCTTCGAGCGGCAGGGCTTTGCCTATGTCATCAATGAGGAGAGCCTGACCAATGAGACTTTGCTGACAGCGGTCAACAAAGTTTACGATGAGCGGGATGGCTATATCCATGCGATGAAGGAGAGTAAGCTGACGGACGCGACGGAAACGATAGTGAGGTTGATTGAGGAGACAATCCTGTGAAAGGGGCGGGCGGTTGCAATAGCTTTTAGCAGAACCCGCCCGTAATCTCAATCACATTCTGGTCTTCATCCCGCAAGTGAAAATAATAATAACCCTCGTGCACCTTGCGGATTTCGGTCATTTCCCCAATGTTCAGATGTTTTATCCTCTCGTATTCCTTCTGCAAATCCTCCACCCAGAAATTCAGGACAAATTTATAGTCGCCTTCCGGATAGTGGTGGTTTTGCAGATTTTTTTCATTCATCAGTGCGAGGCATTTGTTGTCAAAGTAAAATTCTGCAAACCGATTACCGCAGTTTCGGGTGGAAACCGCCATGGAAAGCAGTTTTTCATAGAAAGAGACCGCGCGTTCAAAATCCCTGACAATCAGGTAGATACTGCCCAGATGAAGCTGCTGCGGGGCGCGTTTTTGGATTTCCTCTGTTTCAAGCAAAATGCGGTCGGTTTCCACGGAAAACAGGTGGCTCATCATTATAATTTTCTCTGTTTCGGGAACGGACTGGTTCATCTCCCATTTGGAAATGGATTGCCTTGATACATTCAGCTTTTCTGCAAGCTGCTCCTGCGTCAGCCCGTTGATGGTTCTCAAATTTTGGATTCTTTCCCCGATTCCCATAATCTCCTCCGTGAATATGATTTTTCCGTTTGGAAGCAGTAAAGGCAATATTCCTCATTTTTACTTTTGTCGGCATTGGTTCCGAAATCGCTTTCGCACAGGAGCGGCATTCCGCAGCTCTGGCAGATTGCCTGCCCCTGCTCCTTTTGTGGTTCTGCTTTGCCGGATGGATGGTTCATGTTTGTAATCCCCTTTCTTTTTGGTTTATGCAAGGGATTATACCGGATGTAGCATAGCTTATCTACCAATCTTAGTTGGAATTTCCGCAACCCACAGTTGCGGCGGGGATGTGAATGGGTATGAAAACGGTTCCTGCCGGGGGTTGTGGGGCAAGAACCGTATTGGCTGGGAATTGCGGACAAATATCAAAAGCGCCCGAAATAGTATTAGGCGTATCAGGATTTGGATGCCCTAAAAAGCCGTCCGGATTTTTTCAGCAAGTGCTTCCGCCTCACCTTCCCCGTAGGAAAGCGGTTGCCACGGAATCGCAAAGCCATCGTTTTTATAGCGTGGCAAAATATGGAAATGCAGATGGAAAACCGTCTGCCCTGCTGCTTTGCCGTTATTCTGCAAAACATTGATGCCGTCGCAGCCAAGCGCATCCTTGATAGCGTTTGCGGTTTTGGAAACGACCAAAAGTGCTTTCTTTGCGGTGTCGTCCTCGGCAGTGAGCAGGTCGTTCATATGCTGCTTTGGAAGGACGATGGCATGTCCCTTTACGGCAGGGGCGATGTCCATAATGACGCGGAAATCCCCGTCCTCGTACAAGGTGTTTGACGGGATGTCCCCCGCCGCGAGTTTACAGAAAATGCAATTGTTATCTTTCATAAGAAATCCTCCGTTTGAAAGCGTTTTTTCAGCCCGAATTGCAAGGGAGGAAAACGCAAACTTTTTTCCAGTATACTCCTTTCCGGCGGAAAATAAAAGAGGAAAAATAATAAATCGTGTTCTGAGCGGGGAAAGCATACAAGCCTGTCTGGAAAACCATAAAAATTTAAGGAATTTGTAATTGAAGTTTTTGCCAAAACGGGGTATGATTAAATTTACATAAAATAATACAGGATGGAACAAAACGAACCATGGACGAAATCATAACAAATACAATAAATAAATACTGCGATGAGAACCTGACGCAAATCATCCTTTCAAACAGCAAATGCCCGCAGGAAATCAAGAAAATACTTATCCGCCCGATACGCCTGAAGGGGGATTTGTTCTTCCAGTCCTGCGAATACCGCGGCAATCAGGTTTTCCACGAAAACCACACGAGGCAGGCGCTGCTGTCAAAACTGCCGGACTGGCTTGGAGACTGCTTCAGGCAGGCGCAGATATGGGCAAAAGCCGGGCAGGCGACCATCCTGGTCAGCAAGAAGGGCAAAGTGACGGTGCGGGAGAAGAAGAATCCTCTCTCCGGGGCGGAAGCATTGGCGGATGCCAGGCAGCCCGCTGCATATGGGCAGGGGCAAAGCTGTCCGGGAAACCGCCTTCAAAATCCGGATTTGCCGGAGCACAACCGGAAAAAGAATTATATCCTTGCGGAAGGCAAGCCCGTTCCTTTCCTGCTTGACCTTGGTGTCATGACACCGGAGGGCAGGATTGTGCACGCGCGCTATGACAAGTTCCGCCAGATAAACCGTTTCCTGGAGTTTATCGAGGATATTCTGCCGGAGCTGCCAAAGGACAGGGAGCTTTCCATTATCGATTTCGGCTGTGGAAAATCTTATCTGACCTTTGCGATGTATTATTATTTACATGAATTAAAGCATTACCCCCTGCGCATCATAGGGCTTGACTTAAAAACGGAGGTAATCGAGCACTGCAACGCGCTCGCAGACCGCTATGGCTACGGTGGGCTGCATTTTTTGCAGGGCGATATCGCCTCGTATGAGGGCGCAGAGACGGTCGATATGGTCGTGACGCTGCATGCATGCGATACGGCAACGGACGCGGCACTGAAAAAAGCCGTGGACTGGGGGGCGCGCGTGATTCTGAGCGTGCCATGCTGCCAGCATGAGCTCAACCGCACCATCAGGAATGAGGTGCTCGCGCCCGTGCTGCGCTATGGGCTGATTAAGGAGCGGATGGCGGCGCTGATTACGGACGGGCTGCGCGCGGATTTGCTGGAACAATTAGGCTATAAAGTGCAGGTGTTGGAATTTATTGATATGGAGCATACGCCCAAAAATATATTGCTGCGCGCGGTAAAGAAAAACCAGATTCCCATACCTGCGGCAAAGCATGCGAAGCGGGAGGCCTACGAGCGCTGCATCCGGGAGCTTGGTGTAGCGCCGGCACTTTACCGGGATTTTTTTGGAAATTAAAAACAGCGGATTTTAGGACACCGCCCGGAGAAATTTTTCGGGTAGGGCGGACGGAAAAATTCTTCCGCTGGAAAAAGGGATTGGCAGGGAATCTGCAAATTGAAATATTAGGAGGCAAATTATTTGAAAATTGTATACCGTATCCTGATTCTGCTCATTATTTTCTGCTGCTCCGTCTTCTATTTCGGCAGCAACATGCAGGAGCGCGTTTTTTCCGCAGACAGGAAGACAACACAGATGCAGCAGGCAACCCTCCCGGTTGTAACCGTACTTACGCCAGGCGGCGAAATCAATCTGATGCACGGGTATTGCTCAAATCTTGATGCTATGCTGTTCCGCGAGAGCATTACGCCTGTGGAGGCTGGTGAAAGCGTGGAAATCCTGATAAAGGAGAATGCTTACACAATTAAAAAAGTGAACTACGAAATTTATGATACATCGCTTGGGACAAAGCTCGAGGAAGGCTCGGTCATTTCGCTTGATAAGAAAACCGTCGAGGATGCGTCGGGAACGGTGGAAAAGAAAAGCGCGAAGCTGCGCTTAAAGGGCGAGTACACCGTGGGCGGTGAGTATGTGGTAAAACTGACGCTTATCAGCAATGAGAGCAAACGGATTTACTACTATACCCGCTTTAAGCTGTATACGAATTCCCATCTGGAAGAAAAGCTGGAATTCGTGGAGATGTTTCACAATTCTCTCCTGGACAAAGGAAAAAGCGGGAATGTCAGGAAGTATCTGGAAACCAGGAAAAACGTGGATGAGACAGACTTTTCGCACGCGGACATCCATAACAGCCTTGATTTTTTAAGCTATGGTGAATTGGAGCCGCGGGTGCTCTATGAGGAGAACCCGGTCATCACGGAATACACGCAGGACACCGCTTCGGTCGTGCTCGGCACATGGATGGAGCTTGACACGACAACGGGCATTGAAAGGTACTATGTGAGGGAATATTTCCGTTTCCGCTACACCGCTACGCGCGTTTACCTCTATAACTATGAGCGCTCGATGGAGGCGGTCTTTGATATAGAAAATACAAGCCTTGTCAAAAATGAGTTCAAGCTGGGCATTACGCCGGATACCGATTTGAAGGTTCTTGCAAATTATGACAGCACAAGGGTTGCATTTGTGCGCAGGGGAACGCTCTATGTCTACACGGTGAGCGACAACCTGCTTACGACAGCATTTACCTTTGAACAGGAAAATTCCGACCTCACGCGCGATACCTACGACAAGCATGATATCCGGCTGCTCTCAATCGATGACACCGGATCCGTGGACTTTCTTGTATATGGCTATATGAACCGGGGAGAATATGAGGGAAGGGTTGGGATGATTCTCTACACGTATCATCCGGTGGACCAGACGGTGGAGGAGCGGGCTTATTTCCCGGTCAATACAACCTATGAGATATTGAAGGAGACCATGGGGGGATTTGCTTATTGCAACTATCAGGAAATTTTCTATTTCCATATTTATGATACAATTTATTCGTATAATCTGATTACCGGGGAGCTCTCGGTTATTGCAGAGAATGTGACGGAGGATACCATGGTGTACTCGGAGGCGCTGCACATGCTCGCGTGGCAGACGGCGGATGAGAAAGGGCGCACCAACACGGTCTATGTCATGAATCTGGATTTGGGAAATATCAGTGAAATACGGGCGGGCGCGGATGAGATTTTGGGGCTGCTCGGCATGATTGATGATAATCTGATTCTTGGGACTTCGGTGAAGGAAAATGCGGTTTCCCGCGAGGACGGCACGCTGGTTGCGGCGTATGAGAAAGTTGAGATTGTGGATTTTGACGGAAATCGTCTGAAAAATTATGAGAAAACCGGGTATTATGTGGTGGATGCAAAGGTGGAGGACAATGTCGTGCGCTTAGAGCGCGTTGTGAAGGACAAAACGGGCGGGCGCCTCTATCAGGTGGCGGAACCGGATTATATCCTGAACCAGGTATCAGGGGAAAATAATTCCATCGAGCTCTCCAAACGTGTCACCGAGCTGATGAAGACCGAGTATTATATTTCCATGCCGGACAACGTGCAAATCGGGGAGATTCCGCAGACCGCCGGAACGAGAAATGTTGTGATTACGGACAATACGACGGTGCGTGTCAACATGCCGGAGCATTTCGGGGATTATTATCTGACCTATGCATACGGAACGATTGTACAGCTGACAAAAGATCCGGGGGAAGCAATCCTTGTGGCGGATGAGACAACGGGTTCGGTCATTGGCAGCGACGGTGCCGTGATTTGGAGCCGTGGGGTGAAGGCGGCATCGGCGGAGCTGAGGGATATTGTTCCGGTATCTTCGTCAAGCGCCGGGAATTCGCTGATGGCATGTGTGAAAATGCTGCTGAATTACTGCAATGTTGAGGCGGACACATCGCAGTACCGCGCGGAGGAAGGGCTGCTGACGGATTGGATTTCCCAGTATTTGAAGAGCCGCGTTATTAAGCTTGCGGGTGTTACATTGGATGAGGCACTTTATTATGTGTATCTGAAAAATCCAGTGATTGCGGTGAATGAGAAGGGCGATGCCGTCCTGATTACCGCATATGACGTAACGGGGATTCATGTCATCCGTCCGGAGACGGGGAAAAAAACAAGGCTTTCGCTGCGGGAAGCGGAAAATTTCCTTGGCAGCAGGGATTACTATTTTATTACAATTTATTGAGAATGGAGGCGGGTTATGAAGCTTTTGACAGTGACTGTCCCGTGTTACAATTCTGCGGCATATATGAAGCACGCAGTTGACAGTATTTTGGTTGGCGGGGAGGATGTTGAGATTATCATTGTCGATGACGGCTCAACCGACGAGACGGCGCGGATTGCGGACGAGTATGCGCAGCGTTACCCAACAATCATCAAAGTACAGCATCAGGAAAATGGCGGGCATGGCGAAGCGGTCAATGCCGGGCTGCGGCAGGCTACAGGGATTTATTTCAAGGTAGTGGACAGCGATGACTGGTTGGATGAGGATGCTTATAAAGCTGTGCTTGACACGCTGCACCGCCTGCTTGACGAGGGGCAGAGCGTGGACATGATGATTGCAAATTATGTCTATGAAAAAGTGACCGAAAATACAAAGAAGGTAATCAATTACCGGACGGCGCTGCCGGTTAACCGCATTTTTACATGGGATGAGGTGAAGTATTTCCGGCAGGGGCATTATATCCTGATGCATTCTGTTATTTACCGGACAAGGCTGCTGCGCAACTGCAAACTGGAGCTGCCGAAGCACACGTTCTATGTGGACAATATTTTTGTCTACCAACCTCTGCCGCATGTGAAGACAATGTATTATCTGGATGTGAACCTGTACCGGTATTTTATTGGCAGGGATGACCAGTCTGTAACGGTGGCGAACATGATTAAGCGCATCGACCAGCAGGAGCGCGTAAACCGCTATATGATTGACTGCTGTGATGTCACGGCGCTGAAAAACAAGAAGTTGCGCAATTACATGATAAAATATCTTTCCATCATGATGACGGTGACTTCGGTCTATCTGATTAAGGAGGGCTCAAAGGAGAGCCTCGAGAAGAAGGAAAAGCTGTGGAAGGATTTGGAAAAGAAGGATAAAAAGCTGTACCGGAAAATACACAATAATCTGCTTGGGCGGAGCATGAATTTTAAGTCGCGCCTCGGGCGGGGGATTGTGAAGGTCGGCTACACGATAGCGGGGAAGATATTTAAGTTTGTGTGAAATACGAAGGAAACGGGGCTTTTGCGGCAGGTTTCAGCGGGTGCCCTTTTACACAGGGAAAGCGGGAATGGACCCGTGGGGCTCATTCCCGCTCTCGCGGCTGCTTTCACGCAGTTTTTTGGCGTTTTGTAAGAAAAGGTCAGTGCACGGTTCCCGCATTTGCGTGGCGGGCGCGCAGCTTTGCGCGGATTTTGGCATAATCCGGTACATAGACCACCACATACATGACGATAGAAAGCATACAGGCGCAAATGACATCGAAAATGGAGTGCTGTTTTAAAAATACAGTGGACATGCAGATGAGCACCGTAAGCACAAGTGTTGCAATGCGCAGAACGCGTTTTTCCTTTAAATGGCGGCTCTTATAAACTGCGATGCACGCGCCGATGGAGTTGAAGGCATGGATGCTCGGACAGACATTTGTACAGGTATCCGTATGGTAGAGCCATCCCATGATTCTGGTGAAAATGTTGCTGCGGCCAAGCGCGTTTAAGTCCGGGCGCAGGTCGTGGCCATTCGGCCAGATGGTGTAAACCATAAGGCAGATGGTCATGCCGATAAATAAAAATGCAGCAACACGGTAAAACTCGCCCCGGTCTTTGAAAAAGAAATAGGCAACTGCAACAAAAATATAAGCAAACCACAAAAAATACGGGATGACAAAAATTTCACAGAACGGAATATAGTCGTCAAGTTCTAAGTGGATGACGGTAAATTTTGTAGTAACCGTGCGCTCCAACCAGGTGAACCACTGCATATAGAAAATAAAATAGAGCAATACCCATGCATGGCTGTATTTTTTAATCAGTGCTTTCATTGTTATCTTCCTTTCGGAGAATATAATGTGTTGGGGTTCTTTGTTTATAAAGTAAATGGATTATAGCATTAGTATGCAAAAAGAACAATATAAAAATCAAAAATTTATAAATTTGTAAGAGATTTGTGAGAAAATGTACGGAACTTAAAAACAGTATGTGTTCCGCACAGTGCCTGAATGGAGTTTCAGGAGCCATGCGAGTGAAATTCCATTCATCGGTTGGTGGTACTGGGAGGAACACATACGGAACTTAAAAACAGTATGTGTTCCACACAGTGCCTGAATGGAGTTTCAGGAGCCGTGCGAGTGAAACACCATTCATCGGTAAATGGTACTGGGAGGAACACATACGGAACTTAAAAACGCACAGTGCCTGAATGGAGTTTCAGGAGCCATGCGAGTGAAACACCATTCATCGGTTGGTGGTACTGGGAGGAACACATACGGAACTTAAAATAAGGAGATGTGGAAATGGAACCCAAAAAAAGAATTTTTCTGATTGTTTTGGACAGTGTCGGAATCGGCGAGATGCCGGACGCGGCGGATTACGGGGACGAGGGCAGCAATACTGTGTATGCCGCTTCGAAAAGCCCTTACTTTAAGGCACCAAACCTGCAAAAGCTAGGGCTATTTAACATCGAAGGGGCAAAGGCAGAGAACCACGCACCCGTAAAAGAAACGCTCGGGGCGGTGATGCGCTTAAAGGAGCTTTCAAAGGGCAAGGACACAACAACCGGACACTGGGAGCTCGCGGGGATTATCAGCGGGGAGCCGATGCCGGTATTCCCGGAAGGATTCCCGCAGGAACTGCTTGACGAACTAAGCAGCGCGACCGGGAGAAAGATACTTTGCAACAAGCCGTATTCCGGAACCGAAGTCATTAAAGATTATGGCAGGCAGCATGAGGAGAGCGGGGCACTGATTGTGTATACTTCCGCAGACAGTGTGCTTCAGATTGCGGCGCACGAGGATGTGGTACCGGTGGAGGAGCTGTATGAAATCTGTGAGAAGGCACGCAGAATCTGTGCCGGGAAATGGGGTGTCGGGCGCGTGATTGCAAGGCCGTTTACCGGAAGCTATCCGGAATATGTAAGGACACCGCGCCGCCATGATTATTCTTTAAAACCGCCGCGCCGGACAATGTTGGACATCCTGAAGAATGAGGGTTACACGGTGGCGGCAGTCGGGAAAATCAATGATATTTTCGCAGGGCAGGGCATCACGGAATTTGTGCGCACGGGCAGCAATGCGGAAGGGATTGACCGGACATTGGAATATATGCAGAAGGATTTTACAGGGCTTTGCTTCACCAACCTTGTTGATTTTGATATGCTCTACGGGCACAGAAATGATGTGGACGGCTATGCGAAGGCGCTGACTTATTTCGATGAAAGGCTTCCGGAGATGATGGCTGCCATGCGGGAGGATGATATCCTTATGATTACGGCGGACCACGGCTGTGACCCGTCCACGCCATCCACTGACCACAGCAGGGAGTATGTCCCGCTTTTAATGTACGGAAAAAAAATCAATGCGAATGTAAACTTAGAAACACGCGAGGGCTTCATGACGGTTGCGGCGACGGTACTCGATTATTTCGGGGCGGAGCGCGGCGTAGAAGGAACGTCGGTGCTGTGGATGTGTGAGGATTGAATGAGGGGGTTGTTATGCGTCTTGTGATTCAGCGCGTGACCTCGGCCAGCGTAAAAGTGGAGGGCGAGGTGATTGGCGATATTAAAAAAGGCTATCTGGTACTTCTTGGCGTGGGCAGGAAAGATACCGAAGAGATGGCGGACTTTTATATGGAAAAAATGTTGAAGCTGCGCATTTTTGCGGATGACAAAGGAAAAACCAATCTCTCGCTTGCCGATGTGGGAGGCGGGCTCTTGATTGTTTCACAGTTTACGCTCTACGCGGATTGCTCGCACGGGAACCGGCCAAGCTTTACGGATGCGGGGGAAGCCGGGCAGGCGAAGCATCTATATGAATATTTTGCCGGAAAATGCCGGGAGAGGGTGGAAAAGGTTGCGACCGGGAGTTTTGGCGCGGACATGGAAGTATCCCTTGTGAATGACGGACCGTTTACGGTGATTCTCGGCGAAGAACTCTGGAAAAAATAAGGAAACTGCGGCGGCGCGAAGTGTGTCGGAATCTGTCGGAATCCAAAGAAACCAGGGGGATTTTGCATATCCCGGGCGCAAAAAATATAGAAAAAACTGGAAACTGGCAGTGACAAAATTGTAAAAATATGGTATTCTATACGCATGCCATCCGGAGGTCTGTGGATTCGGATGAGAGGAAAAGAAAAGAGGATTATCATATGGTTACAATGACATTAAAAAACAGAAAATTATTGTCCGCGGAGGATTTGATGGAGCGAAGCGATACTCTGGGGATGGCGATTGATATTTTCATGATAGACAATGCGTTGGATAACTCTTTGTGCAAGGCGGATGAGAGGGAATACATGCAGCGGCTGGATTTGCATCTGAAGGAGCAGTATCCGGAAATTGCTGCCATGGAAGTATCTGACGAGGTGGATGAGGCGGTGCGCAGCCTTTACATGGAAAGCGCGAAGGATTGGGCAGATATGCCACAGGAGATGAAACGCCTGCGCTTTGATAAAATCGGGATAATGTATCATTTGGCAAAGCAGGAGAGACCGTCGCTTGGCTTTGAGGAATACATAACAAAGCTTTGCGGCTAGGGTGCGCCTGAAAAACTGCGTTCTGCAAGGCGGTGCAGAACGCAGGAATGAGGTTTCTGACACACTTCTGCCTGGCACAAAAGTGCAGGTTCCCGGCTGCCAGAAGTTGTGGTTGTACGGAGGAAAGACGAAGACATGGAAGATGAGAAAATGTGTGCAGGAAATACGGAATTGCCGGATGGCAATAAACTGTATGGCGAAAAAACAGGAATACCACAATGGCTTGCTGAGGTGGAAAAAGGACTGCAGAAAAAATTCCGCAAAACCATCTGGTGCCCTTTTGTAAAAGCAATCAACCGCTACGAGCTGATCAACCCCGGCGACAGGATTGCCGTGTGCGTTTCGGGTGGCAAGGATTCCATGCTGATGGCGAAGTTGTTCCAGATTTTAAAGCGCCACAACAAAATCCCGTTCGAGGTAGTTTTCCTTGTGATGGACCCGGGCTACAGCGAGGCAAACCGCAGGCAGATTGAAAAGAACGCGGCGCGCCTTGCCGTTCCGGTTGAAATTTTTGAATCGGCCATTTTCGAGTCGGTTTTTGAAATTGAGAAATCCCCCTGCTATCTTTGCGCGCGTATGCGGCGGGGGCATCTCTACAGCAGGGCGAAGGCGCTTGGGTGCAATAAAATCGCGCTCGGGCATCATTATGATGATGTGATTGAGACCATTTTGATGGGAATGCTCTACGGCGCGCAGATACAAACCATGATGCCAAAGCTGCACAGCACGAATTTTGAGGGGATGGAGCTGATTCGCCCGATGTATATGGTGCGCGAGGACGACATCAAAGCGTGGAGGGATTTTTACGGGCTGCAGTTTTTACAGTGCGCCTGTAAATTCACGGAGCAGAACAATGCGCGCGGCACGGGGGATACCAATTCCAAGCGCCTTGAGGTCAAGGAACTGATTCGCGAGCTGAAAAAAAAGAATCCGTATGTGGAGGGGAATATTTTTGCCAGTGTGGAGAATGTGAACCTGAGCACGGTAATTGCTTACAAGGAACATGGGGTAAGGCACAATTTCCTGGAATGGTATGATACATGGCAGGATACGCAGGAGGAGTAAGAAAAAAGATGAGCAGGGAACAATTTGAGCGGACAGAACGCCTTCTTGGGGCGGAGGCAATGGGGCGGCTTTACGGGGCGAGGGTTGCGGTCTTTGGCATTGGCGGGGTCGGTGGCTTTGCGGCGGAGGCACTTGCGCGCAGCGGAATTGGAACGCTTGATTTGATTGACAGCGATACTGTCTGTGAATCAAATTTAAACCGCCAGATTATTGCAACGCACAGCGCGCTTGGCCGCAGCAAGACGGAGGTGATGCGTGAGCGCATCCTTGATATCTGCCCGGAAGCAGTCGTGCATGTGCACAACTGTTTTTTCTTGCCGGAAAATGCCGGACAATTTCCGTTTACAGCGTATGATTATGTGGTGGATGCGGTGGATACCGTCACGGCAAAGATTGAACTGATTATGCGGGCGAAAGAGGCGGACACGCCGGTAATCAGCTGCATGGGGGCAGGAAATAAACTTGACCCGACCAGATTTCAGGTGGCGGACATTTATCAGACGAAGGTTTGTCCGCTGGCGAAAGTCATGCGGCGGGAATTAAAAAAGCGCGGCGTGAAGGAATTGAAAGTCGTGTATTCGGAGGAGGAACCTGTTGCACCCATCGGGCAAATGCAGGACACACAGCAAAATGCGTCCTGTGAAAGCGGTCTTCTACCGCGGCGCAGTACGCCCGGGAGCATAGCATTTGTTCCGTCTGTGGCAGGCCTCATCCTTGCAGGGGAGGTTGTCAGGGATATTGCGTGGAACCGATGAGAAAATCTTCCTGGAAAGAGACAGGCGTAGGAAAACAAATGGAACATCCCATGCAATCCACATAAAATACCAACCCCAATCCTGCCAGGATATAATAAAATCGTCAAAATCAGCCGATATATAGATTACATGGATTGTTTTGCACAGTGTGTGAAAGGAACTTGCTGCTATGCGGCGCAAATCTGGCGTGGCTTCGGTGAATGGAAACTTTTTACAATATAAACGGATGACAGGGGGGATTGGCGATGAATGGGGTTGAGATGGGAAATATTCTTACGAGCGCGGCACTGCTACGGCAGAAGGATGGCCGCGCGCAGCAGACGGAAACCCAAAATGCGCGCGTGGGACAGACAAGACAGGAAGAGACCGGAACATGCGGCAGTACAAAGCAGCCCGCGGCAGGGCAGGGCATCCGTGTCCGGCGGGGCAAAAACGGCAAGGAAGAAACCGGACAAACCGATAAAACCTCCCAAAACGCGCAGAAGGGTACTGGTCAGACAAAACAGACCAATCAGGCAAATCAGACCAGCCAAACAACCCAAAACGGCATTGGAACCAACCGCATCGGGCAGACAAACAGTCTGAGCATGGTAGACCGGCAGCGCCTCGCGCGGCAGAAAAAAGCAAAAACCGCGGCGAAGAAGAAAAATTTAAACTACAATCGGCGTGAGGTTTCATCACAAGTATTGCGCGCGAACAAAATTGGCTCTGCGGCGCGTGCCCTTGCAACGGCGCGCACGAAAGTCAGTTCCCTGCGCCGCTGCGTCGGGACGGGGCAGTATGATGAGAATGAACTGCGCATTGCAATCAGCCACGCGGAGAGCATTGTAAAAACCGCGAAGAAAAAAGTGGCAAACCTGAAAGAAGAGCGGATTAAGGAAAAGCGTGTCGCGAGGGAGAAACAGACCAACACGCTCAAAAAGCAAGTCAAAAAGCAGCGAATCCGCGCGCAGCGCCAGCAGGTAAAGCGCGAGGCGGCAATGCAGCGAAAACAGATGGAACGCCAGACAAAAATGAAGGAGATACGCTACAAACAGTTAAAGCGCAGGCACCGCGGCGAGGAATTGGCGGATGTGGCGGAGGCGGATATAAAATATATCAAGGATATGGACCGTTACCGCCGCTATGGCACAACGGAGGGCAGCAGGACAACGACAAATACCACGGGTACGGCTGCGCTCGAAATCGGTGATTCGGCGATGCGCCTGAGCGACTTACAGCGCACGGAGCAGGCGCTAAAATACGAGGAACAACAGGCAGAACAGGAAATTGCCACATTTTCCGGAAGCTCAGCATCCGGGAGCGTAGATATTTCTATCGGGGACGGAGCTTCCGGTGGCGGTGAGATTTCCGGTGGTGCTGATATGGCAGCTGTGGCAGCAGTTGGCGGCGCAGTTGATGTTTCCTTATAAGCCTGAAATTGTCCGCGGGGTGTAAGGCCTTTATGAATATCCCGGTTCACATAAATCCATTCACGGCATGACAGACAGCATGGAGGCGGAGTATGTCAGAGACAACAGTCCTGCGCACAGTGACCGATGCGCAGGGAGAAAATATCGTGTACGAGCTGACACAAAAATCGGTTAAAAACGTAAATTTGAGAATTCGTCCGGATGGGTCGGTGGCAGTCTCTGCAAGCCGCAGAGTAGCACTTGCCTTTCTGGACGATTTTGTGCGTTCAAAGGCGGAATTTATCCGTGCGGCGCAAAAGCGTTTAAAAGAGCGCCCGCAAGGAGGCGCACAGAGGCAGTACCAGAGCGGTGAACAGCTTGCCTTTTGCGGCGGGAAGTTGACGCTTTGTGTAACGCTGCGGCAGACCAGGCAGTGTATTGTGCGCCGCGTAGGGCAAACACTGGAATTGTACGCGCCTGCGGACAGCACGCAGCAGCAGCGCGCGGACGCGGTGGAACGCTGGTATCGGCGTGAGGCTGCCGCGTATCTCCCGGCGCTTTGCAGACGTTGGTACCCAGCCTTTCAGGAAAAAGGAATCGCATACCCGCAGATACGCATCCGAAAAATGACAAGCCGTTGGGGCGTGTGCCAACCGAAAAACGGTGTTATCACGCTCTCCACAATGCTCATGCAAGTACCGGAGGCAGCGGCGGAATATGTGGTTGTCCATGAATTTTCGCATTTTCTTGTGCCGGATCACTCAGAGCGTTTTTATGCGGTGGTTGCGTCGGTACTGCCGGACTGGAAGGAAAGGAAAGCGATGCTTTGGTAATAGGGAGCATCATGGAAATAAGACGATAAATACAGGGCAATGATTGGAGGACATCATGCAAAACACAAATGGTACAAAAAATATGACGGAAGGAAACGTCAAGAAACTGATTCTGCAGTTTGCGGTTCCGATTTTTTTCAGCCAGCTTTTCCAGCAGCTTTACAACACAGCGGACTCGCTGATTGTCGGGCGCTTTCTCGGCAAGAGGTCGCTCGCGGCGGTCAGCTCGTCGGGACCGCTCATCTTCCTGCTTGTCAGCTTTTTTACAGGAACCGCAGCGGGCGCGGGGGTCGTGATTTCCCGCTATTTCGGCGCAAAGGATGAAAAACGCGTTGCGCGCGCCGTACATACCAATGTTGCGTTTGGTCTGGTAGCGGGGCTCGTGGTCACGCTGATTGGCGTGATTTTTACGCCCGCTATTTTGGAGCTGATGAAGACCGACCCTTCGGTGCTGCCGGATTCCATCGCATATTTCCGGTATTATTTCCTGGGTGTTCTGGCGAATGTCATGTACAATATTTTTACGAGCATCATGAATGCGGTCGGCGACAGCCGCAGACCGATGATGTACCTGATATTCTCGTCCGTGCTGAATATTCTGCTCGATTTACTCTTTATCGGCGTTTTCCGCATGGGGGTTGCGTGGGCGGCAATCGCAACGACCATTTCCCAGCTTGTGAGCGCGCTTTTATGTCTGAAACGCCTGCTCAAAAAAGGGTCGATTTACCAGATATCCATCCGTAAAATCCGTTTTCACCGGGATATGCTGGGCGAAATCTTAAAGTACGGCCTGCCGACCGGTGTGCAGAATTCGGTAATCGGTCTGGCAAATGTTATTTTGCAGTCCAATATCAACTCGTTTGGGGAGGATGCGATGGCGGGCTATGGCTCCTACGTAAAGCTTGAGGGTTTTGCCTTCCTGCCAATCACATGCTTTTCCATGGCAATGACCACCTTTATCGGGCAGAACCTTGGCGCTGGCAAGCATGACCGTGCCAAGGAGGGGGCGCGCTTTGGCATTGCAATGTCATTAATCTTAGCGGAAACCATCGGTGTCATCATGTTCCTCGCCGTGCCGCAGCTGATTAAAATGTTTAACGCTGACCCGGAAGTTGTAAGGCTTGGCACCAGACAGGGGCGCACGGAGGCGCTGTTTTATTTCCTGCTCGCATTTTCGCATATCATTGCGGGCATCTGCCGCGGCGCGGGCAAGGCAATCGTGCCGATGTTCATTATGCTTTCCGTCTGGTGTGTATTCCGGATTGCTTACATTACGGTGATGATGTATTTTGTGCATGATATCGGGCTGATTTACTGGGCGTACCCGCTGACATGGGGCATCAGCTCCGTGATTTATCTGATTTATTATTTAAAGTCGGACTGGGTGCATGGATATGGTGCGAAGAAGGCGTGAGATGGAAGAAGAAAAGGAAATTCTTTTTGCCTGGCTTGATTTTTGGGAATAATTATGGCATACTGAGAGCAAGGAGGTGGGGCGTATGCACAGAATTGAAATCAAAAAATTAGGGCCGATTGACCATTGCGAAATGGAAATTAAAGATTTTGTGATTTTTACCGGACCGCAGGCATCGGGGAAGAGCACGGTTGCCAAAAGTGTTTTTTTCTTTCGCAATATCAGGAACATTCTTTTCCACCAGATTAGAAAGCGCTGCTTGATGCAGGAGACTAGTGGGGCAGAAGAAGATTTTTCATTGAAAACATGGTTGCTGCGCGAACTCACTTTTAATTTCCAACAAATTTTCGGAACCGCCCGGTACATGGAAGCGGATATGGAATTGGACTATGTGTATCATACAGGAAGCAGCATCCATTTATCGCTAACAAAGGAAAATTCATTGCAGAACGAGGTTAAAGTAGAAATAAGTGAGGAAATCGAAGAATTTTTGCGGGAATTAAATGAAGAGCTGCAAAAAACAAAGGTGATTTTTCTTATCGATAGTTTCACAGGGCTCCGAAAGAGAATAAGCGCTGTTTTTTCCGATGATTATGAAACGGTTTATATTCCGGCGGGAAGAAGTCTGATTACATTGTTGAGTGCGCAGTTAAACTATATTTACAGTGCAATGGATGATATGCAGAAGCGGAGCTTAGATTATTGTACCCAGAATTATTTGGAAAGGATATTGCAGCTTAAGCCGAATTTTTCGGACGGCATTCCGCAGACAATAAAGAGTGTGATTGGATTGACCGGAAAAAAAGCAGACGAGAAATTGATTGATGAGGCAAAGGAATTGATGCGGAATATTCTTTCCGGGGAGTACCGCAATGTGGAGGGGGAGGAGCAGCTGCAGTTGGTGAATGGGAAATGTGTGAAAATTAATTTTGCTTCGTCCGGCCAGCAGGAAGCGGTTTGGATTTTAAATACGTTGTTTTATCAGTTATTGCGCGGCCGCAAAACATTTTTTATTATTGAAGAACCGGAATCCAATTTGTTCCCGGATGCGCAGAAGTGGATAGCAGATTTTATTGCATTGGTGGGGAACAGCGGGGGGAACCAGATTCTTGTGACCACGCACAGCCCTTATATTTTAGGGGAATTTAACAATCTTTTATATGCAAACCGCATTTCACCAGAAGTACAGAAAAAAGAGTTGGCAGAAATTATCCCACAAAGCCAGTGGCTTTCCTTTGAGTCCATAACAGCCTGTTACATTCACGGGGGCAAGTTGGAAAACTGTGTGGATACCGAATTTCAGGCAATTTGTAATGAGGTGATTGATGGGGCTTCGGAGAAAATCAACAGGGCATATGAGAGGATGCTTGCATTGAAGAAAAGTACAGAACAGCATAGTTAAAGCGAAAGGGGGATGGGATATGTTGCTTTTGGAGGAGAAATCCTTGTGTAAGCCACAGCAGCAAAGAATCGTTTCAAGAGACACAGGGCATTCACGGGAACACCGAATCGACAATTCCCCAAAGGGGTACAAAGTAAGGCAGTACCGCTTGGATAAAGGACTTGTGGACAATACAAAGTGCTGTGATTTTCTGGTGCTTAACGATTCGCGGTGCCATGCATATTTCATTGAGCTTAAAGGAGGGCATCTGGAGGATGCGGTTCCTCAGCTTGAAGGCGCAAGGCGCTTATTAGAAAAAGAACTCGAAAAATATACATTTTATTATCGGATTGTCACAAGCAAAACCAGGACACACAATATCCAAAAGCCTGTTTTCCGGCGGTTTATGGAACAATGCAGAGGGAATCTGAAATATGGAACAGAAAAAATAGAAGAAGTATGGCACTGATTTTTAATGGCTTCCGAAAACGGGGAGATTATCCGTTTGGAAGCCATTTTTATGTGCAGGGTGAGAATGTGCATTCAATGTACATGAAAACCAGAAGTTTTGCAACACGCGCGTCATACGGCGGGGAAAGGGAAAGGCATTCCCCACCCGCTTTCCCCCTTACTCATTGATATGTACCGTCCGCATCCCGCCCGTAATCGTAAGCTTCCCATGCTCCGTCCCAAAACTGCGCGTCGCAGCAGAAAGAAACGTCAGGACAAGCTCCGAATTCGTAATCGCCACATTGCCGCCGCCCGCCATATCGCCAATACCGCAGGCGGAATTTCCCTCGCAGTACAAAACAACCTTCGAACAGAGCAAATCCGTATCAATCGCTCCGTTCGTCGTTCCGATACAGGTCAGCTGCTTGCCCTTTAAAGTCGCCCCGACCTTACCGCGCGAAATCAGCATTTGTCCGCTGCCATTCTCCAACGCGCCAACCGCGGTCAGATTCAGCCCGGAAGCAACACATTCATAATGGAAATCTTCCATCTGCACGTCCACGCTCCCCCTTAAGGCGCCAACCCCAACACAGGTCGCCGAGAGCAGGTGCGTGTGCAGCGCGCATCCCTTGATGGAAATCATCGAATTTCCGGTGCGGCAGCCAACGGCAAGGCTGTTCGTGCCGTTGCAGTTGATATAAACATCGCCGGATAACAGGCGGATAGGATGGTTTCCGGTATTTTTGCCGCCGCCTATGCCGACACATTTTTCTCCGTTCACGGTGATATCGAGTCTGCCATTTAACGCGACCGTAATTGCCCCGTAGCTGGTCAGGCTGTCCGTGCCAATGCCGCAGCAGTCCAGATGCTCGGAAAAGATGGACAGGGAACCGTCGCCCTCCAGGCGCAGGGAGGAGCTGAGCGGGATAAAAATCCCTTTCTGTTCAAACTTATTGTTCCCCTCGCAGACAAGGCAGACATGGCAGTTATCACCGATGCGCAGGGCGGCAAGGGCAGAGAGGGAAACAATATCGGCATCTATCATCGTGATTGTGCAGTCCGTGCCATCCTTTACCGTAACCGGAAGGCAGACCGGAAGATTTTTCTCCCCGATAAGCGTGATGGAGGAAACCTCCAACAAGATATCACTGTAATGCTCCGCTGCCAATTTGCGCAGGTCAACGGTTTCATGCTGGCGCGGGCGGTATACCCGCTGTGTTTGGTCGGAAACTTCTAGGTTAAACTGGACAATCTCATCGCGTATCTCATCCGGGATATGCTCAAGCAATACCGGTGCCGGGCGGGCAACATAATATCCCTGAATTAAATCCACACCGAGCTCAATCATAACACGCAGCTCCGCGCTCGTTTCTACCCCTTCCGCTAAGGCGGTATAGCCGCTATTGTGCAGGAAGTCAATAATGCCCGAAACGATTTTCCGGGTCTTATGGTTCGTGTCAATGGAGGCAATCAGGGAGTGGTCAATTTTTACAATATCCGGATTGTAACGCAGCAGATTGGAAGTGTTTGAATATCCGGTTCCGTAATCATCGATGGCGAGCTGGATGCCGTTGCAGGTCAGCCGCTCAAGGATGCAGGCAAGGGAGTCATCCGTAATCTCGGTCTGCTCCGTAAATTCTACAACAATATGCTCAAATAAATCATAAAATTCCTCGCAAATTTCCCGGAAATCCTTTTCGTTCAGCATGTGGGAAGGGATGGAATTAATAAAAAGCCTGCGGTTGTGGAACAGCTTGCGGTGCTCCTTTAAATATGTAAAATTATTGCGCATGGTCGCTTTTTCAATGTCGTAAAGGCGGTTAAAATCGGATGCAATATCAAGAATCTGCACAGGGGTCAGCCCGATATTACGGTCGGTGCGCATCAGGGATTCATAGGCAACAATCTCGCCCGTGCGGGCATTTACAATCGGTTGGTAATGGTAGAAAAACAGATTCTGCTCCAACAGCATAAAAAATTTCCGGGAAATATCCGGTGCGTTCGCGTGCTCCGGGTCAACATCCAGGCGGAAAAAGCCCGCGGTGCAGCCATCCATCTCCGGGAGATAGTGAAGGTGCAAAGGCGCGCCGGATTTTATGTTCACCTCAATGATGTGCAATATATGTAGCATCCGCTCGCAGTCCGGGGTATGCTTAAGGTCTAAAATCCTCATTGCATTTTCATCAAGCAGTGTAAGCCCGTCCGATTTGCGGAGTAAAAAGGCACCCGTGCGGTTGTCCGATTTTATAAGTGTTTCCCATACCTCGCCAAAAAATTGTTTCCATAATGCGTGCTCTGAAATATTCATCCATGCCTCTCAATCAAAATAATTTTCTTTGATTATACCGTATTTTTCGTATTTTGTATACATAATTCCGCACGAATGTTGAAAAAGTTTAAATTTACTGGAAAAATGGGTTTGGCATTCCCACAAATGATTCAAAAGATTATCTCTTTATGCGGATTGTGCAATTCACGCGTGGGAGAGCGACGGAATCCGCAGCTTCTCCTCACCAAAAATCCGGAGCCCGCCGCCCCGGACAAAGAACGTACAGTCCTCCTCGTGGAGCTCTTTTTCCACGCAGTTTTCTTTTCTTTGCGGCACAAAACCAAGCGTGACCTCATTGATATGCCGCCCAAACAGTGCGGTTACTTCGTCCAAGCCGTCAAGCGTGCCGGAAAATACATTGTGCAGGAAAAGTTTCTTATTTTTCAATTCGGCAATCACATAAGTATCGCTCTCCTTATGATAATACACATTCTCCTGCATGTATTTCGTTACGTAAAACAAAATCAGCTCCCTGTTATTCACCATATCAAGCCTGCCCCGGAAAACATTGCGTTCCATGGCGGACGCAAGTGCACCCCAGTCCTGTGCGGTGTACATGGGGATTTTTTCAAACAGACATTCCCCGGTGTTTGACAGTTTTTTGGAATACTGGTATTCGGTTGCCTTTTTGAATCCGAATTTCGGATAAAATTCCAACACGCTGTCATTGGCAAAAAGATAGAAGCCGTCTGCTTTTCCGCAGTAATCCGCGTCGATTGCCGCCATGATTTCCCGTATCAGCCCCTGCCTGCGGAATGTTTCCCTGGTCATAACGGTTCCAAGCTGAAGAAAATGCCTTACGCTGCCGTCAAAAATCATATCTGTTTTATTTACGGAGACATTTGCAATCACTTCGCCGTCCTTTACGGCGGAATACGGGTTATAATTATCGTTCCACAGACCATTCTGGTACCAGTCCTCAAAATTAAGCCCGAACGTCTGCCCTGCCAATTCATTAAAACTTCGCCGCAGCGCGGCATTGTCGCGGTAATCTTTTTTTATTTCGTACATTTTATTTTATTGCCCCTTTCCTGTTTTGTGCATCCTGCAAGCACGTTCCATCCTGCTTGTTTGGATATTTATTTTTGCTGTTTGAACATCTGTTTTTCATAAATGATTTCATGAATTCCCTGCTTTTCTTACGGATATGGGATTTTATGGGTTTCCTATATCGAAGTATAATCGAAATATGATGATTTGTCCACCGCATAAACAATTATAAAAAAGACTGCGCCAAAGGGAAAAGGGAAAAATGGCAGCGAGCCGATACTAGGAACGTACCGACTCACTACCCTGTGTTTTCTTTTTTCGGATAATGTACTGTATGCTTTTAACGGACAGGAAATATCGGTTTGCCAGTTCACAAACCTTTATCCCGGCAAGGTAATCTGCGTAAATCTGTTCATTCCTCTGGTTAAGCTCCTGCCGTGTGTTGGTGGAAAAGCCCCACTCCCTGCGCTTTTGCGTTTTCCTTGGAATATAGATATTTTGCCCGTCAACATATTGCTGTATCAGCGTTATAATCTCCGCAGGCAGAATTTCTTCTGCTCTTTTATAGCTCATGTTTGCCTCCTAAATTCGAATTTCTTTTAGGTCAGCAATGGCTATAACAATTCATTTTTTCATTGCAATAGCCAGTGCTATGCAAACATAACATATCTTCCCATACCAAATATTCCTCCTGCTTTTTTTACATCATAGCATTTTGGAGGGAGAAAATCAAGACGGAAATCCGAACGTTGTTTCCTACTTTCTTTTTACCGGAATCCAAATCTCGCAGTAATAATTTTCATCCGCCGTTCCTTTTGGATATTTCCCGGCATCCTCGTACATCTCAACGCAGTATCCGGCAGCAAATTCATATTCCCTGAGCGCAGGGAGCCATTCAGAGAAAATTTTCGTGTTCGTATCCTGCAGGGTTTCTGCAACCGGTCCCTTGCAAGGGAAAACCGCCCAGGTAAACTCCGGTATGGTTCTTGTAACAAAACCTTCGGGCAGCTCTTTCGCCGGGTTATAAGGGTCAGCAATGATATACTCAAATTCATTTTGCTTCGGGTCCATCATCGATTCGTCGATGTTGATGCCGAACATTCCGCAGACATATTTGCCATTTCCCTTCGCATAATACTCCTCCCAGAAACGCGGAATTACCTCCTTTGCACCATCGTAAGGGAACATCTTTGACAACCCCATAATCTTGAAACTTTCTTTTTTGACTAATTTGTAATCCAACATATAACCTCCCTCTAATGATAATTTGATTTTTAGCGGTGCGAATGTTTTCATCGTCACATGATTTTTCTGCACCATCGAAGGAGTGACACCGTGGAAGCGGGTAAAAGCCTTTGTGAAGGCGTCCGGCGAATCATAACCGTATTTGATTGCTACATCAATTACCTTTGTGCCGCTTACAGCAAGCTCCCCCGCGGCGAGAGCCAGCCTGCGGTTGCGGATATATTCAGAAATGGTAAAGCCGCAGAGCAAGGCAAAGCCCCTCTGGAAATAAAAGGGTGAGATATTGACATGCGCCGCGATTTTTTCTGCGGATATATCCTTTGTGATATTGTTTTCGATGTATTCAATTGCTTCGCTGATAGATTTAGCCCATTCCATGTTCTCGCCTCCTTGGAAAACATTATAGCAGAATAAAAGGTAGTATGCCCGATTTTTTTTGCGGAAATGTGTCAGGGATTTTTCAATATCAACACTTTGCGCTTTTGTTCAGGCGCTGCAATGGTTTTCCAAGTGGTTGGGGATACGGTTGCTGCGATTACATTGTTTTTTCATGTTCTTTCACATACTGCAGAAATTCCGGTGTTTTTGACCAATACTTAATGCCCCAGTTTTCAAAATTCCATTCCTCCATATAATCGTTGCACTCAAAATCAATATAGAAGAGCACGCCGTTCTTCACAATAAAATTCGTCGGAAAATAATCAATATTTGTGTCCGCCGCGTAGAGCAGGGTGCACATTTCGCGCACTTGCTCCAGATATTTGGGGTGCATCTGGTCGTGGAGTACCAATTCAAAAATTGTCTCTCCTGAAATATATTCCTTTAAAATGCGCTCCCGCTTCATATCCACGTCCAACAGCTTCGGAATCCGGATTCCGATTTTGGAAAGCCGGTGGTAATCGCTGATTTCCGCCTCGATTTTATTCCCGAATTGGTAGTAATCGCAGGGCTCGTGGTGGATTTGTTTTAAAACACAGCGCCCATTTTTTCCTTTGGCAAGGTAGGAATAGCCGCCCTTCCCCTTGCCGAGGAGCTTTAACACAGTGTATTCGGTGTCGTTGATAAATGCATTTTCATTTTGTTGCAGCATAGGATGGCTGACCTCCGCTCTATAAAATGTTCCGGCATGTTTTTTGGGGGGATATTCCGTGTTCCGCCCGGTCGGAACTTTTGCAATGTTTACTGCAAAAGGTGTTCAAGCTCCGTGCGTCCGTTTTTGTACGGCATACTTGCTTCCTCATACAAGCGCTGGCAAAAATCCTCCGCGGTTTTCTGCCTCCCTGCCGCAATCTCTTTTCCGCGCGCGGTATAAAAACCGGAATATATTTTCTTTAGCTTAAAATGATATTCATGGAAAAATGACGGGGCAGTATCTTCTTTTCCGTCTAAGACCGTACCGTCCGGCGAAACAGAGTAGAGCGGTTCGCCAACGATACCTTTGTAAATTAACGTGCGGGCGATACCGATTGCCCCGGTAACATCGATTTTGTCCGAATCAAACAAAATCTTTGCCTCGATGCTTTCTGGCTGGCTGCCCTCGCGGTAGCGGTGTGTGCGGATGCAGTGCTTTACCCGTTCTGCAAAGGAAGGCTCAAAGCCGTGCCCTGTGAGAAAATGGTACGCTTTTTCGGCACCGACTGCGGCATGGCATAGGGCAGGGTTTTCAAATTGTTCCTTCCGCCCGATGTCGTGCAGCAAACATGCAGCAATCAAAACATCATAGTCAACACCCTGTTCGGTTTTTGCGATTTCCAGTGCATTGTACAGGACGCGGTAAATATGTTCCTTGTCATGGGCGGAATCGTCCATGCAGGAAAGCATGTAGTTTTCAAGAAGAGAATAGGTATCATGGTTCATGGATACACCTCCTTGGTGGTAGTTTCAGATATTCGGAAAGTGCCGTATATTCCCTCTGGTATGAGCCACGTTTTTCTTCGTTCGTGGCAGCGTAAGATGGATAAGCTTTAAAAATCTCAATTGCGCTTTCTAAGGGAAGCCATGCGGGGATTAGCCCTCGCGCCCGCTCGGCATCCGTCAGATGCTGCTTTCCTTCTCCAAGAATTTCGCAGAGGAAATAGTAGCTTACATATTGATATTCTTCGTAATATTCATTGATGGTCAAAAATAATTCCCCGGCTTTTGTGCAGAAGCCTGTTTCTTCGAGGAGCTCCCGCTCACAGCATTCCGGCAGGCTTTCACCCGCTTCAAGACCACCGCCGGGGATTAGCCAGTAATCCGTATTTAATTCGCGGGAGAGCAACAGTTTTCCGCCGCGCAGAACAATCCCACGGCAGCCCTTGCGGGTTTTTGTAAAGGTTTTGTGGCGGTTGCTGCCCAATATGTTGATTGTGTTCATGGATATCTCCTTAATTTTCCAAACAAAAAATAATTGCCTTATTTTATCACGCATACCCCGGAACAATGGCTGATTTTTATAAATTCAAGCCCGGGGAAATCTCCTGCAAGGTCTTCTGCAACAATGTAAAATTCCTCATCATCCCACTCATCCCCGCTTTTCTGCATACAGGCATCCTGCTCCTGCATGGTAGCAAAGGCAACGTCGCCGATAAGAATTTCTCCGCCGTCCGCAAGATGGTTTTGCAGTTCTTTTAAAAATTTAATTTTTTCTTCGTCAGCCAGATGGTGGATTGCATAAGTGCTGACAATATAATCAAATTTCAGCTCCTTTAACGCGCATGGAAGGCCTTTGGAAAAATCGTATTCCAACAGGGTGGCATCCGGCATTTTTTCTTTCGCGAGTTTTATCATTTCTTCGGAAAAGTCGATGCCATAGATTTGAACGCCTTCGTCATAAAGGCGCTTGGACAAAATTCCGGTGCCAAAACCAATATCCAGTATACATTTTCCGCCGCCTGTCTTGATGCGGTTGTAGATGGTATTCAGCACAGACTTGTAGCCTGCGAACGGGTATTCATTTTCTTCCTCGCAGAGCGAAACGGTCTTGTCGTAATCGTTTGCCCATAAATTAAATCCGGTGTTATCTAACATGTTTTGGGGTCTCCTTATAGTTGTGATTTTTTTTAAAATATTCGCACAAATTATACTTTAATTATCCATTGGCCTTTTTTGGTTGAGCCAATATGTTTCCCTGAAAATTATCCGGAAAGAATATATCTTGTTCCTCTGGAGGCACCGATTTTTGCAATCAGGTTGTTTGCTACCATATCATTTAATATAGCTCTTGCTCTTCGGCCTTTTACATTCAGTAGTGTCTCTGCTTCTGCAGAGGATATTTGTCCATTCGTTTCGATGTATCCAATGATTTGTTTTTGCTGTGTTGATAATGCAGGAATATTTTGAATTTTTCCGGTGCTTTTCCGGCACTTTCCCGGCACTTTTCCGGCGCTTTTCTGAGGGTTTTCTTTTTTTTGTACATTGATTTCTGGCGGTAATATATCTGTTTTGGTATCAGGAAGTTTTCGGTAAAGATTAATCCGCAATGCAATCTCCATATCCACAAATTCCGGTTCCGGCAGGGCATATTCCCTCATTGCCTGCATAAGCTTCGGGATACCACTGCCCCAGCCTTCAATTAAGTTCATGTAGGAAAACGCATGTGCAATCGCACGGTTCCGGATTTTGGAATATCCTTCTTTCATGCGCTCGATTGTCACACCCGGCATCAGTCCGCCCGGTGATGTGATTTCCAAACGGTCATCATAAATGGCAACCTGAATATGGGAGGACTGCAGGAAACTGCAATTCATTACCGCATTGATAATCAGCTCCCGGATACTGTCCGGAGGCAGTTCATAAATATCTTTGCGGTAAATTCCCTCGATTTTTGCACCAAGATGGATATTGCGGAGCACAAATTGAAATGCATCTTTGGTTTGCTGCCAGAGCATCCCCTCATAATCGCGTTTGTCTACAAAAATTGCGCGATTCGTACCCTTGAACATACCACACTGGATTTTGGAAAGGAACGTATCCTGCCCGGTTAAAAATACATACGCATTGGTAGGATGAATGCTGCCATCCTCTGCTTCCGCCAAGATTCCCCAGCTCAGCAGGACATTTTTTGTTACATCCTTTACCGACTGGCGCTGAGATTCATTCTTACAATTTTTGAGGGCAACGTTTTTCATATCTGTACAAAGTTTTTGGATATTTTTATCCGTTATTTTCATATCGCGCCGAATCACGGAATCATAGGAGCGGCCTTCGCCCTCGTAGTACATTTCACTTGAAATTGTCCGGTCAGCCGGGCTGGTAGTACCGGATACCCGCATGTACACACCGTTGGCGAGTCCTTCGGATTTGATGTAATAAGGGCGTTGTTTCCCCGCTGTGATTTCGACAATGATGATGGTTTTTCCGTTAATTGTCTGAGGATAAATATCCGGGATGATGACTGGCTCGCAGCTGTCGGATATTGCGTTTGTTATGGCATCCATTTCAGGGAAAACAAGCTCCTGCGAAATGCCAACTATGGTTCTTGTCTTATCATCAATGCCGAAAATAATACATCCGCCTTTGCCGTTGGCGAAAGCGACAACGGTTTTCATGTATTTGATACTTTTTTCCGGACGGCTCACCTTGAACTCTACGTTTTTCGATTCCCCAGCAAGAATTTCCTGAATGGTCATAAAAATCCCCTTTTCTGCAAACACAACAATTTTTTCCTCATCCAATATGCATTTGCATATGTACCATTCTGTTACATCGCCCGTTCATGATGGGCAAAAATAAATGGTCGGTCAGGATTATAAATAAATCTCGAAACCATTCCCCATCCATGAATCTATGAGTTCCTCCGCCAAGGATTGCTCCAAAAGCAGGATGGTATATTCACATGCGCAATAAATATCATCATCTAATACGACCAGCTGCAAGTGGTGCGCGGAAAGTACCTTATTTATTTTCACCAATGCCTTTGTAAAATTATCTTTTCCGTCACAATCCGTATAAATTTTTTCTTCGTGGATAATAGCGGCAATCTCCGGATATCCAAGATTCTTGGAATCGAAAAACGCGGTGAGCTTTTCGGTTAAATCATCTTCGTAACCGCCGACCCGGAGGGCGTGATTTTTTGCGCAAAAAAACGCAAAATAAAAGCATTCCTGTTCCAATTCTTCCTCGTCCATAAATTCTTCAAATTCCGCGTAATTATCGATGGAAAGGGTATTGGCGATAAAGTCGTGGTTTTTTTCGTAAAATTCTGAATAATTTTGGTTTTTCAATAATTCGAGAGAAGCCTGCAGTTCCTGCAGTTCTTCCGATGTGAGGAGTGCTTCCGCTAAATGGTTGACATACATAGGATATCTTCCTTTCTGTGATGGTTTATTTTTTTTATCGGTTGCATTCAGAAAATTTTTTATTTTATTTTCAAAGCTTTTGGCGCTATAGCACTGTTTTGTAACGGTTTCCCAGTCCTGGCGAAGCCTGGGTAGCAGCTGGCGGTATACGGAAATATTTTTTTTATTGCCGCGTATCCTGATTCCATGATACTCCTTCTTTTTGGCAATTACATTTTCCCACGGATTTTCCACCTTTTCGACATTATCACAATCTTGGTAGGCGGCGACAATCCATGCATCTGTACTGTCACAAGGTATCGTAATTAAGATGCTTTTATCGATTGCATTGTTTCCTAACCACTTTTTGATTAAATTCTCTAAATGTGCTTCATAGCCTTTTGGATTTTGGGTATGTTTTTCGCAGGGAAGGGCAATCGGACACTGCCCTTTTATTATTTTTTTACATGTTAACGGATGATTATCTATCCTGCTTTCACATTCTGCAGAGCCGCAAAAGCAATGGACTTCCTTTTCTTTCCTGGAAACATCCGCATCCATTTGAATAACAAGCAAATCCAATTTCGGCGTAATTTCATAAAAATATTTATCCAGTACCGCAGCAGTTGTTTCACACCATTTCCATACACCTTTCCATCCATTTCCGAAACGCCCCATCATATCGGTCTCTGGTTGTAGTCGTTTATATTCATTTGCTCCACCAGATATATGCTCAATCACTTCTTTTATAACCAAATAGTCGGTAGGACCTTCCCCTACAATGCCAATCGTTTTCCTCATATCAGGTCTGGGACACCTCCTAATCGCCCGTTTATCCATAATCTGGATAAAGGTTGTCCTGATTCTAATAATTGTTTTGAAACCTGTATCCGGTCAATCACTACGTAACCGTCCTTATTTCTGTTGACAGCAAAAAGCCGGATATCATCATTACATAAATCTAAGCCATCCAGTACCAAAGGGTTATGTGTTGTCATAAACACGGTTCTTCCAGACTCCAGTATAAGCTGAGAAAATACTTCTGTCAGTTTTTTTGCCAATCGGGGATTTAAGGCGTGGTCAAAGCTATCGATGGAAAACATGGATGGAGATTCCGGGTGTATTGCCATACATAGCATGAAAAGTACATATAAAGCTCCTTCGCTGGCATCATAGCCAGTGAATGTGGCATTTGGTTTCAGAAACCTGTCTTTAAATTCAATAATTTGACGTGTGGACGGAACACCTGGATTCAAATTTGCCTTTTTGGGCGGGGCAATATTGAAATCCGATGCCCAGTCAATCAAATCAAGAACATCTTCTAAATAGAGTGTTCCGAATTTCACGTCCCCGTCTGCATTTTTTAAGATTTCCTGAAGCGCGTCTGCAATCCGCCCACCGTTTAAGCCGATGGGGGTAACCTGCGTGGTATCTGTAATGGTTCCCCTGAGGGTAGGTGTATCTGGTTGGTAAATCCCGTATTTTTCAATATATTGCCCCATATTTCTGCAGTTGTGTCCATTTAATGTTTCTGCAACCATAAAATATCCGATATTGTTGTTTGACTGGACGAAAGAACGGTTGCTCCTTCCCCAGAGGAGATTTCCGTTTTGGTTTATACTTTCAGAGTGGTATTTCCAGGTGTCGTTATCCGTCGGTGTGGTTAGATGGACCGAATAATTATAATCGTCACCATCTGTCCACTGGATACCCAGGGCTATCGTAAGCCCATCCCGTTTCATTGTCTTAAATTTCGATTTATACAAAGCGGAAGTGCTTAAACGTATCCCTTTTCTTTGCAGAACATTATTGTTTACCCTGTCTGTCATAGCTGCGCTTAAAATACCGATTGCTTCCAGTATTGTGGATTTTCCTGAGCCGTTCGCGCCAATAAATACATTGACTTTTCCAGGAGCAAAGCTCACATCATATAAGGATTTAAAATTTTTGATGTTGATTTCCCTGATTGTCATATTGTCTCCTTATTTAAAAATTATGGAAAACTGAAGCTGTAGATATAAAAATTATAGCATATCATCCCCGAAAGTCCATATTTAAATCGTTTCTTTCACTTAATTTTGGCATCCAATGCAATCCATTCATCAAGTGTGAGCGGTTCGTAGTCGGAATACATACAGAAACAGTTTATCATGTTGCAGGGAATCGGGAGCATTTCCCCCTGGGCATTTGCCGCCACCGTATTGCGGGTGATTTCCTGGAACTGCTCCATCAGGCGCTGGTCTGTCGTGTCATGGACGTGGCCATAAAGCATGTATGTTTTCGGGGCATTGTCCCCACCGCATCGGTACTGACCATTATAGCACATGATTGGGTAATGGCATAGCACAACTTTACGTTTGTTGTCGGAAAGCTCCTCGTAGGGTTTTATCCATTCAAAACGGCTTGCATCCATGCTTTTGCTGGAGAGAAAACGGTCGTGGTTGCCCTTGATGAGATACAGCCTGCCGTTCAAACGCTTGAGAAGGGCATTTGTTTCCTCTGCGTTTCCGAGGGAAAGGTCGCCGAGAATGATGACATCATCGTTTTTGCGGACTTTCTGGTTCCATTTGGTAAGCATATATTCGTTCATTTCTTCTACGCAGGAAAAACCGCGGCAATCCATGCGGTCGTTTAAGGCGGCGTGGAAGAAATGGGAGTCTGCGATGTAATATCTCACGGGGTGTGTCCTTTCTGGCAATGTCGGTTTGTGGTGTTGGTTTACAATGCTGGTTTGAATTGGAAATCATTTTAGCTTTAGTTTAACACAGGTATGGGCGGGGAATCAATAGAATTTTCTATGAAATAAACGCTACTGTTAGGTTGGTTAATTTGCAATTGCGTTTTATGCATTATATGGTAAAATTATGATGAGTGGCTGATTTTAATTTTGGAGTAAAATTTATGAAAAAATATGTTATATTGCCTGGTGCCTGAGGTGATTTTGAAACGGCATATTTTATATTGGAAAGTATAAATAAAAAACAAAATTTTGGAAGACATGGAAGAATGAGGAGGTATTTGGATGCTGAAGCAAGTGATAAAAGACGAGCAGGCAGAGCAGAAACTTGAATGGACGGTATTGCTTGATGGTATCTGTGAAACAGAAGGGTATCGGCTTTGGATGGAAGAAGGTGAGTCCACAATCTGGATGATGCAGGTACACGCAATCGTGCAGCGTTTGGGGCGGTCGGTGGACAAGCTCGACACAATACTGTGGGGAGAGGCGGAATATGTGCTTGCATGGTGGCGGGGACAAATATGGAAAAAAATACGGCAGGGGGAAACAGGGAAGCGTTTTTGTGGTATCAGGAACTTTCGGGATATCTTATGGCAAATTTGAAGGAGCGCGCAGATTTTGGGAAATTGTATCCGCTGCTTTGCTACCGTATGGCAGAAAACCGTTTGCACAGGATATTCGGAAAGAATACATGGTGGAAGGATGCATTTTGTCCGGAAAGGACGTTTACTCTTTTTGCTGCGAAGGATGCGGATTCGGCGCAGGGATTCCGGGATGCGCGGGAATGTGTACAGATTTTGGAAACTCTGACGAATGCGTTGGAATTGCTCCGCCAGACACAAAAACAGTATCCTCTCTTTCGTAACATGGAGCATATGCGTTTGATGATTCTGAAAAATATGCGGATTTTTGGGAACTATACCACCGAGGAAAATGTTTGCCGTGTCCTTGGGGAAGCATGGGAAGATGTACGAAAAATGGTTTTATACAAAAAAGAGGAAGGGGCGGCAGTGAACGGAAGCCGGTCCGGGGAGAAAATGGATGGAATTGCGACAAGGATTTGGGACGATGATGCGGCTGTATATGAAAACTTTGACCCGGACTACATGGAACAAAACCTGCACACGTTTAACGAGTTTCTGCAAAAGCGCATGGAACTGCACGGTTGGGATATCTATGCGTTAGGAGATGGTATTTACGCGGAACCGAAAAAATCCCTTATCCCAATTTTTCAGGGGAAAGCAAAGCCGAAGCCGAAAAAGCTTAAAATGCTGCAGGAACGCCTTGGGATGCATTGGAAGGATTATGCCCCGGGATTTTTGACAGAAGATGTTGCGGAATACAAAAAATATGTGCAGATGATGCGCGCATATTATAGCGGAAAATATGCGGAAGGGAGGAAGCTTTTGGATGAACTGGAGGGAAAAATAGACTGGAAATATGGAACAAACGAGCAGTTAGGGTTGTATTGGGATGCACTTTTTGACTGGAAGGAGAAGAAAATTACAGAACAGGAAAAAAATATGGAACTGTGGAAGGTAGTGGAGTATAGCGGGGTGAAAAGGGAAAAGCTTGCAGAGGTCGGCGCAAGTCTGATGAGACCGGAGTGGCAGGCGCTGATAGAGATTGCATGGAATTATGAAGGGGAAAATTTGGATTTTTTGGCAAGAGTGCTGAAAAAGCAGAAGGAATATTTGGAGGAAACAGGAAAAATAGGGTTTTTCCCGGAATATTACATAAAGATACTATGCTGCCTGTGCCATATAGCAAGGAAATGGGGGGACTTCGAAGGGGCGGAGCAGTATGCAGATCAGGGGCTGCGGATGATGTATTGGTTGGATTTGTATACAGAATGGGGGGTGCTATTGTTTGAAAAGTTCCGGATTGTGGAAGGCAGGAAGGAGAGAGAAGATGGAAGGAGAAGATTTTAAGTATATTCGCCAGGCGTATGCAGTTGAGAAGCTGTTTTTGAAAAATGAAATGTTTTGCGGATATATCGGGGAACACTTAGATGAAGTTTAAGGATGGGATTGTTATCTGTCGGATATGGGTGGAATCAGAGAAATGCCGATGAAAGCGTCTCATTGGACTGCTCATCGGCATCAGACATCTATCGGCATCTACAAAACAGGAAGGATATCAAGTGGCACTTTTAAACGTATTATAGCAATTTAACCTTCCTTATTGGCGCAATCTTTTTTATTATAGCACAAATATGGAAATTGTGCTATAATAAAAAAGATTTCCCGGATTTGGGGTTAATTGGGAATTATGAGTGACCATTTTTCTTGCAGAAAATTTGGTAATGTGGTATAGTGGAAATAAGCTTAAGTGGACGGGGATTCTCGGAAGGGTAACGAAGAGTTTTTGTTTTAAGAAAGGACACACTACCAGAAGGGAGTGTAAGGTGAATCATGATAACAAAAAAGAGACGCTTTTTGTTCGTTTTATTCCTTGCTTTGACAGTATGTTTATCTACAGCAATTCCAACATTTGCGACAGATGAACTACCTGTGACAGAGGAAAATACGGAGAAGCAAATCCTTTCCGAACTGCCGGATGATGAATTGCTGTTATTTTTGGAGGAAAATGGAGTTGCGATACCTGTGGGGTTGGCAGATTCTCTGGAAGAAGCTGTGGAAATTATCCGCTTGTTTATTGTTGATATTGAGCAAGAACCGGATATTGTATTTTTGTATGGTCTGACACAGCTTCAGGATCTCGGAGATGCCCTAAAGCCTGTTGTTAATAATTATTATGGAATATCGGTCGATTCAACATTTCGTCCATATGCAAGCCATGGATTAAGAGATAGTTCTCTTTATTACACAACTCCCAATGCGAGTAAGTTTAATTGTTATGCTTTTGCAATAGGACAGTCGGAGTGGTGTAATCCGGGACAGTTTAGCGGTTACATCATGACATCGTCAGATTTAAAATTGATGTCAGTTTCTGACATCGCTGTACATGTTAAAGAGGATTTACAAAAATTAAACTTTCCGTGTGTTAAAATTGTAGCTGATCGACCATTATATAATTCGCTTGCGGTTAACCAGTCAGCAATTTGTGTGCGCAAAGGGAGTAATGGAAGGGGGAAATATGACTACCATTTTATGAGACTTTATGGTGTTGATGTGTGGCGGCATAAACCCGGCGAGAGTGAGGTTCTGACATATGATTATCTGCCTTCTAATTCGCGTAGTTGGATAGGTGAAGGTTATGTTGACGGGAAAGTTGTAACGAGTGACATTGTATATGATAGTGAAATTTACTATATTCTCTTTGCCTTTTCACATAATCATTATTCGCATGGCTATACGGGGAATAATTATCATAAGGGTGGTAAGCACTATTATGAATACGCGGATATCTGCGGCGATTGTGGTACCCAGATTGCAGGTTCTTCCACATGGGTTACAATAGAATGCAGTGGACCGCCTTGCATGGAGGTTTTGAACTTGGAGGCTGTTGATTGATGAAAAAAACGTTCTTGTTTATGGCTTTGTGCATAATATTTTCTTTTTTAGGCTGTTCCTGTGCTTCATCAGGAATAAAACTAACCGACAGCACTATCGTGGAGTCCAATGGTAGTTGGTCCCCTGTTCGTTCTTTCTGGTATCCGCTGATTCACTGCGGGTCGGATGAGGATGGTTATGTTTTTGAAGTTCATGCCCGCCATGGAAGTTTCTACGTAAAGCCGGATGGTGATGAACCAGTCGTGTATGTTACGGATCTTGTGATTGAAGGCTTCGGTGGTGCTTACTGGCAGTGGAATACCGTATCCTACCCGGCTCATGCTTCTTCCCACTGGGCAGGTGAAAAAACTTTTTTAGAAGTTTTGATTAAAAAGGATAACCGATATGTAGGATATGCCGTTGTCGCGATAGAAGCTGATGATTACTCGGAGTATTGTGCAACCGTAGTGGAATGCAAGGAAGTTTTGGAGCAAGAAGATTTAGGGGAAGGATTATCCAAGGAAACACTTCAACAAATGATAGATGATGTAATACAAAAATATTGATTGTTTTTCGAGTTGGGCGGTTAAGTGCTTTTTGGCTTAACCGCCTTGTTCGGTGTGAAGAGAATTGGAGTCTGCATTTAGGGTGTGATATGAATCCACGGTATTCCGAGGAACGGGGCAAAGAGATTTTTTGGTGGATTGATTTATGATGCACAAGTTTTTTGGTTATAGTAATGCTAAAAACATTACAAATTTTTTCTTGTGGAAGTTTCCAGCCTGTGATATAATAAGTGCATAAAACCAGAATCAGGGAAATGGGGGATGCTCTTGGATTACAAGGTGAACACGCAATATAAAGACCGGCTTTTTTGTTTCCTCTTTGGGAATGAAAAATATAAAAAGCACGCCCTGTCTTTGTATAATGCGCTGAATAATGTAAACTATGAAAATGAAGACGAACTGGAAATCATGACCTTAAAGGATGTCATCTATATCCGGATGCGGAATGACGTGGCGGTCATGATTTCGGGAACCCTCGAACTGTGGGAGCACCAGTCAACCGTCAACCCGAACATGCCCATCCGCGGCCTGATGTATTTTGCGCGGCTGTACGAAAGGTATATCGTGACAGGACACCATAATCTTTACCGGAACACGTTAATCATGCTGCCAACGCCAAAATATATCGTGTTTTATAATGGGAGGGAGGAACGTCCGGCGGTGGAGAAGCTGCGGTTATCCAGGGCTTTCTGTAATGCGGACCCTTCCGGGGATTTTGAATGGACGGCGACCGTGATGAACCTAAACCATAGGGATAATGCGAAGATGTTGGGGAAGTGCGGGCTGCTGCAGGAATATACGGGTTTCGTGGAGGACATACGGAAATACAGCAGGGAGATGGATGAGGTCGGGGCGGTTGACCTGGCGGTGACGGAGTGCATCCGGCAGGGCGGGGAGCTGGCAGGGATTTTGTTGGAACATCGGGCGGAGGTGGTCGATATGTTGCTTACAGAATTTGATGAGGAAGCGTTTGTGCGGGATATCCGCGAGGAGGGCAGACAGGAAGGAATGCGTGAGGGAATCCATGAAGGCAGACAGGAAGGAATTCGTGAAGGAATGCGTGAGGGCTTACAGTCGTTGGTTGCCACATTGCAAAAATTTATAAAGTCGCCACAGGAATTATACCAGACTGTAATCTCGAATGACTGCTACAAAGATGTGACATTTGAAGAATTACAAAAAATCACGGAGTCCTTGGAGAAAAAGTATTTTACTGCGGAATAAATGAGCGGCGTTTGTATGAAAAGAAGTTTTTTGTTTTATTGGTTTTTGTTTAAAAATATTGATTGTTTTTCGAGTTGGGCGGTTAAGTGCTTTTTGGCTTAACCGCCTTGTTGGCAGACGGAGAACAACGGATTTTTGCGGAGCCCCCGGGATTTCAGGGCGGGAAACAAAAGTTAAAATGAGAAGGTGAGGAGGGATTGGGCTTACATGAAGGAATTTGACAATATAAAAATCACGGAATTGACGGAGCTGTTAAATGAGAATACGACTTTGAAGCGTTTTTATCCGCTGATTCCGGTTCGCGGGGAGCTGATTCAGAAACTCCTGGCAGAAGGGATGGAGGACAAATATATTTTTCTGGATGCGGTTAATGCTTCTGCGCCGGACAGCGCTGTTTTTTTGCAGGGGCTTGCCGAAAAGTTTTCCATGGACGAAAGAATTTTGGGATTGTTTGAATGCTTTATGCATTTGCATGATTTCACCAACCGGAAGCTCTCGGAAATCCAAAGTGTTGACGCGGGATTTATTGAAAAATTATCTTTGAATCATATAAAAATGTCAAAGGATTATCTATTATTATGTATGGGGAATTCCGCAGAAGCGATTTTGGGGAAATACGGGGCAGAAAAAAATGATGTACTGCGGCTTTTTGGAATTTGCGATTTGATGCGCCTGCCTGGTGTGAAGGGGCTTCGGGCGAGTTTGTATTATGACTGTGGATATCGGAATTTGCAGATATTTTCAGTGCAGAACCAACCGGAAATGAGAAAAAAGCTTGCGGATTATATTGCGGAAAACAAAATACAAAAAAGCGTGCCGTTCGCGAAGGAATTGGAGACACAGATTGCAGTCGCGAAGGTTTTGCCTCATCTTTCCTTTGGGGCGTAAATATTTCGCGGTATAAGTTGACAGAAAGAAAACAAAGACGATAATAGGAGGGTGGGGAAGTGGGAGAAATAAAAGAAAAACTGAAAAATGCCAGGAAAAACCAGGAAAACGGATTGCAGAAGGAAAAAAGGCGGGCATCCCTGGAGGAATATAAGAAATGGGCGTTTCTTTCCTTTTGCCTGATGGCAATGAGCTGGTATATTTTTCTTGCTGTAAATCCTTCTAATTTAGAATTGGTATTTTTGGATTTGTGTTCCGCCCTGACCATTCTTTTTGCTGGCTTCTTTTTTATCTGCGTGTGTACGTGGATTGCGGAAAAACGGGGAAAGCAAATTTCTCCGTACCGGGTATTTGCCGTTGTGGATATTGTCATCGGGACATTTGTTGTAACGTGCGCGGTTTTGGATATTTGGTTGGATGACGGGTGGTTTGGCGGACTGATTGGGGTATTTTTATTGGTATTTGTTGTGCCGGTTGTGCTGCTTTTGCTGGCGTTGGATTATATTTTGTATGAGCTGCGAAAATGACAGGGGCAAAAAAGCTGCCCGCGGGGCGGCGGATAGCCCTAGCCCCTCGCAATGCGCGGTGGAGAGGGGCTAAGGGGGGACTGCCGGCAGAGCGGCTGCGTTTACAGCCCCGCATAATGTGCAATCAGCAGCGCGCGGAATGTGATGTCGCAGGATTTGCGCAGTTTTGAGCGCCAGTCCGTTTCTAACTGCAATCCGAAATAAGGTGACCAGCCCCGGAATTCGCCATCGTAGGTTTCTGCGCGGCAGATGCCGTCCGCCCCGACCTGCCCTAAAATATAGTCTACCTCGGCTTTTAACTCGGGAAGGTAAGGATATAAGCCGCAGCGAACAAGCCATTCTGTTTTCTCAAAATTAGCGCGCCGCACCCCGTCCTCAGAATGCTGGTTTTGCCCGTTGCCCGATATGGAATAACCCTCGTTCAGATACCATAGTGGGCCTACGGCATGGCCGACCCAACAGGCAACCGGGGTCCGGATGATTTCTTCCCGGTCAGTGCGCATCAGGCGGCGGAACGCTTCTGCGAGCATGGCGGTGTTCGCCTCATCCCTCCACTGCTTTGTGGTGAATGCGAGGGTCTCAAGGTGATAGCGGCACGGCCAGCGCTCGTTATTGTTAAATAATCTGCATTTTTTTGTGGGGCGTGAGACATCGAAGATGGAATCCACCTCGGTCACCCGCCGGAAAGATTCGAGCGCGACCCGAATCTGGGGCGCAATATCGATAACATCGGCGTAATGTGCCCTTGCGATGCAGGCGCAGCGAATTGTGTTTTGTCCGGAGGCGGGGATTTCAAATTCGCTGTAATAATGCCCCCTTGTCCCATAACAAAGGTCGGTTAGCTCGGTGGTCACAAAGGCATCCATTGCGCTGTTTAAAAGAGTGGTGCCGTGCAACCCCTTTTCGCCCATATATTTTGTGGCAACCTCCTGGTTGTCGTACTGCCCGGCATTTTTGTTGCTGCCGTGGAAGCCCGCGCCAATCCAGCCGTTTGGCTGCTGTTTTTCGGCGATGAGTTTTATGATTTTTTCATTTGATATCTGGGTTTGGAACTCCTGTTCTTCTGCGGCAGTAATGTCCTGGAGGATTTCTTTTTTTATCCGGAGCTTTATGGATGGGTTTGCGTTGTTTAACAGGAAGTCGGTCATTTTTTGTTTCATTCGGTTTCCTCGATTCTGTGTGGGGGTTAAAAGGGTGCTTTGCCTTCGTGAACATTATAGCATTTTCTCCATAAAGTGTCATTGATATTTCTTGCGTTTTTTATGGACGCCGTGCGTTTTCCGGGGAAAACAGTTATTGAGTTTACGGTATCCGGATGATATAATATTTTGGTGGAATTTGCCGTATATTCCCTGGGAGAATTGCCACCGAAATGCAGAAATCCCAAAACGGTATACGGAAATAAAAAGTTAGCATCCAGGAGGAAAAACAAATGTACTATGAAAAAGTATACCTGGAAGATATCTTCCTAGGTCTTGCGAGGACAGGACATAAGCCCAGTATAACTCTTTACATCCCGGAGGTTTCGGAGGCAATCAATGAAAATGCAGCCTATTCCTGCGTCGTAATCTGTCCGGGAGGCGGTTATTCTTATGTCTCAAAGAGGGAGGGCGAGCCGGTGGCGCTGCGGCTTGTCGGGAATGGAATTGCGGCGGCAGTGGTCGATTACTCCTGCGGGGGAGCGCATTATCCAACACAGCTTTTTGAGGTGCTTGCCGCAATCACTTATGTGCGGCGGAACAGCGAAACGTTGCATATCCATCCGGAAAGAATCGCGGTTATGGGCTTTTCCGCGGGCGGACATGCGGCTTGCTCGGCGGGGCTGTTCTGGCGGGAGAAATTGGCGTGCGAAACGCTTGGAATCCGTGAGGGGGAGGGCAGGCCAAACGGAATGATTTTGTGCTATCCGGTGATTACTTCCGGGAAGTATGCGCATCGGGGGAGCTTTGAGTGCCTGCTCGGTGAGAATCCGGATTTGGCACTGCTTGAGAGGGTATCGCTTGAAAAGCAGGTGACAGAGGATGCGCCGCAGACTTTTTTGTGGCACACGGCACAGGACGGGAGCGTTCCTGTGGAGAATTCCCTGCTGCTTGCGGCGGCGCTGCATGAGAAAGGGGTTTTGGTGGAGCTGCATATATACCCATATGGGCATCACGGGTTATCGCTTTGCGATGAAACGGTCAATAAGGTGGAGGATATCACGGATGCCGCGAAATATTGTGCCGGGTGGATGGAGCAGTGTATCCGGTGGATTCGCGAGGCTTTTCCGGAAGGGAAAAATTGAGCCAACAGCTTCCTGATTTCCTGGCGGCATGTTCAGAGAGATATCCCCGTTTTGTCACGGCAAAGGAGAAATTGTCTTACAAATTTGAGGATAATTCCATACGGCCGTGGAAAATCTATTGACAAAATGAAAAAATGTGGATATAATCAAATTTAGATATACCCGTAGGGGGTATATGGACAGCCAAAAAGTGAAGTAGCCTGACAGCAGGTGGCTATGACTGCAGGCGGCGGTCATGGCAGAAAAATGTTATGGCGGCAAATAACAGGAAGCAGGAGGGGCACGATGAAGCAGGAAGTATATAAAATATCCGGCATGAGCTGCGCGGCATGCAGCAGTGCCGTGGAACGCGTGACAAGACGCATCGAGGGTGTGGCAAGAAGCGATGTAAACCTTACAACGGCGAAGATGCAGATTGAATATGACGAAGCATTGGTAACGCCGGAGCTGATTATCGGGAAAATTGCAAAAGCGGGCTTTGGCGCGGAAATATACGTGGATGATAAGGAGAAGCGCAAAAAGGAAGCGGCTGCTGCGGCACAGGAGCTGAAAGCTGCGAAGCGGCGGGTGGTTTTGGCGATTATTTTTGCAATCCCGCTTTTGTATTTGTCGATGGGGCATATGATGCCGGTTCCGCTGCCCCTGCCGGGGTTCCTTTCGATGGAACAGCAACCGTTGGCGTTTGCGTTGGCACAGTTGGTTTTTACAGTGCCAATCCTGATTTTCGGGCGAAATTTTTATATCCATGGGTTTCCGGCGTTGTTTAAGGGCAACCCGAATATGGATTCCCTTGTGGCAATCGGCACGATGGCGGCATTTCTCTACAGCCTTGTGATGACGGTGCTGATTCCGCGGGATATGCACCATGTGCATCAGCTTTATTACGAGTCTGCGGCAGTGGTTGTGACTTTGGTCATGCTTGGGAAATACATGGAAAAGCGCAGCAAAGGCAAGACCTCGGAGGCAATCAAAAAACTGATGGCGCTCGCGCCGGACACGGCAATCTGTCTGGTGGACGGACAGGAGAAGGAAGTTCCCGTGGAGGAGCTTGTGCCGGGCGATATGATTGTACTGCGTGCGGGGAGCCGCATACCCCTGGATGGTATTGTGGTATCGGGCAGCGGCAGCGTGGATGAGTCGATGCTGACCGGGGAGAGCCTTCCGGTGGAGAAGGCGGAGGGCAGCGAGGTGATTGGCGGGAGCCTTAATTATGATGGGCTGCTTACTGTGCGGGTAAGGCGCACCGGCTCAGATACAACGCTTGCGAAAATCGTGCAACTGATGGAGGACGCGCAGGGGAAGAAAGCGCCGATTTCAAAGCTTGCGGATAAGGTGGCAGGGGTTTTTGTGCCGACGGTTATGGCGATTGCACTGATTGCGGCACTTATCTGGCTGATTGCGGGACAGGATTTTTCCTTTGCGCTGCGCATCTTCGTTTCGGTGCTCGTGATTGCGTGCCCATGCGCGCTTGGGCTTGCAACACCGACGGCAATTATGGTGGGTACCGGGCTTGGCGCGCAGAACGGTATCCTTGTAAAGTCCGGCGAGGCGCTTGAGATGGCGCAGAAGGTGGACACGGTGGTGCTTGACAAGACGGGGACGATTACGCAGGGGAAACCGGAGGTGGTGGCGGTCTGGGCGGAAGATGGTGCATGGCAGGCATCGGAAGCTTCTCTATCTGCAAAAGGCGGTGGCGAGTCAGCCGTTCCGGCAGCTTCGGGCAGTTCGGCGGTTGCGGCAGATGCAAAAGCACCAGATGCTTTGGCGAATGGTGATAAGGCATCTTCCCGGCTCTCGGCACAGCAGACCAAACTCCTCCTCCTTGCGGCAGCGGCGGAAACCGGGAGTGAGCATCCTCTGGCGCACGCGATTGTTGTGATGGCCAAGAAGGAGGGGCTTGAAATCCCGGCGGTGCAGGAATTCCGCAGCCTGACCGGGTACGGTGTGTATGTACGCCTTGCGGATGGCAGTGAAATTTACCTTGGGAAAGCGGAGCTTGCAGAAGAACACAGCAAAAATGCCGGGGAATGGCAGCAAAGGGCGCAGGAATTGGCATCGAAGGGGCAGACCCCGATGTATGTTGTGGAGGATGCAAGGACGGTGGGCATTATCGGCGTGGCGGATACCATCAAGCAGACGAGCGCTGCTGCGGTGGATGCGATGAAAGCGGATGGCGTGCGTGTTTATATGCTGACCGGGGACAATAAGCGCACGGCAGAGTATATCGGCGCGCAGGCACATGTGGACGAGATTGTGGCGGAAGTGCTCCCGCAGGATAAGGCGAAAATCATCGAGGATTTGCAAAAACAGGGAAAAAAGGTTATGATGGTGGGGGATGGTATCAATGACGCCCCGGCACTTGTACAGGCGGAAGTGGGCTGTGCGATTGGCAGCGGCAGTGATATCGCGATTGATTCGGCGGATGTTGTGCTGATGAAATCGGATTTGATGGATGTGCACCGCGCCATCCGTTTAAGCCATCTGACCATCCGCAATATCCGGCAGAACCTGTTTTGGGCATTTTTCTACAATACGGTTGGGATTCCGGTTGCGGCAGGGCTTTTGTATCCGTTTACAGGATTGCTTTTAAGCCCGATGCTCGGGGGATTTGCAATGTCGCTTAGTTCGGTGTGTGTGGTCAGCAATGCATTGCGGCTGCGGTGGAAAAAATTATAAATGCCGTGGGCGGATTGGGCTGGTGCAAAAAATGCTCTGCACAGGGCGGGATTGCCTGTGCAAAAGAAATGAGGTGAGTGATGGAGGAAGGCTGCAATTGCAAAAAGAAACACCGGGAGGCTTCGGAGGCGACGGATTTAATCCACCGCCTGAACCGCATCGAAGGACAGATTCGCGGCATCCGCAGCATGGTAGAGAACGAGGCTTACTGTGTGGATATCTTAACGCAGGTCTTAGCGGCAAGCGCTGCCTTGACGGCGTTTAGCAAGGAACTTTTAAATAGCCATGTCCGGACCTGCGTTGTGCAGGATATCCGGGAGGGCAATGATGAAAAGGTGGAGGAACTTTTAAAAACCATCCAAAAATTTATCAAATGATTTTCGCCCGGACAGAAACAAGGGGAATTTAAGGGAGCATATTTGCAAAAAACGCGGATGGGCGGGTAAAAATTCCCTTGCGGGAAAAAAGATGCTAGAAGGGCGTATGCAAATTTAAAAAAGAAAGGCGGTAATGATTATGACAACATTGAATGTAAAAGAAATGAGCTGCAACCATTGTGTGGAGCGCATCAAAAAAGCGCTTGAGGCGGCGGGGATTAAGCACAGCATTGATTTGGAAACAAAAACAGTAACAATTGATGGCTGTGAGAATTGTGTCAAAAAAGCCATTGAGGAAATGGACGATATTGGGTTTACGGCAACCGTTGCATAAACCAAAGTGGGCAGGGATAATTTCCCTGCCCACTTTAACGTTTGGAAAGAACAAAAAGGCTTGTGCGATTTTTGCAGCAAAACCATCATTTTCCGAAAAAACTATTTTCCTTTTGTGAAAAATAGTGTATAATCCAGATATATTAGACAAATTTTTTCACATCGAAAAATAGTATAGAAACGTAGCGTAGAAACGGGGGAAATGATGGGGACAACGAAAAAGCCAGGAAAAGCCAGGAAATCAATATTAAATATAGTGTTTACAGTTTTTGTTGCCGTGGTCGTGCTGTATGCCGTACTAGGGCAGATTTTATGTCCAAGACAGACCGTGCACGAGAAGATAGAGCCGGAAGCTTTTAATGTACAGTGGAACCGAGTTCTTGCGGATGGCACAAAGGTGCCGGTTGAACTTCCGTGCAGAGTGGAGGCGGCATCAGAAGAGCAGATTGTGATTGAAACATTGCTGCCGGACAACATACGGGATTCGACCTGGATTAGCCTGAACAGTTTGCATCAGGAGGTCGAGATATACATTGATGGACAGCTGCGCCAGAAATTTTCAACAATGGACACGATGCCGTTCGGGAAATACAGCGCGGTTGCCTATGTGTTTGCGCCGGTGGGGGAACAGGATGCAGGGAAGCCTTTGCGCATTACATGGATGACTGGGTCAAGATATACTGGTATGCTCAGTGAGGTGTATTACGGCACGCAGATTGAGCTTTGGACACAATACTTTAAGGCGAATGTGCTTCAGGTGGGGATGGCAATTTTCCTGTTTCTGTTTTCCATTATTGCAATCGGGATTGGGATTTCAATGAACCGCTCATTTAAGAAAAAGTTTGCATTGGAATTTCTTGGCTGGGGTATTTTGCTGACGGCAATATGGATGATTTGCGAGTCGCGCCTGCGCCAATTATTTTTCTCGAATATTTCGGTTGTCTCGGATGTGGCGTTCCTTGCGGCGGGGCTGATGCCGTTTCCATACGCAGAATATTTTGACCGGATACAAAAGGGGCGTTTTCGGCGCTGTTATCAGATGCTGAAGGCTGCAAGCTTAGTTGTATTTTTTGTCTGCGCAATGTTGCATGTTTTGCGGCTGGTTGATTTTTCCGATTCCATGGGTCTGATACATTTTATGATTTTGGCGATGCTCTTTTTGGTCGGTGTGACGATGGGAGTTGATTTTTACCACCGCAGGCTTAAGGATTATTTCCTTGTTTTTATCGGTTATGTCGGTCTTGTGATAGCGGCGGTGGACGAGGTCGCCGGGATTTATTTTGCGGAAAACCGCAGCAAAATATTGGTGGCTGCGACATTTTTGCTTTTTGTGATGGCAGTGTTAAAGACAGGGCAGGATGTTGTTGAGATAGAGCGCGAAAAACAGGAAGTGCTTGCGACAAGCCAGACGAAAAATAATTTCCTTGCGAATATGTCGCATGAAATCCGGACACCAATCAATTCCATTATCGGTATGAACCAGTTGATTTTGCGGGAGAGCAAAGAGGAGCCGATATTGGAATATGCGAATAATGTGGAGAACGCAAGCAGGCTTTTGCTTACGCTGGTCAATGATATCCTTGATTTTTCCAAAATGGAATCGGGAAAGCTTGAGATTGTAGAAAAGTCATATCAGCTTGCATCCCTGCTCAACGATGAGGTGCATTTGCTGCAAAAGCGTGCGGAAAAGAAGAATCTTTGTGTGACGGTGAGCATTGATGAGAGTCTTCCTTCCGCCCTGGTCGGAGATGATATGCGCATCCGTCAGGTGATTACGAATCTGGTGACAAATGCGGTGAAATATACGAAGGAAGGGAGCATTGCCTTTACCGCTTACGGCGAATGGCGCGATTATGAGAATTTTGTTCTTAAAATTGCGGTGCAGGATACTGGTGTGGGCATCCGCAAGGAAGACCAGGAACGCCTGTTCCAACGTTTCGTCCGTTTTGACATCCAGAAAAACAGAACCGTGGAGGGCAGTGGTCTTGGGCTTGCGATTACAAAGAGGCTCGTTGATTTGATGCACGGGGAAATCCGCGTGGAGAGCGAATATGGAAAAGGTTCGACTTTTTATGTCTCTCTTCCGCAGGAGGTGGTAAGCCGCGGACCGGTCGGCAATTTGGAGAGCGCTTACCAGAATGAGGTTTCTTCGAGGAGAAAATACCACGAGGCTTTCCATGCGCCGGACGCGAAGGTGCTTGCGGTCGATGACAATACGATGAACCTGGCAGTTCTAAGGGGCTTGTTAAAGCGCACGAAAATCATGATGGATACAGCGGCGAGCGGCATGGAATGCCTGCAGATGACGCGGGAAAAGAAGTATCATCTGATTTTCATGGATCATATGATGCCGGAGATGGATGGCATCCAGACTTTCCATGAGCTGCGCAGGGAGAAGGATAACCCGAATTCAGATACCAAGGTGATTGCCCTGACAGCGAACGCGATTGCCGGGAGCCGGGAAGAATATATGCAGGAAGGCTTTGCCGATTATATTTCAAAGCCGATTGACGCGGCGGAGCTTGAGATTGTGCTGATGTCCTATTTGCCGGAAGAGCTTGTCATAACAAAGGAAAAGGAGCGGCAGGAACGCTTACAAGAACCTGAAAAGGAGCGGCAGGAGAGTGTGTCGGCAGGGGAAGAAAAGAAAGAGGTGGACGTGGAGCAGGCAAAGGAAGAAAAGAAAGAGGGGAATGTGGGACAAGGAATGCCCGCAGGGGAAGAAGGAAAAGGGAACGCAGAAAATCCAAATGCTTATATTGACAGGGTGGTTGGAATTACCCACTGTATGGATATGGAAGATATGTACATAGAAATCCTGAAGGATTACTGCTCGGAAGGGAAAAGCTACCAGGAGAAGCTTGCCACCTGCCTTGCGAATGAGGATTGGAGAAATTTTGCGGTCTATGTGCATGCGGTAAAGAGTTCTTCCAAAACCATCGGCGCGGAAATATTCGGCGAGGAAGCGCGCGTGCTTGAGATGGCAGCGAAGGAGCAGGATACCGCGGTTATCCGGGAAAACTGGGAGCAGTTCTGCGCGGATTTCGCCGCGGTGCTCACGGCGGCGGAGGCGTTGGGGACTGAACTTGGCGGCTGAGCAAAAAAATAGTTGACAATGAACGGATTCTGTTATATAGTGTTGTTGTAAACAGAATATTTTATATTTCTCTTATTCAGAGTGACGGAGAGTAAAGACTCTATGAAGTCCGGCAACCCCCAGTGTGGAAGGTGCCAAGTTGAGCGAGCGATCGAACAATAAGGGGATTTGAAAGAAAACAATCAAGTCCGCCTTTTGGGCGGACTTTTTTTGCGCCGGAGGCGCTGTCCATTCAAATCAAAGAATAAGGGAAACGGGATTTTACGGCTGTGCGCTGCCTGCGGTAAGATTCCTTGGAAAATACAAGGCGGCACGGAAAATGGAGGATGATATGAGCGAAAAGAGATTATTTACGTCGGAATCCGTAACGGAGGGGCATCCGGACAAAATCTGCGACCAGATTTCGGACGCGGTATTGGACGCGCTGATGGAGCAGGACCCAATGAGCCGCGTGGCGTGTGAGACGGCAGCGACCACAGGGCTTGTGCTTGTTATGGGCGAAGTGACAACAAAGGGTTATGTTGATATCCAGAAGATTGTGCGCGAGACCATCCGCGAGATTGGCTATGACAATGCGGAGTATGGCTTTGACTGTGATACCTGCGGAGTTATCGTGTCGCTTGACGAGCAGTCGAAGGACATTGCAATGGGCGTTGACAAGGCGCTTGAGGCAAAAGAAAATGCGATGTCCGATAAGGATATCGAGGCGATTGGCGCGGGCGACCAGGGCATGATGTTTGGCTATGCGACGAACGAGACGGAGGAATATATGCCTTACCCGATTTCGCTTGCGCATAAGCTGACGAAGCAGCTGACGAAGGTGCGCAAGGATGGCACGCTGCCTTATCTGCGCCCGGACGGAAAATCACAGGTGACGGTAGAGTATGACGGGAACGACCATCCGGTGCACCTGAATGCGGTGGTACTCTCCACACAGCATGACGCGAAGGTGACACAGGAGCAAATCCATGAGGATATTAAAAAATATGTATTTGACCCGGTGCTTCCAAAGGAACTGATTGACGGGGAAACGAAGTTTTTCATCAATCCGACCGGACGTTTTGTCATCGGCGGGCCGAACGGTGACAGCGGACTGACGGGGCGCAAAATTATTGTGGATACCTACGGCGGTTATGCGCGCCACGGCGGCGGCGCATTTTCCGGGAAGGACTGCACGAAGGTGGACCGTTCCGCGGCATACGCGGCGCGCTATGTGGCGAAAAACCTTGTGGCAGCAGGTCTTTGCGAGCGCTGTGAAATCCAGCTTTCCTACGCCATCGGTGTGGCACAGCCGACCTCGGTGAATATTGACACCTTTGGGACGGGAAAGAAGACGAATGAGGAACTGATTGCAATTATCCGCGAGAATTTTGATTTGCGCCCGGCGGGCATTATCAAGATGCTTGACCTGCGCCGCCCGATTTACAAGCAGACCGCGGCATATGGGCATTTTGGCCGGAATGATTTGGATTTGCCGTGGGAGAAGCTTGACAAGGTGGATGTGCTGAAAGAGTATTTATAATTCTTAAAAAAATTTAAAATTATTCGAAAAACGGTAAAATGGGATGGGATTTATGGTACAATGTCATTGACATCCCACAGGACAGGCTGTGCGGTATTGTCGTGCGGCCTGTCTTTTTTATGCGCAGGGAATCTGGCTGCTTTGCAGCACGCGCCCCGCGCGCGGCGAGTAGTGGGGAAAAGCATTCCCTCTGCTCGATTGTGCAAAGATAATTCACGGGAGCAAAACAGAGGTATCAGGATGGATTTGAAAGGAAGACTTAAAATTGCGTTTGTTATAATGATCGTACTGCCGATTTTGATGATGGCGTTGAGCGGCAGGGTGATTATCGGCTATCTTGGCACGGCGCTGCAGCACACTTACGACGTGGATGCGGATACGATGCAGGTTATCGTGAACCCGCTGCGCATTTTAAACCGTGTGACACGGGAAGCATATAACCAGATTAAACTCTGTGCAATCCGCGAGCCGGAGAAATTTGAGGATATGGAATATATCAAGCAGATGAACACGGAGCTTTCACACAAATATTCCTATCTGGTTTTGCGCAAGGACAATGATGTTATCTATTATGGGGGGGCGGGTGAGCTGTCAGATATCATCCGTCTGCTCCCTGATTTTGGCGAGCATAACACAGACCTTGACGGGGGGATTTATGTCGGGGAAAAAACCCCGGTATTGATTAAACATCAGGATTTTTATTTTTCGGATGGCAGCGAGGGAAGTATTTTTATTGTTACGGAAGTCAATGTCCTCATGCCACAGCTGAAAAATTCATTGATACAGATTATCGTCTGCATGATTGCGATTATCGGCATCACGGCGGTTGTGTTGGTGGTCTGGCTGTACCGCACCATCATCCGGCCGCTGAATACGCTTAAGGTGGCGACGAACGAGATGAAATGCGGGAATCTGAATTATTCGATTTCAGGTGACCCGGTGGATGAAATCGGGCAGCTCTGCCAGGACTTCGACGAGATGCGCGTGCATATGAAGGAGCTGATTGAGGAGCGCCTGCAGTATGAGCAGGATTCAAAAGAATTAATCAGCAATGTCTCACATGACTTAAAAACCCCGCTGACGGCGATTAAGGGCTATGCGGAGGGGATTATGGACGGCATCGCGGACACGCCGGAAAAAATGGAGAAATACGTGAAAACAATCTATACAAAAGCGAATGATATGTCGGTGCTTGTGGACGAGCTGGCATTTTTTACAAAAATTGACAGCAATACCGTGCCATACAATTTCCTGGTGTTGGATGCGAGCGAGTATTTTACGGACTGCATCGAGGAATTGAGCCTTGATATGGAAGTCGAAAACTTAAAGCTTGATTTTGCTAACGAGATACCGGAAGGGACGAGGGTTTCCGCCGACCCGGAGCAATTAAAGCGCGTTATCAATAATATTATTGGAAATTCGGTAAAATATATGGATAAGGCGGAAGGCAAGATTACGGTGAGGCTGTGCGACGAAGGGGAGAATGTCAGGGTGGAGCTGACGGACAATGGACCGGGCATCGCGAAAAAAGATTTGCCGTATATTTTCGACCGTTTTTACCGCGCGGACGCTTCGCGCAATTCAAGGAAGGGCGGCACGGGGCTTGGGCTTGCGATTGCGCAGAAAATTATCGAGGAACACGGAGGGAAAATATGGGCGCAAAGCGAGGAGGGCGTTGGCACATCCATCTGTTTTACGATGCCAAAGCTTTCCGTGCATAAGCATATGCCCCCGGCGAATTCCTCACAGGAGCCCAAAGGCAGACATCTAAAAAGTATGAGAATTAAGTCATAAAAAATAAATATGAGTTGCGGTGGCACCGCAGGAAAAGGAGGAAACAAAATGAGCAAAATACTGATTGTGGAGGATGAGACGGCGATTGCGGAGCTGGAAAAGGACTATCTGGAACTCTCCGGTTTCGAGGTGGCGATTGAGAGCAGCGGCGATGAGGGGCTGGCGCGCGCGCTGGGGGAGGAATTTGATTTGATTATCCTCGATTTGATGCTGCCGAAGGTGGACGGTTTTGAAATCTGCCGTCAGGTGCGTGAAGTGAAAAATATCCCGGTTATCATGGTATCTGCGAAGAAGGATGACATTGACAAAATCCGCGGGCTTGGGCTTGGCGCGGACGATTACATGACAAAGCCGTTTAGCCCGAGCGAGCTGGTGGCGCGCGTGAAGGCTCATATGGCGCGCTACGAGCGGCTGATTGGCTCAAATGCGAAGGAGAATGAGATTATTGAAATCCGCGGCATCCGCATCGACAAGACGGCACGCCGCGTTTATGTGAACGGCGAGGAGCGCACTTTTACGACGAAGGAGTTTGATTTGCTGACGTTCCTGGCAGAAAACCCGAACCATGTATATACGAAGGAGGAGCTGTTCCAGAAGATTTGGGATATGGAGTCTATCGGGGATATTGCGACGGTGACGGTGCATATTAAGAAAATCCGGGAGAAGATTGAGGTGAATACCTCCAAACCCCAGTATATCGAAACGATTTGGGGAGTAGGGTATCGGTTCAAGGTATGAGAAGTCCCCAAATCGTTTTGATTTGGGGAGTAGGGTATCGGTTCAAAGTATGAAAAGTCCCCAAATCGTTTTGATTTGGGGAGTAGGGTATCGGTTCAAGGTATGAAAAGCCCCTGCTGGTACAGACAAAAATACTGCCGTATGAAGTGAAGTGCGGCAGTATTTTTTTGCGTTATATGTTATTGTCATTGCTTTGCATCCGGATTTCCGGGATGCGTTTTGGAACTGTCTTTTAATTTCATAATTGCAGCCGTATCTTTTTTAACATCCCGGATAATGCATTTTAATATTATAAAACAAAAGACGGGAAACAGAAAAAAGCGGATGGAGAAAAAATCCCCAAAACAAGGGATTTTGTTTACCAATCTGCCACTTGTGTTTTCCAAAGAAAAATGGTAAAGTATTAATGTAACAAAAATAAAAACGAGGGTAGGTGAGTTAATTGAGAATGGTTATATATTAAACAGAAAATTGCAATTAACGATGGAAGCATTGTGGAAATATAAGTGATAATTCGCTGATGAAGGAAGCGGATTTTGTTAAGAATTTTGTTCATATAGGAGGATATAGAATTTATGGGTCTGAAGAAAGCTATTTATAAAAATACCTGGTATATGACCGGTCTTTTTATTGCTTTTTCGGTAATTGCAAATTTTTGTATGGTAAGTGTAGCAAAGGAGATTGAAGGAATCATCAGCCAGTTGGAAATTATGCAGTTGGATGGCTTTAAGAAAATTGTTTTGTATGCCGGTATGCTGTGTGTTTTTTACATAATTTTCAGTTTTGGGTATTGGTTTCTTTATAACTGTGTGGTAAAAAAAGCAACTCGCCTGTCTGTGGAATATGCATACGGGAATTATCTGACAAAGCGCCTGGATTTTTTTGAGGATAAAGGTGTGGGGGATATTGCCTATTCCGTTCTCTCCTTGGCGGAGGATATCGGGATTTATTATGCAACGTTCTGGCCGATGTTGTTTGTTCAGGCGGTTACATTACTGATTTTATTTGGGACGGTTGCTTCCTACAACATCCTGTTTTCGGTATTTGTAATGCTTGGTATTGTACTCATGATTTTTTTGACTTCTTTTATTTCAAAGAAATTGTCGGACAGAACATTGATGTCTGAAAATCTGGCGGCAGATATTAATAACCGGGTGGTTCAGAGTTTCCAGGGGATTTCTATCATTAAAGTGTTCCGCCGTGAAGGTTATTTTGCAAAACAATACAGGGAAGGGCTTTCTGCACAGAAATTTAAAAATGATATTATACGTGATTTTTGGTATTCCCTGTATACGGTGATTTATGAGGCAATGACAATTGCTTTTCCGGTTCTCGTATTGCTGGCAGGGTTTTTGCTAAGGGAAAAGGATTTGGTCTCGGTGGGGGCGGTCGTTGCGATTTATTCCATCGTTGGGCTGATGCAGGAACCGATGCGGGAACTGGCGGATTCGGTAACTTTGTATAAGGAGAACGCAAACCGGGAGAAAAAGCTTGGGGAAATCGTGGAGCCTTATTTTGGGGAAGAAATCATTCCGGCAATGAATAAAATTAATGTTGAGATATCGGCATTGGATTTGGGCGGAAAAACTCTTTTGGAAAATGTCTGTTTTGAAATTAACAGGGGAGATGTGGTTTCTTTGCAAGGACCAAGCGGCGGCGGTAAGAGCACTTTGTTAAAATTGCTGATAGGTTTTGTGCGGTATGAGGGGTGCAAGTGTTACTACGATGGGGTTTTGCAGGATGAAATCCCGGACGAGGTACGCTACGCCAATATTTCTTTGGTGGAGCAAAGACCGTTTCTGTTCACGGCCAGTATAAAAGAAAATATATTTTTAGGGGAGGAGTTTGGGGAGGAACTGTTGGATGAAGTTCTTCGGACATGTGCCTTGGAGGAAATGGTTGCGCAATACGGTCTGGAAAAGGAGATTGATTGGGCAGGCGGGAATGTCAGCGGCGGAGAAATGCAGCGGATTACGATTGCAAGGACAATCATCCGGAAACCCCGGTTTTTGCTTTTGGATGAAGTGACAGCCTCGCTTGATGCAAAAAACGCAGAAGAAGTGGCGCAGAATATTGTTGTTTTTGCAAAGAAATACAATATTGCGATTGTTGCAGTTTCGCACAAGGATGAATTTGTGAAATTCTCCAACAAAAAAGTTGGTTTGTTAATTTCAGAGAAGACAGATGAGGAAGTTGAAAAGCGGAAGGATTGAGATTCGCGGCTCGGCGAAGACGAAGGTAGATGCGGGGAGGCTTCGGTGATATACGGCAATGAGCGGGAAATGGGATGATGGATTTGTTGTTGCATTTATGTAGACGGTATGTTATAATGGTATGTGTTTCCTGGAAAACAATATCGGATTCAAATTGAAGCAACAAATTTTCGATAATATTTTAAGAGGTAAACAAAGATGAAAAAACATATGAGCCGCAAAGAAAAGATTATTATAATCCTCCTGCTGATATTTGCAGGGCTAATCCTTTGTCTTGTGGAAATCTTCGCAAAACAGCCATACGAACGGGCGCTGGATGCCATCGGTGCCAATAAAATCCGCCGTCAGAAAACGTATTCCTGGGATGGTGTTAATACACACGGCTTTTTCGGGGATGGGAGCAGTTACTTCCTTTTCCGTCTGTCCGGCAAAAAACAGATGGAAGAAGTTTTGGAAGGAGAAGGCTGGCATTCACTTCCCGTGGATGAGCGTATTATCGATGAAACCGAAAATGTTCTTAAGAATTTGGAGAACGATATTTCTGAGACCGACAGACAAAATATACTTACAAAGTTAAATCAAATCAATGAAGGCGGATGGTTTTTTTACGACAAAGCGGATATCGAGTCTTTGAAAAATATGGATCTTGATTGGACATTCCACAGTGGCCGCAGTCTTGCGAATTATATTATTGCAGTTTATGATTCTGATGCGGGGATGATTTATTATTTCGATTCTGACCGGTGATGTGCCAAAGCCAACGAAATACCCCTTTCTTTGTTTATAACATCAAAGAAAGGGGTATTTCGTTGTGCTGATTGCTTCTGCGGTGAAGCGGGTATCTGGTATGTAAATAAGGGGGGATACCGCGCAGAGAGAACGGGGGCGGTCGAGACCATTGTTTTTCAGTTCGTGGATGGTCTTTTGCGTTATGGAAGCTATGCAAAAACGTTTTGAGTATCAGGTGGCGAGAGAGCATCTAAAAGAAATGGAGCTGCCAGAAAGAAAGACGTGCCCGCTTTTGCTCGTGCGTGCTCTGCTAAAGCCCGCACCGGTGCTGCTAGTGTCGCACATGCCGATGCAGGGGGACGGCTGGGAGAGTGTTTTGCTGCCGTAGGGGGTGGGTAAATCCCCTTTTTATGGAAATATTATAAGGAAATTGCAGGGGAAGGCAACCTATTTTGGAAGGTTGCCTTCCCGCGCGCTTTGGCGCAGAAACTTAAGAAAGACTTGTATTTCCGTAAAAAAAATGGTATTATGGGAGCAGAAAGAGGTTTATATGGATGAAAAAAGGAAGGCTTTCTGTTAAAAATATAATAAGGGTAGCCTGGGTTTTGTATGCTCTAATCAGCATCGTTGTCTGGTTGCCGAAGGTGGACCAGATGCTTACCAATGATTATTCCAGGATTAAGTCCTACGTTTCGCTGGATGATTCATGGGAGGTCACAATCAATGGGGAGACTTTTTACGGTGTTTCGCTGGAGGATTTTCGTTTCCCGTCAGTAAAAAAGGGGGACCGGATTACCATGCAGCGGCAGCTGCCACGGGAATGGGAGCTTGTCGAGGGAACGCTGCGCCTGTCCATCCGGCATTGCGCCGCGCGCGTCTACATAGAAGGGAATCTGATTTACGAGTATGGTTACGACAGGCTTGCACGGAACAAGACGGTCGGGAGCGGCTTTCAGTTTATCAATTTCCCGAAGGAATACGCGGGCAGGATGCTGAGGCTTGAATTTTATGTCTCTGAGGACAGGGCTTTCTCGAGGCTTGATTCTGTGCGGATTTATGAATGGCAGAATGCGTACCGGGTGGTTATGACGGAGAACCGTCTTCCTTGGTTTTTGGGCAGTTTCCTGTTTGTTTTCGGATTGGTGGGCTGTGTTTTCACGGTGTTTGCCCTTGTGATTTCGCGCAAGTATATCCGGCTGCTATGCGTCTCATGTTTTTCTGTTTGCATGGGGCTGTGGACGCTGTGTTATTACCGGGTGATTGCAATTTATTCCATCCCGCTTTATTTGGTGTCCCTCATCGAGCATATTACGCTGTATTTGGCACCGCTGCCGCTGATTATCTATATGCGCGATGATGTAAAGGCTTTAAGGAACAAAGGTTTTTATCTGATTTACCGCGTGATTTTGTACGGTGATATCGCCGCGCTTACGGTTGCAGTTACCCTGCACGCGAAGGATGTTGTGCATATGGCGGCGATGCTGCCGTATATGGTAGTGTTCATGCTTGCCTGCCTGGCATATTTCCTGGTTGTGATTGTCATGAACTTAAAGAGGAACAAGACATCGAACCGCCTTTATCTGGCAGGAATGCTGATAATTGTTTTCGGCACGGTGTATGATATTATCAGCTATAACCGTGAGCGATATTATGGGAAGACAGATATGGCGATGATAAAAGGGGCAACACCCATCAGTTTTATGGTTTTTATTTTTATCCTCATTCTTTCCTTTTATATCGACCTGACGCAGAAGCTGATGCGGGAGGCGGAGAGGAATTCACTGATTAAGAGTGCTTACACGGATGAACTGACGCAGCTGCACAACCGCCGTTATTGCATGGAATACATGAACAGGCTGCGGGAAGAACATGTTTCGGATTACACGATTATATGCTTTGATTTGAATAATCTGAAAACGGTGAATGATACCTACGGGCATGCGAAAGGGGATATTTTAATCCGGAGCGCTGCCGATGTGCTTGCGCAGACCTTTGGGGAGTATGGAGTTGTCGCGCGGATGGGAGGGGATGAATTTATCTGTATACTAGATACCGTACAGAAGGAAAAGATAGCAGGGCTGATGGGGAAATTCCAGGCCAATATCGAGGAGAAGAACCGGCAGGTTGAAGGGCTGAACATGTCCATTGCATGCGGCTGCGCGTCGGGGGAAAAGGGTGGCGGGGATATCGAGAAGGTGTACCAGAGTGCGGATGACCGCATGTATGAGCACAAGAAACAGATGAAAGAAAAGGCGGCGGCAAGCCTTTAATCTGTCGATTCAAATTATGTGGAGGAAATCATTATGTACCATTGCTGTATTCATTTTTATTTGATCGGTAATATGATTCATAAGGACGGTTTTTTTGAAACAATAAAGGAAATCCCACCACTTGGAAATTTTTTCCATGAGTTCCGCGAGGGAAGCGCCCCGGAAGCTGGGAACACGGCGTGGGCGGATATCATTTTCGTGGATTTGCGCGGCAGGGATGCCGGGGAAACCGTGAAATTCCTGTTGGCGGAAAAGAAAAAAGAGACAGGGCTGATTTTGCTTGCCGGGAAAGAACAGATGGAACAGTTTTCAGAGGTGCTTCCGGAAGTCCTTGATGTCTGGGTTTTGCCAATGTCGCAGCAGGAGATTGTGTTCCGTTTTTCGCATTGGCAGCGGATATCAAAGCTTGACCGGGATTTCCGGGAAACGACCCATTTCTTTGAGACCGCAATCAACAGTGTGCCGAACCTGATTTGGTTTAAGGACAAGGATGGTGTCCATGAGAAGGTGAATGACAGCTTTTGCAGGACGGTAAATAAGACAAAGGAACAGGTACAGGGCAGGGGGCATGCCTATATCTGGGATGTTGAGGAGGATGACCCGGCCTGTATCGAATCCGAGCGTGAGGTGATGGAGAAAAAGAAGACCTGTGTGTCCGAGGAAACCATCCAGACAGGGGAAGGGAAGAAGCTGCTTACAACATACAAATCGCCGCTCTATGATTTTGACGGGAGCGTGATGGGGACGGTTGGTGTCGGGATTGATATTACGAGGGAGCGCGCCTATGAGCAGGAAATTGTAAAGAAGAACCGGTCGCTGGAAAAGGTTTTCACCTCCATCGACTGTGGTATCCTATGCCATTCCATGGATGGTTCCCGCATTCTGAGCGTCAATAGCGCCGCGCTGAAAATTCTTGGCTTCCAGTCGAAGGAGGAGCTGGAGGCGGAAGGCTTTGACATGATTGCAAGCTCCGTGCTGCAGGAGGATAGGAAGAGGCTTCGGGAGCGCATAAAGACACTGGAGAAAGAAGGCGACAGTGTAAGCATAGAGTATTGTGTAAAGCATAAAGATGGCGAGGTTTTGCATGTTATGGGCAATATCAAGCTGCTGAAGGAGGACGGGGAGCTTTTTTATCAACGCTTTCTTCTTGACTGCACGGCGCAAAAACAGCAGGAGAGAAAAAAGGAGAGACGGCAGGTAGAGCTTCTGAACGCGCTTGGCATTGACTATAATCTTGTGTGCTACTTTAATTTGGATACCGGGCGGGGGAACACGCTGCGGGTGAATGAATGCGACAAGGGCGTGCTGAAATCGCTTTTTCCGGAAGACACAAAATTTGTGTTGGAAGAAAATACGGGAAAGTACATATCTACATGTGTTGTTGAGGAGGACCGTGAAATGATGGCGCGGGTCTGCTCAAGGGAATGGCTGAAGGAGGAACTTGCGGAAAAAAATATGTGCTATGTGAATTACCGCACAAGCTGCGGCGGTGAGGTGAGGTATTTTCAGATGAAGGCCGTGCGCACAGGGGATTGGGTGCAGCGCTGCGGCGTGGTGATTGGTTTCCGCAGTGTGGACGATGAGACGCGCGTGGAGATGGAAAAGAAGAGCCTGCTGGAAAGTGCGCTGATGCAGGCGAACCGGGCGAGCAAGGCAAAAAGTATTTTCCTTTCCAATATGTCCCATGATATCCGCACGCCGATGAATGCGATTGTCGGCTTTACGACGCTGGCAATCAACCACATTGACCACCGCGACCAGGTGGAGGAATACCTGAAAAAGATTATGACCTCCGGCAACCATCTGCTCAGCTTAATCAATGATGTGCTTGATATGAGCCGCATCGAGAGCGGGAAGATGCACTTGGAGGAGAAGGCGTGCAGCCTGCCGGAGATTTTGCACGGATTGCAGAACATTGTCCAGGGGGATGTCAACGCAAAGCAGCTTGAATTTGCTGTGGATACAGTGGATGTGTTCGATGAGGAGATTTTCTGCGATAAGCTGCGCCTGAACCAGATCCTGCTCAATCTTTTGAGCAACGCGATTAAGTATACGCCGACGGGCGGCACAGTTACTTTCCGGATTCAGGAAAAACCGAGTGCGCAGGTGGGCTACGCGAATTACGAATTCCAAATCAAAGATAACGGAATCGGCATGAGCGAGGAGTTTGTCGCCCGTATCTTCGAACCGTTTGAGAGGGAGCGCAATTCCACAATCAGCGGAATCCAGGGAACCGGTCTTGGGATGGCAATTACGAAGAACATTGTGGATTTGATGAACGGGACGATTGAAGTGACGAGCAAGCAGAACGTTGGAACGCAGTGCAAGGTTTGCATGACATTCCGGCTGAATGCAGAGGCGAGGAAGCCCGTGGCGCTCTCGGAGTTTAAAAATTGCCGCGCGTTGGTGGTGGACGATGATTTCAATACCTGTGACAGTGTGTCCTACATGCTCCAGCAGATTGGGATGCGGGCGGAGTGGACGCTTTCGGGCAAGGAGGCGGTGCTGCGCACAAGGCAGGCGCTCATGCGCAAGGATGATTACGATGTTTACATTATCGATTGGCTTCTGCCGGATGTGAATGGGGTTGAGGTGGTGCGCAGGATACGCAGGGAGACGGGTGATAATGTGCCAGTCATTATAATGACGGCATATGACTGGTCGGATATTGAGGATGAGGCAAAACAGGCTGGGGTTTCTGCATTTTGCAGTAAGCCGTTGTTTTTGTCGGAGCTGCGCAGCTGCCTGAGCTCGCTGGTACACCGGCCAGATTGCGGCGGCAAAAAGGATAAAAAGGCAGACAAGACCCATACGGAACGCATCCTGCTTGCCGAGGACAACATACTGAACCAGGAGATTGCGGTGGAGCTTCTGAGAGAGGAAGGCTTTACGGTTGAGGTGGCAGACAACGGCCAGATTGCGGTTGACATGTTAAAGGCGTCACAGCCGGGGCATTACCAGCTGGTGCTTATGGATGTGCAGATGCCGGTTCTGGACGGCTACGGCGCGGCGCGCGCAATTCGTGCCCTTGAAAATGAGGATTTGGCTTCCATCCCGATTTTTGCGATGACGGCGAATGCGTTTGAGGAGGATAAGCAGGAGGCGCTGCGCAACGGGATGAACGGGCATATCGCAAAGCCAATTGACGTAAAGAAGCTGATTGAGACGTTGGATAGCGTGTTGGGATGAACGGGCACCGACGGCAAGGCATATGTGTGATGAAAGGGGAAACATGGAAATGAAAGGGCAAAACGACAAGCCATTTCTGGAGGTGAAGGCCAAAGGGGCAGGCATGACCGGGTGGAAGGAAGATGCGGAAAAGAAGGAAATCACGGTCTTTTTGAGTAAAAACAAAAGGGAGGAGACGGGCAAGGGCGCGAAATTATACTTTCCTTCTGATGCGCAGGAGCCGGGATGGCAGATACATACCAAATGGTGCGCAAACCCGGTACTGCCGGGGCAGTTCGCAGACCCTGACATTGCTTTGTTTGGGGATACCTACTACCTCTACGCAACGACGGACGGATTTTCCGGGTGGTCGGGCACGCAGTTCCATTGCTTTTCGTCAAAAAACCTTGTGGAATTTAAGGATGAGGGGGTTATCCTCGATGTGGCGGGGGAGGACGTGGCGTGGGCGGTCGGCAGTGCGTGGGCACCTTGCATCGCGCATAGGAACGGGAAATATTATTTTTATTTCTGTGCCAAGGATGCCGCGGGGGATTCCCATATCGGCGCAGCATATGCCGACCATCCGGCAGGACCGTTCACGGCGGTGGAAGAGCCGCTGATTACAAAGAAAATCTGCATGGAGCAGGGAATTGCGATGGGGCAGACGATTGACCCATCCGTATTCACGGATGAGGACGGGGCTGCATATCTGCTGTTTGGCAACGGGAACGCCGCGGTGGCGCGCCTGAATGAGAATATGGTGAGCCTTGATTTGTCCACGCTGAAAAATTATGGGGGAGCCGAGGATTTCCGCGAGGCGATTACGGTCACAAAGCGCGGCGGGGTGTATCATTTTACATGGTCGTGCGATGACACGGGAAGCCCAGATTACCATGTCAATTATGGTACCGCAGAGAGCATTTACGGACCGATTACATACCACGCTACATTGCTTGCGAAGGATGAGGAAAACGGGATTCTGGGAACGGGGCATCATTGCATCTTGTCCATTCCGGGCTGCGATGAATATTACATTGTTTACCATCGGTTCTATACGCCGTTAAAGACATTTACGGAGGGGCTTGGCTTTCACCGTGAAGTGTGCATTGATGCGCTGCATTTTGACGAAAAGACAGGCCGGATGCTCCCGGTAAAGCCGACCCAGGAAGGCGTGGCGGCGCGGGAAGTGTGAAAGGGGCGGCTGTGATGGCGAAAACATTGTGGGGGAAGGAGAAAGCGGCTCGAGCGGTGGCAGGCATATTCCTGCTTGCGCTCACCTTGTCTGCCTCGGCGGCGGGGTGCGGAAAAAAGGATGACAAAAAAAGTCCGCAGGTTTTGCAGGACGGGCAGGCACAGAAAACGGATTCGGAAACGGGTTCCGAAGGAAAGGAAACGGACATGGGAAATCAGGATGTGGAAAACGGGGAGGGTGAAAATCAGGGCATGGCGGAGTTTGAGAACCACTTTGAGCAGGCATCCGCAGCGCTGCGCGCGGATTATGAGGTGCTCACCGTGCTCGGTGCGGATGCGGTAAGGGGCAATCTGTATCTTGCGGCGGAGGGGGAGAATGGTTCTGCAATCACATGGGAGTCTTCCGACCCCGCGGTTATTTCGGACAGGGAACTGCCGCAGGAAGGATACGATGCGGTGCCGGCAGGTGTTGTGGTGCGCCAGGCGCAGGACGTGAAAGTGGCGTTATATGCGTGGCTGACAATGGACGGCGTAACACTGCGGAAGGACTTTGAGGTGACGGTGCTTGCAAAGCCGGAGGAGGCAGAGTACACAGAATATCTGTTCTCCTATTTTGTCGGGAACGGCGTCAACCAGGAAAATATCTTTTTTGCGACGAGTGAGGATGGCTTTACATGGAAGGATACGAACAAGGGGCAGCCGGTGCTTACAACGGAGCTTGGTACCACCGGCATACGTGACCCGTTCCTTTTGCGCTCGGCGGAAGGGGACCGCTTTTTTATCATTGCGACCGATTTGTGCATTGCAAAGGACGGCGATTGGGGGAAGGCGCAGCGCGCGGGCAGCCAGTCAATTTTTATCTGGGAATCCATGGATTTGGTAAACTGGTCTAAGCCGCGCCTTGTAAAGGTCAATTCAGACGCGGCGGGCTGTACCTGGGCGCCGGAGGCATTTTATGACGAGCTGACGGGGGAATATCTGGTTTTCTGGGCATCCCGCGTTGCAGCGGACAATCATGCCAAACAGCGGATTTATTATGTCAAAACACGCGATTTTTATAATTTTACGGAGCCAAAGGTATGGATTGACTATCCGTTCAGTGTGATTGATACGACCGTCGTCCGGGACGGCAGTACCTATTACCGCTTCACGAAATATGAGGACAAAAGCCGCATTATTATGGAGCGCGCGGACAGGCTGCTCGGGGAGTGGGCGGAGGTGGAATCGGAATCGCTGGGCGCGCAGGAGGGGGTGGAAGGCCCCTGCTGTTTTGCGCTGCATGAGAAAGACCAGGTGGACGGAAACCGGTTCTGCCTGCTGCTTGACCATTTTGTCGGAAGCGGTTACTACATGATGATTACAAAGGATTTAAAGACGGCGGAATTTGAGCGGAAGAGGGGTTACAGCCTGCCGCAGAAGCGTCCGCGCCACGGGACAGTGATTCCGGTGACGAGGCAGGAGTACGAAAGGATTGTGGAAAAATACAACCAATAATTCCGTTTCTGCATCGCGCATGTTACAAAAGTGAAAATAATCGAAAAAATTCTTGACAAATCAAAGCCTGTCTGCTATCGTAAAAATAAATAAAGGGGAGTAGTTGGCATCCGGATGGATGTTTGCGATATCGTCAGTACGAGCTTTGGCGCATGTGCGCGGGCTCCGGGTCGTAACGAAGCAGCGAGACTTTTGTTGTAATAATAATTTTATTATTACGGCAGAAGTCTCGCTTTTTATGTACCGGGGCGCTTTTTGGCGGATTCGCAGCAAAGTATGTCTGGAAAATACGCTTCCCCACATACAAAAAAGCAAAGCAGGACAAAATACTTTGCGGAAATGATGGAGGCGAAAATTATGAATGTATTATTGCAGGTTCTTCTGGTCGTTGTGGGCTTTGCCATGCTTGTGAAGGGGGCGGACTGGTTTGTGGACGGTGCGGCGGGGATTGCGGAGCGCTTTGGCATCCCGCAGCTTGTCATCGGGCTGACCATTGTGGCGATGGGAACGAGCGCACCGGAGGCGGCGGTCAGTATTTCGGCAGCGTTTAAGGGGGCGGCGGATGCTTCAAAGGGCACTGTGGACATCACAATCGGGAATGTGGTTGGCAGCAATATTTTAAATATCCTGATTATTCTTGGGCTGACTGCCGTGATTGCGGCGGTGGCAGTACAGCGCTCGACCATCCGCTATGAGATTCCGTTTATGATTGGGGTTACCGTGCTGCTGCTTATTTTCGGTATTACGGGGAATGAGGTAAGCCGTGTGGAGGGCTTGCTCCTGTGGGTGTTTTTCATTGTTTACATTATATATCTGTACCGGATGACGAAAAACCAAAAGCCGGAGGAGACGGAGGAAAAGAAGGAGAAGGCAAGTGTTGGGAAACTGCTGCTGTTCGTTGTCATTGGGCTTGCGCTTGTCGTTGTCGGCAGTGATGTGACGGTTGACGCGGCGACGGAAATCGCGGAGATTGCAGGATTATCGCCAAAGTTCATCGGACTGACCATTATTGCACTCGGCACTTCCCTGCCAGAGCTTGTGACAAGCGTGTCGGCGGCGCGCAAGGGCAAGGCAGACATTGCGATTGGGAATATCGTGGGCAGTAATATTATGAACATTCTCTTTGTTGTCGGCACAACATCCGTGATTTTGCCAGTGCCGTTCGCGGGCGGCTTTGTGGTGGATATGGGAATTGCAATTGCGGCGGCGGTACTGCTGCTTTTGTGCGTGTTCCGCAAAAAGAAGCTTGACCGGGCAGGCGGTGCGGTTATGCTGCTCGGCTATGTGGCATATTTTGTTTATCTGTGCATTGGGAAGTAGAAAAAACACAGAAACATAAGAAAGAAAAAGGTAGAAATAATGCGCCGCCTGTGGTACACTATATCGGAACTGACCCATAAAACAGAAAGGCATGGTTATTGATGGAAGAGTTGGAACAGATCATGCGCCGGATTCATGTATTGTTCGCGAAATGCGAGCCATATGGGAATGAGGGCGAAGGGAAAATCATTGTGCCGAAAAAGGAATTGTTCCGTTTGTTGGAAAAGCTCAGCTACGCCGTCATCCGCATGATGGATGAGTATGAGGGTACGGCGGAGAGCAGGGAGCGGGGGATGACTGCTTATCAGCGCGAAGGAGAGAGAATCAAGGCGGCCGCGCAGGCGGGTGCGGATGATGTTTACGCGGCATCGCTGATTTATACGGATAATATGCTTGAGGAGCTGCATGATTTGGTGGCGGATGCAAAGGAGGAGCTTTGGGAGCAGTATGCGCGCATGGCGGGCAGGCTTGATTCGCATGCGAGGCTGCTCAGTGAGGACCAGGAGGAGATTAAGCAGCTGCTGACCGCGATGGCGCAGGGCGGAAAATATTTAAAGATAATAGAACATGAAAATAAACGTCTGCAGAAAATGGAGGCGGCGCGCGCACGGTCGGGGGAAGCCGAGTACGGGGAGGAAGCCGACGAATACTGGGATGAGTATGAGGAGGAAGATGAACCGTATGAGGAAGATGAGCCATTCGGGGAAGATGAGGATGGGACGGGCTTCTTGCCGGAAGCGGATGCCGGTAGCATAGTGGCTTTGGAGCCGGATGCCGCGCAGGAAGCTGTGGATAATGGTGTCCGGGTGGAGGCTGTCCGTGAAGTGGGCGGGATGGATGCAGATGAGGAAAGCCAGGAGCCGGGCAGCGGTAAAAAGAAGGTGGCGGAAAACCAAGACGCAGAGGATGCCGCTTTTGCTGCAAATGGCGGGAATATAGGCGGCGGGAATGCGTCGGCATCCGGCGTAAAAACTGGAAAACAGGGCGGCGGGAATATGTCGGCATCCAGCGTAAAAACCGGGGAGCAGGGTGGCGGAAATATGCCGGTATCCGGCAAGAATCCGCAGAAAACTGCCGGGAAGCAGAACAGCAGGTACACCTACAAGCATAAACGCCCGGCATCGCAGCATGCCCGCATGGTTCCGGACCTGGAAGCAGAGTGGGCAAAAGAGGAACAGCGCCCGGTGCGCAAAATCGGCACGGCAATCTATGAAGATGTCGGTCAGCCGTATGAAGAGCCAGTCAAGCGGGTTTCCTATGAGATAAAAGTAAACCAGGCATATTTTGACCAGCTTGGCGAGGGCAATGTTGACCTTGACGCAGAATATTACCAATGGAAGGAAGAGCAGGAACAAGCTGCTGCAGCATTGGAAGGAGGAGAAGGCGCTTCGGATGAAGCTGCCGTGAAAGCCGCCCCGGATGCGGACGATACGAGGGAAAAAGCCAAGAAAGCCAAACAAAATAAAAAAGAAAAGAAAAAACGCGGACTAAAATTCGGAAAACGGACTTGAGAAGGTGGGGTAGGGAGGGAACATGCGGAACTTAAAACAGCATGTTCCCGTACAACGCCCCAGTGGAATTTTTGGGAGCGGAGCGGACAAAAATTGCACTGACATTCAAGGGGGTAGGGAGGGAACATGCGGAACTTAAAATAGGAGGAAAAATATAATGAAAAACAAACTATTAAGCAAACAAATCAAAACGGTACTGCTGCTTGCCTTATGCGCAATGTTCTTCACCACAGTGGCGGGCGGCCTCCTGTCCGGCTGTGGCAACAAGACAGGGGATGGGGAGAAAACAATGCCGGCCATATCAGGTGGCCAAGAAGCTGAGAAAACACCAACGCCAACCACGGCAGACATGGAGGATAACCCGGAGGAAAAGCTTGAGATTTCGGTTGCGGCATTAAAAGGACCGACGGCAATCGGCATGACCCGGCTGATGGAGGAAACGGAAAACGGCAATACCACAAATGACTACAAGTTCACGATTGCCGGTGCTGCGGATGAGATTACGGCAGACATCGTCAAAGGGAACATCCAGATTGCAGCAGTTCCCTGCAATCTTGCCAGTGTTTTGTACAACCGTACAGAGGGGAAAGTGCAGGTGGCGGCAATCAATACCATCAGCGTGCTCTACATTTTGGAGACAGGGGAGAATATAAACAGTGTGGAAGATTTAAGGGGGAAGACCATTTATTCCACCGGAAAAGCCACGACACCGGAATACACGCTGAATTATCTGCTGCGCGCGGCAGGGCTCGACCCGGAAAAAGATGTAACGGTTGAGTACAAATCGGAAGCATCGGAGGTTGCGGCACTCCTTGCAGAAAGCGATTCGGCGGTGGCAATGCTCCCGCAGCCGTTTGTGACCGTGGCGATGACACAGAATGAAAAATTGCGCATTGCGCTTGATGTGGCAGAGGAATGGGAGCGCTTTTCCGATGACGGCAGTTCGGTCGTGACAGGCGTTGTGTTAATCAACAGGGAATTTGCCATGGAGCACAAGGAAGCGGTGGATGCGTTCCTTGCGGAATATCAGGCATCCACGCAGTATGTCACAGAAAATGTTGATGCGGCGGCGGAGCTTGTGGAAAAATATGATATTGTGAAGGCGGCAGTTGCAAAGAAAGCAATCCCGTATTGCAATATTGCTTTTATTGAGGGCGAGGAGATGCAGAAACGTATTTCGGGATATCTGAATGTACTGTTTGGCCAGGAGCCGTCCAGTGTCGGCGGCGCACTGCCGGGAGAGGATTTTTACTATTCGAGGTAATTGCAAAAGGGGAAAATATGAAAATTTAGGGAAATACAGGGAAAGGGGACAAAATGAGATACATAATAGAAATGATATTTTGGGTGGCAGCGGCCGTAATCGTTGGCTTTTTTGGCAGCAGCAGGCGGGAAGAAAAAAGGGTGGATGCGAACAAAACCGTAATGCGCCAGAACCCGTCCCTGCGCTACGGGATGTATCTCCTCGGAGTCCTGATTGTCGGGATGTTTGTCTTCTTTGGCACGATGGCAATCCGGGATGAGGCACAGAAGGAGGAACCGTGGACGATTCTGTTGATTTTCCTCGGGATTTTGTTTGGTGCAGGCTGCTTTATCGTAGGCTATATCTTTTATGCAAAGCATGTGTTTTTTGACGAGACAGAGCTGCTCATCGGACGGCCTTTTAAGAAAATGCTCCATGTAAAATGGCAGGAAATTGGCCGCATGGAGATGCAGAAAAACAAACTTGTACTTTATGGGGCGGATGGAAAGTGGCTTGTTGGGGCAGACCTTAGCTGGGAAAATTTTGACCTTTTTGCGGACATGGCAAAGCGTATGTGCAGTGCAAAAGAGGTGAAAAAGGGCGGCGACATCGGCAGCGGGGAGCGCGTCATGAAGCGCCGTGCCGCCGGGGTGGCAATGCTTATACTGGCGGTACTGCTGCTTTTCATTTGCGCATTCATCGCGTTTGCCGGGGAATATACACTGGCACAGATGTTCGCGGGCAAAACGATGATTTTCTTCCCGTTTTTGTTTGCGGCGGGGCTTGCGGCGCTGTTTTATGCTATCTTTTTGTTTCGGGAGAATATCCGCTACACGAAGGAGGAGATTGTTTATGGCAGTCTGTTTGGGAAAAAGAAGTTTTTGTGGAGAAGCCTGCGAAACGTCCGCTACGTAAAAGAAGAGCGGGGAGGGATACCCGTGCAGAAGCTTTATCTGACATGGGAAGGGAAGGAGCGGGTAGTAAGCAGTAAAAAATATCCTGGACAGTTCGATGAGTTTCTGGATTTTGTCATCGGTGTCGCGCTTATGGGGAATATCCCCACACAGGGTCTATAAACATATTTCCGGAAAACGCTGCATATGAAATACAAAGGCGGAACTTAAAACAGCGAGCCCCACTGCGGCTTTAGGGCCTGGGAAGGGGGCTCGCGGAACTTTATATGGAGAGGGTGCAATGAATGAATATTTAACGTTATTTGTGCTTGCGGTTGGCTTGTCGATGGACGCGTTTGCGGTGTCCGTCTGCAAGGGGCTGGCAATGAAGAAAATGTCGTGGAAGGCTGCCGCTGTGGTCGGGCTGTGGTTTGGGGGATTTCAGGCGCTGATGCCCGCAATCGGTTATTTTCTTGGCATCCAGTTTGCCGATAAAATCGAGGCGGTTGACCATTGGATTGCGTTCGTGCTTTTGGCAATTATTGGGGGCAATATGGTACGCGAGGCGTTTTCGAAAGAGGAAGAAAAGGCAAGCGGGGATTTGGATGTAAAAACGATGTTTGTGATGGCAGTCGCGACAAGCATTGATGCGCTTGCGGTCGGCATTACATTTGCGTTTCTCCATCAGAATATGCCGGTGGCAGTGACGTTGATTGGCATGACAACCTTTGTGCTTTCCATGCTTGGCGTAAAGATTGGCAATCTGTTCGGAACCAGATATAAGGCAAAGGCGGAGTTTGTGGGTGGCGCGATACTGATTTTGCTCGGCTTAAAGATACTGCTTGAGCATCTTGGTGTTCTATGATTGTAGAATGAAGAAAAGGAATTTAAAAAAATTCCGCAGAAATTGTATACATTTTTGGGATTTTGTGATATGATATTATTTATGGATGTTCAAAACCGCCGTAGGACCATGGGGTGGCAATGGAACCATTTTGCGGGGTTCAGAATAACAGGATAGGGGTAATACACTTTGAAAAGGAATGGAGCGGTTGCTAAGGGGCTGTTAATGATTACACAAATCGGTATCAGCATGATTGTGCCGATTTTCCTCGGAGCCTTTTTGGGGTACTGGCTGGACCGATGGCTTAAGACGAGCTTTTTATTCCTGCTCTTTTTATTCTTTGGCATACTCGCGGCGTTCCGCAATATCTATAAGCTGACGAAGCCTTTTTACGCGGAGGATTTGAAGCGCGAACAGGCGGAATGGGAGTATTGGAACAGCCTGAAAAAAAAGTCCGGTGAGCCAGAAGAGACAAGCCTGCCGCCCGTTTCGGGTACTAAGCTGCGGCGCAGGCGCGCACAGCTTAGTGAAGAGCAAAGGGCACGGGCGGGGGATGTTCTTTTTAAGAGCCGCAGGGAGACGGCGGAGGAGGAATTTGCTGCGTGGCGCAGGGAAAGGGAGAAAGACCATGACGGAGCAGCCTGCAGTGGCGGAAAAGGAAATGAAGACAGAAAGTGAAGGCGGCGTAGATGTGGGGAACCCGGCAGAGCGCGGGGGATGCGCGGAAGAAGAAAGCCCGCCACAGCCAGGTGCAGAAAAGCTTTCCGGGGATACGGAGGATGAGACGGTGCATATTGACCCGGTGGAGGATGCGTTAAACGCGTCGGAAACGGTGCGTGATATGGCGGTTGGACTGGCTGCCTGTGCGGCTGTCTTTGCGGCGGCCGGATGCATTTTTATGGGTGCGCAGTGGTACCGCTGGGTATTCGGCGTACTGCTCGGGGCGTGTGCGGCAGGATTGATGCTGCGCCATCTGTATGTGACGATTGACCGTGCACTCGACATGGATGAGAAGCACGCGTCGAAATATATGAAAAAAAGTGCGACCCTCCGGATTTTGATGGCGGGTGCGGCGCTTGCCATCGGCGCGTTTGTACCGGAGGCATTCCATGTTTTCGGGGTGTTTTTCGGGGTGTTGTGCCTGAAGTTTACGGCATATTTACAGCCGTTAACTCATAAAATTATAAAATTTTTAAGTAAAGGAAGGTGAGAAAGTGGGCAATGAAGGCTGTTTGCTTAACAGTTTGCTTTCAAGAGGCTTTGCGGGGCAGACGATACAGTTCAGCTCCGACGGAGTAACGTTCGGTGTGGATGGATTCCTCCAGTACAACTTCTTTGGTCAGAAGGTCTGGCTGACGACAACGCATATTGCGATGTTGGTTGTCATACTGGCACTGGTCGTTTTCGCGCTGATAGCAAACAGAGTGATCAAAAAAGCCAATCCGGAAAAAGCTCCGGGACCGTTCCTGAATGTGATTGAGTACATGGTTGAAGCAATCGACAATCTTACCAAAACAAACATGGGTGAGAAGCATGGCGGAAAATTCTCCAATTACATCGGTACGATCTTTTGCTTTATCCTTGTGGCCAACGTTGCGGGTCTGTTCGGGCTCAGGCCGCCGACCGCAGACTACGGCGTGACCTTTGGGTTGGCTTTGATTACATTCGTCCTGATTCATTACAACGGCTTTAAGTATCAGAAGATGAAGCACATCACGAACCTGTTCAAGCCGGTTTTGCTGACGCCAATCAACATCATCGGCGAACTGGCAACTCCGCTGTCGATGTCGCTGCGTCTTTTTGGTAACGTGTTATCCGGCACGGTAATGATGGGACTGATCTATGGCTTGATTGGCAAATTTGCGATTATCTGGCCGTCGGTTCTGCACGGATACTTTGATGTGTTCTCCGGCGCAATCCAGACGTATGTTTTTGCGATGCTGACGATGGTATTTATCTCAAATAATTTTGAGGAAGAGTAAGGCGGTCACTTAAAAATCAAATGCGAGTGAATTGAAACAAACAAGGAGGAAACAAAAAATGACAGATAAGGGTTTAATTTTAGCATGTTCCGCAATTGGCGCAGGTCTTGCGATGATCGCAGGTATCGGACCTGGTGTTGGTCAGGGTATTGCAGCAGGCCACGGTGCTTCGGCAGTCGGCCGCAATCCGGGCGCAAAAGGAACGATTATGTCCACAATGCTTTTAGGGCAGGCGGTAGCGGAGACAACCGGTCTTTACGGCTTTGCGGTTGCAATTATCCTGCTGTTCGCAAACCCGTTAATCGGCAGGCTTTGATTCGGAGACGGAGAATGGATTTTCCGGCCGCTGGCCGGGAAAAATACGAATCGAAGGGAGGCCGGATAAGTGGGCAGTTTGTTTAATGTTATGAACGCGGGAACGGTGTTTTTGGAGCAGGTGATTACGGACAAGGACGGGAAAGGTCTTTTTGCGTGGATGAACCGCATTTTTGGTCTGGATGCGCAGTGGCTTGCCGATGTCTTAATCACACTGGTTGCCGTGTTTGTCTTATTCCTGCTGTTATCTTATCTCCTGTTTAATCCTGCGAGGGATTTGCTGGCAAGGCGCCAGGCGAAAGTCCAGTCAGACCTTGACGAAGCGGCGAAGGAGAAGGAAGACGCGATTGCGTTCAAGGCGGAGTACGATGCGAAAGTACAGGCCGCGGATGCAGAGGTGGATGAAATTCTTGCCGAGGGCAGAAAGAAAGCCATGAAGAAAGAGGCTGACATCGTAGCCGGGGCGCAGGAGGAAGCAGTAAGAATCACGCAGCGCGCGAATAAGGAAATTGAGCTCGAGAAGAGCAAGATGAAGGATGAAGTAAAGAAGGAAATGATTTCTGTGGCATCTATGATGGCTGGGAAGTTTGTGGCAGAGAGCATGGATGACAAGAAACAGGCACAGCTCGTGGACGAGGCTTTGAATGAGATAGGTGATGATACATGGCGAAGATAGTATCGAAAGTATATGGAGATGCCTTATTTGAGCTTGCTCTGGAAAAGCAGTCCGTAGACACCTTGTATGAGGAGGCAGCGGGCATCCGTGAGGTGATTCGGCAAAATGCCGAACTGATGCAGCTTCTGATGCATCCAAAAATCAGCAAGGAAGAGAAAAATTCTGCGGTGAAGGCAATTTTTGACGGCAGGGTGTCCGACGATATGACGGGCTTTCTCGTACTGATTGTGGATAAGGGACGGGCGGATGAACTGGATGCGGTTCTTGGCTATTTCCTGTCAGTGGTGAAAGAGTACAAAAAAATCGGCGTGGTGGATGTGGCCTCGGCGGCAGAGCTGACGGACGCACAGAAGGAGCAGCTTTGTAAAAAGCTTCTTGCCACGACGGATTATGCTACCCTGGAGATGCACTACAGGGTGGATGCAGCGCTTATCGGCGGGATGGTAATCCGCATCGGCGACCGCGTGGTGGATTCGAGCATCCGCACAAAGCTTTCGCAGATGGAAAAGCAGCTGCAAAAAATTCAGCTTTCGTAAAACAAACGAGAGCCGGGGAGCGCGTCTGTGCGTGTCCCGGCAGTGAAACGAGACTATTATAGAAGGAAGGTGCTTATCTCTTGAATTTAAGACCTGAAGAAATCAGTTCTGTAATCAAGGAGCAGATTAAAAATTACAGCACCAGGCTGGAGGTATCCGACGTAGGAACCGTTATCCAGGTGGCCGACGGCATTGCGCGTATCCATGGGTTGGAAAAGGCGATGCAGGGCGAGCTCCTGGAATTTCCGAATGAGATATACGGTATGGTTCTTAACCTTGAGGAAGACAATGTCGGTGCGGTACTGCTTGGTGACAGCAAGAATATCAACGAGGGCGACACGGTAAAGACAACCGGGCGCGTGGTTGAGGTTCCGGTCGGCGATGCGATGCTTGGCCGTGTTGTCAATGCGCTTGGACAGCCAATTGACGGCAAGGGACCGATTACAGCAACAAAATACCGCCAGATTGAGCGCGTGGCATCCGGTGTTATTTCAAGAAAATCCGTTGATACGCCGTTACAGACCGGTATCAAGGCGATTGACTCGATGGTGCCGATTGGAAGGGGACAGCGCGAGCTGATTATCGGCGACCGCCAGACCGGTAAAACCGCGATTGCGATTGATACGATTATCAACCAGAAAAAAGAGAATGTGAAGTGTATTTACGTGGCAATCGGCCAGAAGGCTTCGACTGTTGCGAGCATCGTAAAGACATTGGAGGAGTTCGGCGCGATGGATTACACGACCGTTGTTGCGGCGACCGCGAGTGAGCTGGCTCCGTTACAGTACATTGCACCGTATTCCGGCTGTGCGATGGGCGAGGAATGGATGGAGAACGGGCAGGATGTCTTAATCATCTACGATGATTTGAGCAAACATGCGACCGCTTACCGTACACTCTCCCTGCTCCTTAAGAGGCCGCCGGGACGTGAGGCGTATCCGGGCGATGTTTTCTACCTGCACTCAAAGCTTTTGGAGCGCGCGGCAAGACTTTCCGACAAGCTTGGCGGCGGTTCCCTTACGGCGCTTCCGATTATTGAGACGCAGGCGGGCGATGTATCCGCGTATATTCCGACGAACGTTATTTCCATTACGGACGGCCAGATTTATCTTGAAACCGAGATGTTCAATTCCGGTTTCCGCCCGGCAGTCAATGCCGGTCTGTCGGTATCCCGCGTGGGCGGTTCCGCGCAGATTAAGGCGATGAAGAAGATTGCCGGAACCATCCGTCTTGACCTTGCGCAGTACCGCGAGCTTGCATCGTTCTCGCAGTTCGGTTCCGATTTGGATGCCGATACGAAGGAGCGCCTTGCGCAGGGCGAACGCATCAAGGAGATTCTCAAGCAGCCGCAGTATAAGCCGATGCCGGTCGAGTACCAGGTTATCATTATCTACGCGGCAACGAAGAAATACCTGCTTGATATTGAGGTGGCGGATATCGGAGAATTTGAGAAGGAATTGTTCGAGTATATCGATACGAAATATCCGGAAATTCCGGCGAGCATCCGGGAGAAGAAGGTAATGGACGACGAGTGCGAGAAGAAGCTTGTCGCGGCAATTACCGAGTTCAAGAAGGAATTTACTAAATAACAGAGAGGGTGTGAAGCTATGGCCTCCATGAGAGACATCAAAAGGCGGAAAGAGAGTATACAGAGTACCGGGCAGATCACAAAGGCTATGAAGTTAGTTTCCACCGTCAAGCTTCAGAAGGCGAAATCGCGCGCGGAGAATTCCCTGCCGTATTTCAACTATATGTATCAGACGGTGAGCTCCATGCTGAAAAAGTCCAGTACCTTGTCACATCCTTATCTGAGTGCCGGAGCCTCCACGAAGAAGGCAATCATTGTGGTTACCTCAAACCGTGGTCTGGCAGGCGGCTACAACTCCAATGTAATCAAACTGGTGACGGGCAGCGGCATCGCGAAGGAAGACGCGGTTATCTATGCGGTCGGGCGCAAGGGCAGGGATGCACTTGCAAGGCGTGGCTATGAGGTGAAGGCGGACTATTCCGAGGTGATGAACGAGCCGATGTTTAAGGACGCGGTGGATATCGGGCGCGAGGTGCTTGCAGCGTTTGCGGCCGGGGAAATCGGCGAGATTTATATCGCGTACACTGTATTTAAAAATACGGTCGTGCATATCCCGACCTTCTTAAAGCTCCTGCCGGTGGCATTCGGCGGCGAAGAGAAAGAGCAGGAAGGCGCGGAGGCTGACTTAACGCTTATGAATTATGAGCCGGCGGCGGACGAGGCATTGGACCTTATTATTCCCAAATATATCAACAGCTTGATTTATGGAGCACTGGTTCAGGCACTTGCCAGTGAGAACGGTGCCCGCATGCAGGCAATGGATGCGGCGACCAGCAACGCGGACGAGATGATTTCCGATTTGTCCCTGCTGTACAACCGAGCCCGCCAAAGCTCGATTACACAGGAGCTTACCGAAATCATTGCCGGGGCGAATGCGATTGGCTAGTATGGTGGGATGCCGTACTTGTGTGGCTTAGCCAGAAAGTAAAGAGAAAAGGAGTGACGAAAAGTTGGCACAGAGCAAAATTGGTAAAATCACTCAGATTATCGGTGCAGTCCTCGACATCAAATTTTCGGAGGGAAATCTTCCGGAAATCAATGAAGCGATTAAAATACAGAACCATGACAAAGAACTGGTTGTAGAGGTAGCACAGCACCTGGGTGACGATACAGTGCGCTGTATCGCCATGGGACCGACGGACGGTCTTGTGCGCGGTATGGACGCGGAGGCGACCGGTGCACCGATTAGTGTACCGGTAGGTGAGCATACGCTTGGCCGTATGTTCAATGTACTGGGAAATCCAATCGACGAAAAGCCTGCCCCGGAGGGTGTGGAATATATGCCAATCCACCGCAAGCCGCCGAAGTTTGAGGAGCAGTCCACGGAGACAGAAATCCTTGAGACGGGTATCAAGGTCATCGACCTGCTCTGCCCGTACCAACGGGGTGGTAAGATTGGTCTGTTCGGCGGTGCGGGTGTAGGAAAAACCGTATTGATTCAGGAGCTGATTACAAACATCGCAACAGAGCACAATGGCTATTCCGTATTCACCGGCGTAGGTGAGCGTACCCGCGAGGGGAACGACCTTTATTACGAGATGATTGAGTCCGGCGTTATCGACAAGACGACCATGGTGTTCGGTCAGATGAATGAGCCGCCGGGAGCGAGAATGAGGGTCGGGCTCACCGGTCTTACGATGGCGGAATATTTCCGTGACAAATCCGGTAAGGACGTACTTTTATTCATTGACAATATTTTCCGTTTCACGCAGGCAGGTTCCGAGGTATCCGCGCTGCTTGGCCGTATGCCGAGTGCTGTAGGTTATCAGCCGACCTTACAGACGGAGATGGGTGCTTTGCAGGAGCGTATTACCTCCACAAAGAATGGTTCCATCACATCGGTTCAGGCAGTTTATGTGCCGGCCGATGACTATACCGACCCGGCTCCGGCAACGACCTTCGCGCATCTGGATGCGACGACGGCGCTGTCGCGTTCCATCGTGGAGCTTGGTATTTATCCGGCGGTAGACCCGCTTGAGTCCACCTCGCGCATTCTTGACCCGCGCGTGGTCGGAGAAGAGCATTACAAGGTGGCCCGCGGCGTGCAGGAGATTTTGCAGCGCTATAAGGAATTGCAGGATATCATTGCCATCCTTGGTATGGATGAGCTTTCCGAGGATGAGAAAATGCTCGTATCCCGCGCAAGAAAGGTGCAGCGCTTCCTCTCACAGCCGTTCCATGTAGCGGAGCAGTTTACCGGCCTTCCGGGAAGATATGTTCCGGTGCAGGAGACCATCCAGGGCTTTAAGGAAATCCTGGAAGGAAAGCATGATGATGTTCCGGAGAGCTATTTCCTGAATGCGGGGAATATCGATGATGTCATTGCCAGAACAAAGAACAAATAAGGAGTAAAGCGAATGGCAGAGTCAGGCAGGTATTTTAAATTGCAGGTGATTGCTCCCGACCGGGTGTTCCTTGAGGAAGAAGCCGATATGATTGAGCTGACGACGACAGAGGGCGAAATCGGCGTATTAAAAGACCATATCCCGCTGACTGCGATTGTAGCGCCGGGTATCCTCCGAATCAAGAAGGACGGGGAAGTAAAGGAAGCTGCGCTTCATGAGGGATTCCTTGAAATCCTTCCGGATAAGGTGGTCATTCTCGCCGAGTCCTGCGAGTGGCCGGAGGAAATTGACATCAACCGCGCGAATGAAGCGAAAACCCGTGCGGAGCGCCGCTTAAAAAGCGCGGATTCCGAGATTAACGAGGCACGGGCGGAGCTTGCGCTGCGCAGATCCTTGGTTCGTCTGTCACTGGCGGAGAAGCAACACGGATAATTGGATATTCTATGGTATAAACCTCCATTTTCTGGTAATAATTTTTACCAGAATGGAGGTTTTTTTATGGAGAGACAGAGACAATCGTTAAAGAATCAGAAAAAATTTTTGAAGGCGAGGCAGCAGGTGCTGACCGGTCGGCGGCAGGAATATGTGGACAGGGAAGAAATGGCGTTTGATGGGGATGGGATGCAGGATGGGGAAGGGATGATGTATGCCGGGCAGGGGATGCAGGCGGGGGCAGGAAAGCAATCGTTCCCTGGGATGTTAAAAAGCGAGTGGATTAATTTTTGGAACTTTGTGGAAGGAAGCCTGAAAATGAAGCTTATCCTGCTGCTGTGCGCGCTGCTTTTGATTGGCACGGTGACGAAGACCATTTCCGATAAAGTGCTGTACCGCCAGATGGATATTGTGGATGCATTTGCGGCATCCGAAGCAGGGTATGTGGAGAGCAAGCTTCAGATTACAGCGGATTACGGAACCGCATTTTTGACGGAGCATGATAAGCAGGCACTAATCAGCTACCTTGCAGGCTCGCTTGGCGTTCGCATTGACGGGGAAATTGAATACCGTGAGACGGATGCCGGCCAGATTTACTCGTACACAAAGAATGCGAAGCAGGCCGCTACGACGCTCAAAGCGATTACGCTGCGGGAAGATACATCACGCACGTATTTGTATGTGGAGCTGTCCATTTATCAGGATGATGCATATGATGTATTAAATTACAGGGATATTATTCTGGAAACCTTAGAGGAGATGGGGGTCACACAGGCGGAGACAACCCTGCAGCTGCTCGGGGCTTACGATGGGAAGCTTGCAATGTCGGAATGGAACAGGCTCGCAGACGGGATGATAAAGAAACTTTCCGGAAAGATTGTTTACGAGAACCGGGATGAGGACCTTTATACAATATACGCGTATTCCGGGTTGCTGGCGGAATATATTACGGTGGAGAAGAAGAGGATTAATATGCAGGTTGCCGTGCGGTATGAGGAGGATACAAACAGGACGGTGGTGTATCTGGCAAGTCCGATTATACGGGGCGAGTGGTGACGGAAACCATTCCCTGCCGGATTGCAGCAGCCCCCGTAACATATTTTGTCGGTTTTAAAAGATTACAATTGTGATTTTTTGCGGAATATGGTACAATGTGCACAAAGGAAATCTCTGATTTTTATGGCTTTCTCTGCAGCGTGCGGAACAAAATAAAGGAGTTTTTAAACCTGTCCCCATTTTGCTTTGGCGCGCAGGAGGCAGGATGGCCGGAAACAACCAATAAATTCCAGCAAAAAATGAAAAGAGGATTGGTGACCATTATGAAAAGACGAAAAAACATGGACAACCCGGAACACATCAAGGAACTTCAGGGCGACCGGATGCTGATACGCGCGCGCAAGGCAAGGCTGCGCTTTAAGCTGCTGAATTCCATTTTCCTGACTTATACGAAGATTCTCCTGAAAACCTGCCGTTTCCAGATTGAAAACAAAGAACTTTTTCGCTCCGGCATTATGTTCGGTTTCTGGCATGAGGACTGCTATTCGATGGAGCTTCTTTTGAGTGAACTGGCGAAGGAATACCGCAATATCTGTGCGATTGTGACAGCAAATACACGCGGGGACTATATTGAGAATACCCTGAACCACAATGGCGGCGAGGCGCTGCGCATCCCGGACGGCATGCAGATGAAGACAGCGTTTAAGAAGATGCTTGAAGCGGCGCGCCGCCCGGAGCTGATTATGGCGGCGGCATTTGACGGCCCGGCAGGACCGTACCGCGAGCCGAAAAAGCTGCTGTTTATGTTGGCGCGCGAGCATGAGAAACATGTGGTATACGCGCATTTTACATATAAGCGTATTATACGGTTAAAGAAACGTTGGGATAAGTATGTGGTTCCGCTGCCGTTTGCGCGGGTGACGGCGCATTTCGAGAGCCTTGGGGTGATTGATAAACAGAAGTTGGCGAGCTTTGAGGAGTGGAGTGGGGGGATTATGTGCTGAGGGAGGAAAGAAAGGAATGCGATTGAAATGCATTGAAAAAAAGGAGGATATGAATTAAATGGCAAGAAAAATCAAGTATGTAATGTCGGTATGTGTTTCCCTCATGCTATCAGGCTGTGGTGGGCAGGCTCTTGATGAAGCCAAAGATGCAAGTACATTTCCGGTGAAAGAGAATGCATATGTAACGGTGCTACCCTGGGGGGGGACTGAAAATGAAGACCCGTCATCGGAGTTAGAGAATCTGACAATACAAGGTCTTTACTACAAGTTGGGGGAAGAGATTGGGTTTGGCTATTTGGGAGGTATGTACTATGACGCAGATGCCGACGTTTATGGCATGTGGCTGAAACAGGAAGCTTATGACGAGCGGGAGAACAGGGAACTGACGGCTTGTGAGCTGGCATTGGAACAGGCGGTAGAAGATGGGCATTTGAACATTCGGATTGGGAAATATTCGACACAAGAATTAAGTGCATTCCAGAACCAGATAAGTTCGCTTATGAGTGAGAATGGGATTTTTGCAACCGGGCTGAATGAAGTGGAAAATAAGGTTTCCGTGTATGTGAATGAGGAGATGGATTTTAGTGAACTTTATGAGCTGATACCGGAAGATGCCGTTTTGATTCAATACATATCGGGATCGGTAGAGTTTGTAGATTTATGAGCGGAGGGAGTTGAGGGGGAGGTAAGGTTTGCGAAAGATGATACATTACCAGATGTTGATGGTGGAAGGTGTGGTTTTAAGGAAGAAGATGGAAGGACGACCAGATAAACTGTAATGTCGTGTGTCAGCGACAAAGAAAAGCATAAAATATGGACTACGATTCCCTTGCGAGCGGTATTTTTAGTCAGGGCTTGCAAGGGGATATTTTAAAGAAATAACAACAAATAATACCATATAATTGCAATTTTATAAAATGGAGGTGCAAAAAATTGGGAAAACGATGGAAATGGTTTACTGCTTTCATTATTATTCTGTTATGGAATGGATGCGGAAAAGAAAGGGCGGAGTCGAACCCCAATCTTTTGTTAACATCCACCGTTCTGGTTACCATACAGCCGATGGTGGAAGGAAATAGGACATCAACGGAGCCAATGGAACCGACGACTGGAGCAGCCGTTCCAGCTGCCCCGGTGAACAGCACGATGCCAATACTTGCGGATGAAGAACCGTCTTTCGATGAGGTACTGCCGGATTACAACCCGGCGGAAATCCTGCGCCAGACAGGAGGTACTGTCATCAGATTCATATCTTGAGATTGCCGTGGAGTATTGGTATCAGAATGCCAGAACAAGTTTCTTGCGTTATGGAGAGGGAGAATTTGTATATGTTGGTACGATAGAGACAAATATTTCACTGTTTGAAAGTTTTTTCCTGCCTGTACGTGAGGAATCGGAATAGGAAATTCCCTGGGAGCCAGACTGGGAAGCCGCAAGGTTGGAAATACAGAATACGGAAGAATGTCTGAGAATGGATGGAATACGGGGCGATGGGATAATTCAACTAAGTGCTTACCACAATGTTTTAGAGACTTGTGAAGAGATGAGGAAAATGACATGGCGGTTGGAAAATCCAGAAGATTTACACGCAGAATTGGTACTTGACCTGCCATATTTAGACTTTGGGGAAATGCCAGGGAGAAATCGTATACCAGGTTTGAAAGTATTAAAACAGGATACCGTTTTTTATCAGAATAAAGGCGGGGAAGACGGAGCGACGGTCACGCTTCCGGCGGGGACAGAAGTCTGGTTCCGGCGTTACTATCTGGAAGGGCGATGGATAGAGATGGTTTATGATGAGGGTGGGGTTTATGAAGAGGGAGCACAAAGTGTGTGGTTCCAGGTCGTGGTGGAAATAGAGGAGAATATAGGAGAATATCCGTATGGTCTTATCCGTTTACCAGATGGGGAAATTGCACCAAGGGATTGTTTTGGCGGTAATTATATTTGGGGAGGTTGATTGTTTTTGGTGCTTATGTTTGGGAAGATGGGAAAATGTTTGTTTTTTAGAAAAACATGAAAGGACAGGCGGATAAAAGCTGCCATAATCGTGTGTCGGCGACAAAGAAAAGCATAAAAATATAACCCCTTATTCTCTTGCAGGCTGTTTATGCCCATAGCCTGCAAGAGAATATTTTTTTGGAAAAAGGTGTGTTTTTTCTTGTAGAAATTTCTCGGTTGTGCTATGATAAATACATACATAAATGGATGGGCATCATGTCAAAAAGTGGGAATCGATGCTCATTTCATTTGAAACCATTTGAACTTCCGAAAAAAGTTTAGAAAAAACAAAGTAGTAAATTTTACAATGCCAATAAAGAGAGAGGGGTAATCATTTCATGAAAAAACATTTTTCGCTATTTATTCTATTGATATTCTGTATGCTATTTTCTGCCTGTGGAAAGGAAAAGGAACAAGGTGACGGCGGTGATATCAGAGAAAATGTAGATGGGGATAAAAGAGAAAACTACGAGGATATTAATATAGACAAACCGGTTAGTATAGACTTATCCAAAGCCCTCTTGTATTATGAGGACAATCCGGCAAGTTTATTCTGTCTGGACGAGGATGGAACTGTTTATACATATGACCGTGAGGGAAAGAGAATATACGAATACAATACAGAGGGAAAATGCGTAAAAAAATATCCGGTAGAGGAAGAATCGATTCAGACAATGTGTTATCAGGAGCAGAGGCTTTATTATATTGCAGATTATAAATTATATGCGATGGATTTGGCAGCGGGTACATCGGAAATCCTGTTTTTATTTGATGGGGATACATGTTGGTTCCGGCAGATGCTTGGGGCGGGGGATTCCTTGTTTATCTTAAGAAAGCAACAATACGATGAGAAATTGGAAGATGTGCGTTTTGATGAAGATGACGAATATGTTTACGAAGGAGAGGAATTGCTGCGCTATTCCTGCACGGATGGTAAGATGGAGAAAATAAATATTTCAAACATCAAGCAGATTGCAAAAAAAAGCAGCAAGGAATTATTGGTTTATGCTTATGATGGGGAGAAGGGATTTTATTTCGCGGATTGTGATGCAGAAGGAAAAATCGGGAAAAAACAGTATACACAGATGCAGCTTGGTGTGGTGGAGGACATTGCGTATGACAGCTTGTTGGAACAACTGGTCTGCACCAATGCGGAAGGCGTGTTTTTTGCAAGACAAAAAAAATTGTCCGATAAAAGCTATGTTTTCACGGAACAGCCTGTTGGTGCTGCAACTCTGTTATGCCAGGACGGGTTTACTTACGGACTTTTTTATCTGGATGGTGCAAAGAGACTTATCCGGATGGAAAACAGTTTGCTGACAAATGAGGTTCCGGCATTGAAGGCTTATACTTTAAGCAATTATTATCTTCCTCAATATTATGGCTATACGATTGACTATGAGCAAGTGTTGGCAGAGGAAATGGCAATGATTTTGTTGGCGGCAGATTCCGACTATGACTTTCTGGTGTTGGATTCCGCGCATGACCTTGCCGGGAATATCCGTAGGACGGGGGCTTATTATCCGCTGGGTGACCTTGCAGGGATGGAAGAACTGCTTGCAGATTGCCACGCGTATGTGCGGGAAACGGCAACCGCCCCAAACGGGAATCTTTGGATGCTTCCTTTGGAAATGGAGTGCCCGGTTTTGCTGTACAATGAAGAAAGGATGAAGATAAACGGTGCGGAAATGGCACAGATGAATACTTATACGAAATTTATTGACTGGGTTGTGGGACTGCCCAAAGACGATGATGCTTGTTTGTATTCTGTACCATATTACTTAATGACGAATGATATCCTTTATCAATATCTTGGAAATTATGCCATTCAGGACAAAAAATCTGATTTTCATACGGATGTATTTCATACATATATGGATATTATGAGGAAGTATGACGCAAGGGTCAATGCGGAGGAAATTATTTTTGATACGGCGCGCTATGCAGATACTACCAATCAGGATGAATATTATTCGAAAATCCTGTTTTCAGTGCATCGCAGCAGCATATTCCGGAAAGAGGGTTTTTATCATTACGATGAATATGATTATTTTCATGCAGCGCCGATGCCAATGCTTGAGGAGAAGAAATATAAGAATCAGGCGGAAGCGTGGATGATTGTGGTGAATCCGAATTCAAAGAGATTAAAATGGGTTCTGACCTATCTGGAAGAAGTCTGCAAGGGAATCCGCGCGGATAAAAATTCGTTTATGCTACAGACGAATGATTTTGGTGACCGACCGTTATGGCAGGAAATACACGGGATTATTGCAGACGCAGAAGTATATTTCGCGTATCCGGAAGAAATCATTACAGATGAGCTGTACCGCTACCGGATGGAAGGGCAGTCTTACGAGGATACCGTAAATGAGATGGAGCGGAAAATGAATATGTATTTAAATGAGTAAATCCATATAAAACCAGGAATGTACGGCGAAGAGGATAAGGGTGGGATTTATAAAGAAGGTAAGCCGCTTACCTTCGCCCTTGTAGTGAATGCAAGGATTACTTTGCACAGGAGGGGAAACATGAGAAATTACCAGCGAAAATGCAAATACTTGCTCCTGCCAAGCCTGCTCGGAATATTAATTTTTTACGCCGTTCCGTTTGTGCGGGTGGTCTATTATTCCCTGATTGAGAACCAGTTCAGCAAAAAATGGGTGGGGTTTGAGAATTACAACACTCTGTTCCACAACCCGTATTTCCGGCTGGCGATGAAAAATTCCCTCCTGCTGATTTTGGTAGGGGTTCCGGTTCTGGTCACAGGGGCAATGTTAGTTTCGGTGCTGTTTTTAAAATTGAATAAGCGCTTAAAACGTCTCCGGCTCGCCTTTATCCTGCCGATGCTGTTGCCGACGGCGGGCATTATTCTGGCGTGGCGGCTGGTGTTTGCGGTGGGGGAATCGTCCGTTCCGGTCTACGCTTTGTTTATCTGGAAAAATATTGGGATTGCGGTGATTTTGTGCAGTGCGGCATTCTCCCTGCTTGACGGGGAACTTTACGAGGCGGCGAAATTAGACGGCGCGAATGGAATGAAGCTGCATTGGTATCTCACCCTGCCGCTTCTGGCACCGACCCTGTTTTTTGTGACCCTGCTCGGAATTGTCTACAGCTTCCGGATTTTCAGGGAGAGCTATCTGTATTACGGCTCCAATTACCCACCGGACGCGGGATACAGCCTGCAATATTATATGAACAATCATTTTATGAAACTGAATTACCAGTACCTTGCCTCGGGCGCGGTCATCACAACGATACTTATCTGCGTTATCGTGGCGGTGGGAATCCGTCTGCAGCGCAGGTTTGAATGAAAGCGGGTGGGGAATGAAAAAGAAGATTACAATTCTATTTGTTGTGGTTTTTGCGGGGATTTTCCTTTTTCCGGTTCTGCTGACCATCTTCCGCTCGTTCGTGCAGGCGGGCGGGGCAGGGGGCAGTGTGGCGGACACGGGGACATTGGGGATTGGCACGGCATCCGGTTCCGGGCGCGGAGGATTTTCCCTGGTTGGCTACTACGATATTTTGGTGGAGAAAGCCTGGTTTTTGCAGGGGTTTTGGAATTCGGTTTTTTATGCGGTGGTGATAACGTTTTTCAATGCGCTTGTCTGCATCCCGGCGGCTTATGCGTTCCACGAGGCGGATTTTAAGGGGAAAGGGGCGCTTTATTTCTTTTATATCATTCTGATGATGATGCCGCTGCAGGTAACCATGCTGCCCAATTATATCGGGCTGCGGGATATGCATTTGCTGGATACGCGTCTGGCACTGGTTCTGCCGGGGATTTTTACCCCGTTTGGCGTATTTTTGATGAGCCAGTACATGCGGGGGCTTGACAAAAGCATTCTTGAGGCGGCGCGGCTTGAGACGAAATCGGTTTTCCGGATTATGCTGGAGATTGCGCTGCCACAGGTAAAAACCTGTGTTGCGGCATTGTTTTTATTCACGTTTGCAGAAAACTGGAATCTGGTGGAGCAGCCGCAGATATTTTTAAAAAACGAGCAAAAGCAGCCTTTGTCGGTGCTCCTTGCAGGGCAGGCGGGCAGTATGCCGGCACTTTTTGCGGGGTGCGTGCTTTTTATGGTTCCGGTTGTGGTTCTTTATTTGTATTTCCATGAAAATTTGGAGGAAGGGGTAGGGAATTTGAAGCTGTAAGAAACAGGAAAAGAGGGTGAAAATCTAAGCTTATGGAAAAACGAAAATATTTGAATCGGGTTTGTGTATTTTTCTTTGCGTTTATGCTTTTCTTTACGTTATTTTCCGGGCAGCTTCGAAAGCAGACCACACCAAAAGTGATGGCGATGCGGGCGAGGGAGAAGACGTTTCCCGTGACCATATATCTTGAGGATGGCACGGAATATATTGCGGAGAAAAGGGAAATTGCCCTCCCGGCGTATGCATTGGATTTTGAGGGGGCAGTCGGCGGGGAAATGGCGGTTGTCTTTGTGCTTGAGGAAACGCAGGAAGGTGTTTTTGTGCGGGAGCGGCAGGTGAAGCTGGGCGCGCAGGCAGATGGGTGGTTTGAGGTGCAAAGCGGCGTGGGAAAGAAGGATAAGGTCGTTTACGCGGCGGACAGGGAGATTGCGGATGGGGTTGCAGTGAATGTGGGCGAATTGGAAAAGTAGTACAGGGATTTGCAGGCAGGAACAGGAGATGAAGGGGTGAGTTTTGTGAGGAAGAAAATTATTTTAAATCTGGTGGCAGCATTCCTTATTTTCGGATGCATTCTTGGGCTTTACAGAATCAATTCCCTGATTCCGGATGGGATTTTTGTATCCGGTGTTGCGGAAGCCGAGATACAGGAAGCGTACAGGGATTTGTGCGCGCAAATCAATATATATGACACAGGGGCAGTTCCGGCAAAAGCCCATGTGGATGTGCTGCCCGCACTGCTGGTAACACCGGAAAAAGGCGCGGAACAGATTTTGGCATTCACCTTAAGCCAGCGCTACGGCGATACCAATGTGAGGGACCTGGCAACGGAGCGCGGATTACGCCTTGCCGCATTGGAGATATTGGCGTGTTTTGCCCTGTTTATATTTTTGAATCCGGGAATTTTTGCACTCCTTGGGAGAAAAGGGAAAAATTACCGCTATTTTTTGCGCATCGGTGAGTTTTTCATACTCTGTTTTCTGGTCAGCCGCAGGGGCGTGCTGCCTGCCGTGTGCGTTCCGGAAAAATTTATTTATTTCAGGGAATGGTGGGAGAGATGCAAAAACTATTTCGGCAGTTTGCAGAAGGCGGGGCAGATATCATGCGCAGGCTATCAGGAGTATGCGCCGTTTCAGGCGTGGCTTTTGGTTCTGCTCTGTGTGGGGGCTGTGATGGTTTGCTTTGCGCGGCATCTGAGGCGGGGAAATGTTATCTAAAAGTGGGTGCGGCATTTTCCTGAGCTGGTGGTTTTTTCTGAAAAAAATGCTGCCGCAAAATATCAGCCAGCGGCAGCATCCTTCCGTTTTTTTCTGCTTATTTCAACGAATTCGCAAGGTCTTCCAAATCCTTGTAGCAGTCATCGCAAATCGTGATTGTCTCGCCGAGTATGGTTTCCTCGTGCTTCTTGCCGGACTTTTCCTCCCCGCACATATCGCACGTAAACTTACCGCAGCCTGCAAACGACAGGATGGTCACGGTTGCCAATAAAGCAGCAATTACTTTCTTTTTCATACTTTTTCCCCTTTTAAATTGAATTTTAACGCCTTTTATTTTATCATATTTTGTAATATTTCGCAAGAAAAAGGTGAAAAAACAATATTTTATAAGAAAAAAGTAAAAAACATAATATGGATGCAACCAAACCATAATATTTTTCGTCTTTTAAGGTAGGAAGCATAAAACGGCATTTGCATAAAAGGAGGGAAAATGGTTTGCAAAAGAAAAGAAAAAATGATGCTGCTAACCGGACGCATCCATGCCCCGAACAGGATACGCAAATCATCGGCAAGCTTTGGGCGCGCGAAGAAGACGGCCTGAAGTTGTTTGCTGAATATTATAAAAATCAGCTTCTTGCCATTGCGCGCAGTATTTTATCCTGGGAAGAGGCGGCGGAATGTGTCAACGACACCCTGTTTGCCATCTGGAATAATATTCCGCCGAACCGCCCGGATTTCCTCTTTGCCTATGCGGCGGCAATCTGCCGCAATATTGCCTATGACCGCCTGCGCTTTGAGAATGCGAAAAAGCGCAAGGCGGAAGTGGTAAGTTTAAGTGAGGAGATGGAGGAATGCATCCCGTCGCACATGGCGCAGTCCGGGGAAATTTCCGGGGAGTTTGCACAGATTTTGGCAGATTTCCTGCGCGGTCTGCCAAAGGAAAAACGCCTGATATTTGTGCGCCGCTACTGGTATGGTGATTCGGTTGAAATGCTGTCAAAACAATTTGGCTGCGGCGAAAGCCGTATGAAGAGTATTTTATTCCGTTTGCGGAAACAATGCAGGGCTTACTTAGAAAAGGAAGGGGTGGCGATATGAACAAAGAAAAGCAGGATGGGAAGAAATGGGAAACGGACGGTATAGCGTTCCTGAAAAAACTGAACAATCTGGATGCTTCGCTCGTAGCCGAGGCGCAGCAGGGGGATAGCATCCTTCATTTCCGGAAACGCAGGCGGTTAAAATTTGTGGCGGCAGCAGCGCTCCTTATGATCTGCCTGACCGCAGGAGGGGGGATTGTGGCGGCATCCGTGCTTGGAATCCAAATTTTTGATATCCAATCCGATGAAGGCACCTCAAGCTATGATGTTGGCTTTGTAACCCGGTACCGTAGACAGGATGCGTTTCGTGGACATATCGATGAGGTTAAGGATACGATACGGAAACAGTGTGAGGAGTACAAGCTGTGGTACAGCAGTATCCCAAATATTTGGTATCGGGAATTTGATGACTGGGAGAGCGCGCTCGCCTACCTTGAAATTGATTTCCTGGAAGTGCCGATAACAAGCCGGCCACCAACAAGTGTTGAGCTTAGTGTGATAGGAACAGAGGAGGGACCGCTGCAAGGCGTTCAGTTTTATGGTTCTTATTTGTCGGAGCGCTATAATGTATATGTATCAGTGAATATTTATGTCGATGATTCAGAACAAGAGATTCCTGCGCAGACGTTTGCGGTAACCAAAGGGGAAGCAAGCTATACCAGTGAGACGTACACCACCGCAGGGGGAATACCCTGTATGCTTGTAGATGCCGAGGGTTCGGAGGAATATGGTTCTACGGCCGCGACGGGATATATGGTAAAGGATGGGATGATGTACCAGGTTTCCGCATTACCACAGCTAAGAAACGGGGAACCGGGGGAAAACCGGATGGAAATTGTCAAAGAACTGCTCGAGGAAATCGCGGGAAAATAACGGGCTTTTATTATGGCAATAAAGCGGGGCTGCTGTTGCAGCCCCGCAATTTTTTACATTGTCCTTACCCAGACAGCCATTTCACCTTCCCCGCGGTTATTCCACATATAGTAAGGCAAAAACGTAAGTTTACATTCCTCAGATTTCGCAGCATGGTAGACATGGTACAGTGCCTCCCCCTCCTCTGCTTTCGCCATGCGCGCGCCTTTCGCAGTAATTGCCGGGGCTCCTAAGGTGGCATCCGGAACAAGCGCAAAATCCGGTTGCCCACAGTCAAGGCACAGCAGATGCAAATCATTGCCGTTGTCTGCTTCCTCCAGGCAGTACACGACCGGACCGCGGGTAACGGCCACTTTGCCTGCATCCTCCCGGACGGATGGGTTTGCGGCGATGATGCGGGTGGTCATCGGGAAATCCAGTGTGAGCCTGGTATTGCCTGACCATGTGCCGGATAAGTACAGATAGCCGTCTGTGATTTTTGCAGAAGCAGCACCGGCAGCGTATGCAATCGCAGAAAGCAGGGAATTGGTTGCAGCTGCATCGGTGAGCATGCCAGAAAGCGCCGCAAATTTTATATTTATCCCATTTACCGTGCATTCCTCTGCCCAGTCCGGCAGGCGCAGTGCAAGTGTCATCCTGGTCGGCGCGTCGGCATTCACATCAATTGTAACCTTCCCGTCACACGGGAAACCGGATGCAATCTGAACCGAAACCTCCTGTTCCCCGACATTCTTTTTCAGTTCGCAGCCCATATAAAGGTGGACAAAAAGTGTATCCTCGTTTTCCGTACACGCGTAAGCGGCAATCGAGCTTAAGAGCCTTGCAATATTTGGCGGGCAGCATGCGCAGCCGAACCATTTCTGGCGGATTGGTTTGACGTGGAATTTGCGCTCATCCTCGTGGCATGCTTTCGGCAGTACCTCAAGCGGGTTGACATAGAAAAAGCTTTTTCCGTCGAGCGCCATGCCGCTTAAAACACCGTTGAAAAGCTCGCGCTCCATTACATTGGCGTAGCGCGCATCCGGTTTTATCTGGAGCATACGGCGTGCGAAAAACACCATGCCGATGGAAGCGCAGGTTTCCGCGTATGCCGTGTCATTTGGCAGGTCATAGCCGAAGGTAAATGCCTCGCCAAGATGCGTGGAACCGATGCCGCCCGTGATATACATTTTTTTGTTTACAATATTATCCCAGAGCGTGTCACAGGCAGCGAGCAGGCTTTCATCCCCGGTCAGGCGGGCAATGTCTGCCATGCCGGAATAAAGGTACACTGCGCGCACCGCATGTCCGGTTGCCTCGGTCTGCTCGCGCACCGGGAGATGTGCCTGGTGGTAAAAATGGCGCAGCGGAGCATCGCCCGGCTTTGGTGTGAATTTGTGGTCAGCTTCACTGTCAAAATAATATGGCTGTCTGCCGCGCTCGTCGATAAAAAAGCGGCTCAGGTTTAGGTAGCGCTCCTCCCCGGTTGCGTGGTAGAGGCGCACAAGCGCCATCTCTGCGATTTCATGTCCCGGATAGCCCTTGCATTTTCCTTCTTCCGCGCCGAAATAGGAATCAATGTAATCGGCGTAGCGGCAGGCGGCTTTTAAAAGCTTATCTTTTCCGGTCGCCTCGTAGTAGGCAACTGCGCCCTCGCTCAGATGCCCGAAGCAGTACAGCTCGTGATTGTCCCGCAGATTGGAAAAAATTTTGCTCTGGTCGTTGATAATATAAAATGTGTCGAGATAGCCGTTTTCCAACTGTGCCGCACACACAACATCGATGGCGTCATCGGCAAGTTTTTCCAACGCCGCGTCCGGGTGCTGCGTTAAGGAGTATGCCACCGCCTCCACCCATTTGGTAAAATCGGTGTCCTGGAATAAAAAGCCGTAGAAGCGCTCCTCGCGGCTGTTGATATCCTCCGGCACAAGATTGAAAATCGAGGTTGTCCAGACGGGCTGTTCGTAGGACGGGTCGGCTTTTTTGCGCGCGTTTAAGTCGGCGGCAAGCTTATAGTTTTTCATGCAGAAGCTCGGAGCCGCCCCGGCAACATTGTCGTTCAGGGCGTTCCACTGGTACGGGATGACCTCGGTGCGCACAAGCTCCATTTCTTTTTTCCAGAAATCATCTGTGACTTTGATGCTTCGCAGGGAAAGCGGATTGCTGAATTTCGCTGTGTCCATGATATGTTTTCCTTTCCTGGTTGGTGTAAAGTGGTGATTTGTTTGTTTCTTACTTCATTATAAACAAAAAGTAGCAAAAACACAAGGATATGAAGGAAAGAAAAAGTGTAGAAAGGTTAGGATACTGCGCTTGGGAAACCTCGTCCAATCAGCACGTTTTTTCCCCAAAGGCAAAGCCGTATTTGCGGATGCGGCTGTCCGGAATCCCTTTTGCAATGAAGGCGGCGGACTATCCACATTTTAAAACTTATCATAACACAAAAGCGATATCTTTGAAACCTTAATTTTGGAAAATCATCAAAGTTCATATGAAGTAGCTGTGGAAAAATAGCGGTTGCTGTGATAAACTGAAGATACCGAAGGTATTTGCCGAAATTATTTACTGAAGGTATTTTCCTCATTCGGTATTCTGGCTGCGGAAAAACTTTTTGCCAGTGGAATTATTGTAAGGGGAAAGGAAATCATGGAAAAAAGAATCGGAAAATATAAGGAGCGCCGGGTATGGGAAATGAAGACAAATTATATATTTTGATGCAGGAATTAAACCGCGCGAACAAAAAAGGTTTTATCACGCGCGCAGCGATGGAGCAGGTACTGGCACCGCTTGCCGGGATGAATGAGAAATGGCAGGATTCCTATGCGGAGGAAATGATTCCGGTGCTGCGGACAAGCGAGGATGAGGAGGAAGTGCTGGTGCGTATGCGGCTGTGCGTACAGTTGGTTTCCGAAGGGGCGGTGATGGAGAGCGCAGGCGGGGGAAAACGGGCATTGGAACCGGAGGGGGAAGATGCGGGTGAGGAAGGCAGCAGCCGGGGCGCAGGGCAAAATGCCATAAAAAAGCACAAAGGCAGGATGGGAGCAGGGGCACAGGCAAGGAAAGCACAGCAGAATTCCGCCGAAAATGGCGCTGCAAAGCAGCCGGCCGCAGAAACAAAAATCCACATCGATGCGGACGGGGGCGATACTGGGATTTATCTCTACCGTTTTACATTGCCGATTCAGGAAGAAGACGAGCTTTATACGGAGCAGGCAATCCAGAACGGAGGACCGAGGTTTGGCTATGTGGACAATGCCTATCCGTGTGGTCTGTTTGACAGAAAGGAACTTTCTGAGATTACCTTCTCCAAAATCACAATATTTTACGGCGGGAACGGTTCCGGCAAAAGCACGCTGCTGAATTTAATTGCGAACCGCTTAGAGCTCAACCGCGTTGCGCCGCATAATTCCGGGGAGATGTTTGGGCGCTACAAGGATGCGTGTGAGTATGTGCTTGGGCATGACGAGGAGGGCTTTTCGCTGCGGATTCCTTCCGGCAGCCGGATTATCACGAGCGATGATGTGTTTGATTATATGCTTGCGATGCGCACGCGCAACGATGAGATTAGCGAGGGCAGACAGTCAGCAAAGGTGGATTATGCAAAGTTAAAATATGGGGAGAGTGTGAAGTTTAAGAGCATGGATGATTATGAGAAAATGCGCCAGCAGCTTCTGGCGCGCTCGCGCTCGGTCTCAAGGAGGCAATTCATCTGCAGGACGGCGGGGCAGGAGGTGGAGCTTGGCAGCAACGGGGAGACGGCGCTCGCCTACTTTGCGTCAAAAATCAAGAGCAAGGTATTGTACTGCCTGGACGAGCCGGAGAACAGCCTTTCCCCCGCGATGCAGCTGGAGCTGGTAAAGCTGCTTGAAAAACGTGCCTACGAGGAGGAATGCCAACTAATTATGGCAACGCACTCGCCGTTTTTGCTGGCGATGAAAGGGGCGAGGGTGTATGATTTGGATGCCTGTCCCGCAAAGGTGCGCCATTGGTGGGAGCTGGAGAATGTGAGGGTTTATTACGAATTTTTCAGGGAGCATGGGGCATTGTTTGGCTGAGGCGGCAGGGGTGTTGTGCAAAGGGGTTTGCGCGGCGCTGTTTTTGGGAAAGCCTGTTTTTTAGATATCGCGGGTGGGACGCAGAAAATATCAGGGATTGGAGCGGAAAAAATGAAAAAATATAGATGCTTGTGCTGTGGCTGCCGCACATTGGACGCACGCGGGGAATACGACATCTGCCCGGTTTGTTTCTGGGAGGATGAGATGTATCCTTACATAAAAGGCGGCGCGCTGCATTTGCTTAGGAATGAAGCGGACATGGGCGATAAAGCGGATGATGATACAGGGGAGGATGTGCTTGACGTGGAATCGGGGGCGAACCACGGGCTGACATTAAGGCAGGGGAGAGAAAATTATAAAAATTTTGGAGCCTGTGAAAAGAGCATGGCAGCGCATGTGAGAAAGCCCCATCCAAGTGAAATAGATGGGGAAATGCTGTAAGAGAATGAAATTATGCTCGCATAAGCAATCAAAAAAAGTCCATACTAATATCCGGCAAAAGAAAAAACAGCGGGTGCAGGAGTATGGATATGGACTTTTGGAAAGATGAAAAAATAAAATCAGGATGGAATTTTTTGTTGGCAGCAGGAGCGGTTTATCTGGCATTCCGTTTTTTGCTGCCGCTTGTTTTGCCATTTGTGGTGGCAGGGCTTTTTGCAATGTTGCTGTATCCGGTGGTACGTTTTTTGAACAAAAAACTGCGGCTTCCCATTTTTTTTGCAGGGGCGCTTGTGCTGTTTGGCTTTTTGTGCCTGCTTATGATGGCAGTGTTTTATTTTGGGCAGATGCTCGTGACGCAGCTCGTCGCATTTTTCCAGAATTTTGAGTCGTATGAGCGTTACCTGACGGAACAGGTGGACGGGATTTGCCATGGATGTGACCGATTGTTCCGGCTTGAAAAAGGAACCGTGATGGGGGTGCTTTCCTCGGCCATGGAGGTTTTGATGGAGCGCATCCAGACGAATATTCTGCCCGCGCTCACGGCGAAAACCCTGAAATTTGCGGCAGGCACGGCGGCAATCTTAGGAACTGTGCTGATTGTGATTGTCTCAACGCTTATGGTGTTAAAGGAGATGGAGGGATACCGCAGGGATTACAGGAAACTGTGTGAATCAAAATACATTGGCGGACTTTTGGGCAGTTTAAAGGGTGGCGGCGCGGCATATTTGAAAACACAGCTTTTGCTGTTGGCGATGATAGCGGCAGTGCTTTCCGTGGGATTTTTTATATTGCATAATCCGTATGCGCTTCTGCTCGGGGTGGCGATTGCAGTTTTTGACGCGTTCCCGGTGCTTGGCAGCGGCCTGATTCTCGTGCCGTGGGCAATTTTGCGCTTATTTGCTGGAGATTATACACAGACGATTGTGCTGTTTTTGATGTTTTTGATTTGCCAGGTGCTGCGGGAGGTTCTGGAGCCGAAATTACTTGGGGGAAAGCTTGGCATCCGCCCGGTGACGATGATGCTTGCGATTTATGCGGGGGTGAAGCTTTTCGGGGTAGCGGGTGTGTTTCTTGGTCCTATTGGGCTGCTTTTGGTGCGGGGGATTATGGAGCAGGAGCAGCACTGTAGGCAAGGGGAAATACAGGCGGCACCGGAGGAAGATTAGGCAGCATGGGAAATGTAAAAATGCCCTGCAAAAAATGTTGGCAAACAGGAACAAAGTACCTTTACATCTTATATAAAAAATGATATGATGGTTGTGTAGCAATATGTGCGGTTTATGCCGTGGGGTTGAAAGTAGGACAAAGGAAGGGGAAAATGAGGGTATGAAAAGAAGAAGAACAGGGAAAATGGCAGGATTGCTCTTTGCTGGTGCATTGCTGTTTGCGGCGTGCGGGAAGGAGGGCGGGGATGTCGGAAAGACATTGCCGGGCGGGGACTTAACCGTATCCGGCGAGGCGACGCCGCTTCCGACGGCGGTAACGGCGCAGGAGAGACAGCCATCTAAGGGGGAAGAGGAAAAGACCGGGCAGACGGTTTCTGATGTGGAAGCAGTGCCGGCACTGGCGCAGGAAGATGCGGTTCCGGTTACGGAGGCGTATTTCCCGGATGAGGCATTCCGGGAATATCTGTTGGCTTATGTGGATAAGGACAGGGATAAGAAGCTTTCGAAGAGTGAGCGGGAGGCAATCGAGGGGCTTGGCAGCACAAAGAAAGAAGGCGGTCTCTCGGATGGAGCCTTCCTTTGGGAGAGCAATATGAAGCGGGGCGAAAAGCTGCGGGCAATCAAATCCTTAGAAGGAATCGGATATTTCGTGAACTTGAAGGAAATCTGTTTTGCAGGCGGGTATGAGCTTGAAAAGCTGCCGCTTGACAATCCGAATCTGGAAACGGTGCAGTTGGAAACGTATTCCCTGCAGGATTTTTCGATTGGGGATGCGCCGAAGCTGCAATCGCTTGAATATGTCGTGGCGGGAGGGCAGGACATTGCATGGGATAAGTTCCCGGAGCTTACGGAGCTGAAAATCAGCGGCGACGTGATTGGAATCGAAAAATTGGCAAAATGCGAAACACTGACCTATCTTTCGCTTTCCGGCTGTACCGTCATGATGCCGGAAAATCTGGAGGCATTCGATTTCCCGCGCCTAAGTACATTGGAATTTTTGTGCTGCGACGTGCGTGTGCCGGAAAATCTTGAAGTGCTGAGTTTTTCGCGCCTTCCGTTTTTGGAAACATTCCATTTTTCGGAATCCAAAGACCAGGAAACCATATTGGCGAAGGAACTGGATTTCGGGAAAAATGAATACCTGCGGGAAGTTACGTTCGGCGACAAGAAGATGGCAGAGCGGATTATCCTTGGAAATATGGATACATATTTTCCGGCGGGGGCGGACTGGGCAGGCTGCGAGATTGTTTTTGAGGAAGAAACAATGCTTGAAACAGAAAAAGCGCTGCCGGAGGGAAGTATCTGGCTGACGGCGGAAAATTTTCCGGATGTGGCGTTCCGGCAGTATTTATATAACTACGCAGACCAGGACAAGAATCATATCCTGTCAAAGACAGAGCTTAGCAGTGTCAGGGAGCTGAATGTGTGGGATGATAACCCAACTTTTTCGTTCGCGGAACAGGCGCGCAGGAAAGAGCTGCTGCAAAGTATTTACCACTTTGATGGAATCCAGTATCTGGAGGATTTAAGAACATTCTGCTTAGACTATGACAGTGCTGCCGTGTCCTTATGCCTGAATCATCCGCGCCTGTTGGAATTGTCGCTGCCGGATAGCCTTAAGGAGTTTTCCATACAGAACCCGGAGAGTCTGCAATCCCTGTATTTTAACAGCAAAGAGGGGCTGGAGCTTGATTTGAGCGGGATGTGCGCTTTGCGGAACTTGAATCTGAGAAATGTTTCAGCGGATTTTTCGTATCTTTTGCAGAACAACTATATGGCGAGGATTCGTCTGGAGGATTGTGTGAATTTAGGGGAAACGCTTGAGGAATACGATTTTTCCGGCATGAAGGCATTGGCGGGCGTTGATATTGTCCCAAAAGCAGGGACACAGCTTTGGGCAGAACGGATGCGTTTTGGGGATTCGGGTTATTTTAGCGAATACCCGGATGCGTGGAGATGGGTTCGGCTTGGCGAAAACGTAACGAAGAAAGTCATTCTGGAGAACAAAAACATACATTGCAGCGCAGGAGGAGCAGAGGTTGTTTATCTGGACGATGCGGTGGGGGAGAATGTAGAGGCGCTGCCGGAGGGAAGCATCTGGAATGGGACAGACAAGATTGCGGACATGAATTTGCGCTGTTATCTCAATCAGGAGGTGGATACCAACCGGGACAATATCCTGACGCTGCAGGAGAGGGAGAGCCTGAGATGGTTTGTGGACACAGGATACGATTATGATTACGGACCGTTTGAGGAGATAAATGAATTTAAGTGGAAAATGGAAGATGATTTTAACCCTTATGTGTATGGGATTACCTCATTGCGCGGGTTTGAATATTTCCCGAAGTTAGAAAGGCTCCAGTTGGAAAAATTGAAGCTGTCCGAGGATGTGACAGAGATTGTGATAACCAACCCGGAGCTGGAGGTTCTTGACCTGCGCTTTAACGGCAATGTGGAGATTATTGATTTGACCGCATGTAAGAAGCTGCGCATCTGTGTGATTGATTCGTCAAGGGATGCGGATTTTGTGCAGGAGGTAAAGCCTGCCATTCTTTTGCCGGAGCATTTGCAGCTTGAGACGGTGGAAGGTATGGATTGTGTGATTGGCGAGAAAGCGCAGGAGAGGTTTGGGGTACGCAGGAAGTAAACGGACGAATGCGCAGGATTTTATAAAATCGGCTCTTGACAAAATCCATCGGCTGTTCTAAAATCGATACAAGTAAAAGTAATTGAAGTGGCGTGGAAGAGGATTAGTACGCCAGGCGGGCAGCAAAGAGAGGAAGCATACGGTGAGAGCTTCTCTGCTGCGCAGGCGGAACCTGCCTTGGAGCTGCTCTGTGAAAGCGGAGCGTATTCCGGCGTTAACGGAAAAGAGAGGATTGCGGTTTCGTTTCCTGCCCGTGCAGGCAGCAAACGGCGCAGTTAATTTAGGGTGGTACCGCCGGATTTTCGGTCCCTTATAGCGATATAAGGGACTTTTTTTATTGGGATTCTGCGGAACTTAAAACAGCATATGCCCGGACGGTACCCCAAAGGAATTTTTAGGAGCAGGGCGGATAAAAATTCCTTTGTCGGATATAGGGTACGGGAAGGGCATATGCGGAACTTAAAATAGGAGGACTATAACTATGGCAGACGAGAAGAAATTGGTTGAGGCGATTACTCCGATGGAGGAGGATTTCGCCCAGTGGTACACCGACGTGGTAACAAAAGCGGAGCTTGTCGATTATTCCGGCGTGCGCGGATGCACAATTTTCCGCCCGGCAGGCTACGCCATCTGGGAGCTGATTCAGAAAGAACTGGACGCGCGCTTCAAGGAGGTTGGGGTGGAGAATGTCTATATGCCGATGTTCATCCCGGAGAGCCTTTTACAGAAGGAAAAAGACCATGTCGAGGGATTTGCGCCGGAGGTGGCGTGGGTGACACACGGTGGCGGGGAAGAGCTTGCGGAGCGGCTTTGCGTGCGCCCGACCTCGGAGACATTGTTCTGCGATTTTTATTCGCGGATTATCGAATCCTACCGTGATTTGCCGAAGATATACAACCAGTGGTGCTCGGTTGTGCGTTGGGAGAAGACGACAAGACCGTTCCTGCGCACGATGGAATTTTTGTGGCAGGAAGGGCATACCGCACATGCGACGGCCACGGAGGCGCAGGAGCGCACCGAGCAGATGTTAAATGTTTACGCGGATTTCTGTGAGCAGGTGCTCGCAATCCCGATGGTCAAGGGGCGCAAGACGGACAAGGAGAAATTCGCGGGCGCGGAGGCGACCTATACGATTGAGGCGCTGATGCACGACGGCAAGGCGTTGCAGTCCGGCACGAGCCACAACTTCGGCGATGGCTTCGCGAAGGCGTTCGGCATCCAGTACACGGATAAGGACAATACATTACAATATGTGCACCAGACATCCTGGGGGCTTACGACCCGCTTAATCGGCGCGGTTATCATGGTGCATGGAGACAACAGCGGTCTTGTGCTGCCGCCGAGGATTGCGCCGACGCAGGTTGTGATTATCCCGATTCAGCAGAAAAAGGAAGGCGTGCTTGAGAAGGCGGCACAAATCAAAGAAAAGCTTGGCGCGTTCCGCGTAAAGGTTGATGACACGGATAAATCGCCGGGTTGGAAGTTCTCGGAACAGGAGATGCGCGGCATCCCGGTGCGCGTGGAGATTGGACCAAAGGACATTGCAGCAAACCAGGCCGTGGTTGTGCGCCGTGATACGAGGGAGAAGACCATCGTATCCTTAGATGAGATTGATACTAAGGTGGGTGAAATTCTTGGCGAAATGCAAAGCGAGATGCTTGAGCGTGCCAGAAAGCACCGCGACGCGCACACTTACGAGGCACATTCGACGGAGGAATTCCGCGATATCGTGGCGAACAAACCGGGCTTTGTCAAGGCAATGTGGTGCGGCGAGCGCGCCTGCGAAGACGAAATCAAGGAAAAGACAGGGGCAACCTCACGCTGCATGCCGTTTGAGCAGGAGCGCATTGCCGAAACCTGTGTATGCTGCGGAAAACCGGCGAAAAAGCTTGTGTACTGGGGCAAGGCGTATTAAGATTGTGGCGGATGCGCGGCTTTGCCATTGGAATGTAGCAGAAAACGAGCTGCCGCGGGAAATGAACTGCCGTGGGAAATCAACTGCCACGCATCCACAGAAAGGATATGGGAAGCATATGGGTATCAGAATTATTACAGACTCTGCATCGGATATGATTGAGGAAACAATTGACAATTTTGAATTTATTCCCCTGACGGTTACTTTCGGGGAGGAGGAGTACCAGGACGGCATCAATCTGTCGCATAAGGAATTTTATGAGAAACTGGTGGAGAGTGACGAGCTGCCGCACACCAGTCAGGCAACGCCCTTTGTTTTTGAGGAGGCATATGAGCGGGCGGTGGCGGACGGCAACGAAGTTCTGGTCATCACAATGTCGGCAAAACTTTCCGGAACATGGCAGAGCGCACTGACCGCCGCGGATTCGTTTGAGGGGAAGGTTTTTGTTGTGGACAGCGAGAATGTCACTGTGGGCGAACATGCATTGGTGGATTATGCAATCCGTCTGAGGGCACAGGGGAGAAGTGCCGCTGAGATTGCGGCAGAGCTTGAAACCGCGAAGAAACGTATCCGCCTGGTGGCATTGTTAGATACCCTGGAATATCTGAAAAAAGGCGGCAGGATTTCAAAAGCGGCGGCGTTTGCGGGCGGGCTGCTCTCCATTAAACCGGTGGTTGCAGTAGAGGGCGGCGAGGTCGTTGTCCTTGGGAAAGCGCGCGGTTCGAAACAGGGCAATAACCTTTTGTGCGAGGAAATCAAAAAGGCGGGCGGGATCGATTTTTCCATGCCGCATTTTCTGGGCTATACGGGCCTGAGTGACGCGCTGCTGCAAAAGTATGTGCGGGACAGCGAGGCGCTTTGGAAAGAGGAGCTTTCGGAGCTGCGGATTACGACTGTGGGCGGTGCGATTGGCACGCATGTTGGACCGGGGGCGATTGCGGTAGCGTTTTTTTGCGTGTAATTTCTGGAGGGGAAGAGCAGATGGGGAAGTAAATTTTACGAAAATCTGAGTGAGGATTTGGCTTTTACAATGCCAGAATAAAAGAGTTTTTCGCCAACAAACCTCAAATATATGACTTATTTTTATCAATTATATAGTGAATCAACGATTGCAGAAATTGAGCAGCAGTTGAGAGATTGATTGCTTTAACAAAAAAATTCACCCGAATTTTAAGGTGCATGATAGCGGGAAACCGATATTGTGCATCTTTTTTGTCCAAAGATGAATTTCATCATATTTTGTGTATGTGCTATCCCCTTATTCAAAATGCCTGCCCCCACACGTAAAGTCCATATCCTACCCGCTTAAAACGCACACCTCCTGCATCTTAAATGCACACCCTTTGCATGTTACATACCAAATTTCGCAACTTACCGCAAACAGCATTGACGGCGGGAAAGCGAGGGAATATAATGGCGGGGAAACCATCAGCAAACTGGTTTTGGAAACGGGGGAAATTATGGAAAATATTATTGAGATTCAGCATTTGCATAAAAGCTTCGGGGAAGTCCACGCGGTGAACGACCTAAGCTTCCGTGTGAAGAAAGGGGAACTTTTCGCCTTCCTTGGGGTCAACGGTGCGGGCAAGAGCACGACAATCAACATGATTTGCGGGCAGTTGGAAAAAGACGCGGGAGAGATTCGGATTGACGGAAAAGATGCTTCGCGCGAGATGGGCGCCATCCGGGAAAGTCTTGGTGTGGTTTTCCAGAATTCGGTGCTTGATAAGCAGTTAAGTGTCTACGACAATTTAAGGAGCCGCGCCGCGCTCTATGGGATTTGCGGGAAGGAATTTGTGAACCGTCTGGAAGAACTTGATGCCCTTTTGGGCTTAAAGGAACTGTTAAAGCGCACGCTCGGCAAGCTTTCTGGCGGGCAGCGGCGCAGGGTGGACATTGCGCGCGCCATTCTGCACAAGCCCAAAATCCTGATTCTGGACGAGCCAACCACAGGGCTTGACCCACAGACGAGACAGACGGTGTGGGGCGTGGTGGATGCGCTGCGCAAGGACGAGAACATGACCGTTTTTCTGACGACGCACTATATGGAGGAAGCGGCGGACGCGGATTATGTTGTGATTCTGGATGCAGGAAAAATCGCGGCGGAAGGAACGCCGCTTGATTTGAAAAATGCTTACACGGGGGATTTTATTACGCTCTACCATGTGACAAAGGAAGAAGTTGCCCTGCTGGAAGTGCCGTATGAGAAGATAGGAACGACAAAGAAAAAATCGGGGATGGGGCAGGAAACATCCGAAGAAGGCATCTACCGCATCGCCGTGCCGGACACGGAGGAAGCAACCAAATTGATTTTGGCGCATCCAAAGGTTTTCGTTGACTATGAGATTGTCAAGGGGAAAATGGACGATGTATTTTTGGCGGTGACCGGGAAAATGCAGGAAGGGCAGGAGGAGAATTAAAATGAAATTAAGAGCGATGATTTTGCGCGATGTAAAATTATTTTTTAAGGACAAGGGGATGTTTTTTACTTCGTTGGTCACGCCGATGATTCTGCTGGTGCTGTATGTGACATTCCTCGGAAAGACTTACACGGACAGCTTCCAGAGCGCCGTGCCGGAAGGGGTTTTGACGGCGGATGACCTCATTGCGGCGACGGTGGGCGGCGAGCTGATTTCTTCCATCCTTGCGGTCTGCTGCGTTACGGTGGCGTTCTGCTCCAACATGCTGATGGTGCAGGACAAGATGAGCGGTGCCAGAAATGACCTTCTGGTCGCGCCGGTGAAGCGCTCGGTGTTGGCGATAAGCTACTACATTGCTACGGTTTTTTCAAGCCTGATTGTCTGTTTTGTGGCGTTCGGGGCAGGACTTTTGTATGTACATTCGGTCGGTTGGTATATGAGCATGGCAGATATTGCCTTCATTTGTCTGGATATTGTGCTGGTTGTGCTGTTTGGGACGGCGCTCTCCTCCATTATCAATATTTTCCTTTCCACGCAGGGGCAGATGTCCGCGGTCGGAACAATCGTGAGTGCGGGCTACGGCTTTATCTGCGGCGCTTATATGCCGATTTCCAATTTCGGCACAGGGCTGCAGAAGGTGCTTTCCTTCCTGCCGGGAACCTACGGTACCTCCCTGCTGCGCAATCATGCGATGCGCGGCGTGTTTGAGCAAATGCGCGCAGACGGGTTTCCGGTGGAGGTGGTGGAGAAAATTAAGGAGTCGGTGGACTGCAAGTTATATTTTTCCGGGCATGAGGTCACAATGCCTGCAATGTATATTTATCTGGCAGTGACAGTGTGCGTGCTGCTTGTGGTTTATGTGCTTATCAACGCGTGGCAGAAGAACCATGCGTGAAAGCAAGGGGTTTGGACCTGCGGAACAATTTGGAAACGGGGAAATATATGAAGGTAAGGATGGAAACCATAGATGAAAATGAGGAGGAAGAAATCGTTCTCCGCACAAGGGTGCCAGATGCACGGCTGTTCGAATTGCTGCGGCAGATTACAAAGGAGCGGGAAGTGCTGACAGGCTACTATGCGGATGGCAGTATGAGCAAGCTTGATTTGCGGGAGCTTTATTATTTTGAATCCGTGGAAAACCGGGTATTTGCCTACGGCAAAAAAGATGTGGCGGAGTTGAAATGCAGGCTCTATGAATTGGAGGAACGTTTTGTCGGAACGGATTTCATACGGATTTCCAAATCCATGATTTTAAGCCTTGACAAAGTGGAGCGTTTTGTGCCGATGCTTGGCGGCCGCATTGAGGCGGTACTGAAAAACGGGGAACGGGCGGTGATTTCAAGGCAGTATGTTCCGGAGGTGAAAAGGAGGTTGGGTCTGTATGCGCAGAGAAAGGCTGAAAAGAATACTTAATCTGATTGCATCGGTTACGACAGGCACGCTGATTGCCTGCATAGTATGGCATGGAATTACCGTGATTTCGTCCGGTGGGGACATCCGGGAGGCACAGGTTCCGTATCTGATTTTGCCGCAGGTGCTGCTGCTCGGAATCCTGTGTGGTGTGGAATCGGAGTTGATTATGCCGGGGGTGGAGAGGCGGCCAAAGGAGAGTTGGCTGCGGTATGTGCTGCATTATGCCACAGTTACGGCGACCGCGCTAATCTGTGGGTATTTTTTTGGATGGTATGAACCGGACTTTTCCGGGATATTGCTTATGTGCCTGACTTCCGTGGGAATTTATGTGTTTGCCTCTTATCTGAAGTACCACAGAGGGAAGAAGGATGCCGACGCGATGAATGTGTGTTTGAAAGAAATCCAGGAAAACGGAAAGGGAATGCTTTAGCTTTACCGGGGAAACTCCCGCTTTTGGCAGGAGTAATTTCCCTGTTTTGGCGAAGATTCAGGCGCGCCGCAAATTTTGGGATTTACGGCATCAGATATTTTAATAGCGGTTCAAACACCACACCGTCGGATGCGCCGATATCGTATCCGGCGGTTTCTTTTAAACACAGGCAGACGAAATCGGCAGCCTTTTGCACGGCTGTTTTCAGGGGCATTCCCTGTAAAACCCCGGCGGAAACAACAGCGGAAAACACATCCCCGGTGCCGCAGCGTTCCGTGGCAATGCGTTTTTTGCGCAGGGTAAGGAATTCGCCCGACGCGGGGTCAAAAATGATATTCGCAACGCAAGTGCCTGCGTCCACACCCGTAAGGACAATGCGGGCGGAAGAAAGGGAAGCGAGACAGTCAAAGAGCGCGGACAGTTCCTTTTTGGAAAAACGCGGGTGGTACGGTGTATTGGTTAAGATACATGCCTCGGTAAGATTCGGTGTCAGGATGTCCGCATGGGAGGCGAGGCATTTCATGCGGTCGCAAAGCTTAGGTGTGAGGGTGGAATATACTTTGCCGCCATCGCCCATGATTGGGTCGATGATGACGACAGGGCGCGTGTGGTGCGCGGCGTGGGCAAAGTGCCGGATAAAATCTTCCACAATGTCAATCTGCGCCGCAGAGCCAAGAAATCCGGTCAGAATGCCGTCAAAGGAAAATCCGAGCTCCTTCCATTTGCCAATGTAGGCAGGAAGCTTTTTGGTGTAATCGTCGAAAAAATATGCCGGGTAGGCGGTGTGGTTGGAAAGGATGGAGGTCGGCACCGGGCAGCACTGCACGCCCATCGCTGAAACGACAGGAAGGGCGACTGTCAGAGAACAGCGCCCATACCCGGATAAATCATTGATAACTGCAAGTTTTTTTTGGTGTTTCATGATTCTTCTCGCTTTTATAATATTTCTGTCTTGCGGTTTTGCGCAAGATTTACGATATTTCTGTCTTGCGGTTTCGTGCAAAATTTATAATATTTCTGCCTTAAAATTCCCTTGCATCAGGAAAAACCATTAAATCTACGAAAAAACCTTCTGCGGTTTTGCATTTGCCCCGTCCGGTGCTGCTTCCAACCGGAAAAACAAACCGGATTTTTCCAGTGCCGGGCGCAGTGCGGTGTAGACTGCCACAGCGGCGGCGGCGGAGAGAACCGCATTGACACCCGTGGTCAGTCCGCTTAGTTTTGCAAGTGTTTTTGCGATATCCTGTGGAATCCCGAACAGGTATTGTTTATAAACATATCCGACGAGCGGGTCAGCAATGATATTGAATGCCAGTCCGCAGATGGACGCAAGCAGTACGCCGCATAAGATTCTTCCGGAACGCTGCGCGCGGCTGATATGGAAAATCGTGTGCGCGACAAGCCCGACAATCAGCCCGATGCAAAGTTTAAGGAAAAATGTCTTTGGCGCACTGGTTGCATAACCGGAAGTGAAATCCGCCAGGGTCAGCCCGATTGCGCCTGCCATGCCGCCCCAGGTACCGCCGAGAAAAAGCGCGGCAAGGACGACGAAGGTATTGCCGAGATGAAAGGCTGTTTTTTCACTGCCGACCGCAAGGTCAAAGCGGAAATACTGAAAACCGATATAGGAAAGTGCCGCGAACAATGACGCATAGGCGAGGCGTTTGGTGCGGTCGGAAGCACTGTATTTTACTGCTTCCTTTTTGGAGCACAGGCGGATGATGCCGTTTGTAAGCAGCACGATGCCGATAATCACGAGGAAATAGCCCGCGAAAAGTACCTTGTCCTCCGAGGTGATTTCGCCGTCCTTGTTGAGCTGGTAGCCAACAATGGTGGTGATGATGCCAAGCAGGGAAACGATTGCCCCCGCAAGTGCCAGTGTTAAGTTTTGCTTTTTCTGTGTTTCCATAAAGACCCTCCGTTTCAGGGCGTTTGTTGCGGGAATATCCATTTGGTTTGCGGTGGTTCATGCCTTGGTGAAATCCATGTCAAATCACAGCAAATCTGATTTTTGGAAAAACAAATGTCCTGGATAATCCGTGCCCTGTGTTTTTGATTGCAGTTATCATACTGCAAAATTGGCATTATGAAAACATCCAAAATAATATTTTTTTATAAGGTCAGATTAAAAAACTGACCTTATAAAAACAGGGAAATCTTTTTTGCATAAAGATGCCAGAGAGTGTCTGAAAATTCATTTCCATGTTCTGCACACCCTAATTTCCGTGATCATTCTGCCCAATTCCATCAACGCAGCCCGCTATGCCTTCCTCACGCTGTGTTCAACGGCGGAAACGCTTCCTCGATGCATGTATGCCGAGGAAGGTTACAAAACCAAGTGTGGCAATAAGCAGGACGCAGAGCAGGATAAACTCCGTATCATCTGTTTTTTGCGCGTCCGCAGGGGTGGAGGGATTGGTTTCCGGACTGCCCTGCGAACCCTCCGGCTGCCCGTTTGGATTCCCGTTTTCCAGTTCGCCATTCCCTTTGCTGTCCGGGTTTGCGTCCGCAGCGTTTTCGGGGCTGCCTTGCTGCCCGTCCATTTCTGTGCCCTCCGGTGGGCTTGCCGTGCCTTCCGTTCCCCCTGTTTTGACAGAGCTGCCCGCCACGGCACCCACCGTTTCAATATAGGACGGTGAAGCGTTTTCCTTCTCAAAAACAGCCGTCAGATAAATTTGTCCATTCGCCCCTGTGTTTTGCACAAAAACCCTATCCTGCGTAAACAGTGCGGCATTGCTCCCATCCTGCTCTGTATAGTGGAGCAATAGGCTGTTTTCAGTATCGGCAGGGTCAAGCGGCGTTCCGTCCACTGCGGCCAGCGCAGAGATTCCCTTGCCGGTAAAGCCAACGAAACGGTAACCCTTGGCAGGTATTGCAGTAACTTCCACGGGATATTCATTGTAATAATAACCGTAAAAACCATCGTCCCGGATACAGTTCGCGCCCTCTGCGGCGTGAATCGTGCCAACCGTAAGCGACCCCATCGAAGGCTCAAAATCAATGTGCAGTGTATAGCGCATGCCAAGTTCAAATTGTTGGTAAAGCAGGGTATAGAGATTTGCCGGGCGCTTGCTGATGAAATTTTTGACAACGGAAAGGTTGGTTTCGTAGTTGTCAAAATGGTTTCCGGCATCGCGGTTCTCCTGAATCAAATCCCTGTAATAATCCGCCATGGCATCGACCTGTGCATTGAGTGCCTCGGATACAAATTCCTCATTCAGCAAATCAAGCATACGGGAAATGAACGCATTGTAAAAGTCCCCGTTTTGCAACAGGCTGCGGAAGAGCAGTGTGGAGCCGTGCGGGTTTGGCCATTCCTTCGAGGTGGAAGAAAGTGCTGCCCCGACAGAATCATCGGAAGGCCGTTTGCCGTAGAGCCCGAATGCAAATTCCGTGTCGTACAAAAACCACCGGATTTTGCCGTCGCTGCCATAAAGGCCATTCTCCTCGCCCGTGTAGCGCCATGCCTTGCAGTTGTTGCCCGGCCAGTCGGTATTGTCGCAGAACAGCTCGACACAAAGATAGTCAATATAATTTTCAATGTCAAAGGCTTCACAGACCTTCTCATAATTTTCCGGAACCGTTAAATCCGCCGTCGTGGCGAAGCTAAAAATCTCTTTATAGTACCGCTTTGCCTCTGCTGCAAGCTCGTCGCTGTCCGCGTCCGCCTCAACCTGGATATCCCCGTTTTCGTCGTACCAGAAACTGTATACGGCAACCTGCGCACTGTCCAGGCCATAATGCCCCTCGACATAGCGCTCGTCCTGCCGTTCACGCAGGTTCATGATGCCGTAGTAATTGCCGTTGAGGAAAGCAACAAGGGGCTGCGCGGCCTGTACGTCAAGCTTTGTATTGCGCATCGACCATGCGGTTAAGGTATCGCGGAAATAAGTGCGTTCCCATGCGGTTGCCTCATTGCCGCCGCCGCGCAAAAGCAGGCGCTTGAATTTTTTGATGGTCTGCCCGTTGCTGTCGAGTGCCGGGAGAGTGCCCCCTGTGAAAAAATCATATTTGAAATTTTTCTGCACATCGTATTCCGCGCGCGCATAAAGACGCAGGGATTTCATTTCAATCTCGCGGCTTGCGCCCCCGTGCACCCTGCCGCCACAGTTCATGGAAACGGCAAGCTCGCCCGCTGCTGTGAAATATTCGAAATGGAACGGGCGCTCCCAATCCCTGCCGCTCTGCCAGTAATGGGTGTAAATACCATCCACCTCATTGTAGAGGTTGTCCGGATCGGTCACAAGGGAGACAACCGGAACCTGGTAGCGTGAGGTCATGCCGCTTCCGATAAAATAGGTTTTGGTTATGACATCGCCGCATTCCCCCTCCGGGGAAACGGTGCAAGCGCGGATGGCCCATGCTTTTGAAACACTCTCCCCCATACGCAGGTCAGTGAGCAATATCGGCTCAGTGTAACGAAATGCCGCTTCATTGTCCGGAGCTGGCACAGAACCATCCGTGGTCAGATAAATTTCAAACCCCTTCGGAACGGTGATGGTAAGAAGAAATTCTTCTTCGTAAAAGCCTGCTTCTGCGGAAAATTCCGGGGAAGGCAGGAGGCTTGGCACAAAATCGCGGGAAGCCTCCTCTTCGGGTGTGGTGGTTTTTGCTGTTTCCGTGTGGGTTGTGGCAATGGGAAATGTGCCTGTGGATGTTGTCCGCAGGCTGTCCGCGAAAATGGTGTCTGCGGGAAAAATCCCGCAGACAAGGGTGCCGCACAGAAAAAGCATCCCGCCGTATTGTTTTAATTTTTTCATGATTCCTCACATTCTTGCTGCTCCGGACAATCGTTCCGGTCAGCCGTGGCTCGTTCTTATGTAAGCAGCAGATAGCAGCATACAATCAGGATAACCAGAAGTGCCCCGAGGCAGCAGATATCCCATACCCTCTGTGATTTATTCTGTTCTTTTTCCTGTTTTTCATCCTTATTTTCAATATCTTCCATAAAATCTCCCTCCTGTCTGAAGTGAAAAAGCCGTTTTGCTTTAACGCTATTCTAGCATATGGCGCGCAAAATTTCAAATAAAATGCGGAAATGTAAGGAATCTCTAAGAATTGGCGTTCGCAGAATCGGAAAATATAAAAAGGGTATTGCAATCGCACAGGAAGTATGATATGATATCTTTCCGAAACGGACACTTGTTCATGTGGAGTGAACAAACGGCGATGGCAGGCGCTGCTGCACGAACCGTGTTTTTGGATAAAGAGGGTCCGCAGGAGGATTGACAGGCATGGACGACGATAAATATTATATAGTGAAGAAGAAAGCCTTGCCGGAGGTTCTGCTAAAGGTTGTTGAGGCGAAGCGGCTTTTGGATTCGGAGCGGGTGCTCACGATTCAGGAGGCGACGGACGCCGTTGAAATCAGCCGCAGCTCCTTCTATAAATACAAGGATGATATTTTTCCGTTTCATGAGGACAACCGGGGCAAGACAATCAATTTGATGATGCAGGTGGACGATGTGCCGGGGCTGCTTTCGAATGTGTTGAACAAAATTGCGCAGGCGCACGCGAACATTCTCACGATTCATCAGTCCATCCCAATCGGGGGGATTGCCTCGCTGACCTTGGGGATGGAAATATTGCCGCAGACGCTTGAGGTAGCAAAGCTGATTGAGTTGGTTGAGGCAACAGAGGGAGTGCACTATATAAAAATACTAGGGCGTGAGTAAGGGATTCAAAACAGCATATGCCCGTACAGACCCCAGAGGGATTTTATGGGAGAGAAGCGGACATAAAATACCTCTGCTGTGGATGGGTCTGGGAGGGCAGATGCGGAACTTAAATAAGGAGGGATGGATATGAAAATAGCGATTTTAGGGTATGGTACGGTTGGTTCCGGCGTGTTTGAGATTGTCAGGAGCAATCCGGAAGGAATTGCGCGGCGCGCGGGGAAAGAAATTGAAATTAAGTATGTGCTGGATTTGCGGGATTTCCCGGGGAACCCGGTTGAGGAGGTACTGGTACATGATTTTGCCCAGATTGTAGATGACCCGGAGGTCAGCGTGATTGTCGAGGTGATGGGCGGCGTAGAACCGGCGTACAGCTTTGTGAAGGAGGCGCTCTTAAAGGGGAAGAGCGTGTGCACCTCCAACAAGGAGCTGGTCGCGAAGCACGGCGCGGAGCTGCTTGAGATTGCGAAGCAGAAAAAGGAAAATTTCTTGTTTGAGGCGAGCGTGGGCGGCGGCATCCCGATTATCCGCCCGCTCAACCAGAGCCTGACGGTCGATGAAATTCAGGAAGTGACGGGCATCCTAAACGGCACAACGAATTATATCCTGACCAAAATGCGCGACGAGGGCGCGGATTTTGCGGATGTGCTGGCGGACGCGCAGGCGAGGGGCTATGCGGAGCGCAACCCTTCCGCCGATGTGGACGGGTACGATGCGGGAAGGAAGATAGCAATCCTGACTTCGCTTGCTTATGGGATGCAGGTGGATTATGAGGATATCTATACCGAGGGAATCACGAAGATTACGAAGGAAGATATCGCCTATGCCAATGCGGTGGGCGCGAACATTAAGCTGTTTGGCACAAGCAAAACGGTGGACGGCAAGGTTTACGCGATGGTTGCGCCGTGCATGATTGGCAGGGACCACCCGCTGTATGTGGTGGATGATGTGTTTAATGCGGTGCTTGTGCGGGGCAATTTCCTCGGCGATGTCATGTTCTACGGAAAGGGTGCGGGCAAACTTCCGACCGCGAGCGCCGTTGTATCGGATGTGGTGGACGCGGTGAAGCACCAGGGCGTGAATGTCATGACCATCTGGAACAGCAGAAAATTGGAGCTTGCCGATATCAATACCTTGCAGAGCAGCTTTTTTGTCCGTGTTCCAGCAGCGGAGAAAGAAAAGGCAAAAAGCCTGTTTGCGGTGGACCAGGAAGTTACGGCGGAAGGGATTGCCGGCGAGTACGCATTTTTTACAAAACCGATGGCGGAGGGTGACTTTCAGGGGGCAGCGGCAAAGACAAAGGTTCTAAGCAGGATACGCGTGGAAGGCACAACAAAAAAGTGGCGGAATATGATATAGGTAGAAGCGCTTTATGGTTCAAGGAATATTTTATAGCCAGGGAACCAACCGTTCACGGTTTCGGAACGGCCAACAGTTTATCAAAGGATAAATTGGACGATAGATGCAGAAAAATACATTGTTTTAGGAGGCAGCTATGTTAATCGTAAAAAAGTTCGGCGGCACGTCGGTCGCTGACAAGGAGAGAATTTTCAATGTGGCAAAGCGCTGCATTGAGGATTACAAAAAGGGAAATGATGTTATCGTAGTCCTTTCGGCAATGGGAAAATTCACGGATGTGCTCGTGGACCAGGCCAAGGACATTAACCCGAACCCGCCAAAGCGTGAGATGGATATGCTTTATACCATCGGTGAGCAGCAGTCGGTTGCGCTTATGGCAATGGCGATGGATACGCTCGGCGTCCCGGCGGTTTCGCTGAACGCGTTCCAGGTAAAAATGCACACCACCACAACTTATGGCAATGCGCGTCTGACCAGCATTGATACAGACCGCATCAAATACGAGCTGGAGAGCCGCAAGATTGTCCTGGTGACAGGCTTCCAGGGCATTGACAAGAGGGATAATTACACGACGCTCGGCAGGGGCGGCTCGGATACAACCGCCGTGGCGTTAGCGGCGGCACTGCATGCGGATGCGTGCGAGATTTATACGGACGTGGAGGGCGTGTACACCGCTGACCCACGCATTGTGCCGGAGGCGAAAAAGCTCCCGGAAATCACCTACGACGAGATGCTTGATTTGGCATCGCTCGGTGCTGGCGTTTTGCATAATCGTTCGGTGGAGATGGCAAAGAGGTACGGCGTACAGCTCGTTGTGCGTTCAAGTTTAAATTTAGCGGAAGGAACCGTAGTCAAGGAGGCAGTGAATATGGAAGGAATGCTTATCAGCGGAGTAGCAAGTGATAAAAATACGGCACGTATCGCCGTCATTGGATTGGAGGACCAGCCGGGTGTGGCATTCAAGCTGTTTAACCACCTTGCAAACCACGGCATCAATGTTGATATTATTTTACAGTCCGTCGGCCGTGACGGGACGAAGGACATCAGCTTTACCATCGCGAAGGATGACCTTGCAGAAGCGGTTGCCACCGTGGAGCGCCACAGGAATACCTCGCTCAAATACACGAAAATTGATGTGGAGGAGAATGTGGCGAAGGTTTCCGTTGTCGGCGCGGGTATGATGTCCAATCCAGGTGTGGCGGCGAAGATGTTTGAGGCGCTCTACGATGCGGGTGTCAATATCAAGATGATTTCGACATCGGAAATCCGCGTGACGGTGCTGATTGATGTGCAGCAGACGGAAAAAGCAGTCAATGCAGTGCACAATAAGTTTTTTTAGAATATATTTTCCTCTTTTTTCCTTTTTAAACCGGAGGGAAAGGTTTGGGCACAAATAAAGCAAAAGATAAAGCGAAAACGTCCTTTTTGCGGTGGAATCCGGCGGCAAAAAGGGCGTTTTTTTGGAAGGAGAATATTGACCAGAAATTAGTGGACAGGTATAATATATATGGGAAAATAGAAGCCGTACCGCGAGAAGGCTAGTGGTATATGACAATATAAGTACGGGAAATTCTGGTGAGCTATGGAATCAGGAGGAATAAAGAAGATGTGGGATGAACGTGCGACAAATTTAGGGAAGATTATTTACCGGGAACGAAAAAAGAAGGGTCTCACGCAGGAAGAGCTGTTTCGGGGAATCTGTACACAGGGAGAACTGACAAAGATTGAGAGCGGTGAAAGAGTACCGGAGAAAATGTTGGCGGATGCCTTGATGCAGCGTTTGGGCAAATGTACGGACACACTTGAGGTAATTATGTCAGTGGAAGAATACATATTGTTTGACTTAAGGGAAACCCTGCAGCGCCATTTCTTTGAGAATGATTATGAGCACAACCAGAACCTGCTTGAGGAATATTCGCGGCACAGGACAATCGACCAAAAGCTGCATCAGCAATTTTTGGCGAAATATGCTGCGGTCAATGAATACCGCAGGGACGGGAATGCCCTGCGCTGCCGTAAGGCATTGGGAGAAGCTTTGGCGATTACCTTTCCGGAATGGGAAGGCCTGGAGCTGATGAGGTTCCGTCTGTGTAATCAGGAACTGCACCTGCTGATTTTGCTCGGCTATTCCATGATGCAGACAGATGAAGCGAGAGCCGTGCAGATTCTGGAGGAAGTGGCGGCATATCTTGAAAAGCGGTATTACGAAGAGGAGAAAGTGAAATTGTTCCCGCAATGTATGTGGCTGCTTGCGCTCAGGTGCAAGAGAAGAGGGGAATGGGATAAGGTTGAGGCGTACAGCTGCCGCGGTGTGGAATGTTTGACAAAGAATGGGGCGCTGCCGTTGCTGGTAGAGCTTTTGGAGCTGCGGATTGAGAGCTTTAAGGAGATTGTGAAAGTGGCTGGGGAGAAGGGAACGGAGGAGAAGGAAGCTGAGGATAAGGTGATGGAGGAGAACGAAACAGAGGATAAGATGACAGTCGATGCCAGCGCATGTAAAAAAGTGGGTATGGACGAGCAGGATGAGGACGACTTGGATGATATGAAGAAGTATGTCCCGAAGGCTGAACCGGAAAATGATGTAACAGTGCTCGCGATGCAATTGGAAAGTCTCAAGGCATTGTTACGTTGTTATGCGGATTGGGTACTTGGGATGGATGAGCTTTCAAAACTGCATTATTTCTATCACGAGGAAGAAATTTCGTTGGATTATGAGATGCTGCGCGATATACGGAAAAATCAGGGAATCTCACAAAGCGATTTGGAGAGCTGTACACAGGGGAATCTGTCGAGGATTGAGAATGGGAAGCAGATTCCATCGAAAAAGCATGTTTTGGAAATCGCAGGAGAACTTGGCGTGGAAAAGAGTTATTATATCAGCAGAGTGCAATCAGACAATTATGATTTGTATGAGTTGTGCCATTGGAAAAATCAGGCGAGTTTTGACTTTGAATGGGATAAAGCAACAGAGATAATTGATGAACTTGCGGCGGTGTTAGATATGGACATTCCCTTGAATCGTCAGTATATAGAGACATGCAGAATCGGAGATAAAAAGGTTCGGGGAGAGATAAATCCTGAGGATGGTTTGCAGCAATTGGAAAGAATTTTGCGTTATACGATGACAGATTATCGGGATGGGAAAATGCGAATACCGTCGCGAGAGGAATTTGTGATATTGAATTTGATGGCAGGTTTTTCAAGAAAGGCAGGAAGAATGAAGAAGGGCTTAGAGCTGCGGGAACGTATGCTGAAAGCCTATCAGAAAAGCCGTGTCAAAGAAGAATACCATACAAATTCGGTGATATTACTTTATTTGTGCTATGGTGAAATGTTAGAGTCAGACGGGCAACTAAAACTGGCAAAAGAGATGGATAACTTCGGAATCTTACTTGAGATGTGGTCAGGAAAATGTAAAGTAGCAGGAAAAATTTTGGCGAATCTTGCTTTTGTATATAACAAAAGTGATTCGCCTGAAAAGTATGAGCTTCAAAAAAGTTGCCTTTGGCATTCGTATCAGATATGCTTGCTAATGCAACAAAAGAAACTCGCAAAAATTATAGAAGATGGCTATTACTCATTATTTGCGGAAGATATCAATGCAAGTCTCCTGCACCTTCATCAAACAGACCAAACGATTCTCCCGGTGCCTGATAAGTCTGGGCTGTATTTGTATCAGACGGATTGTCCGGACTCTCCGGAAGAGTGATTGTGATTGTGATGCCTGCATAAATCAGAACAAGCACCGTGAGAATAGCTTTTTGGAATTTTTTCATAATATACACCTCTTTCTTATATGATATATGTACGTGTAAATGATAGTATCATTACAAGTATGTATTTTAGTTGGAAAAGTGCGCTTTTGTCTATGCCGTTTCTGGAATATTCGTAAAATTCCGGAAACGGCATAGACATTTTCAGGGCTAAGTAGTAAAATAATAAACTTTATACAATGATATCGATAGTCTAAAATGTGAGAAACATGATAAAAATATTTTGCATATTCCTGAAACAGCATGGACTTTTTTGTCGAATCCACGTAAAATTCCAATTGGAGCAAGAAGGCGAATCTGTGGATTCCATGAGGGTTCGTGGAGCACAGTGTATTTTGTTTACATAAAGAGGTGAATTAAAGTGGCATCTTCAATTATTGCATTAGGGGATATTGTAAAAGTGACAAGGAAAGGCAGACATATGTCACAAAGGGAATTGGCTGATAAGGTTGGAGTCTGCAAGCGGACGATTATTGATATTGAAATGAATATCGGAAATCCAAAATTTGAGGTGTTATACAGGCTGATCCGGGAGTTGGATTTGCCGCTTTATCAGATTTTTTATCCGGACGTACCAGAAAATTTTGAGGACAAGACCGTGCTTTTGCAGGAAGTAGGTGATTGTACGGAAGACGAGATGAAGCTGCTTTTGCCGCTGATTAAGAGCTTAAAGCAGATTTTAAGAGAGGAAAAAAAGAACCGGTTAAAGCAGGCAAAAAAGGAAACTACGTTTCATGAAGCCGAAATTTAAAGAAGCACAGATAAATTCAGTATTGAGCTGTGTTTCCTGAAGAAAAAGCCTGGCGTGGTTTTGGAAGGATATATTAGGGAAGGAACAGGGATATGTACAGGGCAGCCGGTATGTATCCCTGTTTGTGCGCTGGGTTCCCATGGGTATTCATATATGGGAATCCAGCTACTTTGCAGCACACGCCCCGCACGGTGAGTTGTGGAGAAAAAACATTCCTCCTGTCCGGTTTATGGCAGGGCTGCCCGCACCAGAAAAAGCAAATAAGTTATTTATGGCAACATAAGTATCAAAGGACAATAAAATCCAGAAGAGGGATTGACAGGAACGGATTCTGGCGATATAATCATATGGAAATAAAACCTATCAAAAGAGTAGGATTTAAAATCCCGATAGGTATGTCAAAAATGTTAGGATTCAGGCATTTCGCCGGCGTGGCGCGTATTGTCTGTAATATCCGGGAAAGGAGTATGGGTATGAGCCAGATAAAAGAAAGTGCAGCAGAATTGATTGGAGGCACACCGATTTTAAAACTGAACGGATATATGAGGAAAGCGGGGATTGCAGATGTGAATATCCTCGCAAAATTGGAATACCTGAATCCGGCGGGTTCTGTTAAGGACAGGATTGCGCTTGCAATGATTGAGGATGCCGAGAAAAAAGGAATTTTAAAGGAAGGGGCAACCATTATCGAGCCGACAAGCGGCAATACCGGTATCGGTATCGCGGCGGTTGCGGCGGCGAAGGGGTATCAGGCAATTCTGACACTGCCGGATACGATGAGTGTGGAGCGGAGGAATCTTTTAAAGGCTTATGGCGCAAAGCTGGTGCTGACCGAGGGCGCAAAAGGGATGAAGGGTGCCATCGAGAGGGCGGAGGAGCTGAACGAGGAAATCCCGGGCTCGGTCATTCTTGGGCAGTTTGTGAATCCGGCAAACCCGGCAGTGCACAAGGTGACGACCGGACCGGAAATCTGGGAGCAGACGGACGGGAAGGTGGATATTTTTGTGGCAGGCGTGGGAACCGGAGGCACGATTACCGGCGTTGGGGAATATTTAAAAGAAAAGAACATGGACATCCAGATTGTTGCGATGGAGCCGGAGGCAAGCCCGGTACTTTCCGGAGGGATGGCAGGCGCACATAAAATTCAGGGCATCGGCGCAGGCTTTGTTCCGGAGGTTCTGAATACAGAGATTTACGATGAAATTCTGACGATAAAGAATGAAGACGCATTTGCCGAGGGAAAAGCCTTTGCGGTCAGCGAGGGTATCCTTGTCGGGATTTCCTCCGGTGCTGCGCTAAAGGCAGCATCAATTTTGGCAGCCCGCCCGGAAAATAAAGGGAAGACGATTGTCGTGCTGCTGCCAGATTCGGGCGACCGCTATCTGTCCACGCCTTTGTTCCGTGAGGAATGAATTCGGAAAGGGCGCAAATTCCGCGGATGAATTTGCGCCCTTGCTTTCTGCGAATCATTTCCTGCACAATGTCCTCTCCTGTACAATTTCCTCATATTCGTTAATGATTTCCGCCGTGGCACAGGCAGTTATCTTGTGACCAACAACGCACAAAGTATTTTTCTTGGAAATCCACCAAAATATGCTGCCAGTTTATCACCAGCATCAATGGATAGAAGCACTATGCCATAACGTTAGGAGATATGCAAGAAAAATTGAATTCACCACTTGACAATATGGCAAAGATATAATATAGTATTGAAAACTACATGAAATGGTGAGCGAATACCACATGATGAATCCGGGATATGTCGGAACGTGGGATTGGAGGAAATATGTCGTATAAAATCATAGGTGACAGTTGTACAGATTTGACAGAAAGTATGAAAAAGGATGAGCGCATCCGCGTTGTACCGTTGGTGCTTTCCCTTGGCACGGAAGCGGTCGTTGACGATGAAAGCTTTGACCAGGCAAGTTTTTTAAAGAAGATGAAGGAGTGCAGCGAATGTCCGAAATCTGCCTGCCCTTCGCCGGAGGCGTACATGGATGCGTTTGAGGGGGCAGAGGAAGTTTACGTAGTGACACTTTCCTCCCATCTGAGCGGCTCGTACAATGCGGCGGAGCTTGCGAAGATGCTCTATCTGGAGAAGCATCCGAACAAAAAGATTGAGGTGATTGATTCCCGCTCCGCAGCTGCGGGGCAGACATTGATTGCCATGAAGCTGATAGAGGAGAAGGAGGCGGGCGCGAGCTTTGAGGAGACGGCAGAACGTGTCCGGAAATTCCGCGACAGGCTCAAGACAAAGTTTGTTTTGGAATCGCTTGACAATCTCCGGAAAAATGGACGCCTGAGCAATATTACGGCAGCGCTGTGCAGCGTGCTGAACATCAAGCCGGTGATGTGCGGCGTGGAGGGGAAGATTGAAAAGCTTGACCAGGCGCGCGGTATGACGAAGGCGCTCATGAAAATGATTCGTTATATTGAGGAGGATATTACGGACGCAAAGAACCGTATTTTCGCGATAACACATTGCAATTGCAGGGCGCGCGCGGAGTTTGTGCGCGACGAGGTGCTAAAGCGGGTGCCATTCCGCGATGTGGTCATCGTAGAAGCGGCGGGCGTGAGCAGCATGTACGCGAATGACGGTGGGATTGTGGTGGCTTATTAAGTGATGCAGTGCCCGGAATGGCGAAAGGGGCGGAAGGGTTCTTCGGGAACACCGCTTTTTTGTATCCTGGTACTGTCCCCAGAAGGAACATGGAAAAAGTAAATAAATTTTTCTTGACAAAGCGGTCGGTAAGTTATAGACTTAATACAGGGTCTATAATTTACCGACCTCTTGTTTTCGAAAACAAAATTAGTATGGCTATAGCAAAATTAGTTCTGGCATGGCAGAATGGAGGAAGAAATGGCAGAAGAAAAGAAAGAATGGTACAGCATGACGGAGGCAGAGCGCAAGTTTGCCGATGTGATATGGGAGAATGAGCCGGTTGGCTCGGGAGAACTGGTGAAACTCTGTGACGAGCGCTTTGGCTGGAAGAAGTCAACGACCTATACCTTCTTGAAAAAACTCTGCGACCAGGGGTTGTTTGAGAACCGGGATTGTCAGGTGAGTGCGAAGATTGACCGGGAGAGCTACGACCAACACCGCGGGGAGCGTTTTGTGCAGGAGACCTACGGGGGGTCGCTTCCAAAGATGATTGCGGCGTTTATGAGCCGCAAGAAGCTTTCCAGGCAGCAGGTGGATGAAATCCAGCGGATGATTGATGATTATGAGGAACCGTAAGCGCTCTGCCTGCCGTGATAGAAAGCGGTTTTGGGAACCGGACGATGGGATACATAACGTGTAAGGAAGAAGCAGATATGCGTCGCGGGATATATCAAAATGGGACAGTGGCTTGTATGGGGGTGTCAAAATGAGAGCAGTGTTTTTAACGGTATCGAATATGGGATTGGTTTCGGCCTACGTGATTTTGGTTGTCCTGTTGGTAAGGCGGCTGTTGTCCCGTTTTCCGAAGCGCTACAGCTATCTGCTGTGGAGTGTTGTATTCCTGCGTTTGGCATGTCCTGTCGGGATTGAGAGCCCCTTCAGCCTGGTTCCGGATGCCCTGTATGCAGATACGGCTTTGGAGGGAGAAGAAAAGATTACAGAAATGCGTGCGGCAGACCCTCTGCTTGTGCAGCGCGCAGGAAACGTACCGTTTGCCGGGGAAGACGGCAGAAGGAATAACGGTACGGATGGCGCGCAGGTCGGAAATTCCGGCATTGTGGACGCGGATAAGGAATCGGATAAAACTGGGGAGTTGGAAGGTGCAGCGTCGGGGAACAATGCCGGGGTGTCTGCCGGGAAGGAAACCGGTGCGCAGGGCGGTGCCACAGGAGTGCCTGACAGGGCAGAAGCAGGGAAACAAAAGGAAGATGCCAACGTGCCGGGAGGAATCGGGATTCTGACAGGTACGGGACGCTTTGTCGGAGAAAGGGATGCCGCCGGCACAAAGGATACGCCTGTGTTTGGCAGTCCGGCCGAGACCGAAAATGTCCGGAGGCCGGAAGGAGTGACTGATGGGAAGGATGGCTCCTGGCTTGCAGGTCTGGCGGAAAAATGGGGCATAACGGATGTGCGCACGGGGATTTTATCTCTGCTCTGCGTGGTCTGGTTTGCCGGAATTTTGGTGTTCTGGGCTGTGTGGGCGCGCTCGATGCGCTGTTTCCGGAAAAAATTGCTTGGTGCCGTGCGCGTGGAGGAAGGCGTGTACGAAACGGAACAGGTGGCGGCATCCTTCGTGGATGGGATTTTTCGGCCGGCAATCTATCTTGCCACAGGATTATCCGGGGAGGCAAGAAGATATGTGCTGTGCCATGAACGGGTCCATATCCGCAGGAGGGATCCGCTTATCAAGGCGGCGGCGCTGTTTCTGGTAAGTATTTATTGGTTCCATCCGCTCGTTTGGCTTGCATTTAAGAAAATGTGCGAGGATATGGAAATGTCCTGCGACGAGCGGGTTGTGGAACTGTTGGGAGCAGAAATTAAAAAGGAATATTCCAGTACACTATTGCAAATGGCGCGGGAGGCGGATGAGATTAGCCTGCTTGCGGCATTTGGTGGAAATGAGGTGAAGAGTAGAGTGAAAAATGTATTATCTTATCGCAGGCCGAAAAAGGGATTTGCCATTCTGCTGCTTGTTTTGGTGGCGGCGGTCGGCATTGGGCTTGGGCTAAACCCGGGCAGAAGGGATGCGGAGGCTTCAAGCGGAAGCAAGAATGAGGGGGCACAAGGCGAAGCGGGCAATGTGGAAAGAGAAGCTGGCAACACGGGAGGGAAAACCGAAGGAAATGCAGGGCTCTCCGGACAGGGTAGCGCAGGTACACCGAATGGGAATGACGGTGGCAGTGCGCCGGGCATAGACGGAGACGGGCAGTCGGAAGACGGCGACAGGGATTTGCCGAATCCGGATTCCCTGACTGTCCAATATGCATCAGTCCTGAATCGGTACTACATCGCATTGGAGGAAAAATGGGATGCAGAGGAGCTTGACAGGACAGGGCTTAGCATCCTTGCCCGCTACTGCTACGACGGAAACGCGCTGGAAAATGTCGGCTATGCGTTTCTGGACTTAGACGGTGACGGAAAAGAGGAACTTCTGATCGGGGCGATTGCAGGCGACGAATTTGCAGACCGGCAGGTTTTCCAGGCGTATATGATGAAGGACGGCAAGCCGTGGCAGATTTTCTCCGGTTGGGAGCGCAGCCGCTATTATCTCACAAAAGATGAAGACGGTAGCTATGTTTTTGCGAATGAAGGTTCTTCGGGAGCGGGCAACAGTGAATGGAACTATTACCGCGTATTGCAGGACGGGACACTTTCCACAATCTGGAAGATTGTAGATGATTTTGGGGGGATTACCGTTGCCGGAGGAGATGCGCAGACCGATGAAATGTCGAAGATTACGCAGGAGGAAGCGCAGGCAATCATTCAGGCGTATGAAGCAAGGTATATGAAAGCAGAGTATTCCCCGTTTGCAGATTTTGACATACAGGATATGGATGCATGGGAAGATGCATGGAAGCTGCGCCAAACGGCGTTGGAGAATCAGCTAAACCTGATTTTAAGTAAAAAGGAGCTTTGGGAGGAAGAGGATTTCCTATATACCGTTACCGATTTGGATCAGAACGGGAGGCTTGAGTTAATCTCAGCCTCCTGCCAGGGCACTGGGATTTACACATATTCCCATATTTATGAAGTGTCAGAGGATGGCACAGCTTTGTCTTTATGTGCCCGCACACTCCGGGATGAATATGATTCCCAGGCGGACATTATCACGTCATTTACCCCAGTATATAAAAATCCGCAGACCGGGCAGAAAAGCTATATCTTTCTTGACTTAATCCGGAATGGCGCAATACACTATTACGAGAGCCAATGGGTCTGGGAACTGCAGGATGGGAAGCTTATGGAACGCTCCCTGGCTTCGATGGAGACCGAATATGATCCTGCGCCTGCGGGCATGACAGAAGTGACATATGCACCAGGAGAGTTTTCGGATGTCAGGGTAACAAATGCGGAAGAATATATGAGTGCTGCGGACAGGGCATTTGATGGATGGCAGAAAGGAACCGCAAGATTTTGCTGGTTTGTTCTGAAGGACGAGGCAGAAACTGGGCAGACGTGGTATGAGAAACTGGAGGAATCTTACCAGGGTTTTTCTGTTGATTTTGACCAGAGCAAAGTAGTATGGCCGCAGGAAGAGATTGAGGAAAAATTTTTAGTGGAATGGAAACAGAAAGCGGCAAAACAGGGTATTGGCGAACAGGAAGCAGCAGACTGGTATGCGCGGTTTCGGGAGCAGGGAATGACCGTCGCAAAGGGGGATTGGGTTTCAGAGATTTGTTTTGGGGATTTCGACCAAAATGGAACGGCAGACTGCTTTTTTGCTTTGAACCGGAACGTAGCGATGGATAATGTCGTCTGGGAAAGAAAAACCGGTGTGGAGTTCTGGGGGAGCATGAACGGGGAGGCTTTCTGGCACAAAGGATTCCAATATGCAGATCTGGATTGTATCATAGCTGTTTCAGTTACGGCAGGTGATGTGGATCATGACGGTTTTACGGAACTGTTTTTGGAGGGGGATACCAGAGGTGCCAGGTTCTATGCATTTGCGATTGGACAAATGCTACAGTACCGCGAAGCTGAAATTGTGGAACGGGAACTTCCGTCGGATGCCGGATGGGCTGATACGATGACAAGCGGTTACCGCGTTTCGGTGTATGAGACAAACCAAACCCAAACCTGCCGTGCGGTGTTGGAGCAGGATGGGAGGGAAGTGCGTTTTACGGTAACTGGCAGCAGGGAATATGCCTCTTTTCTGGATGAGGAGATGCCGGGCTGGCGGGATGGAAACGAACCTTTTGGCGGGGACGGCCGCGGCTACGTCCACTTTGAGATTATCACGCAGGATGGGAAGGATTACCTGCTTGCAAAGGAATACCTCGTCCCATGGGCAGGCTCGGAATACGGGCAAATCGGGTTTGCGTGCCTGCTGTTTGACTGGGATGAAAACGGCAGTGCGTATGTGAAGGATTTTTATGTGGAGCCGTTTTGATGATATGGAAAATTTTAACGGGAGTGGTTCTTTGGCAAAACACTTTTCAACCTACAGGAAAAAAATCCGACGGATTATCCTTTGACTTACCCCGCCCCTGTCTGTTATGCTGTTGATAATCAGAAACATGCAGAGGAAGCCGAAAGAAATGTGCGTTCGGCTGTCCTGGGCTGTGTCTGGAAACTGTTTTCTGCGGGGGTGTACAGAACGCAGGAATGCGTTTTTGGACAATACCCGGACACTTTTGCATGGAAAAATGTTGTCTGGCAGAAAAAGGAGAGGGGATTATGGAACATCACACGGAAAATTACACCGTCGCAATGGGCGGCAAGATTTACTCCCTGCGCGTGGCAAAGGGAATGACACAGGAACAGCTTGCGGGTGTGCTCTGCATTAGCCCGGCGGCGGTGTCCAAATGGGAGCGCAATCTTGCCAACCCGAATATCGAGATGCTCTGGGCGCTCGCGGATTTTTTTGAATGCAGCATTGACGAGCTTGTGGGGCGAAGGACGAGAGAGCTAGAGCGCACGGGGGAATATGACAGGGCAAAGCTGCGCATGGCGGAGACAGCGGCAAAGCTGCTTGCACTTGCAGAGGTCAGCAGGCAGCAGGGGCTGCTTGCAATGAAGGAAAAGGTGGCGGAAGATAAGGGGGAGAGCAGCTTTTTGCCCTTTGCCGTGAATTTTTTCATGGAATCCATGATGGCACAGCAAATGCCGGAGCGGATAGCCGGGCTGCTTGAAAATTATGCGGGAACACTTCCGGAATCCGAACAGGCGGAGGGCAGGATGATTGTGCGGGTGCTTGCCATGATTGTTGCAGGGGAAAGCAAGGCGTCGATACAGGAGGAGGCCGCCTCCCGTGTCGGGATGGGGTATTTGGAAAAAATCGGAGAAATGGGGGAGGCATTGCGCAAGGTGCCAGACCGTTTTGCCCTGATTGGAAAATACCGCGAAAAGACGCTGTTTTCCGGGCGGACAGGGCTGATGGAGGAGTTGGTAACATTGGGGGATTTTGAAATCCAGGTATTGTTGCGCAACCTTGATAACGCCACGCTGACAGCGGCGCTTTGTGGCGCGTCGGGCGCGGTCGTGGAACGTTTTCTTGCCAATCTCGCCTACCGGGTGCTGGTTTTTGTGTGCGAGGACATCGAACGCTTTGAAGGGCGGGAGGAAGAAATTATCGCGGCGCAGAAAAGGGTATTGGAATTAAGCCGCCGCGTCTGCGGGAACGAGTGACAGGCGGGCGGGGAGATGGATATTACCATCTGACCCGCCAACGCGCCCGCAGCGCCTCCGCTGTATCAGCCCCGGACGGTGTCATTTTTTTTTACGGCTTTCCTTTGCGCAGGATTCGCCCAGGTATTTTTCAAACAATGCCTCGTTACCCGGAAGCTCCACCCAGTCGTTTGTCCATGTGGAGAGGTAGGCGGCGTTGGAGATGGACAGGGAGCGGATGCCCTCCTCGCCCTGAGCAATCAGTTCCGTGCCATTTAAAATCGAATGGGCGAAATTTTCAAGGACTATTGGGTGTCCATCCGGTGCCGGGGCGGAGTATTCCTCATAAGTAAACGGAGCCTCGTAAAAGCCTTCTTTCTGCGAAAAGCAGAATTCGCGTTCCGGTGCTTTAAGCTTCCACCATTTCAGCTTGCCGTTTTCCAAAACCAATTTCCCAAGGTCGCCGGAAATCTCGAGGCGGTTCGTGCCCGGCGCTTCGCCCGTAGTGGAAACAAAAACTGCCGTCGCGCCGTTGCCGTATTCGCCGTAAATGGTAACGTCGTCCTCCACATCAATGTTGTGGTATTTACCGAAGCTGCAGAATGCGCGGATGCGTTGCGGAATGCCGAAAATCCACTGCCAGAGGTCGAGGTTGTGCGGAGCCTGGTTTAATAAAACGCCGCCGCCCTCGCCGCCCCAGGTTGCACGCCAATCACCCGAATCGTAGTAGGACTGGGTGCGGTACCAGTTTGTGACAATCCAGATAAGGCGCTTTGGCGCGCCGAGCAGCCCGCCCTGTACGATTTCTTTTGCGCGCAAAAAGAGCGGGTTCGTGCGCTGGTTGAACATGATGGCAAAGACAACGCCGGATTTGCGCGCCGCCTCGTTCATCTCGCGCACCTGCCGCAGATAAACACCCGCAGGCTTTTCTGTGATGACGTGGATGCCGCGCTGAAAACATTCCAGCGCGCAGGTTGGATGGTCATAGTGCGGTACCGCAATCAGAACCGCGTCCACCAGACCGCTTTCAAGCATGGAGACCGTATCGGGAAAACATGCTGCAGAAGGCAGTTTTTTTGCCGCGCGGCTTAATTTTTCCGGGTTTGTGTCGGCAAATGCCGTGGCGGTAATACTCGGGCAGCCGCCATCTAAGATATTCTGCAAATGCCCGCTTCCCATATTTCCCATTCCGATGATTCCAAGTCGTATTTTTTCCATGATAATTCGGATTCCTTTCTATGATTTTACTATGTCTGAAGACTCCTCTTTAACGTTTTCCTACAAGGTTCCAAGGCATTCCCTGAGTGCTGCCACCGCCGTGTCAAACGCCGCGCGCTGGGATGGATAGGAGTATGTTTTCACTTCGCCCACGGCGTTTTTCTCCAGTTTTTCCAAGCCGGAAAATACCGTTAAGTGTGGCTCGATTGTCAGCACCTTACCACGGTAATTTGCCAGAAGGAACGGAAGGTTCCCGGCACCCTTTCCGGCAGGAACGACAAAGCCGTTTGGAAGTGCATCCTTGATATGCATATATTCTACATACGGGGAGAGCAGCTCCCATGCCTCCTTTGTATCCTGCCCGCACTGGATGAAGTTGGCGGGGTCAAAGACCGCCTTGATTTCCGGGAATTCCTGGTGGATTTGTGCACAGCGCGGGGCGGTATCGCCGTAGATGCCTTTTTCGTTTTCGTGGCAGAGGAGGATGCCGCTGCCTGCCGCCGCCCTGCAAAACGCCGCAAGGCGCGCCATGACTTCTTCTTTTTCCGCGCTGCCGCACCCTGCAGGAACATAAAAGCTAAACAGGCGGATACGCTTTGCGCCCAGAATATCCGCAAGCTCCAGCCCGCGTTTGAATTGTTCCAGATGCGGCGCGAAATCCTCCGTGATTTTAATTTTTCCGTAAGGGGAGCCGAGCGACCAGACGGAAAGTCCGTTTGCGTCAAGCTGCCGCTTGATTTCCTGTGCCTTTTCTCTTGAAAAATCAGCGATGTTTTCGCCGTTTACACCGCGTATTTCAAGGTAAGGGATACGGTTTTCTTTCATTGCGGCAATCTGTTCTGATAATTTGCTGCCTGCCTCGTCGGCAAAGGCACAAAGATTAAAATCCATAGGAAATGCCTCCTTCTCAGATAAAGTAGTTGCTTTCTGTAACTGAAGCCAGTATAATACAAATGAATTTGCATTACAATTGCAGATTTAAGTGTCATACATTGCAAATTCGGTTATGATTTTAGGCTTTTGGACATAATCAAAATAAACAGTGCAGCCCTGGAAGAAGAAGGAGGAGAGGATGGATTTTCAGAGAGATTACGAACTGGGTGATTTGTACGTGCGCCATGCCGTGGATGAACATCCGGACGATGGGGCTTTTTCGATGCATATCCATGAGCGGTGCGAATTTTTCTGTTTTGTGGCGGGAAAGGCAGAATATCTGGTGGAAGGCGCGCGGTATCCGTTAGAGCCCGGGGATTTGATGATTATGAGCCCGTTAGAATCGCACCGGGCGAAGATTTTAATGGACAGGAAGTATGAGCGCTATGTGCTGAATTTTTCCGTGTCCGCCGTGGAAAAAATAGATTCTAAGCATCATTTATTAAAGCCGTTTTTTGACCGCCCGGCGGGCAGGGGAAATCTCTACAAGCCATCCGAACTTCCGGATGTGGCGTTTGTACGGAATTTCCGTGCGATGTGCAGGGAAGAATTGGATGATTACGGAAGAAGAATAAAGATTATGGCATATTTATATTTTTGGCTGGAACAGCTGGGGGAGGCTTACACAAAGCGCGGGGCGGCAAATTATAAGCCGCCCGAAAGCCTTGCGGAACAGATGGTCGCCCATGTGAACGCCCATCTGTTCCATGAGCTTTCCGTGCCGCTTCTTGCGAAACAGTTTTCGCTCAGCGTCTCACAGTTCGGAAAAATCTTTAAGCAGGCAACCGGAGCCGCACCCTGGGAATATATTACCATCAAGCGCCTGAACGCGGCGAGGGAGAAAATGCGCTCCGGAGCCACGGCACAGAGTGCAGGCGAGAGCTGTGGTTATGGGGATTACTCAGCTTTTTACCGCGCATATGTCAAGTATTTTGGCTGTGCGCCGAAGGATGATAGAATTTTTCGTTGACAAATGTCTGAAATCGGACTATAATGCGGAATGTCTGATTTCAGACAAAAGCATGGAATGAAATTTATGAGGGAATTCCCAAAAGTGCCAAAGCCGTCCGATGACGGCGGAACAGGAGGAGAAACATGGGCGGTTATTGCAGTAAAGATATGGAGCGCTTAAACTATCTGACGAGTGAAATCAACGAGGTGTACCATGACGCGGCGCTGCGCATGGGGGTATCCGACAGTGCAATGAATATCCTGTATACAATTTGCGTTGCAGGGGATGGCTGTGCGCTCAGCGATGTAGCAAGGCTGTCGGGATGCAGCAGGAAAACCATCCACTCCGCAGTAAAAAAACTGGAAAAGGACGGCATTGTCCGCCTGGAGCCCAAAAATAAGCGGGAAAAACGGGTTTTATTGACGCAGGCGGGGAAAGAACTGACAGAAAAGACCGCAAAAAAGCTGATTGCGACAGAAAACGAGATTTTTGACGGCTGGGAGAGGAAGGAACGGGAGCAGTATCTTCGTCTGATGCAGAAATACTTGTCTGATTTAAAAGAAAGGGTGGAAAAAATATGAACATTCAGTTATCGGAACATTTTTCTTACAAAAAGCTTTTGCGGTTTACGCTGCCATCCATTGTGATGATGGTATTTACGTCGATTTACGGCGTGGTGGATGGATTTTTTGTATCAAATTACGCGGGAAAGACACAATTCGCGGCGGTTAACCTGATTATGCCGTTTTTGATGATTTTAGGGACCATCGGGTTTATGTTCGGCACGGGCGGAAGCGCCCTGGTATCAAAAACGATGGGGGAGGGAAAAAAGGAAAAGGCACAGCAGATTTTTTCACAGCTGATTTATGCTTCCATTCTCCTTGGCATCACATTCAGCGTGTTGGGGATTATTTTCCTCCGCCCGGTTTCGGCGGCGTTGGGGGCAGAGGGGCAGATGCTTGAGGACTGTGTCCTTTACGGGCGGATTATCCTGGCGGCGCTGACGGCATTTATACTGCAAAATGAATTCCAGAGCTTTTTTGTGGCGGCGGAAAAACCGCAGCTGGGGCTTTTGGTCACAGTGATTGCGGGTTGCGCGAATATGGTGCTTGACGCGCTGTTTGTCGGTGTCTTCCGGTGGGGAGTTGCCGGGGCGGCGCTTGCGACCGCTGCCAGCCAGGTGCTTGGCGGTATCATTCCGCTGATTTATTTCCTGCGGCCAAATCCGAGTGTACTGCGCCTGGTGAAAAGCCGGTTAGAAGGGAAGGTGCTGCTGCGGGCGTGCACGAACGGTTCTTCGGAAATGATGTCGAACCTCTCCATGTCCCTTGTAAGCATGCTTTACAACGCACAGCTGATGAAGTTTGCGGGGGAAAACGGCGTGGCGGCTTACGGTGTGCTGATGTATGTCAATTTTATTTTCATGGCGATTTTTATCGGGCTGTCCATCGGCGGCGCACCAGTTGTCAGCTATCATTACGGGGCGGAAAACCACGCGGAATTAAGGAGCCTTCGGAAGAAAAGTACAGTGGTTATCCTGGTATTTTCGGCACTGATGTTTGCGCTTGCGCAGCTTCTTGCCATACCGCTCTCCGATATTTTTGTCGGTTACGATGCAGAGCTTTTGGCGATGACCTGCCGGGCGTTCCGCATCTGCTCGTTTTTATTTTTGCTCGCGGGCATCAATATTTATGGCTCAGCGTTTTTTACGGCACTGAACAATGGGTTGGTTTCGGCGTTGATTTCATTCCTGAGGACCCTGGTATTTCAGGTTGCTGCCGTGCTGATTTTCCCGATTTTCCTAAAGCTTGACGGAATATGGCTGTCGTCGGTCGCGGCAGAGCTTCTGTCGATGCTTGTGACGCTGGCGTTTTTGGCAGGAATGAAAAAGAAGTATCATTATTGACGGGTGCCGGCAGGACTTCTGGCTGTGTGGCATCCTGTGGATTGCGGATAAAAATTTTGCGGAATTGTTTTGACAAGCATTTATTTATCCGTTATAATAAAAACATACTGCGCAACGGCGGTGTCCTAAAGAGCGGATGAACCGCCGTTTTGTGCAGTACGGGTACATAAAATGAAACCAAGGGGAAATTTCACGAAAAGGGGGATACGATGAGAAAAGTATCAAAATTGGCAGCCGTGGTGCTTGCCGCAGCGATGATGGTGTCTACGGCTATGCAGGGAAATCTGCGCATATTGGGGGCGCAGGAGCAGACGCAGCTCAAAAAGCTTTCCTACGATGTGCAAAAGCCGGTGGAACTTTCATCAGGGGAGACAGTTTCTTTTCAGGTGGAAAAGGTGAGCAATAAAAACTGTTATTTTACCTTTACGTTGAAGGAGACGAGCAAGGTTGCGATTACAGGGCATGTGGAGGGCACTTCCGATACGAGCCTGAGCTGGAAATTCAGGAATGTGTATTCGGATAAGCTTTGTTCTAAGAGCGTGACAGAACTGGACGCGGTTGACGCGGGAACCTACTATGTTGTTTTTGACTGCACGCCAAACCGTCTGAGCGATGACCAGGTGCTTACGGTTTCCTTTGAGGCGGCTTCTTTGGGCTGGGGAAAGGGCGTGGATGGAAAGACGACGGACAACCCGATTCCGCTGACGGTGGGAAAGGACTGTGAGATTAATATCAACGAGAAGTATGCAGCCCGCTATACGAAATTTACGCTGGAGAACGATACGGTTCTGACGGTGCAGGGAAATATAGCGCAGAGCTATACTGCCGGTTCCATGAGCGTTTATGACGCAAAGGGCACGAATATTACCTCCACGGCGGCAGGCGCTTCGGAGCTTGCACTCGGCAAGCCGGGGGAATGGTCCAAGGCATACAAGGTTACGTTGAAGGCAGGCACTTACTATCTGGGTGTTGCCTGGAGGGGACAGATGTACTCCACGGATTTCACGTTCCGCACCGAGGTTTTAAAGGAGACCGACAATACCCCGCCAGCAAAGCCGACGAAGCTTGTCTACAAGGCGGGTACGACAAAGGTAACCGGAAATGGCGAGAAGAGCGCGACCGTATTTGTCCGTGTCGGGGATAAGATTTATACCGGGAAGATTTCGGCAAAGGGAACGTTTTCCGTAACGACCGCAAAGCTTGTAAAGGGCGATGTGATTTATGTATGGGTAATGGATAAGGCGTTGAACCAGGGCAAATACAGTAAGGTGACGGTGAAATAAGAATCCGGTTCCTGGCAGTATGCCAAAATGGAATTCGAAGATTTTTGGGAAAACCGGAAGGATTGGGAAAAATGGAAATGCCGCTGCGTAATACAGGATGTATTTTCATAGAGCGCCCACAGGGAATATCGTTGGAATGAACAATCAGGCAGCTGCATGTAAGGTGAAAATGTAGCTGCCTGATTTGCGTATGCCGACGTGGATTTTTAAGGTATTTGTTTTAAGATTCGTTTATTGCCAGAAAAGCTTTCGTATGCTATAGTGGTGTAAGGGAGGGGATTTTAAGTGCAGATAGCAATATGTGATGATGATAAGGCACAAATCGGGGCGCTTGGGCGGCTCCTTCGCATATGGGGCGGCAGGCGGGGACACACGGTCGATATCCGGGAATACACGAGCGCGGAAAGCTTTCTCTTTGCTTATCCGGACCACCCGTGCGGCCTTCTGCTGCTGGACATTGAGATGGGGCAGCTAAGCGGCATGGAACTGGCAAAGAAGCTGCGCACGGCGGGGGATATGCTGCCGATTGTTTTTATCACGGGATATTCTGATTATATGGGCGACGGCTATGAGGTGGAGGCGCTGCATTATTTGCTGAAGCCCGTTTCCGACGAAAAACTCTTTGCGGTGCTTGACCGCTATTTAAAGCGCCGTGCGCCGGAAAAGGAACTGGTGTTATCGGACGGGGAGGGGATGATTCATCTCGCCCCGGAGCTGATTTTGTATTGTGAGGCGGTCGGAAAGAAGACACATGTGCATATGCGGGATGGGAAGGTGCTTATTGGTGATGAGGGAATCGGGGCGTTTGGCAGCCGGCTTGGCGCGGGGTTCGTATCCTGCCATCGCTCCTATATTGTCAATCTGCGCCATGTCCGCAGCATTGGCAGGACGCAAGTAAAGCTTGACGGTGGTGCGTTTGTTCCGCTTTCCCGCAGACTGCGCGAGGAAGTGAATGGGAAGTTTGTGCGGTATTATGCTAAGGGGAACGAATCTGTCTGATGTGAAGTTTGTTGTGAGGTGAGCGATGGAACCAATTATTATAATTGCAGAAGTTTTTGCTGCTCTGGTGTTCCTTGTCCTTCTTTCCCTCCTGCTGCGCCGCGCCCTTTACAGCCTGATTGACCGACGCATCGAGCGCTTCCAGAGCGAACTGATTGAAAAGCAGGTAAATGAGATACAAAATATGTATCGGCAGGTGCGCGGCTGGCGGCACGATTACCGCAACCACATACAGAATATGAAAATACAGCTCTCCGAGAAAAATTACGGGGGGCTTGCGGATTATCTAAGTGAGCTTGCGGATGATTTGGATGCGGTGGACATGGTGGTAAAGACGGGGAATGTGATGGCGGACGCGATTTTAAATAGCAAGCTGAATATGGCGGAAAAGCTGAATGTACGGGTCAATGTCAAAGCCAATATTCCGGGAAAATTGCCGATGAGCGATGTGGAACTTTGTTCGGTGCTTGGGAATATGCTTGATAATGCGATAGAGGCTTGTGCCGCCCTGCCGCAGGAGGAGCGCTTTATGCGCGTCTACATCGGCAGATTGAAGGACCAGCTTTATCTTTCCGTGCAGAATTCCGCGGGGAAGGTGCGCAGGGGAAAGGGAACTTATCTTTCCACAAAACAGAGTGCGGGAGCGGAAGGGCAGCATGGCTATGGACTGTTCCGCATTGACCGGATTGCGAAAAAATATGGCGGCTACGTCAACCGGCAGAGCGAGGAGGGTGTTTTTGCGACGGAACTTACTGTGCCGCTTGGGTAATGTGCCAGGCGGCAGACGCGGCATTTTTTCCTGCTGCGGCGGGAATGCGCCGGGCTGGGCGGAAATGTCCCCCGTGCATTTCAGGCTTTGCCATTCGTTCCGTATATTGACCGTTCGTTCCGAAATCGGTACGGGCGGTCTTTTTTCTGTTATGATACCAATGCAGCGGATTGCAGCAGCCATTTTGCGGCAAAAATTAATAAATATCAAAAAAATATGGTGTGTACGGAAAATATGGAGGGGATACGATGGTAAAAGTAAAAAAATGGGACAAACAGAAAAAGAAAGAGGACTGGGGAAAATACCGCGCAGAAATCAAGGGGATGAAATACGGGATTGCTAAGAATATCGCCTGGGCTATGAAAAAAATTTACGGTTATGATAAATGGGTGGTTGCCACTGTTTTGATTATCGCTTTTGGAGACTATTTCCGCAATGTTATCCTGATCTACACAGACAAGTATATTGTGGAACTGGCGGCGGGCGGTTTTGGGCAGACAAGGCTCATTGCAGTTTGCCTGCTGCTTTTTGCCGGGAATTTCTTTTTCCATTTTATTGCCCTGGCGGCCGGAAATTATAATGGCTATACGGGGTTCCGCAGGCTGGTGGACCATTTTTACGGGCTTTTGATGGAAAAGAGCATGGATACCGATTATGAAAATAATGAGAGGATGGAGAACAATAATAATCTGAACAAGGCGCGCGAAGGGGTTATGGCGTCGTCGCGTGATATGGTGTACAACCTGCGCGCGAGCATTCAGCACACTTTGGAATTATTTACCTTTTCCGCGATATTATCGGTACTTGATTTCTGGCTGGTGCCCATTGTTATCCTTCCGGCGGTGGCAGGCTATTATATTGAGCGGCATAAAATGCTGTGGGTGTGGAACATGGCGGATAACTGGCAGCTTTATGAGCGGCAGATGGAGTATATCAACAGTGTGGGAAAGGATTTTTCTAGGGCGAAGGACGTGCGGCTTTTCGGGATGCAGGAATGGCTGGAAAAGGCGTTCCGACGCTCGTACAAGGAGCGGATTTTCTGGTACCGGCAGCAGGATGCGTGGGTATTCCGGCACAATGTCCTGCAGGTTTTTGTAAGAACGGCGGGAAAGCTGGCCGCCTATGTCTATGTAATCTGGCTGGTAATTCACGGCGAAATCGGCGTGGGCGATTTTGTGCTGTATTTCAATGCGATTATGCGCCTTTCTGCGGCGGTGGATGCGTGGTGCGGGAATATAAACGGCTATCAGTGGTTTTCAAAAAATATCAATTATGTCCGGGCGTATCTTGAGACGGAGGACAGGACGAGACGCACCGGGGGGAGGGCACTTCCGAAAACAACATGCGAAATGGAATTTCGGAATGTAAGCTACACTTATTTTGGGGCTCAGACCCCGGTCATTCAGAATCTTTCGTTTACGTTAAGGGCGGGGGAAAAGCTTGCGCTCGTCGGTTTAAACGGAGCAGGGAAAACGACCATTGTGAAGCTGATGTGCGGGCTTTATGACCCGACGGAGGGGGAAATCCTCTTAAACGGCGTAAATATAAAGGAGTATAACCGGGAAGAATATTTTGGATTTTTTTCGGCAGTCTTTCAGGATTCTGCCTTGCTTGCGGCAAGCATTGCGGAAAATGTCACGGGGCAGACGGTAGAAAAAGCCGACCGCGCGCGGATGTTTGAATGTATGAAAAAAGCGGGGATTTATGAGAAGGTCATGAGCCTTGAAAAGAAGGAGGAGACGCGTTTCGGGCGCGGCGTTTATCCGGATGCGACGGATTTTTCAGGTGGGGAGAAACAAAAGCTTGTTCTTGCAAAAGCCCTTTACAAGGATGCGCCTATCCTGCTTTTGGATGAGCCGACCGCGGCGCTTGACGCGATAGCGGAGCAGGAAATGTATCTGAATTATGTGGAATTTTCGAAGGGGAAATCTAGCCTGTTTATCTCGCACCGCCTGGCCTCTACGCGTTTCTGCGACCGGATTATGCTGCTTGAGAAGGGCGCTGTCCTTGAGTGCGGCAGCCATGAGGAACTGATGGAACAGGGCGGGGAATACGCAAAGCTTTTCCGGATTCAGAGCAGTTACTATGAAGGGGCGTAAAGGCGGTGCAGAAGGAAAAGAAAGAGGAAGGTGGAAAAAAATGGAAGAAAAGTTTGCCTTAAAGGCGAAGATGCGCATGGTAAAGCGCAGCTTGAAACTGGTGAATGAAGCGGATGCAGGGCATACCCTCCGGGCATTTTTAAGGCTTTTGCCCGCACAGATTTCAAGGTTTGCAGGGATTTATCTGGCATCCCTTGTTATTGATGGGATAACGGCGGCAAAGTCCCTTTCGTATTTGCTGTCTGCGGCGGCGTTTGTTTGCGGCGTGGATTTATTTGTCTATCTGTTAAGGAACCTGATTGATGCGCGGGAAAACTGCCACGCGTTCCGCTACCGCTCAAATACGGAGCGGATTCTTGGCAGGAAGGTGATGGGAATTGATTATACGCTTGTGGAGGATATCAAAACCGCAAATCAGTTAGAAAATGCACAGCGCTGGATTACGCATGAGGATATGGGGGTTCCGGGGCTGGAAGGCTGTGTAATTTATACGCTGAGCGGGCTGTTTTCCGTGGTGGTCAGCGCCGTTTTGCTTATGCCGATTCTCTTTCGCGAGGGAGGAAACGAAGGCGGTTTTTCCGGTTTTGTGCAGTCCGGATGGGGCGTTGCAGCAATGCTTGCGCTTCTTATCCTGATAGCAGCTTTCCAGTCCTTTGTGTTAGAACAGAAAAGGGCAAGGGTTTTCGGCGAGTATATGGAACGGGAAGATGTTTTGCAGGCAAGCCGTATGGCAGGCACGTTCCGCGGCTTTGCACTTTTTAATTACCGCAATGGGAAAGAAATCCGGCTCTATAAGGAAGCGCCGCTGATTATGGAAAAATACAAGGACGGCATTGAATATACAGCAAAGGTCATGGCAGAAAGCGCGAGGAGGGCGAACCGGGTTGAGTGTGCCATACGCTTGCTGGAGCTGCTTACACAGCTGCTGCTGTATGGGTTTGCCATTGTCCGGGCAGTGAAAGGCATGATGAGCCCGGGCGAGGTTGTGGCGTTTGTCATGTATTTTACGCAGCTGCAGGAGGGTTTTATTGAGTTTGCGGCAAATCTAAGCAGCATATTTACAAAGACGGAGTTTTGCCGGAAAGTCTTTGATTTCCTAGACATTCCGGATCAGAAATATATGGGTAGCATCCCGACGGAAAAGCGCGACGACGATGTGTATGAATTTGAATTCTGCCATGTTTCCTTCCGGTATCCGAATTCGGAAGAATTTGTTTTGAAAGATATCTGCCTGAAATGGCGGATTGGCGAGAAAATGGCTCTGGTCGGTAAAAACGGCAGCGGAAAATCCACCCTGGTTAAGCTTTTGTGCAGGCTCTACGATCCGACGCAGGGGGTGATTAAGCTGAACGGCATTGATATACGGAAATATAAGTATGAGGAGTACATGGCGCTTTTTTCCGTGGTATTCCAGGATTCGGCACTTTTTTCATTCCCGCTGGCGGAAAATGTCGCCGCCGATACAGAGTACGATGCAGAGCGCGTAAAGGACTGTGTCAGGCGCGCGGGGCTTGCAGAACGGCTTTCCCGGATGGAGGACGGAATTGATACCTGTCTGTACAAGGATTTTGACGAGCGGGGCGTGGAAATTTCAGGCGGGGAGGCGCAGAAACTTTGTCTGGCAAGAGCGGTTTACAAAGGCGCGCCGTTTATCATCTTAGACGAGCCGACCGCGGCGCTCGACCCGGTATCGGAGTACGATATTTATACGAAGTTTAACAGCATTGTGGGGACGAAGACGGCAATCTATATTTCGCACCGCCTCTCTTCCTGCCGTTTCTGCGATGAGATTACGGTGATGGAGGAAGGCAGGATTGTGCAGCGCGGTTCGCATGAGGAGCTCGTTGCGAGGGGCGGGGTTTACAAGGAATTGTGGCAGACGCAGGCGGTGTATTATAAAGGGAGCGCAGCAAAGCTGTTCGGGTGACATGCAGGAATTTTGGGCTGCTGCAAAATGTGGGGATTCTGCAATATATGGATACACTCTGTATATTGCAGGAGCCGGGCATTTTGCGGCAGCTTTTTTTATGCGCGGGAGGGTGAAAAGCCGCCTGCATGGCAGGCAAAGGAAAAAGTTGAAAGAATTTCGATAAAAGATGCAAAAAAGGGTCGCAATTTTATTCGAAAGTATGGTATAATAGCGAAAAGGGGTCTTCCTGTGTGCGCAGCATGGATTTTTCGCCGCGTAATTGTAAAAAACAGAGGGAGGTCCGGAGGAGAACATATGCATACATTTATGATTGTAATACAAATCCTGGGTCTGATATTGGCATTTTCTGCACTGATATTGATTTTACATACTGATGTGACAAATATGCAGCAGCTGATGTCGTTTTTCATGATTGGCATCATTATACAGAACTTCGGGTATCTGTTGGAGCTCTGGGCGACGCAGCCACAGGCGGCGCTCTGGGCGGTGAAAATCCAGTATCTTGGCTCGTGTTGGGTGGTTTTCTTTTTTTCGAAGTTTATTTTTTGCTACTGTGCCCTGCCCCTGCCCAAACGGATGTATGGCATGCTGACGCTGATGAATATGATTGTGTTTGGGTTTGCGTGCTCGAATGACCAACATACACTGTTTTACCGCACGAGCACTTTTGTGACAGAGAGCAATGGCTATGGGCACTATATTTTTGAATATGGGGTCATGTATTATGTGTTTACAATTTTCTCCTGTGCCATACCTTGCATTATGGCGCTCTGGGCGTTATTCCGTGCGATTCGTAAGCAGCCGTACCGAAAGCATACAATGCATTACCGCACATTCATTGTATTGTGTATCATACCGTCCGCCGTGCTGATTCTTTACAGCTGTAAAGTTATCCGTGGCTACGACCCTTGCCCGCTGACACTTGAGGTCATCCTTTCCGTCGTTGTAATCTTTGTGTGGGCAAAACAGAATTATGATTTGAGCCGTGTCGCGGCGACCACGGTGCTTGCAGACATTGACGACTGTGTGATTTTCCTGGATAACGCGCAGAGGATTTCGGGCTACAATCCGGCGGCGCAGGGGATTTTTATCACGCTCAATGAGGATAGCATTGGGAATGATATCCGTGAACTGGACAATTTTCCGATGGAGATTTTTGAGACGGACGGACATTATGAGTTTCAGCTGCACGGCGGGTATTTTGAGGGGCATTTAAAGGTCATCCGGGACAAAAAAGATATCCTGCGCGGCTACGTGCTCTTGATTTTTGATATCACGAAGACGAAAAATTACATAGCAGAAATCACACAGATGCGCGAGCGGGCGGAGAAGGCAAATTCCGTAAAGACGGAATTTCTGGCAAATATGTCGCATGAGATACGCACGCCGATGAATGCGATTGTAGGTCTGAGTGATTTGATTAAGCAGGAGTCGAAAGGGCGCAAGATTTACAATTATGCCTGCGATATCCAGGCATCCTCAGAAAACCTGCTCGGCATCCTGAACAATATCTTAAACATTTCAAAGTTTGAGAACGGGGAACTAGAGCTGGCCGAGAAGGAATACTACATCAAGCGGATGTTAAATGAAGTCGTTGTCATGATGGAGAGGTCGGCGGCCCAGCAGGGGCTTGAGATGCGGTTTTGCCTCGATGATGATGTCCCGTGCAAACTGCTCGGCGATGAGGGCAGTATCCGGCAGATATTGATTAATTTAATGAACAATGCGCTGAAATTCACGCGGGAAGGCTATGTGAAGCTGATGGTCGGAGGGCATTACACCACAGGGGATACATGGAACCTGACACTTAAGGTGGAAGATAGTGGCATTGGTATCCGCGAGGGCGATATGGCGGAGATTTTCGAGAACTTTAACCAGGTTGATACCAAAAAGAACCGAAGTGCCGGGGGAACGGGCTTAGGGCTCTCGATTTCAAGAAAGCTTGCCGAGCTGATGGACGGGAAAATTGAGGTGGAGAGCGTTTATGGCGAGGGAAGTACATTTACAGTTATGATACCGCAGCAGGTGGTGGATAAGAGGACAGTTTCAGAAAATATAAGCGGGCAGGAGCCGGAAGGAGAGAATGAGATGCAAATGTTTACTGCACCGGATTATAAGATTTTGGTAGTCGATGACAATTTAATCAACCGCCAGGTGGCAGCCGGGATGCTTAAGCCTTATGGCTGCCAGCTGACAAAGGCGCAGAGCGGGCCGGAGGCAATTGAGCTTGTCAGGCAGGAAAAATTTGATATGATTTTCATGGACCACATGATGCCGGATATGGATGGTGTCGAGGCGACAAAGGTGATACGCGAGGAGTGCGGGGAGAACGGGAGGACGCCGATTGTGATTGCGCTGACCGCGAACGCGATGCCGGGCATGCGCGAAATGTTCCTCTCGAATGGATTTCAGGATTTCCTTGCTAAACCGGTTGACCGGGAACCGATGTTCCAGATGCTTGACAAATGGATTCCGGACAGGCGCAAGGTTTATGAGGAAGAGCAGAAAGTGGATGGGGGAGCAGGCGGCGCACAGGATGATCTTGCAGACATTGTCATAGAGGGTGTTGACATCAAGAAAGCAATGGAGTATCATACCGGTACAGTGGATGATTATTTGGAACTGCTGCAACTGTTTTACATGGATGGTCTGCGCAAGACAAAATATCTGCAGGAGCTTTTCGAATGTGAGGATATAAAGAACTACCGGATTGAGGTGCATGGCCTAAAGAGCGCGTCGGCGAACCTTGGGGCGATGGAGCTTTCCGGGAAGGCGAAGGAGCAGGAGGATGCCGCGATTGCAGAGGACACGGCGTTTATCCAGGCGAATTACCCGGAGATGATGGAGCTGTACAAAAAGCTGCTCGGGGAAATCAAGGTGGTTCTGGAGAAAAAAGGACGCCTTGGCGCGCAGGATGATTCTGCAAAGCCGGAGCTTGAGGCAGGGGCAATGGCAGACGCAGTGAAAGAGGCATTGGATTTGGTTTCCCATTTTAAGCCAAAGCCGTGCGCCGCGAAGGTGGAGTGGCTGTTGGAGCATCGGCTGCCGCCGGAAATACGGACGCAGCTTTCGGATATCCAGATGAAGCTTAAGATGTATGAGGATGATGACGCTGAGGAAATGCTGCGTGAGATAGCAGAAAAGCTTTAGATGCGGCAGGGATTCCGGAAAGTACATGACAGAAAGTTCCGGATTTCGCGCAAGAGCCCGCGGGGCGGTTTTCAAAGGATTGCGCATATAATAAACGAAGCATATAGAAAAGGGAAAGGTGATTGAAATGGAAAAATTGAGAATTTTGGCGGTGGACGACAATATGGTCAACCTGGCGACTCTGGAGCAGGAGCTCAAAGACGAGTATGAGGTAATCCCAATCAGCTCCGGGAAGCGTGCGATTAAGTTCCTTTACCTCGAAAAAGTTGACCTGATTCTGTTGGATGTGCAGATGCCGATGATGGATGGCATTGAAACATTAAAGGAAATCCGCACACAGGAGAATGGAATTACGGTTCCGGTTATTCTGCTGACTGCCAAAAAGGATAAGTCAACCGTCATCGAAGGCTCAAAACTGGGAATCATGGATTACATTGTAAAGCCGGTGAATTCGGATGAGCTTCATGAACGTGTCAAGCGTGCATTAAAACGCCGCGGCGTGCTTCCGATGGAGGGAGATGAGCTTTACCGTCTGGTCAAGGAGGTTCTGGCATGTATCCAGGGCGGGAAGCTGAAAGCGGCGGTCATGAAAATTGATGAGATTACGGGTTACCAGATTGATGAGGGGGTATCCGGGCGTGTACATGCAGCAAAGGTAAAACTTCAGTCGAACGACCTTCCTGGCGCGGAGAGCATGATTCAGCGCGTCATGAAGCTGATGGAGCGCGATTCCGGTGTCGGCATGGATGAGGAGAAGCCGACCATCAGCCTTGGTGAGCTGAACTCAAGGCTGCTTTATATTCTGGATGACCTGAAGAACTTTGATATCAAGGAAGCCGCGGAGAAGATTGACGGTCTGATGCGCTACGCGATTCCGCCGAACCTCTATGAATCGTGCCAGAAGGCGCAGGAGTGCCTGGAAGGGTATGATGACGATGAGGCGGAGAAGCTGATGCAGGAGGCGCTAAAAAATCTCGGGGCAAGTTCGTCGTTTTTCCAGCAGCAAAGGTAAGGGAAAAATTCCAAAAAACGGAAAAGAGCGGCGAGGGCAGCATAAGACTGCCTGGAAGAGCAGGGAGAAGAGTAATAGGAAACGTGGGAAACGACAGAGGAAAGACACGGGGGCAAAGACGGAGAATGCAGATAAAAGAATCCGGTTTCCATGGGGGATACAAAACCCCCTCGCGGAAACCAGATTTTTTTAGAATAATTTCTTGATTGCATCGAAGGCATCGGATACCTTGTCCACGGAAATTTTTGCCTTTACACCATCGATAACCTTGTTTATCATATCATCCGGAAGGTCAATGCCGAGCACCTTTTCAACGGCCTTGACAGGATCTCTCTGGAACTGTGTGAGCAATGTCTGGTCTTTTGTGACCGAATCTACAACCTTTTCAATCTGCGCTTTAATATCCATCGTCTGTCCTCTTTTCTAAAAATTATGCCTTTTCTTCTTCAATCTTTGCGTCAACCGCATTTTTCTTTACGGATTCAACGCCGTTCATACAGCCTGCAAGTGCCTTGTAGCCTTCGCTGACCGCGATAATCTGGCCGTTTGTAGCCTTTAAGCGGAAACGGAATTCGCCCGCCTTGTCATTGTAAACCTCAAATTTCGGGTGCTTCTCGGTAGCATAGTCCGGAACCGTCTGGTTCTCAACAGCGGCAACCGGCGCATTTTTCTGGACGCTGGCAATGCCGCTTTTGCAGCTTTCCATCGAGTTGTAAACTTCGGAGGTCGCAATGACTTCGCCGTTGCCTGCCTTTAGATTGAACATGATACCCGTTTTTACTTTGCGGATTACAAATTTCCCCATAATGTTCCTGCCTTTCTCTGGAATCCTGCCTTAAATGCCGGATTCTGACAATTTTTATGGTTTTATGATACAATGAAGCTGGGATAAAGTCAAGCCGAAGGGGGAGGAAAATAAAAAATAAGTTTTTTTGCAACTTTTTTTCAAAGAGGGATTGACAAAATTGGTTTTTGGTGTTAATATGTAAGCGTTGTTTTTGCAGTTGTGGCGGAATTGGCATACGCGCATGATTCAGGTTCATGTCCACTTACGTGGGTGTGGGTTCAAGTCCCATCAACTGCACTGACGGTAAACAGCCGCAAACAGGAGGTTTCGCAGTGAAATCGAGGGTTTGCGGCTGTTTTTGTCGGTCGGAATTTAAGTAAAGTTAAATTCATTTTACCGTTTCTAAAATCATTTTTTGTCCAGAATTTTGTCCTGGGAGCAAATTAGCAACTACAGTTTTATCATAACCTGAAAGGACAATGGTACAAGTATAGAAATCACTCCTCATTCAGCCTCCGCTTCGAAAAACTCTTGCGGTAATCGCCGGGCGCCAACCCGGTCAATTTCTTAAAAGCATTCGTAAAATTATGTGGGTCATTGTACCCAAGGCTGTACCCAATCTGGGAGATGGGACGGTTTGTGTCGGAAAGCTCCGCCTTTGCGTGGTCGATTTTCACCTGTAAGATGTATTGCTTAATGGGGATGCCCGCCCACTGGCGGAACATCGTGGACAAATATTTGTCGTTATAACCAAAATAATCAGCAATCGCAGAAACCTTAAGCTGTTCCGAGACATGTAATTCAATATAATCGCGGATATCGTTAAAAAGCTGCGTTTCTTTTGCTTGGGTGTAGCGCCCGCAGTTTTCTGTCTGGGCGGCCAGTTCGGACAAAATCGCGGAGGCGAGGAAATTATTCAGCGGGGCAAGACCGTAGCGCCGGTCGGAGTCCTGTAATTGCTTCATCAGGATAATGATGCGCTCAATGGTAGGAAGTGTGCCATGCTCCGGGAAAATGAGGGTGGACGGCATAAAAGGGGGCGTGGTGGGTTCGGTGGTATTGTTTTCTGCGGAACAGTCCAATTCCCGGTGCAGATGGCTCGGAATCGGTTTCCTTGGTTCTGCCTGCCCGAAAATGGGGCACACCGTTTGGGTATTTCCAAAATGCATCCAGTAAAATGCACATACTCCTGCGCGGTAGCCATACTGGTGGCAGACGGGTGCCATCAGCAGATATTCCCCGGTCTGGACAGTGTATTTGCGCTCGTTTGCCGCGATATAAAGTGTGCCTTCCGTGACAACAATCAGTTCGAAGTCCATAAGCTGACGCGTCAGGTGCATCCATTCGGAATTTGGTGCCTGGAATTTGCCGGCGTAGTGGTAGAGCAATGGGAAGGTGGTATCAAATTGGTAGTGTATCATGACGGGGAAATCCTTTCGAAAATTCTGTGGTATGAATTAAGGATAGCATATTTTATTTTGGTTATAAAGAAAAATTTAAAGGCGGAAAAAGATTGTAATCCCCGCCTGTTTCATCTATAATATAACAGAGCTGTCAAAAAGAATAAACTGGTAGAAAGCAGTAAGCGTTTTGTGCATATTGTAAATCAAAAAGTCAAACACATTTTGAAACCAACAAATTAAAACTTTAAAGGGGGAAGAATTTATTATGAGAATAGGTGCATTGGAAGCCGGTGGCACAAAGATGGTCTGTGCCATTGGCGATGAAAACGGAAATATTGAAAAGCGCGTGTCCTATCCGACGCAGACACCAAAGGAAACGATGCCACAGATGGTGGAGTTTTTTAAGAATGAAGGAATTGGGGCGCTTGGAATCGGTTGCTTTGGACCAATTGAGCTGAACCGAAATTCACCTGCCTACGGCTGCATTACGAGCACACCAAAGCTTGCCTGGGCAAATTACAATATTGTCGGCGCGTTTCGTGAAGCATTGAAGGTTCCGGTTGGCTTTGATACGGATGTCAATGGCGCGGCACTTGGTGAGGTTATGTACGGTGCGGCGAAAGGCTGTGACACAGCTGTCTATATTACCATCGGAACTGGTGTGGGCGTGGGGGTGTATGCAAACGGCGCGCTGCTGCATGGGCTGATTCACCCGGAGGCGGGGCATGTGTTGATTACAAGGCGGCATGGCGACAATTACCGTGGAAAATGCCCGTTCCATGAAAACTGCCTGGAGGGGCTGGCGGCGGGACCTGCCATTATGGAGCGTTGGGGAAAGCCTGCGGTGGAGCTTGCTGACCGGAGGGAGGTCTGGGAGCTTGAGAGCGATTACATTGCACAGGCGGTCACAAATTACATCCTGACGCTTTCACCGCAAAAAGTCATTTTGGGCGGCGGCGTAATGCATCAGGAGCAGATGTTCCCGCTTGTGCAAAAAAAGGTTTTAGAAAAATTGAATTCCTATTTACAGAATGATGCTATTTTAAAGCATATTGAGGAGTACATTGTGCCGCCTGCGCTGGGGGACAATGCGGGGGTTACGGGCGCATTGCTGCTCGCTTTGCAGGAAGTATAGCATTTGGCAGCAGCCGCGCTAACTGTCTGCGTACCGGATAACCGATTGCCACGCAGGCAATCAGCTTGAGGGCGTCAAAGACAACAAACGGTGCTACGCCCGCGGCAATTGCAGCGCTAGGGGTAAGGTGCATGGATATGCCGAGCCACACGGTACCAAAGACATAACAAATCAGGGTTCCGATAACCATGCCAATGACATGCATGTAGATTTTCTTTTCGAATTTCTGGACAAGCAGCCCGGTGCATACCGCAATAAAGAAATATCCGATGATATATCCTCCGGTCGGACCGACCAGCACGGACAATCCTGACTGGCCTTTGGAGAATACCGGAAGACCAATGCAGCCGAGCAATATGTAAATAAAGATGGCGGCGCAGCTGCACCAAGGTCCTGTGATGTAAGCGCTTAGGTAAACGGCAACAAGAGCAAGTGTGATTGCGGGCATCGGGCTTGGGAGCGGGATGGAAATCGGCGCGAGGATGCAGAGCAGTGCCGCCATAAGAGCCGTGAATGTGATTTTGTGTACGTTTGCTTTCATAAGATACCTCATTTCTGTTAGGCGGCTTTGCCGCCTTTTATAATGTTTTATATTTGGAGAGGGAAGAAAAAGTTCGTTCCGCTGCAACCTATCATCGAGTATACCATAAAAAAACAAATTGTCAACTATAACTTTGAAATGGTTTACAATTAAAATAAAAAACGACAAAACAGGCAGAAAATAATGTCTGTTTTTTTGCGCAAAGACATGCTATACTGTGAGTATGAAAAATTTCGGAAAGGAAGGTAAATATTATGAAAAGGGAAACTATCAATGCGCAGGGTGCGCCGGCGGCAGTCGGACCTTATGTACATGCTGTTAAGACGGGGGATTATGTGTTTACATCTGGCCAGTTAGGGCTTGACCCGGTGACCGGAACACTCCCGGAGGGGGTGGTGGCGCAGGCGGAGCAGGCAATCCGGAACATTGAGACCGTTTTAAAGGCGGCGGGCTGTACGCTTGCGGATGTCATTAAAACAACTGTATTCCTCGCGGACATGAATGATTTTGCGGCAATCAATGAAGTTTACGCAAAATTTTTCACCGGCGAGACCCCGGCACGTTCCTGTGTGCAGGCGGCAGCACTGCCGAAGGGCGGGCTTTTTGAGATTGAGGTTGTGGCAGTCTGCAGGTAGGGGCGCATACGGGACTTAAAACAGTATGTGCCCCGGACAGAGCCCGTTGGAATTTATGGGAACGGAGTGGACAGAAATTCCAACACTATGGATGGCACTGGTAGGGGCGCATACGGGACTTAAAACAGTATGTGCCCCGGAGAGAGCCTGTTGGAATTTATGGGAACGGAGTGGACAGAAATTCCAACACTATGGATGGCACTGGAAGGGGCGCATACGGGACTTAAAATAAGAGGTATATTATGAAAACAGCAAAAGAATTTAGCTACAAATGGCTTTCTGACCCGGAAATTTTTGCGGTAAACCGCAGGGCGGCACATTCCGACCATCGTTTTTTCGCGTCGGCAAAAGAGCAGAAAGAGGGAAAATCTTCGCTCGTATTTTCATTAAACGGGCTTTGGAAATTCGCCTATGCGGACTGTGAACGCGACCGCATCAAAGGCTTTGAGGCAACCGATTTTGACTGTATGGGGTGGAAGGATATCCCGGTGCCATCGCATATGGAAATGCATGGCTACTGTGAGCCGCAGTACGCGAATGTTCAGTATCCATGGGATGGACATGAGGAACTCGAATACGGGCAGGTGCCGCAGTATAAAAACCCGGCCGGCAGCTATGTAAAATATTTTACCCTGCCATCGGATTTTGCGGGAAAGCGCGTGATGATATCATTTCAGGGGGTGCAGGCGGCGTTTGCCGTGTGGTTAAACGGCAGCTTCATCGGGTACGGTGAGGATTCGTTTACGCCATCGGAATTTGAATTGACGGATGCGTTAAAGCGTGGGGAAAATAAACTTGCGGTGTTGGTCTACAAATATTCCTCGGCATCTTGGCTTGAGGACCAGGATTACTGGCGGCTTTCCGGCATTTTCCGTGAAGTATACCTGTATGCCTGTCCGCAGGTGCACATGGCAGATTTGTGTGTGCGCACGCCGTTAAATGATGATTTTACACAGGGCAGCCTGGAGCTTTCCATGGAATTGATGAGCGGTGGGGCAAGGAAAGCGCCAGAGGAACTTGCTTTTTCGGTTGCCCTGTTTGACGCGGAGGGAAATACCGTATTTTCGCGTTCGGTGGATAAATTCACCGTAAAAGCTGCAAAACGTGGAAAGGGGAAGGGAGCGGATGACACAGATGATGCTGCCATTGTCCGCGCCAATGAGAGCAAGCGCGAGGACGGCGAGCCGGTGGCGGATGTGAAAGTAAAGGGGCAGCTTGCCAAAGGGGCATTGCAGCTTTGGAGCGCGGAAAAGCCATATCTTTATACCCTGGTTATCATGTTAAAAGGCAATGACAGCAAGGTCTGCGAGGTTGTCGCGGAAAAAGTAGGTTTCCGGCGGTTTGAATTAAAGGACGGGCTGATGCAAATCAACGGGAAGCGCATTGTATTTTACGGAACGGACCGCCATGAATTCAGCCATGTAAACGGGCGCGCAGTGACTTATGAGGAAATGCTTGCGGACGTAATCAACATGAAGCGCAACAACATCAACGCTGTGCGCACTTCGCATTATCCGAACCAGACCGCGTTTTACCGCCTGTGCGACGAGTACGGCCTTTACCTGATTGACGAGGCGAACTTAGAAACACATTCCACCTGGCAGAATCCGAAGACTGCGGAGGAAACGGCGTTGCCGGGTGACCGTAAGGAATGGCTTGCCGCCGTGCTTGACCGTGCGAAATCCATGCTGATGCGTGACCGCAACCATGCAAGTATCCTGCTCTGGTCATGCGGCAATGAGTCGTTCGGCGGCAGGGATATTTTTGAGATGTCCGAGTATTTCCGGGCGGCTGACCCGACACGTCTGGTGCATTACGAGGGTATCGTACACGACCGCCGCTACGAGGCAACAAGCGATATCGAGAGCTGGATGTACCCATCAGCCCAGTACATTGAGGAGCATATTCTGAAGGAACACCCGGACAAACCGATGATTTGCTGTGAGTATTCCCATGCGATGGGCAATTCAAGCGGCGCGATGGATAAATATATTGCACTTACCGAGAAAGAGCCGCGCTTCCAGGGGGCATTTATCTGGGACTATATTGACCAGGCAATTCTGGCAAAAGACCGCTTTGGAAAAGAATATTATGGCTACGGCGGCGACTTCGGCGACCGCCCGTGTGACTACAATTTCTGTACGAACGGAATTGTATACTCCGACCGCAGCGATTCACCGAAAATGCAGACGGTCAAATATAATTACCAAAGCATTGTGGTTAGGGTTGGGGACGGCGAGGTACAGATTAAAAACAAGGCGCTGTTTACGAATACTTCCGAACTTGAGGCGCGGGTTTCGGTGAAGAAGGATGGCGTGCAGATAAGGGAAGTAAGCTTTGAAACGGCGGTTGCGCCGCAGACCGAAGCGTCCGTGGTGCTTCCGATAAAGAAAGAGAAGGCAGCAGGTGAGTACGCAGTTGTTGTGTCCTTCCATTTGAAGGAGGATACCGCATGGGCGAAGGCAGGCTATGAAGTGGCGTTCGGTGAATATGTCTACAAGGTGGAAGCAAAGGCAAAGCCGGTAACCGGCAGCCTAATCATCACCGAGGGCACGAACAATTTCGGCGTGCGCGGCGAACATTTCGAGGTGCTATTTGACCGCGGTGGACGCGGCATTACCTCGTACCGCTACATGGGCAGGGAATTTATCAACAGCCAGGTACGCCCGAATTTTTGGCGCGCTCCGATTGACAATGACCGTGGCAATGGCATGCCTTGGCGCGCGGGAATGTGGAAACTGGCGAGCCAGTACGCAAAAATTGTAAAATATGGGAACTACAGTACGAGGAAAGTAGCGATACTTTTGTACGAGTATGAACTTCCAACCACGCCGCTGGCGAAACTGAGCATGACTTATACGGTGACGGTGGATGGCATAGTGAAGGTGGAATTGAATTATCCACATGTGGAAGGATTGCCGGAGCTGCCGGAATTCGGCGTGATGATGAAGCTTCCGGCAGATTATGGGAATCTGACCTGGTACGGGAACGGCCCGGCGGAAACCTATGCCGACCGGACGCTCGGCGCAAAGCTTGGCATTTATTCGAATAAGGTTGCAGAGAATATGGCGGGCTATGTCAAGCCGCAGGAATGCGGGAACCATACCGGTGTACGGTGGGCGAGCGTGACGGATGAGAAGGGAATCGGGCTGAAATTTAGCGCACCGGTTCCGATGGAATTCTCAGCGCTGCCGTATACGCCGTTTGAACTGGAAAACGCAGAGCATACTTACGAGCTGCCGCCTGTGCACCACACTGTAATCCGCGCGATGCATAAGCAGATGGGCGTTGGCGGGGATGACAGCTGGGGTTCGTGGACGCATGAGGAGTACCGGATTAAGAATGAGGATATGCATTTTGAGTTTTCGTTCTGTGGGTGCATGAAGCCATGAGATTTGGAAGGGTGCACCGCTCAATCACATAGGTGATTGGGCGGTGCACTCGTTTCATTTGTACAAAAACAGGAAAGAATCCGGGAGGATTTCCGGTTTTATTTTTTTGATTTTCCGTGTTAAGTGCTGTTGCAAATTTTCATTGAATTTCTTTGCCAGATATGCTATCCTGAATGAAAGCGGTTTTTTCTTTATCAAGTACAGGTTATATCCTGTAATCTAATAATCTTAACAGGCAGAAGAAAATAAAAGACACAATGTGCATGGCACATATGTTATTCTCTGTCGGTTTCCTTGGGAAATCCCTGCTTTTGGACTCATTTAATTTTTGCGGGGGTTTTGGAAATGCAAGCTCCTGCGTAATTACAAAATAGGAGGTTGCATGAAAGAAAAGGAAGGGAAGAAAGAATTGCTGCAGTGGCATCCGGCATTCTATGCGGGGCTGCAGATTGATTTTGCGGACGAGGCGAAATATTTAAAATTTGAGAATGAGCATATGCTAGGCTCCAAACCGATGCAAATTGACGTGCTCATAATCAAAAAGGAATCCGGGCGGCAGATACAAAAGAACATCGGGCGGATTTTTTGCACCCACAATATTGTGGAATACAAAAGTCCGGAAGATTCGTTGACGGTGGATGATTTCTATAAGGTTTTGGGATATGCGTGCTTTTACAAATCGGATACGGAAAAGGTGGACGAAATCAAGGCGGGGGATATCACGGTTTCGTTTGTCGGCAGCCGTTATCCGCGGGAGATGCTCCGGCATTTGAAAGAAGAGCGGCATTATCAGGTAGAACAGTGCAGCGCCGGGGTTTACTATCTTTACGGAGCGATGTTCCCGGTTCAGGTCATTGTCACAAAGCAGCTGCCGGAAGAGGAAAATTTGTGGCTTCGCAATCTGACGAATGATTTGGAGAGGGACGATAAGGCATGGAAACTTCTCCGGGTGTATGAAAAGCACCAGACGGAAGTATTATATCAGTCGGTGATGAACGTAATTGTTCGCGCCAATGAGGAAAGGTTTAAGGTGAGCGGGATGTGCGAGGCATTGGAAGAACTGATGAAGGAGCGGATTGAGGAGTTGGAGGAGCAGGCGGTTTCACGAGGGCTGAAACAAGGTCTGGAACGGGGCATTTCCCAAGGCAGGCAGCAGACCCTTCTTGCCCTGATAAGGAAAAAAATAGAAAAAGGAAAATCCCTGCCACAGATTGCAGAGGAACTTGAGGAAACGCAGGATGCCATCCTGCCGTTGTACCATCAGTTAAAATCAGAATCAGAATAAGAATAAGGGGGATGTCGTCAATGCCAGGTTTGGAGCATTGGCGACATCCCCCCTTTGTACATGGATTCTGCCTTTATTTTATGAATGTCATGACAGCAAGTACAATGCCAACCACTTCATAAATCCAGACAAGTGTGCTCACGATGGAGAAGATGATGCCCAGAACCGGGATGCCGGAAAGGAAACCAAGCAAAACACCGAGCACGGCAGCAATTACGACATAGATTACAATTGCAACCACCAGACTTCCGATTTCACTGGACTTAACCGATTTGTTCAGCGGAAAATATGGCTCTAACTTTTCCATTTCTACTACCTCCTTATTTGTAGTTCCGCATGCTCCCCCGCCGCACCCAGGAAGAACAGTGAAATTTTTGCCCGCATTGCTTCCGCAAATTCCACGGGGTGTGGGAGAAAAAGGGCATGCTGTTTATGAATTTTTTGCCATGAATCATACAGGGCATGGCAGTCCCTTTTTTATAGTAACAATCAGAAATTGCATCCTGTGCCTGCAATCATACCAAATGTGCCGGAAACAGGCACGGCAGCAAAGGCTAACTGTTATCTATCCTCTGTTTTTACTGTACCTTTACTTCCCCGGCGAGCACTTTTTGGTAGTCCTCGTAATTCTTCTTAAGAAGCGCCGGTGTATCGAGCCCATACGGACATTTCGTGCGGCATGCGCCGCATTCAAGGCAGCCTTCAATCTTTTTCATCTCTGCCTGCATATTTTCAGAAAGCCAGTTCTGCGACGGCGCGCGGCGCAGCATCAATGCCATGCGCGCGCACTGGTTAATCATGATGCCCGCAGGGCACGGCATGCAGTAGCCGCAGCCACGGCAGAAATCGCCAACAAGTTCTTTGCGTTCCGCTTCGATAAATGCTTTTAATTCATCATCGAGCACCGGCTCCTCCTGCATGAATTCGAGCCATTCAAGAAGCTCGGATTCCCGTTGGATGCCCCAGATTGGCAGGACGTTGTCAAATTGCAGCATGTACGCCATCGCGGCGCGTGAATGTGTAATCAATCCGCCTGCAAGTCCCTTCATGGCGATAAAGCCCATATTGTGTTCGGTGCAGCTTTTGACAAGCGCTTCCTCCTTCTTGGAGGAAAGGTAGCTGAATGGGAACTGCAGAGTTTCATAAAGACCAGAAGCCACCGCTTCCTGTGCAATATTCAGTTTGTGCGCCGTGATGCCGATGTGGCGGATTTTCCCCTGCGCCTTTGCCTGCGACATGCATTCATACATGCCTGTGCCATCCCCTGGAGCAAAGCAGTGGTCCGCACAGTGGAACTGGTAAATATCAATATAATCCGTGCGTAAGTTATGTAATGACGTATCAAGCTGCTTCCAAAATTCTTCCGGTGTTTTCGCCATGGTCTTCGTTGCGATATAAATTTTTTCGCGCATGCCGTCAAATGCTGCGCCAAGCTTTTCTTCGCTGTCACTGTAGGCGCGCGCAGTATCAAAGAAGGTCATGCCGCCCTTAAAGGCACGGCGCAGGATATGAACCGCCGTATCCATCGGGACGCGCTGGATTGGCAGTGCGCCGAATGCATTCTGGGGTACCGTAATTCCGGTGGAACCTAAAGTAATCTGCCGCATAGCTCTCTCCGTTTCCGCAGGCGGAGATTCCGGAAAAATGGTTATCCCTGCTCCGCTGCCTTGAGATGAATTTTTACTTTTCCAATTACTTACCATTATAGCATGGGGGCAGTGTGGGTGCAAGCAAAAATAAAATTTTTGCCATATATGCCAAACGGAAGTCTGAAATTATCAAAAAAGTGAAAATAACTATTTACCGGGCGCGAATAAAATGTTATAATATCAAAATAGCACGTTAATACGTGAAAGCTTGAAAATCGGAAAGTAAGAACAACACGGCAGGAGGATGGAATATGGCGGAACTGATGTTGGGCAACAAGGCGTTAGCCAGGGGGCTCTTTGAGGCGGGATGCAGCGTAGTATCAAGCTATCCGGGAACACCGAGTACGGAGGTGACGGAAGAAGCTGCAAAGTATGATGAGATTTACTGTGAATGGGCACCGAATGAGAAGGTGGCGATGGAGGTGGCATTCGGGGCTTGCCTTGCCGGGAAGAGAAGCTTTTGCGGCATGAAGCATGTTGGATTAAATGTGGCAGCAGACCCGCTTTTTACATGCTCTTACACGGGGGTAAACGCCGGGATGGTAATCTGCGTGGCGGATGACGCGGGGATGCATTCCTCCCAGAATGAGCAGGATTCCCGCCATCACGCGATTGCGTCCAAAATCCCGATGCTTGAGCCGTCAGATTCGGCGGAGGCATGCGAATTTACGAAAAAGGCATTTGAATTATCCGAGGAGTTTGATACTCCTGTCATTATAAAGATGTGTACACGCGTGGCACATTCGCAGAGCATTGTGCAGACGGGGGAGAGGATTGTCCCGCCTGTGAAGCAATATGAGAAAAACATAGCGAAATACGTGATGATGCCGGGCAATGCCATCCGCCGCCACCCGTTCGTGGAGGAGCGGATGAAGAAGCTTGCCGTGTACGCGGAGGATTGCGGGTTTAACCGGGTGGAGATGGGGGATACGGCGATTGGCATTATCACCTCCTCGACAAGCTACCAGTATGCAAAGGAAGTGTTTGGTGAGAAAGCCTGCATCTTAAAGCTTGGCATGGTTCATCCGCTCCCGGAAAGGCTGATACTTGATTTTGCGGCAAAGGTTGACAAGCTGGTGATTTTAGAGGAGCTTGACCCGATAATTGAAAATCACTGCAGGGCACTTGGGCTTACCGTGACCGGAAAGGATGTCTTCCCGATTACGGGGGAATTCAGCCAGTCGTTGGTGGCACAGAAATTGGGGGTAAAGCTGCCGCAGGCGAAATCGCTTGACGAACAGCTTCCAAACCGCCCTCCGGTGATGTGTGCCGGATGCCCGCACCGCGGTCTGTTTTACACTCTGGCAAAGCAAAAATGCACCGTGCTCGGTGATATCGGCTGTTATACGCTCGGCGCGGTAGCCCCGCTCTCGGCGATGGACATGACCCTGTGCATGGGCGCATCCATCAGCGCGGTCCACGGTTTCAATAAGGCGCTCGGTACACAGAGCGAAGGCAGGACGGTGGCGGTGATTGGTGATTCGACCTTCATGCATTCGGGGATGACGGGGCTTGCCAATATTGCCTACAACCAGAGCAATTCGACGGTGGTTATTCTGGACAATTCAATTACGGGGATGACGGGGCATCAGCAGAACCCGACCACCGGATATAATATCAAGGGCGACCCGGCGGGGAAAATTGACCTTGAAGCACTTTGCCGTGCGATGGGCTTTTCCCGCATAAAGGTTGTTGACCCATATGATTTGGCAGAATGTGAGCGTGTGCTGAAAGAAGAATTGGCGGTGGCAGAACCGTCCGTGATTATCAGCCGCCGCCCATGCGTACTGTTAAAATATGTAAAATGCGAAAAGCCGGTTGTGGTTGCGCAGGATAAATGCAAGGGCTGCAAAGCATGTATGCGCCTTGGCTGTCCGGCAATCAGCATCCGGGAAGGCAGGGCGGCCATTGATGCGACACTTTGTGTCGGATGTGGGGTGTGCGCACAGCTTTGTAAGTTCGGGGCGTTTGGTGAAGTTTAAGAAACAGGGATTTTTTGCTAGGAACGGATTCTCTGTTTAAGAGGGCGGGGGCAAGGAAAATAAGAAACAGCATATGTCCTGCACAGTTCCTGGAAGGGGGCTGTGGGAGCAAAAATTTTTCTGCTGCGGGGCGGGGATGGAAAGCAAAGGGCATATGCGGGGCGAATACAGGAGGGCAAAATGACAGGAAATGTAATGATTGTTGGCGTTGGCGGGCAGGGCAGCCTGCTTGCGAGCAAGCTGTTGGGAAAGCTGCTCTTAAACGAGGGCTTTGATGTTAAGGTATCCGAGGTACATGGCATGAGCCAGCGCGGCGGCAGTGTGGTGACATATGTCAGGTATGGGGAAAAGGTATATTCCCCGATTATTGACAAGGGCGAGGCGGATTTTATCGTGGCGTTCGAGCAGTTGGAGGCGGCGCGCTATCTTGGGTATTTAAAGACGGACGGCAGGGTGGTGACCAACACGCAGAAAATTGACCCGATGCCGGTAATCACGGGAGCCATGCCGTACCCGGAGGATTTAATCGGAAAAATGCAGGCGAAGGGCTTTGCGGTGGATGCGCTTGATTGCCTGGCGCTCGCAGAGCAGGCAGGCTCGGCAAAGGCAGTCAACATTGTGCTGATGGGGCGGCTGTCAAAATACTTTGATATCGCGCGGGAAAAATGGGAAAAAGCGATGGAGGAATGTGTGCCGGAAAAGTTTTTGGAGCTGAATAAAAGGGCGTTTGCACTTGGCAGGCAGTAAGCCGTGCAGTAGGGGCGAAAAGGACATACTAAAAATAAAAAAGAGGTAAATATGAAAAATTATTATCAGCCAGAGATTGAGACAATGCCGCTTGAGCAGCTGCAGGCATTGCAGAGTGAGCGCCTAAAAAAGCAGGTGCAGCATGTATACGACAACGTGAAATTTTACCGCGAGCGCATGGATGAGGCGGGGGTGAAGCCGACGGATATCCGCGGTATTGAGGATTTGCACAAGCTGCCCTTTATCACTAAGGATGATTTGCGCGACCAGTATCCTTATGGTTTGCTCGGCGTGCCGTTACCGGAGTGTGTGCGCATCCAGTCCACCAGTGGCACAACCGGAAGGCGTGTCGTTGCGTTTTACACGCAGGAAGATTTGGAGGTGTGGGAGGATTGCTGTGCGCGTGCGATTGTGGCAGCGGGCGGCACAAAGGAGGATGTCTGCCATGTCTGTTACGGCTATGGGCTGTTCACGGGAGGTCCTGGCTTAAACGGTGGTTCCCACAAGGTCGGCTGCCTGACGCTTCCAATGTCCTCCGGCAATACGGAGCGCCAGCTACAGTTTATGACCGACCTTGGCTCCACGATTCTTTGTTGTACGCCGTCCTATGCGGCGAGCCTGGCAGAGGCGGTCAATGAGCGGGGGTTGCGCAGCCAGATTAAGTTAAAGGCAGGGATTTTTGGTGCGGAGCCGTGGACGGAGGAAATGCGCCATGATATTGAGAAAAACCTTGGGATTAAGGCGTATGACATTTACGGGCTGACTGAGATTTCTGGTCCTGGTGTTTCATTTGAGTGTGAGGAACAGGCGGGCATGCATATCCAGGAAGACCATTTTATCCCGGAAATTATCAACCCGGAAACCGGGGAGGTATTGCCGGAGGGCGAGACAGGAGAACTGGTATTTACCTGTATCACAAAAAAGGCGTTTCCGCTGCTGCGCTACCGCACGCGCGATTTGTGTTACCTGACAAGAAAGCCTTGCTCGTGTGGGCGCACCCATATCCGTATGCACAAGCCGACCGGGCGCAGTGACGACATGATGATTATCAAAGGCGTCAATGTATTCCCGTCACAGATTGAGACGGTGCTGCTAAAGCAGGGGTATCAGGCAAATTACCAGATTCTGGTTGACCGCCTTGGCAACAATGACACCTGCGAAGTGCAGGTGGAGCTGACCCCGGAGATGGCGGCGGATGCATCCGTGCCGAAGGAAATCCGGGAGAAGAAGCTGGTGAGCGGCTTAAAAGCGATGCTTGGCATCCGTGTGGATGTGAAGGTGGTGGAGCCGAAGACAATTGCGCGCAGCGAGGGCAAAGCGGTGCGTGTGGTGGATAAGAGGAAATTGTATCAGTAAATAAAAATATGCCCCCTGCGGATGTACGTTTTCCGTAAGGTTTCTGCGGGCTTTGCACAAGTTGCAGCAAAGCTTGGAAAATCAGAGATTTTCCAAGCTCGCGTTGCGCGCGGCGGATGCACACGATTCGCCGCGGAAATTGTCCTCCCTTTGGTCGGACGGCGAATCGGCACTGGTATAATATCTGGCGATATTATATCATGCCCTTCGGACATGCTGCCCCCGGCGGATGCACACGATTCGCCGCGGAAATTGTCCTCCCTTTGGTCGGACGGCGAATCGGCACTGGTATAATATCTGGCGATATTATACCATGCCCTTCGGACATGCTGCCCCCGGCGGATGCACACGATTCGCCGCGGAAATTGTCCTCCCTTTGGTCGGACGGCGAATCGGCACTGGTATAATATCTGGCGATATTATACCATGTTCTCCGGACATGCTACCTCAGCCCAAGAAGCTTCCTGGCATTTTCCCCAAGGATTTGTTCCTGCTCCGCCGGGGTCAGACCAATGGAAGAGAACCGCTCAATATAGCGTTTTTGCGGCTGCCACGGGCTGTCGGTCGCGAAAAGAATCCGGTTCGTGCCGTGTTTTCTTGCGATGCGCAGGAATGCATCGTCGTCAAGCACAACCTGGCTGTACGGATTGGCAGGGGCATCCGGGTAAGGGTCAAGCGGGCCGATGGAAAAAGCGGTATCCATAAAGAGTGGCGCACCAACAAGGTCATGTTCGACTTCATCCCAGCGTGCCCAGCCGCCCATGTGGGCAAGCACAAAATTTTCCGGCTGTACCTCTTTCATGAGTGTCAGAATCTGTGCCACGGAAGAATAATTGTGCTCGTACAGACCGACATCAATCCCGGCGTGAATCAGAGTGATAAACCCAAGCTCCGACGCGCAGGCGATAATGCGCTTCATGCGGATATCGTCGAGGTCAACCTTCTGGTACGCCGGGTGCAGCTTAATGCCTTTGATGCCCGCATCCGTGAGGCGGCGCAGCTCGTCCCTGTAATTTTCAAAATCCGGGTGCATGCCGCCGAAGGTTAAAATGCCATCTGCCTCCATTGCTTTTTTGGCGCGGATAAGGTTTGTGTTCACGGAAAGAACCTGTTCGGTCGTTGTCATAACCGGAAGATTGACCGAATACGTGACACCCGCTTCTTTCATGGAAGCCGAAAGCCCCGATGCCGTGCCATCTGTTGCAGGCATAACGCCCGCAGCTTTTCCAAGTTTTTGTAACACCCGCCCGGAGATTGCCTCCGGGAAGGTGTGTGTGTGAAAATCGATAATCATGGTTTTTCCTTTCCTGCAAATCGTAGGCTTGTCTGTGCTATGCCTTTTTCCCCGATGCATTTTGTTGCACCCGCTGCAAAATCCCGTTGATTTTCCCTCTGATAAATTCCCTGTGCTCCTCCTTTACCAGAAAATAAAGGTAGGAATCTTTCACATAATCAGCAGGCATTCCCCTGCCCGCAATCTTAAAATTCACATATCCCCGTGCAATATAATTCCCAATCTGTTCGTTCGGGATAAACGCCGGGCGGGTCATACATTCGGCAAAGGCGCGCGGCGTGCTTGTATTCGGGCACGGGAAGGTTGCGCGGACATCGTATTCCAACTGCATTTGGGACTGGTGCGCATAGTGCTGTGTACGTTTCGGGCAGCCGGGATAGCAGACTTCATTGACAAGAAACTCCAGTTTGCCCGCATATGGGATAAGCTCGTCTAACAGAACCTCCTCATGGTTTAAATCGTAATCGAGCACAACCAGGCGGTAATCTTTTTCAAGCTCTGCCTGCAGGGCTTTTGGGTCTGTAATCCGCCTTGTTGTCGAGGAAATCAGCGGGAAGGAAGGGTATTCGCGGCGGATGTATTCTTCCAGGACAGGGGCGTTGACCAGTACCTGGTTCATGCCATTGTCCGCCAGATGCATGATGAGGTTGCAGTAGGTATCGTCCAGGTGCTTTTTTGTAAGCAGCGAGTTTGTCCAGGTAAAGCGGACGGGAATACCTTCTTCGTTATACAGCTTTAGCGTATTTTCAATCTCATGCTTAGGAATCAGCCCGAAGACCGCCCTGCCGCCGTTCCAGATAGCACCGGGAAAAGTGCCGTAGACGGAACCGATATGGTAGTTTTCGCGGAATTTTTCGGGAAATTCTTTCATCAGGTCAATTGTGATTAGGTTGAGGGAGCGGAAATAACAAAAGCCCGGCAAGTGCCAGTAAATTATTTGTTTCATCTGGGAAGACCTCCTTGTTTTTATTGTACTACAAAACGTGCGGAAGGTAAAGGGAGAATCAGAAATCCCTCTTTTTATGCAGCCGCATGCGCCTTACGTCTCCATAGATATCAGGATTTCTTTGAGGATGGTACGCTTTGTAAAGGTACCAGAGGGCAATCCGCCAATGTGCCTTGAGGAAGTGTACAAAGCAGGCCAGGAGATGGATGTGGATAAAGTGGAAAAATACACGAATAAAGCACTGGTTTTGGCTTTCATGATGCTGTGTTTCCGAGTTTTATTCCATTGACTTTTCCCTGTATCTATGCTATTCTTTTATTTGACGCGTTAAAGCGTAAATGATGCAAAGTGTAAACAATATATGTCCGGACAATGCCTGGAACGATTTTGGAGAGTGGGATACATGGAGGATATTTCCGGAGTCATTTTGGTACCAGAAGGGTATATGCGGAACTGAAAATTAAGAAAAACAGTATATGTCCGGACAATGCCCGGAAATGTTTTTTGGGGCGGGGCAGGCAAAATGTTGCCAAGCCCATCAGCCCATCCGATGCCGAAAGGACATATAAAAACGAAAAAATAAGGAGAAGGAATATGCCGGTTACGGATTTGTTGGAGAGGAATCATAAATTATATGGGGAAGAAACAGCGTTGGTCGAACTCAATCCGATGGTGAAGGATACGAAAAAAACGACATGGAAGGAGTACGACCTCGTGCAGACGACCTCCGCAAAGCCTTACCGCAGGGAGATTACCTGGAGTGTGTTTGATGAGAAGGCGAACCGCGTGGCGAATATGCTGATGGAACGTGGCATTCAGAAGGGTGACCGCGTGGCAATTTTAATGTTTAATTGTCTGGAATGGTTGCCAATTTATTTCGGCATTTTAAAGACCGGGGCGATTGCTGTGCCGTTCAATTTCCGTTTTGATGCGAAAGAAATCCAGTATTGTGCGGACTTGGCGCAGGTGCATGTGCTCTTTTTCGGGGCGGAATTCATCGGGCGTATCGAGTCCATTCAGGAGGAGTTAAGCCGCGGGCGGCTTTTGATTTATGTCGGGGATGGCTGTCCGACCTTCGCGGAAAGTTACCGCGAGTTGGTGGCGGACTGCTCAAGCCAGCCGCCGTTGGTGCTTCTTGAGGAGGAGGACGATGCGGCAATTTATTTTTCCTCCGGCACAACGGGTTTCCCGAAGGCAATCCTGCACAATCACGAGAGTTTGATGCAGGCGGCGCAGATGGAGCAAAAGCACCACCTGACCGACCGCAGCGATACATTCCTTTGCATTCCTCCGCTCTACCATACCGGCGCGAAATTCCATTGGATGGGCAGCCTGTGCGCAGGAAGCCGCGCGGTGCTTTTGACAGGGACAACGCCGGAAATTATCCTGGATACGGTTTCGAAGGAAAAATGCACAATTGTCTGGCTTTTGGTGCCGTGGGCGCAGGACATCCTGGAGGCGCTTGATTCCGGCAGGGTGAAGCTTGCGGATTATGAGATTTCCCAGTGGCGGCTGATGCATATCGGCGCGCAGCCAGTACCTCCGTCGCTGATTAAACATTGGAAGGAATATTTTCCAAGTCATTTGTACGATACAAATTATGGGCTGTCGGAATCGACGGGTCCTGGCTGTGTGCATCTTGGGGTGGAGAACATACATAAGGTAGGGGCAATCGGCGTGCCGGGGTATCGCTGGAAGTGTAAGATTGTGGATGCGGATGGGAATACAGTGCCGCAGGGGGAGGTTGGCGAACTCTGTGTGACAGGGCCAGGGCTTATGACCTGTTATTACAATGACCCAAAGGCAACAAAAGAGGTTCTAAAGGACGGATGGCTGTGCACGGGCGATATGGCAATGCAGGATGAGGATGGGTTTTATTTCCTGGTAGACCGCAAGAAGGATGTTATTGTCAGCGGCGGCGAAAATATTTACCCGGTGCAGATTGAGAATTTCCTTGCGGGGTACGAGAAGGTGAAGGATGTTGCGGTAATTGGCCTGCCGGACAAGCGGCTTGGGGAGATTACTGGGGCGATTGTTGCGGTGAAGGAAGGAATGGAGTGCAGCCAGGAGGAGATTGAGGAGTTTTGTAAGGGGCTGCCGAGGTATAAGAGACCGAAGAAGGTGATTTTTGCGGAAGTGCCGCGGAATGCGACGGGGAAGATTGAGAAGCCGGCGCTGCGGAAGAAGTATGGGGCGGAGCATTTGGTGGCGCAGCAGAACCAGGGGTGAGAGTAGGGAGCAGAGGAGGAGTAAGTAAGGAAAGGGAGGAGTGTAGCATAGGGTGTGGGGCAAGGGAGAAAGGAATGAGAGGAAGTGAAGGCGGGCGCAGGCTGTTGGTATGGATTTACGGATGGCTTGTGCCTGTATAATTGTTGCTTTTAGTGAAGGATATTATGTTATTTCTTGTATTTCTTAGTATGTCTTTTTATAATAATTATGATTCAGATGAAGACCTTGGCAGAAAACTTTTGGTGGATTTAATTGGCTCGGGAGTATGAGTCTCTATTGTCAAAGAGAAAGGCTTGTCAGATTATGCATTTTATAATAATTCCACAAGATTATCTATGGGAGCCGGTGGAAAAAGATGGCTGTATTGTGCTTGAAAGCAGGGGCTTCCTGGAGTGGTTTTTGGTTGGAAGGTATTGCTTAGAAATGAGTTGTGAGGATATTTGAGTATGAATATATTTTCGGCTGATTGGGGTGGGGGCGAAGGTTCCGCAGGAGGCGTATGAGAAGGGAGGGGATGGATTTTAGGTGTGGTTTGTTAATTTATACGTGAATTAAATGTGAGAGGAAGGAGATATTCCAGAAATAGTATAAACATTTTGAGGAAGTGGTGGTATAGTGGTGGAAGGGGTTGGAGTGTGGAAAGGATATAAGTGAAGGATAATACCGGATTATTGATAATCAGGAGCAATCTGTTGAATAGGGTCCAAAAATCCAATGGATAATAAGAAATTATCCATTAAGGATTATTGTAGGAGTAAATTATGGATACATATTATAGGATTAAGCAAGTTAAGAGTGCGAAAGACAAAGATTTAATAGAAGCTCTTGACATATATATGCATATGGTAGATGTAAATTCAGAAACATCAACCACACAAGTACGGGATTATATACAAAATAAATATGATGACATTAGGAAGATGTTTTTCTATATTTTATATGTCAATGATAAAGTAGTTGGATTTGCAGAATATGGTTATCTTCCGAATAGTGGAGTATTATTTATAGACTATATTTGTACTAACCCTAGAAATCCTACATTTTTTTATAATTTTTATCAGATGCTTTTTGAAGAAATAAATGAACTTCTGAAAAAGAATTATCATCACATAAAATACATTGTTATAGAATTATCTCTTAAAAAGGATAATGAAAACAAATATATAGATGATGATAGCAATTATTTTAGGCAATTGCTAACTATGGAAGGATTTAAAATACTTCGTACACCGTATTATCAGCCATATTATAGTAATATGAAACAAGAATTACTTTCGGCAGATTTTAACATTGCTATTAACCCCTTGATGAATGGATTGCATGATCATACTACTGTTGATAAGGCATTCTATTTAGAAATATTGACGGATATCTATATAAATCATTATGCAGCATGGTATGAAAAATTTATGGATCACACAAAGGTTGACCAGTTTTTTACTGATTTGTTAAACAAAGCAGAAAAGGAGTTTACTGATAAAATAGAAATTGATAATATTACATTAGTTAATTGTAAATTATTTCAAAATGGATTATGCCAGCAAATATCAACAGAAAACATAACTCTAAAAAAGAAACGGACTTATTATGCAAAACAATGGGCAATGCGTATTATTTGTATGCTTTTTTCTATTGCAACAGGTGTTTTCTGTTATTTGGAACGGTTTGATTTATCAGAAACATTTATTTGCGCATTACTTACTATTCTTTCATCTGCAATATCGTTAGGACAATTTATAAAAGAACGTCTTTTTCAAAAATAAAAATTTCATTATGAGCAAAAAAGTAGGAAAAAGGTTGCAAACAATCATCAAATTTTGAGTATTTAGCAACCTTTTTCTCTGAAAGACCAAATCTATAAAATAATGACGAAAGGCTATGGAATCTATACTTTTTTTTGCAACTGAACTTGTAAAATTCTGCTAATTGAATTACAAATTTCTCGTCATACATCCACAAGTAATGTGTCTGATTATTATATTGATAGGTTTGCATAAATACTGTTTTTGCATATTTTTTTGTAAAAAGAAACTCAGCACTATTTGATCTTTCATATTCTAATATAAGAATGCCATTAGGTTTAAGTATTCTACTAAACTCTGATATGGCTTTTTGAATATCCACATAATTAATAACACTCCCAACACATATTACACAATCTACGGAGCAATCTTGTAAGGGGATTTTTTCTATAGAACCAACTAAATAGTTTTCAAATAAATTAACATACTCTTCTATAATATCCATGTGTATAATAGTAGCGCAAGTTTTATAGGTTGTTTTACCGCAGCCCGCATTTAGTATAACTTGTGTATTTTTAAATTGTAATTCATCTATATAGTCTTGAATCTGCTTATGTAAAATTTTATATGTATAAGAATGCCATACATCATCATCCGGCCAGGGTTCTGATTTCTCATAATTCTCTTTAGCCGTATTTTCTACATCTTTAATATCATTTGAATCCATAAATTTCTCCTAAAAATATACCAACTCATTGTATCCAAAAACTTTCGAGGATAATTTCTTATTATCCATTGGATTTTTGGACCCTATTCAACAGATTGCTCCTGATTATCAATAATCCGGTATTATCCTTTATTCACCTCCATTAAATTCCTCGGATGCTTATTCACCAAAATATCCTTCTGCTTCTTGCTCGAAACATGCGTATAAATCTCCGTCGTACTAATCGAACTATGCCCTAACATCCTCTGTATATACCGAATATCTACATCCTGTTCTAACAAAAGTGTCGCAAACGAATGCCGAAACATATGCGGCGTGATATGCTGTTGAATCCCTGCCGTCTCTGCATATCTCCGAATCATAAACCGAACCGACTGATCGGATAGTTTCCCTCGTAGCCGATTCACAAAAAAATACCCACATTCCTTAATTTCCTCTCGAAAAGCCTCCCGATACGCCACCAACGCCGCCATAACCTCCGGATTTCCAATTTGCAAGATTCTTTCCTTCGCGCCCTTCCCATAAATCAAAACACTCCGACTCTCAAAATCTAAATCGGATAACTTTAACGAACACAGCTCCGAAATACGCATTCCAGTTGCAAACAGCAATTCCAACACTGCAATATCACGCATACAGCAACGGCGTTGATATTCAGACACAGCCTGCTCTTTCTGCTTATAAAGCGTGGACAGGAGCAACTGAATGGAGTGGAAGGGGATTGTTTTTGGCAGAAGCTTCGCCTCGCGGAAGCGGATATCCAATTTGGAAAAAGGATTGTTGTCCAACACTTCCTTATATTCCATATAGTGGAAAAATGCCTTTAAACTCGCGATTTTACGCTTGACCGTCTTAGCTTTATATTGTTTATGTAAATTTGTAACAAACCAATCCAGATGGTCTTTGGAAAAGCAGTCTGACAAATTAGAACAACTGCTTTCATATTGCTTTAAATCAATCCGATATGCCTTTAATGTCTTAGAGTCCAAACGTTTCCGGTGCTCGCAATATTCAATATATTCTCTAATATAATAGTTTAGCGTATACATAACGATAGAATACTCCTTTGCGTTTTTTTGACCATTATAAGCGGATATCTGTTGATTGTCTACTTTTATGAAAGCCAATATGAAAGCAAATCGTATTTCATAATGAAAGAAGGAGCATAAAATCCATAAAGCAATCTTCTTTATTTAAGATTCCTGCTTGACGTGAGGTTATACTCATGATAAAGTAAAACTAACAAGCTCCTAGCTCCGTTGCAATGGTTTGCATTTATAAAAAATATGCATCTATTATGAAATTTTAGAATGAATCAGATATAGATTAAAATCAGATACAAATTAAACTTGGATACGAGTTAAAATTAAATATAAGTAAAAGAAGTAAAAGGAGCAAAAGAAGTATAAGAATAGATTAAATATAAATTAAAAGAAATTCAAGAATAAATACATTCTTTTCTGGTTTTGGAACAAAAGCCTCACCAGACCCATGGAAGGCATCCCAGACGGGGCAAAGCCAAAGTATCGTTAGCAAAAGCCTCACAAAGAAACTGGAAAAAGAAAATCTTTATGCCAAGTGAATTATTTGGAGGACAAAAAACATGAATTGCAAATTACTTTTGTTCGATTTGGACGGAACATTGCTCCGCAGCGATAAAAGCATGTCGGAGAGAACATTAAAAGCATTACAGTCATGCAGAAAGAAAGGGATTCTCATCGGCATATCCACGTCAAGAGGGGAACAAAATACCCTGTCTTTTCTGGCAGAACTGCAGCCGGATATCCTGATTGCAAGCGGTGGTGCACTGGTAAAGCGTGAGGGGAAATACATATACCGGGCGGAATTTTCCGCGGAGGAAACGAGGCAAATGATTGCAACCGCCCGGGAGGTTTGTGGCGCGGACTGTGAAATAACGATAGATACCATAAACACCCACTATTGGAATTACAAGATTGACCCGAAAAAACAAGATCAAAGCTGGGGGGATAGCGTTTATACCGACTTTAAAGATTTTAAAGAAAGTTCCTTAAAAATGTGCGTAGAAATATTTGATGAGCATCAGGCGGAGCACCTGCGGGTGTTGCTTGCGCATTGCGATTGTATCCGCTTTTCAGATGGGTACTGGTATAAATTCACCCAAAAATCAGCCACAAAGGAGGAGGCAATTCGGAAAGTATGCGCGGAATGCGGATTGAAAACAGGGGAAATCATTGCTTTTGGCGACGATTATGCGGATATCGGGATGTTGAAACTATGCGGAAAAGGCATTGCGATGGGGAATGCCATCGATGATGTTAAGAAGGGAGCAGATTTCGTAATCGGCAGCAACGATGCGGATGGAATTGCGGAATGGATTGAGCAAAATATCCACGAAACCTCTGCCTGAGCCACGCTTTGCCGTGAAAATCTCCACACATGGAACAAACCTCCCATCACATCTTTGTCAGTATCTTCTGCCACATAACAAACTCGGGAAATTCCCTAAATATTCTACAAACGGCATAGACAAGCCCACCCCCGAAATGTATAATACATCCAAATAGCATTGCATAGCGAACCGATTGTCAGATAAGAAGGAGCACTGTATCGATAATGGCAGAAGGGAAAAAGCGGACAATTAAGAAACGAATTGTGTACATGGCAAAATATATACTCCTGTTTTTGCTGCTATGTCTCTGTACGCTTCCAGGCTGTATTTTAGACTTGACGTATCAGGGGGTACTAACATGCGGATGCTGTATCCGTTTATTGGAACACGTTAAAAGATATTGAGATTTTCTGGTTTAACACATGCTGACTTATGGGATTTTATTACGGGCAATATCGGCGTATTAATAACCCTGGTGAGCATGTTTTTCACATTTACAATTGATATCTATGAGCGCTCGGAGAAAAAAATATTTGGTATTTCCCGGAAGGAACTGGAGAAGGAAAAGCAAGGGCAGATATATCCAGGGTTGCACCGGATGACAACGATGTGCCCGCTGCTTGCTTATGCTGGTAAGCCTCCGGTGAAGTCTGAAAAAGGAAAAAGCAAATTATTTTGATTTGCAGAGGGATACGGAAGTAGGGCTTCATCTGGGCAGTATGGAGGAAATGGAGAAGGAGTATATCGAACAGGTATGTTCTGGGGTTTTGTGGAAGCATGAGGCAGGTGTATCATGTTGACGGAGAAACAGATGTGAGAGGCTTTGGACAGCAGAGCCTCTCACATCTTTTTTGTGCGTGGGTTTGGATTTTTATGAATGCATATAGAAACCAGGTGCTTTTTCCGCGCGTCCCACGCGGGGATTCGTGGAAAAAGCCCTTCCCCAAGCGTTATCTTACTTCCCAAGCGCCGTCTTCTGCGCTACCACTGCCGTCTTATCATAGCACGCGAACGTACTCTCCACCAATGCTTTCTCCGGCTTTGGCGTAAACAAACTCACCACCGGCACAATCACCAGCCCCATCAGCATTGCAATCGCCCCGCAGTTAATCGGCGAGCGCATGATTTCCGGCAGCACTTTCGGCGCGGCCATATCAGCCACCATAATCACCGAACCAAATGCGAACGACACATAGCACGCCGCTTTCGTTGTTTTCTTCCAGTACAGCGAATACAGAAACGGTGCCAGGAACGACCCTGCGAGTGCGCCCCACGAAATCCCCATAAGCTGCGCGATAAAAGTAATATTGCTTTTGTACTGCACGAGCGCAATCGCCGCGGAGATTGCAATAAACACGACAACAAGCACGCGTATCATCAAAAGCTGTTTCTTCTCGCTCATTTTCCTGATAAAATTATCCTTCAAAAAATCAATCGTCAGTGTGGAGCTTGATGCAATCACGAGTGAGGAGAGCGTGGACATCGACGCGGAAAGCACAAGGATGACAACAAGCGCAATCAGCGCCGGACCAAGATTTTGCAGCATGGTCGGGATAATCGAATCGTAGCCGTTTTTCGCCACGTCAACCTGGTCAGAGAAAAGCCTTCCAAAGCCGCCGAGGAAATAACATCCCCCCGCCACGACAAGCGCGAAAAGCGTGGAAATAATGGTGCCCTTCTGGATAGCGCCCTCATCCTTGATGGCGTAAAATTTCTGTACCATCTGCGGCAGCCCCCAGGTACCGAGCGAGGTCAGGATTACGACAAAAAGCAGATTGAGCGGGTCTGGGCCAAAGAAGGACGCGAACACGCCCGGCGCGCCGGAGACGGACGCATCGGAAATCTGCGCAAGCCCCTGGTAAGCTTCCATAAATCCACCCTTGCTGTTGATGATTGCCGCAATGATGACAACAATCCCCACAAGCATGATGATACCTTGAATAAAATCGTTGATTGCAGTTGCCATGTAGCCGCCTGCGATTACGTAGATGGCGGTCAGCACAGCCATCAGGATGATGCAGACGGAATAGTCGATATCAAATGCCATGCCGAACAGGCGCGAAAGCCCGTTGTAGAGCGAGGCGGTATACGGAATCAGGAAAATGAAAATAATGACGGACGCAATAATTTTTAACGGCTTGCTCGCGAAGCGTTCACCGAAAAACTGCGGCATGGTTGCCGAGTTTAAATGCTGCGTCATAATGCGCGTGCGCCGCCCAAGAACAACCCATGCGAGCAGGGAGCCAATGATGGCATTGCCGATGCCTGCCCAGGTTGCGGCGATGCCGTATTTCCAGCCGAACTGCCCGGCATAGCCGACGAAGACGACGGCGGAAAAATAAGAGGTGCCATAGGCGAAGGCGGTCAGCCACGGACCGACACTCCTGCCGCCAAGCACAAAGCCGTTGACGTCGGTGGCGTGTTTGCGGCAGTACAGGCCGATGCCGATGAGGACGGCAAAATAAAGGACTAAAATCAAGATTTTCATAAAACTCCTCCAAGGGTTTTTCATTTTTTACTTCTACACTTTGACGCTTTTTATCGACAAAGCATAAGCGCGTTAAAAGATTAACATATAAAATGGCAAAAGTCAACATTTTCAGCAAAAAAGCCATTTTTACAGCAAAATCAGGACCCTCTCAACAGAATGGAAAAATTTTATATTTTCTTTCTTGACAATTTCATCAAACCGCGATAGAATACCCATGCATAATATTTTAGTTCGATACCGAACAGTCAGAAGACGAACGATTTTAAATCAAACGATTTTGCGGACTTCCTACATGAGCAGATGGATTGCCGGAAAAGCAGAACAGTATTTTTTATGACAGCAAAGGAAGGGAGGGCTTTCGTTCACGGACAGGGAGAAATGCAGAAAGGAGGAAGCTGTGGATAAGGAGCGGCCATTATGCTTTGAGTTCAAGAAAATGCACCACATCATCATCCGCGCAATCCATGACAGACTGGTGTCATGCGGATTTGACGAGGTGACGGTGCTGCATGGGCATATCCTTGGTTATCTCTACTATAACAGTGACCGGGATATTTATCCGCGGGATATTGTTAAGGAGTATGAGGTTGGCAAATCCAGCGTGACGAATGTCCTGCAGCTGATGGAGGAAAAGGGCTATCTGACGCGTACAACGGATGAGAGGGATGGGAGGCTGAAAAAAATCCGTCTGACGAAAAAGGGCGAGGAAGTTCACCGCCAGACGATTGAGGTGATTGACAGGCTGCACAGGGATATGGAGTTCGGGATTACCGAGCAGGAGCGGGAAATTTTTTTCCGCATTGTAGATAAGATGCGGGAAAACGCAGTAAGACAGCATATATCGGAAGATATGCAAAATTAAACAGCATGCGCCCGTACAGTGCCCCGGAAGGGATTTCCGGGAGCCGTGCGGACGGAAATCCCTTCCACGAAAAAAGGGAACGGGAAGGGCGTATGCGGAACTTTAAATAAGGAGGAGAGCGCGTGTGTTAAAGACTTTAGCAGCTTATATCAAGGAATACAAAAAGCCATCCATTATGACACCGATTTTCATGATTCTTGAAGTGTTGATGGAAATGATGATTCCATACCTGTTTGCTTCGCTGATTGACGACGGCGTGCAGAAAGGGGATATGGGGCATATCGTATCCATTGGCGGCATCATGGTCGTGATTGCGGGCGTTGGGCTTTTTGCAGGTATTATGGGGGGCGTGTACGGGGCGAAGGCCTCGACGGGCTTTGCCAAAAATTTAAGAAAGGGCATGTTTGATAATATCCAGACCTATGCCTTTTCAAATATTGACAAATTCAGCACGGCGGGGCTTGTCACCCGTCTGACAACGGATGTAACAAACGTACAGAACTCGTACCAGATGATTTTGCGTATGTGCATGAGGGCGCCGGTCAGCCTGGTGCTTGCGATGGTGATGTCCTTTGTCATCAGCGGCAGGATGGCTTCCATCTTTTTGGTTGCCATGATTTTGCTCGCCTGTGTCCTGGCATTTATCATCAGCCATGCGATGAAGTATTTCAGCGCGGCATTCCCGAAGTATGATGAGCTCAACGCGAGCGTGCAGGAGAATGTGTCCGCCATCCGCGTGGTCAAGGCCTATGTGCGCGAAGACCATGAAAAGAAGAAATTCCAGGCGGCAAGCAACGGGATTTACAATATGTTCTTAAAGGCAGAAAAGACGGTGGCGTACAACAGCCCGGTGATGCAGATTACCGTATATACCTGTATCCTGCTTATCAGCTGGTCCGGTGCGAAGCTGATTGTTGGCTCGAACAACGTGGATTTGACAACGGGGGAACTGACGAGCCTTCTGTCCTACTGTATGACCATCCTTATGAACCTGATGATGGTCTCGATGATTTTTGTTATGATGTCGATGAGTATTGCGAGCGCAAGGCGTATTGCGGAGGTGCTTGACGAAAAAGCGGATTTGGTCAATCCGGAGAACCCTTGCTATGAGGTAAAGGATGGCGGCATTGTATTCGACCATGTGGATTTCGGCTATCACGCAGGCGATGAAAAGCGCGTTTTGACCGATATCAATTTAAATATCCGTCCAGGCGAGACCATTGGTATCATCGGCGGCACCGGAAGCTCGAAATCAAGCCTTGTCAACCTGATCAGCCGTCTCTATGATGTGACGGGCGGCAGCGTTATGGTCGGCGGGAAGGATGTGCGCGACTACGATATCGAAACCCTGCGCAACGAGGTCAGTGTGGTGCTCCAGAAAAATGTGCTTTTTTCCGGCACGATTCTGGAGAACCTGCGCTGGGGAGACAAGGAGGCAAGCGAAGAAGAATGCATCCATGCCTGCAAGCTGGCGTGTGCGGATGAGTTTATTGAACGCTTTCCGGATAAATACAATACTTATATCGAGCAGGGCGGCAGCAATGTGTCCGGCGGGCAGAAGCAGAGGCTTTGCATCGCGCGGGCGCTGTTAAAGAAACCGAAAATCCTGATTCTTGACGACAGTACAAGCGCGGTGGATACCGCGACGGACGCGAAAATCCGCCATGCGTTTGCGACGGAGATTCCGGAGACAACGAAGCTGATTATTGCGCAGCGCATTTCGAGCGTGCAGCATGCCGACCGCATCATTGTATTGGACGATGGAAAAATCAGCGGCATCGGCACGCACGAGGAGCTGGTTGCGGGCAACGAGATTTACCGCGATGTCTATGAGTCCCAGACGGGCGGCAGCGGTGATTTTGACGAGAATGGAGGTGAGGCTTAATGCCAGGACCAGGAAGACCAATGCCAAGGGGCATGAAGCCTACGGTAGAAAACCCGGGAAAGATTTTTGGGAGAATTATCGGATTTGTGACGAAAAGTTATCTCCCGCACTGCATTATTGTATTGATTTGTATTGTAATCAGCGTGCTTGCAAATGTGCAGGGAACCTGGTTTACGAAGAACCTGATTGACCAGTACATTGAGCCGCTGCTCAAAAGGTCCGCACTTGGCTTGGAGCCGGATTACAGCGGGCTTTTGCGGGCGATTGCAAGGGTGGCGTGCTTTTATGGCATCGGTATCATCGCAGCTTACCTGAACACGAGGATGATGGTGTATATCACGCAGGGAACCTTAAAGAATCTGCGCGACGAAATGTTTTTGCATATGGAAACGCTGCCAATCAAATATTTTGATACGCACGCGCACGGCGATATTATGTCCATGTACACAAACGACGTGGATACGCTGCGCCAGATGATAAGCCAGAGTATTCCGCAGCTCATCAACAGCGTCATCACGATTGTGAGCGTCCTTGTAAGTATGGTTCTGCTGAATATACCGCTGACGGTACTTGCACTGTTTTTGATTGGCATCATGCTTTTTGTCACAAAAAAGATGGCAGGGCAGAGCAGCAAATTTTTTATCCGCCAGCAGAAAAACCTTGGTGCGGTCAATGGCTTTATCGAGGAGATGATGGAAGGGCAGAAGGTAGTCAAGGTATTCTGCCATGAAAAAGAGAGTACCGAGCGCTTTGCCCAGCTCAATGACGAGCTTTTTGACAGCGCTTACAACGCAAATAAATTTACGAATATCCTCGGACCAATCAACGCGCAGATTGGCAATATCAGCTATGTTATCATTGCGATTGTCGGCGGGCTTATGGCGCTGAATGGTGTGTTGGGATTTTCGCTCGGCGCGCTGGTCAGCTTTTTGACCTACAACCGAAACCTGAATATGCCGATTAACCAGGTCAGCCAGCAGTTTAACAGTATCATTATGGCGCTTGCGGGCGGCGACCGTATTTTTAAGCTTCTGGATGAGAAGCCGGAGACGGATGAGGGTTATGTGACGTTAGTCAATGCAAAGCGCGAGAACGGGCAGCTTGTTGAGAGTGAGAAGCGCACCGGGCTGTGGGCTTGGAAGCATTATCATAAGGATACGGGCAAAACGGACTACATTGAGCTTGAGGGCAGGGTGGTCTTTGACGATGTGGATTTTGGTTACAATGAGGAGAAGATTGTCCTGCACAATATCAAGATGTTTGCGGAACCGGGGCAGAAGATTGCCTTTGTCGGCTCGACCGGAGCGGGAAAAACGACAATTACGAACCTGATTAACCGCTTTTACGATATTCAGGACGGGAAAATCCGCTACGATGGTATCAATGTCAATAAGATTTGCAAGGGCGACCTGCGGCGCTCGCTCGGCATTGTTTTACAGGATACGCACCTGTTTACCGGGACAGTGATGGAGAATATCCGCTACGGCAAGCTTGACGCGACGGATGAAGAAGTTTACGCGGCAGCAAAGCTTGCGAATGCGGATGGTTTTATCCGCAGGCTCTCCGAAGGGTACAATACGATGCTGACCGGGGACGGGGCGAATCTCTCGCAGGGCCAGCGCCAGCTCCTTGCGATTGCGCGCGCGGCGATTGCCGACCCGCCGGTGCTGATTCTTGATGAGGCGACTTCCTCCATTGATACGAGAACCGAGCGTATTGTGCAGGATGGTATGGATAAGCTGATGAATGGCAGGACGACATTTGTAATTGCCCACCGGCTCTCTACGGTTAAGAACAGCGATTGCATTATGGTACTCGAGCAGGGCAGGATTATTGAGCGCGGTACGCATGATGAGCTGATTGAGGCGAAGGGAAGATACTATCAGTTATATACGGGAAACAGTATTGCAGGATAATAAAAACCTCCAGACAGGTGCAGGAAAGACGGCACTGTCTGGAGGTTTTTTGTACTTATAATTTTTCATGGTAAATTGGACGGTCTGTTTTGGGGATTTCCAGAATGTCCATTGCCTGTTCTGCAGAAAGGCTCATGTTTTTCATCAGGGCTTTTATGGAATCGAGAACCGCTTTTTCGCGGCCAAGCCGGCTTCCTTCTTTATGTCCCTCTTCGCGTCCTGCTTTTAATCCCGCGTTATGTCCATCCTGATATTCTTCTTGTCTTAAATCTTTTATCGCTTTACACATGTCGATTTGCCCTCCTGACTCATGGAATTTCAATCCGGATTTTGTACACTCATTTAACAACATTGCAGCGTTTTGTTCCATTCTTGAAAAGCGGTTATCTTTTTCCAACAACGCAGAAAGCTTTTCCTTATCGGATGAATACTGGATATACTGCATGACTTCCCTCAGATTCGTATGGAACTTCTCAAAATCTGTTTCAGAAAGCTCCGCGGGAATCATCAGGTTCAATTTATAATCGTTCACATAAGATAAAACTTGTTCGTCCTGCACGTCAAACATTTCATGCAGGCTTCGCGGGGCATCCCACGGCTTCGCTCCAAAATAGACAATTAGAGCAGGTTCCTTGGCGGCATGGCGTAGTGGATTTTTGCCTGGTTTTCAATCCCAAGCACGAGATATGCCATACTGGAATCCTCCATAGCTGTCATATATTTTATGACATCGCGGTATTTTTGTACGGTATGCCCTTTGCCATAGCCCTCAAACGGTACCGCAATCGCTGTTGTATCCATCGGATGCAGTTGTTCCGGCTTTATAACCTGTCTGCCGTTGTAAAGATAAAAATTGAATGCATCAGCAAATATTTTGTTGTCGGATATATATTTTTTGGCTAATGTGTCTGTTTTGCCCAATTTTCTCCCACCTTCTTTTTTGGATATTATACAGGAAAATAGGGAGGTTTTCAAGCTCTTATTTGTATTGGAATATTGAAGTTATAGTCTGTTTTTTCAGTGGTATCAAGGTTTATGTATTTTTGTACCTATTAAAATGGAAAATAAAATTTTCCAGTTTTGATGGGTACAATTCATTTGCTGTATGGTAGAATTAAAAGTGACAGGCTGCACAGGAACATATTCCGCAAGAAAAGATTGGAGGTTTTTATGATTACGAAACGTTTTAAGAAAATTTTATCTGCATTTTTATGCATGGCTCTGTTGATATCGCAATTTTATTGCAATCAGGCGTTGGCAAGTAACAATACAGTTTTGCCTACCTATGAGCAGATTAGCAAAAAGATTGTTGATGCATATGCATCTGGGGGAGATCCGTCAGAGATTTTGGTTGGATTAAGTGAGGAAGAAGCTCATATCATGAGTTCCTATTATGCGGATTGTCAAGCGGCGAGTGTTTTCTCAGAAGAAGTCTTGGAAAATAAGGAAATTGAATATATTGACGCATTGGCTGCGGAGTATTATAATGCATTAGAGGAATCAGGGCAGCTTGAGATGCTTCTTATATTTGAGTGCGGATGAGGCAGAAGCACTTTTTGATTCTGTAGAGATTCCACAGACACTTGGCGTTTCACGCGCAGCACAATATTATGAGCCAGCAGATTATTCGGTGATTATTAAAGAACTTGGATATTCTTTTTCGCTTAATGAGATAGCAAGACAGTTGGTATTGATTGGAAGCTCTATTAAGCTTGGGGCTGCTTTTCCGTTTATTGAATTGGCAGCAATCGTTGCAGGTGCGTTTATTGTGACATTATCAATTGCTATTTTGTATTGTGCAGCAATGGTTGCAACAAACGACCTTATTTGCGGTTGGTATTTGTACAGTACGGAACAGGTGAAAGAAGCAAGTAGGGTAACAGCGGCAGTTGTGGCGCAATATCAGTCTGGAACAAGATTTTGGATGGCATATTGTGTGGATTGGGGTGGTCTTGGTGGTATTGCAATATCAACTCAGATAAAATTAGATACTGCGGCAGCAATTGTTATGGGAGAAAGAACTATGGGAATAGACGTGTTTTGCATGACATGGAATGATGCGGAAATGGTTGTTGCAAGAGTGGGTGAAGTTTCAGCACAATATTCAGGGATTGCGTCAGTTGTTCAGGTACATAGAGAAAAAGGTCAAGTGTTAAATATGCAACATATTCATGCCATGAAAACCTCAGGAGAACAGGGAAACACACATATCTTTTTTGCGACTCCGTTTGTTATTTAGTTGTAGTTTTAGGGATGAGAAAAAGAAATTTAAAAAATGTAACATTTCATTTGTTAAGCAGTTGATTGAATTTATGAAAGAGGGATTTTATGTACCAATGCAACCTGATTATTGTAAAAAGCAGCGACTCGGTTGCCCTGTTAAAAGAAAACGGGTATAGCGCGCCGGCCTGCGATGTTTCCCCGGATGGTTGGAGCGCTTGCCACTGCTACGAAAGATGGTATAAGTATTCGATGGTAGGTTCAAGGTCTTTGGCTCTGAAAGAGGAAGGGAAGTATCCATATGAGCTCTCCGCATCCGATTATACAAGAGCGATTCAGAAGGAAACGAATTTTTTGGAGCAACAGCTTTCCATGATAAAGGAAGATACTTTTTGGGAAAAGAAAAAGCAATTTAACACATATCAAAAAAGAAGGGCAGGATTGCTCAGGGAAATAAGGCAGCAGGAGGAAAAGAACGAATTATCCAAGGCGGAAATCGCCATGTTAGATGCGAAAGAGGAAGAATTGATTTTATTGGATAGGAAAATACAGGAGTTTACAGAGGACAGGGTATTTGTACATGCTTGTATGCATGCGGATGGCGGTTACAAATGGGCCAGGATACAAATCCGCGAAAAGCAGCGGGAAATCAACAGCAGCAGCTATAATATGCATGAATATCATTATTACCGGAAACTGTTTTTGAAGGTTTTGAGATATGACCCATTTATTTATTTTACCTATCAGAATGAGGACGGGAAAAAAGATTTTACGCTTGTAAAAACGATATCGATTGACGACCTGCAGATTGGTGACCTTGCCATGCTGTGCAGTTATGATGTTTTGAAGATTTGCAGGAAAAAATAAATTTTGTGAAAAAGGGTATTGACTCTCCTCTAAGGTCAGATGGTAAACTAATCCCAGATTCGAATCAAACATCATGAAAGGGGATTAAGAAGGATGCTACAGATTGGAGAGTTTTCCAGAGTATGCCAGGTCAGCATTAAGACGCTTCATCACTATAATAAGATTGGTTTGCTTGTTCCGGCGCAGGTGGATGATTTCACGGGCTACCGCTATTACAGGACGGAGCAGATTGACACTATGAACTATATAAAGCGCCTGAAGCGCTATGGCTTTTCTCTGGAGGAAATTCAGCACCTGCTTACCGTTTCGGATAACAAGGAGCTTGCGGGCGCGCTGCGCGGGCAAAAGGAAAAGCTGAAGCAGGAACAGCGGGAGATGGCCATGATCCTGAACGAGCTTCAGACGCATATTTCAATATTTGAAAGGACAGGTGATATTATGACGTATCAGAAGAGTTACCAGGTTGAAGTGAAGGATTCGCCGAAAATGAATGTTTTGGTGAAACGCGCCAGGATGGGTGTGGACGAGTTTGGCAAATATTATGGCACGCTTTTTGAGCGTGTGCCGAAGGAGCGTGTTACGCCGACCGGGCTGAATGGCGCAAGGTACTACGATGAGGAATTTAACCGCGAATCCTCGGATATCGAGGTCTTTATCGGGGTGAAGGAAAAGGAGAAATCCGATGTGGTGATGGAGCCGTGCGAGTGCGCGATGACGGTGCACCACGGAGGATATTCCACCCTTTCAGAAGCGTATGGCGCGATTGTCTCGTGGATTGCTGAGAATGGTTACGAGATTGCGGGTGCGCCGTTTGACCTCTATATTAAGACGCAGTTTGACTCGCTGCCGCCGGAGGACTGGGAGACGGAGGTATATTTCCCGATTCGCAGGAAGTAATTAAGAACTGAGCAATATTGGGAAGGGCTGCCGCATTCAGGAGGACAGGGTACAAGATATCAGAGGTATATTTCCGCGGGGATACCATATCTTGTATCAAAAAACCCTTTGTGCGGCAGCCGCTTTTTTGGTGGATTGCAAGTCCAGTCTGAAAGCCCATTACCTACCGTGCGAATAGTGGTATGCTTGCCCTATTCACGAAAATCAATATCATACCGCGTTCCGTGTGAAAATAAAATTCCATCGGTGAGCCGCACGCGAAGGATGCAGGTGTTTTCATCGCTGAAATTATTATGTCCATTGTCAATCCATGCCGAAAACGCTTTCTTTAATTTATCCGCAATCCCAGCATTCTCCTTTTTGCCAAAGAACCCAAGATTCTCGCCCTTTCCGTGTGCGGTAAACCAATCCCCGGCGACTGCCATATTTGGATTTTTTTCAAGTTGCTTCATTTTTCCTGAGAGTCCATATGTAATGATATAAAATGACCCGTCTTCATAATATGCATTCACATAACGAACATACGGCTTTTCCTTGTCTGTTGTAGCCAGTGCAATGATTCTGTCCCCGCCAAAACGCTCGTCCATAAGCTGCCTTGATTCTGAATTCAGTTTCTCCATTTTTTCATCTCCTTCCAATGCCCGCTAAGTCTGCTGCGGGGCATTTATCTGATACAAATATTATCCATCTGAAGCCTGTAAATAGCAAGATACATCTCCTCCTTGTTCTGGTATGCCCCTCTGAGATTGGAATATGCATTCATCATTTCTTCCCTCATCGGCCTGGAATCCTCAATCTCTGCCCGGCCGCTCATCCGAATCCATTTGCGCGTCCCCGGATTGTAACTTGCTAATTCTACTTTGGGATTTTTCTGTAGCTCAGCATACACCTGTTTGCGCTTATCCGTAGCGATAAACAGCGTATTGTTTTTTTCATAAATCATTCCAAATGGCCGCAGTCTGGGTTGGTCATCCACGGAGGTTGCAAGGAAAAAATATCCACATTCACGGACAAACAAATACGCGTCCTGAACCGACAGGCCAGCTTTTACTTCCGCTGTTTCCTTACTGCCATCGCTCAGCAAATAGTCAATGCTGCACTCATACAATTTGCTTAATTTGATAAGTTTATCCGTCTCGGGAAAAGAGACATCCATCTCCCATTTTGAGACGGACTGCCTGGAAACACCTAATTGTGCGGATAGTTCTTCCTGTGTCATACCTTTTCGCTTACGCAGCAGCGCGAGTTTTTCTCCCGTTGTCATACAATCACCTCTGATATTATGATTATAAATGTTCTTCTGTGGGATGTAAATACATTTGAGATTGCGCGATGTAACATTTGGGGTGCATCCTTTTTTCCCATGGGATTCATAAGTTTTTGCAATAAAAAATGAAAAATATTCATCTTGTAAATGAAAAGTTCTCATATTTTCGCTTTACAACTTTACAATTTACGATATAATATAAAAAGTTATTAGTTTCAGAAGAATCCAAAGGCTGGCATATGAGTGGAGGGGAAGCAATGGAAAAAGGAATTGAAATCAGATGGCACGGCAGGGGAGGACAGGGCGCGAAGACAGCGGCGCTTCTGCTTGCCGATGTAGCGTTTCAGACGGGGCAGTATGTGCAGGGTTTTCCGGAATATGGCCCGGAGCGCATGGGTGCGCCGATTACAGCATATAACCGGATTAGCCGGAATCCAATCCGGGTTCATTCCAATATTTATGAGCCGGATTATGTGGTTGTGGTGGATGAGACGCTGCTGCACTGTGTGGATGTGGCGGCGGGCATAAAGCGGGACGGTGCAATCATTATCAATACGCCGAAATCCGCGGAGGAAGTGCGCCCTTTGCTAAACGGTTATACGGGACGGATTTTTACGGTGGATGCCAGAAGCATTTCGATGAAAACGCTCGGGCAGAATTTCCCGAATTCCCCGATGCTTGCGGCGGCAGTTGCTGTGACAGGCGTGATGCCGCGCAGGGAATTTATTGCGGATATGAAGGCTTCCTACGAGCACAAATTTGCGAAGAAGCCGGAGGTGATTGAGGGCAATATGAAGGCGCTCTCCCTCGCGTTTGACGTGGTGGAGAAGGCGCTTGAGGAAGAGTATAAGATGGCGGTGTAATGTAGTAAGGAGCTGGGGTTTGGCGGATGCGGGAATTGGAAAGCAAATTGCTTTGTCCTGCGGAAAACAGAACAGGCAAAAGAAAGCATGGACCGCTTTGAACACAAGCATAGCAAGGAGAATCCGGAATGAGAACCGATGTAACAAAAATCAACGAGCAAACCCCGCACGGGGAGCTTACGGAAGGGCTGATGATGTTTGCGGGGGCAACGTCGAAATATTTTAAGACCGGCGAGTGGAGGACAAACACGCCGGTCTTTCACGCGGATTTGTGCAGGCAGTGCCTGCTGTGCGCGCCGGTCTGCCCGGACAGCAGCATCCCGTTAAAGGATGGCCTGCGCCAGGAATTTGATTACGACCACTGCAAGGGCTGTGGGATTTGCGCAAAAGTCTGCCCGTTTAAGGCAATTACGATGAAGGAGGGCATATAGGATGGCAGTCAGAGAACGTATGTCGGGCAATGAGGCGGTGGCTTACGCAATCCGCCAGGTGAACCCCGATGTTATGCCCGCATTTCCAATTACGCCGTCCACGGAAATTCCGCAGATGGTGGCAGGCTATATTGCAAACGGCGAGATTGATACCGAGTTTATCCCGGTGGAGAGCGAGCATTCTTCCATGAGCGCGGCAATCGGGGCGCAGGCGGCGGGAGCAAGGAGCCTGACGGCAACTTCGTCGGCAGGGCTCGCGCTGATGTGGGAAGAACTTTTGTTAGCGGCGTCAAATCGTCTGCCGCTGGTGCTGACGTTGGTCAACCGCACCCTTTCTGGCCCAATCAATATCAACTGCGACCACTCGGATGGCATGGGCGCGCGGGATACTGGATGGATTCAGATTTACGCGGAAAATAATCAGGAGGCTTATGATAATTTTATCCAGGCATATCCGATTGCGGAGCGCGAGGGCGTGCATCTGCCGGTGATGGTCTGCCAGGACGGTTTTATTACAAGCCATGCGGTGGAAAATATTGAGCTGCTTGAGGATGAGAAGGTGAAAAACTTTGTCGGCGAGTATACGCCGGAAGAATTTTTGCTAAATCCGGGCAAGCCGATTGCCGTCGGACCTTACGCAGTCAGCAGTTATGTGATGGAAGCGAAGAAAAACCAGGAGATTGCACTGGAAAACGCAAAGGCGGTGATTCTGGATGTGGCGGAAAAATTCGCGGCGGTTTCCGGCAGGCGCTACGGGCTTTTTGAGGAATACCGCACACAGGACGCGGATTTTATTATGCTCATCATCGGCTCGGCGGCGGGTACGGCGAAGCAGGCCGTGGACGAGCTGCGGGAGGAAGGGCATAAGGTCGGCGTGTTAAAGCTGCGTGTGTTCCGGCCGTTCCCGGCACAAGAGATTGCGCAGGCGTTAAAACATTGCAAAATGGCAGCAGTCATGGACCGCTGTGAAAGCTACAACGGCAACGGCGGACCGCTTGGCAGTGAAGTGACGGCGGGATTGTTTCGTTACAAAGTAATGATTGAAGCGGTAAATTACATATATGGTCTGGCAGGACGCGATTTTACGGTGGAGGACGCAAAGGCGGTATTTGATGAGATGGAACATGCCATCGAAACCGGAACGCCGCCGGAACAGTACCGGTATATCGGGCTGCGCAGCTAGGATGTACCTGTCACATGCAAATGCCGGATGAAGGGGAAAACCGCAAAAAATCAGGAGGCGGACAAATTGAGTGATTACAGTTTAAAAGAAATGATGAAAAAACCGGAGCGCCTGGCACCGGGACACCGCATGTGCGCGGGCTGCGGTGCGACGATTGCGGTGCGCGCGGTGCTGCGCGGGCTTCATGAGGGCGACCACGCCGTAATCGGCAATGCGACTGGCTGTCTGGAAGTGTCGAGCTATATGTACCCGTACACCGCATGGGAGGACAGCTACATCCACAATGCATTTGAGAATGCGGGTGCGACGCTTTCCGGCGTGGAGACGGCATACAAGGCGTTGAAAAAGCGCGGGAGGATTCCAGCGGACGTCAATTATAAATTTATTACTTTCGGCGGCGATGGCGGTACCTATGATATCGGCTTCCAGTCGCTTTCCGGCGCGATGGAGCGCGGGCATGACCTGGTCTATGTCTGCTACGACAACGGCGCATATATGAATACCGGGATTCAGCGCTCCTCGGCAACCCCGATGTACGCGGATACGACAACAACCCCGGTGGGGAAGAAATCGGACGGAAAACTGCAGGGGCGCAAGGATTTGGCAAGCATTATCGCGGATCACAATGTAGCGTATGTCGCACAGACAACGCTTACGGGAAATTTTGTCGATATTCACCGGAAATCAGAAAAAGCGATTTATACAGAGGGCGCGAGCTTTTTAAATGTGATGGCGCCATGTCCCCGCGGCTGGCGGTATGACACAGCGGATATTATGAAAATCTGCAGGCTTGCGGTGGAGACCTGCTACTGGCCGCTGTTTGAGGTGGACCATGGAACGTGGATTTTAAATTACGAGCCGAAGAAGAAGCTGCCGATTGAAGACTTTCTGCGCGAGCAGGGCAGGTTTAAACATTTGTTTGCGCCGGGCAAGGAGGATTTGATTGCGCAGTTCCAGGCGGAGGTAGACCGCAGATGGGAGAACCTGAAGTATAAGTGCGCGGTGAATGGGAAAGAAACGGGAGACCTGCCGTGAGTTGATGAGTTTTTGGCTGCGTTCCTTTTTCGGTTGCAGCTGGCTGTTTGCGGATTTATGGGAGGAGATGCCCGGTTATATGGATGTTTGTTATAAGTGGGTGGGAATATACTCCTGCCCGATGGGGAGGGAGAGATTATGACGCTTTTAACATATCAGGTGTTTCAGACGGTCGCTGGTATCGGCAGCTTTTATAAGGCTGCCGATATTTTGGGTTTGACGCCTTCGGCAATCAGCCATGCCATTTCCTCGATGGAGCAGGAGCTTGGGTTTTCTGTGCTTACGCGCCGGAAATCGGGGATTACACTGACCAATTACGGGGAGCATCTGCTTCCCTATGTGAACGCTGTGTTAAACAGCGACGAGAGTTTGCAGCAGGCGATTGCGGAGCTGAACGGGCTAAAGCGCGGGAAGGTCAAGCTTGGCGTTTTTTCGAGCGTGTGCACGAGCTGGCTGCCGGATATTCTGCATTCCTTCGGGGAACAGTACCCGGAAATCACAATTGAAGTGTTTCAGGGTACTTACGATGATGTGTTTTACTGGATTAAAAACGGGGTTGTTGACCTTGGGTTTTTGTCGGTTTCGAGTGCGAAGGATATCCCGATTGAACCGCTTTACCGCGACCCGCTGCTCTGCGTGCTTCCCAAAGGACTGTCAGAAGAAGGGAAGAAATCCATACGCATCGAGGAAATGCGCAGTCACCAGTTTGTGACGCAGCGCGAGAGCACGGACGCGGATATCCAGAATTTTTTGAAAGAAAATTCGCTGAATATCCAGTCAAATTACCATGTGGTGGATGACCTTTCAACGGTTGCGCTCGTGGCAAAAGGCTTTGGCATCTGCCTGATGCCGGAGCTTGTTATGCGCGATATCCCGTATGAGGTGGACTGCTACCCGGTGGAGCCGGAGGCATACCGGATTATCGGGGTTGCCGCGCTGGATCCGGATTTCATGGCTCCCGCGGTGCGGACGATGTATAACCACATTGTGGAGCGGTGCAAGGAGCTTTGAGGCGCTTTGAAAGACAGCGCGGCAGGAGTTTGCGCGCATTTTTTGATGCGAAAAGCGCTGCACCTGTCTTATAATACCGCAATTTTATCCCGGTAAATTTTGAACATTAGCCCAACCGCGATTGCTGCCGTAATGATTTCGGCAATCGGGAACGTAAGCCAGACAATCCATGCATTCCCGAGATTGGATGCAATAAAACGGGTAAACATCCAGGCAACTGGCAGAACAAATATTAGCTGCCTGCAGACCGAAAGAACAAGGGATGCGACGCCGCAGCCCAATGCCTGAAATACGCCCTGAAGCGCAACACTGATTCCGGCAAATACAAACCCGATTGAAATAATCCGGGCTGCGCTGATGCAGAGCGTTTCGGTCACACCGGAAAGCTTGAACACGGAACAGATTGGAACCGAAAAAATCTCCAGGACGAGTGTGCCAATCACCATGATAATCAATGTATACAGGATACCATACCGGATTCCGTCCGCAATGCGTTCTTTGTTCCTCGTTCCATGGCTGAAAGATACAATCGGCGTAATGGTGTCGCGAAGCCCGAACGCGGCAAACAGAATAAATTGTTGGATTTTATAATATAGTCCGTAAGCAGTAACCAAAGCCTCGTCCGTCCGGCCAAGTATCACATTGATTCCGTATGTCATAATCGACATCAGCGCCTGTGCAATCATCGCAGGAACGCCGATGGCGTATATTCCTTTGATGAGCTTTGCCTGTGGCCGGATATACCTTGGCGCTTTGTCAATGCTCTTGTTTGATTTGAAATGGAAGAGCAGGGCAATGACAAAGGACACAATCTGCCCGATGACGGTGGCGTAAGCAGCACCGGCAACGCCAAGCGCGGGGCATCCGAGCAGACCGTATATCATGATTGGGTCTAAAATTATATTGGTCAGCGCGCCGGAAACCTGGGCTGCCGTCGAATGTGTGGTAAGCCCGGTTGCCTGAAGCAGCTTTTCAAAAATACCAAAAAATATAACACCGACAGGACAGATACAGCAGATTCTTAAATATCGCACTGCCATCCCCGACACGTCAGAATTGGCAGTCTGTGATGTGATATAAGGTTTTACCCCGAAAAGTCCAAACAAAAGAAAGACAAATGTAATCACAGCTCCGAGAAAAATCGCATTCCCTGCAACCATCGATGCTTTTTCACGGTTCTGCCCGCCAAGACTTTTCGCCAACAAAACATTGACCCCCACGCCTGTGCCAATTCCGGCTGCAACCATCAGCATTTGCACTGGAAAAGCCAATGTAAGGGCATTCAGTGCCTTCTCCCCATCCGCCATGTTCGACACAAAGGCGCTGTCTACGATGTTATAAAGCGCCTGCAGCATCATGGATAAAATGACGGGAAAGCCCATTGAAAGCATGAGCTTTTTTATCGGTGCGGTGCCCATTTTTTGGATTGATTTTTGTTCCATTTGAATTACCTCCTGAAAATTGGACGGCAGGAAAACACGTTCTGTGCCATCAACTGTGTTTTGCGGTTTTTACACGCACAAAAGGCGTAAGTCCGGAAATTGGACTTACGCCTTTTTGGCTACACATTAGCAGTACCATTATATAATGGGGGGAGGAAAAATGCAAGTTTTTTTTGTTCTTTGTAGAATCCAGGGATTTGCACTTTGTTGCAAAGGGCGTGTAAGGCGTAAAGATTTAGAAAACGGAGAACCCCAATCTGAGAAGGGTTGAAAAAAATTGAGTTTGTGGTATAATTGCCATAACATGGGTGCATTATGCCAAGGATAAAAACAGTCAGAGTTATTTTTTGATAAGTGGGGATTTTTGGATGCGCTGTTTCGCTTGGTTTCATACCGGCGCGGGGACATTCATGAGCTTGGGGGGTGGGAGAGAAATAGGAGATATGTTGGCAAAACCCAAAACAAAAAAAGAAGAGGAGCGAAAAAAATGGAAGATTGTTGGATAATCCCAATGCAATACCAGAAAGGCATATTTGGCCTTTCGGATTTTGCACAAAACGAAAATGAGGAAATTTCAATCGAAATTGAATATGAGGAATACGGGGAAATTGTTACCTGCAACGTTCCGAATTGGGAAGGCCGCAGGGAACTGATTCTATACGGCATTCCGAAGGAGGAATTCGAGCAGACGTTACAAGCACATTATTCGGACGACGGACGTTTAAAAAAGATTACGGCAAATATCGAAAACAAAGAAAAGCTTTTTTACATTTATTATGCGGATGCGCAGGATGCGAAGGAGGAAATTACAAGCTTTGCAATCAAAACTGCGGATGCCATGGCTGCGGAAATTGTGGAATGCCAGGAGGAGGTTTACCGATTGTTTGTGGAATATTTCTGTGATGGCGACGCGATGGATTACCATGCCCTCGTCGGCACTGTGGCGGAGAAAATAGCATTGGAAAAGAAATATCCACAATGGCCGGATATTGCAGATTCCTGTGGGGATTATACGAGGGAATTTGTTGATGGTGATAATGACGGGCTGGCTATCCGGGTGAAATGCGCCCGCAAAGAGGAAGGAAATTTTTTCCTCTTTGCGGTTGAGCTTATGACCGAACGCATCAAAGAGAAGATAGCCGGGAAGCTGAAATTGGCGGAGGGTTTTAAATTTTTGTGCATGGAGTATGATTGAGCAGGGCAGAAGGCAGGCCTGTGAAGAATACAGAAGGAAACATACATAGAAAATGTGAAGCAGCACAGTACCTCGGAAAAGAATGGATTATTTTTCAGGCACCAAAAAAGAAAATTTGCGGATTCAAATAGCGGGAAATCATGTGAAATAAAAAAGGGGGATACAGCATGGAAGGGAATCTTTCAAAGGAAAAACTGCTTTCTGTTATGGATGCCGTCATAAAAAAGACCATGACGATGGATCTGACCTGGGAGTGGCCATGCGGCGTGGCGTACTACGGAATCTGCTGTGCGTGGGAACTGACAAAAAAGCAGGAGTATCTGGATTTTCTTGCGGAGTGGACGAAGAAATACCAAAAGCTCGGACTGCCTGCCTGGAATGTCAATACCTGCGCGATGGGGCATACAATGCTGACACTCTATCAGCAGACCGGGGAGGAATTTTACCATGACATTATAAAATCCAAGGTGAAGTATCTGCGCGAGGACGCGCTGCGCTTCGGCGACCGGGTGCTGCAGCATACGGTTTCGTCCGAAAATGATTTTCCGGAGCAATGCTGGGCGGACACCTTGTTTATGGCGGCATTTTTCCTGCTGCGTGTCGGCGTGATGGAAAAGGATGAGGAAATCATCCAGGATGCGCTGAATCAGTATTACTGGCATATCCAATATCTGCAGAATAAGGAGAACGGGCTGTGGTATCACGGCTACAGCCATGTGGCAGACAGCCATATGTCAGCAATCCACTGGGGGCGCGCGAACGCATGGGCGGCTTATACGATGGCGCAGGTAAAAAAACTGCTTTCCGACTGGTATCTCTACCCGCAGTGCATGGAGGTGGAGTGTTCGCTGCGCGACCAGCTGGCGGCGCTGAAATTTTTGCAGTCGGAGAACGGGCTGTGGCGCACGATTCTGGACGATGAAAGCGCTTATGAAGAAGTTTCCGCCACCTGCGGCATTGCGGCGGCGATGCTTGACAATGCCAACCCGCTGCATCTGGAATATGTAAAGCGGGCGGTTACGGGTGTGCTTGCTAATATTACGGCGGACGGCAGGGTATTGAATGTGTCGGGCGGCACGGCGGTGATGAAGGATGCACAGGGGTATAAGCAGGTGCCAAAAAGCTGGATTCAGGGCTGGGGGCAGGGACTGGCTCTGGCGCTGCTTGCAGGGTATGTGCAGAGGATGTAAAAGCGGTATCAACGAAAAGGATGCGTGCATACGGAATTGCGGGTTCGCATCGTTTGAAATGTGACAAAGAGAAGACTATGGTTTCAGGATGGCGGGGCTGTCGCACTGGGAAAAGTATATTTGATGCTTGGTGCAGCAGCCCTGCCTGGTTTTATGCAGGGAAAGGGAAAGATTTGTTCCGGGATGCAAGATTGTTGGAGGAAAAATGAACGACAGGATTCGGAGGGAAAATGAAGCAGATTGCGTATGAATATAAGAATTGCCCGATTCCGGGCGGCGGTTTTGTAACCGGGCTGCTTTTTGAGCAGGCACAGGAGCGCATGTATGCGCGGACGGATATCGGGGGGCTTTACCGGAGGGATTTTGGACGGCGCTGCTGGATTCCGCTGAATGATGATGTGACTTCGGAGGAGCTTGCCCCGACCTATCCGCTCTCGATTGCAGTGGATGCTACGCATCCGGGCTACCTGTATGCCGTATGCGGCACGCGCCGCGGGGAGCACGGCTATCTGATGGTTTCATATGATGCGGGGGAGAATTTTGTCTTAAAGCCGCTGCCATGCCAGGTACACGGAAATATGCCGGGGCGCTCGACCGGGGAGCGGTTATGCTGTGAGGATGGGGTGCTTTATTTTGCCTCGCAGAGCGCCGGGCTGTGGCGCTCACAGGACGAGGGGGAGAACTGGCGGCAGCTTTTTGTAAAGGATTGCAGCGAACCTGCAGGGAATCCTGCGCAGGGGCGGGCAGGGCAGGAGAACGTGGGAAATGCCGTGCCGGAACAAACGAAGCAGGAGCGTGCAAAAAACCTTCCGGCACCGGAACAGAACCTGACTTTTTTATGGAAGAAGGACGATATGCTAATCGTTGGCTGCAATGGCGCGGCAAACCGGGTTTCAGAAAACATGCGCGGCGAGGTGCTCTACATTTCATACGATGCGGGGGAGCATTTTAAAAAATTGCCTGTGCCGCGCTCGGCGGGCGGTTTTGATGGAATTGCGGGTTTTGTGCCGCAGCATTGCTGCCAGGATGGCATCTTTCTTTATGTGACCTTTATGGAGACGGAGGGCAGGCACTGCGCGGGGTTTGACAGCTACAGCTTTGATACCGGGAGCTGCCGGGACGGACGCGTTTGGCGTTACCGGATTTTTGAGGAACCGCCACTGCCGGAAAGTGACGGATGGAAAAATGCCGTGCCGGAAATATTGGCGGAAGATGTTACCCCGGTTGACGAAAGGCTGCTTACGGATGGCTTTTCGGAGGAAGCAAAAAAGGTGCTTGGCGGGTTGCTGCCGCCAAAGGAGCAGGCAGATACGCGCACACGCCTGCTTTCCGGCGGAATCAGCGGAATTGATTATTGCAAAGGGCTGCTGCTTTGTTCAACCGGGAGTGTGAAGGGGGCGGATGCGGTTTTTGCAAGCATGGACGCCGGGGAGCATTGGCTTCCGGTACTCTGCGGTCTTGCGGTTGGGAGGTTCTCCCCGGGGGAGGTTTCCTATATGAAGCCGGAGTACAATGGGGGCGGCTCGATTTTGCACTGGCTGTCCGATATCAAAATCAATCCGCACCACCCGGACGAGGCTTATGTTACAACCGGAACGGGGATTTTTCGGTGCGAGGGGCTTGACGCGGTGCGAAGGTGGCTGTCTGCAGAAAAAAAGGGCATGGCGTGCGGGCGGTTTCCGGAAGGGGAGCCCGGCGCGCCATGGGCAGACCGCCTTCTTGCCTGTTGCCCGGACTGCGAAGGTCTTGAGGAGACAGTGCACCTGAATGTATATTCACTTCCGGCGGGGAGTGTGCGGGTTGTGGATATCGTGGGAGATTTGGGCGGATTTTCTTTTTCTGACCCGTACAGGCAATGCGAAAATTCTTTCGCGGATGAAAAGGGCGACCGCTATATTACCTGCCTGAATGCGGATTTTCCGGAGCAGTATCCAAACATGTTAGTGACCGGCGCGCGTGGGAACTGGTCGGGTAGGACGAAAGGGGGCGCGCTGCTCTCCTATGACCAGGGGCGGCATTTTATGCATCTGCCATACCCGGAGGGAATTTCACAAAAACTTGATGCATTGGTTGAAGGTATTAAACGCCCGAATACGGATGCGGGTTATGTGGCGGTTACGGCGGATGGGAGAAGGGTGCTCTGGGCGGTTGCGGGGCGCGGGGGCTTTGCGTCGGATTGTGTTGTTTATATGGATATAGTGCCGCGGGCGGATATAGGAGAAAATGGACAGGAACCAGATGGATTGGGTTTGCCAGGGAAGGAACAGGAAAAGAGGGCGGCAGTGGGAGCGAAAGGCAGGAAATGGTATGCCAGCCGGTTTTTTGAGCGTGAAGGAAAGCCGCTTGCACAGCCGGTTTTTGTTCATCCATACGCCGACCGCGTCAGTCCAAAGCGGATGTATGCATTTGCGGATGGCGGAAGGATTTTCCTTAGCAGCGATTGCGGTGAATGCTTTTATGAAACGAAAGCGCCGGAAAATTTTCCAAAAACCTTGTTTTCCCACTGGTCAGTAAATTGTCAGGTTACAGTGGATTATACGGATGAAGGTGTCCTGTATCTTGCGGTGCAGGAGAGCGGGCTGTATCGGCTCAGGCTGCTGGACAAAGCAGGGCAGTTTGGACGGGAGAACCTCACAGAGCGCTTTGGGCAGCAGGCAAATGCAGAGCCGCACTGGGAAATGGAATGCCTGACCCTGCCGGGGGACTATGCGCGCTGTGTGGGGCTTGGCTGTGGCAGACAAATATACGGGCGTTCCCAAAGAGATGGAGAAAATATGGAACATGCAATTGCATGTGATGAAAAAACCATCTACATGGTTGGCCGCATGGATGGAACCTACGGTTTTTACCGTTCCTTTGACAATGCTGCTACGTGGGAGCGTATCAATGACGAAGGGCAGATGTTCGGTGAAATCCGTGCAATATGTGGTGACCGGAGGGAGGCGGGCGTATTTTACCTTGCTTCCGGCAGCAGGGGATTGCTGTGCGGAAGACCGAAATTTTAAATTTTTTTGATTTTGGGTGTAACTTTTTAAAAATTTCTGCGAATAATAAGTGTAAAAGGGAAACAGCAGAGAGCTGAACCAAGAAAACAGCACAAGGAGAGAGGATTATGAGAAAGAAAATTTTATGTATGGCACTCGTTGGAACAATGGCATTTTCAATGGCAGCATGTGGGAACAAAAACAAGGAGAATGACCCAACTCCGACCCCTTCGACAGCCCCGACGCAGGAGGCAGGGCAGCCGACACAGGAAGCAGGAGAGCCGACGCAGGAGGCAACCGAACCAACAACAGCACCGGCGCAGTTTGAAGATTTTGATGTGACAGAGATGGTAGATGGCATTTTGGAGCGCGTGGAGGCTCCGGCAATGATGCCAGGTTCAGAATACGAGCTGACGGAGCTATACGGTATCCCGGCAGATAAGGTGGACGGTTATGCCATCCGTGTTCCGATGATGAATGTGTCTGCGACCGAGATTGCGGCATTCCGTGCGGCAACAGAGGATGATGTGCAGGCTGTGGTGGATGCAGTCAACGCCAGGGTGCAGGCGCTGATTACACAGTGGGAATCCTATCTGCCGGCACAGTTGGAGCTGGTGCAGAACCATAAGCTGCTGGTACAGGGAAGATACGTTTTTCTGATTATTGGGGAGGAGGAGCTTTCAAATTATGCAGAGAATGTATTTATGCGCAAATTTGACCCGTCCATCGAGGAGATGGTGCTTGCGCGCAAATTCCGCGAGTTCCAGGCTGTAATTAAGGAAAAGACGGATGACAAGATGGTGCTTGAGTACACGGAAGGAGAGCAGGTTTATACCTTTGAATGCACGTATGCGGAGTATTTCTATGCGGAGGGCGGACTGGAGAATTTCACGGTCGGTGATACGGTGAAAGCAACGCTTGAGGAGTCGGTTCCGGAGGCGGAAGGTACGATGCAGGCTTCGCTGAACTTTATTGATAAGGCGATGGAGTAAAAATGGAATGACTGCTCCGTGAATTTTTAGTGGAATATCTTCCCATTCTGTGATATGATGGAGAAAGCCGCCGGGAACACCGGGATTATGGCACAGGAGGGAAGTGAGTCCGGATGGAGCAGGATGAACGGGATTACAGGAGTTTTCGCAGTGGGGACCAGTCTGGTTTTGAGCGGTTGGTTCTGCGCTACAAGGATGGGCTGATACAGTTTATCAACCGCTATGTGCGTGACCTTTATCAGTCCGAAGATTTGGCACAGGATGTTTTTGTGGAGGTGCTGCTGCACCCGGAACGTTACCGGGAGGGCACCTCCTTTAAAACCTACATTTATACAATCGGACATCACCGGGCGGTGGATTATATCCGGAAAAATGCGCGCCTTACATATGTCGGGGCATATGAGGAGAATGCGGCAGCCGGGCAGCAGGCGGTTTTGGTGCAGGAAGAGGCGCTGCTTGAAGAAAAGTTAATAAAGGAAGAAGAAAAGCGGATGCTCTACCGCGCGATAGGGAAATTGAAGGAAGAGTACGGCAATGCGCTGTATCTGGTAGATTTTGCAGGGCTTTCCTACGCAGACGCGGCGAAGGTGCTGAAAAAATCTGAGGGGCAGATGAAGATACTCATCTACCGGGCGCGCAGGAAGCTAAAGCAGAAAATTGAGGAAGAAAATGGGGAAGGGAATTAGGGCTTGCGCGGTGTTTCAGGAAATGGTGTGACACCGGCAGGGGCATTACGGAGAAGGAAATTATTTTATGGAAACAGGATTGTTGTAAGGGAAGCGGACGCGTTTTTGTGGGATGTGAGGCAGCTATGAAGAGTGATGAGGAGTTTATCGCCGGGATTTATCAAAAGGCAGAAGAAAGGAAAATAGAAGAAGAAAAAGCGGCGCAGAGTCTGGGGAATACCGGGCATAGGCATAATGTCCGGGCATGGCGGGCTCTGGCAGCTGCGGCGTGCCTGTGCCTGATTGTTTCGGGGGCAGTGTATGCGAATGGCCGCTCAAAGCAGCAGGAAGAAGATTCCCCTGCCAGACAGGGCGGGCTGTCCGGGGAAAATGCAGTGATGGCACTTTCGCTTGGTGAGCAAGAGGCATGCGCCGGGGATGCTGCACCAAAAGACGATGTAAATCCGCGCGGGCGGATTGCACCGGGGGAAGAAAACAGTAAAACACCGGGGTCTGCAGGTTTTCGGTCAGGCGAAAATGCCGTGGTGGGAGCATTGTGGGCAGGGGTTTCATCTGCAAATCTGGCAGGATATCAGAATCCGGCCGGGGAGAATTACGGGGATATTTTGCCGCAAGACGGTGGCGCAGGTGTTTTACCCGGAGAAGATGGCGCAGATACAACGCAGGCAGGAGGAAATTAAGCTATGGTATTCAGCAGTCCTATTTTTTTGATTCGTTTCCTGCCTGCAGTGCTGCTTATTTATTTTGCCGCGCCGCGGATGCTTCGGAATGCAATCCTGTTTGTGGCGAGCCTTATTTTTTATGCATGGGGCGAGCCGGTCTATGTCGTTTTGATGATTTTTTCGACTGTTGTGGATTACACGCACGGCATGTTGGTGGATGCGAGCCTGAAAGCAGGGAACCGCAAGCGGGCAAAATATTTTGTCATGGAATCGATGGTCATCAACCTTGCCCTTTTGGGATTTTTTAAATATGCAGATTTTCTGATTGGCAATGTGAATGCGGTTTTTGGCAGCAGTATTCCGCTGCTGCACCTTGCCCTGCCAATCGGGATTTCCTTTTACACCTTCCAGACAATGTCCTACACGGTCGATGTCTACCGCGGGCAGGCGAAGGTACAGCGCAATATTATTTCGTTCGGCGCGTATGTGGCGCTGTTCCCACAGCTGATTGCGGGACCGATTGTGCAGTATAAGACGGTGGCGGAGGAATTGAATTCAAGGCGGGAAAACAGCGACCTTTTTGCCTCCGGCGTGATGAAATTCATGTGTGGTTTCGGGAAAAAGGTGCTGTTGGCGAACAATATCGGTATGCTCTGGGATACGGTGAGCGCGATGGCGCCGGGGGAAACCTCCGTGCTTGCGGCATGGCTTGGTATTACGGCGTACTGCTTCCAGATGTATTTTGACTTTTCCGGATATTCGGATATGGCAATTGGGCTTGGGCGGATGTTCGGGTTCCATTTCCTTGAAAATTTCAATTACCCTTATATGTCAAAAAGCATCACGGAATTCTGGCGCAGATGGCATATTTCGCTTGGCAGCTGGTTCCGGGAATATGTGTATATCCCGCTCGGCGGAAACCGCGTGAGCCTGCCAAAGCAGGTGCGCAATATCGCGGTGGTCTGGCTCCTGACGGGAATCTGGCACGGGGCAAACTGGAATTTTGTGCTTTGGGGCGTATATTTCGGGGTATTCCTTGTGATTGAGAAGTTTTTCCTGGGGAAATATTTAAAGCGTCTGCCAGTGGTGGTCTCGCATATTTATACACTGTTGATTGTGTGGGTGAGCTTCGTATTTTTCGGGATAGAGGATCTTTCCCGCGCGGGGCAGTATATCCGCTCGATGTTTGTGCCGGGGGAAGCGGGTTTTGTCGATGTGCAGGCAATGTATCTGCTGCGCAATTATGCTGTGATTCTGGCAGTGCTGGCGGTCGGGGCGACGGATTTGCCAAGGCGGTTAGCGCAGAGGCTGCTTGTGGGGGCAGCAGGAATGGCGGAGGATGGGAATGCTTATGCAGGGACGGCACAGCGAACCGTGGCGGAAAGTGTTGCAGATAAAAGTTTGCAGGCAGGGTCAGGAAATGTTGCGGACAAAGCCGCACAGGAAAGAAGCACCCCCCCGGTTTCCCGTGGCAGGCTGGTTTTTGCGGCAGTGGCAAGAACGGCATATCTGGTGTTCGTTTTTATAACTGCGGTGGCGTATGTGGTGGATGCGACATACAATCCGTTTTTATATTTCCGTTTTTAGCATATTGAAAAATCAGCGGAAATTTTAATTTACAGGAAAAACGAATAGAATCATAAATTTTATTTTGCCCAAAGGGCATACAGAAATCATAAGCATAAAGGAGCAGGCGATGGAAGAACAGAACCAGAATTCGGAAAACAGAATAGGAAACCGGGTCATTGTGGCAGTATTCCTTTTGTTGGTCTTTGGTCTGACCATTGCCGGATTCTTTTCTCCGGTGCGGGCGCGCTCGGAGAGCGAGAACCGGAACCTGGCGCAGAAGCCTGTCTTTTCGTGGGAGGCACTCTTTACGAAGGATGAGCAAAAGCGTTTTACGGTGCTGTACGAGGACTATCTCTCCGACCAGTTTGTCGCAAGGGATGCATGGATTGGACTGAAAACAAGGGCGGAACGGCTGCTCGGAAAGACGGATATCAACGGCGTTTATTTTGCGGAGGACGGATATCTGATCACGAAAACCGATGCGTCCGCGGTGGATAAGGAGCGGGAGGAAAAAAACATTGCAAGGCTTGTGGAATTTGTGGAAAAATATCAGGAGAGCCTTGGGGATGGGCATGTCCATGCAATGATTGTGCCGACAGCGGCATATGTCCTGGCGGAAAAAATGCCTCCGTTCACATCGGAATACAATCAGGGAGCTCTCCTTGACCGGTTGGGGGAAGAGTTGCCACAGGGTAGTTTTATCGATGCCAGGGAGGAGCTTTTGGCACATGCAAAGGAATATATTTATTACCGCACCGACCACCACCAGACGGCGCTCGGCGCATATTATGATTACCGTGCGTGGGCGAAAGCAACCGGGCATGTTTTGCGGGAGCTAAGCGATTATGAAATGAGTGTTGGCAGCGAGGAATTTTATGGCACGCTTTATTCAAAAATCAACCTGCCGATGCGCGCCGATACGGTGACGATTTATGATGATGGGAAGCTTTACCGCGTGGAATATGATATGAGCGGGAAGCCGCGCACGGGGCTGTTTGCGAAGGAGCGTTTGGAAGAGAAGGATAAATATATGGTTTATCTGGACGGCAACCATGCGATGGTGGATATTGTGCAGCAGGCGCAAAAAGACGGTGCGCAGACAGATACCACGGGGCAGGCACAGCTCGTTGATGCGCAGAAAGATGCCGCAGGGCAAGCGCAGCACGATGGTGCGCAGGGAGGCGTAGCGGAGCAAAGACGCACGTTGCTCGTAATCAAGGATTCCTATGCGCATACTTTTGTGCCGTTTTTGGCGCAGGATTATGAACGGGTTATCATGATTGATTTCCGTTATTCGAAAATGCCAGTGTCGATGATTGTGCAGCAGTATGGAGTGACGGATATTTTGGTGATGTACAACGCGACGAATTTTGTCGAGGATGAGAATTTGTATCAGCTGGAACGCTAGGTCGGGTATTATGTGATGATTTTGCGCAGCCATGGAAAGAGACAGAATCCATTAATTTTTGAGTGAAGTGGGCAGCAAAGACAACAGCAGAACCTCCGGAAACGGAAAGTCCTGCTGTTGTTGTGTTTAAAGTTCGTTTACAATGCAGCGCATTTTATTGTGGAAATCCATACTGAAGCAATTTCGCGTTATAATTTTTTCCGGCAATGGAAATCACGAAATCGTCAGAGCAGCCAGAAAATGCATACTCTCCGACCGTAAGGTTTCCATCGCCAATAATCACTGATTTCAAACGTTTACAATACTGAAATACCCGGTCATCCAGTTCGATGTCAGAAGTGGAAGTTTCACATATTGTAACGGTTTTCAAGTCTTCACAACCATAGAATGCATATTCATCCATAAAAACAGATTCGCAATCAATTTGGACGGTGGAAAGGTCTTCACAGCTGGAAAATGCACTTTTTCCTATTTCGATTTTGGAACCGGTAATTGCCAGGCTATCAAGGGAGGAATACTGAAAGGCGTTCTCTTCTAAAATAATGGAGCAATTTTCCATTTCAACAACCGCCGAATCGCCGCAACTGTAGAAGGCGTATTTGTCAGCTTCAATGGTACTGTCGGCAAATACGATGGAGAGGAATGCGTCGCAGGAAGAAAATACACTTTCATCAATTTTCAGCGTACAGTTGCGGACGCTCAGGCTTAAAAAATCGCCATACTGGAAGGCTCTTTCATCAAGAAAACCGCTGCAGTTGGAAAAGGTTATGCCAGCGTCTTTGCCGCAACTATAAAAGGCGTATTCATCCGCCTGGATATTGCAGCTTTCAAATGTGATGGAAGCCAAATCATCGCAGGAGGAAAATGCACTTTCCCCGATAAGTGGATTGCCGCCGAGAAAATTTATGCTCGTAAATTCTCCGTATTGGAAAGCGCCTTTTTCAATTTTGTAATCATAATTTACAAAGGTGATGCTGTCAACATCTTCAAGACCCCAGAAGGCTTGTTTGCCAATAGAAGTAACAGTGTCTCCATCCGGACTTTCTGTGGGAATTACAATGTCTTTGTCCGCACAAATGCCGATGCCGACAATCTTACAAGTACCGTCCCCATTGCTCTTGAATTTGAGACCGTAGGAAGGCTCTAAATCTGTGGTGACATGTGGAGCAGGGGTAACTTCGCTGCTTTTTTCATTTGGGGCGTTTTTGTTGGTTTCTGTGTTTCCTGGGGCAGAATCGTTTTTGTTTGAGTTGTCCGGAACAGGGGTTTTTTCTGGTTTGTTTGTTTCTTTGTTTGTTTCTGGCTTAACATCTTGCGTATCTATTTCCAATCCATTTTCCTGTTGTGCGCCTTTTGTAGCCGAACCTGCATCATCTACGAATATTGGCGTAGCAGAGCCATTTTCTTTCCCACAGCCAGACAATACCGTTGTCATTGCCAATAAGATACTCCCCGCCAACAGCGTGTTAAAAATTTTTTTCATAAAAATCCCTCCTTAAATTTGTTTTAACAGCTCATACATTTTGCAAATCAATGCATCAAGGTTTTCTTTTTCCTCAATGCGGTTTTGCAGCTGTTTCTCAAGCGCAGGCTTTAAAATATCGTTTGGGGCATCTATGAGCTCCCTGATTTCCCGGATGGTAAAGCCCATTTGCTGAAACAGCTTAATTTGCTTGACCCGCTCTTGCGCAGGCTTGTCGTAAAGCAGATGGCCACGCTTGTTTTTTCCGGACGCGAAAACCAATCCTGCCTTTTCGTATCCTTGTACGGCACGTCTGGAAATTCCGAAGGCAGTACACATTTCACGCAATGTCAAATCCTTCATTTTCATCTCTCCTTATAGTCTAAAATTGCACGTTACGTGCAGTCAAGCGTTTTTTTGCGTTTTGATGAAAACAGCAAAAAAGGCTTCACTCATAAGAGAAAATGTTTTTTGGGCGAATGCGTTGGAAGAAAAAGAAACGTGGGTAGTTTTTTGAGGTGGACAAACGAAAACCACGGTGTTAAAATAATTTTGATTTAAACAGGGCGTACCGAAAATATTTTGAAAAAATTCTTTTGCAGAGGTGGAATGATGCAAAAAATTATGATTATCGAGGACGAAGCCACGGTTCGGGAGGAACTGGCGTTTCTGCTGGAAAATGAGGGCTACCAACCCATCATTGTGACAGATTTTAACGATGTGAAAAAACAGGTGGCAGAACATTGCCCGGATATTATATTGTTGGATATCGGACTGCCGGGAAGTGACGGCATGGCGCTGTGCGCCGGGATTCGCCGGGATTGCAGTATCCCGGTTATTTTTGTGACAAGCCGGGACAGTGTGGGGGACGAGCTTTTGGCACTGAGTATGGGAGGGGATGATTACATTACAAAACCATATAATATCCCGCTGCTTTTGGCGCGGATTAAGGTGGTGCTCCGGCGCAGCGGGGCAGGGGCAAAGCCGGATATCCTAAAAGGTGCCGGGATGGAGCTGAATCTTTCAAAAGGCACGGTGTCCGTGAGGGGAAAGACGGCGGAGCTGACCCGCAATGAAATACAGATATTGGTGTGTCTGATGAAACATGCGGGGGAAATTGTTTCGCGCATGGATTTGATTGAGGCACTGTGGGATAACCAGATTTATATTGATGATAATACGCTTAGTGTCAATATGACGCGGCTTCGGGGAAAGCTTGCGGAGCTTGGGATGCCAGATTGTATTAAGACGAGACGGGGGATGGGATATCAATTATGACAATATCGGAATATTTATCGGATCATATCCGTGCGATTGCTGCCCGGACGGTTTTTGTGGTGACAGCGGCGCTATTTTTGATGGCAACCGGGACGCAGACGGGGATTATAGTTATTTTGGGGATTTTCTGGGCATTGCTGTTTTTTGGAATGCAGATAACGGATTTTTTGCGGTGCCGCTCGTATTTGCAGGAACTGGAAGGGATTATGGATGGGTTGGACAAAAAGTATTTGTTTGCCGAATGCGCGCCAAAAAGCAGGAGGGCGTATGAGCGCAGGATGATGGATTTATTCCGGAGGGCAGGGCGGGCAATGACAACCGCAGTTTCCGACGCGGAGGCTTCCATTCGGGAGTACCGCGAGTATGTGGAGAGCTGGGTACATGAAATGAAAGCACCCATCACGGCAGCGGAGCTGATTTGCCGAAACCTTGTGCGGGAACGAAACCATCAGGAAGTCAGGAGGAAACTTTCTTTGGAACTGGCGCAGGTCGAGGCGCATGTAGAGCGGGTATTGTTTTATGCGAGGGCGGAAAACCCGGAAAAGGATTTCCTGGTTTGGCAGGTGAATCTCGGGGATGTCGTGGGGCAGGCAATCGGTCAGTACCGGGCACTTTTGATGGAAAACGGTATCCGGGTGGAAATGGCGGATTTGGAGCAGACGGTTTTTACGGACAATAAATGGGCAGCGTTTATCGTAGGGCAGTTATTGCAGAATGCTGCCCGGTATCGGGGGGCGGAGCCTGTGATTATGATATCGGTGGAGGAGGATTTGCGGGAATCATGGCATCAGGAAAATGAAGTGGATACCGCGGCGGAAGGAAAAAAGCAGGTGCGGCTTGTCGTAAGGGATAACGGAATTGGTATTCCGGCGCACGAATTGCCGCGCGTTTTTGACCGGGGATTTACAGGCAGCAATGGGCGTGCAAGGGGCGGCTCAACCGGGATGGGATTGTATCTGTGCAAAAAATTGGCTGACAGCCTGGAAATTGACCTGGAAATCGCCTCAAAAGCCGGGGAGGGAACAACAGTCACGCTCACATTCCCGGCGAAGTAGGGCTTTGTCCGACAGTAATGGCGTGGGGATTGGGCAAACCTTTCAAAATTGTAAGCAAAATCCATGCCATTTTGATACCAAAGTTTCTGTTTTTCATATATCATTGTCTTATCAAAAGGGAAAAAACGAGGGTCTGGGAAGGGATATGCGGAACTCTTAAAAAACAGCATATGCCCGGAACAGACCCAGAGGAATTTTTGGGAGTGGAACGGACAAAAATTCCTCTGCTAAGTATAGGGTCTGGGAAGGGATATGCGGAACTTTAAATAGGAGGCAATGAATATGTTACAGGTAAAAAACATCGAAAAATATTACGGCAATAAAAACAATGTCACAAAAGCCCTCGACCGCGTGAGCTTTGATGTGGCGGACGGGGAATTTATTGCCATTATGGGCGCGTCGGGCAGCGGAAAGACGACATTGCTCAACTGTATTTCCACAATTGATACCGTAAGCGCAGGGGAAATCCTGCTCGACGGGGAGAACATCGCTGATTTGCCTGCGGGGGTACTGGCGAAATTCCGCAGGGAACGGCTAGGGTTTGTGTTTCAGGATTTTAATCTTTTGGACACGCTGACAATCGAGGAAAACATTGGCTTGGCGCTGACCATCAACCATGCTGAGGCGGACAAAGTAAAAATGCAGGTGGAAGAGGTCGCGGGAAAATTGGGGATTACAGAGATTTTGGGGAAATTTCCATATCAGGTATCCGGCGGGCAAAAACAGAGGGCGGCGTGCGCGCGGGCGATGGTGGCAGGGCAGTCGCTGCTGCTTGCGGATGAGCCGACCGGGGCGCTTGACTCTAAGGCATCAAAAAATCTTCTGGAAATTATGGCGCGGATGAATGGAACGATGGGGGCAACCATTTTGATGGTGACACATGATGCTTATAGTGCCAGTTATGCGGGGCGTGTACTATTTTTAAAGGACGGGCGCATATTCAATGAGCTGCTTTGCGGCGGGCGGAGCCGCTCGGTATTCTACCACGAGATTTTGGATGTGTTGGCGGCGTTGGGGGGTGATATCAGTGACGTTATCTAAACTTTCTTTGCGCAACGCGAAACGGCAGGCCGGGGATTACCTGATTTACTTTGTCACAATCATTCTGGCGGCGGCATTGCTCTACGCATTCAACGGGTTGGTTTTTTCCGAGGAGATTCGGTATTTGTCCAGTAATCTTGCCATGCTTCCTATAATGATTGTTCTGGCGAGTGTAGTAGTGGTATGCATTTTTGGGTGGTTGGTTTCCTACGCAACGAATTTTATGCTGACCCGCCGCAGCCGTGAGTTGGGGCTGTATGTCCTGATTGGGCTGGAAAATGAGCAGGTGGCGAGACTGTTTTTCCTGGAAAATCTTGCGGTGGGCGGCGCTGCCCTGGTGTTTGGGATTTTGCTTGGGAATCTTTTGTTTCAGGTTTTCCGGGCGATTGTGTTGGCGATGTTTCATCAGCCTTATCAATTTGTTCTTACATTTTCTTTCAAAACATTGGGACTGACGGCAGTGTATTTTGTTCTGATTTATTTGTATGCTTTGAGAAGATGCAGGAAAAAAATCTGTACCATGAAAATCCATGACCTGATTTATTTTGACCGGAAAAATGAGGGGGAGGTGATTTCAACCAAAAAGAAGCGCCGGTGGGTATTCACGGCATCCATTGTGCTGGGGATTTTAGGAATATTTCTGCTTTGTGCCGGCGGGGCGATTTTTGGGATTATCGGGGCGGGATGTATCATAGTATTTCTCTATGGCTTTTTCTTAAGCTTTGCTTCGGGGGTTCCGGCGTTTTTTGAGCGGCATCCTGCCCGGAAATTTAAGGGGCAGAATTTGCTGGTATTCCGCACCCTCACGGCAAAACTCGGGACAATGGGCGTTGTTATGGCAACCATTTCCCTGCTGCTTACCGCCACATTGATTTCCGAGGGAACGGGGCTGATTTTCCGCGGGATTTTTGACGGGAGGGCGGCGCAGGAGGGCTGTTTTGATTTGTACATTGCTTCCGAGTATGGGGTGGGGGAGGAATATCTGGACTATGTTGAAGCAAATATTCCGGTTCAGACATCGCTATCCTATCCGGTTTATCAGGAGGAAAATCATGCGCTTTTGGATTATATCCGGAAAAATACGGAGAATATTTATTTTCAGGAGAAGATTTTAGTGATTGGTCTGCGCGATTATAATACCCTGCGCAGCATTGCGGGCTTGAAGGCGGCGCAGGTTATGCAGGGGCAGTATCTGATTCACTGTATGCACAGTCTGCGAGGGGTGTTAAAGGGTTACGGGCAGGCGGTCACAGTAGAGGGTGTAACACTTGATTTCGGAGGAATCTACAGCGAGGCTTTCATGCAGCAACAATGGGGGCTTGGAAACGGGCAGGGATATTGCCTGGTCGTGCCGGATGAGGTGGCAGCGAGTCTTGCGGTTCATCACTGGGCATATGCTGCGAAAACGAGGGAACCTGTAAGTGAGGAGATGTTTGCGGAGCTGGAAGCCATCCAGAATGCAGTGGAAGAGGCAAGATGGAGGAATATAAGCAGCGATGGAAAAAATGGCGAGGCGTTATTTCCGGGCAGCGATGCAATCCACAGCCGGGCGCAGGAGGAAGCGGAGGTGGCTTCTATGACGGCGCTGACGGTTTTTCCGCTTTATTTTCTGGCGTTGGCGTTGGTTATGACAGCGGCAACCATCCTGACCATCTGGCAGCTGAGCGAGTCGGCACATTACCGGCAGCAGTTTATGCTGTTGGGAAAGCTTGGCATGGAGCGGCGGGAGATGGAAAAAGCTTTGCGGCTGCAGTTTGCAATCTATTACGCGATGCCTGCCGTACCGCCGGTACTGATTGGGGTGGCGTTTATCCGGAATCTGGCAGGAGCGTCGGACCCCGGGGTTTTGACAGGGGCAAGCAGCCCGGTGGCGATTATCGGGACAGCGCTGGGGTTGTTCTTTTTGATTTATGTGGTTTATATTTTGATTGCGTATGTCAGTTTGAGGCGGGATGTGCTGCCGGAGTAAAGGAAATGCAGAACGGTGTGTAGTTTTACTATTTTGCACATCTAAGATTTAAGTATAGGAAAGGGCAGGTGATTTAAATATTTTTGAATCACCTGCCCTTTTCGTCAACCATGCGCTGAAATAAAATGTCATTTGAAACTAAGATGCCTTCCTGACTTACCAATTCCAGTTCTATTTTTTTATATAAACCATAATAGTCCCCAAGGTCAAACCAAAATAATTTTGAAGTATCTTCAAAAAGGTAGGACATTTTGATTGTTTCTTTGCCGGTATCAATGATTAAGCATGCTTCTTTGACATTATCAAGAAGTGGGCAACCGTAGATTATGGCCGTTTCCGAAAGATATAAAACATCATATGCAAAAGTGGGATGCATTTGCTGTTTTATCAATAAAGAAGAGCCGGAAGTGCTTGAAAGATGCCAGAGTCCGAAGGCATTTTGTTGTAACCTCATGGAATTCAGGCTCTGTTCCGTACAAAAAATATAATGCATTTTATTGTCTTCTTCAAATTTTACAAAATCAATTACATTTCGGTTTGCATCCTTTCCGTATTGGTGGATTGCATTTTCGGGGTTGATGTATAAATTGGCAATGTGTTTATACCATAAAATGAAAATGCCAAAAAGTAAAATAATAAATAATCTTTTACATAATAGTAATATTTTTTGGGGCATAAATACCAACCTTTTTTGATTATTTTCGTTTTATGTCTGATTATTCTTATCACTCGTTTTATCGTTTGTTTCTACCGCCTGCAACAGACTAGAAAGCGGCAGAAACAAGCGATGGGACAAGCCGCTGTGGCAATTTTACAAAAACTTCACTCCATCTGCCCCGCCTCAAACGCATCGATTGTCTTCTGAATTCTTTCCTGTACCAACTCGGCAAGTTCTGTTGACTTCATTCCCTGGTATTCCTCATAATACAGCGGAGGAAGGTAGAACAGGTGCACGGTCTGACGCCGGATGGATTTTGTGTCGAAAACCTTGTAGGAATCAACGAGCGCCGCCGGAACAATCGGGCAGCGGGCGTTCATTGCACTTTTAAAAGTACCGCCTTTGAATTCCCCGACTTGGTTGCCCTCCTTGCTGCGGGTACCTTCCGCGAAAACAATGAAATTTTCGCCTTGTTTGACGCGGTTGGTCATATTTTTGATGACGGTCATCGACTGGCGGATATCCTCGCGGTCAATGATTTCCGCCTGCAGCAGGCAGATGACATTGCGCAGCAGAAAAATATCCTTTACTTCCTTTTTCATGACGGTGACAAACGGGCGCTCATGCGTTTCTAAAAAGGCGAGCGCGTCAAAAAGCCCCTGGTGGTTCGGGAAGATAATGTAACCGGTTTCTTCCGGGATATTTTCAATGCCGTGGCAGATGACTTTCACGCGGCCGCGCCGGTTGATTTTCGGAGTAATTTTGTGCAGAAAGCCGTAGCGGGTGTAATTATCGTATTTTTCAATATTGCACAGCTGAAATAAGCGGAACAAGTAGTATGGCAGTACAAAAAAACTACGCAAAAACATTAACGCAATTCGCTTCATGAAAACCGAACCTCCTAGTTGATATCATAACCTTTCAGCATACGGGCGCGGCTCGGATGGCGGAGCTTGCGCAGCGCCTTGGCTTCAATCTGGCGGATGCGCTCCCTTGTCACCTGAAATTCCTTCCCGACTTCTTCAAGCGTGCGGCTCCTGCCGTCCTCTAAACCAAAACGCATAATCAAAACGCGCTGTTCGCGGTCGGTCAGGGTTCCGAGGAGTTTTTTAATCTGCTCGCGCAGCATGGCGTAGGACGCGGCATCCTCCGGACCGACAATGGTTTCATCCTTGATGAAATCACCGAGGTGGCTGTCATCCTCCTCGCCAATGGTGGTATCGAGCGAGATTGGGTCGGCGGAAACCTTTAGGATTTCGCGTACCTTTTCAATCGGAAGGTTCATGGCACTTGCGAGTTCCTGTTCGGAGGGTTCGCGGCCGAGCTCCTGCAAAAGACTGCGGGAAACGCGGTATGTCCTGTTGATGACTTCCGACATATGTACCGGAATGCGAATCGTGCGTGACTGGTCCGCGATGGAGCGCGTGATTGCCTGACGAATCCACCATGTTGCATAGGTACTGAATTTGTAGCCTTTGCTGTAATCGAATTTGTCAACTGCCTTGATGAGGCCGAGGTTCCCTTCCTGAATCAAATCAAGGAAGGATAAGCCCCTGCCGACATAGCGTTTCGCAATGCTGACAACGAGCCGGAGATTGGATTCGGCAAGCATACACTTTGCGTTTTCATCGCCTTTTTCAATTTTTTTCGCAAGCTCGATTTCCTCGTCTAAGGAAAGGAGCGGGTAGTTCCCGATTTCCTTGAGATATTGCTTTACCGGGTCATCTGCCATTGCATCTGCCATCGCAGAGAGGTCTTCTGTTCTGAGGATGAGGTCGCTGTCGTCCTCTATTTCTAAGAGGATATCATCATCCGGCTCCTCCGATATGTTTAGGACAACAATGTTGTGCGCCTCCAGGCATTCATAAATCTGGTCAATCTGGTTGACGTTCGGGGTCATTTCCCGGATAAATGCATCGATTTTATCACTGTCAATTACGCCTTTGTTTTCATTGGCAAACGCCACAAGTTCCTGAAGACGCGTCTCAAAATTATTATTCTGTTCCTCCATCTGTGAGCCTCCATTTGTACGATACCGCGCCTTTTATGACACTGACATTCATTATAACACAGAAACCATCGGAAAGAAATAAAATTTTATCTGGAATTATTTGGATGTTAAAGCTGCGTGGTCATTTTCTGTGTAAGTTGTCGCATCTGGTAAGAAAGATGCGTCATTGGATTGAATATAATTGCTCCAGTCTTCATTCGTAATACGCACCTGAAGGGTGGCAGTGTCCCCGGCAGCTAAAATGCCGGCACCGGAGGAAAATGTAATCTTCATGCAGGAATTATTGCCGTCAAATACTGCATTTACATCGGAAGTGATTGCGCGGTAGGAGGTTCCATTCACCTCCGCGTAGTCGCAGAAGAAACATTGCGCGATGTCCTTTTCCGGCGTATAGTAATACAGGATGGAAAGTTTATCCAGGGAATAATCATTTCTGGTGTTATTTTTTATCTGGAAACGAGGGCTTATCGTGTTGGTCGAATCCTCACGGTTTTCATTGTAATAAAGCAAGGTCAGTCCGGAATTGGAAAAAGCAGGTGGATTTTGTCCGGATGTGTTTGTGCTATCAGAAGCGTCTGTAGAGCCATCGGACATGGTAGGGGATGGTGTTGGTGTCGCTTTTTGTGTGGACGTATTGGTCGAATCCTGTGGTTTTTGTTCTACAGGAGTAGTGCCGGAATATTCCAACATCTTCTTTTTGATGTATTTTCCGGATTCGCTCAGGGAGGAATCCGGCATCGCTCCGGTAGAAGGGGCGGACGGAAGCAAGAGTGCGGAGGATTCCGACTTGTTGCATAAGGACCAATTGCACCAACTAATCTGGTTTTTCTCCAGGTAAGCCAGCCATTCGTCGGAGGAAGTTTTATCAACCGCGCCGTTTCCGGATGCGTCCGTCGTACCCCATTCCGTGACAAAGAGAGCCAGACCTTTTGCGAGTGCAGTGTCGGCTTTGCTCCTTAGCCATTCCTTGTGTGTGCCTGCGTAAAAATGCAGGGCATACATCACATTATCAAAGGAGAGTGGGTCAGCTGCCGCCGCGTCCACATCCTGGCTCCAGGTCGGCGTGCCGACAATGACAACGGCGTCCGGCGAATGCTGCCGGATGACAGGGATAATCTCATTTGCATAGGGCTTGATGTTGCCGCTCCAGCTTGCGCCCCCGTTTGGTTCGTTGCATATCTCATATAGGATGTTCGGAACGCCCGGGTAAGTGGAAGCAATGTAGGTGAAGAATTCGGAAGCCTGTTTTTGGTAAGTCTGCGGGTTACTGTCTGCGAGGATGTGCCAGTCTACAATCACATACATGTCAAGCTCGATGGCAGCGTCAATCAGGCTGCATACTTTTGTTTTATTCCATGACGGGTTGTTTACATAACTGTCGTTTCCCTCATAGGAGTACATGGCAATGCGGAAGACCGTCGCACCCCATTCCTCTTTGAGTGTCTGCATAAAGGATTTCGTGGAAAAGTCCGGGAACCATGCAATCCCGTGGGTGCTGATGCCGCGCAGGACAACCGGGTTGCCGTCCGCATTGGAAAGCTGCGTGCCAATCACCTGAAGCTGGCCGTTCGTGGATACACTGCCGTTGCCGCCGGATTTTGAGGCAGATGGGGTTGGAGCTAGAGCCTTTGTCGGTGCAGGGGTGGTGGTTGGTGCTTTTGTTGGTGTTTTTGCTGGTGCAGAAGTGGCGGTTGGGGTTTTTGTTGTCCCAGGGTCTGCCGTCGGCGCATTTGTTGGCGCGGAGGTAACCGCTGGTGCTTTGGCTGTGTCAGGGTCGGTTGCCGGAGCGCTCGTCGGTGCAGTGGTAACCGCTGGTGCTTTGGCTGCGTCAGGGTCGGTTGCCGGAGCGCTCGTCGGTGCAGTGGTAACCGTTGGTGTCTCTGCCGTCTCAGGGTTCACTGTTGGCATATTTGTTGGTGCAAAAGTGGGTGTTGGTGTCTCCGCTGCCGTTGGGGCTTCCCCCGTCAGGGTTGGTGCCAAAGTTGGGGTAACATCTTCAAGGGAAGCATCTTTGGTTGGAATGCCAGACGGGGTATCCTCGCCCGCAAAGCCTGCTGAGTTATCACCGGGTGCAGAGTTTTCCGGCGAGACGGTCGTAGTATCCTTTCCGTCTGGCAGGATGCCGGAATGCCCTGCCGTTTCCTTTGGAGAATCCGAGCTTTTGGAACAGCCGGTAAGCATTGGTGCACACAGCGTTCCTACAATAATAATAAGGATAGCAAGCGATACAAACGCTCTTTTTTTCGTCTGGAACATGAAAAATCCCCCTTTTGATGTTTTGCGCCAAAGGCGCGTTCCCCTGACCGGATGGAGCAGAAAATACAAAACCCCAATATGGGCAGGCGCGGCATTATTGCACTGCCTGATTCTTGTTTTCGTCCGCCAGCGCCGCAAACTGTGTGGTGACCTTGCTGAAGCTGTCAAGGATTTTCGGTGAGAAAACACCGCATTCGCCGTTGATAATCATCTGTGCCGCCTGTGGTTTCTCGAAAGCTTTCTTGTAGCAGCGTTCGCTGACTAAGGCATCGTACACATCCGCAACGGATACAAGCTGCGCGGAAATCGGAATATCGTCGCCCTTTAATCCGTCCGGATAGCCCCTGCCGTCAAAACGCTCGTGGTGGTGGCGGCAGATTTCATATGCGTATTTCTGGTATTCGTCCTCCCAGACACCTTCAATGCTGTTTAACACTTCGCAGCCCTTGACAGTGTGCGATTTCATGCATTCAAATTCCTCGTTCGTCAGCCTGCCAGGTTTTAGCAGGATATTGTCAGGAATCGCGATTTTCCCGACATCATGCAGGGAACTGGAGGAAACAATCATCTCGATGGTATGGTCTGTCAGTCCGTACTCCGGATAATCCTTCATAAATTGCTTCGCGAGAATCTCGGTAAAACCTTTTACGCGTTTGATATGTTCGCCGCTTTCCAAATTACGGAATTCCACAACCATACCCAAAATGTCAATGATTCGGATATTGGTTTCCTTTAATTTGGTGGCCTGGACTTCCAGGAGATGGTACTGCTCCCTCAGTGTTTTCGTCTGCATCGCAACCTTGTCTTCAAGGGATTTCTTGTAAGTGAAGAGGTCTACAATGTTTTTTACACGCATGCGCACGAGCGATGGCTCGAACGGTTTGTGGATGAAATCGGACACGCCGAGTTGGAAACACTCGCTCTCGATAACTGTGGACTGCTCACCGGTGATGACCAGGACAGGGATGTGTTCCAGCAAATGGTGCTCCCTCATGGCAGCGAGGACGCCAAAGCCATCCAGATTTGGCATCTGCAAATCCAGGAGCACGATGGAAATTTCATTTTGGAGTGCGTCAAGCATTTGGATGGCCTGAACGCCATCCTCTGCCATAAGGATATCATAATCTTCTGTAAGAATATCGGACAGGAGTTCCCTGTTCAATTCCAAATCATCTACAACTAATATTTTGTCTTTCATGGTAACCTTTCTGTTTTGTGCATGGCAGATAATGCGCAGCACTGAAAAATAGATATTGTTTGTCGTTGTTCCATACCACATGGCCGCAGTGCGGTGCGGGGGCGTTTTAAGCCTGGGATGCCTGAAGCGTCTCGATTGTCTGAACCACCAGCTCATAGGCGGTTTTTGTTTTTTCATAGAGGGCGGAGGTGTCCGCAGTGGAGCTGCCGTTGCGCAGGTTTTCCGTCAGGGCATCCGCGGCGTCGCCGAGGGCATCAAACGCCATATTGCGGCTGACACCCTTTAAGCTGTGCGCGCCCTTGAAGGCCTCCGCATAATCCTGTTTTTCAAGGGCAGCTGTGATTTCCTGAAAACTGGTATCACGCATGAACATTCCTAAAAATTTGAGGATACGTTTGTCATCCATAAGGCGCTGCTTGGCTTCGTCATAGTTTCCGCCCATAAGGTCGTAACATTCTTTTACTGTCATAGTTTTGATTCCTTTCTGATTTTGAGTTCCGCGCAAGCCCACCCAGTACCAATAAACGGCAGAGGAATTTCTGTCCGCGCTGCTCCCAGAAATTCCTCTGGGGTACTGTGTGGGCTCGCGCTGATTTTGAGTTCCGCGCAAGCCCACCCAGTACCAATAAATGGTAGAGGAATTTCTGTCCGCGCTGCTCCCAGAAATTCCTCTGGGGCACTGTGCGGGCTCGCGCTGATTTTACTGTTTTGTTGAAAAGTATAACTAATTTTGGGTATAATTTCAATAAGAAATGTAAAAATTCCAAAAGAATCGTTTGAAAGGTGGTGAAAAACTTTAGAAAAATGCAAAAAATTCCTTGACAATACAGCACTTCCCCGTTATAATCAAGTTTGCGCGCGTAATTGTGCGTTTTTCCCGTGCGTAAAGCGCAGGAGGGAGCAGACAAAGGTCTGCAGGGGCAGCCACGGAAAAGTTATGAACCATTATCATCAGGAGGTGAAAAATTAATGCCTACATTTAACCAGTTAGTAAGAAAAGGTAGAAAGACAGTAGAGAAGAAGGCAACGGCACCGGCTCTGTTAAAGGGTTTCAACTCTTTGAATAAGAAGGCAATCGAGACATCTTCCCCACAGAAGAGAGGTGTTTGTACCGCTGTCAGAACAGCAACTCCTAAGAAGCCGAATTCCGCGTTAAGAAAAATCGCCAGAGTTCGCCTTTCCAACGGAATCGAGGTAACTAGCTATATTCCGGGTGAAGGACACAATCTTCAGGAGCACAGCGTTGTATTGATCAGAGGCGGCCGTGTTAAGGACCTTCCGGGTACAAGATATCATATCGTCAGAGGTACTCTTGATACAGCAGGTGTTGCAAAGAGAAGACAGGCTCGTTCCAAGTACGGAGCAAAGAGACCGAAGGACGCAAAATAATTTATCATCCATTACTAATCTGCGGTTGGCGCTTTTTTGTGCCGCTGCATAAATGCCGGGTTGATTTTTCATTTCCGCTACAATCGCGATCCCGTGTGGCTGCGCTTGCGGTTTGAGATTATAGAAGTGAAGGAAACTAAGCATGAACACAGTAATGTGAGTACCGTAGATTTAATGGTCCGTGACCGCGGACCGATATTAAGGAGGGAAGTAACGTGCCACGTAAAGGACATATTCAAAAAAGAGATGTATTGGCAGATCCGATTTACAACAGCAAGGTTGTTACGAAACTTGTAAACAATATCATGTTGGACGGCAAGAAGGGTACTGCACAGAAAATCGTATACGGCGCATTTGCGCAGGTAGCAGACAAGACCGGAAAGGATGCCATGGAGGTATTCGAGGAGGCGCTGAACAATATTATGCCAGTGCTCGAAGTAAAGGCTCGCCGTATCGGCGGTGCGACCTACCAGGTGCCGATTGAGGTAAGGCAGGACAGAAGGATGGCGTTAGCGCTTCGCTGGATGACGATGTTTGCCCGCAAGAGAGGCGAGAAGACGATGATTGACCGCCTTGCAGGCGAGATTATCGATGCTGCGGCAAATACTGGTAACGCAGTAAAGAGAAAAGAAGATATGCACAAGATGGCAGATGCAAACAAGGCGTTCGCTCATTATCGTTGGTAATTATCGGCGGTGCAGAACTTATAACAGCATGAGCCCCGGACGGTACCCCGGAAAAAGTTACTGTGAGGAACGAACAGGAACTTATTCCCAGGAAGTTGGGTATCGGAAGGGATTCTGCGGAACGAATAATAGGAGGAAAAATCCTTGGCTGAGAGAGAATATCCATTGGAGAGAACTAGAAACATCGGTATTATGGCTCATATCGACGCCGGTAAGACTACTCTGACTGAGCGTATCTTGTATTATACTGGTGTTAACCACAAGATTGGTGATACTCACGAGGGTACTGCGACCATGGACTGGATGGCCCAGGAGCAGGAGAGAGGTATCACGATTACTTCAGCCGCTACAACATGTCACTGGACTCAGGAATATATGCACAAGAAAAAGCCAGGTGCCCTGGAGCACCGCATCAATATCATTGACACACCAGGCCACGTAGACTTCACGGTTGAGGTTGAGCGTTCCCTGCGCGTGCTTGATGGTGCGGTCGGCGTTTTCTGTGCAAAGGGCGGTGTTGAGCCGCAGTCTGAGACCGTATGGCGTCAGGCGGACAAATACAATGTACCGAGAATGGCATTTGTCAACAAGATGGACATTTCCGGTGCGAATTTTTACAATGTAATTGACATGATTAGGACGCGTCTCGGGAAGAACCCGGTAGCGCTGCAGCTGCCGATTGGCAAGGAGGATACTTTCAAGGGTATCATCGACCTTTTTGAGATGCAGGCTTATTATTATCTTGACGATAAGGGCGACCAGATTGAAATCAAGGAAATCCCGGATGACATGAAGGATGATGCCGAGGCTTACCGTTCAGAGCTGATTGAAAAAATCTGCGAGACGGATGATGACCTGCTTGAGATTTACCTTGAGGGCGAGGTTCCGGAGGAGGCAAAATTAAAGAAGGCGCTGCGCGCGGCGACGATTGCTGGCTCGATTATCCCGGTATGCTGCGGCTCTGCTTACAGGAACAAGGGCGTGCAGAAGCTTCTTGATGCCGTTATCGAATATATGCCTGCGCCGACGGATATCCCGGATATCGCAGGTGTGGATGAGGATGGCAATGAGATACACAGAAGGTCTGCGGACGACGAGCCGTTTGCGGCATTGGCGTTCAAGATTGTATCTGACCCGTTTGTTGGGAAGCTCGCATATTTCCGCGTATATTCCGGTACGTTAAATTCCGGTTCCTACGTGTTAAATGCGACAAAGAATAAGAAGGAGCGCGTTGGCCGCATCCTTCAGATGCATGCAAATAAGAGAGAAGACCTTGAAAAGGTTTACTCCGGCGATATCGCGGCGGCGGTAGGCTTTAAGCTGACGACAACCGGCGATACAATTTGCGACGAGAAGGCTCCGGTAATCCTGGAATCCATGGAGTTCCCGGAACCGGTTATCGACGTTGCAATCGAGCCGAAGACGAAGGCAGGGCAGGACAAGATGGGCGAGGCGCTCGCAAAGCTTGCTGAGGAAGACCCGACCTTCCGCGTTTCCACAAACGAAGAGACCGGGCAGACCATCATTGCTGGTATGGGTGAGCTCCACCTTGAGATTATCGTTGACCGTCTGCTGCGTGAGTTCCATGTAGAGGCGAATGTCGGCGCTCCGCAGGTTGCTTACAAGGAAGGTATTACAAAGGAAGTCAATATTGATTCCAAGTATGCAAAGCAGTCCGGTGGACGTGGTCAGTACGGTCACTGCAAGGTTATTTTCTCGCCGATGGATGTCAATGGTGAGAAGACTTTTGAGTTTGAAAGCACCGTTGTCGGCGGTTCCATCCCGAAGGAATATATCCCGGCTGTCCAGGCAGGTATCGAGGATGCCATGAAGTGCGGCGTGCTTGGCGGATATCCGGTACTTGGTGTCCATGCGAACTGCTATGACGGTTCCTACCACGAAGTGGACTCGAACGAAATGGCATTTAAGATTGCCGGCTCCATGGCGCTCAAAGAGGCGATGCAGAAGGCAGCGCCGGTTCTTCTTGAGCCAATCATGAGGGTTGAGGTTACGGTTCCGGAAGATTATATGGGTGATGTTATCGGTGATATCAGCTCCCGCCGCGGACGTATCGAGGGTTCCGAGGATATCAACGGTACCAAGCTTATCCGTGGTTTCGTGCCGCTTGCCGAAATGTTCGGCTACTCGACCACCTTGCGTTCTAAGACGCAGGGCCGCGGTGCTTACTCCATGTTCTTTGCTTCCTATGAGCAGGTTCCGAAGAGCGTACAGGATAAGGTGCTCGCAAGCAAGGGGAAGTAATAAGCTGATTGCCCCGCAAATTCAAAATTTATAAGATTTTGCTTGAAAATATTTCTAATATGAAATATAATGATAGCATGACAGGTGTCTGCGTCCCGGGGGCTTTCCGGGGCGGGATGCCGTATCTCCCGATTGTGGGAACGAAAACAGAATGTCGCGCAAAAGGCGCAAATAAAAGGAGGACATTAAAATGGCTAAAGCTAAATTTGAGAGATCCAAGCCGCATTGCAACATCGGTACGATCGGACACGTTGACCATGGTAAGACCACTCTGACCGCAGCAATCACCAAGACCTTGAACGCAAGACTTGGTACCGGCGAGGCCGTAGCATTCGACCAGATTGACAAGGCTCCGGAGGAAAGAGAAAGAGGTATCACGATTTCTACCGCTCACGTTGAGTATGAGACTGAGAAGAGACACTACGCACACGTTGACTGCCCAGGCCACGCGGACTATGTAAAGAACATGATTACCGGTGCTGCGCAGATGGACGGCGCTATCCTTGTAGTAGCAGCTACCGATGGTGTTATGGCTCAGACGAAGGAGCACATCCTTCTTTCCCGCCAGGTAGGTGTACCGTATATCGTTGTATTCATGAACAAGTGTGATATGGTTGATGATCCGGAGCTTCTTGAGCTCGTTGAGATGGAAATCACCGAGCAGCTTGAGGAGTATGGTTTCACGGATTGCCCGATTGTTAAGGGTTCCGCACTGAAGGCACTTGAAGATCCGAGCAGCGAGTGGGGCGACAAGATTCTTGAGCTTATGAGCACAGTAGATGCTTATATCCCGGATCCGGTTCGCGATACCGACAAGCCGTTCCTTATGCCGGTTGAGGACGTATTCACCATCACTGGCCGTGGTACGGTTGCTACCGGCCGTGTAGAGCGTGGTGCGCTTCACCTCAATGACGAAGTTGAGATTGTTGGTGTGAAGGAAGATACCCGCAAGACCGTTGTAACCGGTATCGAGATGTTCCGCAAGCTCCTTGACGAGGCTCAGGCTGGTGATAACATCGGTGCACTCCTTCGTGGTGTTCAGAGAACTGATATCGAGCGCGGACAGGTTGTCTGCAAGCCGGGTTCCATCACCTGCCACAAGAAGTTTACCGCTCAGGTTTACGTTCTGACCAAGGATGAGGGTGGCCGTCATACGCCGTTCTTCAACAACTACAGACCGCAGTTCTACTTCCGTACAACGGACGTTACCGGTGTCTGCAATCTTCCGGAAGGCACAGAGATGTGTATGCCGGGCGATAACATCGAGATGACGATTGAGCTCATTCACCCGATTGCTATGGAGCAGGGTCTTGGCTTCGCTATCCGTGAGGGCGGCAGAACAGTAGGTTCTGGTAAGGTTGCTAAGATTATTGAGTAATTGAGTTGCGAAGCAATCTGTAAAAGTTAGATTTTTGGGGGGCTTTCCTAGGAATAGGAGAGCCCTTTTTGTAATTGTTTTTAGGTTATGCTAGGTATGGTATTTGGGGCACATACTTGGAAAGATATCTTATAGTGCAGGGAAATAAACTTTTTTTGATTTTTTCAGATTGTTTATTTGGTAGAGTAATGATATAATTTATATGGATTGTTGTAGGGTTATTAGTGTTAAACAGACCCTCTAAGCTTGCGTCAATATGGGAAAGATGGCAATCATATAAAATGGTTTTCCGCTATTTTCCGGGGTGCAGGTAGCGGTTCGTCAGAGGTTAGAAGATATATTTTGGGAAATAAATAATTTAAAAAATTATAAAAAGTCTTTGATTTATGGGCATATTACAGGCATATTGAATCATATAAAAGCATGAAATATAATGAATGACAGGAAATCTTGATAAGGAGAAGACGATGGAACATTACATTACAGAAATTAGAATCGAAAAGCTGAGGCATTTATCCAATATAGTTATCTCGTTAAATTCTGAACAGAGACAGAATTTGATTATTACCGGTAAAAATGGCTCTGGAAAGACATCTTTGCTTATTGCATTACAAAAATATTTACGAGCAATAAATGATAAAAGATTTAATGATTTAATTGGAAAGTATATTCCTAAAACATCAATTATAGAGGAGAAGATACGTAAGGCGGCGACAGAAATAGAGAAATATGAAATTAAAAACGATAGGTATAACAAATTAATTTTAGAACAAATAGATAAGTATACAGATGGAGTGAATCTTTTATTTAATGACTGTGAACATATAGAGTCCTTATATGCTCAGGGGAATTTTATAACAGCATATTTTCCGGCGAATCGAAAAACACAGATTGCCCGCTCTCAGGGAGTAGAAGATATTAAATTGAACGATGCTTATGCGGTCGATTCACAACCTGGAATGCTTCTTCATAAATATATGGTGCATTTAAAGACACAGCAGTCATATGCACGAAATGAAGGTGACATGGTTACTGTGGACAGAATTCAGAGATGGTTTGACCGATTTGTGGGAGCTTTACGGGTTTTGTTGGATAAAGATACGATTGATTTAGAATACTGTTACAAAGAGTATGATTTTAAAATTCATGAATCTGGTAGAATTCCTTTTGGTCTTGAAGTTCTTTCGGATGGATATTCTTCCGTGATTCAAATTGTATCGGACTTGATTCTGAGAATGGATCGAAACTGGCTGTTAGGCAATGAAATCAGTCAATATGACATAGAGGGAATTGTATTGATTGACGAGATTGAAACGCATCTTCACATTGCTCTGCAAAAGAAAATTATGCCGTTTTTAACAGAATTTTTCCCAAGGCTACAGTTTATTGTTACGACGCATTCACCATATATTTTGAATTCACTCGCAAATACCAAAGTATATGATTTGGAAAATTGCTTGGAATTGGAGGATTTATCCTTATATTCTTCGGATGAACTTGCGGAGGGATATTTTGGAGCAGATGAATATTCTAATAAATTAAAAGAAAAAATTAACAGATATAAATATCTGAAAGAAAAAACAGATTTAACAGAAACAGAGCGTGCTGAGAGGGCAAGGATTCGAAGTGAATTTCAGAATTTTCCAAAAGGGTTATCACCTGAAATTGTAGATATATTTTATGATATAGAGGACAGGAAACTATGATAAAAGTGGAACGGAAAAAGACAGAAAAAGCAAGAAAGGCTATGGAATGCTTAAAAATAGAAAAAGAAAAAAATGGCTCTTATAACATTCCGGAGGTAAATGTGGCTTTAAGAGAGATGTTTAATGGAAAATGCTACATTTGTGAAAACAGACAGATTACTTCTTATCAAATCGAACATTTAGTTCCATATAGGGGAGATATAGAGTTAAAGTATGATTGGAATAATCTCTTTTTAGCCTGTGCACATTGCAATAGTATAAAGTCGGATAAATTTGTCCCTATTATTGATTGTACAAAGGCGGATGTTGAAAAGTTAATTGCTTTTCGAAGAGAGGGATATTTTGGAACAGATGAGAAGCTGATTTTTGATATGTTGGATTCTGGAATAGAAACACAAAATACAGTTAAGCTGTTGCAGGAAGTTTATTATGGTTCTACGCCTCAAAAGAAAATGGAGTCTACAATATTGAGGAGAACATTAAGAAAAGAACTCGCTGAATTTAAGGAATACGTCCGCGAATACAAGGAAGCGGAAGATGAAGAAAAGGAAGATTTGAAGTGCCTTTTGCAACAACAGTTAGGGGATAGCTCAGCATTTGCAGCTTTTAAGAGGTGGCTGATAAGGGATAATAAAAAAGTATATTCTGAATTATTAGAGTACATAGAGTGAGATATTGTATTTAAACAACAAGAAAAATATATATAGAAATTTTTGTGAACAAACGTTTATAAACTGACCCCTTTTCTGGTATCATATCATTGCAATTTTCATAAAAACCAAATTAAAAACGGAGGTACAAAAAAATGTTATTCATCCACTACCCAAAATGCACCACCTGCAAAAAAGCTGCCACATGGCTGAAAGAAAAAGGAGTTTCCTGCGAGGACAGGCACATCAAGGAAAACAACCCAACAGCAAACGAGCTGAAAGCCTGGATTGCAAAAAGCGGTCTGCCCGTGCGGAAGTTTTTTAACACGAGCGGGCAGCTGTACCGGGAAATGAATTTAAAGGACAAGCTTGCCGCGATGTCGGACGAGGAAATGATTCAGCTTTTATCGACGGACGGGATGTTGGTGAAACGCCCATTGCTGGTCGGGGAAAATACGGTGTGTGTCGGTTTTAAGGAAAGCGAGTGGGAGAAAGCGCTCAAAACGCCCTCTGTCCAGGGGCTTGGGCAGATAAAAGAGGAATCGTAAAAATGAAAAAAAGGAAAACAATTTATAAAACGAAAAAATTCGACTTGTAATATGGGGGATATACCGTTATAATAGTACCGTATATGCAAAGCTGTTACAACACAGGGGTATTTGGACATATGCCTTTTTGCTTTGACAGATTAAGGGGCGAGAAACGATATGGAAGAAAAACAAGCATCAACGAATATGGACAGTAAAAAAAAGCGCTTCAAACACTGGGAATTTGTGGCATTCTATTTGGTGCTCTACGATATTCTTGCGGTGAATTTTGCCTATTTTATGGCGCTTTGGCTGCGGTTTGATTTAAAATATACTTCGATTCCGGCGGATTATCTGGCAGCCTTCCTGAAATTTGCGCCGGTTTATACATTTTTTTGTCTGGCAGTCTTTTTTGTGCTGCGCCTGTACAAAAGCTTGTGGAGGTTTGCGGGTTTCAGTGAACTGAACCGTATTTTCGCGGCGTCGGTTATTACGACGATTTTCCACTGCGTGGGGATTACGCTGTTTTTCCGGCGCATGCCGATTTCGTATTATATGATGGGGGCTGTGATACAGTTTGGCCTGATTACCGTCGCGCGCTTTTCCTACCGCTATATTACGATGCAGAAGGCAAGGAGGGCGAAGGAGCAGTTAGCGCTGCACAACGCGATGGTCATCGGCGCGGGCGCTGCCGGACAGGTTATCATCCGGGAGCTGAAAGGTTCCACGGAATCCACAGCAAAGCCGGTCTGTGTGATTGATGACAATGTAAACAAATGGGGACGGCTCATGGAGGGTGTCCCAATTGCGGGCGGACGCGACAGCATTATGGAAGCCGTCAAAAAATACAATGTGGACCAGATTCTTTTTGCCATCCCGACTGCAACGGCGGAGGACAGGCGCGATATTTTAAACATTTGCCAGGAGACGGGCTGTGAACTGCGCACCCTCCCGGGAATGTTCCAGCTGACCAACGGCGAGGTGCTGCTCAGCAGGATGAAACCGGTGGCAGTGGAGGATTTGCTTGGCAGGGACCCAATCAAGGTCAATATGGAAGAGATTTTCCAGTACATCAAGGGGAAAACCATCCTCGTCACGGGCGGCGGCGGCTCCATCGGCAGTGAATTGTGCAGGCAGATTGCGGGGCATGGACCAAAGCAGCTGATTATTTTTGATATTTACGAGAACAATGCGTATGAGATTGAGCAGGAGCTGAAACGCAAATACAAAGACAGCCTGAATCTGGTCGTGCTGATTGGATCCGTGCGCGACAGCCGCCGGATTAATATGGTATTTGAGAAGTACAAGCCGGATATCGTTTACCATGCAGCTGCACACAAGCATGTGCCGCTGATGGAAACGAGTCCGAACGAGGCAATCAAAAACAATGTCATCGGAACATATAAAACGGCATACGCCGCACTTAAGCATAAGGCACAGCGCTTCGTGCTAATCAGCACGGACAAGGCGGTCAACCCGACCAACATTATGGGGGCGAGCAAGCGGCTGTGCGAGATGGTCATCCAGAGCATGGATGCCATCAGCAAGGAAAACCGGATGGATTTGCTTCCGTTTCTGCATGCCCATATGGACAAGATGGTGGACGGGCAGGTGGTACCAGACCCGCTTGACCATATGGCTGTCGAGGAGGAAGATGGCTTTGCGCTTACCGATGGCAAAAGGGCGGCATCCGCACAGGGCGCGCCGAAAATCGAGAGCGTCAAAAACAAAGACCGCAAGGGCACACAGTTCGTGGCAGTGCGTTTTGGCAATGTGCTTGGCAGCAACGGCTCGGTAATTCCGCTGTTTAAGAAACAGATAGAGGCGGGCGGACCAGTCACGGTAACCCACCCGGACATTATCCGGTATTTTATGACAATTCCGGAGGCGGTAAGCCTTGTGCTGCAGGCGGGAACCTATGCATGGGGCGGGGAGATTTTCGTGCTTGACATGGGAGCCCCGGTGAAGATTGATACGCTTGCGAGGAACCTCATTAAGCTGTCGGGCTACAAGCCGGATGTGGACATTAAGATTGTCTACAGCGGGCTGCGCCCGGGCGAGAAGCTCTACGAGGAAAAGCTGATGGCGGAGGAGGGCATGAAGAAGACGGACAATGAGCTCATCCACATCGGCAAGCCAATCCCGTTTGATACCGCGAAATTCCTTGGGCAGTTGGAGGAGTTGGCGGCGGCGAGCTATGAGAACAGCGAGAAGATTGTGTCAATGGTGGAGGAGATTGTTCCGACCTTCCACCCGGCGGGCGAGGAGCCGGACGGAACACAGGCAGGAGCCACCGAAGTGCTTAAGGCGCAGGCGCTTGCAAAGGAGGAAGCAGCGGCGGGCAGGTCAGTGTTTGAAGATGCGATGGGAAATTATTAACACAGCAACTGCGGATTATAAAAAAGGGCAGACAGGTTCTGCCCTTTTTCTTTCTTATTTCTCCATTTTTTTACAACTCTTTAATAGTAAAATTCAAAAATTCTCGATTTCTATAGTACAATATCCCAAAGAGCAAATTTCGACATAATTGTCATAGCTTCTTTGGCATTTTTCATGCTGAAAATGGGTTGTGGCACATCATTCAATCTGGGAGAGTACATGGAAAATAACAGGAAAAATCCAAAAGAGCATCCATTTATCAAAAATCAATATTATCCCGGGAAGCTTCTCCACGCGAGCGATTTTGTGAGGGAGCAGGAGTACGGGAGTGGCAAGCTTGCATTTGCCAACCGGAAATTCCATGGCAGCGGGATTATGGACGGGTTCAAAGTGCAGACGGGGAAGGACGGGGATTGGTATGTCACTGCGGGAAGTGCCATCGACCCGGAGGGCAGGTTCCTTGTGCTGCCAGAAGATGCAAGAATTGACTTCGGGAATCTGGAGGGCTTGCAGAAGGAAGATGGCAGTTCCTTTGTGCTTGGGATACGGTATGCGGAGCAGGTGCTTGAAAGGGAACGCAGCATCTTTGAGGGGAAGGAAACATATCAGGCGGCAAGGATTGCCGAAGGTGTTGCGTTCGGGGCGTATTCCGTAGATGAGTGGCGCCACCTTAAGGCAGAAGTGGGAAAATATGAGGAAAATCTCACGCAGGAGAGGGTATTGTACGAAAACGGGGAAATCCGGCTTTTGCTCCGGCTGCCAAAGCTTGTTCCTGCGGACAGTATGTTCCGCGCCCGCATACAGGCGGTAGCGGTTGGCGGCGGCGCGCTCGGCATCGGGTGGCGCGGCGTGGCGAAGCTTCAGGGCGCGTTTTTTGCCGAATCGGGCAATGAATGTATGGTTTTGAAGAAAAACCAGATGGTTTTTTCGGGAATGCTGCAGGAGGGATGGGATATCTGCACGGAGGAGGGCAGGAATCTTCCGGTGCTTTTTGAGTTAAGCCAGTTGGAACTGCTTCAGGGAGAAACGGTCTTCGCAAAGGTGGAGAACTCCCAGGTTTCGGTCAGGACAGCGGCATCCTACCGGACGGCGGCAGGAAAATATCTGTGGGACGGGGAGATAGCAGGGAGGACAGAAATTTCCTGGCTGCCGCTCGCCTGCTTTAAGATGGCGGTTAGTCCGGACGGAAAATGGAATTTCTCCGTAATCCCTGACCAGACGGTACGTTTTGGAACCGTTCATCCGCGGGCGGAGGAAATCCTGCGGCGGGCAGAAGATGAAAACGGTATTGTTGACATCCGGTGGAGAAGCCTGCTGAAAAACAGGCAGTCCCTCACATCGCCGCAGCCATTGCCGGTAACGCCTCCGCCTGCCCTGCCGCTTCCGGCACCAACCGTACCGCCCATACCGGCACCATATCCGCCCGAAGGATTTGCCGGGCATTTCGGGGAAGAGTGGGGAAAGCATATCTGCCGGGGAGTTACCGTTATCACGGTGCCAAAGCATTACCGGAAAGGACAGGTGCTGCTCTCGGAGGAAATCTCCCACGGCTTTGCCGGGGAGGAGGTATCGATATGGTACGGCAGGCTGCGCGAGACGGGAGGACATGTTTACTGGGAGCGTGACAAAAAGTCCTTTTTCGTGATTCAGGGGGATGAAGGGCTTTTCCCGGAACAAAAGGGCGGATGGGAAATTGAAAGGCAGGCATTGCGGCAGAATGTGGCAGAAGGAACCTTCCAGATTGCGCTGACCCTTACAAAAGGGCGAAGAAGAAACCGGATTCGGGAGGTTGCCGTGTCATGGATAGCGGTAAAGAGCATTTAGGCAGTGAGATTGTACAGACCGGAAAATGCCTGATGGAGCTTTTGCAAAAAAATCTCTGCCCTGATTTTGTGCGGGCTCCGGAGGAGATTGCTTTGGCGGCACCGTGGGAGGAGGCGGATTACCGGGTCGGGATTTATCTGTATGACATACAGGACTATTCCATCTGCAGGACACAGGAAACCGTGATAAATGAAAGCCTTCGCCGCCTCCCGCCGAAGGCGGTGGAGCTGTCCTATCTGGTTTTTTGCAATGAAAAGCACCGCTTTGGGGGATTGCAGCGGGAGCAGCTTCATGCCGTGCTGAATGAGGTTATCCGCACCGTTTACGATAATCCTGTGCTTACGCGCGAAAATGGGGAGGAAGTGGGGATTTCCTTTTTGCGGGAAAGCGCGGAGTTCAAAATCCGGCTCTGGGGGAGCTTTCACCAGGCGCTCTGGCCCGCGGTGTATGTACGGGTGGTGCCGGTACTGCTAACGTCCCGCAGACTCCGGAAGGTGCATGCGGTGCAGGAAAGAGATTACCGTGCCGACCCGATGCAGTGAACATCCCGCAAGCGCTATGGGGTAGGGCGTGCCGAACGCAGGGATGCGTTTTCAGACAATCCCTGGGAACGGGAAGGTTTTGGTATGAACAAATATGTGAAATGTGAAAGGAAGTTGGTATTTGGATGAAGCCCATTGTGGTTCAGGGAACTTTACTAAAATGCAGCTTTGGCAATATGCCGACCCCAATTATGGTGATGCCGGACAAAAAGGTGAATGCCACCCTTCCGGCGGCAGTGAAATCGGACCATGTTCCGTTTTTGAATATTCTGCCCTTCGGAATGTGCTCCAACCCTGCAAATCCCATGGTAGCCGCGGCAACTGCTGCGGCGCTTGGTGTCCTTACCCCCATGCCTTGTATCCCCTGCACGGCACAGGACTGGGGCAAAGTGTGCAGCAAAGTAAAAATCGGGGGAAAAGAAGCAATCAATATGGGCTCCTGCCTGAAATGCCTTTATGGGGGCAATATCCAGGTGGTGGCACCATTGCAGCCCACGGTGCTGATTTCGTGAGAAAGGGGCAGGACATTTACAACAAGCTGCGCCAGGCGGTTCAGATGGAGGCGCTGCTTGCGCAATGTGTACAGCGCAGAGCAGATTCGCTGCACAACAGGAGCCGCATCGGAATTTTATAGCCGCAAAAGCGGCAGAAAGGAGCAGTATGGCAGAATATTTATCACCGGGTGTATATGTGGAAGAGTTTGATGCTGGCATTAAAGCGATGGAAGGCGTTGGCACAAGCACGGCAGGCTTTATCGGGATGGCACAGAAAGGACCAATCTGCGGGATGCCTGTGCTGATTACGAGCATGGCGGACTATAAGAGGCGGTTTGGTGGATATTTGCCGGAACGCGTCTACAAAGAAATGCGCTATCTGCCTTATGCAGTGGAGCAGTTTTTCAACAACGGCGGCTCGGCATGTTATGTCATGAGGGTCTGTAAAGAAGCCAAAAAAGCAGGAGGCGGGGATGGCAGCGGACAGGAAGATACCAACGGCGCGAAGGTTGCATCCGGAAGCCTTGCGGCAAAGGCAGAGGGCGCAGCCCCTTTCCTTACCCTAACGGCAGCCAATCCCGGCGCATGGGGGAACAATCTCACAGCGTCGTTTGCTCCTTTTATGAAAAACCGGGCGGCAATTACGGCGGCAGAAACGGCGGAGGGGAAGTTTTCCCTCACAATACAGGATACTTCCGGTTTTATGGAAGGGGATTTGGTTTGCATCCAATATGCGCAAAAGGATAAGGCAGCTGCCTATAACCGCATTGCCGAAGTGCAGGGGAACAAGATTCTCCTGGAATGGGCGGCAGAAAGCGGGGAGAATGCCACGGCGGCATTTTTATATCTGTTGGAGTGGAACTTAGCGGTGCAGGATGAAACCGCGGCGGAGCGGTACGAAAGTGTTTCCTTCCAGCCAGACCGCAATAATTTTATCGAACACGCAGTGAAAAAATCCCAGCTGATAACAGCCGCAGTGGATGCGAATCCGCTTGCCGCGGGGGTGTTGGAAGACCTTCTTGGAAATGCGAAAGAAGCCGTGCTTACCGTAAGTTTTGCGGGAGGCAGTGACGGAAAAATAGAATTTGCAGCTTCCCTTTACATAGGCAGTGACGGCGCACCGGATGCGAGAACCGGCCTGATGGCATTTCAGACGGTTACCGACGTGAGCCTGATGGCAATTCCGGGAATCACGGATGCGGCGGTGCAGAGTGCGCTGGTTGGGCAATGTGAGAGCCTTGGAAACCGTTTTGCCATTCTTGATATGCCGTTTGATGACAAGGAAGTATCCGATTTGCAGGAATTCCGGGAGGGCATTGATTCTGGTTATGCGGCGATGTACCACCCGTGGCTGCAATGTTATGACCCCCTCTCAAACCGCAATGTATTTTTGCCTCCGTCCGGTTTTGTTGCAGGGATTTACGCGCGCACGGACAACACGCGCGGCGTCCACAAAGCCCCGGCAAATGAAGTGGTCAGAAACTGCACCGGGCTTTCCGTCAACTACAATGAGGCGGAGCAGGGAAAGCTGAACCCGAAGGGAATCAATTTAATCCGCGCAATTCCGGGGCAGGGCATCCGGGTCTGGGGGGCAAGAACCTGCTCAAGCGACGGGAACTGGAAATATGTCAATGTAAGGCGGCTCTTTATCTTTATCGAGGAATCCATCCGCGCTAACACAAACTGGGCAGTGTTTGAACCGAATGATGAGATGCTCTGGTCAAGGGTCGAGGGCACCATCCGCGTATTTCTGACAACGCAGTGGCGCAACGGCGCATTGGCGGGAGGAACAGCGGACGAGGCATTCTTTATCAATATCGGGAAGAGCACGATGACGGAGGACGATATCTTAAACGGAAGGCTCATCTGTGTCATTGGGGTAGCGCCGGTAAGACCCGCGGAATTTGTTATCTTCCGCATCACACAGAAAATGGAGAGCGCCCAGTAAGGACTATGCGGAACTTAAAACAGCATATGCCCGTACAGTGCCCCAGAAGGATTTTTTAGGAGCGGAGCGGAGAAAAAAACCTTCTGTTGGTTATTGGGTGCTGGGAGGGCATATGCGGAACTCAAAATAGGAGGAACAATCGATGGCAATGGTATATCCTTTTAAGAAATACAATTATGATGTTACGATTGACGGCAAGGCGGTGGGCGGGTTTTCCGAGGTCAGCGCGCCGGATATTTCTTCAGACCCGATTGAATACCGGGAAGGAAATTTCGCGGTGAATACCGTCGGCAAACAGCCGGGGCTGGTAAAATACGGGAACATCACACTCAAATGGGGCATGACGAGTTCCATGGATTTGTATCACTGGATGAAGGAAGTGGAGCAGGGCACCATCAACCGCAAGACCGTGGTCATCAGCCTGCACGACGACAAACAGACAGAGATTGCGAAATGGACCGTAATTTCGGCGTGGCCAACCAAATATACAGCGCCAGATTTTAACGCGACAAGCAATGAAGTTGCGGTGGAGACATTGGAGCTCGCGCATGAGGGCGTGACCCGTGATAAATAAAGGGATGCCTGGGAGATTTCCCGGAAAGTGAGGCAGGGATGTTATTTCAGACAACATATGAATTTGCGCTCCCAAAAGGCTATGTGGACAAAGAAGGAAACCTCCACCGCCAGGGGAGCATGCGCTTAGCGACGGCATTGGACGAGCTTGAGGCAATCAAGGATTACAGGGCAAAAAGCAATCCGGATTATCTTGCGGTGCTGCTCCTTTCCCGTGTGGTGGAGCATATCGAGGGAATGGATGCTGTAACGCCGGAGGTGATTGAAGGGATGTTTACGGCAGATTTTAAGTTCCTGCAAAATATGTATGAGACCATCAACCACGCCGAGGAACCGGTCATACAGGTGCAGTGCCCGCATTGTGGGAAAAGTTTTACCGATACCTTAAATTTTGCTATGGGGGAATGACGGTAAAAAGCCGGGATGAGCTGTTTCAGGAAATCTCTTTTATCGGATATTATTTCCATTGGCCCCTGCAAGAAATTCTGTGCCTGCCGAATTTGGACAGGTGCAGATACTGTGAGGAAATTAACCGGATTAACCGGAAAATCAATGGGGAGAATAATCTTTTTTGGGTTTCGTGAAAGGAGGATATCATGGGACAGTTGTCATTGCCCTTTACAGAAATAATTCCCGGTTACCGTTTTGTCGTCTCTTTGGGCGGTCTGCTTTTGGGGTTCCAGAAAATATCGGGGGTGAGCCGTGAGATTGAGACGGAAACCTACCGCGAGGGCGGGCTGAACACGCGGGTTCATATATTCCCGAAATACTGTGGCGGCGAGCGGATTTTGAGAATGGAAAAAGGTGTCTGCAAAGGCATGGGGCATCCGTTTTACATGGTTGGGGAACAGATTGGTGGCGCGCTTGGCGTGATTGTGATGGATGGCTTTGGGCTGCCGCTGAAAAGCTATCTGTTTACAGGCCTGCTTGTGAAAAAATGGGAGGTCGGCGAGCTGAGCGCACAGCAGAGCGGCTTATTGATTGAACACTTTGAAGTCAGCTATGAGGATTTTGAGGTATTGATATAGAATTCAAGGCTTTGAAATCACCTGGCTGATTGATATCATAAGGAGGAACATGCAGGGAAAAAGCGGGATAAAAACGCAGGTGCTGCGGGTGGTGCCCGTCCGGGAGGGGACATGCAGGGAATATGCGCACCCCGGGGGCAGGAAGGAAAAAAATCAGGAAAAAACGGATTGGAACAAGGAGTGGGAGAAGATGAAAGAAATGCTGCTCCCGTTTGTAAAAGAAGCCGTAAAAAAGCAGCTAAAGGAGGAACGGGAATATTACAAATCACGCCCTTCCCTGGCTGCAAAGCAGGCGGAGAACATTTTTGGGGCGGGAAATCTTGAAAATGCCATGGCGCGCGGTGTGGCGGGCAGGGTTTACGGACAGATTGAAGAACGCCTCCGCCGCGAATGGATACGGAAAGGGGAAGGATAAATTTGGCGCAATATCTGAAAGCGTATATTTGTCCATATGAAGCAAACCGCCCAAACCTAGGAAGCCGCTTTTATGTGCAGTTCAACCCGGCGGAGCTTTCCATTGATGAGGCGGTTGGCATACAGGAGGAAGAAGAAGGGACAAAGGTGGAGCGGTTCGGGAAGTCGTTTTTTCCAGGAGGAACCGGATGGCAGTATCCGACGGATATGACTTTGCCGCGAAATCAGAAAAACCGTCTGACACTTTCCGCCACGCTCTTTTTTAACACTTTGAATAATCTCTATCAGGATTCTTATGAGGATGTAAGGGACTACATCCGCAAACTTTACCCTTATACCAATAAAACAGCAGGAAGCAAAAGCGAAATAAAGCAGATTTATTTTTTCTGGGGCTCCATCGCGGTCGCGGGCGTGCTTACAAGGCTGCATGTCCGGTATACGATGTTCGCACCGGACGGAAAACCGGTCAGGGCGCAGGCGGAAATATCCATTGTTGGGGATTATGTCGGAGAGGAATCCGGCAAAACGCCGAAAACTGCTTCATCCGGCGAGATTACAGGGCTTGCGGGCGGCGATACGGTTACGGCGGCAGACATTGTAAATTGGCGGCAGGCTGGAATTGTCGGGAATCCGAGGCTGTGAGTGGTGGTCAGAAAGAAAAGCTGACAGAAAAAGGAGAAAAATCGTGCCAAAAACAAGCGGAAAAATATTGGCGGAAAAATATAACAATTTCCAGAATCCCGTCTTAAAAGTATTTGCGGATGGCAAGGAATTAAAGCTTGGGGATGGAATGTATCTTGGCAGTGCCGAGGTCATCTCCTCCGTGAAAGTGGAGCCGGATATGGCAGTGCTGACTTACCTTGTGGAGCGGATATTTTCGGAGAGTGTCAGGAAGTTTGAGAGCGCTCTTGCACTTGGGCAGAAGATGGAAGTCAGGGCGGGGTACAAGGATACGGTAAGCCGGATTTTTCTCGGATATCTGCATGAAATCAGCGTATCGGACAGCGGGGTGGGATATCTGGAATACACGCTGATTTGCCTTGATGCCAAGGGGCTGATGAAAAAGAACAGCGTCTTTGTAGCTTCCGGCGCAAAAAAAGCGCAGCAGGTATTGGATGAATTGCTCAAGACAGGGAATTATAGCGGGCTGATAGAAAAAAAGAGCGTTACACCCATTCCTGCCAACCAAAACCAGGACTGTGTGGTCGCAGGGGAAACGGATTATGATTGGCTCTGCGCCCTGGCGCAGTATCTGGATTATGAGTTTTATTGCGGCAGGGGGGAATTTATTTTTTGCAGGGCAGGGCAAAAGAGCAGTGAAGAGTTGGAATTGGCAGGGGAATACGGGCTTTTGTATGTGCGGCTTATTGCTTCCATGGATGGGCAGACGGGCAGCATACAGGTGGGAGCGCATAACCGGAAGGATGAGAAATTAAGCGCAAGCGCGCAGTGGCCAGGGATGAACGGTTCTTTTGGAGGAAAGCTAAAACAAAAGCTAAAAGGGCTCTCGCTTTCTTTCTGGGATATGGGTCTGGAAACCGGGGAGCAGGCAAAGCTTGCGGCAGAGAAGCGGATGGCGCGGGCAGTCCGGAAATGCTCGCGCATGGAGGCGAAAAACCTTGGGTTGCCGGAGCTTGTACCCGGGATTTGCATCAAAATCACGGACGATGCGGCAGCAAGCCTTTGCGGGTGCATCTATGTGGAGGAGGTGGAGCACCGTCTGGATGAAAAGGGCTACAGGACATTTGTCAGGGGCTATAGAGTATGAAAGAGCGGACACCAAAAGAGATTGCAGCGTGGCCGGAAGTATGGAATCACCAAACGGAGGGGTTGCGGAAGGCATTGGAAAGAAAGCGGTGAAGTGATATGATTTCGGATTACATGGGAAAAGGCGTGAGCCAAAAAATGGAAGGGGCGGAAGGGATGGCGCCGACCTGCGATGTCTGGGGAACCGTTCTGGCGGCACTGGAGAGCACGAAAAAAGGCAGTGTCCGCGTAAAGGTAAAAACAATGAAGGACGGGATGGATACATTTGAGGATGTTCCGGTTTTGACGTTCTACGGTGGGGAGAACCACGGCGCTTTTTTTGTACCGGAGGAGGGCGATATTGTGCGCCTGACCTTCTTTGGCGGCGATTTGCGGCATCCGGTTGTCACGGGCTGCCGTTTTCCGGAGGAGGGGCAGTTCGTAAAAGAGAGTGCAAAAAAGGATAACATGAAAAAGGCATGGAAAATGAAGAACGGAAGCGGGATTGCCTTTGAGGGGGAAAAGGGAAAGGATAAGATTGAGATTTCCGGCTCCGAAAATATGGTCTGGGCATTGGACGAGGAGGCGCAGCAGATAGCGTTCGGGGACCGGGAAGGGAAAAACGGGATATCAGTTGCAAAAAAGGACGGGAAGGTGCGGCTGGATGCGGAAAGCTCCATCTGCCTTACGTGCGGGGGGAGCAGCCTGGAGCTGAAGAAGGACGGCAGCATGGTACTTTCCTGCGGACAGCTGACGGTAAAGGCAAAGAATATCAAGATACAGGGGAGCGCCAAAGTGCAGATTGATGGGCAGGAGCTTTCCTTAGGAGGAACGACCGGGCTTTTGGTTTCCGGCAAGACCCAGGTTAAGATTGAAAGCAAAGGGCAGGTCAAGCTGTCGGGGGCGATGATACAGTTGAGTTAAAGGATGGGGGAGACCATGGAGAAGGGACTGAAATTTCCGTTTGAAATATCAAAGGAGCATGGCAGGGTAGAAATCAGTGAGTTTCGGGAAAATATCCGGCAGTCGGTGGAGATTATTTTGCGGACGGAGCCTGGCGAGCGGATGCTGCATCCGGAGTTTGGCACAAAGTTGCACCAGTTCCTGTTTGAGAATATGGATGCCCAGACGGAGGAAATGATTGAGCGGGAGGTGCGGCATTCGCTGTCCATGTGGGAAAAACGCATATGGGATATCAATGTGGAAGTTCATATGGATACCGGACGGCAGGGGGAGTTTCGTGTCGCGGTGACCTACCGGATTGCAGGGCAGGAGGAAAAGGAGCGCGTGGAAATTGTTTGGCAGTAATCGCGGGAAAGCCGGATTGCAGGGCGGGAGGAAAAGGAGCGTTGTGGAGATTGCGCGGCAGTAACAGCGGGGAAGAACGTTATGGAAGAAAAATGGGAAACAAGGATAAAAAAACTGGCGCTTGCTTACAGAACCGGGTGGCAGTACCGACCGGGAACGGACGAGGCAGGAAGCGTGCTGACCGATATTTTTCTGGAGATGGAGCGGGAAAACCAAAAAAGATACAGGAAAATGTTTGAAAAGCACAGATGCAGATTCTTAAGTGCCGTGCCAAAGCCCCATAAGGAGGAGAAGCGCCTGAAAACGGCGCTGTGTGTGAAGGCTTCCGAAAAAAGCAATGGCGCACAGCTGCCGGAGGGAACAGAAATTTATAATGTTCCTGCCGAGGGCGGGCTGATTTGGTTTCGCACGGTTTCCCCATTAAAGCTTACGACGGCAAGGCTGTGCTGCGCGGTCTACCGCAACGGTTTTTGGGCATGGCGTACCGATATGCCAGGGGAGGAAAAAGCGCCGCTTGCACTTTTCCTTCCAAGAGGGGAGGAGATTGCGCGCCCGGATTTTCGGTGGTATTTTCGGGGATTGTGTGACGGGCAGGAGAAGTTTCGTTTTGGCATCAAATTTCAGGAAGCGGGGGAAGTTCTGCCGGAGCTTAAGGGGGAGTGGAGTATCCGCCGCGGGGAGACGGTGGTTTGTTTAAAATGGCAGCAGGGTGAGGAAGGGATAACATTATCGGGGGAATGCCAGAAGTTTGGAAATTATTTGGATTTCGGTGTCTACGAGCTTTGCTTTTGTGCAAAGGAGGAGCTAGGAAGAGCATGGCTTGCGGCGCTGTACGGCGGTTTTGCTTTGGAGGAAGCGCCAAAGGAGAGCGAGCCGAAATTTTGCCTGACGGATGAGGGTAGATGCGGAGCAAAGCGGGTGCTGCCCTTTGGGCGCACGCCCGGCGAAGCGTCCTGCTGTTATCTTGTGTGCGACCAGGTGGCGGCAGGCAGGAACGGGCGGATTACATTGCAGTTTACACAACGTTTTGAGAAGGAAGAGCGGCTTGCGGCACAGATGCCAGCGGAGTATAAAAAAATATGGAAAAAATATCCATGGATGCGGCAGACGGAGGAAGTTTTGGATTGGAGCGCAAAGGAGAGCGTATGGGAGTATTTTAACGGGAATTTCTGGTGTGTCCTGCCGGGAAGCGAAGCGTGGGCGACCGGGTGTTATCCGGGAAGCAGCGTGCTTACAGCGGGTGGTTCTTTGGATGGCGGAGCAAAGAAAACAGTATACTTCGCAGAAGGCGGGGCAGAGGGCTTTCTGGGGGAGGAGCAGGTATATCACTTTGAAAAACCAGAGGATATGCAAAGCTGTATTGTAGAGGGGGAAGAGCATTTTTTTATCCGCCTGCGCCTTGTCCATGTGCAGAATGCCTACGCAGCTTATTACCGCAAATATATTCCAGTAATGGAGAATATCCGTTTTTTGGCGGGGGAACGCAGGATTGAGATGGAGGGCTGCAAACTTCCCGCGAGGGAGTGGGCGGGGGAGAAGAAAATGTATCTCGGATTTGATAAAGAAATAACACCGGAAAATCGTTGGTACACCGGAGAGGGATGGTGTTCTTTCTCGCAGGAGCAAATCAATGGATGGGAAAACCGCTTCGGCAGGAATGCTTTTTGGGTGGAGCTTGCCGAGGAGGAAGCAAAGGTTCTGACAAGCTTTTGTCCGAATTATGTGGAGGTTTTGCAGGTCTTGCCGGATGAGAACCAGGATGGGGAGGAAGAGATTCCGGAAAAAATACCAGCATCCAGCATGTATTTTGTCGACACGCGGGATTTTGGGGTGTTGGAGGCAGTATCGCTTGTGGATGCCGCGGCAGGGATGGAACCGGGGATGCTTGCGGATACGGTTCATGGGGATAATATACCGATATCCGGTGTCGGGAATGGGATGCATGGTATGGAGGAAGAAATGTCTTATACGGTGGGGGAGCCGATCTTTGCTGCATCAAAAATCCAGGATGCGGGGAATTATTTTTCACATTATGGACGGCTCATCACACAGATGGACTTAAAGATTTATATGCGGGAAAGATTTCCGCAGCTTCGTCTGGTTTCCTGCTCGTATATGCAAGATGACAGGGAATTTTTTGTGGCAGTGCAGGCAGGGGCGGGGATGAGAGGGGCAAAAGAGCTTTTGCCAGAGCTTGAAGCATGGCTTACAAACCTTCTTTCTAAGGTGGGCGGCATGTGGTTTCAGGGAGCTTTTGTACGGTGCAGTCTGGCGGAGAGCGAGAAAAAGCAGGAGAATGGGGCAGAGTCATAATGTAAAGTGGAAACAGAGATATAACAGAAAACGGGAGGATAGAAACCGAGCGTAAACCCACAAGAAAGGTAAGCCAGGAATCCGGGCGGAAACCAGAAATAAAAACAGCCAGAATGAAACACCATGGCGGGAAGGAAAGCAAAATGACGGAACAAATTTCATTGGATGACAGCAGTTATGAAGGGCTCTATGAAAGAGCGGTTGCGCGGCTGAAGGAGCAGGCACCCTGGTGGACGCATCAGGAGGTTTCAGACCCGGGGATTACCTTAATTGAGATGTGGGCAACCCTCGTTGATATGCAGAGTTATTATCTGGACCAGATACAGGAGGCACATTACCGGAAATATTTAAAGCTTTTGGGGGTGGACGAGGATGAGGGGGAATGTGCCACTGCCTGGGTTTTTCTGGATGGGGTGACAAAGGCGTGCGCCGTTCCCTGCGGAACGAAGCTGTGCGCCGAGGAAATGATATTTGAAACGCAGGAGGAGGTAAAGCTGACACCAAACCGTTTGATTGCTTTTTATCCGGAGGGGAACCGGAACCGGATTACGGTAATGAATATTTTCCGCAAGAGCCGTTTTGCCCTGCAGCAGAACCAGGAAGAAGTGCTGTTTTCGTTTGTTCTAAAGGACATGGTAGAAGCAGGGGAGAAGCTTTGTCTATATGTACTGTTGGATGAGCGCAGAAAGCGGAATCCGGCGGGGCAGGATTTTTGCATGGCACAGCTTGCATGGGAATACCGGACGCAGGACGGCTGGAAGGAAGCAAATATATTAAGAGACGACACGCGGGGGCTGCTCTACAGTGGGATTGTCTGTCTGCAGCCCGCGTTTGCCGGTATCCATAGCACAGAGAATGGATATATTATGCGCTGCAGAATAAAAGCAGGGGCGTATGACGTGCTGCCGGTGCTTTATAAAATTTATCTGAATGCAATCCAGGTTGTGCAGAAAAATACACTCTGCTGTGAGGAAACGGCGGAAATCCCCATAGAGGGTGGACGGGTGGAATTAAAGAGTTACCTGGCAAAAACAGGAAGCCTGCAGGTGCTTTGCGAGGAAGGGGAAAGCACATGGAGGGATATCACGGCGGACTGCACCATGGAGCCCCCCATCACAGCGCTGCGAAAGGAAAGGTTCCTTGTCGTTCCTGATATCAAGGGGAAAGACAACGATGCCATGACTGCGCGGATAAAAATTATCTGCACGGCGGAGGGAACGGTGGAGGAATATCTGCCCTGCCCGGTGACAGGGGTTTCCTCCCAACGGATTTCCCTGCCGTGGGAAAACCTTATGAGAAATTCGGTGGAGCTGATGCTTTGCGGCGGTGGCGGCATTTACCGGATGTACCGGAGGACGCAAGCCGGGGAGGAGCGTTATGCCAACGCGTGGCACTGGCAGGAGGGGAAAAATGTAATTGTGTTGGGGGATGGCAGGCATGGCGATATTCCAGAGCCGTCGGGGGATGGGCTGCGTCTGACTTCCCTTGTGCTGTGGGAGGCAGAGAAGGGAAATATATCCATCGGAAGGATTACCCGGTGGGAGAAGCCGGAATTATTTCCGGGTATATTGTGTACCAACCATCTTGCAGGCAGCGGCGGAAGGAAAGCAAAAAAGCCATCAGAGCAGTTTAATGAGATAAGCAAAGTGCTCCGGAAAGTGAACCGAATGGTAACGCACGAGGATGTCAAAACGCTGGTGAAGGAAACGCCGGGTTTGCTGATACAGGATGTGAAAGCAGAGTGGAGGGCGGGAACCGTGGCAGTGACCATTTTCCCGGCTGTGCCGCTAAAAAATAAGGATTGCAGGCAGAAATACGAAAAGGAAGTGGCAATGTATCTGGAGAAGTTCCGGCTGGCAGGAAGCAGGATTGAAGTTACCTGTGACTGCGGGCAATCCATGGACGCAGTGGGTACAGGGCATGACGTCTGTGACTGTGGCCAATCCGCGGACGTGGTGGATGCGGAGTGTGACGTTTGGATATAGACTTTCAAACATCTTATGAACGCGGTACCGTGGGCTTGCCGTATGCACGGCAATAAAAAATGAGGGATGTTATGGTAGAAAAATGTTTGTCGAGCCGACAGCTTTTACGCTGCGGTGTGCAGTCCGGCTTCCGGGAGGAAGCGGATGGGGGACTATACTTAAAGGAGGGGGAAGCCTCCGCGGTTTTCATCAGCCGCACGTATGACAGCGGCAGAAACCAGATGGAATGGGGGCGTGCCCTGCTTGAGATTAGCAGGAACGTGGCAGTCCAAATCTATGTCTGGCTGTTTGACGAAAAGCAGGAAGAAGATGCACTGCAGGAATTTTGCGATGTGCGGGAGCAGTTTTTATACATACGGGGGTGCGCGCAATACCATTCCAACTACCGCGAACTGCCGCTGTGCGGGGAAGAATACGGAAAGGGGCGCTTTGCAAAGCTTGCCGTGGAGGTTTTTTCCGGGGAGGGAGCGGGAAGATTTACAGGTTATTCCCTGACGTTCCCGAAGGAAAGCTTCACAAGGTATCTTCCGGAGATTTACAGGAACAATGACTGGTTAGAGCGTTTTTTGGCAGTACAGCAGAGCATTTATCTGGAACTGGAGGAAAAGATTGATACCTTTGCAGAGGAATTGGATTATGAATGGTGCGGCGAAAAGCAGGCGGCACAGCTTTTGACATGGATGGGGTGGGGGGAGCTTGCAGGGCAGCTAAAGGAGGAGACCGCAAGGAAGTTATTGCGCGAGGGGATTTCCCTGATTAGCCGCAAGGGAACCTGTGAATATTACATCCGCCTGACAGAAATTTTAACGGGGAAAAAGGCCGTAATGCTTGAGGAAGCAGAGAAAGGACAAGCGACCGTCGTTGTACTAGAAAAGCCAGAAGGCAGCAGGGAAAGATACCTCGAGTGGCTGCGGCAAAATGTACCACTCTTTGCGAAAATTGACTTTGTGGTGCTTGGCAGGACGGAGCACTTGGATGGGCGGTACTTTCTGGATGTAAATGCATTTTTGTCTGAAAAGGAATCGGAGCTGATGGAGGATGGGATTTGTATTGAACGGCTGATGCTTTTATAGGAAGGTATAAGTGAATTGTGGGATGATATGAGCGGATGCTAAGGGAGCGAGATGGAATTTTATTGAACGATATTCTCAGAACGGCATAGACATTTTTTGACTGAGAGGTAAAATAAAGACATAAGATGCAGAGTTCAGGCAGATGGGCGCAGGCAGTGGAAGGGCATTCCCTGCCTGATTTGGAAAGAGGCGGTGTATGGCGGGGGAAGGCTATCGTTCGGTGGAGGAGCATATCGGGGAATGCACGGAATTTTTTCTGCTGCTGCAAAGGGGGGAAGCACAAAAACAGGATGGGGCTTCCTGTGGAATGCTGCGGCGAATAGAGGAGAAAGCGCTTGCTACAGGGATTTTTTTGCCCTCGGAGTATCTTAGGGAGTGCTGTGGGCTGACGAGGACAGAATACTGGCTTGTGATGCTTGCTTTCTGCTGTGAGGTGGAGGAAGGGCTTTGCCTTGCATTCCGGGAGAAATACCGTGAAAAATGGCCAAGCCTGCAGTATGCGCTGCACCTGTTGTCCACAGTGCTTCCGGTTGATTTTCACTTGATTGGCGAACTTTGTGGGCGGGAGAGCGCATTGGGCGGGCTTTTGAATCAGAATCCGCAGGGCGCAGGGGAAGGGGGATGCCTGATGCGCCCATTGCTGCTTGCGCGTGCGCCATTTTATTTTCTGCTCACCGGGGGATTTGTAAAGGAAGACTGGTATGCGCTATTTTTGCCACAGATGGGGGAATGGGAGGAAGAAAAAGATGCGCCGTTCCTGCCGCTTCATGAAAAGGAGCGCGCATTGCTCGGACGATATCTGGAGAATGCAGATGTGCTCCGCCTGCTGCTGCACGCAGGCCGCGGGTGTGGAAAGCATATTCTCCTGCAAAGAGCGTGCAAGAAGCAATGCAAAAATGCCATCTTTGTGCGGTTTTCACGGCTTTGGCGCAAAGGGGAGCGTGAAAGGGAACAGGCTGTGCAAACGCTGCGCTTTTTCTGCAAACTATTGATGCCCCTTGTTGTTTTTGAGTTTTCCGGGGAAGGTTCTGCCATTGGCGCAGTGGGGGAGGAAGGAAATGAGCAGGAGTTTTTCTCTCTTTTGAACGAAGAGTTTGCCGCGGAAAAAACCGTTATCCTGACAGAAAATCCTTATGGGCTTGGGATTGCGGAAAAATATTCGGATATCAAGATATTTCTGGCAGAAACCTTGTCGGCAGCAGAGCGGAAACTGGCGGCTGATATGTGGCTGAAACCGCAGGAACGGCAGGAATGGCAGGAGGAACTGCTTGCGAGATTCCATATGAATATCGGGGAGCTTGTCCGCATAGGTAAGTCGCTTTGCGTTCAGGCGGCAGCAGAATGTGTATCAAGGGACAATCCGGCATTATGGGAGAAGGTTCTTGCGAGGGCAGGAAGCGGAAGCGGCGGAATTGGGAAGCTTGTGGAAGAACGGGCGGATTTGGATGAAATTGTATTGCCGCAGGAGTGCAGGAAACAATTGGAAACTGTCCTTAAGCTTGCAAAGGTCTGGACGGGCAGGCAGGGAATGCAGATTTTATTTCACGGAAGCTCAGGAACCGGAAAAACAATGGCAGCTTCCATTCTTGCCAGACAATTAAAGCGCCCGCTTTTTAAAGTGGATTTATCCCAGGTGTTTGATAAATACATCGGTGAAACAGAAAAACAGATTGACAGAATTTTCCAGACGGCGGAGCGCGGTTCCTATGTCCTCTTTTTTGATGAGGCGGACGCATTGTTCGCAAAGAGAACGGGAATACAGGATTCCCATGACCGGTATGCCAATGTATCTACCTCATATCTGCTCCAACGGATGGAGGAATATCGCGGTGTACTGATTCTTGCAACGAACCTGATTGACCATTTCGACGATGCGTTTGTGCGGCGAATCCGTTTTGTCATCCGGTTCCGGAATCTGGATGACAAGGGGCGGGAATTGTTGTGGGAGAGGGCACTTTCCGGGGGACTTCCAGTTGGGGATGATGTTTCGTTTGCAGAGTTGGCGCAGGCGGCGCAGCTTAGCCCGGCAAGGATTTATTCCGCGGCGCAGGTCGCAAAGATGCTGGCATTGTGTGGGCAGAGCGGGGAAGAAGCGGAGGTTTGCGGCGCGGACGGGAAGAGCGCGGGGAGCTGCGGCATAGACGGAAAGAGTGCAGGGAACTGCGGCGTGGACGGAAAAAGTACAAAGGCTTGCGGGGCGGATGCGAAAGACGGAAAAAATAGCAGTATGAAGGGAAGCAGGAGCATTACGAGGGAAATTGTATGGGAAGCCTTGGAGCTTGAGGCAGGAAAAGACGAAACAAGATTGCGATTCACAGGGGGATATTTGGATGGAAAAGGATTATAAAAACATTATGAAGGAGCTGCGGGAGGACAATGATTTACGCCAAAAGGAAGTGGCGGCTTACCTGAAAATAGACCAGAGGGTATATTCCAGATACGAGACAGGGCGCAATGCCCTGCCGATTGAGAAGGTAATTTTGCTGTGTAAGTTTTACAAAGTATCCGCGGATTATTTTCTCGGGTTGGATAATGTGAAAAGGAGGCCGTAAGGATGCAGGCGCTTGGGTACATATCAGCAAGGAAAAAGGACAATGTAAGGGAAATTTTGAAAAAAGATACCGCAAGAAATCCCATGGACGATGCTTCTGCAGGAATGGGGTATCCGGATTTCCATATCCAATATAAAAGTACCCCCAATCGTGAAAATGTGATACAATGCTTCCCGGGTGAATCCAGGACACTGGCAAACGAGGCGAAAAAAATAAGGGAAGAAGTGAAGAAGAGTGTTGCCGAGCTGGAAATTAAGCTTGCCGGCTTTGAAATTTCAAGTCAGTTTGATGACAGATACTCTGATTTATTTGCTGAGACACGAAAACTTTCTGAAATACATGAAACGTTACACCATATTTTGTCGAGAAGCTCCATTGGGAAATTTATCAGAAGTCTTCGCAAAGATGAAAAAAGAAATATTCTGCTAACATTCCTCCGGTATACGGAAGGAGAAGAGGGTGATGTGACGCAGGAAGAATATGATATGATACAGAATGCGGCGGGCGCGCAAAGGGATGCCCTGATTGATTCTATGTTGGAAAAAACGTTAAAATCGCTGCGCTCCAATCTGACGTTTGGGCCTGCGAAAAGGAGTGATGACCCAAAGGATGGTTTTGACCCGAATTATGTTTACGGCAGTGGGCAGATAGATGCAATTTCAGCTTGCTATAAAGAAGCATATGATAAAATAAATGAACTGCAGACGCCGCTCATAAGCAGTCAGAAACGTGATAGGTTAGTTGCGGAGATTGTAGAAAAATTGAAAGAAGCAGAAAGTTTATTGGCAATAAAGCAGAATCTTACAGGAGAAGATGCCTATCGGCGTACAAGATTAGAAATGGGAAAAAAGGAAAATTGGATACTGTATTGGGATGGGTTTCGACCATTTAAAACCAGATGAGTATGATATTATTGGAAGATGATAGAGGAATTTCCGGAATTGTAATGAAAAATGAAGTTGACATAATGTGATTATGTGGTATATAATAAGGGCATTGCAGATTCGGCATATAGTAAAAAAGCTGAATGTAAAGGTTAAAAGGATATTCATAAGGGATTGTCGCGTGGCGCATTTGGAATGAATATTTGTCATATTGAGGAAAATGGTTCATGGAATAAGCAAAAAGGTTGGGCGAAGCATGGGAAGGCAGCAAATGCTTTTTGGAGTGCAACTGTCAACTTTGTGTATTCTGTGAAATGGCGAAGCCTGCCCTTTTTGGGGGTAGAATGCTTTGGATGCCATTCACACCGGGAAACAAAGAATGCACAGAGAAGCAATAATGCTCTAGGATGCTCAGTGGACGTTTCACGATACGGGAATGCAGGAGACGCACAAGCCAGGAAATTGATGCAGATAAGGCGGAACAGGAGGCAGAATGGACAACTGGTATGCCGTTCAGGTCATGACAGGAAAGGAAGAGGAAACCTGTGTTGCCTGCAAGCGGGTGATTGACCCACAGGTATTAAAGGATTGCTTTACCCCCAAATATGAGAGGATGAAACGCTACCGCGGAGCATGGCATAAGGAAGAACGCCCAATGTTCCCGGGATACATTTTTTTTGTCACCAATCAGATTGAAGAGATTCATTTTGAGCAGAAAAGACTTCCTCAATTGACGAAAATCCTGGGAATCGGTGCAGAGTTTATCCCGCTGTCGGAAAAAGAGGTTGAGCTGCTTTCAAAGATTGAGGACGAGCGTCACCTGATTAAGATGTCGGAGGGATATATTGAGGGCGACCAGATTATTATCACCTCGGGTCCGATGCAGGAGATGGGCGGGACAATAAAGAAGATTGACCGCCACAAACGGATTGCCACGATACAGATGGAAATGTTTGGAAGAAAGATGGATGTGGTGATGGGGTTGGAGGTTGTGAAGAAGATTTAGGCAAGGGGAAGAAGAATATGTTCTGATGTATTGAATCGGAGGTTTGATATATGCCGTAGACAAATGTATATTGCGTAATGTGGCTGATTCAATGGAGTACAGAAAACACATGAAACGGTGAGTGTTATGGGAAGTTTTGATTATAAATCCGATGCAAGGTTTGCGGGACTTGTGCCTTTTGAAAAGAAGGTCTGGCTTTCCTCGCCGACCATGCACGGGGAGGAACAAAAATATGTGGATGAGGCAATCCGCACGAACTGGGTGTCCACAGTCGGCGAGAATATCAACGAAGTGGAGCGGCTGGTGACGGAAAAGGTCGGGCGGAAATATGCCGTGGCGCTTTCTTCCGGGACGGCGGCGCTGCACCTGGCAGTAAAGCTTTGTGGGGAAAAACTCTACGGGCAGCCGAAGGTGGGGCATGGCTGCCTGGAAGGGCGGAAGGTGTTCTGCTCGGATATGACCTTTGACGCAACGGTCAACCCGGTGGCGTATGAAGGCGGCGAGGCGGTTTTTATTGACACGGAATATGAGACCTGGAACATGGACCCCGTGGCACTGGAGCGGGCATTTGCGATATATCCGGATGTGAAACTGGTGGTTATCGCGCATCTGTACGGGGTGCCGGGGAAAATCGAGGAGA
>CAJTUA010000003.1 GCA_910579615.1 uncultured Lachnospiraceae bacterium | reverse complement strand
CGGTTAATCTTGTAACCGGAAGCGAGCTTCTCGGTGGACTTGCCCTGCTGTGTTGTCGTGATGCCCAACATTCTGTTGGCGTTCATCGCCTGCATGTTGTGTTGTACTACCATAGTGTTTTTACCTCCATGTTTTGAATTTCTGCCGCCTTTTTTGTCTGTTTCCTGCGGTCAGCCTGCGGGAGCGTTCCTTCGCTCCATGTTTGGGTCATTTTCGTGGGTTTCAGGTTCCCAAAAACTCCTTTACACCCACGGAATTTTTCGCAGATGCCAGATTTTTTAAGGTTTCCACCATACCCACGGAATTTTTCGCAAGGACTGCAGCCATTCCGCAAACGCATCCCCTTTGCGTCACCATGCATCCACCCTTCCCCGGGTATGGCGGATGCCATATGGTATAATAACAGGGGCTGTACGGGTGAAATATATTGTCGCATCTGGTACATATTTTGTCCCAATGCAACATTTCCCGCAAAACGTTGCATTGTTTTGTCAAAAAATGTCATGGAATCAAACACAAAAATTCCCACCAAAACATCAATCACCCCAAAAGAAAAGCCCTCCCCCCTCCCCCTCCAAAAAAACAAAAAAAATACGGCCTGGTCTATTCCAAGCCGCTTTACAAAGCATTCATCCTATCGCTATGATTTCTCCCACATCATACCCACATACAGTTCCTCATCCCCCAAAGCATCTACCCCAACGCCACATCCAACGCCATCATAACCGTAAACCCCACCGCAAACAAAACCGTTCCTATATTGGAATGTTTCCCTTCCGACATCTCCGGAATCAGTTCTTCCACAACCACATAAACCATTGCCCCTGCCGCGAAGCTTAAAAGGTATGGCAGCAGTGGAAGCACAAGACCTGATGCCAGAATCGTCAGGAGCGCGCCTATTGGCTCCACCGCACCGGAAAGCGTGCCATAAAGAAACGCCTTCCCTTTGCGGACTCCCTCTGCACGCAGGGGCATGGAGATAATCGCCCCTTCCGGAAAATTCTGAATCGCTATGCCCAAAGAAAGTGCCAGTGCACCCATGGCAGTAATCCCAGTATCCCCGGAAATCCATCCCGCATAAACCACGCCCACGGCCATTCCTTCCGGCAAATTGTGGAGCGTCACCGCAAGCACTAACATCGTTGTCTTTTGCAAGTTGCTTTTTGGTCCCTCCGCCTTGCTGCTGTTCATGTGCAGATGGGGAACCATCCGGTCTAAAAACAGCAGGAACAGAATGCCAATCCAGAAACCAACTGCCGCAGGTACAAATGCCCACTGCCCCATGGATTGGGACTGCTCCATGGCGGGAATCAACAGGCTCCAGATGGAAGCCGCCACCATGACCCCTGCTGCAAACCCGGTCAATGCCCTCCGCAGCAAATCATTCAGCCTGTTTTTCATAAACAATACACAGGCTGCTCCCAATGCCGTTCCAAGGAACGGTATCATTATCCCCTGAAAAACTTTCGCCTGCATCATATCACCTCCCGAATACAGGAAATGTCCAAAAAGCACCCCTTACCTGCGCAGTGATGACAAGCCTTTCCATTCCTTATCCCTCTCCGAAAGAATCACTTGCATTCCCTCTTCCACCGGCCATTCAATCCCGATTTCCGGGTCATCCCAGGCAATTCCGCCCTCATCCCCCGGATGATAGAAATCCGTGCATTTATAGCAGAATTCCGCTTCATCCGAAAGCACAAGAAATCCATGGGCAAACCCTTCCGGCACATAAAATTGCTTTTTGTTCTCCTCAGAAAGCTCCACACCATGCCATTTCCCGTAAGTCGCCGAACCTTCCCGCAAATCAACCGCGACATCAAAAACACGTCCCTTAATCACGCGAACCAACTTGCCCTGTGGGTGATTGATTTGGAAATGCAGCCCGCGCAGCACGCCCTTTTTGGATTTCGACTGGTTGTCCTGCACAAAAACCATGTCAAGCCCCTTCTCCTGCATATCCCTGGCATTGTATGTCTCCATAAAATACCCGCGCGCATCTTCGCGCACCTCCGGCTCAATCATACAGAGCCCTTCAATCTCACAAGTTGTTATATTAATTTTCCCCATATATGTCCATCCATTCTTCCGCTTTTTACAGCCTCAAAATCATTAAAACAACTACCGTCATCCTGCGCAGCAAAACCGTTTTTAAAAATATATCTTGCAGAATAAAACACCGGGTGCTTCTTAAAACTTGTACATTTTCTCAAAATAATCGCTGTATTCCCCGTCCAGAATATGCTGCCACCATGCACGGTGTTCCACATACCACGCAATCGTCTGGCGGATTCCCGTTTCAAATGTATATTTCGGCTTCCAGCCAAGCTCCGCCTCAATCTTTGCCGGGTCAATCGCATAGCGCAGGTCATGCCCTTTCCGGTCCTCGACAAAACGAATCAGGCTCTCCGGCTTGTCCAACGTCTTTAAAATCGTCCGCACCACCTCAAGATTCGTCTTTTCATTGTGCCCCCCGATATTGTAGACCTCGCCTTCCCTGCCCTTTTGCAGAATCAAATCAATCGCGCTGCAATGGTCGTATACATGCAGCCAGTCACGCACGTTCTCGCCTGTACCGTAGACCGGCAGCGGCTCATCATGCATCGCCCTTGTGAGCATGAGCGGAATCATTTTCTCCGGGAACTGATAGGCACCATAATTGTTGGAACAGCGTGAAATTGTCACCGGAAGCCCAAAGGTGCGGTAATAAGAAAGCACAAGCAAATCCGAACCCGCCTTGCTTGCCGAGTATGGGCTTGACGTGTGCAGCGGCGTCTGCTCCGTGAAAAACAAGTCTTTTCTATCCAACGGCAAATCCCCATATACCTCGTCCGTCGAAACCTGATGGTAGCGTTTTACGCCGTATGTCCTCGCAGCGTCCAGAAGAGCCTGCGTCCCCATCACATTTGTCCGCACAAACACACCCGGGTCCTTGATGGACCGGTCCACATGCGTTTCTGCCGCAAAATTGACTACCACATCAAAATGCTCTTTTTCAAACAGCGCATTGACGAACTCCATATCCGCAATGTCGCCCTTCACAAAACGGTAATTCGGGCGGTCTGCAATGTCCTCAAGCGACTCTAAGTTGCCTGCATAAGTAAGCAGGTCAAGGTTCACAACCTCATCCTGCGGATGTTCCTCCAACATATAATGCACAAAATTACAGCCGATAAATCCGGCTCCGCCAGTCACTAAAATTTTCATTATTATCCCCTTTTCCGCGGTCTTATCCGCAATATTTTTTCTTTTTCCTCTTTTCCTTTTTTCCCAGGTTCTGCTGCTCCCGTCTACATTTGTGCCACGCTCTTTTGCATCTATGCAAAGCCAAAGTCCTGGCTATGCCACTGCTGTCTTTACATCAATACCGCACCTTCCCCTGCGCCACCCGCCGCAGATGCTCCCCATACGGCGAGTTTCCGTAGCGTTCTGCCGCAAAGAGCAATGCCTCCTTCGTAATCCAGCCGTTGACATACGCTATTTCCTCCGGCGCTGAGATTTCAATGCTCTGGCGCTTCTGAAGCGTCTGCACAAAGTTCGACGCGTCCAAAAGGCTGTCCATCGTCCCGGTGTCAAGCCACGCAAAACCGCGCCCTAGCAGCTTTACATCCAATGTTTTATCCTCAAGGTACATGCGGTTTAAATCCGTAATCTCAAGCTCCCCGCGCGCCGACGGCACCAATTTTTTCGCGTATTCCACCGCGCGCCCGTCGTAAAAATAAATGCCCGTGACACAATAATTTGATTTTGGCTGTTTTGGTTTTTCCTCCAGGGAAACCACATGCCCGCCTTCGTCAAATTCTACGATGCCAAAGCGCTCCGGGTCATTGACATAGTAGCCAAATATTGTTGCACGCCCGGATTCAGCATTTCTTACCGCAGTGCGCAGCAGGCTTCCCAAACCGTTCCCATAAAAGATATTATCCCCAAGAATCATCGCGCACGGCTCGCCTCCAATGAATTTCTCAGCAATCAAAAATGCCTGCGCAAGCCCGTCCGGACGTTGCTGTTCCCTGTATTCAAGTGATATTCCATACTGGCTCCCATCATCCAGGAGGTTCTCAAAATTCGGCAAATCCTGCGGCGTCGAAATAATCATAATATCCCGGATGCCTGCCAGCATCATTGTCGAAAGCGGATAATATATCATCGGTTTGTCGTACACCGGAAGAAGCTGTTTGGATGTTACCATCGTCAACGGATACAGCCTCGTTCCTGCCCCTCCTGCCAAAATAATACCTTTCATGCTTTCTGGTTCCTTTCCTGATTGCTTTTGCCTTCGCGGACATTAATACCATGTTTTTCCACAGGGTTTCCGCGGGCTCCGCACAAGTTACGGCAAAGCTTGGAAAATCAGAGATTTTCCAAGCTCGCGTTGCTCGCGGCGGAATCAAAAAAATGGAAGTGCCGGAAACGAAATGCGCATTTCCGCACTTCCATTTTTTTGATTCCTAGCTTTTGCCTTCGCGGACATTATACCACATTTCTCCAAATAAATACAATACAAATCTTGCATCCATGCCCCTATGATGTTAAAATAACTGCACGACATCTTTCCCACAAGGAGGTACCTATGTATCATTTCATCGTAAACCTGAATTCAAAATCCAACACCTCGCGCCGTCTGTGGCAGTTACTGGAGCTGGAACTGAAACGGCGCGGCGTGAAATATAAATCCCATTTTACCCAATACGCCGGACATGCCTCTGACATTGCGGCACAGTTGTGCGCCGCACATGACCAAAATGGTGTTTCTGCCCCGCTCGTCATTGTCACTGCAGGCGGGGATGGCACTGCCAATGAGGTTCTCAACGGCATCCCTGTTTCTGCCTGCAAAAAAGTCATCCTCGGCTTCCTTCCAATCGGCTCCGGCAACGACCTTGCCGCCGCGCTCGGCATCCCGTCCGACCCGTTTGAGGCATTGAACCATATCCTTTCCCTGCGGCGCACGGTCTGCATTGACCATGGCGTGCTATATTGCCCGGAAAGTGGCCACACACGGCATTTCCATGTCAGCTCCGGCGTTGGCTACGACGCGGACATCTGTCTGGAGGCATCCACCACGCCTGTCAAGACATTTTTAAACCAGCTGCGCCTTGGCAGGCTTATTTATCTTATCATTGCACTCAAACAGGTTTTCAAACATAAGCCGCTGCGCGCAAAACTGGTTTTTGACGGTCTTACCTCCCAGAGCGGCAGTTATTTGTTCATTACCGCAATGAATGCCGCCATGGAAGGCGGCGGGATGCGGCTTGCACCGCACGCAAAAATAAACGACCACAGGCTCTCTGTCTGCATCGTCCGCGATTTCCCGCGTATCAAAATCCTGATTTTGCTGCCCGCGCTTTTCTTTGGCCTGCACACAAAATTTTCCGGCATTGATGTTATCGACTGCTCCTGCGTCGATATTTTCTGCAAAGAACCCGCAACGCTCCATGCTGACGGGGAGTTTTCCGGCAAGGAAAAGCATGTCCGCTATTCCTGCGCGAAAGAACAAATCCGGGTGATGCTGTAATTGGCCCGGCACAAAAATTTTGTGCAATGGCAGCATTGCATTTTGCCAAAAACGTTCCCGTTCCCACGCAGCAAATAAAGTCCCTCTGCCCCTCTCGCCTTACATTCCCGCCCAAAATCTCCTGATTTTCTCCCCCACGGTTTCCAGCCTGACCGTTTCATACGGAAACCACTCGCGCGGAAACAGCTCCTGGTACTGGCGGTTCAAAAACCTCTCATCAAGCAGCAGGATAACTCCTTTGTCCTCCACCGTGCGGATGACGCGCCCGGCGGACTGCTGCACTTTATTCATGCCATTGTAAAGATAAGCATAATCAAATCCCTGCCCGTTCCTGCGGTCAAAGAACCCGCGGAACAGCTCGCGCTCATTGCAGACCATCGGCAGCCCGGTTCCAACAATCACCGTTCCAATCAGGCGGTCATTTTTCAAATCAATCCCCTCGCTGAATATCCCGCCCATCACACAGAACCCAACCACACCCTCTGACGGCGCGCACACAAAAGCTTCTAAGAATTCCTCCCGCTCCTGCTCGGTCATGGAACTTTGCTGCAGTAAAATATTCGGCACGCGCTCCTTCGCCCTCTCATATATCAGCTCCAACATCTGGTAGGACGGGAAGAATACCATGTAATTGCCCTTTTTCGCCTGCGTGACCGCCTCAATATACCCGACAATGCGTTCATACTGCTCCTCGCCGCGCCTGGAATATTTTGTGCTGACATCCGCCCCAATCATGAGCAGCCGCCTTTCCTTCTCAAACGGTGTCGGCGCATAGACGGCATAGTCATCCTCACTGCCGCCTAGCTGCTCCTGGTAATAGCGCACCGGAAGCAGGGTTGCCGAAAAAAACACAGCGCTCCTGCCTTTTTTAAAGCATTGCGAAAGATTCCAGGACGGATCCATGCACTTTAAGGTGAGGCGGAAATCCCCGCTTTCACTGTAGTCAGAATAAATCAGATAATTATCGTCAAGGCGGTCATGGATATTCATAAAATGCCGCACGTCAAAATAAAGCTGCAGCGCCTGTTCCCTGCCATCAAAGCTCTTGTGCTCCTGCAAAAATTCTTCATACTCCGAAAGCAGGCGCATCAGCATAAGGGGCAGCTCACCCGCACTCTCCCAAACCTCCATCTCGTCACATTCCCGCTTCATTTTCAGCAGCGCGCTGTTGCACGCATCGAGCTGCTTGACCATGCGCGCCGACTTTTCTTTTACCAAACGCCTGACCGCCAGAAAATCGTCTTTATACAGCACCGCACTGTACATATCCCGCGCACGCTCCACAAGATTGTGTGCCTCGTCAATCAGGAAAACGTATTCGTTCCTTTTCTCCCCCGCAAAAAAGCGCTTCAGCGCAACATTCGGGTCAAAGGCGTAATTGTAATCACAGATGACACCGTCCGCCCATGTTGTCACATCCAGACACATCTCAAACGGACAGACACAATATTTTTCCGCATATTGCAGTATCAGCTCCCGCGTAATGCCCGCCTCGTGCGTCAGCATATCGTAGACGGCATCATTGACGCGGTCGTAGTGCCCCCTTGCCCGCTCGCAGAGTGCCGGATTGCAGTCCGGCTTTTCAAGGACACAGGTCTTCTCTTTCGAGGTAAGCGTGACCAGCTTCATTTTCAGCCCCTGTCCGGCCAGAATGCGGAAAGTCTCCTCCGCGACCGTGCGCGTGATGGTTTTCGCCGTCAGGTAAAATATCTTTTCCACCAGACCTTCGCCGAATGCCTTGATTGCCGGGAACAGTGTCGAAATCGTTTTCCCGACTCCGGTCGGTGCCTCGATGAAAATCTTTTTCTCCCGCAGGATGGTGCGGTACACCCCGGCGGCAAGTTCCTTCTGCCCCGGCCGGTACGGGAACGGAAAAACGAGCTGCTTCATGGACGCATCCCGCATCAGTCCCCAGTGGTACTGCCATGAAACCCATTTTGCGTATTCGTGCAGCAAATCATTGTACCACTGCGTCAATTCTTCCCTTGTGTAGTCCTCGCGAAAACGTTTTACTTCCTCCGTCTCGATATTGCAATAGGTCAGCTGAAGACCAATCTGCGGCAAATCATGGCGGATGGCATACTGGCTCGCGTAGCACATCGCCTGTGCGCGGTGCATTGGGCGGATTTCTTTAACATGCGCCAAATCCTGATAGACGCATTTGATTTCGTCGATGACGATGCGCGCGGACTGGCCATCCAACGTCATCACGCCGTCCGCGCGCCCCTCAACCGTAATCTCAAACCACTCCCCATCGTACTCTACCTCAGATGCCATTGTCATTGGCACCTCCGGCTCGTAAAAGCTTCCCATTGATTTCTGTATCTTCTTGTGTAAGCGCGTACCCTCCTGCATTGCATCCGGGTCGCTGTAACCTGCGGAATTGTCAAGGTCGCCATGCCGCAGAATAAATTCCACAAGCCCGCGCACCGAAATCCGCACCTGGTGCGCCCGGTCAAATCTGCCCTCATCCTCTGCTTTCTGCGTCTGCTGTCCTTTTTGCGTTTTCCTTCCTGCTGCTTTTTCCTCCTGTGTTCCCGCTCTCTGCACTTTGCCTGTTTGCATTTCTTCCCCTGCACACATGGTTTCTGGTTCCTGCTGTTCCATCCCTAACCTCGCACCTTCTCTTTTCCCCTGCCGGCATGGCAGCAACATTATTTTGTCTACATTATAGAATATATGTTCGTGCTTGGCAAGGTTATTTTCTTTTTGCTTATATGTTTTCTCTCATCATTGCCTTTCAGGAAATTTTTTATATCCCCATTAACTTTTGCCCAAAACCTGCCGATATATCTTATAGAAACAAAGGAACGTGTCACTGTTGAAATATGTATCCAAGGAGGGATTGACGCAGCAAATGGATTTTCAAGCAATTTCAGAGTGGTTCCGGTTCAGGTTGTTTCCACGATTCCGAGATTAAGGCGTGATACCCGTCAATCTGCTTCCCAGTCTTTTTCGGGTACGAAGAAGGATGAGTCGTTTGAGCAGGTGCTTCAGCAAAAGCTCTCCGGGAATGAACCCCTTGACTGCTACACCGTCACTTACGGGCGCAACCGGCAGCTCCAGACCTTCTTTTATCAGCCAAAACGTGAGTACACCTATTAACCGGAAAAAAACGGCTCTGGCGCGCATGATTTGCACGTCAGAGCCGTTTCCCATTTTAGCCTTCCATCTGTCTCCCAAGGAAAGATGCCGCTGTCATCGCCAGTTTCTTCTCCGTGTCGCCAATCTTGTCCCCGTCATCCTTTGAGAGAATCAAAACCGCCCCAATCGCATCACCCTCGCTTAGCACCGGCACCACCACCTGGCTTGCCACATCCGGGAATTCGGTCGAGACAGGGATAAAATCGCGTTCCTCCTTACTTGTGACCAATGTTTCCCGCTCCTCAATCACCTGTTCAAGTTCCTTGCTGATGGATTTTGCCAACAGCTCTTTTTTTGCGCCGCCCGCCACCGCAATGAACTGGTCCTTATCCGTGATTGCCACAATATGCCCGGTCACCTGCCCAAGCGCATCCGCGTATTCCTTTGCAAATTGTGATAATTCCCCAATTGGAGAATATTTCTTCAAAATAATCTCGCCCTCACGATCTGTAAAAATCTCCAGCGGGTCGCCCTCGCGGATTCGCAGAGTCCTGCGGATTTCCTTCGGCACAACCACCCGGCCCAGATCATCGATTCTTCTCACAATGCCCGTTGCTTTCATATTTATCGCTGCCTCCGTTTACAGATTTAACTTTTTTTCTTTTATCGTCGCAAATCTATTATTTGTATATTGAGAAATAATATGTAATATATTTCTGATTTTTTCATTGGATATTTTTTTAAAGGCGTGCCAAACGCAGCAATGCGTTTTTGACACGCCTGAATCATCCCTATCCCTCTTATTCTGCTTTTTGTCTTTTTTGTTCATCCCTGTTCTTTTAACATTTTTCTGCCGCAAATTCAATATTGAAAAATCAGCGTTTCCATTATGAAATTGATTTCGGAACTTTATAATACACAGACGATATCCTTTGTGCCCTCCGCGCGGATTACTGTATCATCCCCCTCACATCCTGCCGAAGCCAAGCCTTCCTGCGCCGTCACAGAAGCCGCCTTTACATTGACCAGCACTATGCTGTAAGCCTTCGCCGATTCCACATGGATATTCAGTTTCCCATCTTTCTTTACAATACGGATGGAAGCTTGCGGATTCGCCGCACCGTCATAAACCACGGTCGAAGCCGCGCCGTTCTCCGCAAGCTCATATGCCTTAAAAACAACGCCGTCCGCGTAGTCATAAACCGGACCGCAGTCCTTGCCGAGCGCGATAATGCTGTTCTCCTTTACCATAAGCGGAATGCTTAAATAGCTACATTCTTCCTTGTACCACCTGCCGCCCTCCCTGGTCTTTCCGGTAAAGAAATCCGTCCAGCGCCCTTCCGGCAGATAATAGTTCGCCATGCTCTTATCGTTAAAAATCGGCGCGACAAGCAGGGAATCGCCATACATATATTGTTTGTCAAGATATGCACAGTTCTGATCCTGAGTAAATTCAAGCACCATGCTGCGCATCATCGGCACGCCGGTCTTGGATGTCTCAACCGCGTTGCGGTACAGATACGGCATGAGCCGCGCCTTTAATTTGGTAAAAAAGCTTACCACCTCCACCGCTTCCTCATCGTAAGCCCACGGCACACGGTAAGAGCTGCTTCCATGAAGCCTTGAATGCGAGGAGAGAAGCCCGAACGCGCACCATCTCTTATATACATCCGCCGTTGAGGTATTCTCAAAGCCCCCGATATCATGGCTCCAGTAGCCGAAACCGGACATGGTCAGGGAAAGTCCGCCGCGCAGGCTCTCCTCCATCGACTCGTAGTCCGACCAACAGTCGCCGCCCCAATGAACCGGGAATTTCTGCCCGCCCACCGTCGCGGAGCGCGCAAAGAGAACCGCTTCCTGCTTCCCCTTCTTGCGCACAAGCAAATCATAAACCGTTTTATTGTACAGGTAGGTATAATAATTGTGCATCTTCTCCGGGTCACTGCCATCATAGTATACCGCCTCGGTCGGAATCCTCTCGCCGAAATCGGTCTTAAAGCAGTCCACACCCATGTCAAGCAGCTTTTCAAGCTTGCCCGCATACCATTCGCACGCCGCCGGGTTTGTGAAGTCCACAATCGCCATGCCCGGCTGCCACATATCCCACTGCCACACGTCGCCGTTTTTGCGCTTGATAAAATACCCCTTCTCCATCCCCTCGTCAAACAGCGCGGACTCCTGCCCGATGTAGCTGTTAATCCAGACACAGATTTTTAACCCCTTTGCCTTCAGCCGCGAAAGCATCCCCTCCGGGTCCGGGAATACCCTTGCATCCCAGATGAAATCCGACCATGAAAATTCCTTCATCCAAAAGCAGTCAAAATGGAAAACCGCAAGCGGGATATCGCGCTCAAACATCCCATCGACAAAACGGTTTACGGTCTCCTCATCATAGTTCGTCGTAAACGAGGTGGACAGCCACAGGCCAAATGTCCACGGTGCCGGCAGCGATGGCTTTCCAGTCAGGTCGGTATAGCGCGCCAGCACTTCCTTCATGGTCGGCCCATTGAAAAAGAAATAGTCAATGGATTCGCCCGGCACAGAAAATTCCACCCTGGTCACCATCTCCGTGCCAACCTCGAAGCTCACCTTGCCCGGATTGTTCACAAACACACCGTAGCCGCGGTTGGAGATGTAAAACGGGATGTTTTTATACGACTGCTCCGTTGAGGTACCTCCGTCCGCATTCCAGATATCAATGGACTGCCCGTTTTTCACAAATGGGGTGAAGCGCTCACCCATTCCGTAAACGTTTTCGCCAACGCCCAAAGAAAGCTGCTCCCTCATATATGTATCATGCAGGAGCCCGTCGTCGTAGGCCAATCCCTTCCAGTCGGTCTTCATGTAGGCAAGGTCGCGGGAGCCACTGCCCGTCAGTTTTTCATCGCCGCGGAAAAATACGAAATTGGCGTTGTCCTTGTTCACTTCCATGCGCAGTGTACCGCTTTTGATGTTGAGGAAATGCTCATCCTCCTCCACTTCCATCTTCGCGTTCTCATCGAATGTCAGTTTGAAGGCCGGGGCTTTTTTCTGTACGCCCGCATAGTGGTACGCCTGCACACGCAGCACCTCCGGTGCCGGGGCGCTCACCTTAAGTGTGAGGTTTACACCGCCGAGCGTGTCTCCCCTGTGGTTGATATGATGGGTCGGGGCGCACATGGTAACCACGCCGTCCTCCACCTTCGTAAAATAAATCTGTGCAGGGGAGAAGCACTCGCCTCCCTGCCTTTGCAGCCAACAGCCGTTGCTGAATTTCATAGCCTGTCCTCCTTTTTGCTTTTTGTCCGGATGCGCATCTGCACCAAAAGCGCAACCACGTTGATTTATTCTCTCATTTCCCACCGGAAGTCCCAATGGAAAAACAACAGTCTTTCTTAATTACAGTTGGCAGGCCCGGATTATATCAGACCATAATCCGGGTCTGCCAACCCTTACGTGGAGTGGCACAGGCTAAGAAATCCCACCTGCCCCCATCACGGAATTCATGATTTCTGCCATCCCCTCGCTCCCAAGCAGCGTCTGGAACATATACATTACCATAAAGAAGGATATCACCGTGATTACGAGCGTTGCCCGCGCCCAGCTCTTGCGCGTTTTGCTCGCAGTGCGCCCAAATGCCCAGATTAGCAGCACTGCCAGATATGCGAACATACCAATCATCGGAATGAACGGAAGCAGCAGAATGACAATCCAGTGCAGAAAGCCCATGGAATTCTCCGCCTCCGCCACCCCTGCCGTGCCGTTTAATATCCCGGCCAACCCCGGGTCGCCGGCCGTGTTCTGCCCGTAGCCGGAAGCATTGTCGTAGCCAGCTCTTCCATAGGAGGAATTGTTCCCATGCCCCTGCCCGGACGCATATCCATTCCCTGCCTGCCCGGAAGCCTCATAGTGCGAAGTATCCCCCGCACCCTCCCCGCCATAGCTTCCATAATTCATGCCACCCTCCCGGCTCGCATTTGTCGCCGTGCCGCAGTACTCACAAAAATTTGCATTCTCATTGGCGATGACCCGCCCGCATGCTCTACATACCATATTTTCCTCTCTCTATCCAATCTTAAAGATTCCGTTCCTGATGTACACCATCGGTACCCGATGGCCTTACCGTTTTCAGGCACGTCCCGGAAGAATAATCTTCTGCGGACATTTCTCCGCACATTTTCCACAGTGTGTGCATTTTGAATAATCAATATGCGCCAGGTTATTCTCCACGGACACCGCCCCGAACTCACACGCCTTCACACAGAGCATACAGCCGATGCATCCGGTCTGGCAGGCATCCTTCACCTGCTTACCCTTCTCGCGCGAGCTGCATGCCACACGCTGTACGGAGGATGCAGGCACCAGCTCAATCAGCCCGTTCGGGCATTCCTTCACGCACGCACCGCACGCCACACATTTTTCTTCGTCCACAAGGGCAACGCCGTTCACCACATGGATGGCATCAAATTTGCACGCTGCCACACAGCTGCCGTAGCCCATGCAGCCATAGCTGCAAAGCTTCTCGCCGCGCCCCGGCAAAAGCGCCGCTTTCTTGCAGTCCGCAATGCCGTCGTAGCGGTATTTCACCGTGGTCTTGTCGCAGGTGCCGTGGCATTTCACAAACGCGACCTTTTTCTCCGCCGCCTGCGCGCTCTGTCCCATAATCTCGCCAATCTGTGCGTGAACTGCCGCGCCCGCCACCGGACAGGCATTCACCGCCGCCTCGCCGGAAGCAATCGCTTTCGCTAAAGCATCACAGCCTGCGTAGCCGCAGCCGCCGCAGTTATTGCCCGGCAGGAGCCCACGCACGCTCTCTTCCCTCTCATCGACCTTAACCGCGAACGCCTTTGCCGCGATACCGAGCAGGACACCGACGAGCAAACCGACAATTCCCACCACGAGGGCTGCCATCCCGACCGCCCCGATACTAAATCCTAAGAATATCATGTTACGCCTCCCATTTTAAGTTCCGCATATCCGCACCCGGAATTTCACTTCCGGGCATTGTCCAAAGATATGCCGTTGAGGTTCCTCATATCTTCCCCTTACAGTATCCCCGCAAAGCCGCAAAATGCGATTGCCATCAGGCCTGCCGTCACCAGTACCATCGGGGAACCTTTAAACACCTCCGGCACGTCATTGTGCTCGGTGCGCTCACGGATACCCGCCATAATGATAATCGCAATCGTAAAGCCGACCGCTGTGCCAAATCCGTTCCACATACTTTTCAGCACGCCATAGCCTTCATCTGTATTCGTGATTGCTACACCGAGCACCGCACAGTTCGTCGTAATCAGCGGCAGATAAACGCCGAGCGCATTGTACAGGGACGGAATATATTTTTTCAGGACCATCTCAATAAATTGCACAAGTGCCGCAATTACCACGATAAACACGATTGTGCGCATGTAGGTCAGGTTGATATGGCGGTTGCTCAAAATGCCGTTGTAGATGGCCGCCGTAATGCCGGAAGCGATTGTGATGACGAAAATAACCGCCCCGCCCATGCCTGCCGCGGTTTCCGTGCGCTTTGACACGCCAAGGAACGGGCAGAGCCCAAGGAACTGGCTTAACACGACGTTGTTTACCAATGCCGCCCCCACGAGCAATAAAATCATCTCTTTCATTTCGCCTCATCCTCCTTCTTCGCCGCTGCATTTTCCGGTTGCACCGCTTTGTGTGCCACGGCCACCGGCTTTTTTGATACAAATTTAGACGCAAGTGTATCCGCCGGAATCGCCGACTTTCCTGCTTCCACAGATTTTGCGGCGGCTTCCTCCGCGGATTTTTTCGCTGCCGCTTCCTTTGCCGCCGCCTTCTTTGCTGCCGCCTCCGCCGCGATGCGCTCCTTTTCTTCATCAAGCACCGCATGGTTTGCCGCGCAGACCGCGCCGCTGCAGTTGCTGCAGTTGCCGCCGCAGGCAATCGCTTCCGCCTTTGGTGTGTTCGTCGCGGACGGCATCTTAAATTTATTCTGCAGGCAGGTCAGCGCCGCCAAAACAAAGAACGCCCCCGGCGCACGGACGAAAATCGCCATCGGCACATAAGCATCCGGCATGATTTGCAGCCCGAAAATCGTTCCCGCGCCCAAAAGCTCGCGGAAAATACCGATTGCGGTCAGCCCGACCGTAAACCCTAACCCCATGCCGATGCCGTCAAAAACCGACGGGAGCACCGGATTTTTTGAGGCATACGCTTCCGCGCGCCCCAGAATAATGCAGTTTACGACAATCAGCGGAATGTAAATACCAAGCGACTCGTTCAAATCCGGCAGATACGCTTCCAAAAGCATCTGCACAATCGTCACGAACGACGCAACGACCACAATGAACGCAGGCATACGCACCTTGTCCGGAATCACCTTGCGCAAGAGCGCAATCAGCATATTGGACATGACCAAAACCACAGTTGTCGTCAGGCCCATCCCCAGACCGTTCATCGCCGAGATTGTGACCGCAAGCGTCGGGCACATACCGAGCATCAGCACAAAGGTCGGGTTTTCCTTGACAATACCATTATAAATACGTTCCGTGCACTTATTCATTTCCGGCACCTCCTATCCCCGAAGCCTGCATATCCGCGGCAAAACACAGCCCCGCATTGACCGCGCCCGTCACAGCCTTTGTCGTCACGGTCGCGCCGCTGATTGCGTCAATCTCATTTTCCGCCGTTGCCCCGGTCTTTACATAGACAAGCTCGAACGCATTCTTTCCGATAAACTGTTCCTTGAACGCCGGCTCGTTTGCCTGCATACCAAAGCCCGGCGTTTCATTCAAGGTTACAAATGCAATTCCCGTGATTGCCCCATCCAGACGGTAGCCCATCGTCATCGTGATGGCACCACCGTAGCCCTTCTTTGTCGTAATCGTCATGACATAGCCGAGCAGATTCCCGGACGCGTCAAGCGCCAGGCCTGCCTCATCGATGGAAATGCTCTCAAAACCATTTTCTTCCAGGAGCTGTGCCGCCGCAGCAACCTTTTGCGCCGCCCCGGCATCGTCTGTCACAATCGATGCCGCATCCGCGTAAACCTCGCGGTACGCCGCTTCCTTCTTCGCCGCCTTCTGCTCCGCAATCCGGTCTTTCGTCAACTCATTGACAAAGCCAAGCAGCACTGCCGCCACAAGCGTAATCAGGCAAAGCACCAGCGCATCCTTTATGATGGAAGCACTCTTATTTTTATTTTCTGGCATACTGCTTCCCTCCCTTCCCAAATGCGCGCGGCATTGTAACCTTCTCAATCAGAGGCACTAAGAGATTGCAGAAAATAATCGCGTAGGATACACCCTCGGCACTCCCGCCAAACACACGGAAAATCCCGGTCAAAATCCCGAGGCAGATACCAAACACAATGCGCCCCACCGGAGTTACCGGGCTTGTCACATAGTCCGTCGCCATGAAAAACGCGCCGAGCATCAGGCCACCGCCGCAAAGCTGCTTCGCAAGGTATGTAAAATCCATGCCATGCCCGCCAAAAAGCAGAAGAAACACTGCAAAGCTCCCGAGATACGCAAGCGGGATGCGCAGCGAAATCACACCGCGGAATACCAGGTACGCCGCGCCGAGCAGAATCAGGAGTGCGCTCGTCTCCCCGATGACGCCGCCCGTAAAACCAAAAAACATATCAAAGAGCGAAACATCGCCCGCCCCCTCCTTCAGAACCGCAAGCGGCGTTGCCGAGGAAAGCCCGTCCACCGACGCAATTCCGTTCATAAATACGCCGCTGCCCGCCTCCACCGAAAAGGATGCCATCTGGCTTGCAAAGCAAATCAAAAGGAAGCACCTTGCCGCAAGCGCGGGGTTCATAAAATTCTGACCAAGGCCGCCGTAGAGCTCCTTTACGACAATAATCGCAAAAACACCGCCGAGAATCGGCATCCAGAGCGGAACGCCCGCAGGCAGGTTCATGCCAATCAAAAGCCCCGTCACGACGGCGCTGCCCTCGTATGGGCCTTTCTTTCGTTTTGACAGCTTATAAAATAAATATTCCGAAACGATACAGGTGGTCACACTCACCAAAAGCACCAGAAGCGCCCGGAACCCGAACTGCACAATCCCGAACAGGCACGCTGGGAAGAGCGCAATTACCACATCACGCATGATACCCGCCGTCGTCACATTGCTTCTGACATGGGGAGAAGCCGATACATGATATAAACTTTTCATCTCAAACCTCGTTTCTGCGCGGAAAACCGCGCATCTATTTAATCTCTGCAGAGCGAACTGCATTCTTTCATGCTTTCTTTCTCCTTGCATCCAACACGCTCTTCCTCGCCTGTTTGAATGCCTGCGTCAGACGCAGCTTCGCCGGACACACAAAAGTACAGGAGCCACATTCGCAGCATTCCATGCCGTTTAACTTCTCAAACGCCTCGTAATCCGAACGCATTGCCACCGGGTAAAGCTTCTGCGGCACAATCCCCTCTGGACAGGCATTCACGCAGCGCCCGCAATGGATGCACGCCCCCGGCTCAAATTCCGCGACCTCATCCTTCTTTAGCGCCAGCAGCGCCGAGGAAGTCTTTGTCACCGGGATGTCAAGCGAAAAGAGCGCCTGCCCCATCATCGGACCGCCCGAAATAATTTTTTCCGGCTCCTGCGTAAAGCCGCCCGCCGCCTCTACAAGCTCAGCGTAGCGCGTCCCGGTGCGAACCACGAAATTGCGCGGCTCCTTCACCGCATCCCCCGTCACCGTAACAATGCGGCGGATGAGCGGTGTACTCTCCGCCACCGCCAGGTACACCGAAATCACACTGTCCACATTGTTGACAATACAGCCCGCGTCCGCCGGGAGCATCGAGGAATTAATCTGCCTTCCCGTCACCGCGTAAATCAACATACGCTCCGCCCCCTGCGGGTATTTTGTTTTCAGCGGCTGCACGCGGATGCGCTCTTCATTTTTTACCAAATCCGTAAGCTTTGCAATCGCCTCCGGCTTATTGTCCTCCACTGCGATTACGCCCTTTGCGTGGTCAAAAAGCTGCAGAATCACTTTTAAGCCGCCAATCAAACGTTCCGGTTCCTCAAGCATCATCCGGTAATCTGAAGTCAGGTACGGCTCACACTCCGAACCGTTGACAATCACGTAGTCAATCTCGTCCTCATTTTTCGGGGTCAGCTTCACATGGGTCGGGAAGCCCGCGCCGCCCATGCCGACAATGCCTGCCTCCTTCACAAAATTCCGGATTTCCTCCTTCGAAAGCTTCTTTACATCGCGCTTCTTCCCAAAATCAGGAACCGTCTCATACGCCCCGTCATTTTCCACCACCACGGACTCCGCCATTGTACCGTTCACCATCAGGCGCGGCTCAATCGCCTTTACTGTACCGGAAACCGAGCTGATGACACACGCGGAAACAAAGCCGCCCGCCTCGGCAATCTTCTGTCCGACGAGCACGCGCTCCCCTTTTTCCACGATGACCTTCGCCGGCGCGCCAATATGCTGTGATACCGGATATACCAGTTCCCCTTTCGGGAGCAGCACCATGGTCGGCTTATCCATCGATAGCTCTTTTCCCTCGAACGGATGGCTTCCGCCGTGAAAAGTACCTGCTGCCATAACAAACCTCCTTATTTTTCGTTCCGCATACCTTATGCAGTTTTTTTACTTCCTCTTCCCAGAATATCTTCTAATACTATACCACATCCGCGCATTTTTTGAAATAATTTTTTTCAATATTGGAGATTCTTTTTATATTTTCTGTAAACTATTTTGTTTCCCACATAATATCACTAAATCTCATTCCAGATTCCAAATACTGCAATCGTCATTTTCGATTGTTTTAGCTAAAATAAATATACAATCAATATTATGGGATGGTATAAAAATATCAAGCCAGGTTTTCATGTATTTTATGGAAACCCAGCTTGAACTGAATCAATATGAATCAAATTATTTTTGATACTTTTTCATAAAGTAAGTATGTATTTAATTTGATTTATAAGTCATTTCAATTTTTGCAAAATATTTGTTAGCAATCTTCCACACAAAAAATCCAACTATGCCTCCACAGACATTTAAAATTACATCATCTATATCAACGACCCTATAATTATAATGAATTATCCTTCCAATCAGAAATTGTACCATTTCAATGAAACAAGCACTGATTAACAGTAAGGCAAAAACCTCCTTTGCTTTACGGAATCTATCCTTTGCCAACGGCAGGTAAAGCCCAAGCGGAAATAGCAAGATAAAATTTCCTGCGATTTGCCGGAATTTTGTTGACAAATTCACATTACTATTCGCAATATTCATAATGCTTTTCATCGGTATAAAATTCATCCCGAATCCTTCGCCAAAGCTTCTCCTCAAGCCTTCCAGTTCCGATTTTTGAAACGGAATCGGGAAAATTGTTACCTTGACCAACAACAATACATAAATGTAAAATGCTGCTTTTAATACCCAATATCCGGCTGTATGATGTACCTTTTGCTTTTTTCCACTTATTACTTCATATATCAAAATAATGGCAAAGTAAAAAACGAAAAAAAATGTTATTTTCAGCATCTTTTAATGCCCTCCTAAAAGTTTCTATCCCCACAGCTTCAAAACTTACTTATTATTTCAATCCCCTTAAATCTTGCCGTTTATTGCCGATTATAATAATCAATCCCGGCACTCGGGCGGAAATATGTCCGGATGTAGCCGTCCGTTGAGACGACAACGAACTCATTTGTCTCCTCCAGATAGTAAATATCATCCCCATCCTCCGCCTCAATCTTATGTAGTGCATCCGGCGACTGAATAACACGGTTCGCGCCTGCTAAGTATTCTTCCTTTGTCGCGTAGTCAAACTCCGCGCCGTGTTTCTCGAAATGCTGCTCCAAATAGGATGCCCTGCGGAATTCGTAGAGGATTTCAATTTCGCCGGCATCCGCCTGGTTCGGGTTATTTTCCGGGGTGTTTTCTCCATTTGCAGTGTCAGGATTGTTCCCTTCTGTATTGCTGCCAACGCCTTCCTTGTTCTCGGCTGTGTTCCCGTCGGATTTCCCGTCAGGGTCTTCATTATTTCCGGTTGTATCCTCATCAGATTCCCCGTCAGACCCTTCCTCATTTCCGGCTACGTCATCCCCGGACTCCCCATCCGTTCCTTCCTCGTTTCCGGCTACGTCATCCCCAGATTCCCCATCCGTTCCTTCCTCATTTCCAGTCATACCATCCCCGGATTTCCCCCCGGGAGTATCATCCATTCCCTGTGTTGGTGCTACAGTTCCTGATACACCCGGCGTGGCAACCACCCCCGCAGTATAATTATCCTGTCCATTCTCTCCGTTGCTGTCATCGCCGCCAAAAAAATAATTTACCGCAAAGCCGAGAATTAAGAGCACAATAATTCCAATCAGCGTTTTCCGCCGCCTTGCCGCCTCATCCTGCTGCCTGTTTTTGTTCTGATTCTCCTGCATGATGCTTCTTTCTCCTTCCATTTTTACGAATGTTTTATATATTCTAACATTTCCTGCCGCATCTGGCAATTGCATGTGATTTCCCCGTCTTGTCCTTCCCGTCCACCCCGGTTGTAATTTCCCTGTCTTGTCTTTCCCATCTCCCCGGCTGTAAAATACCATCCGCAAGGAATTCCTTTTATACCATAATCCTTCGTCACTGCGCCCCCATCTCCACCTTCACCTTAAGAATCCTCATGACGGACGCATCAATCCGCTCTTTCGTCAGCCTGCCATCTGCCACCGCGTCAAGCACGCCCTGATATGCCGCCACAAAATCCTCCGGCATCAAAAGCATATCCGCCCCCGCCTCTACCGCCATCACTGCAGCTTCTTCCGGGCTGTAATAATCCGTTATCGCATTCATGTCAAGCGCGTCCGTGATGACCACACCCCCAAATCCCAGCTCCTCCCGCAAGATGCCTTCAATAACCTCCTTCGAGAGAACTGCCGGAACATCCCCGCCAACAACCTGCGGCAATGAGAGATGCCCTACCATCACAAACGGCACACCCTCCGCAACCGCCCCCGCAAATGGAACCAAATCACACTCCCGCAATTCCTCGCGGGTCTTATCCACCACCGCCGCGCCCTTATGGGAATCCTCCGCCGTGCTGCCATGCCCTGGGAAATGCTTTACCACGCTCAAAATCCCCTGCTCCCCAAGCCCGCGAACCTGCGCGGTTACCATATCCCGCACAAGCAATGCATCCGAGCCAAAGGAGCGGTATTTGACCACCGTATTTTCCGGGTTCGACCACACGTCCGCCACCGGAGCAAAATCAAGGTTAAAACCGAGCTCCGCCAAATAGCCGCCAAGAATATAGCCCGCCTCATAAGCTTTGGCATCATCGCCGGACGCGCCGATTTCACTCATATTTCCAATATTCTTTATCCCGAAGGCTTCATTTTTTGCAATGCGCGCCACTGTTCCGCCCTCCTCGTCCACGCCGAGGAAAATCGGAAGCCCTATCAATTCCATGCTGTAATCCGCCATATTAGAAAGCATAGTGCGCGTCTGCTGCGGGTCAATGAGGTTGTCTGCCATATAGATGACACCGCCGACCGGATATTGGCGGAAGCTCTCTTTTGTGACCTCACCCGCCGCTGTTACACGGTTGTAGCCCGTCAGGGCTTCCGGGGTAATCATGAACATTTGGGCGACTTTTTCTTCGAGGGTCATGTCCGCGAGCAGGTCAGCCGCATATTGTTCCGCGGAATCTTTTGAAGCGTCCGGCGTGGGCGAAGTTGCCGGGGTATCGCTCCCGGATGGCACATTTCCTGCACTTTCCTGCCCGCCGCCCGTTCCTTGCCCGCCATTTGGACGCGCGTCCTTTTCATCTCCGGATTCCCTGCCCCCTGCGCCTTCCTCTGTGCCCCCATCCCGCAGTTTTGCCGAATCCTCTGTTTTCTTTCCCTTTCCCAGCAATTCCGCTGCCAGCGCCACATTCACCAAAAGCAGCACAATCAGCCAAAATATGATTACTCTTTTCTTAGCATTTCCCTGTTTTTTTGCCATTTTGCACACCTTTCTTCCGGCAGAAAAAGCCGCGGCAGTTTCTATTTTCCTATACCCCGCTCTCCTGCCGATAAAAAAACTCCTGTATTGGGCGGTAAAAAAACAGAAGGTACAAATAGCCTGCCCGTATTGCCAATAAAACAAGGCTTACCGCCATCAAAGTCCGGTGCACCAAAGCCCGTGCATTCTCCTGCTTCTGCATTTTTGCAAGTTCTGCTGTCCCAACAAGCTCCCAACTTCCGACGGCCTTCCCTTCCGAAGAAATGACATACACATTACTAGAAGGGGCGCTATAATCCGTTCTCCCAATATCCAGATTGGAAATTGTGCCAATGACGGACAGGATATTAAACACAATCAAAACCGCAAACAGAATCCTCGCCCATTTTTTCCCGTTATATAGATTATACGCAATCAATGCGGTCAATATAATATCAACCGCCCCAAGTGTCATGTAGCCTGTCCGCCCGCCCGGTTCTGCCGCACACAACTTGAAGATTGTGTTCAGTACACACATGGCAACATAAACCGCCATCATCACAAAAATGATTTTCCTGCCGCGCTCAACTTCCTTTTCCCTGCGCTCCTTTGCTGCCCTTACCATCTCTTCCTTTTGCTGCTGTGTCATTTCTTCCTCGTAGATTGGTCTTTCTTCTTCCCAATTACTCATTTTCCCCTCCTGCTGCGCCGCAATTGGCGGCTAAAATTTCAAAGACATGTACCATATTCTTCCCGCGTCTGTTCCATCTGCACCAAAAGCTTCCTGTAAAACTCTTCCTGGAAACAGATATTCTCCATCCACAGGCGTTTCGCGGTTTCTGTACCGCAAATCCGGTTCTTCAGGCTTTCGGTCTCTTTGAGCCTCTTTTCACAGATTTCACGGATTTCCCACGCTGCCCGCTCTCCGATATCATGGTATGCGCGGATGCAGATACGCATTGCATCCGCGCGGTCAATATCATCCGCGTCGCGCACACTCTTTTCCAATACGGTCGCGTCCTCACCTTCACACGGGAAACGGTCGTGAATCCAGATTGCCTTGCAGATGCTTTTTGAGATTTCCGCGTCATAGCCAATCTTCCCCAAAAAGCGCGCCGCAATTTCTGCGCCAAAAGCAGGATGTTTTCCCAGTTCCTCAAAGCTTTTGCACTCCGGATAACCCACGTCATGGAGCAGGCACGCCATCACGAGCGCTTCCTGCGAAATCCCCTCTGCGCGGGCAATTTCCCGTCCGATTGCCGCCACACGCAATGTGTGGTCATAGCGGTATTGCATATCGTAGCGCCTGATTTCCTTTTCCTTCAGCTTCTTTTCACCGACAGATTCTGGCTCTAGCACTGCGCGCACAAAACAAAGGGTCTGGCTGACAAAATCCCCTTCGTTTTTATGTTCTTCGATGATGCACATGACACGCTGAGATATTTCGATTCGTTCTTCCATTGTTATCCTCCCTGCGAACCTTTCCCCTGCCCGGAAAGTCCTTTCCAAATTCCCCCGCCGTTTTTGAGTTCTTCCTCATGGTGCAAAGGAAACACACAATTATACCACCTATTGCTTACAAACCTGCCCAATCACACATTGGCGCGGTTTGTCCCTGCTGTCCTTATCATAATTGATGCCAACGAGCAGTATTTTTCCGCGGTACCGTCCCAATGCCTGTGCGTAATCCCGTTCCTTGATTTGCTCCACCGCCGCTTCTGCGGATTTCCCATATTTCAATTCAACTACCACCGCAGGTTTATCCGTATGGGGCAGCGGCAAAAATACAATATCTGCAAACCCGCGCCCGGTCCAGCGCTTCCGCATAAACCTGCCGCAGCGCAGCAGCAAGCCCAACCTCCTCGCCCGTCAAAAATTCCCCGTATCTTTTCTTTAGTTCCTTCAGGACTTCCTGTTCCAGATACTCCGTCACCTCCCCGTTTTTGCCTCAATCAGAAACTGCTGCATATTCAGGAAAATCACATCGTACCGGTTTAAATATTCCTCGAAAGTCGGGTCATTCTCGATTTCCAGCCCTGCAAACAGCGCCCTTGAATCACATCCGAGGCTGTAATAAGCCGCCAACATTTTTATCGCCATGGATTTTCCGAAACGTCTTGGCCTGCTAACACAGATAAATTGCTGTTCCGTATCAAAATATTTATTTGTATACGAAATCAGCCCCTTTTATCCACATAAATCTCGGAACGGATTGCTTTTGAAAAGCCTCCATTTCCCGGATTCAGGTAAATCCCCATGACAGCACCCCCTCTCCTGGATTCTGCGGTATTCTTTTGCCTGCCCAAATCACCATTTACTTTCTTAATACATGATATCACATAACAAATTCGTTGTCCATCCATTTCGTGTTGTCCGTTTCCCGGTCATCTCGTTTTCATTCCTCCCGCAGCACCGCCCCCTCCACATACTTCCTCTCCATATCGTGCCGCAGCTTCCGGTTCTGTGGCGTGTCAAAAATAATCGAAAAATCATAATCCGCCGGATACAATTCCTTTGCCGCCACGACAAGCTTGACACGTTTGTGGTTAATCCAGATTTTTTTCTCCGGGAGCTGCACGCGCAGCACGCCTTTTTCATTGATTGGTTCGCACACGATTGCAAGCTTTTTATCCGGGTAGAGCATCACGCTGTCGCCAAGGCGGAATTTATTCGCCAATTGCTTCACCGCGGTTTTTTGCTGCTGTTTTTTCAGTTTTGGCACCGCTTTCTTTTCCAGTTCCCCGGTCATGCCGTGGTAATTTATCTGCAAAATGCCCTGTGGTTTTGTTCCAGGTTCAACGTACATCTCCCCGGCTTTCGTACATTCCTGCACGCCTTCATTTTTTGTGCATCCTGCGTCCGTCCATGCCTCCTTCCTTTCTGTGCCCTGCACATATTCCCCATATGCAGCGCGCGCTGCCCTCTCAAGCATCCGCTCCGGCATCCCATACCGTGCGGCAATATAAAATGCACAGCTCTCCCCTGCCTCACCAATGACCAGATGGTATGTCGGCTTTAAGCTTTCCCGGTCAAACGTCATCCGCGCATTGCAGATGCCCGCCTCCCGCGCTGCGTACTGCTTCACTTCCGGATAATGTGTCGTAACAACAAAAAGCGCGCCGCTCTTTTTTAACTCCTCCAAAATCGCAACCGCCAGGCCCATCCCCTCCGCCGGGTCAGTGCCGGAGCCAAGCTCATCCAAAATAACCAGGCTGTCCTGCGAGATATTTTTCAGGATATCCAGCACATTGACAATATGTGCCGAGAAGGTGGAAAGATTTTCCGAAAGGCTCTGCCCGTCACCGATATCACAAAGGTAATTGCTGCGCATACACAAGTCCGCACGCCCACAGGTCACATGAAGGCCGCACTGCGCCATCAGGCAGGCGAGCGCCACGGTCTTAATGGCAACGGTTTTCCCGCCGGTGTTCGGACCGGTGATGACAATCCCCCGGACATCCCCTTCCCCAACCTCAAACTGCAATGGCACGCACAGGCTTTTGTCCATCAGCGGATGCCTGCCGTTTTCTATGGTAATCCGCCCTTCCAGATTGATTTCCGGCTCCACGCCGCCATACTCCTGTGACAGCTTTCCCTTCGAAAAAATATAGTCAAGCTTCTCCATAATCCGGACATTTTCTGCCATGATACCGGAAATCTCCGCCACCTTCGCCGTGAGCGCATACAGAATCCTGCGCACCTCCTCCTCTTCGCCAAGGCGCAGCATTACAAGCTCCTCATAATACTTCGCAACACTTGCCGGCTCCATAAAAATGGTGTTCCCGGTTGCTGATTTATCAATTACATTTCCGGAAATCCGGAATTTATATTCTTTCTTCACCGGCACGCAAATATGCCCGCTGCGCTGTGTAGCAAAACTGTCCGACATGCAGTCCTTATTTGAGCGTATCACCGCTTCCGCCTTCTCCCGCATAGTCTGCTGCGCCCGTTCAATATCGCCGCGGAGCGAGCGCAGCAGCCTGGATGCATTGTCGCAGACCGCCCCGCCGCGAACCTGCATGGAAATTTCCTCCGCAAGTTCCTCCTGCGCATCCAGATTTTCTTCATAATACGGCAGCGATAAGGTCAGGCCTTTGCAGCGCGCAAGATAACTTTTTAAGCGGCGCACCGCGACCAGCACCTGTGCAAAGCCTTCCAGTTCAGCCGCACCAAGGCACTCCCCACGCACCGCCGATGCCGTCAGCTCCCCCACGCCGCTTAAGGAAACCAGCGGCGGATTCCCGTATTTATCCAACAATGTCCGCGCTTCCGTCGTCTCACGCATATCCCGGCGCAATCCTGCTTCTGCCAAAAATGGCTCCGCCCCTGCAATTTTTTCCTTTGCGGCATCCGTCAGCGCAAACGCCGCCCACGCTTCCTTGATTTTGTCAAACTCTAAAATATGTTCGTAATTGTACATGATACCCTCCGTGTGAAAATTGTTTTCCAATGATTCCAAAAATAAACCTGAAACGGGATACAAGTGCAATAAGTCCATACCGTGCCAAAAAATTCCGTGCAACGTCCTGAAAATCCAACATGCAGTGTATTTTGCTGTCACCCTGCCAACATTCCAGACACGAAAACAACAAAAAAACTTCTGCCATATTACATCAAAAAATAAAATTTGGTTTCCCGGATGATAAACGCAAAAAGAGCATGGCCACACAGCCATGCTCCAAAATCCGGAACGCAAAATTCCTTCCGCAACCCCTTCCGTTTTCACCCATTTTCCGGCAAAGCAAAAGAAAGCGCGGCAGCGCTTCTATCATTCACACAAGCATTTGTAAGGCATAGTCAGACCAGTACATATCTTCCTGGTCATTGGGCAGACTTATCACGTATTCCAAAATCTCCCCGTTTCGCTATTTAATTCGCCGAAACTCCATTTCCTACAATGCTTGTCATAAAATCCTCCGTTTTTCTTTTTCTGTCCGCGCACCCCATAAGTTCCATCCAATGATTCCGAAAAAACATTTTTGGTACGCGTTTGGTATTATACCCCGAAAATTACAAAAATGCAAGCAAAACATTGAAACTGCACGGCAAAACAGCTATAATAACCTAAAAACTGACAAAACTGCAAAAAGAAAGAGAGGATTCTATGGCAAATTACACTTTTGACACCGATTTTTCATCCTTAGACGGACCACAGAGCGGCGAATGGATGTCGGAACTCATGCACAATATTGATGAGGCTTTCCCGAAGGACAATACGCACCTGCGTGTACTCGGGAATCTGTTGGTTCTCGAGCGCTTTATCAATACGATACGCCAGGGCTTGGCTGAGGATGGGCAACAAATTTCCCTCGGTCTGGAGCGTTCACGCGACCTGCTCTGGGATTATGTAAAAGGCCGCACCACCCCAGATGAATTCCAGGACTTTGCAAACGATTATTACGCCTGCTCTTACGCTTACAATGTCGGCAATATCGCCGTGGATGCCCCAAGGGAATTCGTTGCCAAATATTTTATGGAACGGCATCCGGAAAACTATGAGCTGATTGCAATTGAATGGAGCTCCCTGCTGCTGATGGAGCTTGTCGCCATGGCGGGTGGGCATCTGGATTTTGATGAGCTGGAGGACTGCAGAGAGGTTGATTTTTATGGCATTGACGAAATGCTTAATGTTTTGGAGGATGCCTGCACTGAGCTTACCGATACCCCATACCGTTCCAATGCCGCGGGTGATATGGAAAGAGCCATGGAACAGGTTCGCCAGACACCATTATTCCGGGACATTGTCAGGCGTATCCAGACCGATATAAAGACAGCGCTCACCACCACCCCATCCCAGCTTGACGCCCTGCAAAAGGAATACAGCCAACATACCATCCTTGCGCCGCAATATGCCAAAGCCCTCCTCGAATACTGATTCGCCCACAGCAAAAAGAAAAAGTTCCGCACCCAAGGGTAATCCCCTGGGTGCGGAACCAACATTTTCTTCACAAAACCAAACGCACAATATCCGTAACAAAACCAGGACACCATAAAAACCTCAGACATTCTTAAAACGGTTCACTTCGTCCTCAAGCTTCCCTGAAATCTCCCTGTTATTATCTGTCTCCTGCTGAATCTGGGTGATTGCTTCCACAAGGTTAACTACATTTTCCGCCGCCGTTGTCACACCGTGCGCGCTCTCGTCCGCCGCAATCGAAATATCATTGATGCCCTGGTTCATCGCACGGACAGTTGTATTAATCTCGTTCGTGTTATTCGCAAAGTCCTGTAGCAGTACATTGATGTCGTCCGTATCGCGCTCATACTGCTTTGCGATATCAACAAATTCATCATAATCCTTCAAAACTTTTTCGTCAATAAAATGCAGCATATCCTCCGCGTTCTTTGCAAGCTTATTCACCGCCGTCGTCACAAGGTTGCTGATATTCTGGATGTTGCCCGCCGTCTTCGCACTGCCATCCGCAAGCACACGGATTTCCTCCGCAACAACCGCAAAACCGCGCCCCGCATCGCCTGCCCTCGCCGCCTCAATCGAGGCATTCAGGGAAAGGAGGTTCGTCTGGCTCGAAATATTGAGAATCTCCTGCGTAAGTTCATTGATACGCTCCACACTGCGGCTCTCCGTAAGCGCCGCGCTCAACGTCGCGCGGATATCATCAATCATCTTACCAGTATTTTCCTTGCTTACAATCGCATTGTTGTGCACTTCCCCTGCATGTGCCTTGGATCTGGAAACCATGCTCACACCGTCCTGAACACGGTGGTTCATATCCTCCACCTCGCCCAATACGTTATTGCTGCCCGTCACAATCTGGCCGAGCGTGGCAGAAATCTCCTGCATACTCGCCGACAGTTCTTCCATAACCGCGGAAAGATTGCTTGCGTTCTCCGTCGAATCCGCAATCTGTGTACCGACTGCCTTCGCGGAATCCATAAGCGTATCCGCCTCACCCTTCAGCTTGCGCATAATCGTCTGCAGCTGCGCGATAAAGTTGTTGATGCCATTTACCATCTGACCAATCTCGTCCTCCGTCTTCACCGGAATCCGCTCGGTCAAATCGCCGTTACCGCTCTCAATCTTGTCAACAATCCGGGCAAGCTGCTGTCCGGAATTCTTTGCTGGCCTGCAGATTGTCAGGTTGACCACCAAAAGAAGGATAACCCATACCACAATACATATCGCTAAGGCAACCCCATTAAGGAAATGGGTTCCCCGAATGCGCGACTCACTCTGCTCGGTAAAACTCCGGGTCAGGCTGTTTATCGCCGTGCTGAAGCTTCCCATAGCTGTCTCGACCTCGGTTGTATAAGTGGAAAGACCTTCAATCATAGACGGAAGCTTCATATAATCCCCTGCCCGCGCCGTATCCAATATGTTCTGCACATAGTTCCCAAAGTCCTGCATCGCCTGAAGCAGCAAATCCGATACCTGTGCAAGCGCCTCATCCTCCGACTGCTCACACAAATCCATCGCTTCCTGGAAACCTGCTTTCAAATCATTCATGCATTCCTCTAAGCGCCCTGTGATTGCACTGTAGTGCTCCGCCGGCAAATCCATCTTATAATATGTAAAATTCGCGTACAGCCGTACCTGTTGGAAATCATCCCGGATATCCCCCTGCACCTGCTCAAGCTCAATACAGATAGTAGATACATGGTCATCGATTTCCTTTATGCTTCCAATCGCACTGTAATTCGCAAAAACCGTCAGGATGGCTACTATCGCAAGAATATTTACCATCAGGTTGATTTTAAATCCTATCGTTTTTGTATTCATATGACCTCCATTCCGAAGCGTGCACTGAGGAATGTGTCTTATGGGTGGGCATTGGCAACACCGCAACTATACTTTCACACTATCCAATAGGTACTTTCAGCACATTGAGATTTTATTTTTTGCTCCTGCTTTGTTTCTAATGATAATAATTTACCATATTTCGAGCAAAATTTCAAGAAAATTTCCTAAAAAAAATTAAAAAATATGAAATTCAATTGGCAAATTATACAAATAATTCTGATTTTTTCCGATAATGCAAATTTGAATCAAAATTTGCGTCCAATTTACAAAATTTCGAAAGAAAAACAAAAATTAGTTGAAATAACGCAATATTTGAAAAGGAGTATCCCCAAAAAACATGATATAATATAAACATAAAGTGCAAAGGAGAGGCAGCAATGAAAAAGAATGCATTCAACCCTTACCTCCCATCCTGGGAATATATCCCCGACGCGGAACCATACGTCTTCGGCAATCGGGTTTACATTTACGGCTCCCATGATTATTACAACGGACATGTCTTCTGCCTGGGCGATTATGTCTGTTGGTCTGCCCCTGCCGACGACCTCGGGAACTGGCGCTATGAGGGCATAATTTATCCGAAAACGGAGGACCCGCTGAACCGGGACGGAAAAATGTGCCTGTATGCCCCTGATGTCACAGTAGGACCCGACGGAAGATTTTATCTTTATTATGTCCTTGACCATGTCTCCATCGTTTCCGTGGCGGTGAGTGACACTCCTGCGGGGAAGTACCGTTTTCTTGGGTATGTGCACTATCCGGACGGCACAAAGCTTGGGGAGCGGCAGGGGGATGAACCGCAGTTTGACCCTGGCGTCCTCACTGAGGGCGGCAAGACCTACCTCTACACCGGTTTCTGCGGGCGGGGCGATGCCTCCCGCACAGGTGCAATGGTTACCGTGCTTGGCAGTGATATGCTCACCATCGAACAAGCCCCTGTCCGGATTGTTCCCGGAAGTGAATACAGCGCCGGAACAGAATTTGAAAACCATGCCTTCTTTGAGGCACCATCCATACGGAAACGCGGAAATATTTATTATTTCATCTATTCCTCCGAGGTAATGCATGAACTCTGCTATGCAGTCTCCGACAACCCAACCGGGGGATTCCATTACGGCGGGGTAATTGTCAGCAACTGCGATTTACATATTGACAGCTATAAACCAGCGGATTTGCCCGCCGCCTACGGCGCAAACAACCACGGCAGCATCGTGGAAATCAACGAAAAATGGTACATCTTTTACCATCGCCATACCAACGGCACATGGTACAGCCGCCAGGGCTGTGCGGAACAAATTCATTTTACACCGGACGGCTTTATCCCACAGACCGAGATGACTTCCTGTGGATTAAATGGAGCTCCGCTCCCCGGCACCGGGGAATACCCGGCATACCTTGCCTGCAACCTTTTTACCAAGGAGCCTTCCGTATATGTCGGCGGTGACCGCTTCCCCAAAATCATGCAGGACGGGCGCGACGGCGACGAAAACGAGGGCTACATCGCAAATATGACGGACTCTGCCACTGCAGGCTTTAAATATTTCGACTGCAGGAATGTACAGGAAATCACAATTTCCGTGCGCGGTTACGCAAACGGCCACTTTGAAATCAAAAACCGGATGGACGGCGGCACACTTGCCCGCATCCCCGTACAATATTCCAATGTCTGGGAAGATTACACGGCAAAACTCCCTCTCTCCGATGGCATCCAACCGATTTATATCACCTACCGCGGGCCAGGAAACGCCAGCCTGAAATCATTTACACTGCGGTAGCGCAGACACCATTGCAAACAAACAAAAAGGAGACACCATGAAAAACATAAAACTTTCCATCAAAATCAGCATAATATCCATCAGCATCATGGCTCTTGGGCTCATTGCCCTCTGCCTCGGCATCAATACGAAAATGCATGGCATCATGCAGGATTCCATCCTCTCACATATGAGCGAATCGGTAGATATGCAGACAGAAATCGTAAAAAACTATGTCGATAAGGCGGAGGCTTACCTGATTGACTACGCGCAGGCTCCGGCGCTCCTTGAAGTCTTAACGAACCCCACGGATGAAGATGCCGTCCAAAAGCTGCAGACCTACACGGAAAAGTATGCCAGGGTGGGCGACAATCTTGAAAATATCTACGCATCCGACTGGAATTCCACCGTCCTTTCCTCCGTTGTCACAAGCGTCATCGGCGCAACGCTGCGGCAGGGCGAAGCACTTACACAGCTCCAGGCTGAACTTGGCAAAGGAATGTACAACACCGGCATTATGGCATCGAAAGCAACCGGGATGCAGGTCATTTCCATGTATTATCCTGTCCTGAAGGAGGACAATACCCCGGCAGGCTATGTTGGGGCTGCCATATACGCATCCGGCCTGCGCGATACCCTCAACGCGCTCTATGAGGAGGACTCCGAAAAACAATATCTGCTCCTTGACGCACAGGCGGGCACTTATATTTTCTGCCCGGAAGACGACATGATTGGCACCGTGGTTGAAAATGCGGACCACTTGTCCATCCTTGAAAATGCAAAAAATTCCAGCGGCCGCAGTATCCCGTTTGAATACACCTCAAAAATTGATGGGAAACACATGATTTCCATGGTACATTACATCCAGGAACGCGGTTGGGTTTTTGTGGAGCTTACTGACCGCTCCACCGCATATGCCCCTATCAACCAACTGCTCGGCATCATCCTTATCCTGTGCCTTACCGTGCTTGCCGCCGCCTCCATCCTAATCGGGCTGTGTGTTTCGGCGTTGTCCAAAGACATCCGGAAAGAGGCTGATATCTTGCAGGAACTTGGCAAACTCGATTTTACCAAGAAAAATAAACTCTCCGTTTTCTGTGAACGGAAAGATGAAATCGGTATGATTGCCGATGCCTCCAGACGGCTTGCCGACGCTGCCCACAGCGTACTTTTGCAACTGTGCGACCAGAGCGCGGAATTGCTGCGGACAGCCCGGACAATCAGCGATAATTCCCATGCTTCCTCCAACACAATAAAAGACATGGAACGCGCTGTCCGCGAGATTGCCGAAAGCGCAACCAGCCAGGCGGCAGAAACCGAAAAAGCTTCCGAGTCCGTCCTTAACATCGGAGACCAGATTGTGAATGCAAAAAAGAAGTCATCCACACTAAGCGAAGTGGCATCCAAAATCAGCACATCAAACCAGGCGGCGTTCCATACCCTCAAGGACCTGGTTGATATCAACCACATGGCAAAGTCGGAAATCGAAAAAATCAACCAGCAGACCTTATCAACCAATGATTCCGCACTCAAAATCAAAGATGCGGCAGAATTGATTACAAACATTGCGGACGAAACAAACCTATTGGCACTGAACGCTTCGATTGAAGCCGCGCGGGCGGGAGACCAGGGGCGCGGTTTTGCCGTGGTAGCTGACCAGATTAAGCGCCTCGCAGAACAGTCCAACGAATCCGCACACTACATTGATGATATTATCGTTGCACTATTAGAAGAGTCCTCAGCCGCGGTCAAAGTCATGGATGGGGTAAGGGAAATCATGGAAAAACAGAACGAGCATCTGACCGCCACGGAAGTATGCTTCGAGGAAGTAAACCATAATATTGCACGGACACACGAAGAAATCTCCGACTTAGTCCATACAATCGAGACCACGGATACCGGACGTGAGGAAGTTGTACAGGTCGTATCGAGCCTGAACACCATCGCGATGGCAAATGCCGCCAGTACAGAGGAATCCTTAGCATCCATCGAGACGATAAATGCCATGGTCGCCGACGTTGCCTTAGCTGCGGAAAAGCTCTCACAGCTTTCCGATGCCATTGACCAGAATATCCGCGTTTTCACGGTTTAACTTCATACGGCAAAATCCGTATCCCCTATATCGGCGTGCGCGGCCAGCCACTCCGCCACGCCGTCATGGTCATTGTCCGCGACAATCCCCGTCGCAATGCGCTTTAATTCCGGCACGGCATTTTCCACTGCGTAGCATTCATCCGAAATCTCAAACATCGGGATATCGTTGATGGCATCCCCAAAGGAAACGACCCGCCCACAACCCCAAAGCTTTTTAAGCCTTCCGATTGCCTCCGCTTTCGTTGCCTTTGCCGGCATAATTTCGCACCAGTATTCTGGACGGTACAATTCCTGCTGAAGCGTGCAGCGATATCTTTTATCTGCCGAGAAAATCTCATAAATCGGCATCAGCTCCTCCCGCTCCCCGATGCAGGTATAATAGAAGACCTCGCCGTCATACAGCCCTGTCGGGGCATGGAGCGGGCGCAGCCTCGGGTCAACGTCGCGGCGCGACAAATAGCGTTTTATCCCCTCATTTTCCCGCGCAACCTCCCACGACACCCGCTCAATCCCGTCCACATAGGCGTACACCAGCGGGCTGATGTTATGACCCATCAGCGTTTCGCGCGCAAATACTGCCTCGTTTGCCGAAAAAGACAGGGAAGAAAGGACTTCCCCGGTACGCGGGTGCATGATGAACGCGCCATTGTAGACAATCACCGGGATATCGGCGGTCAGCCCCTGTGCCACCACGGACGCAGAAACCAACGAGCGCGCAGTCGCGTAAGTAAACAGCATCCCCTGCCCCACGAGGCGGTTGATGATTTCGATGCTTTTCGGATTGATACGGTCGCTTGTGTTCAGCAATGTTCCGTCCAAATCTGTCACGTAAAGCGTTCTTTTTTTATTTTTGTTTTCCTTTTCTTCCATAAAATCCCACATCCGCCTTTCCTTCTTTTTTGCATTCTTGCTCCCCATCCGTGCCGAAGCTGAGCATACGCATCCCGCCGCTTCAGAACCTGTGATATCTCGTCCCAATGGTTTCCTCATTTGCACGCGTCATCCGCCTAGAATCACAGATAAACTCCCCTGGTGTATCCCCAAAAATCCGAAACAGCTCCGGCACGACCTCCGCCGCAAAGCGGTCGAGATATTCCTGCCACAAAGCAAATGCCAATTCCCCTGCCATATCGCCTGCCTCTGCCGGAAAATCTTCCACCTCAAGGTTCCCGAGCAGCTCAAAATTCCAGCCAATGCATTCAACGTAAAGGCAATTTGGTGAATTCCTCTGCATCCTTGCCACAGGCGGGTTTTCATTCATCACAAGCCCAACCTCCAGATGGTAATTATGCGCCAGATATTTCTGGCGGCACTGCTTATCATCCCAGCGCGAAACCGGATAACGCTCCAACTGATTCTTTTCAAAAAAGCGCTTTTTCAGCGCGGCGCGGCTGACGGGCTTTTTTGCAGGGGAGGGATGCTCCTTTGCTTCCATCTGCCGCCTCAGCACTTCAAGCTGCATTTTCTTTGTCCAACGCGCAAAAACCTCCTGCATTTCCCGCCGTTTCGCGCGGCAGCCTTCCCGCCCCTCCCACGGCGAAACCGCCCTCGCATATCGTTTCGTCGGCATCCCGAAATATTTCGAGAACGCCTCTTCCACCCTCTTTGCAAGCGCAAGCCCCTGCCCCGGATACACTTCAACCTGAACCGCAAGCTCCGGCCCTTGGTCCCATTCCTTCCCGATGCGCACGCTGTTGCTCTGGTAAAACGGGCAAATTTCATCAAAATCCATCCCGCCCGTCCAATCGCCTGCCTCCCAGTCGTCCTGCTCTCCCTTTCCCAATATCACGACCCAGTCCATCGCCGGGGACAAATCACACCCTGCTACCCCGTCATTCCCGTCCTTTTCCGAAACCGGATGATATCCTCCCGCCCCGTCACCCCCGTTCCTTTCCAAAACCGGATTACGCCCTCCACTCCAGTCAATCCCGTCCAGTACCGCAAGCGCGGAATAAAATGTATAGGGGTGCGGAACCTTCGCAAAAACCTTCTCCACCAGCGAAAAATCCACCGCCGCATCCGGTACCGGAAACACTGGCTTTCCCGCCTTCCTCCCCGGAAAATTTGAAATACAGCTATAGCTGTGCGGCGGCGGAAGCTCTTTTTGATAAGGATGAAGCGCCTTATACTCCTCAAATGCGCTCCTCCAGTAAGATGCGAACTGCGGGAATGCCTTTATCAGCATCGCGTGCGGCGTTTTCCCCTCCGTCTGCGCGTCGTTGACATCATGAAAATCGAAAAGCAGCCGTTGCTGCCCCCAGCCATTTTCCGAAAGCACTTCGCCAAGCTTCGCAAAAATCCCCGGAAATTTTTCACTTTTCTTAAAATCATAGAGTAAATTCACAAACAGCCTTACCTTATTTTCCCCCATACTTCCTCCTGCATCCGCAGCGCCTGTTCCGAAAAACGAATGGTATCCCAATAATCCCCCACCCGGATTTCCATAATTTCTTCCGGCACAATCTCTGTTTCCGACACCCACTGCCACCCGTCAATTTTCTCAAAACAATCGGATTTGACCCGGTACACATACCCGATGCCGTCCGGGTCCAGGGTTCCATAAATCAATTCCGTCCTGCCATTCTCACAGCGAAAATCCCGTCTGCCATCCGGGTTGTCCGGATACCACCGAATCGGCAGCGCGAATGGAATTACCTCTTTTATGCTTCCTGCCGTGTATATGGCAAGCATGGACTCTTTCTCACTCGCCCCCGCCGCAGGCTGCGGAATCAGTTTTTCAAAAAGATACGGGCTCCCATGATACAAAAATTGCGGTTTCTCATCCCCCATTGGCTTCCTCCTGTTTATGCCATCATACCATTTCTTCCCCCTGAATTCAAGCACATTCCCTCCTAACAAAATATAGCGCCGAACCCGTGCCGCCGCTATCTATGAACCCTTTGCTAAAAAGCCGCACAAGCAGTATGCCTTTTTTCGTTTCCGTCAGGGACTTTTTTGCCACCCTTTTCGGCGCAATCATCACCGCAATCCCCCCAACATAATGACTGCCATTGAAATGTCCATTACCAATTCGTACATTTTCCGCATCCTGCATTTTTATTGTTCTGCATTTGCCCTCATCTGCCCATTGTCTATGGCATCCTGCAATTTTTCGTTCCACCCAAATTCCTACCCTGCAATGCTGATTGCCGCTTTTTTGTTCATCACACTCTCTCCTAATGCTGAAAATTTTTACCTGGCAACGGCGAACCCATGTCTCAATGCCATTATAGTATCTTTTCTACATCGTCAATTATATGCTTATAAATTTCTATATTGTATAAATATATTTATATAATATAAATAAAATGGTTGACTTCGCAAACAAAGATGTAGTATAATCTGGATTATGGGCTACACGGTTGTGTTGTTGTAATTCTTACACAAAATTTTTGCGCCGTGCATACGTTACCAAAAAATGCATCGGCATAACCCAACCAAAGGAGGTATCACATAATGGGATTATTCTCAAAAAAACCAAAGGAACTTGAATATGACGCAGCGGAATGCGCAAAGACGAAAGCGCGCATGCGCGAGATGTTCAACGAAGCCATCGGGGACGGCGACAGCTACTTAATCCTGCACGCCACCCAGACAAGCTCAAAATTCGAGCGCGGCTTTGTATTTGACACGAACACCACAACCTTCTACCATTACATCCTCGGTTACCGGACAAGCGACAGACAGATTGCGCTCGTGCAGGTTGACCGCGGCTTAACGCAGCACAGTGAGGGCGTTTTGCTTGATATGGATGAGGTGGTGGAAGTCACTTACAACCCGAAATACTCACAGGCATGCCTGGCTTACCGGAAGGGCTACGGCTCCTACGGCGAAATCTTAGACATCGGTGACACGGGCAGCAAAACGGCATACGGCATCCCGAACACGGTTCAGCCGCAGGAGCGCGAGGCATTCCTGGACTTTTTGGAGGCAATGCATAACCGCCTGGCGGAAGCGGGCTTTAAGCAGGATAAGTGGAAACGATAACCCAAACTTTTTCTCACCAAACACAGCTGGCAGCCTGTGCCGCACCCCTTCGCAATCTTTGCAGCACCCAAGAAAGGAATTTATCCACCGTGAGATTAAAGAGCAACGAACCCCTTCACCATCTTGGCGGCATACATAAGCTCTCCCCGACGGAGCTAAACTTCATGAAACTCATCTGGGCGCACCCGGAGGGCATCAGCAGCCGCGAAATATACGCCAATCCGGACTTTCACCAGGAGCAGGGCACAAAAAGCGCAATCCTGTTTAAAATAAACGAAAAAGGCTACGTAAAAACGGTTCAGCAAGGGCGGCACCACATATATTATCCGCTTTTTTCGCAGCAGGAATATGAGCAGGCGCTGTTAAAGCAGCAGCTTGAAAACAGCCTGGGGAACTCGTCCTTTCTTGATTTAGTTGCATCCTTCTGCGGCAAAAGCCATCTGACGAAAAAGCAGGAGGAACGCATCAACCAATTGTTGGAGGATATTAAAAATGATTGCAGCACTGAGTGATTTTTTCATATTGCTGATATCCACTTCAATTTTGGGCGGGGTTTTCTTTTTCTCCGCCCAAATTCTGTGCCGCATCCGGATTTTAAACGCGGGCAAAGGCTATACTTTGCTCCGCCTGGTTCTTTTCTTCCATATCGCGGCTCCCATCCTGACGGCTTTTTTCTTTGCGCAAAGCGCAGGGGCAATTACCTTTCCCTCACCTGGCGCGGAATTAAATTACTTCCATATCGCAAAGCTTCCCATTGCCTACTATTTTTATGATTATTATAAAGAGCTACACTTTCTCCCGCTTATTTTTGCGGTTTGGCTCACCGGATTTGCCATTACCTTTTCCATGCATATCCTGCAAAACCACCGCTTTTTCCGTCAGCTGAAAAAGGTATGCCACCCGGAAACGAACCGCGGGCTGGAAGCATTAAAAAATCAGCTTGCAAAAGAATACCACATCCGCAAGCCGATTTGTCTCTGCCGTACCGAACTGAATATTTCACCATTTATTGCCGGGGTGGTCCACCCGGTCATTTACCTGCCCCGGATGGATATTCCAACAAAACATCTGGAATTTATCCTGCGCCATGAAATGGTTCACTGCCACAGGAAAGACATATTTTTTCGCTTCCTGATTATCTTTTTAAAGAGCATTTACTGGTTCAACCCGTTCCTTCATCACTTCTCCCGTATTTTCCATGAACAATGCGAAATTTCCTGCGACGAAGTGCTGCTTAAGGGCTGCGGCCAAAGCGAGCGTCTGGAATATGCCCGCTGCATCGCGGATTTTGCCGGGTGCAAACAGGCTGGCTTTTCGGTTGGGTTTCAGTCCCGCAGCACCGCGGAGCGCCGGATTGCTTCCATTGCAAAAATGCAGCTACATACCCAAAAACCAAAAAGAAGGCAGATAAAAACGGTGGTTTTTATCGCAGGTGCCACAATACTCTTCCTCGCCACCACGGCACTTGCCATCTCCAACTCCACAGCCCTGCGCGTCAAACTTAGCGCGCGGATTGAAGAAATTTATTTTAAACCCGCCATTCCAAACCGCGCGCCAGCTGCCGCAAACCGCCCTGTCTGCCCTACAGCCCAAGCCGTCCAAGCAAAATCTTCGCGTTCACGTTTCCCCTCTTAACCGCCTCCTGCAGCCACGGAACCGCCGCAGGAATATCCTGCGCTACGCCCTGCCCGGTTATGTAACAGCAGGCAAGGTTATACTGCGCTTCTTCATCCCCCTGCTCGGCCGCCATCCGGTACAATTCGGCTGCTTTGCTATAATCTAACTCCACACCCTGCCCCGTCGCGTAGCATTCCCCAAGGCTGGTCTGGGAAAGGGCATACCCTTGTTCCGCCGATTTCCTGTACAATTCCACCGCCTTGTCGATGTTATACTCTACGCCCTGCCCCGTCTGGTAACAATAGGCGAGGACATGCCGTGCCCCTACATGGCCTTGTTCTGCTGCCTTCGCAAACCATATGGCGGCTTTCTCATCATCCAAATCCACACCCTGGCCGTTTGAGTAGCAGCAGCCAAGGGAAAACTGCGCCTGTGCATCCCCCCGGTTTGCCGCTTCGACATACATTGCGGCGTTCTCCTCCGTCTCCTGTGCGTCCGCATTGCCGCCATTTTGTGCACTGGCGTCCTGCCCACCCTGTGTATCTTTCTTTTTCAGCGACTCAATCGCCGCTTTCGCATCCTGATTTCCCTGCTCCGCCGCCTCGCGGTACCACATCAGCGCCGCCTCCAAATCCTGCTTTACGCCCACGCCATCCCGGTAGCAGTTGCCAATCCTGTACTGTGACGGGGCATGCCCCTGCTCCGCCGCCTCCAAAAACCATTCCGCAGCCTGCGCTTCATCCTTCTCTACAAATTTCCCTTCGGCATAACAACGCCCTATGTAATACTGCGCAGGCTCATAGCCGCCTTCTGCGGATTTCCTGACCCATTCAAACGCCTTCTGCTGGTCTTTCTCCACACCCTGTCCAGCGTCGTATGCACAGGCAAGATAATACTGTGCCCTTTCATCCTCCTGCATAGCAGCTTTCCGGTACCAGATGACTGCCTTCCGGTAATCCTTCTCTACGCCCCTGCCTTCCCAATAGCAATTGCCGACACCGGTCTGCGCATGGTCATAATCCTGCTTTGCCGCTTTCATATACAGCTCAAACGCCTTGCGTGTATCCTCCTGGGTTCCTGTGCCAGTGTTATAGCAGCGGGCAAGGGCACACTGCGCCTTCGCATATCCCTGCTTGGCCGCCTTTTCGTACCATTCCACCGCCTGCTTCGGGTCTTCCTCCACACCGTACCCGTCCCGGTAACAATTCCCAAGTGCGCACTGCGCTTCCGCCAGCCCCTGCCTCGCCGCTTTGGCGTACCATTTCGCCGCCTCTTCGCCATCCTCCTCGACCCCTCTTTCATTCTCATAACAAAGGCCAAGGCCATACTGCGAGTCGGCATCCCCTGCCTCGGCAGCCCTGCGGAACAATTCCGCCGCCTTCTCCTCATCCTGCTCCACGCCATCGCCATCCTGGTACAGGCAGGCAAGATTATGCAGCGCACAGACATTCCCCTGCTCCGCTGCTTTGGTATACCAATAAACCGCCTCCTTATAATCCCGTTCTATGCCAGTATCCTCGTACAGCCCGTAATAAAGCCCCAGCTCGCACTGTGCATCCTCATCCCCCTCCCTGGCAAGCTCCATAAATAATTTTACCGCTTCTTCATGGTTCTTCTCTACACCAAAGCCGTGTTTATAAAAACGGGCAATATTATACTTCGCCGCACGATACCCCTGCGCCGCCGATTTTTCGTACCAATAAAGTGCCTGCTGATAGTCCTGCTGTACGCCATCGCCATCCTCATAACAGCTTCCCAGATTGAACTGGCCAACGCGTGACCCTCCCTTAGCTGACCTGAGGTAATATTCAAACGCCATCTGGAGGTCCTTTTCCACGTCATTGCCTTTTGCGTAGATTACCCCGATGTCATTCAAAGAGCTCGCATTGCCCTGCGCTGCCGCCCTTGTATGCCACTCGATGGCCTTCGCCACATCCTTTTTTACGCCGGTGCCTGCCGAGTAGCACTTCGCTATGTTATGCTGCCCTGCATCATCCCCCATCTTGGCGGCCTCCAAGTAGCATTCGGCCGCCTTCACCATGTCTTTTGGCACGCCAAAACCTTCCTCATAGCAATAGCCAAGATTCACCAGGGCTCCAGGATGCCCTCCCTCTGCCGCCTTTTTGTACCAGTAAACCGCCCTGTAATAATCAGGTTTTACCTTCATCGTTTTCCAGTGATAAAGATAACAATTCCCTGTGTTTTGCTGCGCGTCAATATCGCCCCCCTCGGCACCTTTCTCATACCAGTACAGAGCCTTGTGCCAGTCCTGCGGCACGCCCTGCCCGTTTTCGTAGCAATAGCCAAGGCTGCGCTGCGCCGCCGCATCGCCCTGGTCGGCAGCCTTGGTAAACCACAACACGGCGGCGGCATAGTCCTTGCGCACACCCACGCCGCGCTTGTAACAATTGCCAAGCTCGTCCTGCGCACGCGCGTAGCCCGACTCGGCGGAAATGCGGCACTGGTTGATGTCGAAGCTGCTTTGCCAGTATTCCTTGTCATAAGGGATGATGTTGGTTTCGTTTGACATAATTTTTTTGCTCCTTGTATAATGTATTTAGGTTGTTCGAGGGATACCTGTAAACCCTTAGACCTATTTCCTTGAGCGGTTCTGCTCGTATTTGAAAGACTGTTCCCTCTCTCTAATAAGCTTTCCGCGTATGAGTTGAATATTGGTTGCCCTATGGCTTCTCTCTGTATTTTGCACAAGGTAGTGCGCTTATTCGATAAGCAACCCCAATACTTCGGATGGCGGGAATGCCTTATTCTCCAAACTCGCTTCTTATTCTTCTGATTTCTCCGGCTTTGAAATCGGTATAGAAGCCATCAGGTATTGCTGGCTCTCCTTCAAAATGTGTTTTTTATCAAGGTATCCCCAAACAAATTCTCTTCCTTCACTTTCTTCATAATAATATCAGTATTAAAGCCTGGCGGAGTCACTTTAAATGTTCCATTCTTCTGTAATGTATATTCCTTGAGTTGGAATTCTCTGAGTGCTGCAATATCAATATCTTCTATAAGAATCGTACTATTAGAACCTCCTTTCGTTTTAATTACATCTTTTTCCTCTGTTTTCGACGGTCGTGTAATCCTGCTATCACCATAATCCGACGTATTTACCTGAATGCAATAGCAATGCACATCTCTGCTTAACGACTCAAGTATATTGCTATAGTAATTAATATCTTTATTCCACTCGACTGCAATTATCATATCTGCATAAGCCTGAAATAATCCTCTGTCAAAAATAGAAGTTAGTTCATAACAACAGTAAACCGGGAAATAGCAATTATTCCATTTATATAATTCATAGTGCTTCCCTTCCATTTCTGTCAAGCGGTATCCGTTTATCTTTTCCTTCTCACTTGGAGCATAATGTGTCTTCAAATGAAAAGAGAGATGCGCACATCTATGTCCTTCTTCCAAATAAGGTAAAATTATAGCTGTCAAATTAAAAATTTTATTTTCTACTTTAATATGTTCCACGCCTGTCACTACCGCCATACTATTTCTCGCACACGTCCGTGCCAATGTTGACAACCATTCATAAGGAACAAAGGCTTCCGGCATAATAAGCATATCTGCTTTTTGGTCAATGGCCTGATTCACAAGCGAAGACAAGGCACGGTAACGTGTATAGGAACGATTTGGCATGCCTTTCACAAGACTTTGAAAGTTTTTAGAATCCAGTTTCACATTTGCAATCGCAACCTTCAATCTGCTTTTATTTCCGTCACCTACCGTGACAAAACAAGCATTAGCAAACTCTTTACCAAGCTCCTTTACATCCACCAAACGCTTTAAATTTTTTATTCGCTCGCCATCCACATCCTTCTCTAAATTATAATTACTCTTTAAATAATGCTCGTTTTGCTTTTGATTTATTTTTTGCATATCTTTAAATGGCTCATTTTCCTTTAGCTGCTCCACACAAGTAATCATACTAAAATCATACATATTCACCATATATGGATAGTATTTATAATTATCCTTCCAATCAAATTCCACAGCCAAAAGAACATCATTGAAATTTGTCAAGTTCCCTTGTAGTTTCCCTGACCTATATTTTTTCATTGGCAGCATACGGATACTAATCGGCATCACGGACTTATCAACCATACAAGTCTGACAATACATGAAGTGTAAATCATCCAAATATTCAACACAGTTTCCTGCATTATCACATTTTACGGAAATACTATCAAGGAATTCTCCTGAATATATCCTCTTTTCCGATTCTCTGCGTTCTTCCTTCCATACCAATGCAAAAGAACGACACAATACAGAATGAAGATATTGGTACAAAGTCTTTTTCACCACTTGCTCAGATGCAAAAGGAACTTCCGAAACGCATTGAATAGACTCTATCGCCGCAATAATTTGCTCTACAAAATGCTCTACTGTTCGGAATCTTTCGTTAATCACAAAAATCTCTATCACTTTTTCCCAAGAAATATAATTTTCTAAAATTGCCCGTAAATTAAATATTTTTAAAATATCCTTCTCAAATCTTGATTCAATCTTATCTTTAATCATCCCCCCAATCCTTAAATATTTCCCGAGAAATTTTGACAGTTCAAACCTATTAAGTTCAATTCCATCCACCCCTCGCAATTTATTTATCGTATCACTGTTTTTCAAGGAATATATCTCACTATAATCATCTTTCTGAAACACTGACTCATCCTCCGGGAGATGGCGAAATTCACTCTTATTTTTTGCAATGTTCGCCTGAAAACAAGTCAGAAGTGCATCCGACTCACTGCTTTTGAAATAAAAAACTTTCACTTTGTCATTATGTACAATAATATTTGATTTATTATTTGCAACGACATTATATCTAGGATTTACATGATATACTACCAAGTCACTCTTCTTATAGTCCCTCCCCTTATTCTTTGCTTCTTCGCATGCGTTCCGCGTTTCCTCTTCATCGATTCCTATAAGTGCAAACTCCTTTTCCCTGTCACAGCCAAATACAGAAACTCCATTCCACTTTGAACATTTCTTCAGAAAAAATTCTATCACATCACCTCTTCTTAATTCATCTTCTTTCGCTTTGCAATATATATCACTATTATGTTCCACCTTATCAACAATTAAAACATCATCTACATATCTCCCGTAGTAAACAGGATTCCAACCATCTACAATAGCCTTATCAAAATTTCTTAAACACCAGTTACCGATTATATTCGATGGTAAAAAACCAATCGGAAGTATACATCTTTTCTTATACTCATCCCCAAAAAGTTCAGAGTATCTTTTTACAACCCTATAAACGAAAGTATTTAAACGTTTTAAAATTTCTTCTTGTTCTTCATTATATTTACCCTCTTCATTTGCAATTGCCTCCTTATACAGAGAATCAAAAACCTCCTTGTCTGCATCAATAAAATAATAGTACCTACGAAAATCCATGGTTATTATAATAACATCCTGCTTCATTGCCATATGCTTCTTTGCTTCTGACATTGCTTTATCTCTCCAACTTTCATACTGTTCAAAATATGGTTCAAACAAGTATGGAGAATATGTCGGATTATCGCCAAGTTCGTTAATCAGTTTTTTTCTTATGCGGTTTCCATAAGAATGTTCGTAGATTTTATCGTTAATTTTATATCCCAATAACATAATCCAAAGTACGCCGAGCAGATGCCCTTCCACCTTCATGTTGATAAAATGTTGTAGCTCTTTAATCTTGTTTTCTTTTGATGACGAATTCATAATAATGTCTCTATTACTATCATCTAATTTTTTAGGAAAAGACAATACCGAAATCGAATTCAATATGTTTTTCTGGAGCCGTACAAATTTTTTAGCATCACTTAACTGTTCATATACAGAAAACAAATATTCATCCATGTTTTTGTGTCTATCTTCAAATTCTACAATCGCATTTCGTAAAATAACTTGTGTTTTGTCAAAATAAACGCTTGATTTCAATTTTTTAAACGCTTTTTCAACTGTTTTTCCACTAATATTCATCTTATTTCTCCTCACAAGTATGTCTTTAAACAAAACTGTACCTGCTCTCCTACCGTCTGGCTCACCAGTTCAAACAAATTCTCCTTCGTCGCAAAAAGGTTTTTCGGATTTCGTCCCATAATCAGATACTGGTTATCACCATCCAAAGATATATATTTCCTCGTTTCATCATCCAGCAAAATATCCGCATTATCTATTACAATCAGTTTTCCCTTTACCTGACCTATCAGATTATTAATATCCCTTTGATAATCCAGGTAATTCAGGCACAGAATATTCGGATTCATCGCCATACATTCACGGATTACCGAAAATACTGCCGTTTTCCCACTGGCGGAAAAACCCGTCAAAATCGTAATATTATTTGTAAATTTAAAATCAATAACATACGAGGTGTGGACGGCAGAAAAAGTTTCCATCACCACAGGTTTACTCTTCATTGCCCCACCACTCCTTTAATTTTTCATAATCATCGACCACCATTCTTCCAACGCCTGAAACCACCTCAACAGGATTCATATCAAACGGTATCATGGCGTAATCGCTGTACACAGAACCCCTTTCCTGATGATACAATATTTCCAACGCATTTTCCCCGCATTCCTTCATGCAAAAAACTTTATCAGGGAAGTATAGCACGTTTAAAACCGTCTTACAGCCAGTCGAGAGACAATCAATATCCAACACAGTCCCTTGGAATTTTGATTTCATCCGAAATCTCCCAAGCAGTTTTGCTCCGTCAATCTGTTCTATAATCTGTTCCGCCTTATCATCAAGCCTGGCCGCAGTATTTTGATTAAAAAACAAATCATTCAATTCGATGTACTCCATATTCTGAGTGATATCGGTTCTATTTTTATATATCGTCAGCATAGCAATGCCTCCAATCCAAGCTTTTCAAGCTCCATTTTCAAAGAAGTTCCAGTATAAATGCTTTTCATCTTATCAGAAATACTTAATCGGCTGCCATCCAAACCACACATATCATCTTCCGCACGCCCCGCCCATTCACAACAAGCTTTTATCCAGCAATCTCCGATTTTTCCCTTTGATACTTCAAAGCCCGTATTCCGGGTCAAATCAAACAGCAATTTCGCTGCCAACTGTTCTATATTATGACGATTAAGATTCCTGTCATAATTTATCACTTCCCAAAGTGTCTTATATTCCAACATCCCCGCCTTCAATGCCCTAACAAGTTTATCTCTTGCGATAATTGCATCTGCGCGTTTCACTAAAAACTCATCATCCAAAGCATAAATCCATTGTATAAGCTTATCAAACTCTAACAAAACATATTCAAAGCAAATGATATCCACCAAAAAAATATTACTCTTTAAATCAGCATAATATTTTAAAACTTTTCGTTCCTGATATACTTGAACATTATCAAAGGAATTGTCGCATATAACAATATACTTATTATCATTATCCGGTAATGTTTTCACCGCTTTAACAAGCTCACTATTGTTCTTTTTCCCTTCAACAACCACTTCCGGAAACAATTCATGCATCAAAGTTTCCCAGAAGCGGAAACTCGCTTTATCTTTGCAATCCTCTATCCAAAAATAAGTTCTTTCAGACATCGGCTCCCCTACCTTTCCATTCTTCTTCCAATTATACCACATCTGCATCTTGCATACAACCATCCATTTTTATTAAAATTAAGAAAAACCCCCTTGACTTTAACACGGTGTCATACCTTATCCTATATCCCAGAAAGGAGAGCAGCACATGGAAAATCTCACCATCAGCCAGGCTTCCAAAATGTGCGGCGTAACGCCGCGGATGCTCCGCCATTACGAGAAGCTTGGGCTTATCAAAACACAGCGCCGGGAGGATTCCACTTACCGGATATACGATGCAGAATCGGTACAGCGCCTGCAGCAGATTGTTATCCTCCGGAAACTGCGCATCCCCCTAAAACAGATTGCCATCATCCTGCAGGATGAGGAGCAGCGCGAATCCCTGCGGCTTTTGCAGGAAAACCTCGCCGAGCTTGACGCGGAAATCGCCTCCCTCGGCCTCATCCGCAGCATCTTAAAGCAGTTCATCGACCAGCTCGACGAAAGCTTAAAGAAAAAACAGCATTTTCGTCTGTTGGAGGAGCAGACGCTTGTGGAGATTGCCAGTGCGCTTACCCTTCCAAAAACAACGATAAAGGAGAATGCAAACATGGCCGACTTAAACAAGTCCGAAGAAGTATTAAACAAATCATTAAATGTCCGAATCCTGCATCTGCCGCCCTACACGGTCGCTTCCTACCAATACATCGGAAAAAACCCGGAAGAACAGGTCGGGGAGGTTGTGAGCAAATTCGTCCAGGAGAGCAAATTGTACGAAAAGAAACCGGATGCAAGGATGTTCGGATTCAACCACCCAAACCCAGGTATCCTCGAAGGTGATATCTACGGCTACGAGGACTGGGTTACAATTCCGGAAGATATGCAGCTTCCGGAACCAATGGTAAAAAAGAGATTTGAGGGTGGACTGTACGCTGTCCTGACCATCCAGTTCCCGGAATTTCAATTTTGGGAAAATCTGACCCAATGGGTCGATGAAAATCCGGATTTTGAGGCCAATTACAGCGAGCTCGGTCTGGAAATCATGGGCGGATGCCTGGAGGAACATTTAAACTGGGTTTACCATGCGCACCTTGGCTGGAAGGAACAAGGGCCGGGACAGATTGACCTGATGCTTCCTGTCAGGCGCAAAGAAAAATAATCCCCCAAAAAACGCAGAGATATCCTGCATATGTAGAATAAAGCAGAAATAATATTCCCAAAAAAACCTCAAACAAACATTATAAAACAGGGGGCCGATGCGCATATGACAAATGCAATTCGTTTAAAACAGGTAAATGAAAACAACCTGAAAAATATTAACGTGGAAATCCCATATTATAAACATACGGTAATCGCCGGTGTGAGCGGTTCCGGAAAATCCACCCTTGCCTATGATGTGATTTACGCATCGGCACAGCGGAAATTGTTGGACTGCATGTCTGACCAGGAAAAAATATTCAGCCCGAAAATGAAACAGCCAAAAGCAGGAAGCATCGAGGGCTTATCTACTGTTATCAGCCTGAAACAGATAAAGCCCAACCATAACCCGCGCTCCACAATCGGAACCTACACCAACATCGGCTCCTTTGTAAGAAACCTAATGGCAATGCACGGGCAATGCCGCTGTCTTTGCTGCAATAAAACATTTGCACAAAGCAGCGTGCCCGCCCTCGCAAAAGACCTCGAAGCCCTGCCGCCGCAGACAGTTGTCGAAGTAAGCTTCCCTTATTTTTTACCGAACGAAGCGACCGGGCAGGGCAAATCGAAGCATTGCGGCAGAAAGGCTACCGCTATATCTACATAGAAAATGAAAAATTCCGTCTCCGGGATTTTATCGAAATCAACAGCGATATTGAATTTATCCTGGTTGTAGAAGGCAGTTTCCAGGCAAATACCACACTGAATAAAAGTGATGTGAACTGCTTAAAAAACGCAAGCCGACACGGGGATAAATACCTTTCCATACGATTAAGCGGAGCCGACAGCGAAAGGATACAGGATTTCTATGAAAAACACGGATGCCCGAAGCACCATCTCATGGCTGCTGCCATGGAAGCATCCGATTTTTCCTACAATGATATTTCCTGCGCCTGCACAGAATGCACGGGAAGCGGGATAAAGAAAACTGTCCACCCGTCAAAGGTTATCAAAAACCCAAAAAAGACACTCCGGCAAGGACCCTTCTTCCCGGACGTTTATTCCATGAGCCACCCATATTCCTACATGAGCCTTTACAGCCTTGCCTGCCATTACGGATTCCCGTTTGACGCGCCATACGAAGAGCTGTCCGAAGAGGCAAAAAAATTAATTCTGTATGGCTCCGGGGAGGAAAGCTTTTTGCTCCAAAGACCGGAGGGCTATGGCAAAGCGCTGCCAAATTACCTGACAAAGGAAGGCAAATTCATCCGTTTCCAGGGAATCCTGACACGAATCGAAGAATTATATCAGGATATGCAAAATTCCCCCGAAACACCAACGCCCGCACAGGAGCATTTTTTCAAGACATACATGCATGAGGAGGAATGTCCCTCCTGCGGCGGAACGCGCCTAAAAAAAATCAAAAATTATATCACGCTGAACGGAAAAAACTATGCACAGTTGGGGAGGATGGAGTTTTCTGAACTACTGGAATTTTCCCGGCAGATTGCAGGAAATGAGGTATCCCAACCAATTGTCGATGCGCTAAAAGAGCGTTTGGCGCTGATAGCAGAAATCGGACTGGATTACCTCTGCTTTGGCCGGCGCATCGATACCCTCTCCGGCGGGGAATACCAACGCCTGCGAATCGCGAGCCAGGTCGGCTCCGGGTTGGTCGGGCTTACCTATATCATTGACGAACCGACTGACGGATTGCATGGAACGGACAACCAAAAAATCATCCATGTCATCCATAAACTTCTGGAAAAAGGCAATACGGTGATTACCATAGAGCATGATTTTGATGTGATAAGCGCCGCCGATTACATTATTGAATTGGGACCGGGCGCAGGCGTGGACGGCGGGGAAATTATCGCGGCAGGAAGCCCGCAGCAGCTGCGGGAAAATCCAAATTCCCTGATTGGAAAATATCTTTCCGGAAAATCGGAATATATTTTCTCGGCGGAAATGCCCGAGCGTATTTCACCGAAAAAAATATCCCAAAATATATCCGCAGACAAAATACAAAAAGTCTCAGCAGACAAGGTGGCAGGAAACCATCCTTCCGCCACAACGCAAAAAACATCCTCCATCAAAATATTCGGAATCGAAGCAAACAACATAAAAAACGCAGACATAGAAATTCCCCTGCATAAAATCACCTGTTTTACGGGCGTATCCGGCTCCGGCAAAAGCTCCATCGTATACGAAGTGCTTTATAAAGCGTTTTGTTCCAAGCGGCAAAACAGCCATATGGTACCGGGCAAATACCAGGCAATCGAGGGCTTTGACAGAGTCAAAAATATTATTTGCATTGACCAGTCACTGCAAAACGGAAAAAGCACCTCCATTCCCGCGACATACCTTGATTTGTTTGACGCCATCCGAACCCTTTTTTCACAGAGCATAGCAGACGGGTGCGAAATGAAGGATAAAAAAGCATATTTTTCGTTCAACTCGAAAGGAGCATGTCCCGCGTGCAAGGGAAAAGGGTACATTGAAAAATATATCCAATATTTCGGGGAAACAAGAATTGTCTGCTCCGAATGCAGCGGGCAGCAATATATCGACGAGGTTCTGTCCGTGAAATATCAGGGCAAAAATATAAAGCAGGTATTGGATATGACCTTTTCGGAGGCATCTGTTTTCTTTGCGCAGCAAAAAAATATTCAGGAAAAAATCATGTTGGTATGTGATTTGGGCTTGGGCTACATGCAGTTGGGGCAGCCATTAAATACCCTTTCTGGCGGAGAAGCGCAGCGAATGAAGCTTGCAAAACAGATGAGCCGCTGCAAAAATAAAAAGGATTTGCTATATATTTTTGATGAGCCCACCATTGGGCTTCACGCAAAGGATATCAGCAGAATCAGGGAAGTTATGCAGCGCATCATAGAAGCCCAGAATACCATTGTATTGGTGGAACACCACACGGATATGATTTTAAGTTCGGATTATATTATTGATTTGGGACCGGGTGCCGGCAAACACGGCGGGAATGTGGTATTTTCCGGCACACCGTCACAGTTGTTAGCGTATGGGAATTCAAAAACGGCGGAATATCTGAGACGGAAAGTGTGAAAAATTTATCCGCCAGACGAAGAAACGATTTGATTTCAACCCTTGCCCGGAAAGGAGAAAATATTATGGCACATCAGGATTTGAAAGAAAAATGCAGCATCATCGTAGAAAAAATAAAAACACAGTTGTTTGAGAACCGTCAGTGCATTGCCGCATATTTATTGGGGAGCGCAAGCCATGACAAGCTCTGGGAATGGTCGGACATCCAGATTGCGGTGATTCTTGATGACGGCTACAGGGGAAAACCATGCTACACCTTACTGGAAGATGGAATGTGCGTCGTGCTGAACGTGTACACCCTGACCGCATTCAAAGAATTTACCGGAACAATGCGCGCCGATGATTTTATGTGGAAGGCATTCAGCAAATGCACGAAAATTTTTTCAAAGGATTTGATGTTGGACGAATGGATGGAGGATGCTTTCTATGTCGGTGATGTGGACAGGCAAAAAGAAATGCTGCTGGGATTTTCTGGGGCTGTCTATTACCTGAATAAAGCAGAGAAAAATTTTTATGTGAAGGAAAATATCGCAAACACAATTTATTTTATCCCGATGATTGCAGAAAACATCGCATGGATTGAAATTTTTAAAAACCGGGAAATTCCGGAGCGGGAGCTGATTCCACAGGCGAAAAGAATAAATCCGGAAATTTTTAAAAAGGTGTATGAGCCCCTGTTCCCGGAAGGTTCTTCCCACGCCGTTCCGGTATCTCCTGCCGTCCAGGCGCAAACCGAAAACAGCACCGGAATTTTACCGGATTTATACCACAAAAAAATCAAAGGCATCCTTGAAAATTGCGTATCCTATCTGGAAGAAAATACAAGGCTTGTATATCAGCCTATTCTTTCTTATATGGAAAAACATGGAAATCTCGAAGGTTTCCGGTACGAAACCAGGCCGCACGGATTCGGCATCAATTATGAATGGCTCGTCCGGTGCGGCATTGCAGAGCGTTACGGGATTCCGGAGAAAATCCCGTTTTTAAAGCAGGCGGAACGCTTAGGGTATCAGTGGAAGGAACCTGTGTGAATGATTTTCAAGCAGCTTTTAAAATCTCATTCTTTCCGGTTCCTTAATATCTCGTCAATCAGCCCGTATTCCAACGCCTCCTGTGCGCTCATATAATGGTCGCGCTCCGTATCCGCCGCAATCTGTTCCACACTCTTCCCGGTATTTTCCGCCAGAATCCGGTTCAGGCGGGATTTACTTTTCTGGATATTGTCAGAAACAATTTTGATATCCGTCGCCTGCCCCTGCACGCCGTTCCCGCTTATGGCAGGCTGATGGATTAAAATCTCCGCATTCGGGAGTGCAATCCGCTTCCCCTTTGCCCCACCCGCCAGCAAAAACGCGCCAAAGCTCGCCGCCAGACCAATGCAGATGGTGGAAACATCACATTTGACGAACTGCATCGTATCGTAAATCGCAAGCCCTGCCGTGATGGAACCGCCGGGGCTGTTGATATATAGCTGGATATCCTTTTTGGGGTCCTGCGCCTCCAGAAAAAGCATTTGGGCGACAACTAACTGCGCTGACGCGGCGCTTACCTCTTCCCCCAGGAAAATAATGCGGTCAGAAAGAAGCCTTGAGAAAATATCATAGCTTCTCTCGCCGTGGCTTGTCTGTTCAATCACATACGGGATTGTGCTCATGCCGCCCACCTGCCTTCCTCAAAAATGAATGCCGTGCGGCATGTTCCCATATAAATGTTTTTCCCCCGCGCTTTGCTTCCATTCGCATATGTTTTTTCCCGGAACATCCTTATACACATAGTTTTTGCCTGCTGCCCGGCTCCATTTTTCCGGTAAACCCGCGGCGGACACAGATACATGCGCCGGAACGCCTGTGTGAATGCCTGCGGTGAGTTGTAGCCCGCTTCCAACGCAATGTCGATGATTGGGCGGTTGGTTTGAACAAGCTGTTCTGCCGCCGCATTCAGCCTGCACGTTTGGATATATTTGCAGATTGTCATTCCTGTGGTTTCTGTAAATACCCGCTCCATGTAAAATTTGGAATAATTCAGTTCTGATGCAATTTTGTTCAGCGAAAGTTCTTCTGCCTGATTCGTTTCAATGTAATTTCTGATTTTTCTGACAAGCATTTCCTTCGCCATGCTTTTTTCTTCCATCCCGAGACCTCCTGATTGATTAAAGTTCCATCAATGCTTAATTTCAGTATAGCATAAGCAATGGAAAAAATCTTAATTGAAATTGCCCTGTCGCCTCTTTTGCCCTGCGCGCTTTGATTCACCGCGTGCTATCTCATTTTCCGCCGCCTCTGTTCCTGCTTTAACAGCGCAAGCCGCCGCACAAACATCCCATAATACTGCGGAAAATATGCGAACAGACTTTCTTCCACCTCGCGCACCTGATTTAGCCCAACCTCTCCCACCGCCTGCAGCGCCGCCTCTTTCTGCGTCATATTCATCCCAAAAACGGTCTGGCAATCCGCACCTTCCATCGTGCCATACGAATCAAATGCCCGGTTAAAATCCATCAGTTTATGTAAACAAATCGGTTTATTGTTGGAATTATCAACGAAAACGCCCCAATTTTCCCCATGCCTGTCTGTATTTCCCACCAGATAATCGATAATATTCATCATATAATAATTGTAACTATCCAATTGCAGGATGCACTGCCTTGTATCCCTGCCATGGTTTCCGGAACAAATCTCAAATGCTTTTAACGTTGCGATGGAATACTCCTTTGAAGTCATATTGTCACTTACAACAACCTTCTCCCCATCCAAAAAATCTTCCTCATATAGCACCTGGGAAACATTAAAACACCTGCATATCCGGCTTGCAAGCAGTTCCCGCTCCACCACGTCTTCCCCGCCGCCCTTCAGCAGCCGAAAAGCACCATTTTTGCGCTGCCATGCTTTTGGAAAATGCCCGCCTGTCGCAAAATCCCTTGCCAGATACCCGCCACAGGCGTTACGCCGCCGCCCTTTTAATGCAATATCAACACAAGACTGTTCCAGATAATTGTCGTATAAATTGACATCACAAAACAAAGCTTTCTCCCCGATACACCTGACCCAGAAAACATCCGTCAGCGATGCGCAATGGTAGGTAAGCGCGGTTTCCGCCCGTTCCCGGTTTGTTGCCACCTGCGTCATTCCTGCACTGTTTAAAATCTCTTTTGCGTATTTTCGGTTCGACGGAAAAAGCCTCGCCGCGCACCAGGAATAAAAATTCGTGATGTTGTCTGCCAATGTGTTAATATCGTCCTGTTCCTCAAAACAAAGATTATATGGCATAAAGGATTTGTAATATATTTTGCAATGCCCGCCCTGGTCAATGCGGGCAACCTTCCGATTCAGGTGCATAATTTCGTAGGTTTCGTTTTGCATGTCACCTCCAAAGAAATAATCAATCATTAAAATACTGGCTCACAAAGAGTCAGGCTCTGTGTTTTGTGCTCCCACCCCGGCTTTCCCCGCCTCATACATTTTGCGGTAGACATACGGCGTCATCCCCCTTGCATCGCGGAATTGCCGGATAAAATGCCTGCCGGATAAGCTGCTGCGCCATGCTCCCCTCCGGCAGATACAGCGGAAACCCCAGCTTTCCTTCCGCTAAAGGCCTCAGATACCGGAGCTGGGCATGGTCTTCCTGCGCAAACAGCAAATGCTGCAAAGGGAAAATAAATATATCGCACTTTGCATCCGGGGTCAGTCCGCGAAAACTGTGGAGCTGCCCCGGATTTATGCAGGCGGCCGCCCCTGCATGAAGCACATCCGGCACACCCCCAAGGGTCAATTCGATTTCCCCGCGATTGACAAGCAAAACTTCCATATCCTCCTGCCAGTGGCACGCCGCCAAAACCGGCTGTCCTTTATATGGCATCTCATATAATACAAACGGAAACGCATCGCTCCCGCGCAAACGGTTCTCCCTCATTTGGTCATCCATAGGCACCTTCCAAGAAATATGCTATTTTTTCGCAAAAACAGAATTTACACAGACAATATTATAATGGTAAAATAATATAAAAGTCAACGCAAAAGGCGAAAGGAGGAAAAAATGAATTACACAGAAATGAAGCGCGGGTATTTGAATGGCTGGCACACCTGGAATGTGCGCAGCGTCCTCTCCCACGTCCATATGCCGGAAGGTCTTACACTCAATATCGCACTGAAGGAATACCGCAACGGACATTATCTGAAAGAAACCCTGGTCGGGCGTTTTCCAGAAGGCTATGCCCGCACACCAGCCGAAACGGCATATCCCGGTCCCCACGCATTTGACGGCTCTTATACCGAGATGACGCTGCAATGGTGCGACATGGAAATCCGTGTGGAATCGGCGGTCGAGGAGGATGAACTGATTTTATTGGTCACGCCGGTCACAAAGCAAATCCGCCCTGCAATGCTGGTGCTCGAGGGTGGTTTCCTCTGGGGGCGCGACGGATGGGTGGAACGGCGCGGGCAGACACTGATTGCCCACACACCCGCCGGGGTACGAACCATCTATACCACTGGGAAAGCTATGTCAGACCCGAACATCCCGGTACAGACAGCCTTTCTGTCCGTCACATTGGACGCCCCTGTCGCATTTTCCACCAACATCCGCCGCAGCCTTGCGGATGCACAGGCGCTGGTAAATGCCCACCGCCTTACATATTATGAAAAAACATCCCGTTACGGCGCACTGCATGATATGTATGAAGCCATGGAATGTGCCCTGTCCTGGGATACCATCTACGATGCAAAAAACAACAGGGTAATCTCGCCTGTCAGCAGGCTTTGGAGCATTAACAGCGGCGGCTATGTGCTTTTTTGCTGGGACAATTTCTTTGCCGGCTTTATGGCAAGCCTTGGCTGCCCAAATCTTGCATACAGCAATCTGCGCGAAATCCTCAACGAACAGACCGAAGCAGGATTCGTTCCAAATTTTTCCTATGCCACCGGCCAGGTCAGCGCCGACCGTTCGCAGCCGCCCGTCGGCAGCGCCATGCTATTAGAAACCTACCGGATACTGGGCGAAAAATGGATTGTGGAGGATATGTACGCCGACCTGCTCCGATGGAACCGCTGGTTTGCCGGACACCGCATGAACCCGGACGGCGCACTGTGTTGGGGCAGCGAAAAAATCCCTGTTTTGTTCGGAAACCGTTGGGAAACGGAAGGCGTTCATGCCACCTATGGGGCAGCACTGGAAAGCGGTCTGGACAATTCCCCTATGTATGACGGTGTGCCGTTTAACCCGGAAACAAACCGGCTTGAGCTTGAGGATGTCGGCTTGACCGGGCTATATATCCTGGACTGCCGTTCCCTGATGGAACTGGCAAAATTGATTGGCCGTTTCGAGGATATCCCGGAATTACAAGAGAGGATGGAAAAAGCCTGTAGCGGTCTGGAAAATCTCTGGGACGAGGAAAACGGCTTTTATTATAACCGCCGCACCGACACAGGAGCGTTTTCCCGCCGCATCTCGCCTGCCAATTTTTACGCGCTTTTCTCCCCTCATGTTTCGCAGGTACGTCAGCGCCGCATGGCAGATGAACATTACTACAACCCGGCAGAATTTTATGGCGACTGGATGCTGCCCTCCATCGCGCGCAAGGATGCCGCATACCCGGAGCAGGACTACTGGCGCGGGCGGGTATGGGCACCGCTGAACTTTCTGGTTTATCTTGCACTGACACAGACAGAGCTGAACGATGTCCGCCATGACCTTGCCGAAAAATCCGCCGCGCTGTTTCGCAAGGAATGGCGGGAGCACCGGCATGTGCACGAAAACTATAACAGCATCACCGGGGAGGGCTGCGATTCCGGAAACAGCGACAGGTTCTACCATTGGGGCGCATTGCTGTGCACCATCGCACTTGCGGATGCCGGATTTATCAAGAATCTGGGAAAACCGCTAGAATCATAATATGAGGAGGATTTTATGAAAAAACTTTGGAAATTATTTCTGCTTACTTTTATTCTGCCGCTTTCCGCCTGCGGCGGTAATCCAGATACCGGAAAAGAGCCAGAAAAAACTCCGGTACCCACCAACGGGGAAGCCGCCCTGACACCGGATATCACGCCGGAAGTGACCGAGGAAATCACACAAAAACCAGCTTCGGGGGAGGAAACCGCATTGGACGAAACATATTTACAATACACATTCCACTTGGATAAAAAACACCAGAAAATCGATGGGTTTGGCGGCGCGTTTACCTGGTACTCAGACCAGATATTCAACGCCGGGAAAAATACGGATGGTTTACTGGACACGCTGTTTACGGATGCGAAGCTCTCGATTATCCGGTTTAAAAATGAATATGCCTACCATTCGGAAGATTATGCCGGAAATGTTCGCCCGATGTTCCGCATTTATGAGGCAGCGGCAGAGCGCGCGGCAAGCTATGGCGAAGAACCGACTGTCCTGCTCTCCTGCTGGTCACCACCTGCCAGCTTAAAGTCCAACCAAAGTATCGAGGGCGGCGGTTCGCTTGCCAAACATGAGGATGGCACTTATATGTATGAAGAATACGCCCAGTGGTGGGTCGATTCAGTGAAATTCTACCGTGAATGGGATATTAAAATCGATTATGTTTCGATACAGAATGAATGTGATTTTGTGGCAGGCTATGACGGGTGCGAATTCGCGCCGACAGAAACCGATACCCAGGCCTCCTACGCAAAAGCATTCCTGGCAGTGTATGATGCAATGCAGGCGGAATTTGGGGATGAGGCACCGAAAATGATTGCACCGGAAACCATGTCCTGCGAACCGTTAACACTGTACAACTATGTAAAAGAGATTCTTGAAACAAAACCGGAGAGTATTTGCGGAATCGGTTACCATCTCTATGTCGGCGGGGATTCGGACGAGGAAAACAACACGGTAAAATACGATTCCTTTCTCTGGAATTTTATGGATTTGGAAAAGTATTTTGGCGAATATGGATATGCGCGCTGGCAGACCGAATTTTTCCGCGGGCGCGGGCTTCAGACCGCAGCACTCATCAACAATGCTATGACGCAGGCGGATATGAACGCGTACATTTACTGGAGCGCCGTGTGGGCGGACGATACGGAAAATTTTGAATCGGGAGAGCTCATCCGTTTACAGAATGCTGCCAACAAAAACAAAGACGGCTGGGGCATCTGCGCAGATTATTATGCACTGCGCCATTTCTCCGAATTTATCCGCCCGGGCTATTCCCGCGTGGAAGCGTCCATGCAGGGCGGGATGAATTTCAGGACATCCGCATATGTGAGTGAAGATGAAAAAACGCTGGTACTGGTGGTGATAAATCTGGGAAATACCGTGGAAACCCTGCAAATCCCGACGGGCGAGAAGCGTCTTTCCTCAAGCCTTGTATATCAGTCCGTGCTTGGGACCGAGGATTCTTCGGACAACATTCTGTACCAGGATATGGGGGCGCTCCAACCGGGCAATACGGTATCGCTTCCGGGGGAGAGCATTACAACGGTTGTTCTCTCTTTTGAGTAGATGCGATATAGAACGAGGGCATGGCTCTGGCGATTTTTTCCCGCCAGAGCCATGCTGTCTGTTCTATGACATTTCTACAAGCCATCCGTGCCTTTTTGCACGCCTATTGCCTTAAAATACCTCCGCCACCTGGCTGCCCTCTTTCACAAATGCAATAAACTTCTCAAGCGGTGCGGTGCAGTCCAGCCATCTATTCCCCTCATGGACTTCCTTGCTGTTCACGTCCTGCCAGCGTCCCTCCGGCAGATAAACCCTGCGCTTTGTGCCGCCCTGTTCCGTGATTGGGGCGAACAGGATATCCTCCCCGAAGAAATACTGGTCCTCCAACTCATAGCATACCGTATCTCCCGGATAATCAAAAAACATCGGACGCATCAGCGGCTTTCCCTCTTTTGACGCAATTTCCATATAATGGCAGATATAAGGCTTCAGCCTTTCCCGAAGCTCAACCAACTCCTTTAACACCCCATAAGCTTTCTCGCCAAAGCTCCAAATCTCATTGTCGCCGCCGCTCCTCTCCTTCACGCCCGGATGCCGCTCCGCCTGCCCCGGCGTGCGCAGCCTCGAACCGTGGAGCCTCATAACCGGGCAGAACACGCCGAACTGTGCCCAACGCACAATCAGCTCCTTAAAATATCCGCTCTGGATATCCCCCGAATGGAAGCCGCCGATATCGCTGTTCCACCACGGAATCCCGCACATTGCCATGGAAAGCCCCGTCTTCACGCTCATACGCAGGGCTTCAAAGCTGGACGCAATATCCCCGTTCCAGACAAGCGAGCCAAATTTCTGGCTGCCCGGATACGCGGCGCGGGTCAGAAGAATGATTTCTTCTTCCCCCTCTTTTTTAAGCCCGTCGTAAAACATCTTGCTGTAATAATACGGATAGAGCATCGCCGTCTGCGCGCCGTTGCCGGCATACAGCTTCAAATTGGAATACTGCTGCGGATGTACTTCCGGCTCCGCCTCATCCAGCCAGAAATTGTGGATTCCTTTGTCATAATAATTTTGCTTCACCTTATCCCACACAAAAGCCCCCGTCTTTGGGTTCGTAGGGTCAATAAAGGTCTGCTGCCCATAAAAATCAAAAATTCCATACTGCCCGTTCTCCGTGCGCACCAGCAGATTTTCGTCGTCCATTGCCCGGTAATTCTCACTCGCCGGGTTAATGGTAGGCCAGACGGATACGACCGGCTGAACGCCCATCTCCTTTAACTCCCTGCACATCGCCTCCGGGTCAGGCCAGTATTTCGGGTCAAACTTCCACTCCCCCTGTTCTGTCCAGTGGAAATAGTCAATCACAATCGCCGCAAGCGGAATCCCCCTCTTTTTATATTCCCTGGCTGTTTCCAGGACTTCATCCTGGCTCTCATAGCGCAGCTTGCTCTGCCAGAAGCCCGCCGCCCACTCCGGAAAGCAAGGGGCATATCCCGTAAGGTCACAGTATTTTTTCAGCACTTCTGCCGGCGTTTTCCCAGCATACACCAGATAATCCGCCTGATAAGCGCTATCCGCCACCCACATGGTATGGTTCTTCGTCGTTTCGCAGCGCCCCGGCGCGGGATTGTTCCAGAAAAAACCGTAGCCAAGCGAGGAATACAGTACCGGAACGGCGGATTTCGTATTATAGTGCTGTAAGTTGCAGGTGCTTCCCTTCCGGTCAAAAATATCTTCCTGTTCCTGCCCCAGTCCGTAAAAATGCTCGCCGGGATTTGCATCAAAGATTACCTTAATCTGATAATGGTCTCCCTCCGTATGTACATTCCGCCCTGTGTAATCCTCCTCGAATTTCGTGTGAAGAATCTGCTTCCCATCCCGGTACCAGGTGAACACGCCCCCACACCACGGATTGCCCGCCTCCACCTTTACGGATATCATCCCGTTCGTCAACGTGGCACATTGGCTGTCCCCATTTACAATGCCCTCCGATTCCTCTTTTGGCGCAAGCAGCGTCCAGTTTTCCTCCGACAGCCTGCCATTTTTTGTGGAGCGGCAGCGGATGCAGTCCTTACCATACGCCTCCACCACAGTCAGTTCATCCCGCCGCCGGAAAATAATCTTTTCTTTTTCGAGTGTTAAAATTCCCATAAATGAATTCCTCCGTTTTTCCAAAGCAGATTTACATAATCCGCTTTTGCTGCTTACCCATAGCTTTATTGTCAGATTGCATCAGTTGAAAAATATCCGCATAATGAAGCTATGAGGTTAGATGATTCCCATCCATATGAGGATTATATCAATTTTCTTTTTGGAAATCTTGCATTATTGCAGGGGATACTTGCACTATTCTGCTTTTTGTGATATACTGATGCCATGTAATACCGTAGAAGTTTTTTTAATACCATGTCCTTATGGCTATGTTTCCTTGGGGGATGTGCGCGATTCGCTTTGGAAAATGTCCTCCTTATCAGCCGGGCAGCGAATCAGCGCCGGTATAATGCCTTGCGGACATTATGCCATGTGGTTCTGCATGGTTTTTGCGAGTTCTGCACAAGTTACAGCGTCTTCATGCTGCAACTGATTTAAGGGACTGCTGATGGCACAAATAAAACAAACAGAAAGGGGAATTCCCATGCCGGAAAGCGTGAAACCACAAAACGAGCTGCCCATAGAAAATATTGTCCACCGCACCGCTTCCCGCCCATTTTCCTTCCATCATACTACGGTCGCCAAAGGGGAAACCTGCGCCCTTTATCTACATTGCCATCCAGAAGCAGAAATATTTTATCTGGAACAGGGCGCAGTGGAATTCCAGGTGGAAAACCGCTCTTTTCTCCTGCAAGCCGGGGAAGGGATTTTTATCCCGCCAAACCAAATCCACGCCGCAGCCAACAAAACGGATGTTACACTTTCCTGCTGTCATCGCGCTTTCGTATTTGACCCGGATATGCTTGAGCGAAGCCTTCCGCCGTACTGCCAGAGATACTTTGCGCCGCTGAAACGCTGGCGGATTGACTGTATTTATCCCATCCTGCGGGACAAAAAGGAAAATGCCGGACTTCTGGCACTTCTTCCTTCCATTTTTTCCCTTCCGAAGCCGGAGCTTGAGCAATATGAGCTCTCTTTAATTGGTACTTTATTTCTTTGCTGGCAGGAATTGTATAATCTGTGCTTTTCCCGGCGGAATGTACCGGTTTCCGGCAGTACCCTGCGCATGGAAATCCAGAAAAGCCTGGATTTTTTACAGGAAAATTATGCGGATTCCCTGACACTTGCAGAACTGTCGAAACGGGCGGGATTCAGTGAAAGCTATTACAGCCATAGTTTTAAAAGCTGCACGGGTTATGCGCCTTTTGAGTATCTGAACCGTTTAAGAATTGTCAAAAGCTGCGAGATGTTAATCCAGACGGATAAAAAAATAACTGAAATTGCTTGCCTTTGCGGGTTTAACAATATCAGTTATTTTAACCGTACCTTTTATAAAATTATGGGGATTTCCCCTTCGGGTTACCGGGGGAGTTTTGGCGGGCAATAGAGCCAACTTCTTTCTACTTTCTCAAACAACTCTCCCTCAGTATTTCCCCGTTCCATAGAACTTCCCTCCATTGCTTCTGCAAACACTTTTGGCTCCAACTTGTGATTTTGCGCAAAACCGCAAGAAAAATTTAAATCCTCAATATTTCTCACAACATTTTCAAATTTTTTCAAAAACTTTTCCAGAATGACAGAATATGAACGAAACCAGATAAGGAGAAAACTCAAAATTTTGTTTAAGACAACAGACACAAGAGTGTGGAGTTAATATTTAATCTGGAGGTAACAGAAAATGGTAAATATATTATTTGAGGAACTAGGCGGCAAATACGAACGGAAAGGCAATTATATAATTGCATGTATAGCTTTACCCACTGAAGAAGAACAGCCGATAGGCAGATGGGGTGAGCGAGTACCAGTGGCACTCAAGCGACGAACCGACCGAACCGGCGGGCGAGAAAGCGGCATCTGGACTATCTGAAGCAGTACCGCAAGGTTACATACACGAATCTTCTCACAAACAGTAAACTCAACGCCTGCCTTGCCAACATTAACAGGCAGACACAGGAACGCTCCCACAAGCTCATAGAGGCTATGAAATAAGCACAGGGCATATCATCAAACCCTGCTGTCTAAAAATTTTCCAAAAAGGTCTTGCTTGTTACGTTGCGTAATGATTTATAATACGTTTCAGGAGGTAAAGGACTATGGCAAAATACAGGGCAATTCCAGATGGATATATGACAGTTGGAGAAGTTGCGAAAAAAATGGGAACAACTGTCCGAACTTTGCAATATTACGACAAAGAAGGATTACTCTCTCCATCAGCAGAAAGTGAGGGTGGACGCAGGCTTTATACGAATAAAGATTTAGTTACACTTCATCAGATTTTGTCCTTGAAATCATTAGGATTTTCTTTGGATGATATTAAACAACGCTTAATTTCTTTAGAAACACCAGCTGATGTGGCAACTGCCCTTACCGAACAGGCAGATAACATACGAGAGAAAATAGAGCATCTCACAGATTCTTTGACAGCAATCGAACAGTTAAAAACAGAAGTGCTGCAAATGCAGACAGTCAATTTTAAGAAATATGCAGATATTATTGTCAATCTGCAAATAAAAAATGACTCTTACTATCTTATTAAGCGTTTCGATGACGATACGCTTGACCATATCCGTAATCAATTCACCAGAGAAAGTGGTTTGGATTTTATGGACAGATTTAATCGTTTGAGCGATGAAATCGTACAACTTCAAAAGGAAAATGTGCTCCCCGAAAGTGAAAAGTGTCAGCAGGTTGTAAAAGAATATTGGGGCTTGATTATGGAATTTACAAACGGCGATATGAGTATGCTGCCGAAATTGATGGAAATAGGCAATATTGATATTGCTACAAATTCTTGGGAAGAAAGGCAAAAAATAGTAAACGATTATTTAGAGCCAGCTTTGCAAGTTTACTTTTCAAAACTTGGAGTAAATCCGTTTGAGGAGGCAGAATGATGAAGCATGCAATACAAGTTAGTGAGTTAAGGAAAAGCTATGGTAACCATATTATTCTTAAGGGACTTAATTTTCAAATCGAAAAAGGAGAAGTATTTTCTCTGCTTGGCGTAAATGGAGCAGGAAAAACGACATCTCTGGAATGTATCGAGGGTTTGAAGAAATACGACAGCGGTACAATTATCGTAAACGGGAAAATGGGCATACAGCTGCAATCATCATCTTTGCCCGCTCACATCAAACCTATGGAGGCTATAAAGCTGTTTGCAAAATGGAATACAGCAAAGATTGACTATTCCATGCTTCATACTCTTGGTATCAAAGAAATTGAGAAAAGGCAGTATGTCCAACTATCCACAGGGCAAAAAAGGCGTCTACATCTTGCCCTTGCGCTTATCAGCAATCCAGATATTATTTTCCTCGATGAGCCGACTGCGGGACTTGATGTCGAGGGCAGGCTTCTGCTTCATGAGCAAATCCGCAAGCTCAAATCACAAGGAAAAACAATTGTTTTGGCAAGCCATGATATGGCGGAGGTAGAAACCTTATGTGACCGTATTGCCATTTTAAATCACGGAAATATTATTTTTTGCGGCACAGCTTCGGAACTTACAGACAAAGTTGGGAAAAAATATTTTATCCATATCAAAACGCTGCAAGGGGACAGCACTATTGAAACGGACAATATTGAAGATACTTTGATTTCTCTGCTTGGCGAGTTGAAGCAAAAGGAAATTCATGTGTTAGATATTAAAGTTGACCGTGGCACACTGGAACAGCATTTTATGGAAATGACGAGGAGGGAAGCAGAATGAGTGGGTTTTTATATGGCGTTGCGTTACAGTTGAAATTGGATATACGAAGCAAATCTTTGTTCGTCACCTGCTATATCATACCGCTTATATTCTTTCTTCTTATGGGCGGTATTTTCACTTCTGTTATGCCCAATATGAGAAGTACGCTCAGCCAATCTATGATTGTGATGAGTGTTTCGATGGGAGCGTTTATCGGACTGCCGTCATCGCTGATTGAAACTTATGGAAGTGACATAAACAAAGTCTATAAAGCAAACGGAGTGCCTACCTATCTAGGTCTTGTTACAATGTTTCTTTCCGCATTTATACATTTGATGATTGTCTGTGCTGTGATAGTGCTGCTGGCTCCCGTGCTATTTGAAGCAGTTTTGCCAGCACAACTTCCGATTTTCTTTTTTGCACTTGCCATATATATCATTGTGTCATTAAGCATTGGAAGTATTTTAGGATTGATTATAAAAAATCAAGCGAAATTGACGATGATAGCGCAGTTAGTGTTTCTGCCTTCAATTATGCTTTCGGGAATTATGTTCCCTATTGATTTGTTACCCGATTTTCTTAAAATGACCGGGCGTATTTTCCCCGCTTCCTGTGGATACCGGTTGATGTTGGATAAGGGCTTTTGTCTTGAAAATCTATGGTATCTAATCCTTGTCTTTTTTATAGCAGTAATCGTATGTGGAATACTTTTAAAGAAACAGAAATCGAAATTGATGAAAAGAATTTACAAATAACTGTTATCACAGAGTCAGACGCTTAAGACGCAGGGCCGATGAACTTGTGAAATAAAATCACAGTTCGTTGGCTCTGTTTTATTTCATAAGGTTTCAATGCGCATGCCCACCATATAAAAAAACGGTGCTATGGTGGGAGGTATTGCTATGTTCTTTTTTCGGGCAGTCATTGGAAAATGAAGCTGCCGCAGTATAAGCACTTCACAAGGTTAGACACGCTTGACGAACGGCTGGCTCCCAATTTCATACGGTCATGTTTAGGCGGGACTTCCCGATACGAAAACTACAAAGCAAAGATTTCCTACTCCCCGCATATGCCTGAGCAGTATAAAAACACATGGAAAACTCATCAGAAAACCACGGGGATTTTGGCATTATATTGCTACTGGTGCTATCTGTTAGGGATATTCCCCAAAGGCACGGACTACAAGCCGGCAGGGAGAAAAACCAGAATGAAATAAATAAACTTACCAACTACTGCCAACATTTGCAGAATAAAGTACGCCGTGCCACACCAACCGAAAAAGAAACACTCCGAACCGAAAAACAGGGCGTGACGGAGCAGATAACGGAACTTAGAAAGCGGCTGAAATATGCAGACGGGATCGAAAAACGCTCTGCCCACATCAACAACTGTTTAAATCAAATCCACGACACGACTGAAAACCAGCGGTCAAATACAAGCGCCAGAATAACTATATTATATGCCATTTCTCTTTTTGTAAATATTTTTGAGATTTTTTGCAAATAATATGCTGAAATTCGAATTTTTTTGGAAATACACTGTACTACACGTAAAAAATTTAATGCCAAACTAACTTCTCACCCCAGAACCACCTTCTCCCCACTCCCCAAAAACCAACACTCCCCCCGGTACTTCCCCGCTTCATACAGCCTTACCACAATCTCCCGCATCCTCCGGTCAAGCTGATGGTAAACAACCCCGCCCTCCTGAAATAACCCGCAAATATACTCCCGCTCCCGCGCTTCCAAAACCTCCATCGCCGCCGCAAAGGCCTCCGGCTCCCACTTGCGGTTTTGCGCAAAATCACAAGAAAGATATGACTTCTCCACTCCATTCCCCGCACATTTTTCCGCCAGATAATCCGAAAGTTTCCCATAGCGCGCCGGTTCAAACACGACCTCGTGGAACACAATTTTCTCCGCGCCCCGCTGTGCTAGTTTCACGCGCCGGAAACTTTTCCTTCCATAATTGTCATATTCCGTCACATAAGTATATTCTTCACTCGCCGTACCATTTCCCGGCTCCTCTTTGCGGATGCGCCCGGTCGCTAAAAAGTGCTCCCAGACCACCCTTGCAATTCTGCCCTCCGGCACCGGGAAATCCAGGTGCTCCGCAATCTGCTTTACTGTGCAGCCATTGTCGGCGAGATGGCGGATTGCGCCGCCTGCTGCCGCGTCAAATGTAAAATCAGCCAGTGCTTTTTTGAAATATTCCTGCTCCGCCATCCTGCCCTCCTTTTCAAGACTGTTTCGAACGCGTCGCCTCAATCATATCAAACATCTTTGCACACGCAATCGTGTCCGTATGCGGAATCACGCTGCTCTCAAGCTTTCCTGCCCTCACGCACGCCACTGCTTCCTCAATCTCATACGTAAAGCCATTCTGCGTTTTCTCGTCTTTAAAATGCTCCACCAATGTCCCTTGCCCGTCATACAGAAAACACTCCGCGCCGAAATGAGGGGACGGCAATATAATTTTCCCCTCCTGCCCGTAAAGCACCATCCGTTCTTCCATCTTCGAAACAAAGCTCGCCATCAGGCTTGCCAATGTATGTTCAAACGAAATTGCGATATGGTTGGTGATATCCACGCCGCTCTCGCTCCAGGAAGCCGTGGCAGTCATGTTTTTCACCTTTTGTCCCAAAAGAAACGTCGTCAGACGGTAATGGTCGTTTACGGTCACCGCGATATAGGCACAGTCCGGTTTTTCCGCATCAAGCATTTCCCTGTAATCGGCATAAACATGCGGTACCTTGTTTCTTTGCGCAAAATTTTTTGCCCGCCCCATGCTTTTGCTTGCAACCGCCACGACCTCACAGCCCGGAATCCGCGCAACCGCATCGCAGAACTTGTTGGCAATATTTGCTGCGCCCAAAATCGCAAAACGAAATATTTCCATGAAAAGATACCTCCTTAAACTTTTTTATTTTGAGATTTTTTTATTTTGTGGACTTTATATTGACAAAGCTTTCCCGGTTTCGAAAATCTGGCTCATGCCGCACACTTTGCTTTTGCCCAAATGATGTTCCCTGTTATGCTAATGATTGATAAAAATGGCAATATTTTTATCCAGTATATCCGGAACCAGCAAAAATGCTGTAACTTTATCTCCAATCCCAGAAATAGCTTAAAACCAATATTTTCTGCTTACATTATACCCCTGCCCGGCAAAATCAGCAAGGGAAAACGGCAATTTATAGCAAGGAAAACATACCAAAGTGCTTGGCAGAACACAAAAAAATGCGTGAACATTTTAAGTATCCAATTTATTTTCCACTGGCAAAACAATCTTTATTGTATTTTTTCTTTCCTTATGGTATACTTAAAAAAATTGTTCCAAGGAAATGTTGGCAAAAGCTTTTACTTCACATCATTTTTTTGTGCTACAGACGTAAATGGCAGGCTGCACCTTGCCTGGGCTTTACAGAATTAATCCCAAGAACGGAGGTTGTCATGGCTGAAAAAATCATTTACCGCAAACGTTTTGTTCCACTTGAAACCATCGCATTAAAGGATGACCGCATTCTGTTTGAAAGTGATACCCGGATGGTCACCTGTTGGAAATCTTTAAAGCCGCGGGCGGATATCGGCGGCGGCATTTCTGCGTATTTTATTGACAAAGGGATTAAGGTCAGCAAGGTTTTCGCGCCGGACGGCAGCTTTGTGCACTGGTACTGCGATATGATTCGCACGGTAGTGGAGGCGGACTCGATTACATTTGTCGATCTCTTGATTGATGTCGTCATCGACCCGGATGGCCGGGTGCATGTGCTCGATGCGGGCGAAGCCGCCGACGCACTGCGCGACGGGCTGATTACCGCGGATATCCTCTGCGATTCCCTGCACGCGATGGATGTGCTGCTGTCCGACATTGATGCGGGACGCTTTTCTACATATACGGACTGGATTGCAAAATATGAGGATGCCGCGGGCATCTGAGGAAGGAAAAAATATTGGACAGATTATTGATTGTTGACGGATGCAATTTATTGTTTCAAATGTTTTTTGGTATGCCCGCAAGAATCGTGAATAAGCAGGGGAGGGCGATTCAGGGGACGCTCGGTTTTGTCGGGGCAATGCTGAAAATTATCCGCAGGATGGAGCCCACACATGTGATTGCCATATTTGACGGTGAACATGAAAATAGCCGCCGCGAGCTGGATTCCGGGTACAAGGCGAACCGGCCGGATTACAGTGCGGTATGCGAGGAGGAAAATCCGTTTTCACAATTACCGGATGTATATATAGCGCTTGATTATCTCAAAATCAAATACACCGAAACGGTGGACTGCGAGGCGGATGATATGATTGCCAGTTACGTATTATCGTCCGGGGAAAATACAGAAATCATAATTGCGTCCTTTGACAGCGATTTTTTTCAGCTTATCACAGACAGGGTATCCGTGCTTCGGTACCGCGGTGAAAAAACGGTCGTTTGTACGCCGGAATATATCATGCAGAGGTACGGCATTACACCAAAACAATATGCGGATTGGAAATCACTTGTGGGGGATACCGCAGACAATATTAAGGGCGCGGAAAGCATCGGGGCAAAGACGGCGGCGGCACTGCTGCGTGAATTCGGAAGCCTTCCGCGTATTCTTTTTTATGCGGAGAAAATCAAAAAACCGTCTGTGAGGGAATCCGTAATCAGAAATGCAGAAAAGCTTGGGACGAATTACAGGATGATTCAGCTTTCAAACTGCACGGCATTGCCATTTGACATGCAGGAATTAAAATTCCATGACAGCGGAATAACAACAAATGAAGTGCTAAAAAATATCGGGCTGAAGTGATGACAAAAAAGGAACCTTTTCCGGATGATTTTTATATCTGTCCGGAAAAGGTTCCTGTGCATCATTTACCCGAAAATCCGCTCAAACTCTTCCTCTGTCAATTCCTCCGACGGCACAAATTCCGCAGATGCCGCGTAATTTACAAGGCTTTCATACAGATTCTGCGCTGCCACACTGTCCTGCATGTGCTGTAAGCGGCTCGTACATGCAAGCAGGCTCCCGCCCATGCATTTCGCCTCAAAAACTGTGCCAAGCTTATGGTTGCGCTCGAAATTGTCAATGGTCTGCACAATCGGGTGCAGTGCAGTTTTATCAAGCACTGCCGCATCACTTTCTGTCACAATGTCATACCATTGCGGTGTTGAAAACGTATGACTGCCAAAGCTGCGCAGCGCCGCATGGTTTTCCTTAATATTCAATCCCAAGGTCCCAACCGGTACCGGGCGGTTCACGGATTCCGAGATGGCGCGGAACATCGGATAACACCAGAAATCCGTGCAGAAGGTTCCCTGCACTTTTTCTTTGATTTCTTCCGGCAGGAAAAGGACACGGCCGCCCCTGCCAAGCAGCGTTTTCGCTTCCGAAGCATTGTTTGTCACGTAGAGCGGTTCCGTTTTTTCTGGTGCAGCGCCTGCTACATCCGATATTCCTGCGCTCTTTGAGGCATTGTTTGCCAGATTGGGCTGCCCCGCTTTCCCGGAAACATCATGCTTCCCACAATCCTCGCACAGCAGAAGCGCTGCTGTACCGCTTTTTTGCACGCTTTGCGCAAACACATGCAGCCCCTCCCTTTTCGGATAGCTGTACAGTGCATAGGTATTCCGGTTTATCAGCTCCTCATCCTGCCCGGTCAGCGTCAGCGTCAAAAGATATTCCGCAAATGCATCCGTCACCGGAAGCTCCAGCGCAAATTCCCCGACCGAATGCACACCGTTTGCAAGGGCTTTTTGCGGGTAATCTGCGTCAAGCAAGAATTTCGTCCGCGCGCCGCCCTTTTGCGGCTTTTGCACTTCTGTTACCATCACATTCAGAACTGCTCCGCGAAGCATCTGTGCGCCGTAATGCGAGATTGTCAGCCCTCCCTTTACGGTTTCACCCTGTGCGTATACAAACTTCGGCAGGCAGACAAGCGCCACGGTCGGCGCGCAAAAGCCCCTCCATTCCCTGCCGGAAATCATGCCCTTCTCCTCCATCAGCGCATTTAACACGCCAACCAACGCTGTGCCCTGTCCGGAGAAATCCTGGATATCAAGCAGCTGGTAACCTGCAAGCATTTTCGAGCGGTGTGCCGCTTCAAGCTCCATTTTGTAACAAAATGCAGCCAGTGCACCGGAATTGCGGAAAAATTCTTCCCCCTGCTCCGCCATACCTGCAGCGGCAAGGCGCTCACGAAAAACTTCCAGATTGCGCGCCGCGAGCACGCCGGTATAATGGCTTATTTCCTTAAAATCCGGGTAGGTGCAGTATTGACCGACCTCGTGGGATACAATCGGCTTATTTGTGGTAAAAGCTTTTGCGGAGGAAGTTTTTACTTTTTTTACGCCTGTGCCGTACTGGATTTCAATCTCCCTTTCGGCAGCGTTTTCTGAAATACCATTTTTTCCCGGGTTCTTCCCGTTTTGCAGACTCCCGGCATTTTTGCTATCTCCCGGGGTTCTGCCAATCTCCAGCTCCTCCGCTTCCTCTTCCTCATCAAAAAACACATCATAGCTGTGCACCGTATTCGGCTGCTCTGTCTGCACAAATCCCTGCGGCGCATCACACATCGCATAGGAACCGCGGATTAAGCTATCCCGGTCAAACCGCACGCCCGCAAAGAAATCCTCCTGCGGGATATCGGACGGGTAGAACTGGAAATTATTTGAGCCGGAAGTGTACAGATGCCTTTTATCCACAGCGCGGAAGCCCTCGATAATCTCACCCAAACGCTCCCTGCTGCCCCAGAGCTCATTTCCGAGCGACATCATCACGAAGGACGGGTGGCTGCCATACGCTTCCATCAGGCGGAAGCCCTCCGCAATCAGATAGTCCTGCTCTTCTTTGTTGTACCCTTCCTCGCCAGGCGCTGCGATGGTTCCCCAGAACGGCAGCTCCGGCTCCATGTAGATACCAAGCAAATCCGCCGCGAAAAATGCCGCCTCCGGCGGACAGCAGGTGTGGAAGCGGTAATGGTTGATACCAAAACGCTTTGCCGTCCGCATGACCTTAAGCCAACCCTCCACATCCATCGGCGCCGCACCCGTGAGCGGGAAAATCATACCGTCATGCTTGCCGCGCAGGAATGTTTTTATGCCATTGATATAAAAGTGATGCCTGCTCGCCGCAAATTCGCGGAAACCGAAGACTGCATCCACCGTGAGCGCCCCGGCTGCGGCATTCCTGCCTGCTGCGCTCCCCAGTTTTTCTTCCACACGCTCCAACACGCTTTCCTGCGCCTTCGAAAATACTGGTCTTAAAACATCGCCCTCCTTCTCCACGCAGCGGATGTGCAACTGTCCAAAACAAGGCGTAAATTCGCCAAAGCACATCACATTCGCGACCTTGACCGTAATTGTCTGGCGGCTAAGCCCTGGCTGCAGCGTGATGGTCTGGCGGTGCGAATTTTCAATCAGATACAGCGGTGCCGTCTGCAGACCGGATGTCGGCAGAATTTCCTCCGGCAAAAAAACATATTCGCCGTTTACCAAAATCTCACGTTCCTCCGGCATCATCCAGGCGTTGTACAGCTCAAGTGTCACCCGGATTTCCCCCGTGCGGGAATCGGATTCCGTCACAGCAAAAAGCACGTCCACCGGTGCGAAAACCTGTAACTCCATTTTCCCGAGAATGCCGTTCCAGTTCGTCTGGGTATCCTGCGAGGTCATATGTCCGCCTTTTGTCGGATAATCTGCATTGTTTACGCACACTGTAATTGTAAGCTCCTGCTCCTTTACCGCACTGCTGATTTCATAGCGGTGTGGGGCGCAGATACTGTCATTGCTGCCAATCAAAACTCCATTGACCCATACGCGCGTCATGCGGGTGCGCTCAAAGTACAGATAAATCGGCCTGCCGACATCCTCCTCCTGAATCCGCACCGTGCGCTGATACCAAGCACAGCCGTAAAATGGATAGCGCTCCGTTAAAAAATACGTTTCGCGCGCCGTATTTTCCCCATGGGATGCCTTGCCCGCCTGCGCCGTTGTTGCCGGAAGTGTTATCACATCATCAAATGCGTGCGAGAGTTCCCCGCCCTCAAAGCTTCCGCTCTTTTCCTCGTCCAACCACAACAACCATTCGCCTGACAAATCATATTTTTTCATGTAAAGCCCCTTTCTATTTTAAGTTCCGCATCTTCCCTCCCAGCGCCAACATCCGGCAGAAGCATTTCTGTCCGCTCATTCGCTTTCCGGGCGAATCCGCTCCCAGAAATTCTTCTGGGCACTGTACGGGAACATGCTGTTTTAAGTTCCGCATCTTCCCTCCCAGTCCTACCCTTATTCTCTCCCTAAGGACTGCCTCATATCCTGCGCTGTCATCCGCCAGGTTGTCCAGTCCGACAGCGGGGCAGCGCCCATCCTTTCGTAAAATGCAATGGATGGTGCATTCCAGTTCAGGCACACCCATTCCAAACGCTCACAGCCCTCCTCCAGCGCAATTTCCATCAGGATACGGAATATTTCGCGCCCGATTCCCTTGCCGCGTATCTCCTCGTTGAGAAAGATATCCTCAAGATACAGGTTCGTTCTTCCGCAGAAGGTCGAGAATGTATGGAAATACAGGCAAAATCCAACCGGCATACCCTCGTTTTCAATCAGGAGCACATTGCAGGCGTGCTGTTCAAAAATCGCCCTGTGCAGCCCTTCCTCCGTCGCAATGACGCAATCGGACATTTTCTCATAGGCGGCAATTTCCCGGATAAAATGAAGCACCATGGCTTCCTCGCCCTCGCGGACGAAACGCGCCGTTATCCCGGCAACATTGGTTTTATATTCATTTTTCATGATTTGTTCCATGTTTCCTTTCCTTATCCCATTTCTTTTTTTGCTTTTTCATTCTTTCCTTTTCAGAATTGTGTTTTTGGTGCCTAAATTCAAAATGCAACGTATATTTTTGCATATCATTATGAAATTTGAATATTTATGATTTTATCCCTGTCAGTAATAGCAACATTTCCAAAATCAATTACATTCCATTCTAACTCGTCAATATCCTTCCATCATCACTCATATTTTCGTAAATAATGGGGGCGTTTATCACCTTTGATTTCTTTCATATCCATATGTTATCCCCTTCGCCTTTCTTCCCATTTATCATAGCACCTTGCAAATGTGATTTCAAGGGCTTTCAAAAAACTCTTGACAGCTATTACGTTTAGCGATATAATCATTACAGTAAACGTAATATAATATTCAAAATGGCATCCCCCCCTCGTGCTCCACCCAGTCGGGAGTTAATAAGAGCGGGATGGTGTATGCAAAATTTCAAATGGAGATGCTTTATGAGGGACAATGTAAAAGGCGGTGCGCTGACCGAGGTAACTTTCTATATCCTGCTTGCTTTGTATTCACCAAGGCACGGCTATGACATCATAAGGTTCATCGGAGAAAAGACAGGCGGGCGGCTTATGCTTGGCGCGGGAACGCTGTACGGTGCGTTAAAGACATTGCAGGAAAAGGGGTGGATTGTGCCATACGGCGAGGTCGGAGGAAGAAAGAGGGAGTATACCATCACAGCGTCCGGCAGGGAAGTCTGCAAAAAGGAACTTGCAAGGCTGCGGGAACTGGTAAGCGTCGCGGAGCAGATTATGGAAAAAACTTAAGTTGGGAGGATGTATACAGAAGTTAAAAATTTAAAATGGGAGGTGTTTTACAATGAGAAAAAAATTTTACCGTTTTTATGGCGGCCTGATTACCGCACAGGCAAGATGGCTGAACCGTATGTCAGAAAACGGGCTGCGCCTGGTGCGCGCCGAAACACTGCTCTACGAATTTGAGGAATGTGAGCCAGGAAAATACCTGTACCAGGTAGAATTTATCGGTCAGAAGTCAATGGAAGGTGCGAAGGAATACCATGATTTTTTGGAGGATATGGGTTACCGGGTATTTTTCAAAAATATCAACCTGAATTATTCCGCCGGGAAAGCGGTCTGGCGGCCGTGGGCGGATAAGGGCGGGCGCATTGCGACCTCTTCCACAACATTTAACCGCGAACTTCTGATTGTGGAAAAAGAAAATGACAAAACACCTTTTTCGCTGCATACAACGCTGGAAGACCAGAGAAATTATTATAAGACACTGCGCAGACCGATGCTTTTTGCGTTTGTTTTTTGGATGGCTTTTGCTCTCGTTATGCGGACTTGGTGGGTTGGGATTTTCGGTGTGCTTTTTCTGATTCCGCTGATTTTTTACCAAATTGAACTTACACGTCTGACAAAGCAGGCGAAGCTTTCGGAGTAAACCCGTATGCACCATTATTATATTTTTCATAAACCCGCAGGCTGCATCACCGCCCTGCGCGATGCGAGCGAGCCGACGATTTTGCTGTACCTTGATTCCCTCGATATGACAAAGCTGCGCCCGGTCGGCAGGCTTGACCGTGACACGGAAGGGCTGCTGATTCTGACGGATGACGGCATGTACAACCAACACATGACACACCCGGACGCAGGGATTGAGAAGGAGTATTTTTTCTGGGCGTTAGGGAGCTTTTCAGAGGAAAAACGTAAAATTCTGCTGCAGGGAGCGAAGCTTGCCGGAAAAGTGCCGCAAGCAGTTCCAACGCCTTTACAGGCTCTGCCCCAACAGACCCTGACAGCTCGCCCTGCGCAAGTGACGGTCGTACAGACAGCGCATCTTACGGACATCCACGAATTTATCAAAGGAAAACGGCGGGAACACATCTTAAAAAACCGACCGGATACCCCCGTATTTTCCGGATATATCACCGTCACCGAGGGACGCAAGCATGAGGTGAAGCGCCTGTTAAAAAGCATCGGATGCTGCTGTGTGTACTTAAAGCGCGTGCGCATGGGGGATGTGGTGCTGCCGGATGATTTGAAGGCGGGGGAAGTGCGGGAGTTTGTGCCGTGAATCTGCGATATTTTCATGGCATTTTACCAAAGCAACTTTGCCTGCACTTATCCATTGAATTTTAAAGGCTGCCGCAGAAACGGAAAATACACAAAATATAGCACCTGGCAAAACCAGAAGCTGGCATATTTTATAATTTCCATTCCGTGCGGCAGCCCATTGATATCCGTAAACCCATTCCTGCGTTCTGCACGCCCTAGAACAAATGCTCCGGCAAATTCTTCAATACCACACTCGAATACGGCCACAGACGCATCGAGAGCACGCCGTTCTCCGGATAGTATGCCGCCATATCAACGCCAAACCCCTCCGTATTCGTATACAGCATACGCACAAGCGCACGTCCCATCACACCCAATTCCCAGACCGAAACTTCGACATTGACCTCATAATCATTGTTGTTCACAAGGATGACAAACTGTTCCTCCTCATTGAACCTTCCGTAACCAATCACACCATGCCTGCCGTACACAAATTTCAAAGACCCGGTGCGCAGTGCCCGGTACGCCTTGTGGATGGCAATCATCTCCCGGTGCAGGGCAATCAGCTGCTGGTCCTCATGTCCCCACGGATACGTGCGGCGGTTATCCGGGTCTGTCCAGCCGCACACGCCCGCCTCATCGCCGTAATAAATTGTCGGTGCGCCAATCCAGGTCATCTGGATAACAACCGCCTCGCGCATAATCGCAGGATTCAGACCTTCATTTGCCGCCTCCGGTCCGTTTGTCCCGATGCGCCCGACGCGGTGGTTTGTCCTCGTCATAAAACGGGAATGGTCATGGTTGGAAAGCTCATTCATTGCCACCAGAAGCGAAGGTGTATGGAAGCGCGTCATAAAATGGCGCATCGCCCCGAAAAACGCATCCGGGTTGCAATACATATCATGCCGGTACTCGTCGCTGTGCTTTTCAAGCCCGGTCAAGAACCATGTGACCGGTTCCATGAACGCGTCGTAGTTCATGACAGAATCCCACTGGTCCCCCTCAAGCCAGGACTGCGGGTCACCGTAATGTTCCGCAAGAATTAACGCCTGCGGGTTCGCGCTGCGCACATTCTCCCGGAACGCGCGCCAAAACGCATGGTTGTACTCCGGAGAATGCCCGAGGTCCGCCGCCACGTCAAGACGCCAGCCATCCACGTTGTACGGCGGTGATACCCATTTGCGCGCGATGCGCATGATATAATCAAACAGCTTCGGGGATTCCTCATAATTCAGCTTCGGCAGCGTGTCATGCCCCCACCAGCCGTCGTAGGAATCGTTGTACGGCCATTCCCCCTCGTCCGGTTTGTGGAACTGGAAAAACGTGCGGTAGGGGCTGTCTGCTGACACATACGCGCCTTTCTCGTAGCCCTCCGCCTCCTCGTAGATGCCCTCGCGGTCAAGCCATTTGTTGAAAGAACCACAATGGTTGAACACGCCGTCCAATATCACCTTCATCCCGCGCCTGTGAATCTCCTCGACCAGGGTTATGAAGTACGCATTGCTCGCCTCAAGATTCTCCTTCGAGGCCACGCGCGTAATATATCTCTCCGCTTTTTTGTTGGATTTCTCGCCTTCCGGAAGGCATTCCCCGCCGTCCTTGACAATCACGCCGTAGTGCGGGTCAACATAATCATAATCCTGAATATCATACTTATGGTTTGACGGGGAAACAAAAATAGGGTTCAGGTAGATGACCTCCACGCCAAGCTCCTGCAGATAATCCAGTTTTTTCATGACACCTGCAAGGTCCCCGCCATAAAAAGCGCGTACATCCATCGTGGACGGATATTTGTTCCAGTCCACCACGCGGTGCGTTCCCTCGCCGATGTAATTGTATTCGCGGTCCAACACGTCGTTGGAAGGGTCACCGTTGCAAAAACGGTCTACAAAAATCTGGTAAAATATGGCACCCTTCGCCCAGTCCGGCGTCGTATACCCCGGTATAATCTCAAAATCGTACTCTGCACGATGCTCCGGCTCCACGCCGTTGCGTGTATAGTAGTAGGTTTCCTCCCCAAACTGAACCAGGAAATAGTAGGAAGCATTCTCATTCGCCAAATGCAGCTCCGCTATATAAAAGTCAAAATGTTCCGTCGTTTTCTCAAGACCCATGGAAAAACGTTTTTCCCCGGTACACAGAAAAATCCCACTGATTTTCTGATGCGCAATGCGGATGCGGATTTTCACGGATTCATACGGCATCGGCTCCGGTGGGTTCCGGTAATATTCTGTGCCATCAGAAAATACGGCTGCCTTGTTAAATGGCATACTCTCGATATAAGTCTCATATATATTGGTTCCGTTTTCCATCCCTTTACTCCTGCTTACAATCAATAATTAATCGCGTGTATACCTATTTTATAATACCATCGCCGCAATTACAATATGCAAATCTACAAAAAAATGGGATTTTTTTGTGAATCTGCTGAAAAAAATGTCCACCCCATGCCCTGTTTGCCGGGCACGGAAACTTTTAGGCAGTAAAAAAGGACAGCTTACGGTCACTGTCCTTTTTCGGAGAAGGTATTTTTGTTACTTATGGGGTGTAGCAAAAACTATATATAATGTATTGGGGTTTACAGCTATTATTATAGCATGGGGGAATGGAAAAGTGTTCACAAACATGATATTATTTCATTCTGCTTTTTCGTCATTTTGACAGGACTTTTCCAGGGGCATTTCTTTTTCCGGGTGAGTTTTATACAAAAAACGACAGAAAAAATGAGCCTTCGTTGGAAAGCCCATTTTTCCTTTTAAAAAAGTGCCTCGAACTCCTCGCGCCCGATGCGCTCCTTCTCAATCAGCAGCGCCGCGCAGGCATGCAGCACATCCATATGCTCCATAAGCATCTTCTTTGCCTTTTCATGGCATTCATCGATGATTGCGCGCACCTCCTCGTCAATCTTACCCGCCACTGCCTCGCTGTAGCTGCGCGTCTGGGCAAGGTCACGCCCGATAAAGACTTCGTCATCATTGCTTTCATAGTTGACCATACCGATATTCTCGGAAAAGCCGTAGCGTGTCACCATACTGCGCGCCGTTGCGGTCACGTTTTTGATATCCTGTGAAGCCCCGGTCGTCACATCATCAAAAATCAGCTGCTCCGCCACGCGCCCGCCAAGGCCGACAATGATATCCTGCAGCATCCTGCCCTTTGTGTTAAACATCTCATCCTTCTCCGGCAGCGGCATTGTATAGCCCGCCGCCCCATTCCCGGTCGGGATAATGGAGATGGTATAAACCGGCCCGACATCCGGGAGAAGGTGGAAAAGAATCGCATGCCCCGCCTCGTGGTATGCCGTAATCTTCTTTTCTTTGTCCGAAATGACACGGCTCTTTTTCTCCTTGCCGATGCCGACTTTGATGAAGGATTTCTTGATATCCTCCTCACGGATAAATTCGTGCTCGTCACGCGCTGCGTTGATAGCCGCTTCGTTCAAAAGATTTTCCAAGTCCGCCCCGGTAAATCCCGCAGTAGTCTGCGCAATCTGCTTTAAATCCACATCGTCGCCAAGCGGCTTGTTCTTTGCGTGCACCATCAAAATCTCCTCGCGCCCCCTTACGTCCGGCCTGCCGACCAGAACCTTGCGGTCAAAGCGCCCCGGGCGCAGGATTGCCGGGTCAAGGATATCCACGCGGTTCGTCGCCGCCAAGACAATAATGCCTTCATTGCTGCCAAAACCGTCCATCTCAACCAGCATCTGGTTCAGGGTCTGCTCGCGCTCGTCGTGCCCGCCGCCCATACCGGTACCGCGCCGCCTTGCCACTGCGTCAATCTCATCGATGAACACAATACATGGGGCATCCTTTTTCGCATCCGCAAAAAGGTCGCGCACGCGGGAAGCGCCGACACCGACAAACATCTCCACGAAGTCCGAACCGGAAATGGAGAAGAACGGAACACCCGCCTCGCCTGCCACCGCCTTTGCAAGCAGCGTCTTACCGGTTCCCGGAGGTCCTTCAAGCAAAATCCCTTTTGGAATGCGCGCGCCAAGCCGGACATATTTTTTCGGGTTTTTCAGGAAATCCACGACCTCGGAAAGCTCCTCCTTCTCCTCGGTAAGCCCTGCAACATTCTTAAATGTAGTCTTCTCATCATCCGTCTTGCGCGCACGGCTCTTCCCAAAATTCATCATTTTGGAATTGTTCCCGCCGCCCCCGCCATTCATGACATTCATCATCATGGAAAACAGGAATACAATCAGGATAACTCCAAAAATGTACGGCAAAATCTGCCAGATGATGCTCGGCTTATCAATTTCATGCGCAATCGTGCTCACATTCGCCGCATAGCCTGCTTCCTCAATCTTTGTCACATCCGTTGCGTCAAACAGCCTTGTCTCGCCATTTTTCAATGTCACGCGCACCTGGCCAGTCGGCACTTCCTCATTCGGGTAAACATCCACCCGCTGCACCTGTCCGGCTTCCAAATCCGCGATAAAGCCCTGGTAGCCATAGCCGGATGTATTGCCCCGAAGGCCATTTGAAAACCAGATGGCAGCCAACAGCAAAATAAGCAGGAACAGATAAAATCCGTAGCCCTTTAAAAACTTGTTCACGTCCTTTTTTCTCCTCTCCAAATCTATAATTCAACCACTCCGATGAATGGAAGATTTCGATATTTTTGCTGATAATCCAGGCCGTAGCCTACGACAAACTTATCCGGCACCCGGAAACCGGTATAGTCCACATGCACTTCGGCTATCCGGCACTCCGGCTTGTCAAGCAGCGTGCAGAGCTTTAAGCTCTTTGCCCCGCGCCCTTTGAGCATTTCAAGCAAATAGGACAGCGTGCGCCCCGAATCAATGATGTCCTCGACTACCAGAACGTCCCTGCCCTCCACCGGCTCATCCAAATCCTTTAAAATCTCAATCTGCCCGCTGCTCTTCATCGCGTTGCCATAACTTGATACGGACATAAAATCAAGAGAGCATGGAATGGTCAGATGCTTTGAGAGCTCCGTCATAAAAAACACCCCTCCCTTGAGCACGCAAACCAGATGAAGGTATTTCCCCTCATACTCCGCACTGATTGCGGCAGCCAGCTCCGCAATCCTTTTTGCCACCTCTTCCTCCGAAAACAATACACTAATCTTCTCTGCCATTGCAATTCCTGTCCTTTCTCCCTAATTCTGCCACCAGAATCTGTTTTGTATTCCCTGTCACATAAAACCCCTCCCCGCTGCGCACCCCGACCGCCCAGAGCACCGAATTTTCTGCCGCCAGTATCGGCAGGACATCCCGGCACTTTTCCGGCACTTTTTGGTCAATCAGAAGGGATTTCAATGATTTCGTGTTGCCTTCCCTGTGTATTACCACATAATCCCCCGTCTGTCTTGTGCGCAGGACGAGGGTATTCCTTATTTTAGCATAATCAAAGCATTTCGTATAGCAATTTTTTGGATTTAATGAATTTTTTTCAATTTTTTGTTCCTGCGCGCCACTCAATGAGGGCTGTTTTTTTGAAAATGGGGCATCGGACGCTTTGTCCCCTCCCATTTTCCCATCCTTTGCTTCGGACTGGCATCCGGTATTCCGGCAAAAAGAATTGTGTATATTGGAAAATTCTTCCGTTCCGTATTCCAACAGCTTTAAGGTCAGCTTGTATGCGCCGAGCGGAATCTGCGCCGGAAATGAGGTAATTGTGAGGGTATAACCAGGGGCAACGCGCGGGAAGTCCGCCTCCGGGAACGCAGGGAAAAAATCCTGCCGGGCGCGTCCTGTGCCATCCCACACAGCTTCTCTTACAAGCTGCACCGCATCGTAAGTGCGGATTGCAAGAAGCCCATACGGCAGCTGTACGCGTTTTCCGACCCCGCTGCGCATCAGGGTGCAGAGCGACTGTACATGCACCCTGCCGATGTCACGTCGGCTGCCCGCCGCGCGCTCGATGGCATACAGTACGACTTCTTTCTGCAAAAAGGAGGGCAATGCTTCCCATGCCAGGGCATCAAGGGAAATCACCGCAGGGCGGGCACTGGCAGGGCTTTCCACCTGTGAATCCGCCAGGATTCCCGCCTCCCGTGCCACATCCCGGTAGCTCTTTGCTGTCATTTCCTCCAAAAAACCCGCCATCTCATGCAGTTCTGCCGCCGCCTGCGCCAAATGCCTGACCGCCCCTTCATTGACGGACTGCTGCGCCAACGGGAGGATTTCATTGCGGATGCGGTTGCGCGCGTAGTCCAGTGTAAAATTTGTGGTGTCCGTCCGGTATGCGCCTTTTACTGCCGCAAGATATGCCTCAATCTGCACCCTGCCAACGCCAAGCAGCGGGCGGATAACGGTGATACCCCCTTCCGTCCGGCACGGCGCAATCCCGGCAAGCCCCCGAAAGCCGCTGCCCCGGAATGCCTGGAACAAAAAAGTCTCCGCATTGTCATTTTCATTGTGTGCGACAGCGATTTTCCGGCATCCATGCGCGGCGGCGGCTTCGCTAAACGCACCATAGCGCACCCTGCGCCCCGCCTCCTCCTGCGAACAGCCCCACTTTCGGGCAAGTGCAGGAACATCCGCATGTACCACCTTACACAAAACCCCGAACCGTCCACATTCCGCGCGCACGAACGCCTCGTCCTCGTCCGCGTCCGCACCCCGGATGCCGTGATGTACGTGCACTGCCACAAGACGCAGCCTGTGCTCTTCCCGCAGTCCGCACAGAATGCGAAGCAGGCACATGGAATCCGCACCGCCTGAAACACCCACGATAATGCCGTCACCCTGTGCTATCATGGCATTATCACGGATGTAGTACTCTATTTTTTTGTAGATGAGATATGCGTCCGTTTTCATAGTCCATCCCCGGTCCATTTCATTTTTGTGCTTTTTATTCTATAATCTTGTCGATTTGCTGCGTTCCATGATGTCGTTTCTTTCATCCTTCCGGCATTTTTTATCTTTGATTTTTTCCGAAACGCAAAAACTCAAACCTTATTTTACATCAAGCTTTCCTGCATGACAAGCATCTTGTTTCCCAAATTTTTCATTTTTATTTCTGTGCATATCGCAAACAGGCTTGCGGCATTGCTTTCGCAAACTCCCCATCCCCGCACAAAATCAATTCCCGCCCCGCCGGAACAGTCCCGCCACAAGCACCGTCATATCGTCTTTCGGCCGGTAATTCTCCCGCTGCATCGCTGCCTCCAGAATCGCGCCCGCAATCTGCTGCGGATTTTCGTTTTCCGCCCCGCGCAGCGCATCTGCAATAAAATGTTCCCCGTCACTCTCCGCAATCCCGTCCGATACCATTATCACATAATCACCCTCGTACAGCTTCTTCTGCTTTGTGTCGTAGGAAACGCATGAGAGCATCCCCGCCGGGAGCGTTGTTGAGGAAATACTCTCCATCCAGTCGCCGCGCAGGATAAAAGTCGCCGCCGCACCCGCCTTCATAAAATCACACATTCCCGTCGCCAAATGCAGCACGGTGATATCCATGGTGGAAAACATCGTATTTTCGGTGCGCAGCACAAGCATGGAATTGATAAGGCGCATCGCCGCCTCCTCCTTAAAGCCCGCCTCCAGAAACTGCTCCAGCAGCTCAATCACCCGCTCACTCTCGCGGCATGCCGCCTCCCCGCTCCCCATGCCATCCGAAAGCAGCATAATGACCTCCCCGCTCTCCGGGTACAAAAAGGAAAAATTGTCCCCCGAAACCCGGCTGTCCGCCCGCGCGGCGCGCGCCACACCGGTCACAACCTCAAAATTTGCATCCTCGCGGAACACATAATCCGAATATTCCTTCCCTATGACATGGCGCGACATCTCGCCCGGCACCAGCCTCTGCCCAATGATATAGCTTAAAATCATTGCCGCCTCACGCGTTGTCATGCACCGTCCTTTGCGGCAGCGCGCGGACAAATGCAGTTCCATGCTGCCGTCTCCCCGCTCCAATAAAAGCATTTTCTTTGCGCATATCTGTTTGAGCCAGAGCTTTGTATAGACGCTGCGCGGCAGCTCCCAGACTTTATTCCCGTCCTGCTCCAGATTCCCCGCAAACTCCCCGACAATGCGCGCCATCTCCGTGAGCTGGTCAGCAACCGCTTCGCGGCTCTCATTGATGCGGTTGCGCCACACAATCCCCTGGCGCAGCTGCAAGAGCCCTCGCTGTAACTCCCCCACCAGCTCCTTTCTCTTTGTACAGTATGATAAGTATTCTTTTTCCGCGGTTTCCGGCATCCCGCCCATCTCCTGCACCGCCGCTAAGAGGCGTTTCGTTTCCGCGCTGCTTGTTTCTTTTTCCCGTTCCCAACAGCGTTCGCATTCCCTACAGCCACTGCAGACCGACATGGATATCTCGCCAAACATTTGCTCCAACTGCCCCTGCTCCATGCCTGTCCACGGTGCGGCAAAACCGCTGATGGTGCCAGAAAGCCTCTCGAAAGCACCCGCAATCCCTGAAAGTCTCCGCTTTACTTCATTCTGCATTTTCCACTCAACCACATGATTCCGTCCCATTGCTTCTCACATCTCCTAATCCTTGTATGGTATTGGCATCCACAAGGCATTTGCAACTGCCCAGTCAGGATTATAGACGGTTGCGGGAGATTATTTTGTCAAAAACAGGAGCCGTTCCCTAAAAATCGGTTGACAATTTTATATGGGATTTCTTATCAAAACTCGAATTGAAGTTCCTTGAAATTTTTTATTATATGGCAGCAATGCAGGAAAGCCAGAAATGCACTTTCTACTAAGAAAAAAGGAAGAGATAAGTTGTCTTACCCCTCCCGCACAGGATGCATGTCAATATAAAAATCTGTTTTTTCAATTTTTGTCTCCATTCTCCTGAAAAACAATCTCGTCCGGGTAAACCAACCCCAAAACCTTCCTCGCCATTTCCTCGACAAATTTTCTCGTTCCGGTATAGTCCTTTTTCGCGTCAAGTTTCTGCGATTCCAACTGCTGCTCGGCAATCTGGCGCTCCAGTTCCTCCTTCGTCTCAAGCTTTTCATCCCGCTCTTTCCTTAAGCCTGCGGAAGCGTACAGGAGCACCCCGCAGAGCACGAGCGTTAATACGACCAACAAACCAAACCCCGTCGCTTTCTTTTCTTTTTTTCTCATGGCAGCTACCCTTTCTTTTTTCGCTTTTCTTTCTCTTCCTTTTTTTTCTGTTTCCTGCTTCTTTTCTTTTCCTTTTTTTCTATTTTACTCTGTTTTCGTTTATTTTGCAATTCCAACCTCTTTTTTCGCAGCGGTTCCATCTTGTTTTTGAACCATTTTCTGATGCGTTCCGACCTTTTTGCAGCTGCCTGTGTCAGCCTAGTGCGCATAACCGCACGGTAAAGAACCATCCCGGCAAGCATCCCCAAAATGGAGTAAGCCCGAATCACCCCGCTGTTTTTCTCGTAAATCACAGAAAACACAAATATGGAAGCTGCCAGCCAATACAGAATGTCCTCCACCTTCTCCAATAGGGGCGAGCGGCGGAAAAAAATCCGCAGCACAAGCAGCAGGTCATAGCCAAAAAAACAAATTATGCCGGACAGGAAAGAAAAAGCCAACAGCTCCAGCTCCGGAATCACAGCCTCATTCACAGACTTCCCTCCCTATACGCTATCGCAGCAGCCTGGCAAAAAAGGATTCCCCGCTTTTGCCGTGCCCTTTTTTGTCCGTATATACAAAGCTGTCCACCCTGCCGTCAATATCAATTTCACCCTTTTCAAGCGTCAGCCGCCCCATGTGCAGGCCACCTCCCCGGATAATCAAGACTCCCATTTCCGTATCCAGAACAATCTCCTGCTCATCGAACGAGCGCACGTCCTGCACACCGCTTAGATGGAGTTCCTTCCTGTCCTGCATGTAAAAGGTGTGCTTTTTGTCTTTTTTCTCCTCCCCTGCCATCGCATGTTCCTCCCGCATGTTTCCTCATCTATCCATATGCGGGTTGGTGCAAAAAAAGAACCCTTTGCACTCACACAAGGATTCCTTTTACATCAGAGATAGCGGAACAGCTCCTTCGCGTCCTCTTTTCTCGTGGTCTCCGCCACATCCAACACCTCAACGCGCACTGCCTTACCCCCGAACCCAATCTCAATGATATCACCGACCTTGACATTCGCCGAGGCCTTGGCAGGCTTGTCATTGATTTTAACCCGCCCTGCGTCGCACGCGTCGTTCGCGACCGTCCTGCGCTTAATCAGGCGGGAAACCTTTAAAAACTTGTCCAGTCTCATAATCCATACCATCCTTCCTGTTACCGCCGGCAGAAAGAAAAAGCTGCTTTGGAGGAACCAGCCCTTCAAAGCAGCCTGCATTGCATTCTAAGTGAATTACTTATTTACAACGTCCTTTAAAGCCTTACCAGCCTTGAACTTTGGAGCCTTGGAAGCTGCGATTTTAATCTTCTTACCGGTCTGAGGGTTCTTGCCTTCCCTTGCAGCCCTCTCAGCTACCTCGAATGTACCGAAGCCGACAAGCTGAACCTTCTCACCCTTTACTAACTCGTCAGTAACTACGTCGATGAAAGCCTTTAACGCCTTCTCCGCATCCTTCTTGGATAATTCTGCATTCTCCGCAATTGCTGCAACTAACTCTGCCTTGTTCATGAAATTTCTCCTCCTCTGGAATATTCTGATTCATTTTCCGGTCAAACCCTTTTTGTCCGGACATAAATAAAATCTCTCATTGTCTATCGGGTAGAACGGATTTTACCTACATTTTTATTTATAAACGCATTGCGGCAATTTGTCAAGGAATTTCGTATATTTTGGAGTAATTTTTACCGATTTTCCTGTTTCTTAGTAATAATCCCACGGGTTTCGGTACAAAATGCCCTCCTCAAGCGTGATTCCCTTAAGCCGGAACAGCTCGGAGACGGATACAATCCGGTAGCCCCTCTTCACCAATTCGGGCACCAGATATTCAACCGCTTCGGCCGTGGACTCATACAAATCATGCATTAAGATGATATCGCCGTCCTTCACGGTTGAAAGCACACGTTCAATCACCTTGTCTGCGTCCTTGCTCTTCCAGTCCTCGGAATCGAGCGTCCAGTTAATAAGCGAAGTTCCTGCAATTGCCCTCACCTGCTCGTTCGCATTGCCGTATGGCGGGCGCAGCAGCACTTTCCCGACCGGCACATAGGTGTTAAGCTTCTCCTGCGTGTCGTTTATCTCCTTTACGATTTCCTCCTGTGAGAGTTTGTTCAGGTTTTTGTGCGACCATGTATGGCTCGCCACCTCAAAGCCGCTCTCAAAGACTCTTTTTAATGTGTCGGAGTACATATCAATCCTGCTGCCGACAACAAAGAAGGTCGCGCCCGCGTCATATTCAAGCAATACGTCCACGATGCGGTTTGTGACCTTTGTAAACGGACCGTCGTCAAAGGTCATGGCAATGACCGGGGCATCCTTGTCTGGGTCAGGAGAATCGTCCGCCGCATCCCCTTCCTTGTCCTGAATTTCTTCGGCTTTGCTTTGTTCTTCCTGGATCCCTGATATGTCGGCGTCCTGGTCGTCCGCTGATTTACCGTTGTCGCTGATGGCATTTCCATCTGGCTTGCTGCTGTTGCTGATGGTACTTCCATCTGGTTTGCTGCTGCCATCGATGGCATCTGCATCCGGCTTGCCGTTGTCGCCGATGTCATTTCCATCTGGCTTGTCGCTTCCATCAACAGCACTTCCAATCGGTCTGCTGCTGTCGCCCATGGCGCTTCCATCCGGTTTGCTGCTATCTCCGATAGCATTTCCGTCTGGCTTGTCGCTTCCATCCCCTGCGGAATTTCCAATCGGTCTGCCGTTTTGCACCGCAGCAGCAAATTCCGTTCCGGATGTTCCCTCACCAACATCTTGTCCACTCTTCGCATCTTTCACGCCATCCCCCACATCGGAAGCCGCATACGACGGTGTCATTCCGCCCTGTCCTTTCCGTGCTGCTCTAATGGCGGAAATCCCCACCGCAAACATAACAACCAGGGAAAACAGCATCAGGATTGCCCACACAACCTGACGTTTTGGCATATTCCGTGTCTTCTTTGCGCTTCCCCTGCGCATCTCTTCTTTTCCTTTTTTTTCTGTCATTTCCATCCCAACCATTTCTAAATTTTGTATGTTTCCTACAATTCTTTGCAAAACATCCTTGCCGCATTGCTTAAACTTTTGATTCGTACCGCATTAAAACCTTTCTTATAATCTCCGGTTCGTTTTTTCTTATGCCATAAACCCTCTCTTCGTCCCATTCAAATCAAGTGAAGATTCATTTAAGCTGCCCTTCCCGTAGGTCAGCCCTGCATAGACCTGCTCCGCATTGCGCATCATCGGGCCTTCCGTATCCTGCTTGCCGACCTCATGGAACGACGCGCGCAAGCCACAAATCACCTTGTCCGCCGCGTCAAGCAGCGAGGCATTCCGGCTCACACATGCCCGGATGAAAGTCTTGTTCACAAAAGAATACAGACTAAGCAATTCATACGAAATGTCGTATTGGTAATCGAGAGCCCCCATCAGCTCATTCAAAAAGCGCCCTGCGTGCTTTAACTCCCGCTCGTAACCTGCGGTATCGCCCTGCGCAATCAGCCTGCGCGCCTCCTTCGTATCCGAAAGAATTATATCGTACATAATGACGATTAACTCCGTGCGCGACGCCTGTGTGACACGAAATGTAAATTCCTGTAAACGTTCTTTCTCCATCCAAAACCTCACTTCATTCCTGGCATCCCTGGCGTGCCGTGCCTGCCAGAGAACTGCTTAACAATTTGCACCTGAATCCAAAACTTTATTAGCAAACAGACACACCGCCCGGAAGAAGCGGGAATGAAGCCTCCCACAACTTCATTCCCGCTTCTTCCATACGAAAGGGGAAATTCCCTGATACTCCTGGCAATCCTCCTGCCGCTTTGAAATTTTACTGCAACAGCGACAAAATCGTCTGCGGTCTCTCGTTCGCCTGCGCCAGCATCGACGTACCCGCCTGCGCAAGCACATTTTTCTGCGTATAAATCGTCATTTCCTCCGCCATATCCGAATCCGCAATGCGCGAGAGCGCCTCCGTAATATTCTCCGAAGCAATCTTCAAGTTCGAGATTGCATGGTCAAGACGGTTCTCGTAAGCGCCGAGCTTTGCGCGGACAGCGGACACCTGGTCAATTGCCACGTCACATTGCACAATCGCCTCGGTGGCGCCATCCTGCGTGCATACATTGACGGTGTCCACACCGAGTGTCTTTGCATCCACCTTCGGTATGCGGACCTCCATCATCTGTCCTTCATTCGCGCCAATCTGCAAATCCATCGGTCCTGCCGAGAGCACGGTCACCGTAACCTCTACCTCATCGCCCCCACCGATATCCGGCTCCGTACCGTCCGCATTGGTATCCGTAAAATCTGTGCCTGCCGTTCCCGGCGCAATCTCAAATTTTATCTCAAAACCGCTTAAGTCCGTTACGGTCAGGACATTGCCATTTGACGAAACCGTTGCGGTCTTCTCAAAACCGCTCTCGCCAATCGTTGCCATCGCATCCACGCCGTAAGCCTTAATCCCTGTGTCGCTGTCAATGCCAAGCCGCTCCCGGAGTGCCTCACTGTCACAATACAGCTCAATCGAGCGCTCGGAACCATACGCTTCCGACACAAGAAGCAGCTCGCCGCCATCCTCCATACTGCTCTGGGAATAACCTGCAATCGCATCCAAATCCTCCCCGGTTACATCCTCCTCACCGATAAAGGCGATAATGCTCATCTTGTCACAGGTACTGCGGATTTCCGAATAGAGCTCGCCCATCGTCTCATCCTCACGCACCTCAATCGCATGGCCGTTGATGTTGATAATCCCCGACGCACCGACCAATTCGTCCCGGTCAGAGCCGAGCTGAATCCCCGCAATCACTGCCTGCCTGGCATCCTGCGTTACCGTAAAGGTGTAGTCCGCCGTATCCACCGTGTCAGAGAGCGAGATGAGCGATACCGTATCCACATTGGAATAGGACTGGCAGTTTAAGTTGCCGTCTAAAAGCGTCATTGTATTGTATTCAGTCGTTTCGGAAATACGGGTGATTTCCTCGTTTAACTGGTCAATCTCCTGCTGGATTGCCTTGCGGTCAGAATCCGCGTTCGTACCGTTCGCCGCCTGCACCGCAAGCTCACGCATACGTTGGAGCATATCCTCAATTTCCTGCAGGGCACCTTCCGCCGTCTGGATAACCGAAATGCCATCTGCCGCGTTGCGGCTCGCCTGGTCAAGCCCGGCAATCTGTGTCTTCATCTTCTGCGAAATCGCCATGCCCGCCGCATCGTCCGACGCACGGTTGATGCGGTAACCGGATGAGAGGCGCTCAAGGCTCTTGTCAAGTGCACTATTTGTCCTTCCTAAAGAATTGTTCGCCCTCAAAGCCGGGATGTTGTGATTAATTCTCATAGCCTATACCTGTCCTTTCTTTCCTTGGCGGCGGTTTAACGCCCCACTGCCATCTTTATTACTGTCCTTGCTGCCAGGTACAAGTTGTCCGTCCGTGTATTACCCGTCCCCGCGCTATCCTGAGACGCTTCCTGCACCGTTGATGGTGCGCCCTGCGCCGCAGCCGGGTCCGCCGACCCGCTCTGCAACCCGTAATTCCATTGGGTTACCTCAAACCCCTGCTCCTTCAGGGAGTTTTTTATCGCCTCTTCCCTGCCCCGCATACGGTCAAGCTCACCGCGCGAAGCCGTCGAAACATAGCCGTTTATGCGGTCTTGCTCCATCCGGAGTGAGATATCAACATTCTCCTCCCCCTTTAGCTGAATCGACACGCTGCCCTTTTGGCTGCCGGAATGCACAACCGTGAGGTTCATCTTCACGAAGCCATCCTCGCTTTGCAGCGGAATCTCATAAAATTCCTGCCTTGCAAGGCTTCTTGTCAGGCGCACCGCACCCTGCAGGCTTAAGAGCAGCATACTGTCCGCACCGCTTAACGAAACGTTTTCAAAGACATCGTCGATTACTTTATCGGCAGAATCCGCCCATTCCTCAACCATATTTTGAAGATTTTGTGCATTTTCCACTTTTTCCATGTCAATTTCCGGCATATTGCCATCCACGCCGTACTTGCCCGCCAATGCCCCGATGCGGCTCCTTACGCTCACATTTCCAAGAATATGCCTTGCCGCGCGCAGCGTCCGCACGCTCTTTTCCTCATGGAAGCGCGACAGGAAATTTTGTTCCGCACCGCTGTGCGCGATGGTTCCCGCCATATCCTCTGCCCGCTCTTTGGAAAACTGCCCGCTCTCGGCGGCATTGTCCGCTTCCTTTAGCGCGCGGGCAAGCTCCTGCGGTGTCATTGCAAGCGCCGCCTCACTGCCTCCGACGGCATCAAGTTTCTCCGGCGTGAGTTCCTCTGCTGCCTGCCCTGCCATGATTTGCTCATAGCCAAACGCCGCTCCAATCTGCTCGGAAATGCTGTTTTGTGTACCTGCCGAGACACCGCCAAAGGAATCGTCCACTGAAGCGTCCATGCCGCCCTTCTTTCTTGTGCGGACAGCGGAAAGCAGGTTGGATAAGGTCAGCTCCCGCCCGGATGCCGCCAGCACACCGATTGCCGCGCCGTCCGACTTCGCCACCTGGTTTAACAGCCGGTAAATGCCTATGTAGGATTCCCGCTCCTGCGCGGTAAGCTCCTTCTTCTGGTCAAGCATCACAAGGTAATTGCTGTATTTCTCTTCCGTCGTCGCCCCCTCTTCCTCGCGCAGCGCCGTAAGCTGCCCATTCAGCTCATCAATCGGCATATCCATCGGATTGATGCCCTTCTTAATCAGGCTCGCACACGCGGCAGGGTTCATATTGTGCAAAAGCTCCTGCACTTTTGCGTCGTAGAGCTTCATCTCCTCCAGGTTTTCCTGCGTCAGCTCAATGTGGTTGTACGACATAATGCGCACCGCGCGCTGGTTTTCCGGGGTTGCAGGAAGCCCCATGCCGGAAAGCACCTCGTCCACATTGCGGAATGCGGTGCGGATGGAGTCGCCCATGTCCGCCCTCGGCTTTGTCATAAGCGCCTCGTAGCGCTCCATCGCGTTCTCAAACTGCGCCGTAAGCTGTGCCCCCGCCTCGTGCAGCCCTTCCACACTCTGCACAAAGCGCGTTTCAAAGGTCACACCCAGCACATACGCCGGGGCGCTCTTTAACTGCGAAACCGCCGCATCCGTTGCCCGCAGCAGCTCAACGCTCTCTGTGTCGTTCGCATCCCCGCCGACTTCTTTGTACAGATTGCGGTAATATTCATTCTCGATGGCACGCAGTCCTTCGACAATCTTTTCCAATCCGTCCGTGTCCAGGCGGATGCCCTGGTGCAAAAGCCTTGCGCCCGCCTCCGCGGTCAGCTGGAAACGAATCTCCTCAAGCTGCCGCCTCGCCGTGACATCGGCAATCGGAACGGCGGATACCTTGCCCTCACGCAACAGCTGCTGTACTTGCTTTAAAAACTCAAGGGAAAGCCCTTCCCCGGCATCCTTGACCTCCTCGCGCAGCTGCGCGGCCGCCGTATCCACGGTCTGCGGCAAAATCTGTGCAAATTCTTCCGCATAGCGTTCCGCCTGCGTTTCCTCCCAGAGCTGCTGCGGTCCTGCGGCAAGTTCCGTCTGCACCGCATCCTCTCCTTTGCTTACGGCATCCACCGCTTTTTCAAGAATCTGCTCCGGCGGGCAGTCCTGCGCCAATGCATCCAGCTCCTTCTTATAGATAAGGTTCTTAGGTGTCAGGGCGAGGTCATGCTCCATCAGCCAGCGCGCATCCGAAAGTCCTGCCGCATCCGCCGAAAGCCCCGCCTCGGCAAGCACACCCTCCGCCGCCGGGCGAAGCTCCTCCCAGACCTCATCGGAAAGCTTCTGCTCTTTGCCCGCGCCGCTGTGTGCCGCTTTATACAAGTTCGTAATGTCCGGTGAAAGCCCGTTGCCAATCAGATACGCCTTTGCGCCATCGCCAAGCCCCGTGAGCGCCTCCGCACCGTAAGTGACCGCCTTCGCAATCTCGTCAATCTTTTCCTGCGTAATCGGGATGTCCGCACGCGTCAGCAAATTCGTCAGATACTCTGCCATCGGCCCGTTTTTTACAGCGTGCTCCGCCATACGGCGCACATCCTCCTTAAACTGCTTCTTTTTCTCCTGCTGCCCGTCAACCTCCTGCTCGCGGGTCTTTCTCCCCGCCTTGATGCGCTCAATCGCGCGGGCAAGCCGCGTGAGGTTAAAGCCCTCCAATGTATATTTTTCCTTGCAGAGCGCCTCGTAATCCTCCCCGGTCATGCGCTTTGCAGCTTCCCCGTTCTCCTCTTCGCCCTGTTCCTCCTGCTCTTCTTCCTGCTCTGCCTGTGCCGAAAGGAGCCTCGAATTCTCCACCTGCAGCGCAATGCCGCCGCCGGAACTGCCTGCGGATGCCTGCGCGGAAATTTCCTTCAGCGTGATGCCCTTCTCCCCCACGGACACAACCTGAAAGCGGCGCACCTGCCCCTTGCTCGCACCCGGCACGGATTCCTTCGGGAAATTTAACTTCTTCCCGGAAAAATCCATTGAGACCTTCTCGCCCACCTCCGTGACCGTCCCCTCAATTATCTGCCCTTCCCGGTATGTCAGCTTTTCTGATTTTTCTTTATTCCCGGCGGTCTGCATAACCGCATTTGTGTTCTCTGTCACAGCACCAAGCCTCATATCATATCCTCCAATCCTTGCAGCAATGTTAGTCCTTTCACTTTTATCGGCGGATTTTGATAAAAACTTAAGGTTTCAGGAATTGTAAAATCTCTTCCTTTCTGCTAATATAGTAGAGTAATTGCATTCTCTTTTGCATAAACATTATTAATTTAAGAAATGAGGTTTGCGTATGAGACACCAAACGACCAAGCGGCTTCTCCCGCTCCTTCTATCCTTTTGTATCCTTCTTTTATCCGCCTGCAGCTCAAAGCCGCAGGAAGATAAAAAAACCACTCCGGACATTCCCTTTGGGGAATTCGTCGATGAACTCTACCGCACCGAAGTCGCGGCGGACACTTTAACACTGCACTATAGCCTTGCACACCCGGAAAATTACGGCATCACGGCGGGCGATATTACACTCGGCTCGTATTCCCAAAAAGACGTGACCGACAGCATCCCGGAAATCGAGGCATCGCGCGAAACGCTGCTCTCCTACGACTACGACAGCCTGACCAAGGAGGAACAGGTTCTCTACGACTGCATTTTATTCACGATGGATTCCAACCTTGCCCTGAGCAAATACGAATATTACTCCGAACCGCTTGGTCCGACCACGGGCCTGCAGGCGCAGCTCCCGATTCTCCTCGCGGAATACCATTTCTATTCGAAAGAGGATATCGAAACCTACTTAAAACTCCTGACGCAAATAAAAGACTATTTTGAGGATATTGCGCAGTATGAGCGGGAAAAATCCGCGGCAGGAACCTTTATGAGCGATTCCGTCGCCGAGGAAATCATTTCACAGTGCCAAAATTACATCCAAAACCCGGAGGAAAACCTCCTGATTGAGTGTTTCAACAATACTGTAGAAAATTTTGACGGGCTGACCCGCGACGAAATCATCCTGTATGAAGAGCAGAACCGCGAAGCGGTGCTAGGCTCCGTCATCCCTGCCTACGAGCTGCTTATTGACACGCTCACGCAGCTAAAAGGCACTGCGGTTTATGAGGGCGGCGTATGTTCCCTCCCGGACGGTGCCGCCTATTTCGAGGCGCTCGCCCGCTATGAAACCGGCTCTTCCATGACCATGAAGGAAATGCAAAAGCGCCTGAAAACCGCGGTACAGACCGCCCTCGTTTCCATGAGTGCGGCACAGTTTACCGACACCACGCTTTACAACCGCTACGAGCGCATGAAATACCCTGCCACCGACCCTGCTGAGGGGCTTGAATACTTAAAGAACGCAATCAAAACCGATTTCCCGGCGCTTGACGATGTTGATTACTCCGTCAAATACGTCCACAAATCGCTCCAGGAATACCTAAGTCCTGCCATGTACCTTGTCCCGCCGTTTGATGACCGGAACAACAACAATATTTACATCAACCAGAACCCGGAATACGATTTGAGCGACATTTTCACAACCCTCGCACACGAAGGCTATCCGGGACACCTCTACCAGAATGTCTACTATTTAAGCACCGGCCCGCAGCCATTGCAGCAGCTTTTGCGCACAAGCGGTTACACGGAGGGCTGGGGCACATATGCGGAACTGTACGGCTACACACTCGCGGGCTTTGACGAGGCATTGGCAGAATTTTGCAGAAACAATATGACTGCCATCCTCTGCCTGTATGGGCTGACGGAAATCGGCGTGCATTATTCGGGCTGGGATGTGAATGCTACGGTCTCCTTCTGGAGCGATTACGGCATTGATGCCAAAACAGCAAAGGAAATTTACGGGACAATCCTGGCGGAGCCTTGTTCCTATCTGCCATACTGCGTGGGATATCTTGAATTTATGGATTTGAAGGCACTGGCACAGGAAGCGCTCGGCGACGCGTTTTCCCCGCTTGATTTCCACACTTTCATTTTAACACTCGGTCCTGCCCCGTTCGCAACGGTCAGGACAGCGTTGGAGGAGTGGATTTCTGACCAGAAATAAGCCAAGATATCCAAAGCGCCAAAAGGAAAATAATGCAAAATGACGGAGATATGCCGCAAAAAAGACATTGAATTGTCATATATCTTCTGTTATACTGAACGGGAACATTTGATATGCCTGTTTTTCATCACCAGAAAGGACAATTCCGCCGCCATGACATACAATTCACTGCAGTTCATTCTCTTTTTTGCTGTTTTCCTGACCCTGTACCTTCTGATGCCGCGCGTGCGCCTGCGCCAGATTGTCATTTTGATTGGGAATGTTGTCTTTTACAAGCTTGCGGCAGGCTTTAACATGCTCGCGGTTCTGGTCGGCACCTCGCTCGTCATCTACGTAGCGGGGCGCATGATCGACCATATCTATGCCGGCTACGAGGCAGAAAAGGAAGGGCTGACACCAAAAGAGGCCACAGCACTTTTTGCCGATTATAAAAAGCGTGCCAAAAAGTTCCTACTGCTCGCCCTGCTTATCATCCTTGGCATCCTGTTTTATGTCAAAATCGGAAAGCTGCTCGGTTTTAAGGAGGTCGCAAGGGTTTCGCAGCTCTTTGCCCTAAAGCGCGTCCTCATACCGCTCGGTCTTTCCTACTATACTTTCTCCGGCGTCGGCTATCTGCTTGATATTTACTGGAAAAAAGCAAAATGTGAGCACGACTACTTCAAGCTCCTTGTCTGCATGACTTATTTCCCGCATATCGTGCAGGGCCCGATTAGCCACTACCACAAGCTGATGAAGCAATTTGGCACGCTGCCCAGCTTTTCCTACGAGCGCGTCTGCTTTGGGCTGCAGCGTATGCTCTGGGGTTTTTTTAAGAAAATGGTGGTGGCAGACCGGCTTTCGCTTTTCACCAGCACCATATTCGCTTCCCCGTCAAGCTTCGCGGGCATTGAGATTTTCTTTGCCGTCACCCTGTGTGCCGTGGAGCTGTACGCGGATTTCTCCGGGTGCATGGATATCGTAATCGGTGCCGCCCAGACGATGGGCATTACCTTAGACGAGAATTTTTCCCGCCCGTTCTTTTCCAAAAGCGCCGCCGAATTCTGGCGCCGTTGGCATATCACGCTCGGCGCGTGGTTTAAAGATTACGTCTATATGCCAATCGCCATGAGCCCCCGCTTTATGAAAGCATCCGTCAACATTCGCAAAAAGCGCGGAACCCGCATTGGACAGATTTTCTCGTCCGCCATCCCGCTCGCCGTTGTATGGCTTTTGACCGGACTTTGGCATGGCACAGGCCTGGATTATGTTGCATGGGGCTGCTACTGGGGTATCCTCATCATCCTTTCTGCCATCCTTGCGCCAGATTTCAAAAAGTGGACCCAAAAACTTCACATCGACACGGCGAGTTTTGGCTGGAAGCTTTTCCAGATGGTACGAACCTATTTCTTGTTCGTTATCGGACGTATGCTTACGGTAACAGGTTCCCTAAAGGGCTTTGGGCAGCTGATTTCAGGTCTGTTCCAGGAACACCGCCTGTGGGCATTGTTTGATGGCACCCTCTATCAACACGGGCTTGACTACAAAAATTTTTGCGTGGCAATTGTCGGAATCTTTTTCATATGGATTGCGGACATGCTCGGCGAGCATATGCGAATCCGCGAAAACCTCGCAAAACAGCCACTGGTTTTACGTTGGCTTGCCTATTACGGGGTCATCGTGCTCCTGCTGATATTCGGGATGTACGGCTCGGCTTTCGACGCGAGCAAATTCGTCTACGGTGGATTTTAACATTTGATGATTCGTGCTTTGCACTTTACACATCACAAAAGACGAGCCAGACGTCAATATGCCTTTTTTCAATATTCTTTGTGCAAATTGACGGATGGCTCCTGCCATTTCCCCTGCCTGTTTTTCGCGCGGCGCACGGCCAGAATATTATGGCAATGCTGCGCACAAACAGAAATCCCCCCCCCCAGGGTAGCACAGCACCGCGGGCAGACCCGCGGTATTCAAGAAAGGAGCATAAAAATGCGAGATAAAGTAAAACAGGTACTCATTGACAATTACCCGGAGATTGATTTTGAAAGCTCGAATGAACTTGTGGATGACGGCATCCTTGATTCCCTCACAATGGTGGGCATCATCTCCGCCCTTTCCATGGAATTCGGCATTATTCTTCCGTATGAAGACATTCTCCCGGAAAACTTTAATTCCATCGACGCGATGGTTGAACTTCTTGAAAAATACGTTTGATGCTGTACAGGACGGAGGCGCTTATGTTTGACACTTTAATCCGCCGCATTTTTGGGCTGGCTGCTTCACAGCCGGACAAAACCGCGGTTGCTTTTAAAAAAGATTCCCTCTCTTACCGTATGCTTGCGGACAAAATCCGCGCAGTCGGCGCAAACCTTGCCGCAATGGGCGTAAAGCGGGGTGACCGTGTTCTTTTTACCGCGCTCTCAAAGCCGGAAATGGTCGCGGCATACCTCGGCATCCAGTACATTGGCGCGGTTGCCGTATTCATCGACAAAAACAGCTCGCCCGAAAGCTCCGCCGCTATCTTTGAGGACGCACAGGCAGTTCTTTTTCTTACGGACAAGCCGATGAAGGACTGCATAGAGCCGGGAAAGCTCTCCTCCTTAAAACAGCTGTATGCCGCCGACGCACCGGAAACGATTCCGGAATACGTTATGCCAGAAGAAAATGATATGGCAGAACTTTTATTTACGACTGGCACGACCGGAAAACCAAAGGGCGTTATCCTCTCCTACAAGGCAGTGTACCATATCCTTTCCAACACCATCGAGGGGATTGGCATCACCCAGCAGGAGCGCCTGCTTTTGCCGCTTCCGCTCAACCACTCCTTCGCCCTGCGCGTGCTGCGCGCCCTGCTCTATGCCGGGGCAACCGTCGTGCTGCAAAACGGCTTTGCATTTGCAAAAGAGGTCGAGCTGAACCAGACGGCCTTTGACTGCACCGCGATTGCGGCGGTTCCGGCATCCATGGAGCTTTTGCGCGGGCAGATGCAGGATGAATTTGTCCGCATTATGAGCAAATTCCGCTATATCGAGGTCGGCGCAGGTTCCCTCACCATCGAGCAGCGCAAGCGCCTCACAAAACAGCTTCCGGATACCAAAATCATTAACACCTGGGGTTCGTCCGAGTCCGGCGGCGCCCTGTTCGTCCATGTAAACGAAGTTGCCGCGCACGAAAAGCAGGTCGGTGCACTCGGAAAGCCCCTGCCTGGCATAACCGTGCACGTCCTTGACGAGAACAAAAACCCGATGGAACAAAGCAGCGCCGAACACCCCGGCCGCATGGCGTTAAAGGGCGATATGATTATGTCCGGTTACTGGCACCGCGACGAGCTGACGGCAGAGACATTAAAGGACGGCTGGCTTGTTACAAGCGATATGGTCTACACGGATGCAGACGGTTACGTCTATATGCTCGGCCGCGCGGATGACATCATCAATGTCGGCGGCGAAAAAGTTTCCCCGATTGAGGTGGAGAACATTGCGGGCGAATACGAATTTATCCGCGAATGTGCCTGCATCGGTGCGGAGGACCCGAACGGTGTGCTCGGGCAGGTTCCGGTGCTCTTCGTTGCCACAAAAAATGCCGGGTTTACCGAGGCGGGAATCCAGACCTTCCTCGCCGCGCGCATGGAGCGCTACAAGCTGCCGCAGCACTACGTTTTGCTCCCGGAGCTCCCGCGCAACCGGATGGGGAAGACTGACCGCAGGGAGCTTCGCAGGCTCTGGGAAAATCAAAACCAGGGGCAGAACCTGATGAACCCTGTTATGCAGGCAATTTTAACGCGCCGCAGCATCCGGAAATTCCTGGAAAAACCTGTTCCGCGCGAGCTTCTTGACATGCTCATCCAGGCAGCTTACCATGCACCGAGCGGACATAATATGCAGACCTGGCGCTTTAGCGTACTGCAAAATCCGGAAAAAATCGCCCTGCTCAAAGAAACCATCTCAAAAGTGGCAAAGGAGAAAAAGGTTCATTTTTACGGTTTTGAACAGCCGCCTTGCCTGATTTTAATCTCCAACGATACCCGCAACCCGGACGGCTGCCAGGACGCTTCCTGTGCCGCGCAGAACCTTTTCCTCGCCGCGCATTCCTACGGGCTTGGCGCCGTATGGCTCAATCCGCTGATGACACTGTGCGACGAGCCGGAAATCCGCGCGCTCTTAGATTCCTACAGCATCCCGGCAAACCACAGGGTATGGTGTATGGCCGCGGTCGGTTACCCTGCCGCGCCGGGCGTTGCACTTGCCAAAAAGAAGGACGTGGTATTTTATGTTGACTGAAAAAGAAATAACAAACAAGGAAGATGCCGGAAAAGAAGATACTTCCGTTTCCCATAAACCCAGAAATCCCGCATGGAAAAAATTGCTGCGCTCCATTGTTTTCCTTATCGGACTGGCAATTATCATCTCCCGCGCTTCCTTTGTAATGGAACCCAAAACCGCATCCACGCGCCTCACATTATTTTTTGAGCTGGACACAAGCTATGATGTCATGTATTTTGGCACAAGCCATGTCCTCAATGCTTTTATCCCCTATGAATTATGGGAGGAATATGGGATTACTTCCTATAATTTCGGCGCCAATGGTATGCATTTGCCTTCCACCTACTGGCTTATAAAAAATGTCCTGGACTACGCGGAGCCAAAGCTCATCCTAATTGACTGCTCCAAGCTTTCCAGCGACACCATGTCCAGCACAACAATTGAACAGGCGCACAATGTCTGGGATGCATTCCCGCTTACAAAAAATAAATGGCTGGCAATTGAAGAAATGTTTGAGCCGGAAGACCGGTTGGAATTTTTATGGAAATTCAGCATTTACCACAACCGGTGGGGCGAACTGACAAAGAATGATTTTCATACATCTTATTCCACCAACTACGGTGCGGTAACCTACTTTACGGTACAAGACCCGAAGGATTTTATTCCGATTCCGGACTCCAGCAAATCAAAGGCTGACACAAACGGCGTAATTTATCTGCGCAAGGCAATCGAGCTGTGCCAGAGCCGCGGAATTGAAGTTATTCTCACCTACCTGCCATTTCCTGCCTCGTCCTCAAAGCAAAGGGAGGCAAACCGCGCCGCGGATATTGCGGAAGAATATGGAATCCCATATCTTAACTTCCTGAAAATGGACGGCATTGTCAACTTTAACACGGACCTGAAAGATACCGACCACCTGAATTTTTCCGGGGCATGTAAAATAACCTCTTATCTCGGAAAATATTTCGCAGAGAACTATGGATTTCCAAGCCATAAGGGGGAGGAAGCCTTCCAGCAATGGAATACGGATTACCAGCAGTATACTTCGGAAACAAAATACCGTTTTTCAACACAGAAAAGCCTGGATGCCAACCTTTTGCTGCTCTCCAACCGAAAATACAGCAGCGCCATCTATATCCGCAGGGACTCCGTGCTCCTGCAGGACGAGCATTTCCTTTCGCTGATAAAGAATACCTGCCCTTATAGCGATTTTTCCAGGCTTTTAACGGCATCGGCAGAGGGAGAAGAATATTTCCTGTTTACCGATAACCGGAACAAAACCTTTTTTGAATGCACCGGTCCGGAAACGGCCGCGGATGCGGAATCCTTCCTCACCCCCATCCGCTACGAAACAGAACCGGATGGCAGCCGTACCATGTCTGTCGGAGATATAAAGTACCGATTAGAAAGCGGCGCCTCCGCCCCGGATATCCAAATCGCCGTAATTGGCAGTGCCAGCGGCAAAATCATCAAGACAATGGCTTTTTATGTAACGGCCAGCGCCCAGAAACTGACCGCAACGCGCGGCGCAGTCTTAGAGCATGTAGACACCGGGGCTTCCTTAGACGACGAAAATTGAACCATCAAGCAAATTTTATCTTTTTTTCATGGTTCGCGGTATTGACATTTACAAACCGGATAATTATACTTAAGATGTGAGAAAATTGGAGTTTGGGAAGATTTTTCCAATGCAACCCATTTCTAAGAACCTATTTATTTTATCTACCAAAATAAATGGAATATAAAGTAAAACAGGAGGATTTGACTATGTCTACAAAGGCTTATTACAAGCAGAGCGAGATTGGTGCCGGCAAGGTCGGCTTTTCTAAGACCCGCTCCATCATCGAAGCAGCTTTCTACGGCAACAATGTCGTAAAGGTAAACACCTTAAAGGAAGCTTATGATTTGGCAAAGAATTCACCGGGAACCGTTGTTACCGATATGCCGGTACTTCGCGGTGAGGAGTTCGGTCTTGAGAAGGACGCGAAGGTTCTTCTTTTCAACGACGGTGCTGTTACCGGACGTTACGCAGCCGCGCGCCGCATCAAGGGCGAGCCGGGCGTTGACGATACAAAGCTTGACAAGGTCGTTATGGACGCTGTCTACGAGACCCGTTGGAAGACCATGTACCATGCAGAGTGCTTCGTAGGTCTTGACCCGGAGTTTATGGTAAAGGCGCACCTTCTTATCCCGGAAGGCGAGGAAAATATCCTTTACAACTGGATGATTAACTTCCAGTATATGTCCGATGAATATGTAAAGATGTACAAGGCTTCCAAGCCAGTTGGTGATGGCAAGGAGCCGGATATCTATATCTTCTCCGACCCACAGTGGGTTCCGGGCAACCGTCCGGATGTTGATTACAGCTGCTTAAGCGACCCGCTTACGCTCTGCTATTTCGACACGAACCAGAACTGCGCTGCCATCCTTGGTATGAGGTACTTTGGTGAGCACAAGAAGGGCACCTTAACGATGGCATGGGCAATCGCAAACCGCAATGGTTACGCATCCTGCCACGGCGGACAGAAGGAATACTCTCTCCCGGGCGGCAAGAAGTTCGTTGCTTCCGTATACGGTCTGTCCGGCTCCGGTAAGTCCACACTGACACACGCAAAGCACAACGGCAAGTACGATGCAGACGGCGGCATCAAGGTTCTGCATGACGACGCGTTCATCATCAATTCCGACACCTGCGCATCCATCGCGTTGGAGCCGACCTATTTTGATAAGACCGCGGACTACCCGACGGGCTGCCCGGACAATGCATACCTGCTTACCGCCCAGAACTGCTCCTGCACATTGGACGAGGACGGCAAGATTCAGCTTGTTACCGAGGATATCCGCAACGGCAACGGCCGCGCAATCAAGTCCAAGCTCTGGTCGCCGAACCGCGTTGACAAGATTGACGCTCCGGTAAACGCTATTTTCTGGATTATGAAAGACCCTACCATCCCGCCGGTTGTAAAACTGAAGGGTTCCGCACTCGCTTCCGTAATGGGTGCTACACTTGCTACCAAGACTTCGACCGCAGAGCGCGTTGCCGCAGGCACCGATTTGAACGCAATCCGCATCGTACCGTATGCGAACCCGTTCCGCACTTATCCGCTCGTAAACGACTATGAGAAGTTCAAGAAGCTCGTTGAGGAGAAGAATGTCGCATGCTACATCGTAAACACCGGCGATTTCATGGGCACGAAGGTAAAACCGGCTGACACACTCGGCATCCTTGAGACGATTGTGGAAGGCAGGGCAAGCTTTGAGAAGTGGGGTCCGTTCGAGGATATCGAGATTATGAACAACTGGGACGGCAAGACTTCCGATGCTTTCACCCCGAATCTTGACGATGCGGACTACAAGGCTCAGCTTAAGGCCGCAATGCAGACCCGCGTGAAGGCGGTTGAGGACTTCGCTACGAAGAAGGAAGGCTACGACAAGCTTCCGGATGAGGCGCTTGAGGCGTTGAAGAAGTTGGTTGATGCATTGAACTAATCTTTTGGTTTCTGACCATTATTTGATAGCCAGGAAAATGCTGGGGCTGTACCATTGTGGTACAGCCCTACTTTTTAATGCGCAGGGACACAAATGAAAAACCAACTGATTATGCACCCTGCTCAGCAATCATCAGAGGAAAAGAATCCCCTGCCCGTGCAAAAGCAAAGGCTTTATATTCCTTCTTCCCTGCCATCTCCTGGCACAAGGTCATCCGGAAGTTCACAGCCCCAAAATGCCCTCTCCCCAATCTCTTCCACGCTCTCCGGGATTACGATGCTGCGAAGCTTCCGACAGCCCCAAAATGCTCCCTCCCCGATTTGCTTAATCCCCTCCGGAATGGTAATATGAACAAGATTATCGCATCGATAAAACGCCATCTCCCCAATGCTTTCCACACTCTCCGGAATCACTATGTTTTTTAATTTTCTGCACCCACTAAACATAGATGCCTCAATCGTGGTAATCCCTGACGGAAGCACAACGGATTCCAAATGGATACAATAATCAAATGCCTCCCTCCCAATGCTTTTTACACTCTCCGGGATATGGATGCTTTCAATTCTCCTGCAATCCGCAAACGCATACTCCCCAATGTATGTAACTCCTTGCGGGATTTGGATTTCCCTAAGGCTTCTGCAACGCTGAAACGCCTGATTCCCGATTTGTTTTAAGTTCTCAGGAAGCGTTACATTTTTTAATTTGTAACACCCATTAAATGTTTTATCTTCTATTACCTCCACCTTTCTCGGAATCACAATGGATTTCAGGTGAGCGCAACCAGAAAATGCTTCCATGCCCAGCTTTGCCACGCTGTCCGGCAGACGGATGCTTGTAAGCCCCCAGCAGCCCTGAAATGCCCAACTGCCGACATCCTCCACCCCATTGGCCACTGTCACCTTGTTTAAGTTTCTGCAATCCCCAAATGCACTATTCCCAATCTCTTTCACATTCCCGGGAATTACCACACCCGTCAGCCCTTCCGCAAAAATAAATGCCTGATCCGCAATCCGGATAACTTCTTTTGGAATCGTTACATCCCCTGTGCAGGCAACACCGTCCACCAAAATTCCATTTACAACCACCAGGGGATTTTCTTCCCTCCGCTTCGCAAGCCACATAGTATCTTTAAATGCTCTTGCTCCGATTTCTGACACACCCTCCGGGATTGTGATATCCTCCAAAGCGCTGCATCCTGAAAAAGCCCATGCTCCAATCTGCGTCACGCCCTCCGGAATTACAATGCTTTCCAGGGAAGCACAATCACCAAAAGCAACGCTTCCAATCTTTTTTAAACTCTCCGGAAACGTCACTGCACAAAGCGCCTTGCAGTGCCAAAATGCCTGCTCCCCTATTTCCGTAAGCCCTTCCGCCAAAACAACTTCCTGCAGATTCCTGCATTCCTCAAACACTCCTTCGTCCATCCAAACACCCGCTGAAATTGTCACTTTCTTAAGGTTCTTGCAATATTCGAATGCCCTTGCTCCTACCACCATATTCTCCGGAAGCGTAATCTCTGTGATTCCCTCACACCTGCTAAACGCACCATCCGCGATGCTTCTTACTCCCTCCGGAATCACCACCCTCCCCTTACATGCCGTGCCATCCACCAAAATCCCGTTTACAACCACCAGGGGATTTTCTTTCTGCTTGTCCGCAAGCCAGGCTGTGCCAGAAAGCGCGCCTTGCCCTATAAAGATTACGCTCTCCGGAATTACAATTTCCCTCAGGTTCGTACAATTATGAAATACCCTCTGCGAAATTTTCGTCACGCCTTCCGGGATTACAATCTCATCCATTTTACTGCGCCACAGACCATTTTCGTAGTATTCCTCCGGATCTTCCCCCTCTGAATAAGCAGCCTGTTCTTTATCCCATTGCATCCCGTGGTACCGGACAAGCACCCCATCTTTTATCTCAAAATCCTCCGGGCATACCCCGTCTGAAATCCGCTGCGCCAACGCAGCACCTTCCCCATAAAACACCAGTTTTCTACAGCCGGAAAACGCGCCCGCCCCAATCTCCTTTATACCTTCCGGAAGCGTCATGCTTTCCATCCCAGCACAGCCGGAAAATGCCAGTTTTCCGATACTTTTTACTTTAAAAGGGATATCGATGTCCTTTAGCATACCGCAGCCGGAAAACGCATGGATTCCAATCTCTTTCAAATTTTCCGGCAGCTGCACCTTTTCCAAAACACTGCATTCCGAAAACGTATATGGCTTGATTTCCATTACACCCGTCGGAAGCAAAACCTCTTTCAGCTGCCTGCATGCATAAAAAGCCGAAGCGCCAATCTCTTTCACGCTCTCCGGAAGCTTTACTTCCTTTAAAGCATAACAATAAGAAAAAGCATTGCTCCCAATTTTTACTACAGTCGAAGGAAAATTTATTTTTTCCAGCTTTTCACAACCGCTAAATGCATAGTTTCCGATTGTCTCCACACTTTTCGGAAGCCTGACCCTGCGCAATGCGCACCCGAAAAACGCCCTCCCTCCGATTGTTACGACACCTTCCGGGATTGTAATGCTGCTCATTGCCCCGCAATTCGCAAATGCACTGCCTGCAATCACTGTAACCCCTTTTGGGACAAGCACTTCTCCAGAACACCCCTTCCCATCTAACAGGACATTCCCAACCACGACCAATGGATTTTTCTTGCTCTTTTCCCGCAGCCACGAAGTATCTTTAAAAACATTCTCCCCGACGCTTTTCAGGCTCTCCGGAAGCGTAACTTTAGCAAGCTTCCAACAGCCTGAAAAAGCGTAGGAACCAATGCTTTCCACTCCTTCCGGAATCACAATCTGCTTCAGGGCACCACATTCGGAAAACGCGTATTTTCCGATTTCCTCCACTCCCTCCTGCATTTTTACTTTTTTCAGCTTGGTGCTGCAATAAAAAGCATAGTCCCCAATGCTCACGACACCAGAAGGAAGCTCAACTCCGGTCAATTTGCTGCAATTCTCGAAGGCATACGAACCAATCGTTTTCACACCATCCGGCAATATGACGCTTTCCAGGCTCTCGCAATCACAAAAAGCAGATTCCCCGATGCCCGTCACCCCCGCAGGAACCTTTACCGCGCTTTCCTCTCCATGATATCGAAGAAGTATCCCGTCTTCGATTTCAAAATCCCCCGCGGTATCTTTTGCAGCATCTTGTGTCCCACTTTTTGTGGCTTCCACGGTTTTCGTGCCACTCCCCGCACTCCATGCCGCATTTTCGCCGTTCTGCCCAGCCTCTGGTGCCACCTCGCCCGCCGTCCAATGGTCCATCGGGCGGATGCCGATGGATAACCCCGCCGTACAGCCAAATATAGCTGCCCAACATAGCACTCCTGCCAAACCACGCATTTTCTTAGCTTTTGCCTTTCCCTGTCTTTTCTTTCCCATATACAACCTCCGTAAAAATCCCTTCCACACCATGACACATTTTCCGCTGTCGTAAAAATTTCCTTTCATAACAGGATAGTTCTATTTCATCATAGCACGGGATTGCATATATAGCAAGTCTTTCATTTTATTTATTTATATGTCCTTCTTCTGTACGATAATATGTACTTTTATTTTTGCAATAAAAATAATTATATTACAGAAAATAAGTTATGTCAATGACTTATTATGATTTTTTCCCGGTGAAACACATTATAATAAATCATGTTCATTCTGGGCGAAATATTATATAATAAAAATACAATCGGTCGTTGCAAAGAAACAATCAGAATGCGCTGCATATATTCTGAAAACAAAAATCAAAAAAAGGAGTAAACAAAATGAAGAAAATGCACTTGTTTTACAAAGGGGTTCTGGCACTTGCCCTGGTTACCGCAAACCTGCTTTCCTTCACGCCAGAAGCAGCAAAGGCAGCGATCATGCCAAACGGGCAGTATTTGTATTTCTCTGAGGAAGAAAACAAAAAGTTTGAAAGAGTGCTAGACGCTGTTTCAACAAACACCGTGCAGCAGGATGAGGCTCCGTCCCAAAAGGTAAAAATTGCATTGATTGACTCCGGGGTTAATTATAGTGTAGATATCGATGTAAAAGAACGTAAAAACTTTATTCCAGATCAGAATGAGATTCCTACTTTATACGAAGATGTTTCCGGTCATGGAACTAACATTGCAGGAATTATAGCCGCTAAAGACAACGGGATAGGAATTACTGGCATCAACCCAAATGTAGAATTGTACTCCGCAAAAGTTCTCGATGCTGGAAATACTGCACCAATCAGTCGGGTAATAGAGGGAATTGAGTGGGCGATTGAAAAGAAAGTTAACATAATAAACATTAGTTTCACAACAAATACCAATTCCAAAGAATTACATGACATCATCCGTAAAGCTTATGAAAAAAATATATTGATAATTGCTGCTGCCGGAAATGAAGGTTATGTAGCATATCCTGCAGCATACCCAGAGGTAATTGCAGTTGGTTCCGTAAACAGCAAAGGAGATACCAGTCAATTTAGTCCTTCTGATAAAACAGTAGAATTGGTTGCACCTGGAGAACTTATAACTGCTTCCGATGTTTTTGACACAGTATCCACAAATTCCGGAGCCAGTTATTCCGCACCATATGTTACTGCCGTGGCATCTTTGCTTTGGGAAAAAGACTTGTCATGTTCTAACAATTTCATCCGATGCATCTTGAATTGTAGTGCAAATTTATACGGGAATTCAGAACAATATGGATATGGGTTAGTTGACTACGAGTTTGCAAGTGCTATATATGAATTATTAAAACCACTTGCGAAATATAATCATGCTTTAGATGTTCTCATGCGGTATGCTATTGAGATTTATGGAATTTATAACCCAACTAAAATTCCAAGCATCGAAGCCCCAGATGATTTAGTAGAGGGTGCTTGGAATAAAGTAACAAACGGCTCTGATTCAGACTATGCGCACAGAAATCCTTTTTTAGGTACGATGAATACAAATGAGAAGAGTTTAATTCTTGCAGGATGTGTAGTTACCGATGTAAGCAAAACAGGGCTCTCCAACATGTATTTAAATCCATATTTTCACGGATACATGCATTACTATCCATCTGGAGAGAGAAGCGGAGATTACACCGACGCAAACTATATCGCGGGTGGCTTATATCTTACTTATGTTGCTAAGGCAATGATGAGCAACAAGGAATATTCCGTTTCATCAATTTATGTCAAAAGTGGAGACTACAATTTGGCAGGCTTAATTACAAAAGAGATGGTTAATTCATACAAAAACATTACATGGGAATCCATAGCATCTCAGATACGTTATTATGGTCATGGTTCTTCTGCAACAAATTTAGATACATATGCTGCCCAATTTGATTATAATAACCCTCAACATAAAGCTCTTGTTATTTTTATGGGATGGCAATTCATTCATTCACTGATTTGTTTGCACACAGTTCGGTTGTCGAAATTGAAGGTGCCAAAACTCTATTAAGACACATGAAAATGACTGTAAATAAAGTATCATACGATAAAGCTGCTGATAATGTAGACTGCATTCCTGAACGATATGCCGCTGCCACCAAGGTCGCACAAAATGTGCTTGATCTAATAAAAGGAACTAATACTGACGATAATATGTCTGACTACAACGCATATATAAGATGCAACATAAAAGTATTAGATTTATCAGGCAATGGATACGAAAATAAGTTTAAATTAGCTAATTTCGAAAAATACGCAAAACAAGTATGCGAAACAAGCGGATTATTTAAAGAAACAAACGATATGGTAGACTTTTTTAAAAACACCAGCACCGATACTTGGAAATATTAATACCTAAAACAAACAACATCTAATCATGTACTATAATTAAAACAAAAAGAATTTTTATAGTTATCCGAAGCTGAAAGCTCCTCGGCTTCGGATAACTATGCCGTTAATAATAGAAGGAAAGGAAAAATTCCATGAAAGCAAAAAAAACCTTTATTGCTGTACTATTAACCCTTTTACTCATAAATTCTGAAAACAATGTGATTCTGCCAATATACGCTGCTTTTGTAAACGATATTTCCACCATACAACCCCAGGATAATTACCGCCATAAGGAATCTTCTTTCTCCGAAAATAAGAAAGAAGAATTCATCATAGAAGAAGATGTTCTAATTAGATATACCGGCAATTCCCCTATTGTGGATATCCCCGATGGTGTAAAAATCATCGGCGCAAGGGCTTTTTATGTTCCATCCGCACCAGATTCCGATTACGACAATAAATCTGCCTTCCTGACAGAGGTTCATTTCCCACAAAGCGTCCAAAAAATTGATTCATGGGCATTCCAAAATTGTTCCGAATTGGTGAAAATCACGGTGCCGAAAATGTAACCGAAATCGGGAAATATGCTTTTTCATGTTCTGGCATAAAAGAAATCAATTTGCCGGGCGTGATAAATATCGGCGACGAAGCATTTTCCTTTGCCGACATCGCAGAAATTGATTTGCCGAATATAGAATCCATTGGCGAAATGGCATTTTTCTGTTCAGGCCTGAAAAAATTAAGCGGGTTGGAAAAATTAAAAAATGTCGGGAATTCCTGCTTTGATGGATGCCCATTGACAAAGGATAAACAGTACAGTGCCCAAAGTCCGTATTATTTGGTTCAAAAACTGCAAAGCGGTGCAGAAAATATATTTTTGGTTGCCAACGGAATTCTGTTCGGAGTTGTAGGAAAATGCAGCGGGAATCTTATCATTCCGGATGGGGTGACAGATATCAGCGCGCGCATCCAGGGGGATTTTACCTCCCTTGTACTTCCGAAAAGTCTTCTGCGGATAGGGGAAGCTGCGTTTATGGATAATACAAAGCTGCGTTGGGTCACAATGGGAAATTCCGTTGAAGAAATTGGAATCCGCGCTTTTGGAAATTGCAGTAATCTAACAGAAATCCGTTTGTCCGATTCCATCCGCGAATTTGGCAGCTACTGTTTTCAGGGATGTTCCAAGTTAAAAAGCATTACCCTGCCCGCCTCTACCAAAAAAGTTTCCCGGAATACTTTTCCAGAAACAGTAATGACATTTATTTGTCCATCCGGGCTGACGAATTTCGATATGCGGTTTACGGAACACGAAACAAGCCCTTATATTGATTCCCTCCCGTTTGGCCAGGGAACATTCTACGTACCGGAAGTCGAGGAAGATTCGTTCCTCGCCGGTTACGCGGCAGGGCTGCGTTGGAAGTATCTCCCAATCGAACTTGAGGTAACGGAACTTACACTTAATATCGGAGAACAGTATCCACTGAGGCTTCGGGGCGGTGCAAAGGCAGCGTGGAAAACGAGCAATAAGGCGGTGGCAACTGTCGGAAGCACGGGGGATATTTATGCGAAACGGGCGGGGAACGTAACAATCACTGCAACGATTTACGGAAAGAAATATAAGTGCCAAGTAACCGTGATAAAGCAGGGGGAGGCAGCTTCAACAGATGTACCGACCACTCCACTCCCCACGGATGCTCTCCCGCTAAACGAGGAATATTTCCCAGACGCCAATTTCCGCGAATATTTAAGCCTCTGTGCTGATAGAAACCACGATGGGATTTTATCGCAAAAAGAACAGGATGCACTGATTTCCATCCGCAATACCGATGAGCAGCCGGAAATGGAAGAATACGAATATAACAAATTAGACTTTGACCATCCGGAGTTTTGGTGCCGCTTCTATCTTAGCCGCACCTCTTCCTTTCAGGGAGTGGAATATTTCCGGCACTTAAAGGAATTTGTACTGATGGATGACACGCGCGGGAGCGGGGAGCTTTTCCTTGCAGGGGATAACCTCGAAATTTTTATGACAAACGCCAATTTCACCACAATCCATATTGAAAACCAGGAAAAATTACAGCATTTCGAATTATCTGTGAAAGACCATGCGGATTATCTTGATTTATCCGGAACGCAGAATTTAGAAAACCTGCAAATCATCGGGGATGTGGAATATTCTTTCGAAGTGTTTGCGCGGAATGAAAAATTAAGAAGGGTATGGATAACTTGTGATAAAATGACTGCAGAGGATACGGCATATTTAAACCAGATGCCGAACTTGGAATATTTAACGATTGGGGGCGGAGCAAAACAGCCGACGGATGTGCTCGACTTAAGCGCAGATATAAAATTAAAGAAATTTATTTTTTCTGCTGACAGCCTTTCAAAGTTGATATTGCCGTCCGAAGCTGTGGAAATTTCCTTGTCCTGTGAATCCGGATATCCGGAAATTGTATTTTCTGATTCCTTGCATTCAGCAAACGAAGCCAATCCTTCCGAAAGCAAGGAGAAAGAAAATCATTGCGCATCATAAGGCAAAGAAAAATCAAACAAAAATTAATGGAATTGGGTGTACGGTTGTGGTAAAATAACAGAGTTGAACAGTTCAGCAAACCAGAATTTAACGGAGGGAACTAATGTGGATTTTTTCTTAATGCTGCTTGTTACAGTAATGGTTCCGATATGGTACATATGGCCGAGTAGAATAATTTCTATGACTTTTAATACATTCAGCAGGTCAATCACCATAAAAAATGATAAATGGGCCAAACTTTTAATTGCAGAAAAAAATACTTGGGGAATAGCTACTGAACTTAGAAAAAGAAACAAAATGTCATTATGGGGTGTAATCGGATATGTGGCATTTCTTCCGCAAATCTTTTTCATGCCATATAATTGGTGGATTTATTTTGAAACAGGGTCAGGGAAATGGTGCGACACAGAACAATCGTATCTGGCGATAGCGACGTTGTATTATCTTATTGCATTGTTCATAAAGCTGAAAGAAGCAATTAAGTTTAGGAAAGGAAAAATATGGTAACATATCAAAAAAATATTTTCGTGGAGGGATATCACCCAAAAAGATGATAACCGGAAAATCTGCTATTCCCGATTTGGCGCAGTAAATTTATAAACTTAACCGCGCAAATCCACAAAATCCTCCGGATACATTTCATAATCCACCGACGACTGCAATTCCCCAAGTTGGTTCCTCCATGAATTTTCATTTATCCGGAGTTTTTTAAAGCCTAATTTTTCGTAAACATGCTGTGCCCTTTTGTTGTTTAAATTCGTATCGAGTATAATTTTCTGATATCCAAAATCGCGGAATAATGATGCAATCAGCATACTGAGCAATTTCTTGCCCAATCCCTTCTCCTGCTGTGAAAAATCACAGATTTTAATCCCGATTTCAGCAGTTTTTTCTCCTGCCAAACGGTAGCTCATTTCCCCAATCGGCTTTCCGTCCATTTCAATCATCAGCCGCCGGTTTTCGTCGGTATCCCCTGCGATTTGCTCCGCAATTTCTTCCGCACTTTTTCCAAGCCCATTCGGAAAGCCCGCATGCGCCATAATGGTGCCATCATTCCACCATGCTGCCAATTGTTCCGCGTCAGCGGATGCCGCATTGCGGATGGTTAAATTTTCGAAGTTTAGTAACATCTCATGTCCCTCACATTCTTAATAAACATGGTTTAAAATATTCTTTCATTTTTCCCCGTGATAATCCAAATCCATCCACTTTTCCCGCTCCGCAATAAAATCCCCGTCAAGTTCAAACTCCTCGCGGTAAACTTCCACCATCTCCCCGCCAATCCGGTCTTCCACTGTCATAATATAATTGTTTGCATCAATTTCGCGCCATACAAAAATATTTCGCACGCAAAGCAGTTCGCCGTCAATCCATTTATGGAATGTTGTGGTTCCATCTGTAGCGGCACTGTTTCGGCTCCACCCGGAAATGATTTTCTTTTTTGCATCCACTACCGGGGAAGAAATCTCATTGTAAGCAGGTTCTTCCACAAATTTCCCCTGCTTTTCGTCCCATAGCCAGAGATAATAAAATCTTGGCTGGTTCCCCGAATGGCATATCCACGAAAAATCCATATACCCGTCAAAATTCGCATCCACCATTTGGTATTGTCCAAAAAACGCTCCCTGATAGTGATATTGTTCTACATACTTGCACATTGTCTGTATTGGCTTGCCCATGTCGTTTGGATTCCATACCGAAAACTTTATTGCTCTATCAGTGTACCAGTACCGGGTATCCGCAGTATCCATAACATCATCCGCCTCGCATGGCTGCGCGGTAACGAACATTTCCTTCGCTTCACTCCCTGTGCGAATAACAAAAGCAGAGATTGTCCCTTCCGGAATTCCATTTTGGAGCAAATCACCGGCGCTGCCTGGCTCTCCGTGATAATTTAGGTCACACCAAAGTTCCCATTGTTCCCGCCATTCCCCAGAATCTTTTTCGTAGCTACGACCAAAAATTTCTACCGGAACATCCCCAAAATAATCCGTCACCGACAAATATGCCTCGTCTTCCTCGTATGTTGTCGTGATGCTGCGCACATTGTAAATACTGTCGTTCTGCCACTGATAAAAATTGCCAGAGCCGCTTTCCTCATCCAGGCAGCTGACAATTTTTGTATCTGCTTCTTTGTCCAAACCAGACGCATCTTTCACGCCTTTGTCTTCTTTCAAACCAGAACTGGCTTTCGTGTCTTCACTTTCATCCAAACCGGAGGAATTTTCTACTCCTGTGTTTCCTTCCGGGTCAGAGTCCTCCTCCGCATCGGAATTCCCTTCTTCATCCCCCAAATTCAAAACCGCATCCCGCTCCTGCTTGATATCAGTACCGGACACGTCCCCCATTTCCTTCTCCGCTTTGCAGGCACACAGCATAAGGCACAAAAATATAGCGAATGACAATCCTGTATGCCATAATCGTTTCCCAACCCTTTTTACTTCCATAACTCTTTCCCCTTTCTTTTTAAATTTTTCCCTGTTAAAAATCTCAAATGTAACGAAAAAACCACTGATTAAGTCAACAATTCCTTAACATTCCACCGCTATTTCCGTTTCAATACCATCCATGTGTATCTCCCGAATAAATCCGCATGACTTCCCGTTGCAGTTGCTGAAAGAATCAGAGTATCCTCATAAATCTGGTACATAAGCAGCCAGTCCGGTTCAATGTGACATTCTCTAAAATCATGCAGATTCCCGGATAATGAATGGTCTTTATACTGCGAAGGCAAAGGAATCTGGTTTCTTCATGCGATTTGTATAAACAATTTGATATATGAGTTAATCCTCTAGCATGGAAGCAACCGCATCTTCCGCCGTATGAAAAGAACCGTTCAAATTCCGGCGATACCTACTGTCGGAAACAGCCTCCTAAATGGATTTCGGGATTGCCCTGTGACGCACAGAAAATGGAATTCCCTCATTTTCAACCGAAACATTTAAAAAAATACGTATCGCCGTGGATATATCAAGCCCAAGACTGGAGAAAAGTTCATCTGCATCCTTTTTCAGCGTATCATCAATCCGAATCATTTCTTCTTCTTCTCAAACTCCTTCACAAACTGCTCCAAATCCTGACCCTTCAACGCCCGTTCCAACAACTGCGGCAGCATCTGCGGGCTGCACGCAAAGCACGGAATTTTCAGCCCGGCAACCCTCTGCGCCATCTGCGCATCATAATACGGCCTGCCGCTTTCCGCGAGCGCAAGCAGGCACACGACCGTCACGCCCGCCTCTTTCATATCCCCAAGCCGGCGCAGCAGCGCGGCGCGGTTTCCGCCCTCCTCCAGGTCAGTAATCAGGAAAAACAGTGTTTTCTTCGGATTTTCAATAAATTTCTCACAGTACGCCACCGACTGGTCAATGTTCGTACCGCCGCCAAGCTGAAAACCGAACAGCAAATCCACGGGGTCATCGCTCTTTTCCGTCAAATCAACAATATTCGTGTCAAATGCCACAATCCGCGTGGAAATACTTGACATACTGGCAAGAATACAGCTGATAATCGACGAATAAATCACCGACTCCCCCATCGAACCGCTCTGGTCAATATCCAGTATCACATTCCATTTGTTTGCCGCAGTCGTGCTTGTACGGTCAAAGAAATAAAAATGCTCCGGTACAATCGTCTTCAATTCCTGATTATAATGCTTTAAATTCCTTGAAATTGTCGTTTTATAATCGAGTGCCGCCGCCGAAGGAATCGGGGAATGTTTGTGCTTATTCACCGCCGCAGTTACCGCACGGCGGATATCCTGCTCAAGCAGTTTGTTAATCTCCTCCACGATTTTCTGGATAAATGCGCGCACACTCTCCTTGGAGCGCTTCGGAATCTGGTCTTTTAAAAGCAGAATCGTGGAAGCAAGATTCACATCCGGCTCCAGATTTTCCAAAAGCTCCGGCTCAAAAATCAGCTGCTTTAAGCCGCAGCGCGTCATCGCGTCGCCCTGTATGATTTTTACAAGTTCCGGGTCAAACAGGCTCCTCACATCGCCGAGCCATTTTGTAATCTGCGGGTTGGACGGTCCCTTTCCCGCCCCGGCATTCGCTCCGCCCTGTGAACCGAAGCTGCCCGGCGAATTTAAATTGTAGATGGCAGCAAGCGCCTGGTCCATCATGTCCATTTCCCCGCTAAGCCCCGCCCCGCCCATCTGAGAAAAACGGTTCTGGCTGTCCTGCCCCAAAATCAGCCGCCATCTGGTCATTGATTTTTCCGTATCTTTTTTCATTTCACTGTCCATGCCAAACCTCCATCCTAAAGCCTTTCTGCGCAAAGAAACGTTCAAAACAAATGAAATAAACTTCTTTCCGTGTTATATATCATACGGGTTGGTTATCGATAAAAATACTTCATGCAGATTTACTTCATGTTCTTTTATTTCTTTTATTCTTTCTATATTTTTTTGTATCCGATTTCCAAAAGCCTTCACTTCACGGAATACCTTTGACATCGCCGTCTTCTTATCCATAACACAAATTGCATTCCACCATGTAAAAAATCTCAAATTCTCTTTTTCCTGTTCCGAAAAGCCATCAAAATTATTTAAATCTTCCACCCACTGGTCATATGCATTTATTCCAAAATAATAAAAGCCTTTTCCGTACAGCGTGGTATTATATTCTTCCTTTTGCATATCATAGTACCGGATACTTTCCTTAATTCCCTCAATCATGGAAGCGGAGTAATCTGTCATCTCATTTTTATTTTTCTTAATAAAAACATAATAAGGGAACATATCCTTAAAATGATAGCGGACTGCGGCATCCCAATCCAGTTCCGCCACGCCCGAATCAATATATGGACATATCAACATAACATCCCCGCCCGGTTCATACCCGAATAAAACAGATAAATTCTGTCCCTGTCCAAACAAAGAACCGGTATTTTGTCATTGACTGATTGAACAATTCTTTTTTTAATTTCTTCCTTATCACTTTCCTCTTGTACTATCTCAAATTCATAATCATTTAAGCGGGAAAGCAGATGAAACCCAGGGTGAAACATTCCCGGTAAAAGTTCACCGCCCCACCGGTTTCCATTCAGAGCCTTAAACCACCTTACAATCAAACCCTCCCCTGAAATTGCCATTAATCTGTAATAGTCCAAATCACTCTTCAAACTTTTTAACGCTGATTCAATGGCTCCTATATAGGAATTATCTCTCTGCAATCCTAAAATAAGAACAGGAACATTTTTCAGCCATTTACATTGACAATTATTTTCCATATTCACAATTTACCCCGCATTTTCGCAAATACTCCAGCGCCATTTTTTGACCTTCCAATTCCCTTTCCCCGCAATATACCGCATCATGGTATCCCTCAACAGCAATATCGCCCTGATATCCTCCCCTCTGCAAAATATCCTTTTGCAGCTCCTGCTTCCCTGTCATGGTACTCGGTATGCCCTTATTGTTCTTAGCATAAATCTCTTTTCATATATCCACAAGTAAACGGAAAAAAATCAAACTTCTTTGTTCCAATATGGATAAAACCATTCTCCTCATACCATTTTCTTAAAATTGTGTTCTCTTCCACAATCCCGATATTCATTTTTTTGCATCCGATTTCTTTTGCTTTTGCATAAGCATCTTCAAGCAGCTTTTTCCCAATCTGTCGATGGCGGTACTGCGGAAGAACACACAGATTATTCAGTTCGCACTCATCATTATCCTGCAATGCCAAGGAATAGTAACCGATGATTTTGCCATCATCATAATATGCATACATCGGTCTATGCTCCGCTTCGAAATGATACCGCAACCGGTCCTGCGTTGTTGCAAATGCCGTAAACCGCGGGGCATTCTCCGCCGTATAACCCAACTCGTCCGCCACTGTAAGAAAGCTTTCTCTTATAACATCAACGCATTCCGCAATGTCCTTTTCCTGTATTTCCTTTATCATATTTTTCACCGTTCCTGTTTCAAACTTTATTGCATATTGCGGCTGCAGTTTTCACTGCCAATTCCGTAATAAGCGGTAAAATTGCAGCCGCATTCTTTCCCCGGGATAAAAGCCTGTTAAATCATGCAAAGAACCGTATCGTTTCACTGCTCTGTTGTTTCAATAATCGCCATCATCTCTGCAGGGGTAACAATAAAATCCTTCAGCGGATAATGTTTCTGGTTTCCTGTAACCAGATATGCATCATCTTCTCGTTTTTCCATCGCCACCTCATAAAATATAAGGTCATCCATGTCAACCAGGATGGTTCCTGTAGGCTGCGGGAATATTTCAATCCCGTACTGCAGAATAGCCTTCAGGACTTTCTGTATGGATTCCTCGCGCAAATGAAATCGCTCCCTGTGAAGTACCTCATCATACTCATCTAAAATATCCTGATGGTACAAAGGAATAATAACCCCATCGAAAACAGCATCCAATACCTTAACCGTTGCGGAATCCATGTTCTTAGAAAGCAATGCCGATAACACTACATTTGTATCAATTACTGCATAATACTTCATAAGCAGCTACCTTCTCCTCCCGGCTCTTACTGCCGAAATTTCTGCATTGATTTCCTCAAGCGACATTTCCGGAACATCCGCGGCCTGCCTGCGCAGCTCATAAAAGGCATTTTTTGCTTCTGTCCTTGTTATTACCTGCTCTGGCAGCGTTGCCTCAAACGGAAGTCCTTTCACCATTTTGCTCTTTGCCATAAACATACGAAATGCCGTCGGCAAATCCATTCCGAGCTTTTCGTATATTTCAGTAACCTCCTGCTTTAACGCTTTGTCTGCCCTAAATTGAATTAAAACCTGTTCAGCCATAATGATTCTCCTTGCATATTGCAGTTGTTTTGAATGTGTTTGTAATACTATTATATTCTTTATGCCCAAAAATATCAATAGGTTTGCAAACAGAAAAGGCAGGCAAAACGTGAAATCAAATTCCTGGTAAAATCCCGTCAAAAGTCAAAATCAAACTCATCCAAGCTTTCCACCAGCTCCTGCTCCTCCTCGCCAAGCTGCGCATTGAGTGCCTCGCTGACCTCCTGCCCGTTAAAGCCCCAAATCTCGCCGAGGTTTTCTGCAATCGAATCCTTCTCCATCGACGTAAAGTCTGCAAAGGCGCGGCGCAGGAAAATTAGCGCTCGCTTAAATTCCTCATCGTCCAGTGTATCGAGATATTCGTCAAGGCTCTCCCAGAGCGACAGTCTCGCAATCAGCGCGTAGCGGTTTTTCATGGCGAGCCCCTCAAACCATCCTGCGCCGAGCTCCGCCGGAACGCCGCGCGAAAGCCTGCGCTGTACTTCCAGACGCAGCGATTCGCCGTCCGCAAGGCTTCGTTCAAGCCGGATTGCCATCGCATAGCCGGAAAGTTTCGTGTTCAAATCGTCCCGCTCCGCCACCTCGCGCAGAGCGTCATTCCACGCTGCCACATCGAGAAAATCATGCGCCAGGGCAGCGCTGTTTAACTGCTCGATTGCCCCCGCTATCACATTTGCCGCCTCGTCGTCACAAACGCACTCGCCGGGCAGAATCAGGCAGGCACGGAAGAAAATCTGTTTTAAAATCGGCTTTAACGGCTCAGAATCAAGCTGCCGGATATCCCCATACTGCAAAATGACCGAAAGGCTATGCGAGACTGCGGCAAGCTCTGCCACGGACGCCGCGTCCACCGCCATCGCCTGCAGCGCAGCGGTCGCGTAAGCTGCTGCCTCCGTCATGCCGCAGGCGAACGCGTCCTCGATGACCTGCGCCGCCTGGCTCATATTCGGTGCCTGCTCCACGCGCTCTTTCATACAAAACGATGCCGCCTGCGCGACCGTATCTCCCTTTAACGCCGCCTCCACCAACTCAATTTCCGCCTCCGGTGTCCAACGCACGCTCCAGTGCTCCGCCCAGGTCGCATTGTCCTGGTTCACCGCCGCCTGCTGCGCAAAGCTGACCCCCAAAACCCGCAGGCGGTGCAGGAAAAAGGAGCGGTGCAAATCAAGGAACGCGGCTGCTTTCGTTGTGACCTTGCGGTTTTCGCGCAAGTCAAGCGCAAGCTCCTGCTGCGTAATCCCCCGGTATTTTTCCAATTTTAATTCCTTTAATTTCCGGTAAAAATCCTCCTGGATGCTTGTGCGGCTCACACCGTCCGGCAGGGAACCAATCGCCGTGCCGATTTCCGTGTCCGCCGCCGCCAACGTAATCTCGGAAAAACTGCCGCCGCCAAGGCAGGTGACCGCCGCATCCCGCAAATCCCGCAGCGCGGGGATACCACTCCCGCCACGCAGCTTTGCAAGCGCCGCCGCTAACTGCACCGCCTCGATGACCTGCGCGGAGGACACGGGATTGCCGTGCGCCCTCTGGTAGCCCGCAATCCGGCTCAAATAACTGCGCGCAGTGTAAGAAAGGTCGCCCCTGCCGATTCCCTCCCACAAAAGCGCATAGTATGCCGGAGCTTTATTGCCCGCCCCGTAGCCCGCGCGCGTGGAAAGGCGGTAATACGAGTACGGCATCAGCGTGTGGCTCGCCTCAAGGCGCGGCAGGGAAGAGAACTCTTTGTCCGTCATTGCGACCGCCTGTTCATCTAACAGCCCTGCCACATGGTAAGAGCCCGTCACCACCACAATCTCCTCCGGCGCAAACCCCTGCGCCACGGCTTCCTCGATTTTTCTGCGCATGAACGCCTCGCGCACGAGGATTTCCGGGCGGTCATCCTGCGTATCCCCCTCCAATGCCCGCAGCTCGCTGCCAAAAATCTGCGCGCCGCGGTGGTAGCCCTCCGTGTCTGCGGTATGCTCCATCGCACGCTCCCAGAACGTCTCATGCCCGTCCTCGCCCGCCTGTTTATCAAGCTGCTCGTAGACACTCATGCACTCTTCCTCCCCGGCATCGGCGGACTTCCCGCCCGGAGCATGTTCCGGCAGCGCCAAAAACACCTCCGAGGGCAGGTCGATAAAACGGCATTTCTTCTTATGCTCATGCGCCCAGAGAATCGCCTGGTATTCCGGGGAATACTCCGCGAACGGGTACAGAATCGTGCGCACCGGAGCTTCCTTCGTGTAGGCAAGCACCGCGACCGGCGGCCGTACCTCCCGGTTCGAAAACCATGCCAGCGTGTCGTCAAAATCGCATGGTCCTTCCACGAGCACCAGTTTCGGGTTCTTTTCCGTCAGAAAATTTTTCAGATGCCAGGCTCCGGCAGGGGAGAGATGCCGAATGCCAAATATATGTGGATGTTTCATAATATTTCCCCATTTCCGCGCTGTTTTTTGCGCATCTCAAGTTTGTGGATACAGCGCAGACACAAACTTGCCAGGTGAAAGATTTCACCCTACATCAAATCACAGCACGCTTTATACAGCCCGCTCCACTTCAAGCCGCGCTTTTTCATCACATGCTCTAAATATTCCTTCCACGCCACGGCATCCTTGTCCTCATCCTTGATAATCGCGCCCTGCAGCGCAGCCGCCAAATCCTCCTCGCTGATTTTCCCGTTGCCAAAGCTTCCCGCCAATGCCATGCTGTTGCACAGAAGCGAAATCGCCTCCGCCGTGGAGAGCACACCGCTCGTCCCCTTCACCTTCTGGCTCCGGTCGCAGGTCTCGCCGCAGCGAAGCTCGCGGAAAATCGTGCAGACCTTCTGGACGGTCTCATCCTCCGGCAGCGCGGAATTCAAATCCAGCCCTGCCGAGAGCTGCGCAACCCTCGTGCGCACAATCTCCATTTCGGACTCCAAATCCGCCGGGGCAGGCAGCACAACAATATTAAAACGCCGCTTTAACGCCGCACTCATCTCATTGACACCCTTATCCCTTGTATTCGCGGTCGCAATCACCGAAAAGCCCTTTTTCGCCGCAATCTCCGTATTCAACTCCGGCACGGAAATGCGCTTCTCCGACAAAATGGAAATCAGCGCGTCCTGCACCTCGGAGGCGCAGCGGGAAATTTCCTCCATGCGCGCGATGGAACCCGTTTCCATCGCGGTAAACACCGGGCTCTTTAACATTGCCGCCTCGGAAGGTCCCTGCGCCAGTAACATAGCGTAATTCCACGAGTAGCGAAGCTGTTCCTCGGTCGTGCCCGCCGTCCCCTGGATTACCTTGGTCGAATCGCCGTTGATTGCCGCGCAAAGATGCTCGGACAGCCAGCTCTTGGCAGTACCCGGCTCGCCAATCAAAAGCAGCGCGCGGTCGGTGACAAGCGTGGCAATCGCAATTTCCACCAGCCGCTCATGCCCGATGTATTTCGGCGTAATCGCGGTGCGCCCCACCTTGCCGCCGCAGATATAGGTGCGCACGGAGCGCGGCGACATTTTCCAGCCCGTCGGCACCGGGTCTTTTTCCGCCGCAATCAGCGCGTCAATCTCCTTCTGAAATAATTGTTCTGCCGGTAATCTTAATATTTGCTGTTCCATGAACCTACCTCTTTCCTGTTTATTCATCTCTCATGGTTCCGACAGGGCACTACCGTGCCCTGTCCGCACCGTCGGCTAATACAGCCAATTCGCAACCCAACTCTTGTAGTCTGCCTCGTTCCAGCCATTTACCTTGACCTTGCCTTTTGCCACAAGCTCCGGAATCTGCTCCGCTTCTGCATGCTTTGCCTCAATGCTTCCTGGCATACTGCGGATAAAGTACTCAAGCTCCCACATTGTCACCTTCGGTTTTACCTTCGCATAATTCACCAAAAGCCCCTCGCAGCGGGTACAGCCGCAGCGTTTTAATGCATTCAGGTAAATATCCCACGCCGCGCGTCCGAGCGCCTTCTTGTAGAAATATTCTTCCAGCCGCGCGCAGACCTCTTTGTCCGCAGGATCAAATAAAAACTCCAACTTCTTGTCAATTTCAAAATCATTGCAGCGCAGCAGGATATCCAGGAAACGCCCCTTTACCTCCAGATGAACCGGAAGTTGATAGGTGTGGTACTGTGTGTCCACCTCGATATACATGCCCGTTTGCAGGAAATATTCCTTCGTCACCTCATCAAACTCAAGATAATCCAGGGCTTCCTTCAGGAAATGGAACGGCAGCATTGGATTTTTTTCAAAAAGCTGCATCTCCAACCAGCCAAGCCAGTCCGTACCATCCCCCGCAATCAATTTCGCAAGGAACGCCGCCGGGAAATACTTCATCTGCCCGTCTTCCCCCTCATAAAGCTGGACGGCCATCGCAAGCAGCTCTTCCCCCGGCGTGCGGATGAGCGAGGAGCAGACCGCCCCCAAAACACCCATGTGGAGCGTACTTCCGAATTTCCCGGTATGCTTTGCGACAGCAGAAATCGCCTCGCATACCTCCGAACTGTTTTTCCCAAAAAGAGCGTACTCCATGGCAGCGATATACTTGGTCTCCAACGCCTTTGTTTCTGCCTCGAGCTCCATTTTCCCCTTTTTGGTTTTGCCCTTTTCCTCCTTTGCTTCCTCTTCCTTTTTGTTCTTTTCTTCCAACGTTGCCAGCAACTGCTCCGTTACGCCCCGCGCCGCCAGCCGCGCCGCCCACGGTGCCTGGCTTAAATGCAGGAAATACATTGTATCTATCGGTTTTTTCTTATACAATTCCTCAAAAATCGCCTGAACCTTTTCGTCATCGTTACAGGCAAGCGCGTAATAGGCCGCCTTTTTGGCATTGCCCTTCTCGCTCTTTCGCATTCCGTCCAGCAAATCAATATTTTCCGGGCTGTGGCGCAGCGCAAGAATCAAGTTCTGCCGAAGCTCGCCCTCCGCTTTCTCCAACTGCTTTATGTAAAAATCATTCGCTGCCGCGCCCATCCACTTTTCAATCACCTGCACGCGGCGCACCATCTCCTTTTTCCCCTTCGGGTCAAAGCCGCGCATCAGAAGCGGAGCCACATCCGCCCCGTCCTCAACCAGCCAGTCGCGCACATCGTCGGCAAGTTCCCCGTAGGCCGCGCCAAGCGCCCGCACCATCGCCGCGCGCACGCGGTAATCCTTAAAAAGCTCCGGATTGTTCCTGTGGCATTCCGTCACGAACGAATAATGCCCGCTGCCCGAGGTTGTCAGCGCCTCCCGCAAAGGTTTTAACGTAGAGTACGGCACATTGGACAGAACCATCCCCCTGCCGCTTTTTTCCTCTGCACCAGAAGCGTTCCCCTGCGGACAAGCCATATCTGCTGCAAGAACCGGCTCCATCTCCCCGGATACCCCCACTGCGCCCTGCGTACAGCAAAGCGCATCGGTAAGCGTAATGGCATCTAAAAGAAGCCCTTCCTTGCCATCCTTGCCCCCGTCATCCGGGGCAATCAGCTTCCGGCCAAGTTCCCCTACTTTCGCGAAAACAGGGGCAGCCTTTTCCAGCGGGGCAAGCGCCTCCACCGCCCTCTTTAACCTGAAATCCTCCGCCAACAGATTTGTCCCGGCAATCATCGCCGTGCGCAGGCGGTCGCGCAATTCATAAATCGGTGTAATATCCATGGTTATACCTCTTTCCCGCAATCGCAGATTCCCCTGCGATACCGCGTTGTTCTCTCCCATTCCATTTCTTTAATACAGCAGACGTACCACTTCATTTTCCGTCAGGATGCTCAGTGGCTGCAGCTTTAACCTGCGCTGTGCCCCATCATAATAAAACGCGCCCAAAAGCACCTGTTCCTCCAGCAAACGCTCCTCCGGCAAAAGCGATAGCCTCTCAAGCGACGGCTCGATTCCAGGCGCGTCACCGAGCATAACCGTTTCCCCCGCAGCATTTTTTAACACGTAAGAATCGCCGATTTTCCCGATTTGTGAAAAAGCGACCAGCCGGATAATAAACGGGTCGGCAATGGCATTTTTCAAAGTATTCTTCACACTTTTTGTTTCCGTGCCAAGGTTTGTCGCCGCCATACCGCGCAGCTTTTTTATATCCTCCGCCGAAGCATCTCGAAACTGCCCCCCGTTCCAACGCACGCGCAGATTCCCCTGCCCCGGATAGCATGCTGCCGAAACATGCGCCACGCCGAAGGTAGAATCTTCTTCCTTTACATATTTAAGCGCCTTTAACGGGCGGTAATTATAGGTCATGTAAACCGTGCCGTCCGCAAGGTCCGCCCAAGCCCCCGCATCAATATATTCTTTCCTCGCTTCATCGTAAACACACCAGAAGGAAAGCTGCATCAAATCCACCTCCGGCAGCATTTTCCCGAGCGCCTCCAGCTCCGTCAGCTTCCAGATGCCGCCAAGCTCCTCGTAAAGCTCATTGTCATCCGGTGCCTCCTCACCCTTTTCCAGTTTGTCGGATAAATACTGCTTTGACTTCTTCACAAGGGTCCAAAATTTTTCCAAAACGGAAATCGCGCTGTCGTAATGCGCCTCATCCTGGTCTTTCTGAAATGCCGCGACCTCAATAATCAGCCCGTTTAACAGGCGCTGCGGTCCCGGAAGGTAATAATCGCCAAGCTGTTTGGAGAGCTGCTCGTAGGTCTTTAACGCCGTGCCGCCCATCGTGCCAAGCCCCGCCTTCATCAAATCCCGCACCAGTTTTTCCGCCAGTTCCAAGCCCTCAAGCTGTTTTTTTAACTTCTTCGTGCGCGCTGCCTTCGCGGATTTCGCAGCCCTTTCCGCCGTAGCCTTCTTCTTTGCCATCTCCTCCTCGGTCAGCGGAACCTGTTCCCCGCCCTCCGCTTCTTCCTTTTTTCCCGCCTTTTTCGCGCGTTTCTTCAAAATATCCTCCGGAACTTCACAGGTGCCAAAGGTCTTGCCTGCCGCAATCTCATACAAAAGCGCCAGCCCATGCTTGCACGGGAACTGCCGGCTTGGGCAGGAGCAGCGGCACACCGGCGCGCTTGGTTCGATAAAATCGACCGATGTTATGTAATTGCTCTTCCCGCTCCCGGTACACTCACCGAGATAAAAAGTGTCGTCTGCGGAGCACTCAAGACGGACAAAGCCGCCCTTTGCGGAAATTTTCTTCCCGTTCGATGCCGCCGCCGCATTCGGCGCCATCGCCTGGATTTGTTGTTCAGTTACGTTTTGCATAATACCTCCCATTCTGTTCTGAGAACATTTGTTTTTATACTTGCGCAATATCACAGGTATGCCTGCGATACTGTTTCCACGAAGCTTCCGGCCATACTGAGGCTCCTCTTGCAACCATTTTTCTGATATTTCCAGTATACTCTTGAAACGTGACAATTTCAAGATGGCTTTAAGAATTTTGTCCATGATTTTAGCGGGTGGCAGTGCCCGGTAAGAAAGTATATGGGTTTTGCTTCGATAACGATAAAAGAGGGGGCTGTAACGCTGGGGAGATGCAGCCTCTCTCTTGGCAAAATATATATCATATGCTATAATTGCAAGCGCAGCTCTCGTATATTATTCTTTATCACCTAATCCGCGGAAGAAGGGGAACAACGAAAATCGACCAACGAAAGCCGGCGTATGGTTGCACTATATTATTTGGTGTTTCAATGGTCAAGTTGGTATGTATGGGGATATTGTACGCAGCGTGAGGATTACAGGACGTTCCATTTCACACGCATGACAGAGCTTGTTCTTACGGATGGAAAAAATACAACAGAATTAGGAAATTAAATATTGGAGGAGATTGGACTATGAAATGTTATACACAAGTGTATGTCATGAACAGTATTGAGGCGGTTGAAACATATTGCAAAGCTTTCGGGGCAAAGGTAACCTTCGAAATCAAGAACCACGCCCAAACCGCCTATGAACATTGTGAGTTGTCAGTCAACGGCGATGGAATCCTTGCCGTGGCAGAGGCTTCGGAACCGTATGATGTCAGCGTGATTCACCGGATGAAATGGCAGACAATGACTTTCAACGCGTTTGAATTGGGAAGTACGGATGCCGTCCAGAACGCATTTGATGTGCTAAGTGATGGCGGCGTTGTTATCGAAGCAATTCATGAGCTGCCGTGGAACAGGTACTGCGCCACGGTTATTGATAAGTACGGGGTATGTTGGTGGCTTGGTATTTAACGGGCAAGGGGTGCCGTCGGCGAAATAAGCCCACGTTTTTCCGAGCCTTATTACATCTTTCGCAGGACTTCCCATTTCCCGTTCCGCTTTCCATTTTCCCTTTTCAGATATCCTTTCTTTTGCAGCTCTACTGTCCTGTTCTTTATTGTCCTCTCGGATTTTCCCATCCTTAACGCCAGTTCTTTCTGTGTTATGGATGGGTTCCTTTTTAATTCCGCCAAAATTGCCAGCTCCTCCAAAGTGCAATTTTTGCACTTTGAATCCGCATCCGTTGCACTTTGAGTTGCACTTTGAGTTGAATCCTGAGCCAAATCATGGTCTGCACTCTGGTAATCGATATGCATATATCTGTTTTTCAGTTCATGATGCTTATCCAACAAAAGGTTCTCAAAAAACATTTTCAGGTACTTTGTTGTTTCATGAATATCATTTTCCCAATTATTATAGTTTGCCCGGACAAGTGCATTTCGAAAGTACCATGAATGTGCCGCGAAAGTATCATTGTTGATTTGAAAGCCAAACGTTTTCAGGTACTTAATAACAAAAACTGCCGTAGTTCTCGTGTTTCCCTCGCAAAACGGGTGAATCTGCCATATTCCGGACGTAAATTTAGCAATGTGCGCGACGGCTTCTTCGATTGCCCTGCCTTCATAGGAATAATTTTTTTCCTGTTCAAAATCATAATCCAAAGTATCCTTGATGCTGTCAAAAGAGGCATACACAACCGTATCCCCTTTTAGCACCCACTCTTTTTTTGTTATATTGTACGGCCGGAAAAAACCGGCATGCTCAAATACTCCGGCAAATAATTTTTTGTGAATGTTTTTTAATTCGGCAGGCGAAAATTGAAATGTCTTTTCACCCAAAATCTTAGCGATTCGAACCGAAACAATATCTGCTTCCCTCGCGTCCGTCTCCATCTCATCCCTGCAGGCACGTTCTTCATAATAACCCTGTATCCGCCTGTCCGCATCCAAAATGCTTATTTCGCCCTCAATATGAGCCCTTGCCGTTTCCAAAAGATAATCCGACGTTTTAAGCCCATCCACATCCTGAAGCCCGATTGCCGTTCTCCAGACATTCGTCCTTTCGGCCTTGTCCGGCTCGCCCTGCCGAATATAGGCTTCCAAATCCGTCTGCCAATCTGTGTTATCCATATGATTTCCCCCATTCATCATAACACCTTCCGTTTCATGTTTTGTTCCCAAAATATGCTTCATACTCCTATTCAAAAAGGCCAATGCCAACACACGGCAGGCTTTGGTTGATTGCATATTGGCACATTCGCACCCAACGCCATCTCACCCAACCAAAACCTTTTTCCCTTCAAACGCAAACCCATATTTCCGAATTCTTTCCGCCGGGATTCCCTCCGCCTCAAGCGCCGCGGCATAACATTTTTCCTCAATCTGGTTCAGTGCAGCATCCACCGTATCCCGCAGGGTTTTCTCGTCCTCTGGGTCATGCACCTTAAACTCCATGATAATCGCCGGGAGCACTGCATCCTGCGCAATATTTTTCGGTTTCAGCATCACATCGTAACGCCCAAACCCGCTCTCCCGGTTTGAGGTAATCACATAGCGGTCTGCCAAATCCACCATCAGCCCCAGCACAAAGCCATGGTAAAAACGCTCCGGCTCCGCGGCTTTCGAAGGCTTTTTCCCTGAATCGAAACTAGAAAACGTCGCAAGCGCCACCTTGTTCATATAGTGGTTCATCGCCTTTTTATCATCCGAAAGGAGCGCCTTGACAAAATCATTGTAGGCCGTATCCGGCGTTTTGAACCATCCCCGAATCATCTGTTTGAACATCCGCTTCACTTCGTTGTTCGTAATCTTTAAATCATATTCCTCGTCTTCCGTCTCCGGGGGCATCGTATAGTTTTCCACCTTCAAATACCCGCTCGCAAGCAGCAAACTCCAGATAGCACTCCCCTCATAACTTAATTGGTTAAACACAATCTGCTCCTCAATCCCCGTGTGGAGCGTGCCTCCCTTTATCAAATCCTCTATCGCAAATTTTACATTTCTATCGCCCTCGCGAATCAATTTATTCACAAGGCTGTTGCTGCTTGTATTGACCCAGTATGCGCCAAGCTTCTTTATTTTTAAGAAATTGGTAATTGACCACGGATTATAAATATCCTTCCGATTCCCAAACGTAAAGCCATCATACCATTCTTTTACTTCCCCCTCCTTATCCGACAACCCAAACTCCGACAAAGCCGCAGAAACTTCTTCCTGCGTAAACCCAAAAGAATCTTCATACTGCTCCGAAGTCACCGTTATCACAGCCAGATGATTCAAATCCGAGAAAATCGACTCTTTGCTGACCCTTGTAATCCCCGTCATAACCGCCCTTTCAAGGTAAGGGTTTGTCTTAAAAGCAGAGTGAAACAATCCCCCGAGAAATGAAACAAGCCTATCCCAATATCCATATACATAAGCTTCCTGCATTGGCGTATCGTATTCATCCAACAAAATAATTGTTTTCCTGCCGTAATACCGCTGCATAAAATCGCATAATTTGCGTAAGGAATTCTTCAAATCCGTTCCCCGGAAATCATTCCTGATGATACGCGATAATTTCCCCGAAGTCCTGCCTGCCAATCGCGACTGTCCTTGCCATAAGATAATTTCTCCTTTTCTGATACCGGAACACTTTCTGTTATACATATTATATATTGGTTCATGGGGTTTTGCAATCTCTTTCTTTGAGCCAAAGGCGATTTGTGAGCTCTGTGTTGCGGCATTTTTTGCAAACAGAAGGTGAAGTAAAGTGCACTGTTTAAAGAAAATTATGTCCGACATTATTTGACAGTATAAGTTGTTTCATGATATAATGTCTATTAAGAACAGCATTATACACACGGAGGAAAACATATGTTAGGATTATTACTGAAAGATTTATGCTTGACCTACTACATTGACCCCGAAATTTTGACAAAAGGTCTGTGCAACCCTGATATGCTCAAAAAATACGGAATCAGCATCGAAAAACCCGAAAAGCTCCTCGGCGACGCGCTCTGGCAGAGGATTGGCAAATCGGTCGAAAAATTTGATATTTATCTGGAACATGACGAGTTCGAAGCTGCGATGGCTCGCATCCATATACAATTGCTTATTCGGCGCGGAAAATTGAAAGAAGCAGAAGATGCAATACATAATTACAGGAAGACAAAAGCAGGAAGCAATCCGCTCCACATTCAGTTTCTCTGCCTGCAATACGCCGAAATCTACCGCCGGAGAAATGTGCCATATGACAAACAGATGAAAAATTTGCGCAAAGGCATCCGCCAAACAATCCAAGTACAGACATTGTCACCTAAAATTGCAGAAAAGCATCTTTTCAGCCAATTGGAACTGCTGTTACTGGAGCGCTATGTTTTCCTGTTAGAAGAAAAAGAGCCATCAAAAGCCGCCTCCTGGTATCCTGTACTGGAGAAATATCTGACACAGACAGCACCGGACGGTACTCCGCGCGATATGGCAGACAATTCAAGGCTTCTGCCACCGCTATATTACCATTATGCCCTGCATCTTGTAGAATCCGGGCAATATGCACAGGCACTTGAAAAACTGGATGAGGGTATGGATATGTTATGCAAATGCCAGGGCTTCGAGGCACTCTTTATCCGGGTATTGGAATTGCGGATTCAGATACTGCAAAAAATGAACGGAGCGGCAGTGCGGGAAACCGCCCTCCTGCGAACACTCCAACAGGAGCTTATGGAAAACGGTGCCGGAAGCTTTGAGAATATTTACCCCGATTACCCGGAACGAAACATATTCTGTGTCAACAATATCTTCCGTGAGCGCCGGATTGCACTCAGTTTAAATGAGGAGGAGATGGCAACTCTTGCGGACTGCGATATGCGCACTTTGCGGGCGACAGAAAGCTGCCAACGTATGCCGCAATATAGGACAAAGAAGAAATTTTTCGATGTATTTGGCCTGACCACACAAAAGTATAGCGGAACGCTTAATACCAGAAGCTACAGCTTTTACTCAGCATGCGCAGATTTAATCAACCACAATTACAATGACAGATATACGCAAGCAGAAGAAATATACAAAAAAATCGTCATAGGGGCAGGGAATAAGGAAGATTTGACAAACCAGGAATTCAGGGACTATTGGGATATCCATCTGCGTTACAAGAAACAAATACTCTCAAAGGACAACTTCCATGATGCCCTCTTGCAAATGCTGAAAAGAACCTTGCCAAAATGTGATGCAGCAAGCGGGCAGTGCAGCCTGACAAGATACGAGCGGGATATCTTTGTTGATTTGATATGGAATATGGATTCCAGGGACAGGCTCGGTCTTGAAGATATGCTGCGTGCGCAATACCAAAAATTTCATAACAATGAAATTCTGGCATGCATTTTTCCAGAATACTATATGGCGCTTGCGCGCTGTCTTGCACGGTTTTTCAGGCTTCAGAAGAAATTTTGCGAGGCGGAACAAATCCTTGAGGATGCACTAAAACAGATTCATTATTTGCAGGATGATTTTCGTCTGCAAAATATTTATCTCGAACGTTTTTGGTTAGAAATGGACAAACGGAAGGCGCAGGGACTGCCGTTTCCATCGGGAGATGACAAGGCTTGTCGTTGGATTCGGTATGCATATGCTATCAGCAAGTGGTATGCTTTGAATGATATCATTACAAAGCGCATCGAAAATCGGCTTGATAGTTTATATGGAAACAAAGCATTAATTTTAGGCGATTTGCTATGATGCAAAAGATGCCAAATTCTGGAATTAACAACAATAAAGTTTCTTCTTTAATATAAAGGTAGTACCGCAGACAAGTTTCCGGCACTACCTTTATATGGAAATTTTTAATATCTTCAAATTATTTTCATGTATTTTCTGCCTGACAAAATAATATTAAATTAACTCAGCGGGGTTACTGGTCGTTCTGGAACATCATCAACGCCATCGCCAAAATCATCATCACCACATACTGAGCATTCCTCTCCCTGTTGATTCCCCGTGGCAGTCGCCAAAATCATCGCAGCAATACAGCCCCCAATCAATTTTTTCATGAATCGCACTTTTTTCATCTGGTTCTTCCTCCTTGATTGGTTTTATAAAATATCCAGGGCAAGGCAAATCTGCCCTCATATATTTACCATACATCCAAAGAGGTCTTCCTGTCAAGCAAAAACAGGTCCCCATTTTTTTGAAACACCATTTCCGGGAAGCCGCTTAAATACTGGCTTTCCGGTGTCGAAAGTAAGGACCTATTTTTGTTTGCAAAAAAATTGTCAGAGGTTTATAATAGTTTACAGCTACAGAACACACGGAATCCTGGGTATGCGAATTGGCCATTCGCAGATGCGATTGCAATGCTTCGATGTGTTCTGGCGCCCCATACCAAATAATGTTTTGCACAGGAAAGGAAAAACACTGTTGGGATACAGTGTAGCCAATCAAGTATGAACAGATTTAAAAACACGCAAAAAAAATGTTTTTCTTTCTTCTTAATTGCCACCATATTTATTTCCTTAATTAGCAATCTAAACGTAAATGCAGAAGACACAGTAGCGGACATCATAGATTACGAAAATTTCTTTAAAGACGGGGAATATGAGATTTCTACAATCACAAAAATTCACACACTAGAATCATATATTGATACTAATAAATTATCCTTCAAATTGTCCTTTGAAGGAAAAGAGGTTTATGCAGAGGGAAATTTGTATAAGCTGCAAGGCGCTGCCTTATACTCAAATGCTCTTGTTATGGATACCGTCAAATCATCCAGCCCAATTCTATTTTGTGCCCTTTCAAACGGGCAGCTAATCACTTATGATCAACATAATCCAGACGAAGTTTACTTTGACGGAAAGATGATGTTAACTTGCGTAGTTCGTTGGGATGATACAAAAGAAATATATATTATAAAAACTCTACTTGATGAAAAGACTTCTTCAAAAGCCGCCGAAACTTTAAACAGCATTGTTGCTATCGATTTCGATAATCCGATGTATGAAAAACTATTATTAGCAGGAGATTGGCCAACAATATACATAAAAGAAAACCGAATGCAAATCGGACAAATAGACACCATAACAATATATAGGGATTCTAATGCTAGCAACGTCGCAGACGAAGCTGAAAATGATAAAATTAAGAATCTGGAACATTACGGACTACTTCCCTTCATAGAAGAAGAAAAGGAAGGGCTTCATAAGGCTATAGTGGAGGATGTTGATGGTTGGGTAACAAGTTTTTCCATTTGCGATGCAAAAAAAGTTGATGGCTTATATATATTTATGATTGCAATACACGAAGTTAAGCCTGGATTATCCGGTTCTAGCGGCGGAAACAGGGATATAACTTTCGAAATCAAAAGACAATACAATTATTTCATCTCAAAAGTACCAGGCGCCGCCTTAAAGGAATCAGACATAACGGTCTGTGATAGCAATTCGACATATGTTATTACGCAAAATCCCGGAATTGCTGTTAGAATCGTTGGCGATGGCACAAAAGGCTACTTCAAGGAAGCCCAATTTCAAAAGAAGGAAGGGGGAAGCGGTTCCACACAACTATCTACGCTTACCAACTCTGTCCTCAAAAGCATCCTTGGAGTACTATGTTCAGAAGTAGGTACTGCAATAACCGCGACGGATATTTTTGCAACCGGTTTAGATGTATTATTAGACTGGAATTTCAATAACCTGAAATTTATATTCAAAAACGAGGATTCATTGTATAGAAAAGCCATTGCTGCTGTACTCCCGGCACAGCTTTATAAGGAGAGTTCCGAATTACATTTAACCGCGTATTTGACCGGTTTAAAGTCAAATTCCTCCTCTTTGATTGAATACGAATATACCGTTGAAATCATCGGTTCACGGAACTATCCGGCAAATGCAGTCCGCACATTAGGTTTTCATACCTCCAGGACATTAAAATAATATGACAATAAAAAATAATCCAAAATACACTATATTCTGCCTTGGAATGCTCCTTTTTGTACTCTTATTGCCTTGCTTTAAAGGACGTTTATACTTATCCGCAAACGGTTACCTCTTACTTAAGCACACCATTGGGGGACCTTTGCCTGGTTCTAGTGTTTATTCTTACTCAGAGAGTATGGTCACTTTTGAAATGATTGTAAACGGCGATCGGGTATATTGGATGACTTCTTTTGCTTTTGGGCCCACCCCTGCAACGGATGGCTATTACACGGAATCCTTGTTTTTGCTCAGCCAACACTATGGAATGACCGAACTCCATATATGGCGCAACGTTGACATTTTCTTTAAAACAGTCTCAGAACCAACAAAAAAACTGAATTACAGGATTGCAGATAACGTTTACTTGAAAAATGGTGCAGAACAACCAAGACAATACCAAAAAAACATTGACTTAATCGCAGAATTCACAGGATCATCTTATTGGAAACCGGCAGGATACCGAGTTGTCGAAGGGTATGCTACCATCAATGAGGGGCGGGGCAAAATGGCATTTTCATCGGCAGTTCTCCTTGTTTTGTTACAGGGAATTTCCCTGCGACTGCTAACGGTTCGTTGGTCAGATAACCAGAAATATAGCAGTATAAAAAGAGCTATCTGCTGCAGTGTTTTTGGACTATTACAATTGTTTGTATTATGGATGGATTTATTGAAGTATATCATCTTTCTCTAACAAAAATACATTTAAAAGGAGATTAAAAAATGAAAACCTTACTCAAACTAATCAGTTGTATATTGCTCGTTTCATTCTTTGCAATTCAATTTAAAAATGTAAACGTAAAAGCACAGGAACAGGAAATTGATTGGATGGATGATTTTTTGATTGGGATTGGAATGAGCCAGGAACTCATCGCCGCCCTTCCAGAAGAAACAAAGCAGATAATGTGTGAGTATCTGGACGAAAATGCCGAATTTGTCAGCTATACTACACAGTATATCACATGGGATGAAAACGGAGATATCAATGTAGCCAGCGATCTCTCTGACAACGTCTTTGCCATTTCATTAGCCACAGCAAAAACTCAAATATCCGGCGAATTAGCATATGCTTTTTTCCCATCCTTCAATTGGAGTAAAGTAACAAAAATCAAAAATGATTCCTTCAGTTTTGCTCTATATCCCGGTTGGGGAATTGTAGACTTTGAAGAAGCTACCTTAAGAGTTTCAGTAAGAAATTCATATGGAGATGTCGTACAAGGTGTTTCTCTCTCTCCGACATCCGCGGATGACAGGGCAATGTCCTTTAAATTCAGTGATATAGGCAGTGTTGACGTCTATTTTGAAGGACATGGTGTCTTTTATGCTAAAGATGCGAAAGGGAATGCAATGCCTTCCATGTATCTCCACTATTTCCACGATGATTCATTTTCCAGAAATATCAAGTACGATATTTTGCTTCCATCTTTGGTTGTTTCGGGTGCATCCTCAAACAGCTACGGGCAAAAACTTGTGAATCTGACATTCTCAAAATAAAGCGCGGATACCTACCGCCAAAGACATAAGCAATACCCCTACCATAACAGCAGGCAGTTCGCAGGAGTGATTATTATGGAAAATTTAAAAAATAAGAAAAATAAAATATATTCAATTTTCTGTATCTGCATCTGCCTGCTATTGTGGCTATTCTCTTATTTTGACGGGCATATATATATATCGTCCAACGGATATGCTGTATTGTGGGAGCAAATTCCAAATCCGATATGGATTGATCAGGAAAATCATTTGGTCTGTAACGTAGTTCACAAAATGACAATTAACGGAAAGTGGCTTTATCTTTCATACTATCCAATTTCAAGCACAACAGAAAAATTACATTTTTACGGAACCGGAGACAGTATTGAGGTTTATGTCGATTTCTATGTAAATAAAGAAGATAAAAATTTTTCATATACATTACAAGATGGTGGATATCCATATGAAGACGGAAGCAAGGTTCGTCATATGTTTACACAAAATATGGAAATGATTTTTGATTTCATTGTTGCTAACTGGCATTATTTTATTGCCCTCGGATTTGCCTGCCCTGAAGGAGTATCTCCCATATGGGTAATTTTTGCCATTGTCTTGCTTTTCCTATTACGCCTTGAATGTTTACGTTTAGTTGAAAAGAAATGGAATGGAAGTTTTAAAAGAAATGTACTTTTGAGGAGATTTTGCTATTGCATTTTTATCTCATTGCAACTTTGCATAGTTGCAATATTCGTTCTCCGATTCGTCACATTCCTTTAAAAAATATTTTTATATTTTGACCAAAGGACATAATAAAGCATTTGCCAACCAGTTTATAATATTTTCCACCGACAAAAATAATTTTACATTTGACCTTACCAAGGAGGTGTTATCATGAAAAAAATCGTTTTTCTATCTCTTTTCGCACTCTTATCCCTCACCGCCTGCGGGCAGGGTAATACCGAAAACAAAACAACCCCGACCATCCCTTCACAGGAGCCCTCATCTCCATCCCCCACCACAGCAGTGGCAGCAACAAATACCCCTTCGCCGACAGCGGAACCAACCCCAGACGCGGATATCATCACCCCAACCGCCGCCCCATCTGTCACAGACGCACCAGATGAGCCTTTAAAACTTACCGCTGAAATCGAATACTCCCCCGTCACGTTCGACGGGCTGACCCGCTTTGAGCTTACTGACAACACAAAGGGGCTTCTGCTCGACCTTGACGGCGACGGCAAAGAGGAGCAGCTTTACTGCGCAAAGGAAGGGATTTATATCAATGGTATCCTTGCTGCATCTCCTTGGGAAATACAGAATACACCATACTTCCAGCCCTGGGAACAATTGTGGCTCGTCGATGTTGATTCTTTCGATTCCTATCTCAATCTCATCTTCAAGTTAGGAAACGGGCGGGAAATACTGGTATGGTATCATGACGGCATCCAATTAGAAGAATATGAAAACTTCTCCCACAATGCATTCACCGACTCCGCAGAATACCGTGGGGACGGAACAATTCTGATACAGGCTTGCCATGTTCCGGTTCCTTATCAGAGCTCTTTTCGCACCGTGGAATTTGTATGGGATGCTCAAAACGGGATGCAGCTGACCGAACAGACAGTAATCCTGCAGGATGAAGAGGAAGCGAAGAATAAAGAATATATAATCGAAGGTCCATGGCAGCTCATTTCCGATATCAGGCTTTACGCCGAACCGCGATTCGATGCCAATAGTATAACAGCGCAAAGCGACCAAACGGTTTACGAATTAAAAACATATTTTTCTGACTACAATCATTATTGGATTTTCCTGGCGACAGAGCATGGTGAAGAAGGATGGTTCTACGTTGAGGAGACGGACGATGCAAAATGCATCATCAACCAGGAAAAAGATGCGTGGGATGTCATCACAGGCTTTTCCACCGCCAACTAAGACAAATCCTCCAGACCTTGCCGCCGGATTATCACAGTCCGGAAATCCGGAAAGTTACCGCTTGCTTTAACCCATTATGTTTGTTGGAATCCCTATAATGTTCCATAATATAATGGGTTAAGCTGCGGTCAAAAGAAAATACGGTTCGGCAACCACAGCAGAGGAAGCGGAATTCCCTTCAAAATAGCGACTGCAAACGAGCAATTATCGGTGTTATTACCCACTTATTTTCCCTCGCCCCAAATGTATGTCCAGATTTTTCTGCACCATGTTGCACCATATTGCATTATTTTTCAATTTTCTCTAAAATCTTTAAAAAATTCTTGTACTTGACTTCCAAGTGTAGTATAATAATTTTAACTAACAAAAATAATTTTTCACATTTGACCTTACCAAGGAGGTGTTATCATGAAAAAAATCGTTTTTCTATCTCTTTTCGCGCTCATATCCCTCACTGCATGTGGGCAGGGCAGTACCGAAAACCAGATAACCCCGCCCATCCCTTCACAGGAGCCCTCATCTCCCCCCCCACTACAGCAGTGGTAACAACAAACACTCCTTCGCCGACAGCGGAACCAACCCCAGACGCGGATATCATCACCCCTACTGCCATCCCATCTGTCACAGACGCACCGGATGAACTTTTAAAACTTACCGCTGAAGTCGAATACTCCCCCGTCACGTTCGACGGGCTGACCCACAATTCGATGCCGAAAGCATAACCGTACAAAGCGGTCAAACGGTTTACGAATTAAAAACATATTTTTCTGACTACAATCATTATTGGATTTTCCTGACAACAGAACAGGGCGAACAAGGATGGTTTTATGTGGAGGAAACGGACAATGCGACATATATTATCAACCAGGAAAAGGATGCGCGGGATGTCATCACAGGCTTCTCCAGTGCAGGATAAAGCAATGAAGTCAAAAACCAAAAAAACCTGTATTATCATTTTAATTTTAGCCGCTTTCCTCCTTGCCTGTACCTTATATACCAGGCCAAAGCATATACAGGACAGCATGAAAGTTATCCATATCAAAAACGGTGAATGCCATACAATAAGGCTCGACCTATACGAAAAAAGAAGTCTTTTACAGCCAACAGTATTTTATGGCTCCATCTGGGTAGATGAAGAGGAGTATGTCCGCTCTTATGATGGGAAAATAAGTTTTGGGAAATTAAAACAAAAATTCCAGGATTTGTTTTCTTCATCCGACAAATTTATCGGCACTTTTTACAACAGGAAAATTCAATGGCCGACCGAAGAATATAAGTGGCCATCGGATGACTCTTTATTTATTGCAAATTACCAAAATGGGGGATATAAAATCCGTCTGTCTCTCAGCGGTCAGAAATGCCCTTTCTCAGAAGGTACCTACGTCGATGAAGAAACTTATGCCATAGAAAGCCCCACATGGAATTAACCAGGAAAAACACAGCGGTCTGTGGAAATCTCTTTTCACAGACCGTTTGATTTGGGGCTGTGTGACCCTGATATGTTCAGGAACAGGAAACCAATCCGCAATTTCATCAAAAAGGGCTTTTTCTCCCCCGACAAACCAGAATTAGCATCACACGTATTTTACTCGATATGTTCAACATGAGCCCTTAAAAAATCGAAATACTTTTGCCCATCGTCCTCCCCATCCTCGTCCGGCTCAAATATTTCCCTCCCCTCCATCATATAAGCCCGGAGCAGATATTCTATCGCGTTCTTTTCATCTCCAATTTCGAAACAACATTCTCCCAGCCGAAGCATGATAAATGGATTTCCATATCCATCACCACTCAGATTTCCCCGTGCTTTATCAAAGCATTCATGCGCTTGCGGGTACATTCCTTTCATAAAATAAACATCCCCAATCGCCGCCAAAAACCATATTGTTTCGCTGTAATATTGTTGCGGCTCCGGTATCAGATGAAGCCCTTCTTCCCATGCCTGTATCGCTTCTTCATATTGTTCCTCTTCCTCAAACTGATTGCCCTTTTCCGCAAGCTCATCTAATTTCGCTTTGAGTTCCAACGTTATTCCTTCAAGTTTTTCCCCATCCTTTTCCTTCTTTGAAAGTAATCCCATGATAAAATACCTCCATTCCCTTTCCGTCTGGTCAATTTGCCGAACCGTCCAACAGCATTAGTTTAGCACAAATGCACACGCAATTCCATTAAATTTTGCTTAAATCTCCGCGCCTTTTTTTGCAATATCATTTCCGGGAATCTGCGGATGGGAAATCTTATATGCCATATTGTTTTATTTATCAACCCCTACAAAAATTTCCTAAAAGCCCTTGCACTCAATCTTCAAGTGTAGTATAATAATCTCAGCTCGGAAAAATAACTTCTCACATTTTACACTATCAGAAGGGGATATTATTATGACCAAAAAACAAGAAAAAATCACCCTTTTCTTTGTCTTGTTCCTCTGGGGTATTATCATAATTTGCACCGGAAAACATCTATGGGAAATTCATGCAGCGAAACAGGCAATGATTTCCCTGCTGATAGAACATGCTGACAACTGCCCTCGAGATATTGTAGAAACTGCTTTTTCAAAAATGAAGGAAAAATGGAACGTCTCAGATAACTGCATAGTTTATCGTGAAGACCTTCTTATAAATGAACAAGGAAAAATAGAACGCATCACCCTCGAATTGTTAGATGACAATGATATGTTTTATAGTATTAATATCTCTCCCAGTTTAAAGAACCCAGAAAGCATCAGCGTAGGAATCCATAAAAAGGGGCAGTCAAATGCGGAAGGCACGGAGCAAATACGGACAGACGGGATTTCATTTTACAAAAACTTAGAGTTTTTAACGTATTTGCAGACAGAATATTCGTTCACTCACGCCTGCCACATTCAGGGACCGGGGAAAATTTCAGCGAACCCTGAGAGTAAAATTGCAGACTTTGAAATTATGTTTCTACATAGCGATGAAAGTGATACTTATCATTGCTTTCTTACCTCCGAATACAGCGACGCAGGAACATGGGATAACAAACTGGCTATCTTAATTCCACTTCATTGATTCCATTACTGCCACGTAAAATTACAGCCTTAGTTTATACTGCCCTCCCCGCAACACAAGCTTATCTCTACAACATTATGCTCCCCCGCCAATCAACACATTTTCCCCTTCGAACGCAAACCCATATCCCCGGATATTTTCTTCTGGTATCCCTTGCGTTATCAGTGCAGACGCATCCTTTTAACGGAAAATTTTGTTTGACACGATTTGACAATACAAGTTGTTCCATGGTATAATCTACCCATAAACCACAATCAACTCAGAAATGAACGGAGGTTTTTTATGAAGAAAAAAATACTTATTATTGCAGGAATCTTGCTGTTGTGCCTTTTGTATTTTTGTCTTTTTCCCATTAAATATAACATTGACCGGGAATGTGAAGCATCCCTGCTTAACACAGACAGCACGGGGGAAGGGCAGAAATTAACGGTAAAAATAAAAGGGAAATATTCTTTCTACCTTTTCCAGCCCGATACTTTCCGCGGCACCATCGAGATAGAAGGATTCCCGGAAACATCCGGCGAAGTTACGCTTAGATTTGACCACGGCACAGCCAATCTGGTTTATCATCATTGGGACCGGTACGAATTACACTCCCAAAGTTTCGGGCTGATTTCGGCGAATTTCGGATTGAAGGATTTTATTATTCTAAAGGAGGATACCACGGCCGGGATTGACCTTAGCGGAAACGGCCTTTATGCAATTATTTCGAAGAACATGGACATTGCTGACGTGGAAGCGTTCCGCCTGAAACTACTTGAAGAAATGCAGAGATAGCTGGGCGGATTCCCTTGAGCTGTATGTGCCAAATTCAGGTTCCGGGGCAAAAAATTTTGAGCTTGTCCACATCGATGTATACTCCAGGAAACAGCACAAGATGACCTCTTATTATGGTTCTGCAATGACTGCCAGAGAAGCAGATATTATTTCCCAAAAATTTTGTCCCCCATCAGAATAACAAATTAATGCTTGACAGTAAACTGTATCAGCCGTATAATACAGTTAGAAAACCGTATTATACGGCTGATACAGTCAGGAGAAAAGATACAAACCTGTGATATGTGAAGGGGGCAGAGATGATATCATTTGATAATTTTATATTCACGGATGGCTCCCCGATTTATCTGCAGATTATCCGCTATATTAAGCAGGGAATTGCCGCAGGCAGCATCGGCAACCAGGAGGAAGTGCCCTCACGCCGGGCATTGTCTGCATTGCTTGGCGTGAATCCAAACACAATCCAAAAGGCATACCATATACTGGAGGAAGAAGGGATTATTCTTTCGCGTTCCGGCGCAAAAAGCTATACCTGTGCAACCGAGAAGGTTGTAGCACAAATCCGCGGGGAACTGCTTGCAAGCGATACCAGGCTGTGGGTGGATGCAATGAAGCGCCTTGGCACGGCACAGGAGGAGGCATTTTCTCTTGCCGAACGTATCTGGTGGGAGGCTTCGGACGATAAAAGCTGAAATTATAAACTTCACCGTGGGAAGGGAGATGTTTTGAATGGCAGAAAAGAAACAGGGAACAACAGAAAAAATGAGTAAGGACATCCGCTTAACGCTGTCTTTTCTGGCATTGTTGGCAAGAGCGAGTATTTACAGAATTCTCCTCGTGCTTGCCGCGATGGTTTTTGTGGAGAGCGCATTATTTTTCGTGTACTCGCAAAAAGCGGACGGCTATGCCCTTGGCAGCAACTTCTACAACCAACTGCTTTTTCCTGTTTTTTTGGCGGCGCTCGGGCTCATCTTTTTCCGGCTTATGTGGATGGAAGCGGTTATGAGCGATGCGGGCATGTATACGCTGCAGCGTTTGAGGATTTCTGGTTCGAGAATTTTTTTCACGGAGGCTTTTTACAATTTCTTTTGTCTGCTTATGGTGTTTATCGTGCAGATATGGCTTGCCATTGGGATGCTTTCTGTCCACACCAAAGATACCGTCTCGTCCCAGCATCTTTTTCTTGCACTCTACAAAATCGAATTCCTGCACTGCCTGTTTCCGATGGCGGAGGTTTGGAAGTGGCTCCGCAATATTCTTCTGCTTCTGGCATTTTCTATGGAAGCCGCATGCGGTTTCGGGAAACGGAATTATGTGCTGCCCGTGCTTACTTTTCTAATGACCATATGTTGGTTTATCAGCCCAATCGGGAGGGAATTTTCGGATTTTGTCTGTATCCTTCTTTCCGTCCTTGGGATTGTGGCGGGGTTACGGCGCGCGTGGTTATGTCGATTGTTTTTATAACAGAAAGGCAAAAACAGGATGTTGCGAAGAGATATCATACCAAGAAAATATTTCCCTCCGGGCTATGATTATGAGAAGGAGACAAATATTACCCTGTTCCTGTTCGGAACGGGTACGGCGCTTAGCTTTCAGTATTACTGGAAGCTTTACCGCGCGGTGGACGCATTGTATATCCATAAAAACGGGAAGCTTCTCCTGTCCGAATATGCCGTGGCGCCGCCGTTTGGGCATCTGGTATCTTCGCACTGGATGTTTTTTGCCCCGTTTTTCCTCTTTTTGCTGGCAGCGATGCTTCATCATTATATGTATTACTGCTCCGCAGGAAATTGCCTTTACCTGATGCGCAGGCTGCCCAAACGCGGTGCCCTTTTCAAAAGCTGCGTGCAGGCTCCGCTCTTAAGCATGGGGGCTGGCACTGTGCTTTTGGTATTTTTACATCTGATTTTCTATATCATATACCTGATAATGATTCCAGGGGAATGCCTCCCCTGATACATTTTCCACAGGAATGCATTCCTGGCACAACCAAAGAAAGTATAAGGAGGGGAAACTATGTTAGAAATCAAAAACGTAAAGAAAATCCATTACAATAAATCCGGTGCCGTGCGTGCTTTAAATGAAGTAAATCTGTCGCTTGGAGCGGGAGAAATCGTTGGGCTGTTCGGCGAAAACGGCGCGGGAAAATCGACTCTTTTCAAGTGTATCCTTGGATTTTATTCCTGCGATGGCGAAATCCTTTTGGACGGGGAAAAAATCAGCAGGAGCAATATCGCCCGCTTTTCCTTCGCCACCTGTGAGCATTCTTTTTTCCCGAATTTAAGCCCCGAAATGCACCGGGAATTTTACCAGATGCATTTTCAGACCTTCCGCGAAAAAAGGTTCGAAGGACTGATGAAATTTTTTGAGCTTCCCCTGAATAAGCCGTTAAAAACCTTTTCCACCGGGCAGAAAAACCAGTTCGAGGTTATCATGGCGCTCTGCCAGGGGGCGGATTATATTCTGATGGATGAGCCGTTCGCCGGGAATGACGTTTTTAACCGGGAGGATTTTTACAAGCTGCTTCTGGGTATTTTGGAGCCGGAGGAAACGATTTTCCTTTCCACCCATCTGATTGAGGAGGTGGAGCATTTCATCGGCCGCGCTGTGCTGTTGCGCAAGGGGGAGATTGTCGGGGATGCTTGTGTCCTTGCACTTGAGGAAGATGGCAGGACGCTGATGGACTATGTGAAAGAAACCTATGGATACTGTGCAAACCGGGTAAGCACGGCGCTTGAGGAAATCACCGGGAAATTGTGAAAGGGATAAGGGTATGAAAAAAAGTCTGGTTTTGTTTTTTATTCTTTCCGGTCTGGCACTGCTTTTTTTGCCCGCCGCGCTGGTTGTGGCAAATCGCGGCAGGGAGGATATTACCGTCACGCAGGAGGTTTTGTCCGGGAACCCGGATGCCGCCGTGGGTATTACACTTACCACGGCATCCCACTGGGACGGGCACTTGCTCTGGAACACAGAATATACGCCCACAGGCACAACACCTGCCCGAAGCGAATTTAGCTTTTCCGGCGAGGGAGCCACATGGGAGTGGACGCGGGAAAAAAGCGCCACGCTCGCTTTTAATGCCAGTGTTGACCTGCTTGATACAGACACGTATTCCGCATGGAACGCGGCAAATTTTGTATTCCCAAAAATTGCCCAGCAGTTAATGTACCGGGCATCGGAGGAAGAATATAGCGAGACCGTCCGCATCGGGGATTATTACAGCACTTATCCTGTCGTGTTCCGCCTCACGGGAATTTCCGTGGATTACGGCTTTTATCAGGATGCCTGCAATTTCATGACGGGATTTTTCCATATCCCCACTGGGGATGAAAAATTAAAAATCACAATATATCAGTCCGCCGGGAGCAAAGAACGCTATTTTCAGGGCGAAAACGTCCCGGATGCCGACAATATTGTGATTGCAAGTGCGTCCGCTTTTGGCAGGGACGGGATTTATTATACCTACTGCCTGGAAAATCCAGAGAGCGGGGAATGTGTGGAGCGCGGACAGAACAGGGGGATTTTCTTCTTTCCATTTTCCGGGGTAAGCAAATACTCTGTCAGCCTGGAATGGGAGAAACTTGAAAATGTATGCGAATTTCCCCCGGATATGGTTCCTCTGAAAATGCATTTGAACGAGGATGAAACATATTTATATATCGTTGCCAGGCAGAAGGGGGAATACAGCCTTCTGGTCTACTCGTTGGATCATGGTGTGGTCTTACAGCACCAAATCGCGCTGGACCGCCAGGAGCACTCCGGGAGTTTTTGCCGGATGCACTTTATCGAAAATGGCATCCTTCTGACCTGGGACGATAATTATTTTTCTTTCGTGGCGGAAGAAAACGGAGAATACCGATATTGGTGCAGCGGCATTTTCCCGGAAACACCAATGGATGGGGAGGCGCAAAACCCTTTCCCATGGGAAAATGCCTGCGCCTTTGACGGGAAACGCCTCGCGCTTGCCGCATTTGAGAATTGGTACGGATTATCCGTGTACTTAGCAGTCTATGACGAGGGCGGGCAGATTTATTGCGGGCATTACCATAACAGCCAGGATGCGGAACGGAAAATTTCCTATGGGAACAAAATTTCACCACAAGGTGAAGCGTTATGGTCTACGCGCCGCACATGGCTGACACGGCAGGCAAATGCCATGTTCCAGCCTATCCATCTGAAGTTGGAATAAATGCCAGGCAAAATTCCGTCAGCTTTTCCGCCGCCTTTTTGTGCGTTGCCTCGCTCGGATGCCAGTCGGCGGCGATGCCATCTTCCTCCTTCTGCCCCTCAAATTCAAGGTAATGGATCTGCGCATCCCCCGCGCCGCGCAGTTCTTCCACCAGCCGCGCGACCACCGGGCAGAGGGTGCGCACCATAAGCCCTAAGCAGCACACGATTTCAACATTGCCGTAATTCTCGCGCACCTTGCGGTACAAATCCCGGTATGCCTGCGCAAAGAGCTCCTCGCGCTCCGGGATTTCCCGCGTGTAGCTGTCGTCGTTCGTCCCGAGATGAATTACGACAATATCCGGAACGAAACGCGAAGCATCCCATAATTCCGGTGTGACGCCAAGCTTTTCGCTCACCGTAAACGCCGTGTATGGGTAAAGCTGCGGTATGAGGATTGTTTCATCCGGCTCCTCGCGCTCCGGCGGAACCCAGTCCGAAATCAGACCGATGCCGCTCCACGAGACAAGCTGATAATCTGCATCCAGTGCCCTCGCCGTGCGCAGCGCGTAATTCTTAAACGGATTTTCCTGCGGCGTGTTGAACACATCCACATTCCAGACCCCCTCAATCCCGTAACCGCAGGTGATGGAGTCGCCGATAAACTCAAGCCTGTGTTTCCCCGGCGGCAATGGGCGCAGGGACGCTTCATCATCCACAAGCAGATAGCGGATTCCCATCGCGCCAAACGCCACCTCCGAATATTTTACAATGCGGACTGCTATTTCATGCGGCAGCGCGTCCTTTGCAATCCCTCTTGCCGCGGCATATTCCGCGCGGTCAAAAAGCTCATACTCTTTTTCTTCTTCCTTTAGCGGGAAGCGCTTCCACGGCTGTGCATCATCACCGATAAACACACCCGCCCAGCCTTCGCGCCCCTCCTCCTTTCTCCAGCCATCCGTGAGGATATCCGCCAGAATCCGCTCGCCGCTGTAATAAAAACCGATTTCCGATGCAGAATATCCGAGGTAACAGATGCCGTTGTGGTAAAGGATGCGTCCAAGCTGTTTGACATTCTTACTTTCTCTTGTGATAATTTCTTTTCGCATGATTCTCCTTCTGAATCCCAGGCGGAAACAAACCCGCCGCCATTAAATTTCATACTGTGCCGCCTTCGCACAAATCTTTGAGTTCCTGCGCATTGCCCGCTGACAGTTGCACCTCTTTCACATGCCCACGGTACACAAATTTTGTGTCAATATCCGCCTTCGCGCGCACCGTGCACGCCGTCAGCCTGCCATTTTCCCACACAAGGTCAACTTCCGCGCCACCGCGCACACAGAGCCCGCGCACACTGCCCGAAGCGAATTCTGCCGGGAGCGCCGGGAGCAGCACGACGCGCTCCATCGTGCTTTGGATAAGCATTTCCCCGATGCCCGCCGCCGCGCCGAAATTGCCGTCAATCTGGAACGGCGGATGGTTGTCAAACATATTTGGCAGGGTGGAGCGCTCATAGAGCGCAAGCAAATTCTCATATACCTTTTCGCCATCCCAGAGCTTTGCATAGTGATTGATAATCCATGCGCGGCTCCAACCCGTATGCCCGCCGCCGTGCGAGAGCCTTCCCTCCAATGTCACCCGCGCCGCCGCCGCCAGCTTTGGCGTTTTATCAACGGTAATCTGACTGGACGGATGCAGCCCGTACAGATGGGAAATATGCCGATGCCCCGGCTCCGCCTCCTCATATTCCTTATCCCACTCAAGAATCTGCCCGCGGCTTCCGATTTGTGTCGGCACCAGCCTCCCCCTTGCGTGCGCGAACTGTTTTGTCAGCTCGTCCTCAATGCCAAGGACTTCTGCCGCGTCGATGCACTGCGTAAACAAATCGCGCAGAATCTGGTTGTCCATCGTCACGCCCATGCCGTTTGCTCCGCGGACACCGCTCGGCAAAATATAGGTGTTCTCCGGCGAGACGGACGGACAGGTCTTTAAATAGCCGTCATGTTCAATCATAAAATCAAGGAAAAACAGTGCGGCTTCCCGCATCACCGGGTAATATTCGCGCAAAAATCCTTCATCCTTCGTATATTCATAATGCGTCCACAAATGCGTGCACAGCCACGCCGCGCCCATGACCCAATACGAACCCGGCACCCACAAATCCTGCACGGCGGTATCGCCCCAGATATCCGTGTTGTGGTGCGCCACAAAACCGCGGCAACCGTACATTTTGCGCGCCGTTTCCCGCCCGTTTGGCAGCATCCGCTTTAAATGCTCAAACAACGGCATATGGCATTCGGAAAGGTTGCAATTCTCCGCAATCCAGTAATTCATTTCCGTGTTAATGTTGATGGTATATTTGCAGTCCCACGGGCCTAGCATATCCTTGTTCCAAAGCCCCTGCAGGGTCGAAGGAAGCGTTCCCAGACGGCTGCATGCAATTGTTAAATAACGCCCGAAATTAAAATACAGCTCCGTAAGCCCGTAATCCTCACGCCTGACATTTTTCAGACGTTCATTGGTTGGAATCCTGTCAAATGCCACATCCCCGCCAAGGTCCAGCTTTACGCGGTCAAACAAGCTTTTATAGTCCGCGGTGTGGCGCTGTTTTAGCTCCGCGTAGGAATGCTGCAGCGCATCTTCTAATTTCTGCCACACGCTCTCTTTTAAATTCCAATAGCGGAACGTTGTCCCCGCCGAAAACAATAAGGTAATTTCCCGCGCGCCGCGAATGACAAGGCGTTCTCCGATGACCTCCATACTGCCGCCCGCAATTCGCCCGCGCAGCATCATGTTCAAATCAAGCCCATCCCCGCCAAGCTTCGCGCCGAGCATAATCGTGTCATCCGCATACTTCCCGGTGTAGTCATAAAATTTGTGCCGCATCAGCAACGGCGTGAGGTTCATGCCTGCCGGGTCGTCCGTCTCAAAATGCATCACAATCACATCATCCGCTGCTGTCGCGAAAATCTCACGGCGGTGTGTGTAACCGTTCACCTTAAACGTTACGGTATGTAGCGCGTCCGCAAGTTCAAGCTCCCGCCGGTAATCCGTCACTTCGCCATCAAGCCCGGAAAAATACAGATGGATATCGCCAAGCGTCTGGTAAGGGCGCTGCCCCTGCGGCGTGCCGGAAAGTGCGTTCACCATCAATTCCTCCGCCTCGGGAATTTGCCCGTTTATGATGTATTCGCGGATTTTTGGCAGATTTTTCAGCGCGTCCGGGTTGTTTCGGTCCATCGGTCCGCCATACCAGACACTGTCCTCGTTGACCTGCAGATGTTCTTCACCTACCCCGCCAAAAATCATCGCGCCCAGCCTGCCATTACCGATGGGCAGTGCTTCGTTCCAATCCCATGTCGGAGCTGTGTACCATAATTTTGTGCTCATTGTAACCCCCCCCTTGTTTATGCTGTTTAAAATTTTTATCTGTTTTGTGATTTTGGCTCTCTTTATAATTCCCATTAAAAAATTCGGAAACCAGAGTTTTCTCCAGCCACGACTTCATCTTCGGAAATAAAAAACCGTAGTATCAGAGACAAAAAGCATCCCTGTATACCACGGCTTTTTGCATTGCTTGCTGTGCAAATTAAAATTGGAATCACTTTCACGCTTATTATACCTTCTTCTCCGAATATCCTGCCCCCGGCGGATGCACACGATTCGCCACGGAAACTGTCCTCCTAACGTCGGACGGCGAATCGGCGCTGGTATAATGCCTTGCGGACATTATACCATATTCTCCCTTTAACTACAACAAGATTCTAACCTTCCCATCAATCTTCTTTTTTCTTTCTCTCCAAAACAAGGATGTCTTTTATGTTGTGCCGTACTTTCCTTTTATAACAGATTATCAGGTATTTTGTTCACAATTTATTCATTCATGCGTTTGTCGTGGCTTCTGCAAAAGAGGGATTGACGGACCTTCCTAAAACCATTATACTTACCTGTGAAATAAAACAACCCAAAAATGCCATCGGGCGGAAATCAGCCCCAAAAAACGCCGCCCTGCGCGGCACAGCGAGAGGAATTATGGAAAATTTACGTTTTGAGGAGGCGTGTGGCCGCATTGTCCACCAGAATGTGGAGCGCGCCGGGATTGGCACATTGTCGGAAAAAACCATCCACGCCGTTTTAAAATATTACTATGCGCCGGACGTGGCACACCACGAAAAGAAGCTTGCCGGGTTTGTAGCGGATGCTTATACCGGGGAGGAAATCTTTGAAATCCAGACGCGCAATTTCAATACCCTGCGCCGCAAACTGGATGCATTTCTGCCGTTATGCGATGTGAACATTGTCTATCCGGTCGCGCACACAAAATACCTGCGCTACATTGACCCGCAGACCGGCGAGGTGACTGCGCCGCGCAAGTCGCCAAAACGCGGTACCCCCTACGCCATTTTCCCGGAGCTTTACCGCATCAAATCATATCTGACGAATGAGCATTTGCATATCCGCATTGCCTTGCTGGATGTGGAAGAATACCGTTTCCTGGACGGCTGGAGCGAGAACAGGCGCAAGGGGGCGAGCAAGAACGACTCGCTGCCGCTCGGGCTTTACGGGGAATTTTTGCTGAACGGCACAAGCGATTATGCGCGCCTGATTCCGGAGAATTTGCCAGAGCAGTTTACATCGAAGGACTATAAAAAAGCGGCGCGGGTATCCCAGCCGCTTGCCAATGTGGCGCTCAATATTCTGAATCATGTCGGCGTGGCTGAGCGCGTGGGGAAGAAAGGGAATTTGTATGTGTATGAGCGGAGGGCACCTTCTGTTTCCAAGTAATAAGGGGTGGATATGCTTCCGCACGCACCCCCTGCACATTCAAACAGGGCACATGGGCTGCTTTTCCATACGCTCTGGCGCGGCATAATTATGCCTTCATACACGCCCAGGCATCCGCCTGCTTCATTCGCGGCATCTTTTTATTCCCTGAAATTATTTCAGAAAAAATAATCACATATTCAGCGGTTTCTTCCAAAGTTTTTTCGTCTTCCGGGTCATGCACCTTGAATTCCATTATAATCGCGTCCTTTTGGGCAGGGGAATGAAAGCTGCCAGGAGCCTTGCCATTTCCGGTTCCCATGGCGATGTCCGCAGTATTTTTCGGCTTTAACACCACGTCATAACGCCCGAAGCCGCTCTCGCGGTTGGGTGTAATTACATAGCTTCCGGACAGGTCTACCATAAGCCCAGATGGCAGACTCGCTGTAATCTAATTGGTTAAAAGCAATCTGCCCGTCAATCTGCGTGCGCAGCGTGCCGCCGCCCAGCAAATCCTCCATCGCCGGCTTGATATCCCTGCTGCTCTCGCGGATCAGCTTGCCGGCCAGGCTGTTGCAAATCAGCCTGCACATCATTATGGAAAAAAGCGCTCTACCATGTTCATGGTCAGGAATTTCCCGAAACGTCCCGGACGGGTAATCAGCGTCACCTCATCATGATTTTCCCACCATTCCTTCAGGAAAGCGGTTTTGTCCACATAAAAATATTATTTTCAATAATTTTACCAAAGTCCTGCATTCCAATTCCGACCGTTCTTGCCATATGAAAAACTCCCCATGTTAAATTCTGCATAATTCACTGCAAAACGGCGGGATTTTTGTCCTTTTTTTCCAAAAATCCCGCCGTAATCTGCGCTAAGCATATGCCGGTTTATAAATTCTTCCGAAACTGTACAACTTATGCCAATTTATTTATCCCCGAACGAAATTCCGAGCATCCTCGCGCTCTCGATAATATCATCCTTCGGGTCCACATATTTTAACTTCCCTGCGCTCTCAGCAAGAGGGATTGCCGTCACATCATCGTTGCGCATAACGACCAGTTTGCCGAAATCCCCATTGAGAATCAGCTTCGCGCCCATCGCGCCAAGGCGGCTTGAAAGTACGCGGTCAAACGGGCACGGGCTGCCGCCTCGCTGCGTGTGCCCTGGCACGGTAACGCGCACCTCCTGCCCTGTTTTTTCGGTAATTTTAGCCGCAATCTCATATGCCGCCGACGGATATTTCGAGTTTGCAAGCTTATCCTTGCGCTCTTTCTTCGAGAGCGCTGCCGTCTCCTTTGAGATAGCGCCCTCCGCCACCGCGATGATGGAGAAGCCTTTGCCTGCTTTCTCGCGCTCACGAAGTGCCTTGCAGATTACTTTGATATCGTAAGGGATTTCCGGAAGCAAAATAACATCCGCGCCGCCCGCAATGCCTGCGTGCAGGGTTACCCAGCCAACCTTATGCCCCATCAGCTCCAGGATGAAAACTCGCCCGTGGGATTCTGCCGTCGTATGGATATTGTCGATGGCCTCCGTCGCAATCTCCACCGCGCTCTGGAAACCGAACGTCACATCCGTGCCCCAGATGTCATTGTCAATCGTCTTCGGAAGGCCAATCACGTTCAGCCCTTCCTCCGAGAGCATGTTTGCACTTTTCTGTGAACCGTTTCCGCCGAGCACGACCAAAGCGTCAAGACCAAGCTTTTTGTAGGTGTCCTTCATTGCCTTTACCTTGTCAAAGCCGTCCTCCACTACGCGCATCTGCTTGAACGGCTGGCGCGATGTACCAAGAATCGTGCCGCCGCGCGTTAAGATACCGGAAAAATCCTTCTCTGACATTTTCCGGTAATTGCCGTGCATCAGGCCCTTGTAGCCCTCAATAAAGCCGTAAATCTCAATTTTCTCCCCACTGCTGAACAATCCCTTTGCCACGCCGCGCATCGTTGCATTGAGTGCCTGGCAGTCACCGCCGCTTGTCAACATACCTATTTTCTTCATTTTGTCCTCCATTCTGGAACGTTTTCTTATTTCATCTAAGTCCGGATTCTTTCCTATGCACCTGTGTATTCCAATGCAAAAATACCTCCGCGGGCAGCCAACCCGTAACGCCCCGCACGCTTTACTGCCCAAAAAATAACCGCATCTGCGTTATTTTTTCTTTTCACCCTGCCGCGCGCCCTTCGTTGCTGCCTTATGCGGCAAAGCTTCCTTCTTGCCCGTTTTCACCGCCTTGTGCGCAGCCGTATCCTTCCCCGCTTTCTTTGCTTCTTTTGCCTCTTTTTCCTGCCGCTCGCGCTGCTCCTTCTCGGCCTGCTCATACGCCTGCGCATAGAAAAGCTCCTGCGAATTGATTTCTTTCTTGCGCACCTGCCTGCGCACATAAGTGCCGTCCGGCCTCATAAGCCTGCCCTTGACATTATCCGCCATCATCAGCTTAAACATCTGCGCAATCCTGCGTCGCAGCGGGTCGGCTTCCACGCACACGGCAACCTCAATACGGTGCACCATATTGCGCGTCATGAAATCCGCGGACGAAATGTAAAGCTTCTGCCGCTCGCCGGTTCCAAACATATAAATTCTGGCATGTTCCAAAAACCTTCCGACAATGCTGACTACCGTGATGTTGTCCGTGTAGCCCTTAATCCCCGGATTCAGGCAGCACATACCGCGGATTACCATGTCAATCTTAACACCTGCCTGCGATGCTTCAATCAGTTTTCCAATCAGGACTTTATCCGTCAGTGAATTTAATTTCACCCCGATATAACCGTGGCCGCCCTTCTTTGCCACCGCAATTTCCTCGTCCATCAGCTTTAAAAGCCCCTGCCGCAAGCCGTTCGGCGCCACCATCAGATGCTTTGTCTCCGGCTCGCAAATCTGCCCCATCGAGAGCGCATTGAACACCATCAGCGCCTCCAAACCGATATCCGTCGATGCGGTCATCAGCGAAAAATCCGTGTAGAGCGTTGAGGTCTTCTCATTATAGTTTCCCGTGCCAATCTGGGTAATATACTGTATTTTTTTCTTGGTTTTTCGCGTAATCAGGCAGAGTTTTGAATGTACCTTCAGCCCATCCAGGCCATAGATAATGCGGCAGCCCGCCTCCTCAAGACGCCTTGACCACTCGATATTATTCTCCTCGTCAAAGCGCGCGCGCAACTCAACGAGCACAACGACCTCCTTGCCGTTTTCTGCCGCCTTAATCAGCGCCTCCACAACCTTGCTGTATTTTGCCACGCGGTAGAGCGTCATTTTCACTGAAACAACCTCCGGGTCTTCCGCCGCTTCAACAAGCAGGCGCAAAAACGGCTGGATGCTCTCATACGGATAGCACAGAAGGATATCCTTCTTCGCAATCTGCTCCATCACCGGCATCTCATCGCGTATCATCGCGCTTTTTTGCGGCACGCGCTTCTCATAAAAAAATTCCGGTCTTGTCTTTAAATAATCCTGAATCTGGAAAACGAACGACAAATCAAGCGGCGCTTCCGTATAAAAAACCTGCTCCCTCGGAAGGTCGAGATGTTCGCACAGCTTTTTCACAACCTCCTCGTTCATCGCGCGGCTTAACTCCGCCCTCACGGCGCACAGCTTTTTGCGGCGCTTAATCAGCTCCACCATCGCCTCGCGGTAATCGGTTTTTTCCTCCGTCTGGAACTCATCAAAAACGCTCTCCTCCTCCGTCTCAAGGTCAGCATTGCGCACAACGCGCAGCAGAGATTTGGACTTGATTTTGTAGTGGTCAAAAATCTGCGGCGCGAAATGCAGAATCAGCTCCTCCACGAGCATAAAGCGGTTCGGGTCGGTCTTTAATTGAATCAGGCGGTCAAACAGCCCATTGTTGCACGGCACAATCCCAATCTTCTCGCTGCTTTTTGCTTCCAGCTCCACAATCGCATAAATCTCTTTGTTTTTCAGGAACGGGAACGGCTGGCGCTTTCCGACAACCTGCGGCGAAATCAGCGGCCGGATTTCCGTATTGAAATAGACCTCAAGATACGCCGCCTCTTCCTCGGAAAGTTTTGCGAAATTGATTAACTCCACGCCGCAAAGCTCCTGCATTTGCGCCATCAAATCAAAATATACCCGGTCCTTCCTGCTGCAAAGCTCCCTGCTCTCATCAAGGATTGCCGCAATCTGCTGCTGCGGATTCATCCCGGTTTTATTTTCACACAGATTTGGAGAGTAAAGCATCTGGTCGTGCAGCGAGCCGACACGCACCATAAAAAATTCATCCAGATTGCTCTGGAAAATTGACGCGAACGTCAGGCGCTCCGCAAGCGGCACCGTGGAATCCTCCGCCTCCTCCAGGACACGCCCGTTAAATTTCAGCCAGGACAGCTCCCTGTTCGAATAACATCCTGCCTTCATGTTTTCACTCCTTTTTTGCCCTTTTGCCATTTTATGCACTCCTTTTCTTCCGCCACAGCCGCCGGGAATCCGCCCATCCTGCCCGTTTTATGCATACACCGGACAAAAACACGGTTCCCTGGCGCGACTGGGCGAAAGTCATTTCCTGCCGGATATGCAATTATGTACAATCCGACACTACAGTAATATAATCCCGTGCTGCTCGCAGGCACTGCGCATTTCCTCCGGCCAGATGCTCGCCTGCACCTCACCGACATGCGCGCGGTCAAGCAGCAGCATACACAGGCGCGACTGGCCGATACCGCCGCCGATGGTGTATGGCAGTTCCCCGCCAAGAAGCATTTTATGGTACGGAAGCTCCTTTCGTTCCTCGCAGCCTGCTTTCTTCAGCTGCTGCGCAAGCGAAACCTCATCCACGCGGATTCCCATGCTCGAAACCTCAAGTGCGCAGCCAAGCGTCTCGTACCAGAACAGGATATCCCCGTTCAGCGCCCAGTCATCGTAGTCCGGCGCGCGCCCGTCGTGCGGCTTCCCGTCGGAAAGCTTATCGCCAATCTTCATGACAAACACACAGCCATGCTCCTTTGTGATTGCGTTCTCACGCTCTTTTGGTGTTTTATCCGGATACATGTCAAGCAGCTCCTGCGAGCTGATAAAATAAATATCGTCCGGCAGGTGCTTTACCGCCTGCGGGTATTTGTACCAGACCTCATGTTCCATATGCTTGATTACCTTGAAAATCTGGCGCACCACCGACTGCAGCGTATCAATCGTGCGCTGCTGTTTCGTGATAACCTTTTCCCAATCCCACTGATCCACATAGCACGAATGCAGATTATCCAGTTCCTCGTCCCTGCGGATGGCGTTCATGTTCGTGTAAAGCCCTTCACCCGGACAAAACCCATAGCGCTCTAATGCCATGCGCTTCCATTTCGCCAGCGACTGTACCACTTCAACCTCCTCGCCCGGCACATCCAAAAGGTCAAAGCCAACCTTGCGCTCCACACCGTTTAAGTCATCGTTGAGACCCGAGCTTTTCTCAACAAAAAGCGGCGCGGAAATACGCTCAAGATTCATTTCTTTCCCAAATTCCTTCTGAAAGGTGTCACGGATATACTTGATTGCCTCCTGTGTCGTCCTGACATCCAGTCTCGCATCATAACCCTCCGGCAATATCAATGCCATAGCTTCTGCCTCCTCATTTTCCTTCATTCTATTATCCTTTAGTATACCCTTTTTTTCCATATACCACAAGGATTTTTTCAAAATTGTTTCTGCAAATTATTATTGCGGTCTCGCAAAAAATCGTATATACTATCGGAAAGGGCGGTGTCCGCGCCTCGGCGCACGAAGCGTGCATGGCTGCCGCCGGAAAGGAAGTCATACTCTATGGACAACGAAGAATTAAAACCAGAAACCATTTCCCAGACCGAAGGTGCGGCTGTACAAAGCACACCGGGGACGGAACCCGCACAGGAGGCGGACAATGCCGCCGCACAGGGCGCGCCCGCACCAGAGTCAGATACCGCCGCGGACGCACAGCCGGAGGCCATCCCGTCCATGTCGGAATTTGAGTCCCAAATCAGCCACTCCTTCCGCAAGCTCAAGGCGGGGGATATCGTGACTGGCACGGTCATCGGTGTCTCCGACACGGAGGTAACGGTTGACTTAAACAGCTATGCGGAAGGCATCATCAAATTGGAGGAATTAAGCAATGACCCGCGTTTCTCCATCAAGGCGGACATCCAGATTGGCGAGGAAATCTCCGCCACGGTGCTGCGCGAAGACCGCGAGGGCAATATCCTGCTCTCCCGCAAACAGGCGGATGATGTACTGGCATGGGATACCTTAAAAACCATGATGGCACAACGCACCCCGGCAACGGTCAAGGTTGCCCAGGTTGTCAACGCGGGGGTTGTCACCTACCTGCACGGCATCCGCGGCTTCATCCCTGCCTCAAAGCTTGATATCAACTATGTGGAAGACCTTTCTACCTATGTCGGGAAGGAACTTTCCGTTCAGGTCATCACCGTCGATGAGGAAAAGAAAAAATTAGTGCTCTCCGCAAAAGACCTGCTCATTGAACAGGCAATTGCGGAGAAAAACAGCCGAGCCGCGAAGCTCGCCGTTGGAACCATCCTCTCCGGCAAGGTAGAAAAAATTATGCCGTTTGGCGCATTTGTTGACCTTGGGGACGGCTTATCCGGCCTGGTGCACGTTTCCCAAATCAGCGAAAAACGTATCAAATCGCCAAGTGAGGTGCTTAAGGTTGGCGACACCGTGAATGTAAAAGTGCGCGATGTGAAAGATGGGAAAATCAGCCTGAGCATGAAGGCCGTAAACGAAAAAGAAGAAACAGAGGATGCCGGCAGGGCACCGATGGAATTTTCCACCGGAGGGGAAGCCACTACCGGCCTTGCAGAATTACTGAAAAATATTAAGCTTTCTTAAATGAAAACCGGCTGAGGAAACCTGGCGTCCGCTCCTTTTCTTTGATGACCTGCTCCGTGATTACTTCGAGCATCCCGTCTTCATCGACCGGACGCCAGTTTTCATCTTCCTCCTCGTCAATTGCCTTGTCATCCATGACCGTGCCATATGCATCCTTCATCCGGTCCTTTACCAGGTTCGTGAGGTAGCGCGTGCGCCCTTCTTCCTGACCAGGCTCCTTGCAGTTCTGGACTTCCTCGTTAATCGCTAACATTTTGCGGTCAAGGAAGGACACCAAATCGGCGCATTCCTTCAGCTCCCTCGTGATATGGTCGGGGGCGTTGCCTTCGAACTTGTAATAAATCTTATGTTCCAGGCTCGCCCAGAAATCCATCGCAATGGTCCGTATCTGAATCTCGACCTTCGTGTCAATCACCTCATCCGAGAGGAAAATCGGAACCGACACAATCATATGGTAGGAGGTGTAGCCATTCGGCTTCGGATTCACAATGTAATCCTTCACCTTGAGCACAGTGATGTCGCTCTGCTTGGCAATCAGGTCGGCAATCCGGTAAATGTCGCTTGTAAAGGAACAGATGATGCGGATTCCGGCAATGTCGTTTATGTACTTTACGACATTCTCCACCGTCATCTCCCTGCCGTTATGCCGCATTTTTTTCGCGATGCTCTGCGGCGATTTCACGCGCGAAGTAATATGTTCAATCGGGTTGTACTGGTGTGCCTGCTTAAATTCATTATTCAAAATCTCAAGTTTTGTTCCAATTTCGAGAAGTGCCGCGTTATACAATAGCAGTGTGCGGCTCCAAAGTTCCTCTTCATTAAACGACATTGGCAAATCCATTTCTATCTCACCTTAACTTTCTACATTATCATCTTTATGCAAAATCAATTCTGTGTCAACAAAAGCAAACTTAAAAATCCTGCTTCTACTGATATTCTAACACGAATTTATGAACAAAGCTTGAATTACCATCTTTTTTCAGTAAACTTTAAGAATTCCTTTCGATTTTTGTCAGAGTTGACGCTTTTTCGGTTTTATGTTATGATATACATAGCATTTGGCGGTCATCACCGCCCCTGTGCAAAGAACAAAAGCGGAAAAAACATTTTATACGAGGTGAGGCAAAGATATGTTTTCACAAATTATGATTGACCTCGGTCAGAACCGTTCCACGATTCGGGAAATTTTTGAATACGGGAAAAGAAGAATTGCCGAGGTCGGCGAAGAAAACGTCTACGATTTCAGTATCGGAAACCCAAGTGTACCCGCGCCGGACTCTGTCCGGGAAGCTGTGATTGACGTGCTTGACACGCAGGGAGCAGTAGCCGCCCACAGCTACACGAGCGCCCAGGGGGATGCCGCTGTCCGCGCGGCAATGGCAACCGATTTGAACCGACGTTTCGGCACCCACTTCCACGCCGACAATTTCTACATGACCGTCGGCGCCGCCGCGGCTCTTTCCGCCTGTTTTAAGGCACTTGCCGAGCCGGGCGATGAATTTATCGCGATTGCACCGTTTTTCCCGGAGTATCGGTGCTTTGTCGAAAAGGGCGCCGGCGCCAAGCTCGTTGTTGTGGACGCAGATACCACCGCATTCCAGATTGATTTTGACAAGCTTGCAGCAGCGATTGGCCCGCGCACAAAGGCAGTCATCATCAATTCACCGAACAACCCATCCGGGACGATTTACTCCGAAGAGACAATAAAGCACCTTGCTGCCCTGCTTACCGAAAAGAGCGAAGCGAACGGGCATCCGGTCTTTTTAATCTCCGACGAACCATACCGCGAACTTGTTTACGACGGCATCCGTCTCCCGTTTGTCACCAAGTATTACCGCAATACCTTTGTCTGTTATTCTTACAGCAAATCCCTCTCCCTTCCGGGGGAGCGTATCGGGTATGTACTTGTTCCGGATGAACTCGAAGACGCAAAAACAGCATATGCCGCCATCTGCGGCGCAGGGCGCTCGCTCGGCTATGTCAATGCACCGAGCCTGTTCCAGCGCGTTGCCGCAAAATGTGCCGGGCAGACGGCAGACATTTCTGTCTACGAGAAAAACCGTATGCTTTTGTATGACGGCCTGCTTGCCCTTGGCTTTACCTGCGTCAAACCGGAAGGCGCTTTTTACATCTTCCCGCGCTCATTGGAGCCGGACGCAAACGCTTTTTGTGAGCGTGCAAAAAAATATGACCTGCTTCTTGTTCCCGGCGATGATTTTGGCTGCCCGGGACACGTCCGCATCTCATACTGTGTGCCGACTGAGCGGATTGAAAAGTCGCTGGCACTTTTCAAAAAGCTCGCCGAAGAATACAAATAAGAGCACAAATTAAAAACGTAAAGGAGACACCTATGAGCTGGAAAATTTTCGAAAATGCACTTGTTTTTCAACAGAACAGATTTCACAAAACCTCCCTTGTGGTTCATGACAATGTCATAACTATGACCGGGGATCTGCCCGCTGATGCAGAACATATCGATTGTTCCGGAAAACGTCTGATTCCAGGTTTTCTGGACATCCATACCCACGGTGCCGCCGGTTGCGATTTTACTTACGCAAAACCGGAAGAAATCCATCGCGCATTGCGTTGGTATGCCTCCAAAGGCATCACATCCGTTGTTCCGACCATAATGACCGAAACCATCCCTTGTATGACCACCGCCCTGGAAAACATTTACCAGGCACACAAAGAGCAGAGAAATGGTGCACCTGGCGAAGCCCGCATCATTGGTGCCCGCCTGGAAGGTCCGTTCCTCGGCAAGGAAAAAAGCGGCGCACATGACCCGGAAAAGCTCCTTTTGCCGGATGCAGAGCTGCTGAAGCAATTATTCCAAATCAGCAGCGGGCTTTTAAGCATTGTCGATATTGACCCTACCCTGCCGGGCGCGCTTGATGTAATCTGGCAGCTGCGCCGCCAGTTTGTATTCTCACTGGCGCACACAACCTGCGACTACGCGTTGGCGAAGGAAGCGTTCTTTGCCGGAGCCGTCAATATCACCCATCTTTTCAACGGGATGAACAGCCTGCACCACCGTGAGCCAGGGCTTATCGGGGCGCTGAGCGATTTCGCGGAATACGGTGAGCTGATTGGCGATGGCATCCATGTCCATCCGTCCGTACTCCGGATGATTTTTGCTGCCTGCCCGGATAAGCTGGTCACCATCTCCGATTCCATGAGTGCTACTGGTCTTTCGGATGGCAAATATAAATTGGGCGGCCGCAGTGTCAAAGTGAAAGACGGCTGCGCCACCCTGACGGACGGCACACTTGCGGGCTCCGTGATGAACCTTACGGACAGTGTATACAACCTGATTGCCTGCGGCGTATCACCGCTGCACGCATTCGCTTCCGTCACCACGAACGCTGCTGCAGCCGTGCGCCTTTCCAAATTCCACGGCTCCTTCCAGCAAGGACGCAGCGCGGACTTTTTGGTTACCAACCTGGATTACCAGATTGAGGAGATATGGATGAACGGGGAGCGTGCATATCCTGAAAATTAATATACTTACCCGGAAAAAATCAAGATGATTCTCGACATCGGCGCAAAAACGATATATAATGGATATTATATCAACGGGAAAGAGGTATAAAAATGGAAAAATTGTTACTTAAGGCCTGCCAGAACGGACAAAAAGGGGTCGTAATGTCGTTCCTGAAGAAAGAAGGAATCAATGTCAACGCGGTGGATGAACTTGGGTTTGCACCAATCCATTACGCCTGCAAAAAGGGCTACCGCGACATTGTAAAGCTTCTGCTTGAAAAAGACGCGGATGCCAACCAGATTTCTAACGACAGCGTCACTCCTTTACATATGGCAGTAGGTTCCGGAAACAAAGAAGTCATCAAGCTTCTGATTGACGCGGGCGCGGATATCAACGCGACGGACCGCGGCGGCAGGACTGCATTGATCTATGCGGTGGAAGCAAGAAAGGCGGAGGCGGCAAGATACCTCATCGAACTCGGCGCGGACATCAACGTCATGGACAACCAGAACCACACCGCAATCGATTACGCAAATGCGCTCGGCCTTGTACAGCTGCTTGAGAGCATGTCAAAAGAAAACTCGGGAAACGCGGACGCCTACGGGAACACCCCCCTTCACCAGGCGTGTTTCAATGAGCAGGGGGAAGTCGTAAAAGCGATGCTTGCAAAGGGTGACATCGACATCAACGCGCGAAATGACAGCAAGCAGACACCGCTTTATGTTGCCGCCGCACAGGATAACCTTCTGATTGCCGAGCTTCTTTTGGAGGCGGGCGCAGATACCAACATCAGCGGCAGCAACGGTTATTCACCGCTCCATGTCGCTGCCGGCAATATGAACGAGCGCCTTGTAAAGAAGCTCCTTGAGCACGGCGCGAACATCAATGAGCGCGACGAGAACGGTGAGACTGCGTTAATCATCGCGGCGAAGCGCGGCAGCAACTACATTGTGGAAGCCCTGATTGAAAAGGGCGCGGATGTTACATACGCAGACCTTGCGGAGCATACAGCACTTTACTACGCAACGGAAGCAGGCTACAACGATATCGTCGAAAAGCTTCTTGTGGCGGGCGCTGAAAATTAAAAAGCAAAAACGGTCACAACATGGCCGGGAATGAAATGCCGGGGCTGTCGCGCGACAGCCCCTTTTATGCAAGAACGGAAATCATAATGCAATGATTAAGGGAGGTTTTTTCATGGATATCAAAGAACTGAAAAAAGTATTAGGGGATTCCATCGGCAGCAACCGCAGCAAATATATCCCGTGGTGGACATGTAAATTTGATGAGAATTTGTACCGCTACAATCTTTTCAAACCGGAGGAGGTTGCCGCGATGCAGGAGTGCCTTGAAACCTGCGACAAGGCTGTGCTCACCGACACATCCTCCTGCTGGGGCTTAAGCTTAATCCATCTACTTGTATGGCACAATTTCCTCGACGCGGTGGACAAAATCTTAGGCAACAGCGATTTGGGCATTGATGTCAATATAACGGACGGCAGAGGCAAAGGGCTGACCCCGTTTATGCTCGCCTGCTGCCGCGGCAATCTGAATATGGTAAAACTTCTGCTTTCGCACGGTGCAGACTCCACCATCTGCGATGCCGCAGGCCAGAACGCATGGCACTACCTTGTGCGCCCGCGCCTTGAAAATTTCCAGAATGGCTATGAATGCCAACGCTACAGCATGGACCAGCGCGAACAGATTGCGGAGCTTCTCGGCGACGGCATCAACGCAAAGGACGAAAACGGCTTAACGCCTCTTGCCTCCATATTGCAGGGGGGAAACACCAATATTTCCTGGGCACTGACGGAGGTATTTTTAAAGAAGGGGGCCAAGACGGATTTTGTCGATGCGGAAGGCAACACCCCGCTTTTGATGGCAATCCACAACCGCCACATGACGGCAGCGATGCTGCTTGCAAAATGCACGGATACAATCAACACGCCAAATGCCGGCGGAGAGACCCCGATGCAGGCTGCGCTCAAAGTCTACAACGAAGGCCTTTGTATGGCGCTGAAAGATGCCGGGGCGAACGAAGACTGCGAGGCAAGCCGCATAGATATGGCAAACCTGAGCCGTATCACAAGCAATGCCTTTGCAAGCTTTTCCGATGAAGAACAGGACAATATGAGTGTCGCGCTCTATCTTGCCAAAAAGCTAATCTCCAAAATTGACCCGGACGATGACGACGATATGGGGTACTTGGCAAACATCATGTACAGTGCGCTAATCCGGGACGAGAAATGCCAGTTGCTCGACCTGTGCCATGAAGCAGGCATTGATTTTACCATGCCGATTCACTCCGGCGGCAGTGTATTCTGCCTGCGCGACAAATGCCTTTCCGGCAATTTTGGTATTAAGGTCATCAAAAAATTCATGGAACTCGGCGTGGACATGGACATGGCAGTTGTCGAGGGCAGAACCCCTGCCAACTTCGTGGCGGAATGCACGCCAAGAACTATGTTTTCCCATGAAAAGGATGATTACGTAGAGAGCGCAGCAGTTTTCTTTTCGAAGGAGTCCATGGAGCAGATTGACAACAGGGGAGTCAGCGCCGTGCATTGGGCAGCGCGTAACGGACATACGGAAATGCTTAAGGTTATGCTCGAAAAGGGCGTGGATTTAAACATTACACAGGACCAGCCTGCCGAGGCGGGCGACACCCCACTGCATGTCGCGTGCATCTACGGGCATGGGGATGTCGTTAAATTTTTGGAGGAAAACGGCGGCGACAGTTCCTTACAGAACGTCAACGGCGAGCTCCCGGCACATCTTGCTGTTATGAAAAAGAAGTTTGGCGGCGACCTGAACCTTGAAGATAGAGCCGGGGTACTAAAAGAACTGAAAACCCTCGATGGCGCAAGAAATGACGGAAAGACCCCGCTCATGCTTTTGATGTCGTTGGATCTTCATATGACAAGCAAACTTCTTCCGATTTTCCTTGAAAGGGGCGTGGATGTCAATGCCACGGACAATGTCGGCAACACGGCGCTGATTCTGAACACAAAGAATATGTGCTACAAGGACATTGTAAAAGAACTTGTGCGCGCAGGTGCGGATGTCAATATGTCGGACAATGCCGGCAATACTGCCCTTTATCACGCGTTAAAGTACGGCAACCAGGAGGTTGCGCGCTTCCTGATTAAGAAGGGCGCGGATTACAACCACACGAACAATAAGGGGGAGAGCTGCGTACAGATTGCGGTGGAGAAGGGGTATGATACGGTAATGGAGTTAATGACGGACATCAAATAGATTTCGAAAAATTCCAGAAAAAGGGAGTGCTTCAAATGCGCTCCCTCTTTCCTGTGGCAACAGCGGCGGCTTGGACATTTGCCAAACCGCCGCTGTCATTCATACATCAAACTCCTTCAAAAGCTCATACGAGTAATAGCAGATGCTGGTATGCAGTTCATCCGCATAACCCTTATCCCACCACTCGTCCTGTTCCTCCTCGTCCAGGTCTTCCGGCCAGAGATATTCCTCATTTAGCATATCCGAAAACAGCGGCAGCGGTTCCTCACTTTCAAAATCATCCAAATCGTCATGATATCCGATAAGCAGCACAAAAAAATCCTCAAGCTCCTCCAGCAGCCATGCTGCCGTTTTGTTGCTTTCTTTTTGCTTTTCCGCATCATGGTAAATGCGCACAAGGAAAATCAGAGCAAAAGGCGTGGAATGCCACAGTGAACTCTGGTGCTCAATATTGTCCAAAATTTCCCCCAATGCTTCCTTTACACTGCCCCGGTTGGACATCGCCTGCACTGTCTTAAGATATTCCGGCAGCTCTGTTGCCATCCCGTATGCCGTAGTAAGCCTGTTCCACGGCACATCCTCAATTTTTAAAGTGCGGATAAATTCCTCGTTTTGGTCCATGGTTGCATCACTCCGTTCTTTTAATTATGTAATCGTCCTTCGATTATTATATCGCCGTGTGATGAAAAAAGCAATAGAGGGATGGTAAAAATCAGAACATGGGACATCATCTTCCTTCATTCCATCTTCCCCGTCACTTCACGCACCAGCTGCCAGGCAATGCTCCCCTCCCGCAATTTCCCCGGTGCCTCATCAAGCGGCACCCACTCCGCCGCATCGACTTCACCTGACAATTCAAAATCCTTCTTCTTTGCGGTTGCGTAAAATCCCAGCATCAGCATTTCTTTTTTCTCATAAGGATAACTGCGGACATACTGAACCGTCTCCACGTCAACGCCAAGCTCCTCTTTTACCTCGCGGACAACGGTGTCCTCCGCATTCTCCCCTATTTTCATAATCCCGGCGACGCACACGTACTTTGTCGCGGACACATAATTCTGGCGAAGAAGGGCTACCTCGTCATACTCATTCACAACCGCACAGATAACCGAGGTCGTGAACATGTCCCATAACGGCACCGAACAGCTTTCGCAATACGGAATCAGACCCTCGTCCCCGATTTCTTTGTGTATCAGTTTCTCCCCGCAGTGCGGGCAATATACAAAATGCATATAATATTATTCTCCTGTTTCGATTTTCTTTTTTGAAGCTTCGCATGTTTCTCCTGCTCATGTCAATGGCCCGGAAAAAAAGGCAGGTTCCGTTCCACATACTCCCTGTAATGCCCCTTCGCCTCCCGCTTCATCTCATAAAGCGCCTCATCCGCATGCGCCAGCAGCACAGGCAATTCCATACCCGAATCCTTCGTCCAGGCAAACCCTGCCGAAACGCTGATGATTCTGCTCTCCTGCTCCGACAGGGCAACCGGATTTGCACCCAATATCCCATAGAACAAATCCAGATACCCTATCAGCTCCTCCCTCTCCCCGCAGCCGTAAATCATCATGCAAAACTCATCCCCGGAGCGCCTTGCTGTAAGTACATGCTCCTGCGGAAGCTCCTGCAAAGCCTTCGCAAAGCTTTGCAGATACTTATCCCCCATATCATGTCCGAACGTGTCGTTGACTGTCTTAAACGAATCCAAATCAAGCATGACAGCAGCGCAGATTTTCCCTTCCGGAAGCTCTAGCAGCACCTTTTGCGCAAGCTGATTAAAATGCGGATATTTGTACAGGCCAGTAAGCGGGTCATGTGTATTTTCATACTGCATCTGCCGTTTCTCCGCCATATACCGCGTAACCTCCGTTATAACCCCAAGGCATTTATTTTCCGACCGGGACATATGGATGCGGATGTATTTTGCATCGTTTATTTTATAAATATCCGATTCCCCCTCCACCGTATTTTCCATAATATCTTGGATGTAGCGCCCAAACAGCACCGAATCCGCACAGATTTTTTCCGCCTTCTCGTCCGGAATATCAAGCAGCCCTTTCAGCCCTGAAGTAACAAACAAATGCCCCGTCCCGCTTTCATATTCAAACGCTGCGATAGGGATTTTGCTCATCTCGATAATCCTGGAAATCCTTCCGGAAATACTTATAATGCTGTCAACCATTGTATTGATTCCGTCACTTAATTTCTCCAGTTCCCGGTTTCCGCCCTCCCGGACGCGAACCCCAAGGTTCCCTTTCGTAATCGCGGAAAGATTCCCGATAATGCCATGAATGCCGTCAATCACCTTGCGTTTCACAAGATAATTCAGCATAAAAATCACCACAGCTTCCACAACCAATAAATACAGCAGCGTAAGGGCAATGTTAATCCAAAGTTCCCGCAGCAGAATTCTTTGCGGCAATGCGGTGCAAATCAGAACATCCTCGTACTGTCTGCTGACCACATACATGACTTCGCCCTCCCTGCCCTTTTTATATGCCCCCTCCCCGCAATCCAAAAGCTCGTCAAGCTGATAGCATTCCTCTGCAAATTCGCGGTCAATACCGTCGGAATGCCCTAAAATTGTCCCGGTCACAGCATCCGCCACGAACAATTCTTCCCCCTCCTCTGTCGGAAATCTGGAAAATATATATTTGTACGAATTTCTCTCCCGGGCTTCGGACTGCCGTATCGGCTTAAAGCCCACCTGCACAATTCCCTTCTGGGTCTTTCTGCGAACCCCAACATATTGCATAATGTTGCCTTCCGCGGCATTGGGCTGTTCTTCCTGAATCAGATAAGCGTCCTCCTCTGCGTCCAAAAGTTCCAGAAAAGGGCTTGTCTGCTCATGCTGCGCCATATCAATGCCGACGTATTGTGAGACGGAACCGGCAACAATAATTCCATTTTCATCAATTATGTGGAGTTCATCCACATCCAAAAGTTTTGCCAGGTACTGCATCTGTGAAACATCCATCGATACATCCTGCTGGTGGTCCAATACATAGGCAGCTGCCCTCGCCCTTGTAAGGTAATCCATATCCAGATTTTCCCTTATTATCCCCAGCTCCATCTCGTTATTTTCAAGGGTATGTATCATCTGTTCTATTTTGCCGCAAAAACTGTCAAACTTCTGATTCTCAATATTATGCAGCATAAATACAAAATTAAAAGAAAGGATAAGCAAAATTCCCACGGTCATAATGGCAGACGTATATTTTATGAATGTTTTCTGCACGCAAATTCCCTCCGGATTTCATGTGTTGTAATGGCATTTTTATGTTCCTTCCGGCTTTTGGAGCGCTTTTGGGATTTTATCGCATGGCGCACTGCCCGAATCTTTTTCATTATATCGGTTTTCTGGAAATTATCAAGCACATGAACAAAAAAGCCCGGCTGCGTGACAAAATCGTCATACCACAGCCGGATTTTTTCGCTGGTTAAAATATGGACATATCCCCGGATATCCCTGTATCCGCCCAGACGGCAGCCTAGCTTTGCACCGCTACCGTTTCCTCCTTCGGCTCCTTCGCATACAGAAGCTTCAAAATAATCGGTGTAAGAACCGAAGAAACAATAATCAGTAAAATTACTGCCGTAAAATACACTGGTGTCATAAGCCCCACGGAAAGCCCTTTCTGCGAGACAATCAGCGCCACCTCGCCGCGCGTCATCATGCCGACACCAATTTTCATTGCATCCTTTCCCTTGAATCTGCACAGCCTTGCGGCAAGACCACAGCCGACAATCTTTGAAACCAGACCGACAACCACGAACGCAACCGCAAACAACAGGATGGAGCCATCTAAGCTGTCAATGTTTGTCTTCAACCCGATACTTGCAAAGAAAACGGGTCCGAACAGCATATACGAATTGATATCCATTTTCTCCGCAATATAGCTTGAATCCCGCAGACTGCACAGGACAATGCCCGCCACATAAGCGCCTGTAATATCCGCGATGCCAAAATAGCGCTCCGCTATGTACGACATGATAAAACAAAACGCCAGGCCGAGGATTGGGATGCGCCTTGTATGCGGGTAGCGCGCGTCAAACCTCCGGAACAAAAAGTAGAACAGGAAACCTGCCACAACCGCCAACACAAAGAAAAGTACCGTATTCAGCGCGACCTTGCCCGGGTGGGAATCCGGATTTTTAAATCCGACGACAACCGTCAGGACAACAATGCCAATCACGTCATCAATAATCGCGGCACTCAGAATGGTCGTGCCGACCTTCCCTTTCAGCCGCCCCATCTCGCGCAGTGATTCGACAGTAATGCTGACCGAAGTCGCCGTCAGAATCGTTCCGATAAATACTGCCTTGTAAAACTCCTCGCTCCCCCACGGTGCACCTCCGTAAAATCCCATATACAGCAGCGTACCGCAGACAAGCGGAATAAATACACCCGCACACGCAATCAGCAGGGCAATCGGTCCTGTGCGCAAAAGCTCCTTGATATCCGTCTCCAGACCCGCGGAAAACATAAGCAGGATAACACCGATTTCCGCTATCTGGACAAGAAAATCCGTCTGCGCGACCCAGCCCAATATGCTTGGTCCGATAATCAGACCGGCGATAATTTCGCCCACCACCTGTGGTGCCTTGCATTTTCTTGCAAGTATGCCAAATAGTTTTGCCGCCAAAATGATTATGGCGAGATCTTTAAAAACACTGTACGCCTCCATAGCTGCCTCCATGTTTTGAATTATAAAATTTCTATGAATTCACCTAAATCCAAGGTCAAATTGTATCACAGCAAACGACAAAATGCAAGAGTATATTTGACCCAATTTTTGGGATTACCGCGGCAGCCGTATTACTTCATTTTTCTTTATCGGGAAGCGTTCTCCCTTCCAGAGCAGAACACCGCCGCCCACATCCGCACAGACCTCCAGCACCTCCGGCTGCATGTGGACAAAAACGCTTCCTTCCCCGACCGGAACCGTTCCCTGAAACCAGTCAAGCCCACCTGCATTCGGCATTACCTCAAATGCTTTATAGCCCGGCTGTGTTGGCCGCACACCCATGTAATACCTGCCCAGCAGATAAATCGGGCTCGCGCCCCACGCATGGCAAAGGCTTTTTCCGTACTTGTCGCCGTACATTGCCAGCTGCCCGTCCCACGGCAGCATCGGCGTGTATTCCTCCCAGAACGTTGTCGCCCCCGCTTCAAGCATGGAGCCCCAGTAATCCTGGATACGTTGTGTTACTTTTTCCTGGTTCCCCATAAGGCACATCGCTTCCAATTCATAGAATTTGAAATACGGCGTGCGAATCTGCAGAACCGCATCGTTTTGCAGGACATTTTTTATAATTTTTTCCTGCTGCGCCGCATCCGCATAGCCAAACAGCAAGGCGAAAATATTTGCGTGCCGGGTAACATTTTCTTTCCCCGAAGCAAAACTGTCGATGAATGCCCCCTTCTCCTCGCTCCAGAAAAAGCGGTTGATTTTCTCCCGCAGCTGTACAAATGCTTTATCGTAATCATCGCAGCTTTGGCCAATCACCTGGCTGCATTTTGCCATGGCTTCAAGGCTTCTGGCAAGAAGCATCTGTTCCGCGCAGACCGCCCCTTCTTTGTCCATTTCCGCCCAATCAACAAAGACCCAGTCATCCCCGACCTGTGCGGCAAAGCCGTCCGCATCCAGCCGCGACAGACAAAAATCCATCAGCGATACCATTTTCGGATAAATGCGGCGCACAAATTCCGTATCGCCTGTCATCTCATAATAATCGTAGATACTCATAAGCCAGTAGAAAGAATAATCCATAATGGTGTTAATGTGCTTTTCCACCGGCTCCTTGCCGCGCAGGGCAAGGATTGTCCTTTTGCAAATGTCCGCATCAAAGAAAAGGTACCGGTTCACAAGATAGCTCTGGTACGCGTCGCCTGACCAGACCCAGCGGTCACGCTTAATGCCGTCAAGGAAAAATTCCCGGCTGTTTAAGTGGAACGTATATGCCGCAGTATCCCATATTTTGTTGATTTGTTCATCCGAGCAGCGAAAGCTTCCGCGTCTTTTCAGGGGAAGATACTCATGGTATGCGCGCAGGCAGTATGTCTGCTCCGGCGCGCTGACAACATACAAGTAGCGGAAGGCACGGGCAGGAATCTCCTGCCCGCACTTTAAATCTCCGTATGCAGTCTCTAAGTTCCCCTGCCCTGGCTGTGAAACTCTTCCGGGAGCTTTTTCTAACTCTTGCCGGGAACATATGCCCGACTGCGGGAAAATATGCGCCCTCAGATACGAATTTCTTCCATCAAGCGCCTCCTCCTTCGTCTCACCGTAAAATATATCCATTTCCCCATCCTGTATTTCAACATACAGCTTCGCGAAAGTCTCCCTGCCAAAATCATATAAAATACCGCCGTCCACATTATTTTTTTGCACGGGTACAATTTCCTCATAAGAAAACCCAAACTCCTGCGGATTAACACTTTTTTCCAGATACAGCGCATTGCTGCCCGCGTTCACCCACTCCCTGCCGTAAGAATTCACAAGCCAGGTCTCATCACTTACGACCGTTTTTCCTTTCACATAAATGCACGGCAGTCCGTCCGGATTCAGGACATGAACCATGATTCCATGCTTTCCCTGCGTCAGAAGGAGCGGCTCGTCCAATGCATGACGTCTCCCGTCAATCTCCACATTGCCCACCCCGTGGGCGGACACGGTAATTTCCTCCGGGGTTTGCAGCTCCACCTCCTTGCGAAACCTTACATTGTGCCAACAATCATCAAGCCGCCAGAACGGCGGGAAATTGTGACCGAACTCGTCGCGCCTTGCATGCAGCTTCAGGCTGTGATAAACCTCAAAATCCCCATAGTACCATATCCATTTGCTCATTGCCTTGTGCCCTCCTTTGCAAAAGCACTAACAGATTTCCGCCCCCGCAGGCATTGGCTTCTCCGGTGCCATCAGCGCAAGCTCCCCGTTCTCATCCTCGGCGCACAACAGCATCCCCTCGGAAACCACGCCCGCCAATGTCGCAGGTTTTAAATTTACAAGCACCATCACCTTCTTGCCAACCATTTCCTGGGCGGAATAATGCGCTTTGATGCCGGAAACAATCTGCTTTACCTGACTTCCGATTTTTACCTGTGAGCAAAGAAGCTTTTTAGATTTTTTAACTTCCTCGCACGCAATAATCTCACCTACCTGGAACTGAAGCTTTGCAAAGTCCTCATAGGTAATTTCCGGCTTTGGTTCGATATCAATCACGCTCTGTGTTTCTGCACACGGGCTTACCGCTCCATCCCCGGAAACATCCGCTGTCATGCCCGGCACATTCCCTTTTCTGTTTGCAGCAGCACACTGTCCCGCGGCATTCCCTGCAACGCCCTGCGCTGCTTCCTCCGCCGCAGCTTCCGCCTTCTGCGCCTCGGCAACCTTCGCTGCCCTCTCCTGCACTTCCTTCATATCCAGACGCGCAAACAGAATTTCCGGCGCATCCGTCACCTTTGTTCCGGACGCATAGCCACCAAAGCTCTTACACTCCTCAAAGCTTCTTTTTTCTGCGTGCAGCTGTGCCAGAATCTTCTTTGTTGTCTCTGGCATAAACGGCTCAAGCAACACCGCGCCGATAACAATGCTCTCCACAAGATTGTAAAGCACCGTCTGCAAACGCCCCTGCTTTGCCTCATCCTTTGCCAGCGCCCACGGCATTGTCTCATCAATATATTTGTTGCAGCGTTTGAACAGTGTAAAAATCTCCGTAATCGCATCCGCCACACGCAATTCTTTCATCTTTTCCGCCACGCGCCCCGCGGTTCCTGCTGCCACTGCCTTTAAATCGGCATCCACATCCTCTGCCGCGCCCGCATCCGCCACCACGCCGCCAAAATACTTATTGGACATGGAAATCGTGCGGTTGACCAGATTGCCAAGTGTATTTGCCAAATCGGAATTGATGCGCTCCGCCATCAGCTCCCAGCTGACTGCGCCATCATTTTCAAACGGCATCTCATGCAGCACAAAATAGCGCACCGCATCCACGCCGAACAAATCCGCCAAATCATCCGCGTACAGCACATTGCCGCGCGATTTGCTCATCTTCACGCTCTTTCCGGTCTCGTCCATGCGGAGCAGCCACGGATGCCCGAAAATCTGCTTCGGCAGCGGCACATCGAGCGCCATCAGCATGATTGGCCAGTAAATTGTGTGGAAACGCAGGATATCCTTTCCGATTAAGTGCAGGTCGGCAGGCCAGAATTTCTGGAATTGCTCTGTCGAATTCCCATCCGCATCATATCCGATTCCAGTAATGTAATTGGACAGTGCGTCAATCCACACATAAACCACATGCTTGTCGTCAAAATCCACCGGAACGCCCCATTTGAACGATGTCCGCGACACGCACAAATCCTGCAGGCCCGGCAGGAGGAAATTGTTCATCATCTCATTCTTGCGCGAAACCGGTTGGATAAATTCCGGGTGCGTGTTGATATGCTCAATCAGGCGGTTGGCATATTTGCTCATGCGGAAGAAATAAGCCTCCTCTTTCGCAGGCTTTACCTCCCTGCCACAGTCCGGGCATTTGCCGTCCACAAGCTGTGACTCCGTCCAGAATGACTCGCACGGCGTGCAGTACAGACCTTCGTAGGAGCCTTTGTAAATGTCACCCTTGTCGTAAAGCTTCCGGAAAATTTTCTGAACCTGCTTCTCATGCTCAGTGTCCGTCGTGCGGATAAATTTGTCGTAGGAAGTGTTCATCAAATCCCAGATTCGATGGATTTCCCCTGCAACGCCATCCACGAACTGTTTTGGCGTGATGCCCTCTGCCGCTGCTTTCTGCTCCACTTTTTGCCCATGTTCGTCCGTTCCTGTCTGGAAGAATACATCGTATCCCTCCAGGCGCTTGTAGCGCGCGATACTGTCTGCCAACACAATTTCATACGTGTTGCCAATGTGAGGCTTGCCTGAAGTGTAGGCGATTGCCGTTGTGATGTAATAAGGTTGTTTGGTCATGGTTTTCCTCCTATTTTTAGTTCCGTATATGCCCTTCCAGACCCTTAACCCATCGGATAAATTTTTGTCCGCTTCTCTCCCAAAAATTTCTCCGGGGTCTGTACGGGCATATACTGTTTTTGAGTTCCGCAGGTTCCCTCCCAACACCAATGTTCCAGGAAGGGTTTTTCTGTCCGCTCTGCGCACAAAAAAACTCCTGCCTCTATCATTCCCGATAAAGACAGGAGTTATCTCCCGTGGTACCACTTTATTTCGCGCATTCCTCACGAAATGCGCCTCATCTGCTGCAATCCGATGCCCTGCCAAACTGCCCGCCCCCACATGATACGGCGTGCCGCTGCCTGCCCTGACCTACAGCATATCGCGCTAACGGGCGCCTCCGTCGCAGCCTGACCGCATCCAAAAATTCTACCGGGCACCTTAAATGCCCTGTATCATTCCGGTTCCTATCCCGCAGGTATCCATGCCAACCCATTTCCATTCTGCATGTTCCCACACCGCACCATCCGGTTTTGGCCGCGCAGCTCCAAGACCATCTTCCGAAGCTTCCCCTTCTCCCGCTCTCAGCAAGGCAGCTTACACTGTCTGCGGAATTCTCTGTAAAAGCTTTCACCCCGTACTCTTCTCTTCATTGCCTTTTCCATATTCCTTTGTTCCTGCGGAAAACAGCGTTCCACAATCACTTTATGGATAGCAATATAGCATTGAATGGGGGATTTGTCAAGGAAAAAATGGATTCAGCCCTTGCTTTCGGGTATCCTGACCAAAAACTCATCCGCTTCCTTTAGTAGCTTCTTCATATTATCATAAGTCAGCCTGGAATATGCTTCATAAAACGGCAGCAAACAATACTCATTGTGCTCATAACCCGAATTATGTTCCGGTACTTGCCCCTCATAATTCGCCAAAAAATAAACGACGGACTTTATTTTTCCGTTTTCCATTGCATACGTAATCTCCCGCTTAAAACCATCCACAATTTTTGCCCGGATGGAAGTCTCCTCCCACGTTTCCCTCAATGCAGTTTCCATTTCATTCTCGTCTTTTTCCATATGCCCCTTCGGAAAACCGCAATTTTTTCCGCCACAGGACTCGATGAGCAGGTAATGAACAATCCCGTCCCGTTTTGTATACAGAACCGTTCCACAGGATTTTTCAAAAATCGCCTCCACTTCGCTCTTATAATACTGCTCCTGGAAATGCACCGCTTCTTCTATTTCAATGGCAGTATAATCCATCCCTTCCGGCGCAGCGACCAGCTTATCCTCCACATCATCATGCCGGTGGACAATTCCAATCACGCGCGCCTGAAATTCTTTTACCGGAGTATCCACTCCAAGCAAGTACACGTCAAGTTCCTCCCCGTCACCGCCTAAAACACCCGGAAGATACCCATAATTCACCGGATAAACCAGGCTTGCGTCTTTCGGGTGCGCGCTGCCAAGCGGACGGTCAATTTTTATCACAACGGTTTTCCCAAGGTAGAAATTCACAAGCGCCTTCCTTAACGTATAAACAATAAAATCATGCTTGCCTTCCACATACTTTTCCCTGCCATTGTCAACGGGTGCCTGCGCGGCAAGCGATATTTTCAGTTTTTCATACTTCTTTGCAACGGAAGGCATTTTATTCAGGTAATCCCTAAAATTGATATAATTCATCCAGTCCATGCTGTTTGTCAGGACAACATGGATAAAATGCGTCTGCAAATCCCCGGAACCGTCATAAAAACTGCCACATGCAAACAATAATTGGTTCTGAATTGATGGCTGTGCCTTCGGGCGGTAATAAAAGCCTTCATCTTTTAATTCCTTTTCAAACGCAAGAATATCGTCGAAATTATCAACGGCAAGCGCAATGTCGATAATCGGTTTTGCCTGAATGGAAAGGATGGATGTGCTTCCCACATGCTGAATATCCTTCGCGGCAGAACCCAAAATCTTTTTCAGCCGGGAAATTGTATTCTGCGCTTCGATTTCCCATTCTTTTTCATGTTGATACAGTTTCACGGTTCCCCGTTTTAATCCGAGCATTTTCCCTCGATACCTCCTTTTACCCAGCATGACTTTTCGTGAAAGCATATCCATACTTCACTCTTCATATTGTAATGATTTTTCTGGCTTCCATTCTAACCGAAAAAAGCAGGAGTGTCAATCACTCCCGCTCCTTTGCCAAGTCCGCAAGCGTAATTCCATAAAAGAAATCATGCACCATCCCATCAAACCTCTCCCACATGGGAAGTGTATTGCACCTTGCCTTCCTCTCACACGGCTCTGCATCGGCGCGCAGGCATGCCACGCTTGCCAACGTCCCTTCGGTCAGCTCTAAAATCTCCCCCGCCGTATATTCCTCCGGGCGTCGCGTCAGGCGGTATCCCCCGCCTTTGCCCCGCATACCTTTTAAAAGTTTTTTTGCCACCAATGTCTTTAAAATAATCTCCAGATATTTTTTGGAAATTCCCTGCCGCTCCGCAATCTCGTCCAACGGCACAAAACCGTCCGTATCCTGCTGCGCCAAATCCACCATCACGCGCAGGGCATATCTGCCTTTCGTTGAAATCATAAGCGCTCTTACCTCCGTCCTTTGCAACCTATTATAACGCAAGGTTAAAGGGTTTAACAAGTAGTTTTTGTTTTTTACCCATTTACCTATTGACAATATAGGTTTATAGGTGTATCATAACAGAAACGCATCGCCAAAGGCCAAGCGGTGGCAGGCTTTTTGCGGAACTAAAAAATCAGCAAAAAGCCGGACAGCGCCCGGAAGGATTTTTCGGCGAAGCGAAAAATTCTTCCAAGGTTATGGGTGCTGGCAGGCTTTTTGCGGAACTAAAAAAACCAGCAAAAAGCCGGACAGCGCCCGGAAGGATTTTTCGGCGAAGCGAAAAATTCTTCCTCGGTTATAGGTGCTGGCAGGCTTTTTGCAGAACTAAAAATAAGAAAAGAGGACAATGCTATGAGCGAATACCGTTTTGAAACCCTTCAACTTCATGTTGGTCAGGAACAGCCTGACCCGGCAACCGATGCCAGGGCGGTGCCGATTTACCAGACCACTTCCTATGTATTCAGGAATTCCGCACACGCGGCAGCGCGCTTTGGCCTCGCGGACGCGGGCAACATTTACGGCCGCCTGACCAACTCCACACAAGATGTCTTCGAAAAAAGGATTGCGGCGCTTGAGGGCGGTGTAGCAGCCCTTGCTTTGGCTTCCGGTGCCGCGGCAATTACATACGCCATCGAGGCACTCGCCGCAGACGGAGGACACATCGTCTCCCAGAAAACCATTTACGGCGGCAGCTACAATCTCTTTGCCCACACCCTCCCACACTACGGCATTACAACAACCTTCGTGGATGCGCACAATCTGACCGAGCTAGAGAATGCCATAAAGGAAAATACGCGTGCCATTTATCTGGAAACGCTTGGCAACCCGAACAGTGATATCCCGGATATTGATGCAATTGCGGCGATTGCGCATAAGCACGGGCTTCCGCTCGTCATTGACAATACGTTCGGCACCCCATACCTGATTCGCCCGATTGAACACGGCGCGGATATCGTGGTTCACTCCGCAACGAAATTCATCGGCGGGCACGGCACAACGCTTGGCGGTATCATCGTGGATTCCGGCAAGTTTGATTGGAAGGCGAGCGGCAAATACCCTGCCATTGCCGAGCCAAACCCGAGTTATCATGGCGTATCCTTTGCTGATGCTGTGGGGTCTGCTGCCTTTGTCACCTACATCCGGGCAATCCTTCTGCGCGATACCGGGGCGGCAATTTCTCCATTCAATGCTTTCCTGCTTCTGCAGGGCGTGGAGACACTTTCCCTGCGCTTAGAGCGCCATGCGGAAAACGCGAAAAAAGTAGTGGATTTTCTGGCAAAGCATCCGCTTGTGGAACGCGTCAACCACCCGTCCCTGCCAGACCACCCAGACCACGCCCTGTATGAAAAATATTTCCCGAACGGCGGCGCTTCCATTTTTACCTTCGATATCAGGGGCGGACAGGACGAAGCACACCGCTTCATCGACAATTTAAAAGTCTTCTCCCTGCTCGCGAATGTCGCGGATGTCAAGAGCCTTGTCATCCACCCGGCAACCACCACACACTCGCAGCTTACCGAAAAGGAACTTGAGGAACAGGATATCCACCCGAATACCATCCGCCTTTCCATCGGAACAGAGCATATCGATGATATTATTGAGGATTTGGAGCGTGGATTTGCGGCCACAATTTGAAAAGAAAGGAAAGATAATCATGGTCTATGCAGATAACGCGGCAACAACGAAAATCAGCAGAACCGCTATCAATGCGATGTCTACTTGCATGGAAGAAAACTGGGGCAACCCTTCAAGCCTGTACGCATTCGGACAGAAAGCGGCAGAAGCCTTACAGTCCGCGAGGGAACGCATTGCTTCATGCATCGGGGCGGAGCCGGGAGAGATTTATTTCACCTCCGGAGGCAGCGAGGCGGATAACCATGCCATTCTCTCCGCCGCGAAAAATGGTGCGCACAAAGGGAAAAAACACATTATCTCCTCCGCCTTCGAACACCATGCCGTCCTGCACACCCTGGAAAAACTGGAAAAAGAAGGCTTTGAAGTGGAACTTCTGGATGTCCACGAAAATGGGATGCTTTCCCCGGAACAGGTTGCAAACGCCATCCGGGAAGATACCTGCCTTGTAACAATCATGTATGCCAACAATGAAATCGGCACCATTCTTCCGATTGCACAGATTGGCGCTATCTGCCGTGAACAAAAAATTCCATTCCATACCGACGCAGTGCAGGCCATCGGGCATCTCCCAGTGGATGTGCGGACGCAAAACATCGACATGCTCTCCCTCTCCGCGCACAAATTCCACGGACCAAAGGGCATCGGCGCGCTCTATGTCCGGCGGGGAATCCCACTTCACAATTTGATTGAGGGCGGCGCGCAGGAGCGCGGCAAGCGCGCCGGAACGGAAAATCTACCCGCAATCGTTGGCATGGCGGCGGCGCTTGAGGAAGCCTGCGCCCAAATGTCCGGGCATACGGAAAAATTGCTGCTGCTACGAGAACGCCTGATTGCAGGGCTTTCCCGGATTCCATATGCAGCGCTCAACGGTGACGCGAAAAACCGCCTGCCCGGCAATGTAAGTTTCTGCTTTGAGGGCGTGGAGGGCGAAAGCCTGCTGCTTCTCCTGGATGACCGCGGCATCTGCGCCTCCTCCGGTTCCGCCTGCACCTCCGGTTCCCTTGACCCAAGCCATGTGCTGCTCGCGATTGGCAGACCGCACGAGGTTGCGCACGGTTCCCTGCGCTTAACGCTTGATGCAGAAAATACCATGGAGGATGTGGAGCAGATTTTAAAAGCTGTGCCGGAAATTGTGGAGTATCTCAGAAATATGTCCCCGCTGTGGAAAGATAAGGTAAGCGGGAAGAAAGCCTTCATCCTCTAGGCTTGCGGAAAACGCGTTCTTCTTACAAAAAACACGAAAAACCGGGCATTGGTTTCTTCGGCGCTTAGCATAAAAAGGAGTGAGCAATATGTCATTATACAGTGAAAAAGTGATGGAGCATTTCCGGAATCCCAAAAATGTTGGAACGATAGAAAACGCCGACGGCATCGGCGAAGTCGGCAACGCAAAATGCGGCGATATCATGAAAATTTATTTAAAAATCGAGAATAACATTGTTTCAGACGTAAAATTTGAAACCTTTGGCTGCGGTTCCGCCATCGCGTCCAGTTCTATGGCAACGGAACTAATTATGGGCAAACCTCTTGGCGAAGTTCTGCAGTTGACAAACAAGGCAGTAACCGAGGCACTGGGCGGACTGCCCGCACACAAGCTACATTGTTCCGTGCTCGCAGAAGAAGCCATCCGGGCGGCGGTGAAAGATTACTACGACAAAAACGGAATTGAGTACGACCACAGCCAGTTCCCGGACTGCCCATGCTGCGAAGAGCATGAATAATACTTTCCGATTGCCTGTGCCAAAAAATTACAGATTCGGTTCCTGGGTTGCCTATGTTGGGAAGGACGCGGATTTATTCCCAAAAAACCGCGTCCTTTCTGTTACAGTCCGATTCAAAAACTCACATTTTATTCATTTTACACCGACTGCTTTTTTATCGGCAGCCAAAATCTATATTCCGGCAAAATCGCCTCGTGGCAATCCGCAGTAAACCACTCCTTCTTAAAAAAATGTTCCTCAAGATATGTGCGCCCGTCAAAATCCAGTTCATAACCGCCCATGTTTTTCATACATTCATAGATTGTCTGTGACGCATTTTTCATGGACAGACCAATGTCGATGGTGCAGTCCTCAAAATACTCATTGAGAACCACATCGCCTACAAGGAACACGCCTCTGGGTGCATCTACCACCTTTGCACCAAAATATTCCCCATCCTTTCCCTCATCGTCATGGAGAAGAAACAGCGCACAATATTCATGCACATTTTCCCCCTCTCCTTCCGGATGGTGCCCGCACGGCGCGTAGCCAATATATCGGCGCACCTCATAATCACGGAGGTTTTTCAGAACCCATTCGCGCATCAAATTCCATGCGTGCTTCTCCGGTTCCATGCAATTCACCCGGAATTCCACCGCACGGCAATGCAGCTGCTCCATACGAATCAACGTTTTTCCGCCCAGCATTGTATCCCCCTCCTGAACGCTGATTTGAAAGCTAATCGGCGGATACTCCCTTGTTTTTCCATTGTTCCGGGCATCGGAAGGGGATATTCCATGAAAAGCCCGGAACGCCCTTGTAAACGCATCCGGCGAATCATACCCGTATTTTGCAGCCAGGTCAATTACTTTTATATCCGTTTCTTTCAATTCCTGTGCTGCCAACGTCATTTTCCGGTAACGCACATAATCCCCTATGGTAATATCCGTCACAAAGGTGAACATTTTCTGAAATCTTGTCAGGGAAGAACATGCAATCTGCGCCGCCATGCGGTAATCAATACCGTTTTCCAAATTTTCTTCTATATAGCGCAGGGCGTCGTTCATTTTTTCTAACCATTCCATCTCCGGTACCTCCTGTTTTTCGTTTTTTACGCGCTCTCCCAGGACGCAGCGGAAAATTTTTGTCCGTTTCATTCCAAAAATTCCCCGGTGCTGTAGAGGGCATATACTAATTTTAAGTTCCATTTGAATTATAGCAGCTTCCGACGCGCCCTGCCCTGCAAAAAAAACAATGTGGTGCAAGACAATTCCATTTTTCATCACTTCATTTTTTCATTTATATTGTGGGCTACCGTTTGCGCCGTTATGGGCAGTGCACCGCTTCCCCGTCAACCAGCACATATTTCACTTCTGTGGAGACTTCAAACGGGCATCCGTCCATAATCACCATGTCCGCGTCCTTGCCGACTTCAAGGGAGCCGACCCTGTCCGCAATCCCCGCATGTTTTGCCGGATTGATGGTGATTGCCTGCAATGCTGCGAACGGGTCCATGCCCGCATGAACCGCCAGACCTGCGCAGAGCGGAAGATATTCCTGTGGAATCACTGGGGAATCCGTGATGATGGAGACTTGGCAGCCTGCTGCCGCCAATACGCCCGGCGTTGTCCAACTCTTGTTGCGCAGCTCAAATTTGGACGCGCTCGTCAGCGTTGGTCCCACAGCCAAAGGCACATTTTCCTTTGCCAGTTCTTCCACAATTAAATGCCCTTCCGTCACATGCTCCAACGTAATTCTCACATCAAATTCCTTCGCAATGCGCAGCGCTGTAAAAATATCCTCCGCTGCGTGCGTGTGCGCCTTCAATGGGATTTCCCGTTTCAGCACCGGAATCAGCGCTTCCCATTTCATATCAAAGGCAGGCCGTTTGGAAATATCCTCCCCTGCCGCCTCTTTTTTCTCCATGTATTCCCTCGCCTTGAACAATGCCTCCCGCAGCAATGCCGCGGTCGTCATGCGGCTGGAATCCTTCTTGTCGCGGTACACCCGTTTCGGGTTTTCGCCGAATGCACATTTCATGGCAACCGCATCGCGCACAAGCATATTCTCCACGCGCTTCCCCACTGTTTTTATCGTGGTAAAGGTACCCCCAAGGACATTCGCACTGCCCGGTCCTACGCAGACGCAGGTGACACCCGCTGCCGCCGCATGTGCAAACGCCGGGTCAAGGGGCTTGATGCCGTCAATCCCACGCATCTGAGGGCTGATAATATCATTCATCTCATTGTAATCCATCCCCTCATAGCCAATGCCGTATCCATCCAGGCCAATATGTCCGTGCGCCTCCACAAAGCCCGGGTACACATGGAGCCCTTTTGCATCCATTACGCGCGCGCCTTCTTTTCCCTTTAGATTCTCCCCGATTGCCGCAATTTTCCCGTTTTCCACGAGAATGTCCGCCACGAATGCCTCCTCGTGGATTGCGTCATGGATGAAACCATTTTTTACACAAAGCATTTTTTTGTCCTCCTTTATTTACAAATTTCCCCTATCTTATCTCTTTCCCGGCAAGCCGTACCTGCGCCCCAATCTCTGCCCCATAGACTTCCTCATAAACGACCCGGTACTCTGCAAAACCAACCTCGCACCCAAACGTGAGCACTTCCATCGCAACGCCAAGTACATCCACCGAATAATCCATACACCGCATCCCGCAGCGCTCGTAAAACCTCTTGCGTGAAAGCCTCTGCGCTAAATTTTCCGCTTCCACCTTCGTGCTCTCAATTTCCAGCAAAAGCCGTTTCCCCTTACACCGCTCCTGCAATTTCCGCAAAATATCTGCGCCAACGCCCCGCCCGCGAAATCCTTCCCTTACCGCGAAATAGTCTAAGAGTATTACATCGGCATGCTTTGCCAAAACAATCAGCGCGGCCGGGCAAACCTCCCCCGCCCCTTCATCTTTAAATTCCGCCGTCATCCCGGACCCGTTCGGATACGGCAAATCATCCCTGCACAGATTCCCTATCAAAATCTCCACATTCCCCTTTTCCTGCCCGTCCACCAACATAGAAAACGGCTTCCGCTCATTTTCCGGGAATGCCTCCATGTAAACATCCTTTGCAAATTCCAAGTATTTTTCCGTGTCCGCTTTGATAAAATCAATTTCCATCATTTTTCGATTCCTTTTTATCTTTCTATTCTTGCACAAATTAATATCGTAAAAATCCTTATAAATTTTACTGCGCCTGCAATCCCACCACAAACGCCTCTGTCCTCCCCAAAAGCTCATTCTCTGCCTCATTTATCCCCGGCATCCACCATTTCCTTTTTCATCCGCATAATAAAATCTTCCTCAAAAAACGCCGTCATTGCCCCGAAACATCCTCAAAACGGTAAGCGCCCGGTCAACATCCTCCGGCGTCGGATTCACAATCTCCGCCCTGCTGCACAGTCCGCAAATCCGCCGCGCCTCCCCCGCAAAGGAAACCCTCCGGTTATTCGGGCATTTGCACAGCCGCTCCGGGAACTGCGCCCGAAACCATGTAAAAAGTTCGCGGTCTTCTTCGTACAAAGCACTCGCAAATGCCGTGATATTTGAAAAATGGTTAAAATGGATGCAGAGCATAAACGATTCATTGTCGGCATAAAATCCACAGATGCCGCTTCCCTTATATGTGTACAGAACTTTCCAGCAAAAATCCGACACAATCCCACGCAGCGGTTTTATCTGCACCTTCACTTTTCTGCCCGCGAATTCATCTTCTAGCCGCCCCACTATCGCGGCATATTCCGCGGGCAGCGTCCTGCAGATATCCGCCACCGCCGGAATCGGACAATAGGCATTTTTATAGTCAAGACGCAGGAAATTCATCCATTTATATTTGCTCTCCGGCGCTTTGCACAGATACATAAGCCCCTGCATCATGTAAGGTTCTCGCTCATGGAAAACACGCACCATGCCGCCATCTTCCTGCACGCGGATGCCAAGCTTTTCCAATACTCCGTATCTTTGCGCATTGTACTTTGACTCGTGCAGCCTGCCAAGCTTTTGCAGTACATCCGCGTAAGCCTTAGAGGAAATCAGAAGTGCTCCGGATGACTTGTCCACCTGCTCCGCCTGTAAGCCAAGATTATAAAAATACATGGCATAAAACTGTATCGCTTGCTGGAAAGTATTGCGCAGCGTGCTCTCCCTGGAATCATTGGAATGCTCCTTCTCCTTTTTCTGCTCTGCCGCGCGCACCTTCCTCTTTTTTATATATTCCTCATAGGGAGCCGGGAAAACAAACCATGCCTCCGGCTCGGTATACATCCCTTCGTAAATGGAGTACATCAAGCGGTAAAACTGTTCCTGCCCCTCACGGTTTTTAGGGTCGGACGCCTCAAACGGCGCGAGCATCGCCATACAGTGCCTGGCGGAACGCTGTGCGGATGTTTCCATGCTGCAAACTCCTTTCAAACTCTTGTATGTACTAGGTGATTGCGAAACCCTGAACCTCGCATAAATATGAGGTTCTTTTTCTAAAAAATAAAACATCTCCTCAATGGTTTATGGTATAATATCGCCAGATATTATACCAGCGCCGATTCGCCGTCCGACGTTAGGAGAACAATTTCCGTGGCGAATCGTGTGCATCCGCCGGGGGCAGCATGTCCGAAGGACATGGTATAATAGAGTTGTCCAAAAACTATCCACCAAAAGGAGATGTATTTACATGATAACATATAAACAGCTCTCTTTCAAAGATATTTTTACCGATTGTCAAAATAAATTTGATAACGATAAATATACGTTCCTTGAACTTCTCGAAAATACCATTAACTTAACCTGTTGTGCTAGTTATAGTTAAAAACTGCATGGTTTAGTAAAAGGCTAAAAAAGCCCAAAAAGTCCCTTCCAAATTTTGAAAGCGCAAAACTTCAGAACTAGCTCGCCGCAGTTATGGTTATGGGAATGTCTGCAACCGCTTTTGCCGCTGAATCTGACGCAAATACTTATACTATAGATACCGGCATTACCGTAGACCAAAGTATTCAACAATCCGTCGTTGACAATCTCCCTGAAAGTACAAAGCTAGAACTTCAAAATGATGATGGTACACTTGTATTCGCTTCTACCACTTACTACGATTTAGAAACAGGAAGCACCTCACGAGCAGTAATGCCTACCTCCGACTTCAAACTCACCGTTACAGCTACTCGTCTTAGTTCATCACAAATGGCAGCAGACGGAGTTTACGGAGATGCTTTCAAATTCGTTGCTACAGGCGAATGGCTTGTTAATCCTCTATATGAGTTTACCGATTGTATTGGAATTTCATGGTCTGATGATTTCACTCTTTACGATGACTATGGCTACACTTACACTAAAGATTATAATGGATTGCCATTTTTTAACTTTGATGCCCTTACTCGAAACGATGTTTCCGCCGAAGAAGGAGTAGCGCATGATGTCGACCTATTATTGTTTGATAGACAAGATGAAGTAACTCTCGTTGCTAAAGTCTATAAAGCAAATTCATCTGGAAGTGCAAATGTCTGTGCTTCCTACGGTCACGTTATTATAACAGCAAGTTCTGTTGACGTTTCTTTTTCAAGAGGAAAAGAAATTAGTATGAGTGTTGGATTTGCTTCAGGAATTAAAAAAGCTTCTCCTGCATATACGTCATTTAATTACTAAAAGGGATTAAAAAAAGAGGATATTCTCATACCTTCTTTTTTTAATTTTCTTCTTTTGAAAAACAAACCAATATCAATCCAACAAGTCCTATTGTTACCCCTATATACCACAAGATTGTATCGGCAGGTGCCGCAAAAATATTCCCTATTAAGAGAAGCGCAAACCCTACATTTTTCTTTTTCATCACTCTTTTTCCTTTCTTTCTCACGGTGAGAAATTTATTCGGTTTCTTCCTCTAAAATTTTCTGATACTCCTGCCGCCATGCAAGGACTTTCGCCCATTCTTCATCAAATGTGCCTTGCTGGCAGCTTTTATTCATGCTCGAATATTCTTCCCAATACTCGGCAATCTGTTCTTTACAGTATTTTAATTCTTCTTGCTCACATTCAAGCTGTTCCCGTTGCTCTGTTTCCCATTCTTCCTTGCCCGTCTATCCATATCTTAGCTATATCGCCCTCTTGCCAATTTTCAAAGGCGTTCTTGTGGCTCTCATAATGTTCTTTGGCTCTCTGCTCCATAAGTGCTTTAAGTTTCTTGTATTGCTCTATTGTACTTGTACCCTTGATTACTGTATGCACCGCCGCACCTCGCTTTTCCCTTTTATTGCTATTATATAAGTTATATAATGCCAATAATATACGCACTATTATATAACTTATGCCTGTTATTTATCAGGTTTAATTTTCTCGTATTCTTTCAGTTTTCCAGCGTTGTCGGCTACATACTGCGCAATCAACTCCGACACAATATCACTCACGCTCTGACGGTCAACATAGGCAATTTTCTGTAAATCGCTGTATGTGCTGGGATAGACCACAAGGCTCACTCGCTTCTTGCCCAGCTTATTACTGTAATGGTGGCTGATAAACTGCACAGGCATCAATATATCCGCAGTTAAAACCCCTGATTGCATAACCTTACATACCGCATACCGTTTCACGGGCAGATATCCTTATCTGCTTTGTTTTCATGTCTTAAAATCCTTGTTATCCACATCCACCTCCTGTAAGCCCGGCTCAACCGGACCTTTGCCCTATTGGAATCAAGATTTTGAACTTGTTTCGCAATTACTTATCTTGTATGTACGCATAAGTTCTTCCTGAATTTTGGCTTGATTTCCGTCCGATTCCGGAAATCAAGCCAAAAATAAACCCTTTGCACACTAACTATTCTTACATTGGAATTGTTATATTATCAATCCTTATAGTAACCAAACATACACTCATAAATATTTCTGGTCTGTTCTTCATCTCCCCATGACAGAGGGTCATCCGCATAGTTCAGAGTCCAAAATGGTTCTATGTTCTGAATGTTCCCGGGAAGGCTTTCCCATAAGCGGTACATTCGAGCCGCAAAATATTTTATATCCAAACAATTTTCATAAACGACTTTTAATTCGCTCATTAAAATTCTGCCAAACCGTTCAAGGTCAAGATTTCCGCAATCCATATGCGCCCTCACATAAGCAATCGCTTTTTTTACATCCGTTTCCCATTCCAAATAGAGCAAATCATCGTTTTCGGGGTTGTTGAGAAATAATTCATCAAGCCGTTTCCTATACGCGTTTTCCGTTATGAATTCCCCATTACACAAAATTGCATAAGCCAACAATTTCTCCAAAACAACGCCTCCAACTCCCATTTCATTTATCTGGCTATAAACAGTTGGTCTGCTATCCGCAGTGTACTTCCCAGTTTCATATGAATGGGAACACAATTCTGAAAAGGGCGTCCTGCAAAACAAAAACTGCCAATAATTTGAATTATTCCCATCCAACAACCACAAGAAAATAAGAATTTCCCTGCCAGTGACATATTCGCTCTCGCCGGAACCAAAACAGACACAGGCATGGACAATGCCTTCCTATATTTTTTCTTTTATCATTGTACCTTTATCAGTAAATATTGTCAAGCAGAATGCTTCCCCTTCGCCCTTTGAAAAACATACCAGCCCGGCTCTCTGCCCGCAAACGTGTAATCCCCGCTTTTCCACTGGATAAAAAGATATTCCGTATCCCCAAGCCTGTGGATTACATACTGGCTTGCGGTTGCCCTCGGATGACAGATAACATATCCTCTCATCCAGCTCCATATGCCGGGGCGGTCTGTTGATATCCTGCCGCTCTCCGAGTCCTGGAATGCATTTTGCAGAACACCATCCTCCATAAATTCCGCTCTCCGCCAGTAAAGCCCCTCATATGGGAGCACCCCGCCTGTTCTTTGTGGGTCAAAAGCATCCATTTCCTTTACATAATCACACACACACCATTTTCCAAGCACCGATGCATCATCGGCTGGAAATTCCGGGAGCACATCCTCCATCCGGATATCCTGTTTGCGGTACATCTTTGAATCCGTTTTCCGGAAAACCCATATTTCCGGTCTGCCCCCGCAAAAATAATGATTATCTTTAAACTCGACAAACATATAAGTATCATTTTCGATTTTTTCAATTGTATACTTATTTCTGCTTTTTCTGTGCGGATAACCACAGACGGACAAAAGCAGCCCCTTTGTCCAGCCAAAGCACCAGTACCGCTCACCGCCCGGCAGGAAATACAGCTCCTTCACAAACCCTTTCCCTGCCGCCGATTTTGGTTTCTGCATGGAAAACATTTCCCTGCACGGCAAAACATCCACCATTTCCCAATGCCCGACGGCTTCCTCGTCATGGACAAAAGGCACGTTAATATCTTCATTATATTTCAGGTCAAAATCACCCAGTTTCACAACCGGCAGCTTCAGTTCCACCGTGCCATCCGGATACATAATTTTGTAGGTCGGGCCAACAATCTGATAATTATTATTCAAAACATATTTATTCAGAGCCCTCACCGCACCTTCGCAATCCTCCCCGGTGCACACAAGATTTGCCGTGTCGCACGGAAAGGAAATGCTTTTTTCAGAAAGTCCACAGGTTTTCGGGAGGGTGCCCGTGATTTCCACCCCGATTCCGGTATCAAAATTCTCGCTTACAAACTCCGTTTCATAATCGATAATGACCGCTCTGCTGCCAAGGATTTCTTTTGGTATTTTGTTATATAGCCCATTTAAAATATCATCGCATTCCGCTTTTCCCGAAATAATTTTGCGCACATACGCCAAACGTATTTCATCGCTCTTTCTTATTACAATGTCAAACATAGGTTCCTCCTCCTTTAAATCCGAAATCAAATCAGCCAGAATGCCCAGCCGGTATTCGGTCTGTTTTTTAAGTTCGCAAAGTTCCTGCCGCTTTGCCTGAATCAGCTCCGAGAATTTCTCCTTCGGCAGCGAAAAAGCCCCCTTGATTTCATCCAGGCGAAAGCCAAGCTCCTTGAGCGCCACGATGCGGTAACAGTCCAACAATTTTGCTGCGTTGTAGTAACGGTAACCCGTCAGCGGGTCGATGGAATCCGGCTGCAAAATCCCTTCGTTATCATAATAGCGCAGGGTTTTAACGGGAATTTTGCTGAGTTTTGAAAGTTCACCGATTTTGTACATGATGCCCTCCTTATTTTCGTTTTTGTATGCGTCCTATATGTTTTGATTTTGAATTTCTATATTTTTTCGTCCTTCATGGAAAATCATCCCCCTCCTCAAGTTCATTACAGGTGTCAAGCCTCCTTTTGCATTCCCTTGCCCTTATGTCCAAAAAAACCGTCCGCAGCATAACTGGAAAATACAAAAAGCCATGGATTTTATTTGTTTACATTATAATGGTATCATTACAGCCAGGGGGAGAGTCAAGGGGGCTTTTATCGCTTTTTTAAGATACGGCGAAAATTCGCAGGTTTCGACGAACCAACGGTATTTTTCTGTTTACTTTTTTTCAAATAATGATATAATATAAACAAAGGAGGCAATGCCATGTTCAGTAAAAACCTAAAATATTACAGATTAAAGAAAAATATGACAAAGAAACAGCTTGCCTCTTTGGCAGGGGTAACTCCAATGTCCATCAGTCATTACGAAAGCGGCGAGAGGAAGCCGGAAATGGATGTAATCAGGAAGCTTGCAGACGTTTTGGATACCCGTGTTTCTGATTTTTTATCCAGACGCAATGAAAATCTTGTATTTGTACATGGAGAGTTTCGGAAGAAAAGCAAACTTTCTGAAAGTCAGCAAGCATATATTCGGGAATCCGTCGAGGAATACATGAACCGTTTTTTTACGATTGTTGACATTCTGGGTGGGGAGGTTTTGCCAGAAGCCCCTTCGTGCCATAGGGTGAATTTGTCCGGAACGATAGAGCAGGATGCGAAAAAGCTGAGGGAATATTTGCGCATTTCAGAGACCGGACCGATTGGAAATCTTGTAGAACTGATTGAGAACAGGGGCATCCTGGTTTATTTTTCCGATATCGAGTCGGATGCATTTTCCGGGATGAATGGTCTTGTCAACGGAAGACCTTATATTATTGTGAATAAAAATATGTCACCGGAACGCATCCGTTCAACGATTGTACACGAAATGGCGCATTTTATTTTTGCATGGCGGGAAGATACGGAGGAAAAGGCAGCGGAAGACTACGCCACGGCCGTCAGTGGCGCATTCCTCTTTTCAGAAGAAGATGCAAAACGGGAACTTGGCATCCGACGGAGTGCCGTTACGAAGGATATGGCTTTGGTTTGCAGGGAGTATGGAATTTCGATGTATCTGTTGGTAAAAAGGGCAAATTTATGCGGAATTATTTCAGATAGTACAGCAAAAGATTTTTATATCAGGGCAGGGCAGCACGGTTGGAAAAGGGCAGAACCGATTCGGATTGCCCAGGAAGAACCAATGTTGTTTTCACAGCTTGTATTCCGGGCAGTCAGTGAACATGAAATTTCTGTCCAGAAAGGTGCAGAGATTTTGAGACAACCATATGATTTTGTGGCGAGTCAGTGCTTTGCTGCAGAGGGATAATGGATGGAATATATCAGCAGTGATACAAATATCTGGCTTGATTTTATGGTGATAGGCAGGCTAAGGTTACCTTTTAAACTTCCATATATTTATTTGATGGAGCATGACGCGGTGGAGGATGAATTGCTGAATCCACCAGATATCGGTAATGAACTGATGAAAATGGGGCTTCAAAAAACAGAACTTACAGAGAACGAGTTCTTTTTGGCAGAGGAACTGGTGGGGAAGTATACGAAACCGTCTATATATGATTGCATGGCGTTGGCAATTGCGAAAGTGCGAGGAATTACTTTGCTGACCGGGGACGGACCGCTTAGGAAGGCGGCAAAAGCGGAAAGTGTGCCAGTCATGGGAACATTGGGGGTACTGGACCAATTATTAGCAGGAAAGTACATAGATTTGGATGAATTTGAATATTGCATAATGGAGTTGCTTCGACATAATGGTGAAAAGGTGCGTTTGCCGGAATATGAGTTAAAAAAACGGTTGAGGTAAGATATAGGAATGTAACCCACAAGTAAAAATAAACTAGGGGATAGTGCATGAGATGCTTTTTTAGTCTATCCAAATATACAAATGAATTGCCCGATTTGCCCAACAAATCAAATAATTTAAAGTAATATTCCGGGGTTTGTACCTTGAAATTCTCTTCTGAAAAACCCAAGGAATCATAAAAGGAGGCAACAACATGGCACTATTCTATCTGATAAGGCACGGAGAGGCGGTCTATGACCATATGCTCGGAAACGGGTTTTGGGGATTTGGCAGGGATTTTGCCCCTTTGTCCGAAAAAGGCAGGGAGCAGGCTGAAATAACAGCCAAAGATACCCGCCTTAAAAATGCACAGATTATTGTTTCCTCCCCATACACGAGAGCCTTACAGACCGCCCAGATTATTTCCGTGGAGACAGGCTTACGCGTGGAAGTGGATATTGATTTACATGAATGGATACCGGACCAGGAGAACCGCTATGAAACATCACAGGAAAGCTTCGAACTTGCACATGAATTTACCAAATTTCGCGGCGAGTATCCGCCTGGTGAAAAATTACGTTGGGAATCCCTTGCGTCCATGCGGCAGAGAATGCGGCGTGTGGCGGACAAATATTCCGGCTATGACAGCGTTATTTTTGTTAGCCACGGAATGGCATTACGGTGCCTAACATATATTGAAAAAATGCACCCTGCGGAAATCATTGAATGTACCTATGAAAAGGGGCAAGCAGATTGTGTGTATTCGTTTACATAAAACTACGTGCGCAAATCCTGGTGCATGTGCCTTTACAAAGTTCAGGCAGGATGGGGCACTGGAATGGAGGAGGAAAATATGAGTATTGATTTGAATTTCTGGAAATATCAAAAAGATATCTGCCTTGACAATGCGGCAGTGTACCAAAAGGCATGCTGCGATAACGAAAAAATGGAAGGTCTCGAAGTCCTGCCAATAGAAGATATTTTGAAAGAAGTAGCAAATGCTTTTCCTGGTTGGAACCCACTTGACCGATTCACTTATGAGAGTAAAGAACATGGTTCCTTTCAGATTTCCACAACCCCGCAGACGGTTCGTTTTGACTGTTCTTCGATGGTGCAGGCGGATATGAAGCGCTTTTCTGCAATTATGTCAAAGTTTGGATGCCCTCTCTATGACCCGCAGCAGGGTGTGCGCTTTGATATCATCGATGTTTTTTTGATTGATGAAGCGGGCGGATACCAACCGGAGGCAGAAGAGGAAATTTCCCGCTTGCTCCCACATTTCAAAATCAAAACACAGACCGCAACTTGGGCAGAATATGAGCGTCTCTCAAAAACGCTCCCCCATGTAAATTATAGTGCTATTATCCATCGGGCAAAAACTATCACAAAGGTAACTTCCTTTATGGCTTTCGGCAATGCATGGGCAAACCGTCCCTGCCAATGTAAGACCGCACAGCTTGAGGATAGTGAAAAAGCACATGCACTTCTGGCGGAATTGCTGAAAAAATCAATCGGGCGGGTTGTGGGGGATTTTCTTGAAAGAACATACTATGGATAATTTTTTGCAGGTTCATAAGGATATTTTGTGGAAGAAAAATTTTATGTATATAAAAATAAATTAAAAAACAACTACCAATAAATCTGAAAAATAAAATGCAAAAGCCATTTATCCGTCCTCATGGAATGTATAACCGCAAGGAGAAATCAAATGGCATATGTGTAAAGATTAAGAAAAATCGTTGAAATTGAGCAGGGCGACGTGGTGAAATACGAATGGTTGAACAATTAAGCAAATAAAAACTTGGGGGATATCAAAATGGAGTATAGAAAACTATCTGTGGAGGAAGCGGAACAATTTTGGGCTCTAATGAATCAATTGGATTATGAAACAAAGTATATGCTATACGAACCTGGCGAAAGGTCAAAGAATCTTCCTGCAATTGAGTCTTTAATACGAGATTCCGCGGAAAAAAATGACTTCCTTCTTGTTGCCGAAACGGATAATAAGCTTATAGGATACATATCAGCACAAAAAGGCAGGCTAAACCGTATCGCTCATTCTGCATATATTGTTGTTGGTATCTTAAAGGATTATCGTGGCAAGGGAATCGGAACAGAATTTTTTAAAAGATTGAATATTTGGGCGGAAGAAAATAAAGTAGTCCGTTTAGAGTTAACTGTGATTTGTGAGAATGAAGCCGCAAAACACCTGTACACAAATAACGGCTTCGAGATAGAGGGCATGAAACGAAAATCAACTTTTGTAGACGGAAAGTATTTGGATGAATACTATATGGCAAGGGTAAAATAACCCCCCTAATTTGTTGCAGAACCGAATGAAGGAAGATTGAAAAGGCTATACTTTGCCGGGTGGATACATCGAAATTGAAAAATCAATTGGCAATTTCATAGTACGTGAAAGGAAAGAGGAAACAGGCTTGATAATTTCACATCCAAGACTTTGTGGAGGTAAAAAAATGGAATTTTCAAAAGATGATTTGAAAGAAGCCAAAAGGCAAATTGATTCGACATTGCATAAGCTAAGGGAAACGATAAAGACCTTTGAAACAAAAGAAAATCCAGAAAAATACAAGTCACAAATCACATTAGCAAAAAGGCGAATAAAGGCCTTTGAAATTGCAAATTGGTTTATTGAAAATGAACTTGAAAAATAAACCAGCTCCTATTTATAAAATTAAAGAGTGATAAAATAATATTTTCCGGATTATGATATGCCAAGGGGCTATCGCACGAATCATTAAATATACAAGATATGGTTTTTATGCATCCACTAGCATCTATATCTTGTATATACTTTTCTTCGTGCAACAGCCTCTTTTCCGTGAAAGAAGATAGAATAATATCAATAATTTATGGTTGAAGCTTCCTGCCACACTGCATACAGAATTTTGCCCTTGCGCTGTATGGCGTACCGCAGGACGGGCAAATACCTGAAGCCGAAACCGTGCTGCTGCCATTTTCAGCAGAATCTGCCGCAAATCCCCCATTTTGATTTCCGCCCGTAACATCCTGCTGTGAAAAGATTCCATCCGGGGTTCCGGATGGGGCTATGCCTTCCTCATTGCCTAGCTGCAAAATGACCTCATTCCCATTTGCAGCCGTGTTGTCTGGCGGTAAAAGAACACCAGCACCGCCTGTACCTTCCTGCGCCGCCGCAAACAATCCTACGGCGCCCTCCGCCCCCGGCTGTTCTACATTGCTGTCCACACCCGGCTCCATTGCGGCAGCTGCAGCTTCCTTTGGCTTCCGGTTCATAAAAATCTGCACCCCGAAGCCCGCCAACGCAAGGATTCCGCCAATTATCAGCCCCGGATACCAAATTTTATTACCCGTCAGCATCCAAATGCACTCCCCTGCCAGCAGACCGCCGAACACCGCGCTGTAAACAATCAATCCCACCCGGTAAAATGCCACCGCCACAATCCCCACAATCAGCCCCGCCGCCAAACCAACGATAAGCCCGGGTGTCTGCATACCATATATCGCAAATACCGCAAACACCGCTGCTGAGACAATAACAAATGGCCGCAAAAAGCACCCGGCAATCCACAAAAAATATCCGAGAAATCCGCCGACAATTGCCATTCCCGCGGTCAACCCAATCAGCCCCACCACGGATACCTCAAACCCCTCTGCCAGAGCTACACTGCCAAAGCCGCACCCGACAATCATCAGAATCGCCGTCCAAAGCTTGCGCAGCTTGTATCCGAAAAAGCACTGGGAAATCCCGACCGCAATGCCGAGAATTAAGAATAATATGGAATAATCCGCCAATGTTGTTACCACTGCTTCACCATTTGGAACACATTTTAAAATCAGATTCCGCAGCACTTCAAAAAAATCGTCGCCCGAAATCTCATCCAAATGAATCGCACCAAACATTCTCCAACCTCCTTTCCGATTGGTTCACTTTTATACCTGCACATGTTGCAAAGCTGCCTGCGGGTACCCGCCCCAGAGCGTGCCGGAAACTCATTCCCGCGTTCTGCATCCTTTGCGGGAAACCGTTCCCGGACACATCCTGAGGATTACTCCGTCCATTTCATCTCCTTGTCCGTAATTCCAAGCTTCCTGCATTCCTCGCACACCGCAGCTTTCGCCACAGCATCGCCGACACGGTAGGAAAATACCTTGTCGCGGAAAACAATATATTTTGTATCGCCGCCCTTAAAATCCGCGAACCAGTTGCCCCCGCGGTCAGCATCCGCAATCATGACATGGGAGAGCTTCTCCGGAAAATCCTCTGCATCCGCCGTGAAATACAGGGCTGTCCAATAGCGCGGTACTGCGTCCGTTTTCCAGAGCTCCGCCTTATGCACGGTCACTTCGTCGAGAATGTTTTCGGTGTTCACGCTTTCTTTGATGAGGATGCCAGAAAAACGGTGGTCTTTGGCAAGCACTGCGAATGCATCCTGCGGACTGGTCGGAGTTTCATTTGTTGATGTATTTGCAATTATATCCACTGCGGCAGAAGGTTTTGTTTCTGCCCCACAGCTACACTCCGCATTTGCACTTCCCTGTGGCGCTGCTTCCGTTCCTGCCCCACAGCTACACTCCGCGTTTGCACTTCCCTGCGGCTCTGCGTTTCCCTGCGCATTTACAGCATCATCCGCCCCTTTCCCAGAAAACTCCCATCCGCCTTTCACAAGCAAAATCCCGTCATGCGCCGCAAGCTCCACCGACACAATCCCGTTCTCGCACAGGTATTTCTTCCCGGTCGCGTAATCCACATACTGTCCATCCTCCGCACGGACATTCACGCAGGCCGCGCTCTCGTCATTGTTCGCCGCCACAAGCACGGTCTGCCCCTCATGGCAGCGCGCATATGCAAACTGCCGGTTCGTCAACACACGCTCCTCGTAGCTGCCGACCGAAAGCGCCGCAAGTTCCTTTTTTGCACGCCCAAGCATTGCAAGAAAATCCACGAAATCTTTCTCTTTTTCGGCAAGCGCCGCGTAGTCCGCGAGTGAAACCGCCGGGCGGATAGCATCATCCGAGCCGTTCGCCTGCACGCCATGCATCCGGAACTCGCCGCCATAGTAAACCGACGGAATCCCCGGCAACGTGTAAGCAATCCGATAAATATTCTTCATATGCGCAGGGTCCTTCACCTTATCAATCAGACGGTTCACATCGTGGTTTTCCACAAAGGTGTAAAGCTTGCCGTCGCGCACCAAACCGCCGTTGCCAAAGAGCCTGCGGATGGTGTGCGCAATCTCAAAATAATTGTGGTCGTTGTGTCCGGAATATAAGCCCTTGTGCAGCTCATAATTCGTCACGGAATGGAGTGTATCGCGGTTGACCCAACGGGAATAGTCGCCGTGGATTACCTCGCCCATCAGCCAGAATTCCGGCTTGATTGTATTCGCCAGCTGCCGCATTTCCTTCATAAAGTCAAAATGCAGCACATCCGCGCAGTCCAGGCGGATGCCGTCAATGTCAAACTCCTTCACCCAGAAGCGGATTACATCAAGCAGATAGCCGCGCACCGCCGGATTCCAGAGGTTTAAGCGCGGCAGAATATTGTAGCCGTGCCATGCCTCATAGGAGAAGCAGTCGTTAAACTCATTGTTCCCGCCAAAATTCACATTGCAGTACCAATCGCGGTACGGGCTGCCCTCGCGGTGCTTGCGCAGCTCCTCAAAGGCGAAAAATCCCCGCCCGGAATGGTTGAACACGCCGTCCACGACCACGCGGATATCCGCCGCATGGCAGGCATCCACAAAATGGCGGAATCCCGCATTGTCCCCCAGGCGCGCATCCACCTTATAATAATCTATCGTCTCATAGCCATGCCCCTCCGACTCAAAACACGGCCCGATGTAGAGCGCAGTCATACCGAGCCGCTTCATGTGCGGGATGAGCTGCTCCATCTGTGCAAAATGCCGCCGCGGCGTATCCTTCGGGTCCAGGTCCGCGCGGTGTTTCTCCACACCGCACATTCCGAGTGGATAAATATGATAAAACACTGCACTTTCGTACCATGCGCAATTCTTTTTCCAGTCTGACATGTCTTTTTTACCTCATTTCTTGATTATAATTTTACTCCCCAAAAATCCTCTTTTGTTTTGCAGGAAAGATGCATTCTTTTTCTGTCTGGCTGATTCATTTCCAAATTGCCCTACGAGAAAAACTCCGTCATCATCCCAATCAGATGCTCCTCATCCTCCACGCCCATTAACTCCCTTGCCGAATGCATGGCAAGAATCGGTACACCGATGTCCACGGTCTTCATCGGCAGCCAAGAAGAAATGATTGGTCCTAATGTCCCTCCACCAGGCATATCGGCATGATTAACAAATTTCTTAAATTTCACCCCCGCCTTTTCGCACAGCTGCTGCGCAACCGCAACTGCCTCGCCGTCGTAGGTGTAGCGTTGGTTGATGCTAATCTTAAAAATTATGCCATCATTCATCAGGGCGCGGTTCACCGGGTCGTATTTCTCCGGATGGTTCGGGTGCAGCGCATGCGCCACATCCACCGAAAACAAAAAGCTGCGCAGAATAGCATCGCTTAACGCGGACTTGTCCATGCCAAGCGCCGCATAAATCTTCTCAAGCAAAAGCATGAGCAGCATCGAATCCGCCCCCTGCTTCGTGCGGCTTCCGATTTCCTCATTGTCATACAGGGCAATGACATTGATGCCATCCACCCGCCCGCCGTCCGCAATCGCGCGCAAAAGCGCATAGCAGGATGTCTGGTTGTCCAGGCGCGGTGCTGAGAAAAACTCCTGGTTCATGCCGACCCGCACGCCCTCCTCCGCATTGTATACATACAAATCAAAATCCAGGATATCCTCCTTGGCGCACTGCAATTCTTTCGCGAGGAATTCAAGGAAATATTCTTCGTTTGTTTCCCCCTCGCCCTTTAAACCAAGCAGCGGCAAAAGGTCGCATTGCTTTTTAAGCTCAACCCCCTCGTTCACCTTGCGGTTCATGTGCACGGCAAGGTTCGGGATGGTCAGCAGCGGTCTGCCCGCGTCGTAGAAGCAAAGCTGCGGCTCGTAGGTCTTTTCACTGCGCAGTGCCACGCGGCCTGCCATGGATAACGGGCGGTCCAGCCAGGTGTTGAGAATCGGACCGCCGTAGACCTCGGTATTCAGGCGCAGATAGCCGCCCGCAGCAAGCTCCGCAGCCGGTTTGATGTGCAGGCACGGATAGTCCGTGTGCGCTGCCGCGATATGGAACGATTGCGCGGTCAGGTCGGCGGTGCCGACGGTGAAGGCAAACAGCATCGTGCCATAGGGGGTAAGGTAGTATTTGCCGCCCTGCCGGATGTTGAATGGGGCGGTCATGGAAAGTTCCTCAAAACCGGAGGCTTCCAAAAGGGCAGCGGCTGAGGAAACGCAGTGGTAAGGGGTGATGGCTGTATTTAAGTATTGCTGAAATTCGGTGAGATGGGTCAGGGGTGTTGATGTAGCAGCTGTTGAAGTTGTCGTCAAGTCTTGCATTATTTCTGTCCTTTCTGCATATAATTTTTGTGTGGCATATGTCTGAAATTTGATTGCTATATTTTTATCCTTTTACTTACTTCCATTCCCCATCGTATTATAAACCATCCCCTAATCTTTTTCAAGCAAAAAACAGGCAGTAACTGCTGCGATTGCCAATAATCTCTGACAAAAGCAGCAAGTACAGAACCAATCCCGCTGCTATGGGAAGTGCAAAATGGGATTATGTCATTTTCCTGATAATATGGGTGTATTTCATTTTGCACCAGCGCAGGTGTAATGTTTATCTGCGGCAAAAATTTCCCCAATTCCTTGATGTACCAATTTGGCAAGCGCCTCCTCAATCGCGGCTTCCAGATTGGAAAACTGGTTTGGATATAACTTTGAAAAAAGGCATATCCTGCCAGAAGTGTTCACACTTCGTCACGATACACCTTTTTCCTGCTGCAGTCTGCCGCCGCTTTTCCATATCTGCTTTCGCATATCCCAATGTCTCTTTATACTTTTTAATCTGTATCTCACTGCTAAAATCAGCGTAAGCATTTCCATACTAAAATTAAAAGTTTCCCAATCTTATAATCCTGATAACGTCCTCATCACCAGATCCACATCCTTGTTCTCAAGCTCCTGAATAATATGCAGATATGTCTTCTGCGTTGTTGTCATACTGGCGTGTCCCAGTCTGCGGGCAACGCTTGCAATCGACACTCCCGCAAAAAGCAGCAGGGAGGCATGGGTATGCCGCAGCCCGTGGATTGAGATCACGGAAATGCCGCACGCCCTGCAATGCCTTGTCAGCACATCATTTACTGTGGAATTATAGATTTTATCCTGTCCGGCAAAAATAGGCTTATCTTCCGGCAGACCCTTGACCAGTTCCGAAAACTTGACCACAATCTGCCAGTCAATCTGTATCTTCCTCACAGACGACTTGTTTTTCGTGGGCAGGAAACCGCCCTCGCCTTTGTAATCCCATGTCTTGCTGATGGATAAGGTCTGCCTTGCAAAATCAAAATCCCCTGGCGTTACCGCAAGCGCCTCCGAAAACCTCATGCCCGTCTTGGCAACAAGCAGGATAAACCAGTCCCAGTTCGCTTCCTCTTTGATATCAAGATGGGCTATCAGTGTATGAAGCTCAAACTGGTTTAAGTACTTTATCTTCTTGGTTCTCGGCGTTTTTCCCTTAATAATCGCCTTTCTTGTCGGGTCACGCTCGATCAGCCCTTCGTCAACGGCATCAATGATCGCCCCCTTAAGCTGATGGTGGAAATCAAGCGTCGTCTGCCTTTCATGCTCTTTCGCATAATCGTTTAAGAGCTGCTGGTAGGCGGTTCTCGAAAGTTCACACAGTTTCAGTTCCGGCGCAAGTTTTTCAACCCACTTCTGCGTCATCAGGTACTTTGACATCGTGGCTTCCCTGATCGCTCCTTTCTTGTACACGTCTACCCATTGTCTGTAATACTCGCAAAAAAGTGTCTCGCTGTTCATATTTTTTAGCATAAGCTGCCTCCGTTTCCTGAAATTACCTACGCTGATACAAACAGCAGGAAAGGAGAAAACAGCGTCATGTTCAATGACTGGTAAGCGGCTTGATTTCCTCCTCCAACGTTTTCTTAAGTTCCGCCATCATCTGTGCGTAATATTTGAACTTAGGGAGGGCTTTTTCCTTCTTCGCCTTATAACTGGTAAAATCTATTGTTGCCTTTATCCTGCTCTCATTAGGTATTTCCCCATTCCTGTAATGGTTTGCCGCATACATGACATCATCTTTTGATGCATACCATGTCAGGCAGAAATCCGTAATCACCCGGTCTATGCAGTCCTGCTTCATATTCTCCACAATATTTAAGATGGATTTCCCTTTATATTTTTCCGCATCCATTTCAATCTCATCAATCAGCCCGGACATGATATCCGCAATCTTCGGGTTATCCCTGCGCAGTTCCTCCACATACTGCCTTATCTCGCCAATCTTCTTCTGACGTTCTTCGGGCGTGATATCCCCTTCGCCGCCGTCTGGCGTGACAATATTCTGAATCAGGTTAATGATGTACTCATAATCTATTTTTGTACTACTGTATGCCATCAACTCATAATCAGAATCTATCTGTACCGATTCAGTGCCATCCGCTTCCTTATCCGGCTTGCTCTCCTTGATTTCCTCCAACACATTAAAGTAATGCCCCGCATAATCATCATACTCTTCCTGTGTGATGCCGTACCCTGCAAGCATCCCGTCATCATAATTTGTAAACGACTTCATCTGGGCAAATAACCTGTCAAAATTCTGGAACATTTTGGCAAATACTTCTTTCTCTTTCATCGACATCCCGGAAATTTCCGAAGGAGTCCCGGCCGAAACACGCAACGCCGAGAGAGCTTTCTGAAACGCTGGCTCTATTTCATCCCACTCCGCTAACAGCGCCTCCTTTGTCCCTCCTGCAGAGTACAGCTTTACTGCCTCATCCACGCATCTTTTGAATAATACGGGAGCCTGGAAGGTCACAATCTGTCCATATGCTTTGTTTTTGTCATAAATACGGTTCGTCCTCGAAAAAGCCTGTATCAGGTCATGGGGGCCCATCGGCTGTCTGTCAATAAAAATAGCTGACATACACGGGGCATCAAATCCCGTAAGAAGCCGGTCTACAACAATCACCAGATCAAGCTGCTCGCTCCTGCTCTGGAATTTGGTTTCTTTCCTCGCAAGCCTTTTATTCAGGTTCCCATTGTAGCCCTGAATCTGGGAAAGTTCATATTTCGTCCCGAACATTGCATTGTAATCTTCAAGGGAAGCCTGCATTTTCTGCTGATTCACCTGAGAACCTTCCTCGTTCTCGGAAACGGAATAAGTTATGGCAAATTTAGGGAAATCCGGAAGCACCTGCTTTATTTTCTCGTCTATCACAAGGGAAGTCTCCCCGTTCTTTACCTTTGCCAGCAGTTCATAATATTTCTGCGCAAGCTGGATGGAGCTTGTTGTAAGAAGCCCCTCATATGTCATTCCCCTGCCGTTTTGAAACCCTAATTTATGATAAGACCTGTTCAGGATGACATCCAGCACTTTCAGCATGTGCGCCTCATTGTCATATGCGTTTTTGTCCGTCTCGTTGGCAATGTCCTTAGGTCCGTTGTGTTCCACCTGAAATCCGAGGACGGCATTGTCATGGATTGCATTCTGTATCGTATACTTATGCAACCGTTCCCCATACAGTTCCTCTGTCGTCCTCGGCAAATCCCCCATCTGCGGATATGGATTTTCCGCAAATCTGGGTGTTCCGGTGAAGCCAAACCACAGGGAATTTCCAAAAAAACGCTCCAGTTCCCTTTTCATGCCCGGCGTGACTGCCCTATGGCACTCGTCCACGACAAATGCGATTTTGAGATTCCGTATTTTCCGGTATTCTGGCGTGCCTTCCTGAAGCCTCTTTGTAATCAGCCTTTGCAGTTTTTGGATGGTTGTCACAATCACCTGCCTGTCTCCTGATTTCAGTTTTTGCTTCAGGTCGTTTACATTGTCTGTTTCGTCAACATCCACCAAATCGTTATTTGCATAAGCCTGAAACGCCATTGTGGTCTGGGCGTCCAAATCTTTGCGGTCAATCAAAAATACAGCCTTGTCAATGGCAGGTATGTCCATCAGCAGATTCCTCGTAGCCTTGTACGAGGTCAGCGTTTTCCCGGAACCCGTCGTATGCCACACATAGCCTGACCTGCCTGTCTTGGACGCTTCACGGATTGCCTCAATCGCATGGATCTGATACGGCCGCAGCAGGATCAATTTTTTGGCATCTTCATCCAGCACGGTATATCTCGCAACCATCTCGTGCGCCTCCGGGATGCAGAGGACGCTTTTTGCAAAATCCATACAGCCCGTTACCGGATTATTATCCTTATCCAGCCACCCGCTGATGAACTTGGGATTCAGCTCCGAGTCGCCCGCAGCGGAAAAATATTTCGTATTTACGCCGTTACTGATGACAAACATCTGTACCGCTGAAAAAATGCCCGTAAATTTCCCTTCCCCGATATATTTTTTAATCTGCCAGAATCCGTCCATATAGGAGTGCTGCTTATTTTTCAGTTCGATATGTATCATGGGAAGCCCGTTGATTAAAAGCGTCACGTCAAACCGCCTGTCCCTTGCGCTAGCTTGTCTGTCCTCATCCGTCCTTAACGCGCTGTACTGGTTAATGACCTCATAGACACTGCTGCCGCCCGCAATATGCTCATGGTTCATAACAACCAGGTGGAGGCGCTCCGTATCCCTCTGCACATGCACCTGGACTTTTCCGTTCTCTCCTACCAGCCACTCACCCGCCTTGTAAAATGATGAAAACTGAAGCTGGTTCTTTACCTGTTCAAACTCGCTTTCCGTCAGAGATTCCCCATTCAGCCTATCCTTATTGTTCTGCTCAAGAATATATTTGAAATTTGCCCATAAATCATTTTCCGTTTTCAAATCTTCCCTGTATACCCACTGCGAATCTCCGTAGACAAGCTGTTCTATCAGTTTCTTTTCAATCACTGACTCTAATTCCGGCATTTTTATTGTCTCCTTTGCTGTGATAATCCCAATTTCTATGTGATTTGTTGCATTTTTTAATGCAAAAATGCTTACGCTGGTGAAGGGTGATGAGGTGGTCAAGGTGGAAAAAGTAACCACTAATCTTCTTCTGTTCCGACATTGAAGGCATTAAAACTGGCATCGGTTTTAAGTCCGCAAAAGGTGGAATATTTTTGATAGCTGAACCATTACTATGTGTTCTTGTAAATGCATCTATCATATTTGAAAATGCTATTATGAACATATTTTTATCTACAATGTCTTCATTCACACGAACTCTCATCAATGCTTGATTTATAACCCCTGCCTCCGCATTTTGGGGAATTTCATAGATTTCTCCTATCGTTCCCGCACAAGAAACAATAATATCTCCGCCATAAACTTCAAAAGATTTTAACTTTGTAAGTGCATATTCCTTAGGCAAAAAATACCTCTCTAATGACCAATCTTTGTTGATAGCGTTTTGTTGTTCATATACCTTAATAGAGTCTTTGTCCTTGGGAACAAACATGTCTTTTGTAATAGCACTTCCAAATGAACCCTTCTTGTAATCTGCTAATTCGCCAAACTTACGCCGTTCCCAAGCTACACCATCACTATTCTTCTATTGCATCAAGCAACTGCGCATATAATTTATCACTTATATGCCTTCCCACATTTTTCATGATTTTAATATATTCCCTAATTTCATATGATGAAATAAATTTTTCATCATATGCCGCCATTAAAATCCCAACAGTTCCCATGACAGAAATGCCCATTTGTTTTGCAACCTTTCTGCCTTTTGTTTCATCTATTAACAGCAATCCGGACTTATAACTATCTGTATATATAATTGCCTCCGATTCGCCTAAATCCAAACCCGTTGCCCTTTGCAGCAACTCAACCGCTTTTGAATCCTCAACCTCCACCACTTTAATATATTCTGCATCGCTTATTACCTTTGCTTCCTCTTGAAACTGCGCATTTGATGTCAACTCATTATATACCGCACTCGGAATCATAATATTTTCAAATAATTTTTGCAACAAATCCAATCGTTCTATTTTAGATAAAGTAATGATTGGTGTTGTGTCAGAAACAATAATCAACTTATACCCTCCTTAACATTTTATATGTTCTCACATCAGCCATGATTTCTGAGATATCTTGATCCAAATACGCTAAACCCATATTGTCATACAATGTAATAAGTTCCCACTTTGATATCCCCAATATTTCCGCCGCACGCCCATGTGAAATAGTCAAATTCTTGATATATGGATATAACATCATTGCGTTTCTCTGTAACTCTGTTCTATCATCATCTATCGCTAAATAAACCGACATTTCTTTTGGTATTTTAATACTAAATTCTTTCATTTCCATCTTATACAACTCCTTTACTTAATTATATATCTATAAATATCACACAAACATCTTCTCTAACATAAATTTCTTGATATTTAGCAGTTCATCACACTTATGCTGGTGAAGGGTGATGAGGGCATTTAGTTCAGTAAAATATTTTCCAATAGCTTTTTGCTCCTCAATATCTTGTGGCACTGATAAACTTGTTTCAAAAAAATCCGCCGGAGCGATATTGAGTAATCCATGATTTCTTGCCCCTTCTGATGCAATCTCTCGAATGCCTCTGTGCCACAAATTTGTATCATAGTATGTCACCAAATAATCTGAATCAATCTCTGCATTTTCATTTATAGCAAACACGATATAAAGTGTTGATAAAACACCATTTTCGTATCTGTCAAGCCTCTTTATCGCACCCCACGGCGCATCTGATGATGTGCTTTTGTTATACGCAAACTCACCTTTTTTCACCAGATAATAACCACTCACATCTTTACTAGCTACTCGCTTATCAAAAAATTCATTTTGGTCAATCAGTCCATATTGTGCTGAAATTGTTAGAGGTAATGTAGATACTAAATCTTGATTTTTCCTAGTTACCCTATCAGCAATATCCTCCAACTTACGCTGTTCCCAAGCGTCTGTGTACCCTTTGAACCTGATCCTCGGTTTATTCATATCCATCACCTCTCAATCATCTTAATCAAATCATTTAGCGTTTGATTGATACTTTCATCAGAAGAAGTCAGGTCTTTCATCAGGGATACAAATTCCCCCTGAATCCGGTTGATTTCTTTCTCCGTCTGCTCCATATCGCTCAGAAGGGCTTTCAGGTCTATTTCTTCCTCTTTCTCAAAATTGTCCACATATCTGGGTATGTTCAGATTGAAGTCATTCTTTTCGACATCCTCAAATTCCGCAAGAAAGGACTCTTTTTCCACGGTTTCCCGCCTGTTGTACAGTTCTATGACAGAATCGATATGCTCGTCCGTCATTGCGTTCTGCTTTTTCCCTTTTTCAAATTTCCGGGATGCGTCTATAAACAATACATCCCGTCCGTCCCTGTGTTTTTTCAGCACGATAATACAGGTGGGAATGGACGTGTTGTAGAATAAATTTGCCGGAAGCCCAATCACCGCATAGATGTTTCCTGCACGGAGCAGTTTTTCCCTTATCTTCCCTTCCGCCGCACCCCGGAACAAAACCCCGTGGGGCAGTACAATCGCCATTGTCCCGCTACTTTTCAGGTGGTACAGACCATGCAGCAGAAACGCATAATCGGCTTTTGACCTTGGTGCTAACACGCCGTAATCGCTGAACCTTTCGTCCTGAAGGAATCCGGCGGCTGCACTCCAGTTTGCCGAGTACGGCGGATTCATGAGCACCATGTTGAAATCGGTTTCCTCATCCGTGGGCCAGTCCCCGTCAAGGGTATCGCCATTGCGGAGCTTCTGGTTCTCAGGCACGATGCCGTGCAGGAACATATTCATTCTTGCAAGGTTATAGGTAGACGTCATCAGTTCCTGCCCGTAATATTTAATATAGCCCGGCTCTGCGGCGTATTTCTTTGCATTCAGCAAAAGGGAACCGGAACCCATACAGGGATCATACACCGACAGTCCCCTATTTGTCTCCTGCCCTGCAATCGCAATTCTTGTCAGGATTTTTGACACTGCCTGGGGCGTATAAAATTCCCCCGCCTTCTTGCCCGTTTCGGAGGCAAACTGTCCGATTAAATATTCATAGGCGTTTCCAAGAACATCCGAATCCGTATTCAGAAGGTCAGCCCTGTCAATTTCCCTGATCAGACTTGATATGGTATCGCTCTGTTTCTGATCCCCCGTCCCCAATCGGTTGGAATAAAGGTCAATATCGGTAAACAGATCCGCAAACAGCGGATCGCTCTGCTCGATGTTGTTAAAGGCTTTCTGAAGCTGTTCACGGCTGAATGCGTTATTCCTTGCCGCATCCGCAAAACAGGTATACGTCAGATCCGGCTCAATGACATAATGGCATTCCTCCCTGACCTGTTCTTTCAGTTCCTCCGCACTCTCATCCTCCAGTGCTTCCCTGTATGCCTCCAGCGCCGCCTTTAAGCTTTGCGGCTTTTCATCGTAAATCAAATCATACGCCTTAATCAGAAAAGAATCTGACAGGTATTTGTAAAATACAATGCCCAGTAGATAATCCTTATACTCATTTGCATCCATTTTGGAGCGCAGGATATCCGCGCCGCTCCACAGCACACTGATCAAGTTCCTGCTGTTTTCCAGTTCCGCCATCTTAACCCCTCCATTATTGTCTTTCAATTTCCACTATATCATCCATTCCGCAGCCAAGAGCCGTGCAGCTCCTCACCAGTACATCCATAGCAACATATTCGTTGTTTACCATCTTAAACACCGTGCTTCTTGAAATGGAAGCTTCCTCCCTGTTCTGCGCCTTTGACTTACGATTAAATTCAGTAACAGGGTAAATTATAGCATATGCCTGCCGAAATTACAATTACATTGTTTGAGAAATCAAGCAGGCGGACACCACGGTTTAATGCCTCCGTAACGGATTCTGCACAGGTTTCCCCGGTCACGCTGCTATCCCCTTCCGGTACTTGTAACTGCTGTTTTTCACTATCCAAACCATTTTCCGTCTGCATTGTTATTTCAGTATTTTCTGTCTGCCCGGACGGTTTCAGGGTTTTATCCGCAGCCCTGCATATGACACAGCCTCCGCCGTCCAGACAATTAAAAGTTTTAAAAGAAGAATTGGGAAAACAATTGTTCATTCGCGGAAGCAAAAAAATTGCATTAACAGAGGATGGAATACTGTTGCGCAAACGTGCGGAGGAAGGCAGCTGAAACCTTAGCCCAAAACCCCTTTACAGCGAATGGATTCTTATGAACAGAGTGGTCAATTTCCATCACATCCAAAATACATGTTGACTCTTTTAACTTTTTGCGTTATAATGTTTATTATGTAAACATACATGGAGGTGATTGTATATTGAACATTCCAATCGGATTATCCGAGATTGCCCAGATAGCAAATGTAACAACAGCAGCAGTAAACAACTGGAGAAACCGGTACGACGACTTTCCAACGCCTATTGCAGAGTTAAAGGCGGGAGCAATTTTTGATGAGGATCAAGTAAAGTCTTGGCTAAGAAAGAGAGGTAAAATTATGGGGGCAAAAGTAATTTCATTTATCAACTTGAAAGGTGGTGTCGCTAAAACCACTACTACTGCCGGTGTGGCAACGACTCTTGCCGGAGAAAAAAAGAAAAAGGTTCTTGTTGTTGACCTCGACCCACAAACAAATTGTACCACCATGCTAATCGGAGAAGATAAATGGAAAGAATTAAATGAAAACGGATATACTTTATACACACTTTTTAAAGATTCCCTGGAAGAAAAATCCCAATTTGATTTGTCCAAAACATTGCAACAGGGTGTTTCAAAAATCCAGAATGTAAAAAGCCTTGACCTTATACCATCCAGTCTGGATATGATTGACATCCAAGATCAAATTTCAACTATTCCAAGGGGACAATTTTATTCAAATAACCCGACGGAAATTATTAAAAGAGCACTGAATCCCGTGATTGATAACTACGACTACGTATTAATCGATTGTCCGCCTAATATGGGGATTATCACCCTGAACGGTCTACGCATTTCAGACGGTTACATAATCCCGACCATTCCCGACGTACTTTCTACTTACGGTATTCCTCAAATCATCAACCGCGTGGAGAAATTTTCAAGAAATATCGGGGAAAAAATTATGTGTCTGGGAATTGTAGCCACAAAAGTCCGCGGGCAATCCACCCTGCATGACCGCACCTTAAAAATACTGCAAAAAGGCAAGGATGCCCCGCTATTTAAAACTATTTTTTACGAAAATAACCAAATTGGAGAAGCCGCAGAATGTACACAAGTTACTACGCTCCGCCAGAAATGGGGTTATCAAGGACAATTCGAACGGTTTAATTCTTTCGCTGACGAAATTATCGAAAAAATGGAGGTCTAAAATGGATAAAAATCTTAAAAAACGCCTACAGGCTCTACTCAACGCAATCGTTGCAGAGGCAAACACCAACGAAAATTTTGCAAAAAAATTAAGTGACGCTTTGGAAATTGGTGATTATCCTGCAGATAAGCCCAAAACTGAATCCAATGCTAAGCGAGGGGCGAACCGCCGCGACCCTGCAATACTTGACCCCGTCCAAATGGTGATGGATGGGGATTCCTCCCTTCCTCAGCGTTTGAATTCGCTAACAGAAAAAGAATTAAAAGATATCATTGCCGATTACGGAATGGACTCTTCAAAACTGGCAATGAAATGGAAAAACAAAGAAAAATTGGTTGAACTGATTCTAGATACAGCAGCAAGAAGAGCTTCAAAAGGAGATGCATTCCGGGATTAAAAATCTTTCAGATTTTTTTAAAGTCCCTTATTGCTTCTTGTAATTCATCTTCGTTCCGTTCAGCACCAACTGTCAAACATCCCATCCCTGCTGCATCTTATGCTTGCGGTATGCAGCAGGGGGACATCTTATTTTAATACTGCCCGCATATTCAACGGATTACGTACAATCATATTAACCACCAAGCGAAAAAAGCACTCTTTTTTCGCTTTACATAAAATCAATGCATTTTTTTGGGGGGAGGAAAACATATACCTGTAATTCTTTCCAAAAGAAAAGCATATTCCCATATTTACAAAATATATCTTCAATATCATTATGCAAGACATATTCACCCAGTTCCGGCATTGCATCACGCCATTCCGTTTCATATAAATTTTTTTCATAACAAACATTTTCCGGCTTTTGGGTAAATATTCTTTTTGTTTCATAATCATATATATGTAGTTACCCTTCAGCATCCGTAAAATTTTTTTGCCAAAATACTGGAACGTAATGTTCCTTAACCACTTTCTGCTTTTTCATTATATTTCCCTTTTCAAATAGTCTTGTTAATTCAATCATTTTATCCATCAGGTCTGTGCCAATCCCTTTGCCTTGGTAATCCGGACAAACCATTAAATCCTGAATATATGCATCTGTTACCCCATTTGATACACTATCAATATACCCAATCAGTTTATCATCTTCATAAACCGCAATATGGTAATACGATGTCATCAAAGGGTTTTTATACTCTCTTTCCATCCTGTTCCAGCCCACAGATTCACGCAAATCCGCCAATGCTTTTACAGACACTTTTTCATTGAATTTGTACATCATTATGTCCCCCCAAAAAAATTCCCAAACAATCCCAACTTTCCTCAATCCAACAAATACCCGGCTTTATAAGAACACTCCAGATAACTCGGGTTCTGATAATATAAATCCGTAGAAAACTCAGATATTTTTTCACTGATAAAGGAAGAAAAAACGCCAAGCGTTTCTTTGATAATCCCATCTAATCTATCACTACCCACAATATCCAGCGCCCTGGCATAAGGATATAATCCTGCTTTGCAATATCGGCAAGCGAAGCCGCTGCGCAGAATCCCTTTACATCTTCCATTTTCCCTTCCTCAAAAGCGGCAAACGTTTCTGCAATCTTCGGTATATCTTTCTCATCATCAAAATCGCGGTGCTTCCGGTCTACCATAAAGTCCATCTTCCGAGCATCAATAAATAGGGTTTTTCTCTTTTGTTTCTTGTTTTTCGTAATAAACCAAAGTGTTACTGGAATTGTTACACTATAAAAAAGTTGTGTCGGCATTGCGATAATTCCTTCCACAAGGTCATCCTCGATAATCTTCTTCCGAATCTCACCCTCACCACCGGATTGGGTAGAAAGCACACCGTCCGCAAGAACAAGCCCTAACTTTCCGTTCGGTGCAAGATGATGAATCATGTGCTGAATCCAAGCATAATTCGCATTTCCTGCTGGAGGGATGCCATATTTCCAACGTTTATCCTCTTTCAATTTTTCATGTCCCCAATATGAAAGATTAAAAGGAGGATTGGCCATAAACTGCAATCGCCCCCCGTTTCCCAGAATGAGCCTGAATAAATTTTGCACTCTGCACGAACATTCCGCCGGAACCACAGCAGGGTCATAAACACGGCAATTTGAAAACGGTTTTAAAACAGCGACAATGGTCTTAACTACACTGGCCGGCGTATAAAACTCTCCGCCCTTCACTCCCTCATACGCAGCAAACGGCATATCTGCTCTGGTGTGCAAACCTTATGGTGCGCTAGGTTATTGCGGCAATCCGTCAGGAAGACAATCCAGTTCCGCAACTGGTCGTCCGGGAAATAAAGCAAATACCGCCCCCTGTCATCATTCCTGCGCAAGCTCATCATCCTTACCATTGTCCCCAATTCCACATCGGATGCACTTTCTATTTCCTCTCCATGTTGGGTGATATATCCACTCCGATTCCATTTTGAATCCCAATATTCTGTGCCGATTGCCTCCTCGATATCATTTGCATATTCCTCCGTAATCCGAAGCCTTTCCATCTCGATTCCAGCAAATGCAGATTGCAGTTGGGCTTTCCAGACCCGCCGGGAAATCTCTTCTCTCGTTGGCACATGACCAGAGCAGGCAGGGTATCCCTGTTCCCACAGACGATGTAAAGCTTCCACCGGATCCTCGTTTTCAAAATTGATTTCCTCAAGAATTCCCGGAATCAGCTCCACATCCTGCCCTGCCAAATTTGCAGCCACATGGGCAATATAGTTTTTCAGTTCCTCGGGAAATTTTCGTTTCCCATCCGCCAATATATTAGAATACAGCAGTATGTCACCGCACCGCATATAATCTTTCCCGCGTATCACTTCCATGCTGCCCGATAATTTAGGCAAGTGCTGCCCGGTTATGATTTCTGCCAGGAACACACCTTGTTTTTCCAAACCCTCCCCCCGGTAATCTGACAAAAAGCGCACCAGCTGGAGTGGGTCGGCATCCCCAACAAAAGTAAGCCAGACAACGGTATCGCGAAAAATACCTTCCTTTTTCAGGTATTCCAACTGTGCACTATATTCTGTCGGGCAGATATTCAGTTTATTGCGGTGGAAATTCTGTAAGAGTTTTGGTACAATTTCACCCTGCCCCTTCACGCCTTCCCATTCCATCCAATCGGGATGTACCCCATCCAAACGATACATTACCAAATCCCGCATCTGTTCCTGCCACGGAAGGCTCTCCTCTAACTCAAGCACCACATTTTTCCCTTCCGAAAGGCATAGTGCAATCTTATCTATCAACATCTGCGGACCAGTGATGTTTTCCCACCAAAAACTCATAACATCGTTCATCATCAGGTTTCCACCTCCATACCCTTCTCCAAAAGAAATTCAAGCACTTGCTCGTTGGTTCCAATATAGTTCAGAAAATCTTGCTGGCGGAACCGGAATTGTTGGGTTTCTACATTTTTCCACAGGATTCCCATTTTCACCATTTCATTTAATAATGCGTCTAAATTTTTTTCCGCCATGCCTGTTAAGAGAGGCAGCTGCAATTCTTTTCGGTTATATTCCAAAAGTTCCCTCGCACTGTGCCCGTAGAGGCGGTTATGTTCATTCTCCTGGTCTTCATATACCATATTCGCCAACAGGCAGGAAATCACATGATATTTATGGTTCAGCTTGATGGTAGACATGACCCTGGTTCCAATTTCCTTTCGGATATCCTTCTCCTTAAATACAGCGCGCATCTGCTCGTCCGAAATCCGGTACGGCGGGTTTTCCATTTCCTTGTCGCCGCTGTAATAACTCTCATAATCACGGCAGACCGATTGGATTAACGCATTGCAGAAAATATGAATCAGCCCCGGATAGTTGTTTGTATTGGAAAGAATCAGTTCAATCTGTGCATCGCCAATTTCAAATCCAAGGTAGGACATTGGAATACGGATTAATTTCATTGCATCATCAGGGGATAAGGGTTCAATGCACAGCGGCGGTCCCATATGCAGCAAATTGCTGTTTTTCTCTTCCACATTTTCTGTTGCTGCCACATTATGCGTGCCCGCAAAAACAAATTTTATATGATGCTTTGTATCATCCCTCATGACAATAAACGGACGTAATGCCTCGTAATCATTCTGCCGGAATTCTTCAAACATCTTGTCTGACTCATCCACAAAAACCCTGAGCTTACGGATTTTCCCTTCATCGTAGGCTTCCTGCAGCATATCGCACATTTCTTTTAAAGAAGTGCAAGGCGCTTCCAACAATTTCAACTTACAAAGCTGCCTGTTCACTTTTTCCAACAACGCCGTACTGCTCTCGTCCTTCACATCCACACAAAAAGAATAGTCTTTGTTTTTCGGGTCATTTATCGTTTTGCTCGCCCGATTCAGCAGCGCGGTTTTTCCCAGTTGCCGACCACCATAAACAAGGCTCGGTCCCTGCTCACTGCGCAGATCATTCATCTCGCTGATGCGCCCGATAAACATTTCCTCTGGCACCGCACCGCTCCCGTTACCGTAAAGCACCTCAAATGTATAAGGCAACGTACAGTGCAGCATGGCATTCTGTCGGTCGCCTTCATTCAGGGAAGCCAAATAAAGCAGCAGCACGCGGTCAATCAGCAAGAATGGACTCTGTCCACTGGTATCAGCCTTGAACTTCCTTGCAATCAGACGGCGGCCAGATACTTTCAGGGCGCCATCCATCAAAACGATAGTAGGTCCATTCAGCTGCAATTCGTTGGTCATCACATTAATCAGCGTAGATTCTCCCTTGCAGCCATACAGGCAGACAACATACATTGGATCACTCAGCTCTGTGCCGAATTTGTAAATTGGATGCGGATAATCTTTCAGTCCAGCCGATGTCCTCTCTGCGCTTACAAGGAATAACTCATACATAACCATCGGTTTGACGCCATCATCTCGCTTCACATCCTGAACACGGAACCCAAGCCCTGTCAGCAGGCTACTCACCCTGGCGGCATTACTTTTGTCATCCTTGTGCATAATCCAGTTGCTCAGCCAGGTACAGCCTTTTTTCTTCTCGTTCGGGGAGGTCCAGTGCTGGTATTCCTTTCCCATAGATTCCAGAGCCTGCTCCCCCCAACGAGCGGGATTTTTGGAACGATACTGTTGGCTCTGGCACACTTTATAATATCCTTCTTCACATCTTTGGAACTGCGACAGAAAATTTCCTTTCAGTTCCATCTTCTTTTCATTCACCGGAAGTTCCCGGATACCGCTTTGCAATTGATTGATATAAGAATCCACACTGTTAAAGTTCTTGTTTGCAAGCGCCTGCCGGATTACCTCCAACATCGGCGCCCCCACAAAGTGGCTGTCCGCTTCAAGTTCCTGTATCCGTTTTTCATAACGGACGACCTGATTCTCAATCTCACAATCAAGCAGTGCTTCCATCCGAGCCAAAAAAATCTTAAAGCTGGCATAATTATGTGTGCGGAAATAAAACTGTTTTACGATGTCTAACATAGAAAAAGCAGTCTCCATCGTGGATTCCTGAATTTTTCCATAAGCACGGTTCAAACGCGTATTACTCTTGAATGTCTGGATGACCTGTTCCGCATCCCTTTCTGCATTTTGGATTCCCTGTGTCCGATCCGGGCATTCTTTTCCAGTATAAGCGGATAAAAGAGCTTCCATGCCGTAATTGCGGTACCAACGGGATGCTTGGTAATTGTCAATCTGTCCCAGAATCTCTTCCGGGCTTTCTGGCTGCGCAGCAACCGCCCGGAGTACAAAACTCCACGGTTCCATCCCCGATACACCATACAATTCTGATATAATCACATTCTCACCATTCTCGCCAAGCATAAGTTCAGGTGTCTGGCAAAGGCTATCGTAGAATTGTTCCTCATAGCCCTGCGATGTTTTCTCCAGGGCAGCAAGCATTTTTTCCGCTGTCATATGTAGGATATTCCTCCCCGCGGCTTCATAGACCGTTATCCCCGGGGCATGATGTTCCGTATCCTTAAGCAGATTGCCCAACGATGTCTTAACTTGGTTTAATATCCTTGCATAACGTTCCCGATATTGACCAAATTTTGATTCCCTCTCCGATTTGACAATACCAAACCAGCTTTCAATCAGTTTCAAGCGATCTGTCAATGCTTTTTTACACTGTTTTCGGGCAGTCGTATCATTATTCAAATATTTAACTTTTACATGGGGATCATCCCGGTGCAGGGCACTCCAGCACCGATCAATATAAGCCTCCAAACTACTATCGGAATTTTGATAGTCTTCCCCAAGTTCCATACCCAAAATTCTCTCGGCTTCTTCCAATTGTTTCTGGTCATCTTTTTCCACCCACAATAGAACTTTTCCGACCACGCTTGTCGGTCCTACCATTTGTTTTAAACACGTTTCCAAACCGGTAATGCTGACGTTACTCGTCGGGGTCGGCCGCAGCTCTGTGGCTTTTTTACAAATTTCCTTCATTTGGTGCTCGCGCTCCCCATTGTTGACCAAACTGCTGATTACGATAGGAGAAAATCCAAGCCCATCATTCTTGAAAGAAACTTCTTTCAGCTCTTCGCTCAACAGCGCAACAAGTTCTCTGACTGGTTGGATTTCATCCGCACTGACCGCCATCTCCACATTGTTATAAAGGCTATGGTCATAAGGCACAGAAGGAAATGCCATTGCCCACAATAATATTGACAAAATCATGGTTTGCTGCAAGCTACGCAATTCCAGGTCGTCCTCCGGCAACGCACCCTGCTGTTGCCCAATTGCATCGCTGCTGTAGTGGTAAACGCTCCCTGGCATCTGGACACAATGTCGAAATACCTGATAGAAGCGCTCAACCTCTATGGTTACATTAGGAGCTTTCGCCAAAGTCTCCGCCAAAACCGCTGCCTCCGCAAAGCGATTTTCCACAATTAGCTGAATTGTCAGGCGGAATAAATGCTCCATTTTGATTTGGTTTGGCTGTTCCAGTAAGTGCTTGGCAGTTTGTTGGGCGGTCGGTGTCTGTTCGTTTGTGTAGACCAGTTCTTCGTTCAAGGGCACGGTCTTCGTAGTTTCTGTAATTCTTGCCTTTTTCTCCTCCGCTTTCATGTTTTCTGCTGCTTGTCTACTTTTTTCTTTCGTTCCCACAATTTCCACCGATTGTTCACTTTTCTCTTCCACTTTCATAGTTCCCACGGTCTCATTCTCTTTTACCTTTTTATTCTCCACAGCTTCCTCTTCTGCTATAGAAATCCAACCATGCGCCCAGTAATAACAATTCTCCCCATCGCAAAAAAACACAGCATCTTTCGTCTGGTCAAATGGTCCTTCCGGCGGCACGGCAGTAAGGAACAAAGCGACACCGGTTCCCGGATAGGATTGGAATGTATGGTAAACCGGGCATAGCGTGCTCTTCCTATTCATAAAAACCTTCACAATATAATGATCCTTGTCCCAGCAGAAAGAGCCTATGATTTCATCCACCATTTTTTTATCCAAGCGCAACCTATCCTTATGTTCCCAAATACAGGTCAGGTAGCGTGCCATATCATGCGTCTTTCCAAAAACCAAGCGAAGAATATCACCTCTCATCTGCGCAGTACCAAGAATCCTACGGTTTTCCAGCAAGACGGAGAACTTCCTGTATTTATTTTTTACCTTAACAAAATCCCCCTCACTCCCCTTTAAAAAGGTCAGCTGATATCCGTATTCTGTCAAACAATAAAGTACATCATGTTCCTCCGTCCGATAGCCCGCTACAAGCCCCTTTTCCAAAAGAGTCTCAAATGTGCATTCGAACTGTTTTTTATGGATTATCAAATCTTCCTGGTCATAATCATGTTTTTCCCCTACATGACTTAATTCCATAGCCAATTCGGCATTCAGTACGGCAAACTGTCGCAGCATAACAAGCAATGTCTTCGCTTGAAGCGATAAGCCCTTAAGATCGCCGCGAAGCATTTTTGTGGTTATATCGCGTTTCCGTAATGGTCGTATCGGCTCTAACAAATATGTTTTATTATTCACCAAAAAACCGCCCTTATCTGTGAAAGATGCGCCTGCAGCTTTTGCAGACGAGCCAACAGCCAACTCTTCCATTCCCGCGCTTGAGGTGTATTCAGGGTTTGGAATTCTTTCTTCCTCCAAGTTACTCTCCAGATTTAAGGAATCCCCCTGATCAAGAACATTACCTGTGTTTGAAAGATTTTTTTCGTCCCAAGTATTTCCGACCTCTGAAACACCTTCTTTTGGGGCAACTATTGTTTTTTCTGCATTCTCACAACCCGAAAATTCCAGTTCATGATATAAAAGCGCAAATGCCAATGGGCGGCCAAATTTGTCTGCAAGCTTATACACAAGCTCCTTATCCGGCTGCTCTGTCTTAATACAGTCAACAAATTCCTGATAATGCCGCAAATCCCCGTTTTCCTCCATTTGCAGGAGCATCTCATCATCATAAACTCTCAGAGCTGACTGGATTCGTTCTAATTCCAGCCGGTAATCCTCCATAGGTGTTTGGATAGACAAGAATTCTTCCACAATACGGCGCGATTGCAAGATTCGTTTTTTCCTTTCTTCCTTCTGGCGATAAAGATTCCATAAGCCTTCCAATTCCTCAATGCTTTGGCATTCTGTCTCCTCCACCCCCGCCTCTTTCAACATTTTCATGCAACGCTCCTGCTCCTGGCAGATTTCCATGGTAAGCCGCACCATTTCTGCGCAATCCTGCTCTGTCAAAAATTGCTTGCCGGATATTTTCTCCACAATTCCCCTTATGCATATCTCTGCATTCATAAACAATCTTTTTAAAGTATCCAAAAAGCACCTCCAACATTTATAACAACTATAGGACTATTTCTCTCAGTATACCAGAATTTACGCGGATTTTCAACATATTTCATTTCACCTTAACATAAATATGACAGCTTAACAATACTGTCACAGCAATGTCTCCAGCGAAATTATTTTGCTTCATGATTCAAAACCCTTTCCTCCCTCCATAAAACACACCCACCCCCAACTGCTGCAATCCCGACACCTGTCCATCCCCAAACTCCATAATCATCAGGCTTCCATCCTCTTTCCGTGCAATGTCCACCGTGACAAAATTACTTCTTACTTTCGCAGCAATCGACGCAATCCACTGATATTCCCCATCTGAAATCGGAGCACCTGACTTCTGCGTCCAGTAATCATCAAGCGCAAGAATTTTTCCCGCATAAATAAAAACCCTGTATTCTTCCGACAAAGGCATTCCGCTTCGCTCGTGAAATCCGATTTGTTTTAACCTCTCAAATTTGCGAAGAACCACCCCGCCCACAAGGCCGCTCCCCTGCCGCTCCACAAAATTAGCGATTATTTTGCCTGCGACCTCCTTGTCCTGGATATCCCGAATAAAACAAGCGTCATACCATTCATGCTTCCTGCTTTTGACATAATCTTTTACAATATAAGAGCCGTCAAGATTTTTCGTTTCAGAAATAATATCCTCCATTCTGTCACCCGAAGTCCAAACCGTTTCGGATGTTTCATTCTTAAAATCATCATACCATCCCGGCAATAAATGATAGCGCTCATATTCTTCGGGCGTATTAATCAGGAAGATTCCCTTTTCTTCCAGGAGGGCATAAAAATTCCTGTACAGGTCAGGCTTCATCATCCAGCCCCTGTATATTGTCAGGCCAAAGATATTTTCTCCGTAAAGGGTGAGCTTGCCCGCTTCCAGATTTTCGTAGCTGAAAAGAGCGCAGGAGTGGTTCTGTCTTGCGGCCTGATATTCTTCTACGTAATCTTCATCCACTTTGCAGGGAAAAAGGGGATGGTTGCAGAAAAGGAAGTTTATCTCCAGGATATCCTTTACAAGAATGCTTCCTTTTATTTCGGCACCATGGATGCTTTCAAGCAAGATGCCCATCGGTTTTTCCGCCATGGGCATGGGTGGTTTATCCTTGAAGCACCCATTTGGCATTTCAACTCCTTTGACCCGAAATTGGTTCCCATGCAGGTCGAGTAAAATGTCATCGAGCCGGAGCAGCGCCCCCTTGCCCGGTCTGACGGTATATACTGTTTCCCCTCCGGGGATATGAAATCGGTCTATAATCCGAAATAGTTCTGCCATTTTGACAAATCACCTCTGTTTTCAAACAATTTTCCAGCTTTATGGCTTCATTTCATATTGTAAATCATTCCAACCGCATTTTCAAGGAAAAACATTGTTCCCCCAAACAATACAAGCCCCAATAAAAACCATCGAATTCTTCGTTTGCACGAAAATAAGCATCCACACAGGAATATTTCATATACATTCCACATTCTTATGTTATACTATCCCAAAGGAGGTATATCAATGGCTGTATTACTTATTGTTGAAGATGACCGGAAAACAAACGAAGCAATCTGTGAATATCTTGCACCTGCGGGGCACAAAGTCATTGCTGCTTACGATGGCAGTGAGGCATTACAGATTTTCCGGCAGGAAAATATTGACCTTGTTGTACTTGATATTATGCTGCCCCATGTCAGTGGGTTATCTGTCTTACATCAGATACGGCAGATAAATCAAGTGCCTGTTTTAATGCTTACCGCCCTTGAGGATGAGTATACCCAGGTGATGAGTTTTGACGAACAAGCCGATGACTACATGACAAAACCGTTTTCCATGGTGTTACTGGGCAAGAGGATTACTGCGCTCCTGCGCCGAAGCGGCCAGCCCCCGCTGCCCCAAACCGTAACCTTTGGCGATGTAACGGTCAGTTTTTCCGGCTATACCGCAAACGACAGCGCAGGGAAAATCGACATCACACCCAAGGAAATTGATTTGCTCCGGCTGCTGATGGAACATAAAGGGCTAGTTCTGACGCGCTCGCAGATTTTGGATGAGCTGTGGGGTACGGACTACCCAATCATCGACCGGATTGTGGACACCTACATTAAAAATCTGCGGAAGAAACTGCGGCTTGACTGCATTGTGACCGTCAAGGGCATCGGCTACAAATACGAGGTGCGGACATGAAACGTTTAAAACTATTTCCGAAAATCTTTTTTTACACTTTGGGTATTATGCTTTTTATTGTCACCATAACCCATGGGCTAATCTATCTGCTCGCGCCGCGGATGCAGTTTGCACTGAGCACCCGGGATGGCATTTACGTCGGCATCAACCAGGCGAAGTTTGTGACCGAAGCTGTGGAAAAAGCCCTGCCGTTTTCTGTCGGGTGCTCCCTGCTGATTTCCGTTGCCTGTTCGCTTCTGTTCTCCAAAGCGATTGCCGAGCCTATCAAAAAAATTTCCGCTTCCACCGGGCAGATGATGAAGTTAGAGCGCGGGGCAAATTGTACGGTTCACACGAAAGATGAAATCGGCATGTTGGGGCAGAATGTCAATGACCTATATGCTAACCTTTTGTCCACCATTGAACATTTAGAGCGGGAAAAGGAAGCTGTGCGCGATATGGAACGGGCAAAAGCAGAGTTTTTAAGAGCGGCATCCCACGAGCTAAAAACTCCTGTGACAGCCTTAAACGCCACACTGGAAAACATGATTTTAGGGGTTGAGAAATATCAGGATTACGCAGCCCGCCTCCCGGAATGTAAAGAAATCGTAGAGCAGCTCTCCGGAATGATACATGAAATTTTAGAAGCTTCCAAGCTGAATTTGACCGCCGAACTGCCGAAACCAATGGATGTGCCTGAAATGTTGAAACAGCTGTGCGAGCCCTACCAACTGATTGCGGCAGCGCACCAAATCACTTTTTCGGTTGACCTGCCGGAACAGTTTCCGGCCGTGCTGCCTGCCGGCTCTTTGCGCAAGGCAGTGTCCAATATCCTCGCGAATGCCGTCGCTTACACGGAAGCAGGGAATACCGTTTCGGTCTATATGGACGGGCGTTTTCTTGTGATTGAAAACGAATGTGAGCCTATCCCGGATTGCGAAATCCCCCGGCTTTTTGAACCGTTCTACCGCCCGGATTTTTCCCGGAGCCGGGAGAGCGGCGGCAACGGCCTGGGGCTTTACATTGTGGATACACTTTTATCTTCCATGGACATCTCCTATGCCTTTCTGCCAATGGAATCCCCGCCGGGGATGCGTTTTACCATCCATCTATAAATCTGGAAAGCCCCCTGGATTGGGGGTTTTTTCATTTCCGCCGAAATTCCATCTCCGTTTCATACCCATTCCACATTGGGGTGATATCCTACGGGTGCGTTCGAAAGAACAGCACAATGAAATGGAGGTATCAAACCATGAGTATTTCCAAAAGGGCGTTTTTATACGTCACACGAAAAACGGGAAAAACCGTTCTCCTGTTTGCCATCCTGCTGATTATGGCAACCTTTGTCCTGACAGGCCTTTCCATTCAGAAAGCATCAAAAGCCACACAGCTTGCCCTCCGGCAGAGTCTTAGCGGTACATTTGACATTTTCGTGGATTGGGGTAACAGCCCCTATGTGGTCACGGAGACGGTTCGCGAGGATTATGATGAAGAAACGGGAAAAACAGCCACCGGTTTTCTCATGTATTCCACCGTACAGTTCATCCCGGAAAATATCGCCGCAATCAAGGACATTTCCGGCGTGAAGTATTGCAGCGCGAGGCAGGACAATCTGCTTCCGTTCGAGGAGCTTTCCCTGTTTCCCGGAACCATCGCAATGGACGAAAAATATAAGGGTTACACGAAAATGTTCGGCGTCTGCAATACGCAGGATGATGAGCTTTTTACTACGGGTACGCTGACACTGAGCAATGGACGGCACATTTCTGCCGATGACACCCATACGGCCATTATCAGCCAGGACTTAGCGGAGAGAAACGACTTGAAAGTCGGGGATTATCTCACCGCCCACTGCTACAACACAGACGAGGATGGCTTTACCGGGGAAGAAATTAAGCTGCAGATTATCGGACTGTTTACTCCGAATGCCATAGAGCCGTTTGGACAAACCGTCACTACCTATGACAAAATCCAAAACCGGGTATTTACCGATTTGCAGTCATCGAAAGAAATTGACGGAGGCACAATCAACTACGGCTTTTCCTCACTCCATATCACCATAGCCGACCCACAGGATATGGCGCGGGTCATTGCTGACGTAAAGGCTCTGCCGGGAATCGACTGGAAAGCTTTCCGCATTGAGGCGGACAATAAAACCTACGAAAACGCCGCCGCTCCCCTGGCGACACTGAACGAACTGGTTGTAACCTTGTTGGTGGTTATTATTGTTGTCAGCGCCATCATTCTTGCCCTAATCCTGACACTTTGGACAAAGACGCGCATCCATGAAATCGGGGTGTTCCTGTCCGTAGGCATCCGTAAACCGGCCATCATCGGGCAACATTTAATCGAGGTGCTGTTGATTGCCATCCTTGCTTTTGGCATTTCCTACTTCACAAGCAGCGCCATAGCGGGGCAGATCGGCAACCACCTGTTGGAACAGAGTATGCAGGGCGGACCGGAAGACGAAGATGAAGATGACGTTTCCGCCGCTGCCGCGGTTGACATAGGGGCGGATTATCTTATTGAAAAGCCCTTGCCTACGGAAAATGGCATCCAGGTATCTGTCGGAGCGGACAATCTGGCCTGGCTCTACCTGATTGGATTTGCCATTATTATCATGGCGGTCAGCACATCTTCCATCACGGTCATGCGGCTGAACCCCCGTGAAATCCTGTCGAAAATGAGTTGAATGAATTGAAGGAGGAACTATCATGCCTATCTTGGAATTGAAAAAGGTTTCTTACGCCTATGAAAAGGGCAAGAAAGTTTTGCAGAACGTCAGCGCGGAACTGGAAGCCGGAAAAATGTATGCCATACTCGGTCCGTCCGGGTCCGGCAAAACAACGCTGCTGTCTTTGTTGGGCGGGTTGGATGTCCCGGCGCAGGGCAATGTTTTGTTTAACGGCGAGGGCATTACGGCAAAAAACATGGAAGCGCACCGCAGGAACCATATCTCGCTGATTTTCCAGAGCTACAACTTAATTGACTATATGACACCTGTGGAAAATGTGCGGCTCACCGCAAAGCTCGATGCCGCCCCCATTCTGGAACGCCTGGGACTAAAACAGGACGAAACCGCAAGAAATGTGTTGAAGCTGTCTGGCGGACAGCAGCAGCGGGTAGCAATCGCACGGGCGCTGGCCTCGGATGCTCCGGTTATCTTAGCGGATGAGCCGACCGGGAACCTGGATGCTGATACTGCCGGGGAAATCACGGAAGTTTTGAAAGAGAGCGCCCACACGTTCGGGAAGTGTGTGGTTGTCGTGACACATTCCGGCGAGGTTGCAAAGCAGGCGGATGTGGTGTTGGAAATCCGGCGGGGGCGTTTGTCTGTGAATTCGTAGTTCCGGAAACTCGTGGTTGTGTCGTTGTTGCGCCTATGAAATAGTTAAAATATACTTGATGTAAGGGAAAGGCGGAGTCAAAAAATATGAATTTTTTAGCTCCGCCTGGAAAATAATTTCTTACTTTCCAAAATAGTATCAAACTAGTACCAAACAGAATCCCCTTCTGCTATATTACTCTTTCTTCCCTAGGCTCCCTGAGTATCGTGGAACCCCTCCTACTCTCCAATATTAAAAAAAATTAAAAATTATATTGACAAGAGCACCAAAATCGCATATACTGTACTTATCGAATAAGTACAGTAATTACAAACAGTACGCACAGAGAGGAGTGAATCAATGGAAATAATCATAAGCAATGGCAGTGATAAGCCGATTTATGAGCAAATATGTATGCAGGTCAAACATTTGATTATGAACGGAATCTTATCCGCTGGTGAAGCGTTGCCGTCCATGAGGGCATTGGCCAAGGATTTGCACATCAGTGTTATTACTGTCCAAAGAGCTTATGAAGATTTAACCCGCGACGGATTCATAGAAACCGTATCTGGAAAAGGGAGCTTTGTTGCCGCCCAAAACAAGGAGTTTATCCAGGAAGAACAGCTGCGTGTGGCAGAAGAATTATTACAAAAGGTCGCGGAAATCGGCAGAGCGCATGGAATCAGTTATGAACAAATGACAAATATTCTAAAGTTATTTTATGAAGAATAATCAGGAGGCGAGGATTAAAAAAATGGAAAAAAATAATGTTTTAGTACGTGATTTATGCAAGCAGTTTGACGGATTTTTGTTAGACCATGTTTCATTTCAAGTCCCGAAAGGCAGAATTGTCGGCTTTATTGGCGAAAACGGGGCGGGTAAGAGTACAACCATTAACCTGATACTTGATGAATTAAAAAGAGATAGCGGGCAAATACAGATTTTCGGTATGGAAAATACAATTCCCTCTGTCAAAGAAGATATCGGGGTTGTCTTTGATGAGTGTAATTTCCATGACGTATTTAATACGTCAGACATTGAAAAAATATTGTCCGGCGCATATAAGTCATGGGATAGCAGCCTTTACAGACAGTACCTGAAAAAATTCAAAATTCCAGAAAAAAAACAGATAGCTTCCTTCTCAAAGGGAATGAAGATGAAATTATCCATTATCTGCGCTATGGCACATAAACCAAAGCTGCTGATTTTAGATGAAGCAACTACAGGGCTTGACCCGGTTGTGCGTGATGAAATGCTAGATTTATTTTTGGAATTTATACAGGACGAGGAATGTTCCATTTTCTTTTCCTCTCATATCACGTCAGACATACAAAAGATTGCAGATTATGTAATCCTGATTCATCAAGGCAAGATTATTTTTGAGGAACAAAAAGACGACCTTGTTTATAAATTCGGAATAATAAAATGCGGAAAAGAAAAATTTGCTTCCATTTCCCCGGATGATTATATTATCCACAGGGTTACAAATGTCAGCGTGGAGTGCCTTGTCCGTGACAAAGAAGCGATAAAGCGCAAATACAAAGATATTGTCATTGATAATGCAACACTCGAAGATATCATGCTTTTTTACATCAAAGGAGGTGCCGTATGAGAGGATTGATTTACAAAGATATTACAATCTTTTTTAAGAGTATTGATAAAAAGTTGGTTCTGATAGCAGGTGGCGCAATTGTATTGCTCATGGTCAATACCGGCGCTTATGCAGGGCTGCTTGCCTCTGTAATGCTTGCCATGACAATTGGTATGCAAAATATAATGAGTTTTGCAAGCGATGAAAAGGCGAGTTGGAAAAAATATCAGTTAGCAATGCCCGTAAATGCAGTTTTCGTCGTAATGGGAAAATATATTTCTGTTATTTGCACATTGGCGGTCAGTATTGTGGGAAGCATTTTATTAAATCTTTTGTCTAGCATTGCTTTTCAGAGTTTTAATGTTACTATTTGGGGAGTTTCGGCAGCTGCAGCTCTTATTGTTCCGTTATTGTGGACCGGAATTTGCCTGCCATTAACTTATTGGTTTGGTTTTCGTTCCGCACAGACAATGGGGCTTTTTGCAGTAATTCCTATGTTCTATTTTATTAAATATTTTGAAGATGGAATTGGGTTTTCTGCTATGACGAATTCTATACTTTCTTATGTTGCTGTGGCGGGGGTTGGAGTCGTTGTTCTTTTTATAATTTCGATGGTGATAAGTGTGATAGGTTATGACAGAAAGAAATAAGGGTTGTGGGGAATGGAATGTCTTTTGGGGAAAGGGGAAGAAGGTGGGGGGAATCTTAAGCTTTTGCCCTGAGGAACGATTGTACGGGCGACTAGCGGCGAGTTGGATGTTGCAATCCCCCCACGGCTGTAACGGCGAGTATTAGCCCCGGCTCATTAAAAGTACCAGAATACTGGGACGAAGGACATATTTTTTTACAACTGTAATAATAATGCCCATCACCGTTGCCCCAATCGCCACGGATGACTTCATCGGCAATGGCATCAACAGATTTCTTTGCAGTTGATGTATCTTCCGGATAAACCTTTCTCCCGTTCCCATCAAATACAGAATAGCTTTGTTGGAACCGGCGCATTTCATCCTATAAAATCCAAAATAATAGAATCCTAAATCTTACGCAGAAACCGTTTTAACAAAAAACAAATCCATGTAATCGATAAAATAAATGCAGGCAGCATATAAAGCAATGCATTTTCGCAAATTGTTTTTCCAATCCAAAAAGAGGGCAGCGGTGACAATGCATATTGTACATCGTGTTTTATAAAAAATGGGATAGCTGCGCCGCAAACCATAAGCGTAGACAATTTTGTTACCGCCATGCCCTCCAGTTTATTTGATGAAAACGTTAATATCAGCAATGAGGTAATAATCCCCTGCAATGTTCCTCCTGACGCAAGCAATATAATATCAACTGCAGAAAGAGAAGTTAGCTTGAATACAGGCAACAGTACGCTGGTTACAAGAAAAGCGGCAACAGAGGGAATGCCTAACCTTGCAGCCAGATAACCGTTTCTCCCTAAAGGCGTAACAAATAAATACGCCGCCGTCTTTTCATCAGCTTCTTCCAAGGAAACCATCGCCGAAACAAAGCAAAACATTGCGGGTGACAGCATAGCAAAAAATATGTCAATCAGTGCATAATAGGGGGCAATCATTGCCGATACATGAAACCAGTCTGTTAAGGCAGCTTCTAAAAGAGGTATCGCAAAACGAAATAAAAATCCTGCAAGAACTGGTGCAAGGCAGGCGGCAAATAACATCCTGTCGCGCCGCATATATGCTAGCATTTGAAAAAAACTTAACCGAATCGTTTTCATAACTTCACACCTCCCATGCTGTTCCACATTTTCAGGACACAATATTTTGAAAAAATGAATAGAATCGCCATCCCTGCTATTACAATAAATATCCCTATTGCGGACGGAGTATAGCCTGAAACCATTTCCATACAAACATTAATAGGATAATACCGAAGCCAGGCCGGAGCAGCTTTGAACAAATGCAATATTGCAGGAACAAAACAAACAATCTCTATTGGTACAGTCCATAAAATAAACTGGTTGAGGCTGATTATTTTCGTTGCAATAATAATACCTAAAAGCGTAAATATCACACTGGATATCGCTGTACCGAGCAGTATAATATGTAAATTATCCACACTTGCTGCCAACGCCAATATCGCGGCAACAACGAGTGAAATAGCAGACAATGAACTAACTTTGGCAATAATATATTCCATCGGACGAACAGGAGAAACTGCAAATGCACATGGTGTATGCTGGCTTTTTTCCAAAAGAACAATCGCACCCATGAAAAACAAGCCCATTGACGCCGGATCAGAGAAAATCAAAATAACTGCAGTTTTTTCTTGCCAGCTCTCCGGAACAGCCAAAAGAGCAGCCGCATAGATTGTCGTTAAAACAATATATAAAAAATAAAAACCATGTTTTGCCTGAAAACGCATATCCAATAAAAACAAACTTTTTAATCTCATAGCAGAGTCCTCCCCGTAATATCCATAAAAATGTCATTTAAGGTTGGCTCGCTGCTATGAATGGACTGCAGACGGTTTTGGGCAATTAAACTTTTCAGTCGTTCATCCGAAGATAAGTGTTCAAGAGGGCAGCTTGCACTATGCTCCCCATTCTCAAGCCATGTGTAAGTTACAGTTGCCGCACCTTTTGACATAATCAGATTGTGCGGGCTATCAAGGGCGCATATTTTACCACCCACAATAAATGCTACTCTGTCACAAAGCTCGGCTGCGTCCTGCATATTATGTGTTGTCAAAAGAACGGTTTTCCCTTTTGCCTTTTCCGCTAAAATCATATCTTTCATCATACGGCTGTTTGTGGGGTCAAGTCCGCTGGTCGGCTCGTCAAGGCAAAGCAAAAGCGGGTCATGCAGCAACGCTTTTATAAAGTTTAAGCGGGATTTCATACCTTTTGAATAATCGGATACACGCTTATCCGCGTCGTGCTCTAATCCTACCATTTCCAAAAGTTCCTCAATCGGACGCGGCTTTTTTTCATACAGTGATGAGAAAAAACTCAGATTTTCTTTCGCAGTCAATTTCTCATACATGGTTGAAAATTCAAAATCCACCCCTATATCTTCATAAAAATGCTTTGTGTATTCCCTGCACTCAATACCGTTTACCCTCGCAGAGCCCTGATAATCGGCCAGCAGCCCTATCAGTATTTTTTGCAATGTGCTTTTACCCGCCCCGGACGGTCCTAAAAATCCAAAGATTTCACCTGAAGAAACAGAAAAGCTCATATCAGAAATAAAAGGCTGCTTTGTATAGCTGAACGAAAGATTGCTAACTTGTATCATATTCTCCTCCTTATACTATATGACTAAATTCAACTTAATAGTCAATATATAGTTTGTTTTAAGTCCGGCTGATAGCCGGACTTGTTAAATAAACTGCGTTACAGTTCCATAAATTAAAATACGCAGTGCTTTATCATACTCTTCTTCGCCAATCTCCGCTTTATGAAGCGTCGCGAAATAGATTGCGTGAAATGTGGCACTGACAGCCTTTATGTCCACTTCTTTTTTTATGGGGAGCAGGGTAAACATTTTTTCAATCGTATCCGTATCGTCCTGAAAATGCTCCTCTACTATTTCCCGCGGAAGCTTACGTGCAAGCAATTCTACTTCGTTAACATCAAGCATTTTCAAAATCAGCATTTCCTCTGTCATTTTATAAAACCCGAAAATCACATCGGTCAGCTTTTCCGCTGAAAATTCCGTATCGGCGATTTCAGAAACAGCCTGATACAACTCACGATTGACATTCTCCTGCTGTTCCTGAATCACTTCAAACAAAAGCAGTTCCTTTGATTTATAAAAGAGATAAAAAGTCCCTTTTGGAATATTGACCCGTTTCACGATTTCATCAACCGTCGTGCGGCGGACACCGTACTTCGCAAGGCATTTTGCTGCTTCTTCTTTTAAGCGTTTCCTTATGTATTCTTTTTCCTGCTCGGAATAGCTCTTTGGCACTGCGCTCACCTCCTTTTTTGACTGAATTTGTTTGTATGGTCATTGTAGCAGTTAAGAGGGGAGTTGTCAAGTTTTCGGGAGAAATAAAGTAAGGAGATTATTTTTCGCTAGCTAAATGTTTTTTGAATATCTTCCATGACCTCTCCTGCTAATCCTTACATATAGAAATATAATACTATTAATTTATTTCTATTGCGCCAACTTTGAACATCCCTTCTTCTTCCACGACATCATCAGGATGAATGACAAAACATATTTCCGAAATATTACTTAAAGCTTTGCTCCTCATTTTATCCAATGGTACACTTAATTTATTTTCACCATAACCAACAGGAAATTCAAACGTTTCCAAAATTATATTGCTGTCTGAATATTTAAATTCCACAAAAATCCGTTTTAAAGAATTAGTAAAATTAATCACCTCAAAATGCAGTTCAGCCTGATTGTTAAAATCCAAATAACGGCAGACATCCAGTTTATCCACATATTTCAGAATTATACTAATAAAGTTGGGATATTTAATGTCTGTTCTCTCATATGGATTCATATTATAATTTACCACTATCATTTTTTCTGCGATACTCGTATTAACAATATCTTCCCTGCATTTAAACTCAATACTGTCATCAAAATAAGCGTTGATTTTTGCAATTTCGATAATATTCTGATCTTCCAAAAGAATTTGATCTAAATCAAATATAAAAGAATGCAATTTCCGGTTAACACCAGTTCCTATGTCCACTCCCTTATCAGCAGACAAATACTCCAAAAAGCTATGAATATCTTTTTTGTCACTTAAATCCCCCGTCTGAATATTTGCCATAGGAGTCCCTGATAACGCCTGCCCTTTTTGTATTGGATAAAGGGCAAACGGAAATATATAGTCTTCACCCTTTTTATTATATTGATTATATAAATATGAATACGCCACTCCTAACTCAATCATGCAAAACTTACTTTCATAATATTCCTTGCTTATAACTGGTACAAACAAATCACTATTATTCAATTCGTTAAAAATCGTTTCTATAAAATTCTTTCCAACCTTAATGCTCCCGTCTTCTGACGAACAAAAAACTATTATATCACTGCTTGCGTTTTCCAAAAACTCAGCAAACCTCAATACTATTTCCCGATTTTTTGTTGCATGACTAATAAAAATTCTCATAAAACTGCACTCCTTTTCTTTACTTGCCCCATCAAATCATATCACCTGATTATCAAGCGAAACCTAATTATATCCCTCTTTTAGAACTATACTTTGCACTCTTTCTTTGACTGCCATTCTCATTCTTTGTTACATTACTCCGCCTCTTTTTCTCCATCTGAACCGCTTCAAAAACTTCCTTTGATATTATAGCAGGATTATTTCCTGATGCCAAATAATAAATCTCGCTTTTGCCAGATTTCAAAAGTTCGACATCTCCAGTATACTTCTTATTGCTCAGCATAACATCAATGGTTCTCTTGCACCACTTCGTAAATATTTATCCATAGTGCATCCGCCATCCAGGTATTTGGCAGTCATGCACATCTTACAGTGAACGCATTTTTCTGGATTAATAAAATACTGTCCTTCTGCAATCGTTATTGCGCCACCCCTGCAAAGCGATTCACATTTCAAACACTGGCGACATGCATTGAATTTGCGTATCTAATAACCAACCATTCGTTGAAGATCATCATGATTCACAACATTCATAGTTCTTACTTTGACAGAATGTTCATACCCGTCATGCTCAAAAGGCTGAATTGATAATATCGGTACATTTGTTTTTGAATCCAAAACCAAAACCTCGCGTAACAGTTTCTGCCCCAATTCAGGTGCAACTCTTCCAAAAGGTACAAACATTCCTATAAGCTCATCATCAAACGGTCTTACTAATCTATAGATTTTCGCATGCTCCTCACTGGTGCAGTTCAAAAATTTAATTTTAACGTCTCCTGCAGCTTCCAATCCATTACCGCCCTGTCTTGCTTTCCAGTTTCCTTCATCAACGTACACTTCCGGATCAGGTTTTCCGATTTTCTTTGCAAACGAAATCAGGAAATCCCTCCATTTCTTTGACTTCTCAGACATATAAATCCTAGAAAGAAACTGCGCCCTTTGATTATTATTCGGACAACACCAACATCCAACACGATCATAGCCAAGCCTATACGCCTCATTAAAGTCAACGCCTTCTGCAAGTAAATACAACCATATATCCATATCTTTCCAGAAAAAGATTGGGGAGGCTACGGACTGTTGCTGTATCTTTACTGATTCAGCGTCATCTTCGACTCGATTATACTTTGACCGACTTACCGATTCTGATTTTCTTATTCCGTAAAAAGTCAAAATCTGCTGGTTCCTATACAGGCTGTTAATCACTCTTGTAATTGGTCCAGTCTTGAACATGGAACAACACCATCTCATCATTCTTGCCGGGGGACCAATGTCCTCACAGACATCGATAAAAACCTGCTCGTAATTTCGTGCAACCTTGAAAATGGCCTGTGGATGATTGTCTCTGTAGCGATTTGCATATTCTATCGTATATGGGAACTCTAATGTAGTATCCCCAAAAATATGTACGAGACTCGGATTGCTCAAAGATTTGATAACCACATCTGCCGTTGCAGTAGAGTCCTTTCCACCCGAGAATGATATGACAACATTCTCTTCCGGAAACTTCGAAGCTTCCTGATTAACGAATTGGTATGCTTCATCTTTCAGATAGTGCAGTCGAGAAGCATTTGCTTCAACAAACCGTTTTATAGTTTTATCAAAAAAACATAATTGTTATCCGCCTTGTACTCTTCAAGTTTTTTAGCTATATTATCTGCATCGGCGGTCTTATAAAGTGAGTTCGGCAAGGACACCGACTTACCATCGATGTAATATCTGCCGTTTACTGCCCACACTGATTTTTCTATATATTCGTTCGGTTTGCAATTAAGAAGGATTTCAAACAACAACCTCTCTTCAGGAAATACAGGTCGGATATCTGAGGCCATATATTTCATCCTCTTTCCGCAACGCGGACATACGCCTTTATCCACTTGTGACACTTCTTGCAGAACAGGTACTTTACACACGTCACACCAATGAACCTCTACAGGTATATCTTCGACCGTATCGCTTCCACAAACCGGACATTTTTTATCATTCAATTCAATATTGCAATTTCTGCACCATATACCTCCGTCATCCTTTGCTTTACAGCACTTATTATATAAAATTAGCCATTCCAAAATCAGGGGTTCTTATAAAGAGTTACTCGTAACCGATAATCTCACTATCATTGCACTTCAAATACTTTGCAAGGTTTTCAAGCACTTTATCCGAAACAGGTTCGCCTCTCTCTAGCTTTGCTACAATAGCCGAACTCAACTCTACTTTTTACTATACCCTGCTTCCAAAGCCCCTCTTATCAATTATTATTTTCCATAACCCGTTATACAAAACTGTCATAGCCATAGTAGCTTCTCACTTCAATAAATCCCTATGATCAACTGTATATGAGTATAACACGATTCTTGCTAAAAAGCCATTAAAATTTTCAAAAAAGACTTTCTTCCAAAGTGTGAATTAATTGGCAGCTAGTTCCCGGCCTCCAACAACCCTGTACACCCATCTCCTCCACAGCCGCCATTTTCCAACAAACCTGCAATCTCAACAAAGTAAAAACGATCCTATAGTCTCTACTTATATTCTTACGGTGGTCGGCTTTATTGGAAAGCGAACAAAAAAGGGATTCCCGGAAGCAACCCGATTCAAAGTTCCCATCCAAAAAATCCCTTTGGTTCAAATCTTTCTCGACATTTCTAACAGTGAGCACGTGACATCAACACGACACACTCAACATGCCCCCCTTGTCCAAACTGGTCCACCCCCCTCCCCTTCACAAACCCAAACCCTCTCTCCCCCAAAAACTTCACATCCCTCGCCAACGTCGCCGGGTCGCACGACACATACACCACCCGCTCCGGCTGCATCCGCACAATCGTCTCAAGTAACCCCTGCGCGCACCCCGACCTCGGCGGGTCCACCACAATCACATCGGCGCGCATTTTCCCGGCGCTCTCCTCATACTTCTTTGGCAGCACATTCTCCGCCGCCCCCACAAAAAACTCCGCGTTCGTAATTCCATTCAGCTCCGCATTTTTCCGCGCATCTTCAATCGCCTGCGGCACAATCTCCACGCCGTAAACCTTCCCCGCCTTCTGCGCCAAAAACAGCGAAATCGTCCCAATCCCACAATACAAATCCCAGACCGTCTCGCCGCCCTTCAAATCTGCATAGGCAAGCGCCTGCTCATACAAACGGCGCGTCTGCCCCGGATTGACCTGGTAAAACGACAACGGCGAAATCCTGTATTTCACTGCCCCGATGTAATCCGTGATATAAGGCTCTCCGTAAAGCGGTATAACCCTGCTGCCAAGAATCACATTCGTCCGCTCCATATTCACGTTAAGACACAGGCTTACAAGCTTGTACTGCAAGCCGCCCTGCTGTGCAGGCTCCACTTCCTGCGCTGAGCACATAGCCCTCTTTCCTATCCGCGCCTCTCCATCGCGCGTTTCTCCCTTTTCCCAAAAACCTCTCTCCAACGCTCTTTCCTTCTGTGCACGCTCCCCTTTCCGGTTCCACTCCTCCACTGCCCGTTCAAGCTTTTCCCGTAACACTTCCGCACGCGGCAAGCTTGTCCCATTCACCACCAGGCATACCATAATTTCCCCGGTCACAAAGCCAACGCGCGTCAAAATATGGCGCACCAACCCTGTGTGTGTTTCCTCCTGATACGGCGCAACCCCGCATTCCTCCAAATATCCGCGCACTGCTGCCACCAGCACAGCATTCACTGGTGCCTGGATGCAGCACTCCTTTGTATCCACAATATTGTGCGAATGCCCTGCGTAAAATCCGATTGCCGCCTTGCCATCCTTCTTCACCCCGACAGGGAACTGCGCCTTGTTTCGGTAATAATACGGCACTTCCATCCCAACCATCGGCTCCAGGCACGGATTCGCCACGCCGCCAATCCGCTCCAAACAATTCTTTATCTTTTCCTGCTTGTAGGCAAGCTGACGCTCATAGGAAAGATGCTGCAGCTGACAGCCGCCACATTGCCGCGCTACCGGACAGCGCGGTGCCACGCGGTCGGCGGATGCTACCAAAATTTCCTCAACACGCGCGTAGCCGTAATTTTTCTTAAATTTCAGGGCACGCGCACGAATCACATCCCCCGGCACGGCGTCTTTCACAAAAAAAGTAAAGCCATTGTACCGCCCAATGCCTTCGCCATCATTCCCCAAATCCTCGATTGTCAACTCAAACAAATCATTTTTCTTCAAGCCACAGCCCGATTGTTCTGCCATATCTTTCCTCAATCCTCTTCTTTTTCATTTTTCTGTACATATCAACCACGCATCAAAGCGCCAATCCTCTGCCTCAAACAACACCCTCATACAAACACACTCCACCTTTGTAATACCCTCCCTCCCATGCGCAGAAGCAAACATTTTCCCCTACTCCTTACCAACCGAAAAAACCCTCCTCCACACACGCGGGAACAGACATTTTCCTTCGCATTCCCTACCACCCGAGAAAAACCTCCCTCCACATGCACGAAAACAACATTCCCCCTCATTACCCCTCCCACCCCAGGAAAACCCTTCCCTCCACACGCGCGGAAGCAAACAGCCATTGCACCCGCCCAGAAGTTTCAAAAATGAACCCCCACACGGGTTCATTTTTGAAACTTCCATGTGAAAGGGGTCACTCCCCTAAAACCCTTCCCACCCCCCGCCCCTTTCACATTGTTCACACAATCGTCCTCTTCAAATTTGTCTCCAACAACCTCTGGTATCCAACCCATTCCAGCTTCGCATCTGCCCCTGCAAAAATCTCCTTCATTGTCTCCATTTTCGCATCCATATTATCCGCCATATAGAGCGCAAGCGCTTCCGCGAGCGCAGGCTTTTTCGGCGAGCCAAACTCAAGCTCCCCGTGATGCGCCAAAATGCAATGTACCAATTCCCCCTCAAGCTTTTTCGGGAATCCGTCAATCGTGCGGCAGCGCCCGCTAATCAGCGATGCACCGATATAAATATGCCCAAGCAGATTGCCCTCGTCCGTATAATCATTTTCCGGGAACGGCGAGATTTCTTCCATTTTCCCGATATCATGGAATACCGCCGCCGTCAGAAGCAAATCCTTATTCAAAAGCTCATATGTATCTGCCAGAAATGCGCACAGTTTCGCCACGCCAAGCGTATGCTCCAACAATCCGCCGATAAATCCGTGGTGCACCGCCTTCGCCGCTGAATGCTTCTTAAAACGCACCACGAATTCCTTGTCCGCCACAAAAAAGCTCTGCAAAAGTTCCTGCAGATGCGGTTCCCTGACCAATGCAACCAAGTCCAAAAGTTCCTTGTACATTTCCTCAATATTGCGCGTTGTCATCGGCATGTAATCCGCCGGGTCATACTCACCCTCCTGGCATTTGCGCACGCGCTTGATATTCATCTGCAGCGCCCCCTGGAAGCTTGTCACCTGCCCGTCAACAAAAATGTAATCCATCGTTTCGAAATGCTCGACCCCCGCGCCCAGCTCCCAGACCTTCGCGTCAAACATCCCCGTCTTATCCTGCAGCGTAATCGACAGATAACTCTTCCCCGCCTTCGTTTTTAACGTCTGCAATTTCTTACACAGGTAAATTTCCCTGACCATCTCCCCCTCTTTTAACTCCGCCAAATACCTCATTTTTCATTCTTCCTTTCTTATTTTAAGTTCTGCATATCCCATTCCTGCCCCTTTTCCTGGCAGTGGAATTTCTGTTCGCTTTGTTCCCATAAATTCCACTGCAGGACTGTTCGGGGATATGCTGTTTTTAATTTTTGTTTTAAGTTCCGCATATCCCCTCCCTTCCCCTCTCCCGGCAGTGCAATTTCCATCCATCCCACTCCCATAAATTCCACCAGAGCCCTGTTCGGGGATATGCTGTTTTAAATTCTCGTTTTTTATTCCTTATCTTAATTCTTTCCCTCACCGTTCCCCAAGCACCACCGCCACTTTTATCTCCTCCGCCTGCATCCGCACCGTCCTCCACAACGTCACTTCCATCTCCATGCCCGGCGTGCGCAGATTCAAAAGCGTGTCAAATCCGCTGAACGAATAAATAAAATTATCATCTACCTTCGTAATAATATCGCCCGTCTTAATCCCAGCCTCAAACGCCGGGGAATCCGATTCTACCTCCGTAACATAAATACCATTGCTCAATCCCTGCTCACGCAGCGCCGCCATTGGCATATCCTCGCCACGGATGCCAAAATACACGCGCTCCTGACCGGTTGCCAGACGCTCGATTACATTTTTCAGCTTCGTGATGCCGACTGCCGTGCACATTTCCTCGTCCAATCCCGCTTTCATGGTTCTCGTGATAATGCCGACAATCTCCCCGGCAAGGTTCACAATCACACCGTCGCCGTCCTCGCTGTCCGTTGTATTCGTGTTAAACAGCTCGACACTGTTATCCGTGATGTAATAAATGCTTTCCCGGCTCGTTACCATGCCAAACTCCCTTGAGCCGACATAGCCATTGGGGTTTCCAAGCGCCAGAATTGGCGTGCCAACGGCAAGCTGTGCGGATTCCCCGAAAAGCGCCGTCTTCGCCGCAGTAACAAAACGCTCCGGCAAGTCCTCGGTGGCAACACGCACGACCGCCATATTGTAATCCCTGTCATAACTCCAAAGCTCCGCCTCATAATGTTCCCTGTTTACGGTCAGGCTGATGCGGCTCGCCGACTGAATCCGGTCAAGATTGACGAGAACCAGAAGCTCCTCCTCGCTCTTTCCAATCACGATTCCGGTCGTCTGGCTTTCCGTTTCATACGGATTGTTGAGCCAGTCAATGCCGTTGACGGTCACAGCAATGGTCACAAGGGAACGCTCTGTCTCCTGCGCGACTTCCTGCATCCCCCAAAAAAGTGCTGCATACTGTTCCGCGAAGGATGGTGTCGGGGTCGGGCTCATGGACGGAGCCGGCATTATCCCGCCTCCGGTTGGCTCCCCGGATGGCGATACTTCCCCGCTCCCGGTCGGTTCGCCCGACGGCGATACTTCCCCGGATATCGGTGTCGGGGTTCGTTCCGGCAGCACAGTAGCCCCCCCCGAAGGTGTCACATCCGCGCCCTGTGTCGGCGACGGCACCGGAATTGCCGTCAACGTGGCATCCGGGGTATTCGGCGGCGGTGTCATCGCAGCCCCGCCGGACGGGGAGGAAGAAGCACCACCTGTTGAAATTTCGCTCCCGGTGGGTATTCCGCGGGTCGGGGTCGGACGCGGGGTCGGCGTTACTGCCAATTCATTCCCAAGCCCAAAAAACCTTCTGAGCGGTCTATCCGCATACAAAAATACTGCCCTCGCCACAACGCCGAAAATCACGGCGAGAAACACCGTGAACACTATGGACAGCCCCATTTTTTTGATTCTGTTCTTTCTCCTTGAAACCACTTTCTCCCGAATAAACTGATACTCCTTGTTCCCCGTCTGATTTTTTTGCTCCATTCCGGATTCCTCCACGATTCCAAAAACCTATCTGTACATCCGAAACCCGCCGTCAGGGCCATATTTTACTTGTTATTTTACCATATACCTATGAACGAAATATGAACAAATCTATAAGCTTTTTGCCAATGTAAAAATAAACTCCGTCCCAACCCCCTCCGTGCTGATGACATTGATATTTTCCCGGTGCGACTGAATGATTTCCTTCGCAATGGAAAGCCCCAATCCGGTGCCTTTTTTATCCTTGCCGCGCGAGAGGTCTGTCTTATAAAAACGCTCCCAGATGCGTTTGATGGAGTCCTTCGGAATCCCGATGCCATGGTCCTTGACCTCAACAAATACCTTGCTCCCCCGTTCCTCCGTCTTGATGTCAATCGAGGAATCCGGGTTGCTGAACTTGATTGCATTGTCAATCAGGTTGTAGAGTACCTGTTGGATTTTCCCCATATCCGCGTCCACGAAAAGCGCATTATCCCCGAACACCAGATTGAGTGTAATCCTCTTTTTTGTGCAGGTTCCCTCGAAGGTCAGGGCTGTCCGGTGGATGACCTCATTGATGTCAAAGCTTGTAATCTCAAGTATGACACCCTGATTTTCAAACCCGTTCAGCACCAACAGATTTGTTGTAAGTTTTGTGAGCCGCTCGGTCTCGAATAATATAATGTCAAGATATTTATTCTGCATTTCCTGGGGGATTGTGCCGTCCGCCATCGCCTCCGCGTAACCCTTGATGGATGTGAGCGGCGAACGGAAATCGTGCGAAATATTGGCGACAAATTTTTTCTGGTAATCATCCAGGTTTTTGAACTCGTCCGCCATAAATTTGATTGCGTTTGCGAGACTGCGGTACTCGTCGTGCGAGCGTATTTTCATTGGCACATCGAAATGGCCGCGCGCATATTCCTCCGTGACCTTCGTCATGCGCCGCACCGGAGCCAGTGTAATGATGTAAATAACTACGAAAATCACCATGAGGATAAGCATAAACGCTATGTAACATATATTCACAATATCAAGATATTGCGTGACAGATTTTGAAACAGAAGCCATTGGCAAAAAAATGCAGACATAGCCGCGCAGCGAATAATCCAGATAAATCGGCTGCGCCACCACCAGCATCTCATTTGTCATAACGGACGGGAAAGTAACGTTTGTCAGGTATTCCGCCCGTACCACCTCGTCAAGGAACTGCGGATTGTAATTATCAACATTGATTCCGCGTGCGCGGCTGCCCTCGCCAGTATCCACAAAGACCATCCCGTTTGTGTTGACCACCCAGATTCTTGTGCCGAGAAAACGGTCAATGCTGTGCAGCTGAACAAGCATGTCGCTTAATTTGGTTGTGTCGCGGTAATACGGGGTGACATATTCTTCCGCAATCATCCCCGCCTCCTCCGTCAACAGCTCTGCCTTTTCATTTAAAAACTGGCGGTTGAGCCTTTTCGCACCAAAATAATTGAGCATCACAAACATCGATACTGCCGCCACGATATAACACAATATAAGTTTTAACAATGCCCTGTGTTTCATGTTTTCTACCCGCGCATACCGCAGGTTTTCCTGCGGTAGCACACCAATGAAGCGCCCGGGAATTCCAGATTCCCAAACCCGTATCTCATTTTACCGGCTTTACCTTCGCATCGAATTTATACCCGATTCCCCAGACCGTTGCGAGCCCCCACTGTTCGTGGTTCTTGATTTTCTCGCGCAGCCGTTTGATATGCACGTCCACCGTGCGCGTGTCGCCGATGTATTCATAGCCCCAGATATGGTCGAGAAGCTGTTCCCGCGTAAATACCTGGTTCGGGTGCGACGCGAGGAAATAAAATAATTCCAGTTCCTTTGGCGGCATATCAACACGCCCGCCCTGGTATGTTACCTCGTAATTGGTCTGGCTTATGGTCAGGTCAGGGTAGGAGACAAATTCGCCCTTCTGACCGGAGGAAGGCTCCGGTTTTGCCCCTTCCTCCGGCAGACAGCGGCGCAATACCGCCTTTACGCGTGCCACAAGCTCTTTCGAGTCAAACGGCTTCATAATATAATCATCCGCGCCAAGTTCAAGCCCGAGCACCTTGTCGAAAATCTCCCCCTTCGCCGAGAGCATGATAATCGGCACCTTTGAATCCTTGCGCACCTCGCGGCATACCTCGTACCCGTCAATGCCCGGCAGCATCAAGTCGAGCAGTATCAGATTCGGCTGGTAATCCTTATATTGCAGGATTGCCATTTCCCCGTCATGTACAATCCGCGTATCAAAGCATTCTTTCTTTAAATAAAGGGAGATTAGCTCCGCAATATTTTCATCGTCATCCACAATCAGGATTTTTTGTTTTTCTGCCATTAAACTTCCCCCTTTCCACAGTCCGATTATTCTGTCTGCGCCCCCGCACGAGACGATTCCTTTTTCCACTCTTTTGCATTTTACTTAAATTCCACAATCGTTACGCCATGGTCGCCCTCTCCAAATTCCCCAATGCGGAACGATTTGACGTATTTTGTGCGCTTTAAGTGCGCGTGCACGGCATCCTTTAAAGCACCCGTTCCCCTGCCGTGGATAATCGTCACCTTCGGCAGATGCGCAAGGTAGGCATCGTCCAGATATTTGTCCACCAGCGGCATCGCCTCGTCCACACGCTTTCCGATGATGTTTAGCTCGGTGCTGATGCTCAGCGACTTGCTCATGCGGATTTTTCCGCTTGAAGTCTTTGCCTTCTTCTCTTCCTCATCCGGATCCGCCTCGGCAGGCTCTATATCCCGTATATTGACAAGCGAACGCAGGCTTCCCATCTGTACGTACAAATCCCCCTTCGCGTTCGGCAGGGTGCTGACCGTTCCTTTCAGATTCAGGCTGAGCACATGCACGGCATCCCCGATTTTCAAATCCTCCGGCGCCGTCTTTTTCTTTGCCTTTTTCGCCTTGATTCCCAGTTTTTTGTCTTTATCGCTGAGCTTTTCGCGCAAAGCGTCGCGCTCCTGCTCCATCTCCTTCCCAAGACCGCCGCTTTGCCCCCACTTATTGTATTTGCGGATGGTCTCGTCCGCGTAATCCTTCGCTTCCTGCAAAATATCGCGCGCCTTCTCGTTCGCCTCGCGCAAGATGCGGTCCTTCGCATTGTCAATGCGCGCATTCTTTTCCTCAAGCTTTTTGCGCAGCCCCTCTGCCTCCGCATAAAGCCTTGCCGTTTCCGCACGCTCCTTTTCCATCGCAATACGGCTTTCCTCCAGGCTGCTGATGACATCCTCAAAGCTCTCGTCCTTCGTGCCAATAAATTCCCGCGCGCGCTCAATGATGAATTCCGGCAGACCAAGCTTTGACGAAATCGCAAACGCGTTGCTCTTTCCCGGGATGCCAATCAGCAGGCGGTAGGTTGGGCGCAGCGTTTCCACATCGAACTCGCAGCAGGCGTTCGACACGCCCTCGGTGGAAAGCGCAAAAATCTTCAGCTCGCTGTAATGGGTTGTTGCCATCGTGCGCGTGCCAAGATTGTGCAGATATGTCAGGATTGACATTGCAAGTGCCGCGCCCTCGGTCGGGTCGGTTCCCGCGCCCAACTCGTCAAAAAGCGCCAGCGATTCCTCGTTCGCCTGCTCCAAAATCTTCACCGTGTTCGTCATATGCGACGAGAAGGTACTTAAGCTCTGCTCAATGCTCTGCTCATCGCCAATATCCGCGTAGACTTCCTTGAAAATACCAAGCTCTGAGCCGTCCATCGCCGGGATGTGAAGCCCTGCCTGCCCCATAAGGGTAAATAAACCAACCGTTTTTAGTGAAACTGTCTTACCACCGGTATTTGGTCCCGTAATTACGAGCAGGTTAAACGTGTCACCTAAGGAAATGTCTATCGGCACGACCTTGTGCGGGTCAATCAGCGGATGCCGCCCCTTCTTGATGTTGATATAGCGCCGGTCATTGAATTTCGGCTGAACCGCCTTCATCTGCTTTGCCAACACTGCGCGCGCAAAAATAAAATCAAACTCGGCAAGCGTCGTGCGGTTAAAGGCGAGCTCCTCCGCATGTTCCGCCGCCTGCGCGCTCAATGCCGCAAGCACCTTCTCAATCTCCTCCTTCTCGCGGATGCCAAGCTCCGCAAGCTCATTGTTCAGCTTCACGACCGCCGCAGGCTCAATAAATGCCGTTGAGCCAGTCGCTGACTGGTCGTGCAGCATACCGCCAAACGAGTTTTTATATTCCTGCTTGACGGGCAGGCAGTAGCGCCCGTTGCGCATTGTAATAATCGCGTCCTGCAGCATCAGCTTCGTCCCGGAATCCGTAATCAGCTTCGCGAGCTGCTCATGGATTTTATCGTTCGCCGCCTTTATCTGGCGGCGCACGCTTTTTAAGCCCGGGCTTGCGTCATCTGCAATCTCCTCCTCCGAAATGATGCAACGCATAATTTCATTGTTCAGGATGGAGAGTGGCTCCAACATAGAAAACCGCTCGCTTAACGAATCCTGGGTTTCATCGCCGCCGTTGCAACCGTAACTCTTGACGCGCAATGTCGCGGTCAGCATTGAGCTTAATTTCATCAGCTCCCCTGCGCCGAGGGTTGAACCAATCTCCAGTCGCTTGATGGATGCCCCGATGTCTGGCAGGCCTGAAAAGGAGAGTGTTCCTTTTTTATAGAGCCTTGAGAGCGCGTCTGCCGTCTCCTGCTGCAGCTCCTCGACCTTTTCGCGGTCGGAAAGCGGCACAAGCGCCTCACATTTTTCCCTGCCCATCGCAGAACCCGCATACCCGGCGAGCTTTTCGATGATTTTGTTATATTCGAGTGTTTTTAAGACTTTATCATTCATTCTGAATCCTTTCTTAATTTATAGTTCCGTATGTGCCCTCCCAGTACCCAAATCCGGCAGAGAAATTTTTGTCCGCTTCTCTCCCAAAAATTCCTCTGGGGTACTGTACGGGCTCATACTGTTTTATAGTTCCGTATGTGCCCTTCCAGTACCCAAATCCGGCAGAGAAATTTTTGTCCGCTTCTCTCCCAAAAATTCCTCTGGGGTACTGTACGGGCTCATACTGTTTTACCAACTATGCCGATGCAGCTGCCCTTCGAGCTTCATATCTGCGAAGCCCTGCTGCCGCAGCGCCTCATATAGCATGATTGCCACCGAATTGCTTAAATTCAATGACCGTGTCTCCCCTATCATCGGGATGCGCACACAGGTATCTCGGTTTTCCATCAGAACCTCCTCCGGGATGCCCGCGCTCTCCTTACCAAACATGATGAATGCGTCCGGTTCGTAAGATACTTCTGTGTATACCCTCTGCGCCTTCGTTGTCGCCATATAAACCCTTGCGCCCGGATTTTTCGCCACAAAATCCCTGTAATTTTCATAGACATGCAAATCAAGCGAAAACCAGTAATCCATCCCTGCGCGCCGCACCGCTTTTTCGGAGATATCAAACCCAAGCGGCTTGATTAAATGCAGGCTGCTGCCCGTCGCCACGCAGGTCCGCCCGATATTCCCTGTATTTGCCGGAATCTCCGGCTCAAGCAAAACAATATTCAACACATTCGTTCCCCCTCACAACCAACCAAGGAAAGCCCCGTTAATGCACATGGATGCCCTTTTGCACAAAAAGGATGATGCTCCCGCATCACCCTTTAATTGAAACGTTAATTTCGATTGTCTTATCGTCCTCATACACAATGGGCACACAAATATTCGCCGCATAGTCCGTCGAGAAGGATACATTCCCCTGACATGTCGTCGGCGGCGTGATATCAATCAAGATACCTTTTGTCGAAAAAACGGTCGCGGCATTCCCGAGGATCATATTACAAAGCTCACAAATCGCGCTCTGCGCCAATTCACTCATCTCCGTAATCGGCATCATACACATCTTCGAAGCAATGTCAAGGGCAATCTCCTTCTTAAAGCACAAGATTACCTGCCCCTTCATTTCCCCCGTTACACCTAACATTATCAATAAAGAATCGTCCTTGAAGCTCAAGTTATTATTTATATAAGGCTTCCCCAGCTTCGCGTCCAGCATCACCATATCCTTGAGCACCTTCGTTGACGCAAGCAAAAAAGGGTTGATATAATCGGCGTTCACTGTTGCCATATTTTATCCTCCTGTACCATATGTTATCTGGTTATATCGCACCTTGTATCATTTTACCATACTTGGGGCTAATTTTTCAAGATGATTCCCATAATTTATTGAAATTTTTTCAACGGATGCTTTCCATTTTACATGTTCCTTCAATTACTTGTATTTTTTTACAAATTTAGAAATTCTTTCCAATGCCATTTTCAGGTTTTCAATCGAATATGCATAGGAAATGCGCAGGAAGCCCTCACCGCAATCCCCAAACGCGGTTCCTGGCACAACGGCTACTTTCTCCTCCTGTAACAGCCGGTTCGCAAACTCGTCGGAGGTCATGCCCGTGCTGCGGATATCCGGGAAGACATAAAACGCCCCGCGCGGCTCAAAGCAGGCAAGCCCCATCTCACGCAGGGCATTGACCAGATACCGCCTGCGCTTGTCGTACTCGCCTCGCATCATCTGCACATCCTCATCCCCATTTCGAAGCGCCTCCACCGCCGCGTACTGGCTTGTTGTCGGCGCACACATAATGGCAAACTGGTGGATTTTCACCATCTGCGTGATAATCCGCTCCGGACCTGCCGCATAACCCAAACGCCATCCAGTCATTGCGTAGGACTTCGAAAAGCCGTTGATGACAATCGTGCGCTCCTTCATTCCCGGAAATTCCGCGATGGAAACATGGTTGCCGCCGTAGGTCAGCTCCGAATAAATCTCGTCCGAAATCACGAACAGGTCTTTTTCTATCACAACGTCCACGATTTCCTTCAATTCCTCGCGTGTCATAATGGAGCCCGTCGGGTTGTTCGGGAACGGCATAATCAGCACCTTCGTCTTCTCCGTAACCGCATCCAGAACCTCCTGCTTCGTCAGCTTGAACTCATTTTCCGCCTTTAACTCAATCACCACCGGAACGCCGCCCGCAAGCGTCACACACGGCAAATAGGAAACATAGCTTGGCTGCGGAATCAGCACCTCATCGCCCGGGTCAAGCATAGCGCGCAGCCCGATATCAATCGCCTCGCTCCCGCCGATGGTTACAAGGGTTTCCTTCGCCGGATTGTATTCCAGACAGAACCTGCGCTTTAGGTAATGGCAGATTTCCTCCTTCAATTCCGCAAGCCCGGCATTTGAAGTATAGAAGGTGCGCCCCTTTTCCAATGAATAAATGCCCTCCTCACGGATATGCCATGGAGTCTCAAAATCCGGCTCGCCCACACCAAGGGAAATTGCGTCCTTCATTTCACTTACAATATCAAAAAATTTGCGGATTCCCGACGGCTTAATTTCCGTCACAATTTTATTTAATGGATCTCTCACGGCGTAATCAACATCCTTTCATCTTCAACCTCGCTCACAAGCGGAATACCATGTTCCTTATACTTCTTCAACACAAAATGCGTTGCGGTGCTCAAAACCGCCTCCATCGGCGCAAGCTTCCCGGAAACGAAATTTGCCACCTCGCGCATACTCTTACCCTCAATGATAACCGTTAAGTCAAAGCCTCCTGACATCAGATAGACCGACTCAACCTCGTCAAACCGGTAAATGCGTTCCGCAATCCGGTCAAACCCCTGTCCGCGCTGCGGCGTTACCTTCACCTCAATCAGCGCCGTAACGCGCTCACGGCTCGTCTTATCCCAGTTAATCAGGGTCGGGTAACCGCAGATGACGGAGTCCGCCTCCATTTCCGCTACCGCTGTTACAACTTCCTCTTCTGTATAGCCTAGCATGATGGCTAAGTCCTTTGTGGAAAGCTTCGCGTTTTTGTCAATTGCGCGAAGCACGGCTTCTTTTAATTGGTCTTTGTTTTTGTCTTCCATTTGATAATGTCCTCCTATTTTAAATTCCGCAAACGCCCTCCCAGCATCCTAATCCGACGTGGAAATTTCTGTCCGCTCCGCTCCCATAAATTCCCACGGGATCCTGTACGGGCGCCTGCTGGTTTTAAGTTCCGCAAACGCCTTTCCAGACCCAATTCATGGCAGTGGAATTTTTCTCCGCCTTGCTCCCAAAAATTTCACTGGGGTCTGTACGGGCGCTTGCTGGTTTTAAGTTCCGCGGGGGCTTACAGCACCCGGTACATCTCCTCCGCGCGGAACGGCTCCAAAAAGCGCTCCTCCCATTCGTTGTGAATCACGCGGTCGTGCCCTTCCTTTAAGGTTCCGATTTCCGCCGCTGCAATCCCCGCCTCCTGATACTGCGCAAGCAGCGCCGTTGCATCCTCGGTTACGGCGAGGATGCAGCCGCCCGACGCGAGCATGTAAGGGTTCACATCCAAAACCTCGCACACCTCAATCGTCTCCTGTAGCATCAAAATATCGCGCAATGCAATATCCATGCCACAGTCAAAAAACTCGCCAAGCTCCCAGAGCGCCCCAAAAACACCACCCTCACCTGCTATTTTTACCACGGCACCCGCATCCGCGGCAATCCTTGCCGCCCTCTGCATATCCGTCTGGCAGATTTTCTTAAATCCCTGTGTAAGATAGCTCACCGCCAACCGTTTCGACAAAACATCCTGCTTCTCGGAAATCAAAACCGCTGTCGCCTCCAACGCCGCATGACCCGCCATAACAATGGATTTCCCGGCAGGGGCATTCACCAACACCGACGGCAAAGCCTTCGCCCCCTTCACACCCGCCCCCGTAACTGTCATCTGCACAATCCCTGCGCATTCTTCCGGCTCGTATCTCCCCTGCACATGCACGCTGTACGCCGTAATCCCCCGGCTTTCCGCCGCCTGCGCAATCATTGCCGACAATTTCTTAAGTTCTCTTTCCTCCACTTTCGGGGGCAGCGACAGACTGACCGTGAAAGCTCCGCCATCCGCCCCCTGCGCCACCAACATTGCATATACCCGGTCAAACAGCGCACCGATGCGCAATGCCCTTGTCTGCTCTGTGCCGAAAATTCCGGTCTGGTCCGTCGCCAGCACCGTAATCTGCCCGCCGACCGCTGCGCTGCATACATTCTGTGCGGATTCCAGCCTCTGCGTGCCAGTAAACATAAAAACCGAACGGTTTTCCACAACTCCCGGCAATTTTCCCGCTTTCATTTTACCACCTCCCTGAATCGGGCAGGGGCACTTCCCCCACTGCCCGCTGCGCGGGGCGCGTGCTGCAATGCAGCCAACTTCTTTTCGCGCCCCTGTCCAATCGGGCAGGGGGTGCTTTCCCCACTGCCCGCTGCGCGGGGCGCGTGCTGCAATGCAGCTAACTTCCTTTCGCGCCCCTGCGCATAAAAAGACGCCCCAAACCAACCTCCCGGTCAGTTTAGGGCGAACATTTGTGTCCGTGTTACCACCTAAATTCAGAATAACTCTGCACTCTGTTGGTACAGGATTGCTCCGATACCATGCTCCTTTTAACGGTAAAGCCTCCGTCAGAGCCTACTTCGGATTCCCCGGTTCGGTCTGCGGCTCCGAGACTGCTTCCCTGCTGCATCGGTAAGGATTTGCACCGCCATCCCCTCTCTGAAACGCCCACAACAGCTACTCTTTCTCATCATTGCCTTTGCTGTAAATTTCTTATATTCTATCACAGCACTTTTGAAAAGTCAAGCATAAAAAAATTTGCAGCACAACAAACACATGAATGAACAAATAAATCACGGACAGAGTGTTGCCAAGACGTAAAAACCGTTCAAATTCTGCAACTCTTGCCTTGGGACTTTTTGGAAACAATTACATAATTTGCCATCCACTGCGCCATTTCATTCTCAAAGGGAAATACATCCGTATCCGGCGCAGGAAGTTCCCCGTAAACCTTCGTAAATGTGTTCTCTGCAAATCCGACCTCTTTGCACTGTTTCACCCATTGGTTCACATCAACAAAGTGCTCTTTCCATATTTTTGCCTCGCTTGCCTCCACGCCGGAAAGCAAAAGTTCCATCCATTTCTTAGAATTCTCATTCCCATGGCTTTCAATCACGGATTTCGTATAGACCGTGTAGCCGCCGTTTTTTAAGACCCGGTATGCCTCGCGAAATCCACCCATCATCTTTGCCTGCATACTCTCATATCCGGCATTCGAAAACACCATATCAACAGACTCCGAAATCAACGGAAGATTTGCACCATCACACGCCAAATAAACCATATCGACAAACGGATTCCGGCACTCGGTTGAATAAAAAACCTTATTCCATTTCAATATCCTATGGCTGATATCCACCATTATAATTGTCACCGGCCAATGAATCCTCTCAATCTGGCGCTTGATTCCCTGCCCTGTCCCGCATGCCATATCCAATATTACCCTCGGGCGCAGCTTTTTTAGCGTCTCCCAGATAATATCCGCCTCATCCAGCCCCCTGTCATAATTTGGATTCCGGCTCCAATGGTGCTCATGCAAATATTGCTCATAATTGCGGAAGCTCAAAGACCATTGTTCCCCCGGAATTTCCCTCGTTTTAAAATCCAATACCCCGTCAATCATGCTGTACTTTTGTTGGTTTTCACACCGGCAGAAAACATCGCCATCCCCTGCGTTTTTTAATTTCAGTTTCTGATGACACTCGGGACAAGCCAGAATCTTATTTAAAAATAACAATTCCCTGCCCATGCCCGCCGTTTCCTCAATATAACCATCGCCCTCCAGAATACTGTTTACGGATGTTTTAAATATCCACGACATACTGAGCAAAACTTCAATATCCGGCAGTGAACCTCCGGTTTCCCACTTGCTGACAGCCTGCGGGCTAACATTCAAAAGCTCGGCAAATTCCGTCTGCGAAAAACCTGCTTTTTTCCGCAGAGAGTAAATTCGGATTCCAACATCGATCTTGTTAATCATTGTACTTTCCTCCTTTTTGTAATTTAATGATAACACATGCTTGCAAGAATAAAAACAAATCCGCAGTTTCCGTTTATGTAGAAAAAACAACTACCAGTTGAATTCAGCGCCTTTCAGGCGGTCATACACAATCTGCTGATTATGCATGAATTTCTTGTTCGTACTGTCAAAGTACACCCCATAGTTCCCACTGGTTTTTGTAAAACCGGCACTGGCATCGCTCACCTCATCCGGTTTTAGCAATGTCGCCTTGCCCGCCTTCCCGTCTACTGTAAGATTGTAAGTATCCTGGAAATTGCGTACCACCGTGTCCGTACCCGCACCAAACTTTCCATCCGGGGTACCACACCAGAAACCTACCTTGTTCAGCTTGGTCTGCATCGTTTTCACCCCTTCGCTGTACTTGAGGGCGGAATCCTGCTGGTAGTACCCGTTCCCCTTTAATACGTTCTGATAAGTGTATCTTGAGTTGTCATAACTTGCCATATTGTTTCTCCTTTTTCTTTTATTGAATTTGCAAATTCAATAAGAAAAAAGAAAAATAGCAAGGAGATGTAAACCCATAGAATTAATTCTTTCACCATAAAACCAAATCAAAATCAAAACTCATATCCAAAACACTTTCCTCGTCCGACCACCAAGTAGCTTTCAATATCCATGCACCGTCCTCATTGGTGAGCCGGAAGCGTTCTCTGCTTTCTTCCTTCTCTATTTTATCAAAATCAACCGTATAAATTTTTTCTATCTCTTCCATGGTTGCTTCTCTCCCGTTGATGGTAATCGGGTCGGTCGGAGTTCACTCATTGTAGTGCCCCAACACATATTCCCCTTCCTGATATCCAAAACATACCACATCAGCACCCCCGGAACCATCACATTCCACACGAATGCTATTATTTTTAAAATATACCCCATCTACACACCAAATCCTTGACAAATCTGGTTCACACAAATCTGCTATTTTTTTTTGCGCAGCCATTACTATATGTAAACACTGCCAATCCTTTGCTATCACCAGTAATCAATTCCAATATACCATCACCGTCAAAATCGTGAAGTCCAAAATAGAAAAAGCAAATATCCGCAGGATTCTTATCCGCTCTAAGGTCTTCATGGCTAAGAGGGTCATACCTCGGGGCAAGATAATCCCACAAATGATATATCACCTCCAAATATGCACTTTGCCAGGTTGGAACCTGTTCATCCGGCTGTTCCCCCATGGATTGCCCTTGTTCTGTTTCCGGTTCTTCTTTTTGCTGCTCCTGGCCTTTTTTCATCCGCCCCGTCACATCGTCGGATACCCCAAAATCTCCTTGCATCCCTGATTCTTGTGTTGATATCTCCCCTGATTCCTCTGGTTCATTTTGTTCCTCATCCACCACCCCCGAATTTCCTTCCAGTCCTTCGGTATCCTCGCGCATTTCCGCTCCCTCCGTCGGTGCAATAGCCTCCTCTCTGCCAGATCGCTCCTGCCCCTTTCCCGACGGCACATCCTCCAAAACCACAGACTTCCCTGCACCAGAGGAACATGAGCATAAAACCATCCCCAAAACTAACGCCGCTGCAAATTCCCTGCTTTTTCCTTTTAAATTCTTCCAAATTTTTGAAAACATTATAATCCTCCTTACATTCTGTTCTGCCTAACGCAGTTCCAACCAACTATCGTCGTGTACCCACTCCAAATCATCAATCCCACATTGTGCAAACCCCTGCATCCCGTCCGTGTTAATTCGGACAGCGCCCACCTGCGTACTCAGTTCCTCATACGCGGCCTTGCGTTCCTCATCCCCATTTGCATATGAAAGACTTGCTGGCATCGAGAGCTCCAGAATGTATTTTTTGCCATTCTGCTCATATACGCCCAATAAAGTTCCATCCATGATTACCATATCCCACCCCTGGTACAGACGGAAGCTCAAATAAAACAAATCCCCGCCCCATCCTGCCTCTGCATTTGTTTTCTCGCAGACTACCAAAATGTCGCTCGTTGGAACAGGATTTGGCCAAGCGTCCGTTTCCGTCACGATTTTACCATTCCACTCTTTTGGAAACAGGATTTTCAAGCCTGTTGCAAACCGCCAGATATTTTCCTCCTCCTCTACAACATCCCAAAATTCCTCCATCGGTACATCCGAACCCCGCATATTTTCTTTCGTTTCTACCTTTGTCAAACTGTCTGCCAAAAATAAAACCACAACCAAAATCCCAACCAACCACCGCCTGCTCCGTTTGGCACTGCAATCAAAAATATGGTCAAACCGCCGCTTTATAAAGCGCATTTCTGCGGCATAATCCGCCGAAAACGCGTTTTTACGCTTTTCCCCGGCATGCCCTTCCAGACAGTCAAGCAGCACATTGCTATATTCTTTCCTTTCTGCCCGCGAAGCATTCTTTGTCACATTTTCATCACATACCAGTTCCATATCCCAATCTGCAGATTTTCTCATCAGCCAGACCAATGGGTTAAACCAATGAACTACATGAACCGCCAAGAAAAACAGTTTCCAGAAATTATCATTTTCCCTGCAATGTGTCATTTCATGCTTTAAGATGTATTCCAGTTTTCTACTTTCTGCAATGCCCTTCGGCAGATAAATGATCTTTTTTGCCAAGCCTATCGTAAATGGTCCATCCAGGGGAGGCTTCTTCGCAGGATGCCCATTAACATTGTCTGTCATCATCCGCAAGGACGGCAATTTTCTTAACGGAATTTCTTCTGCAAGCTCCGCCATTCGTTTCAGGATAATTTCATCCTTACATTCTACGCTCCAATGCAGACTTTTACGGTACGTGACCCAATATCCGGCCAGGTTGTATGTACTTAAAAAAACGACCCCAAACGCCCAGCAAAAAAGCGCTGCATCCCCCGTACCAACTCCGAAGTGTCCGCGTAAGGCAACCTCTGGTATTGCAAATGTATGGGCATTTTGAAATTTTGGCAGGGAAAACGGCAGGACAAAATAAAGGGCAATCAATATCCAGCCAGCTTTCCTGGTCTTCGCAAAGCATTTTTTTCGAAAAGCTTCCAAAACAGATAGAATGCCAGGATACCGACTCCGCCTGTGACCGAAGTATGCAGAACCCTTCCAAATATCCCCATCCGTCATTCCTCTTCTTTCTCCATCGAATCAAGATATTTTCTCAACCTCTTAATTTCTTCCCTGGAAATTTTCTTATTCTCACAAAGACCCGCAATAAACTTCGTCGCAGATTTATCAAATAATTTGTGCAAAAGGTTTTCACTTTCCAAGATCTTATATTCGTCCTCCGTCACAGTGGCCGTATAATAATTCGTCCTTGTACTCCGGTCGCAATCTACATACCCCTTTTCCGCCATGCGCGCCAATACCGTCATCAAACTAGAAAGCTTCCAATCAATGCTTCCATTGCAGCCCTCCAAAATCTCACCAGAAGTCATGGCGCTCCCTTTTTTCCATAAAACTTCCATAATTTCAAATTCTCTTTCCGATAATTTTTTCATGTAGCAAACTCTCCTTTTTATTTTTGTTTTTGTTTTTGTTTTCCTAAAAAACCAGGCTTTCAGTTTGTATATAATTATACAATCTGTTAATTTCAAAGTCAATACACCAATCATTTAAGTTTCCCCCATTTTTTAAATCTCCAAATCCCACAGTTGGTTATTTTAAACTATTCAAATAGGCTTATCTGTTGTGACTTGACTTTGGGCGGCAGGAAGTAGCTGATAGAAATACTTTCTTAGATTTCTCCGAAAATTAAATTAGCAAAGGATGGGCTGATAAGATATGAATATGTTCGCCTCTACCTTGATGGAAATATGCAGATGTGGGTGGATGCAGAGGATTCATTGGAATAATATTCCTTTTGTCCTCTTTCTATTCTCCAATTATTTCCACACCATCCGGGAAATCCCGTATTACAAGCGCACATGTATTTGTAAGTTTTATATTATTTTTTAATGGATATGCCAATTTGCCCCTTCTTTCCCCCGCTATACAATGAACATCTAATTTTGTATCAATGAACCCCAAATTATTATCTAAATTATTGGAAAAAATGAGGCTTCCGGCACTTACCCCTATGACCAGTCCATTGTCATTGACATACTCCATTAAAGACTTATGAAACCTTGTAGCATTGATTCTTTCAAGCAAATAATCTGCATTTCCGCCGCACAAATATATCACATCATATTGTTTCAGTTTCTCAAACTCCATTCCGGTATGTAAATCAAATACATCAATATTTTTACCTGCCATATCCACAAAGCACTCTTTAATTTCCTCCGTTTCCAAACCCGCTGATGTTAATAATACCCTCATACTTCTTCCTATTCTGGCCAGTTCATCTGCTCATTAGAAATACCTAATTTCTTACACTCATTGCATACATATTCTTTTTCAGTCTGATTTCCAATCTGATATTTTAAAATCCTGTCTCTAAACACAATGTATTTTTCATTACCTGCCTTAAAATCAACAAACCAATTTTCATTTTTATCAGGACCTGACAGCATGACTTTTGAAATTTGTTCCGGAAAATCTTTTCTGTCACTTGTAAAAAATAATGCAGTCCAATATTTTGGTTTCCCGCCGGTATTCCACAATTCAATTTTATGAATATTAAGGCAATCAATGATACTGTCATCCGCTATGCTTTCTTTGATTAGTATTCCTTCATATAATTCCGGTTTCCTTTCATGGATTGCATTGCTGCCACAACTATGAACATCTTTTGCTGCATTTAACATCAATTCATCTTTTAACAAAATATCCATAGATACCCGAAAAGTATCTCCCAGTATCAATAGTTTTTCTGTCTCCGGTAATGCAATGTCAGCTTCCCATTTCGATATCGATTGCCTGCTGACGTTACATATTGTTGCAAGTTCTTCTTGCGTCATTCTATTTGCTTTTCTTAGTTCTATAATCTTTTCTGATAATTTCACTGTCACGCCTCCTTTTACTGATTGTATTATACAAAATAACAATACCGTTTACCACCAACATTAAAGTTCTTTTTGGCAACCCACAGTTGCGAATACAGATTTTATCCAGTCTCTTCGGCTTGCTCTGTGTTTCTTTTTCGAGTGATTGGCGGACAGGTTCTTGCACTGGCATCTGCGGTTGTATCTGCTCTGCGGGAAATGCAACAGCATCACATTCCTGATATGCTTTCTCCCAAAATGGGACTATATTGCCCATATTATTTCTCCCTTCAAATATGATTTTTTTAATTACACTACTTCCTCCCCACGCTCACCACCATAAAATTGTTCTTCATATTGCATAGGAACATACGGAAGAATTCCCCAAGTTATCTCATCCGCATAATGAACTTCCGTATGTATCATAGAGCGACTATCCGCAGAGGTTGCCTTTATACATGGAAACTCCCCACACTCTCTGCACTCTGCGAATCCCCTCTTCGGCGCACACACTTTCGCATTACACAAATCATCTTTACAGTAGCAGTTGTCACTGTGGCAGCCCCCGCAACGCATACTCCAATCTGTTTGCCCCCACATTTTACTTAATGGTCCTTCCATCGTCGTTCGCAGTTCCTCACTTGTATGAATATAATGAACACACAAATCACAGCGCTGACCGCATTTGGAATATAAAGCATTTTCCTTTGGAAAGGGCTTACGATTAGGCTTCTTTTTGATTAATAGCGGAGAAAATCCGCAAAATAGATAGTACGGTTGGGCTGATTTTTCTCACCTCCTTGAAGCAGTATGTCTGGAAAGGTTATGAATACAATGATTTGATTTTTAAGAACGACAGCGGGAAATATAAGGTGCTGATTAAAAATCTTTGCTACGGTGAAACCGAAAAGCGAAATGTTATGCTGCACTTTGAGGGGCAGGAACAGGTTATTTATAAAAATATGAAAGAGGCATCTGCCCTGCTTTTGCAGCAGCCTCAGTTTCCCGCCCACACCAGAGTTTTATAGTCAATATGTCCTATGTAAATAGCGTGGAGGGCTTGGAACTTGTTATGACTACAGGAAGGCGTATTCCTATCAGCCAGCCGAAACGCAAGGACTTTATGATGAAGCTGACAAACTATTGGGGGGGGGATATGCTGTAATGTGGTTATATTATTTTTTGGATATCCTATCCACAATATCAGAGGCATTTGTAGTGCTTGTTATCACGGAATGTTTTTGTAAAGTGCCCCCGGTTTCCCAAAAATATAAGCAGAATCATTTTGACTGGCGTTTCTGTGGCGTTCGTGATTTGTTTGACAATTTTTACGGATTTGAGGGCTTTGAAAATGTTTGCGGTGCTATCTGTAACCATTGCCTTAATCAAGCTGTGCTATCAGATTTCATTCCATGAGAGCCTGATTATTACGGAAATGTTTTTTGTTATAATGAGTATACTCCCTGAATCTGCGGCTACAGCACTGATGAGCTTTATATACAATGGCGATATTACAAATACCATCGGGAATATAATTATCCTAAAATGGGAACTGTATGTTCTTTCTATTTTGTTTCGCTGCATATGTCTTGCAGCCGCATATTACCTGCTTCGCAATTTCCGCTATTGTCTGCAGCGAAAGGATGCTTTGCTTTTGACTGTCGGTTTCCTGTTGGCGTTTTCTGTTTCATTTGCCAGTGTATACGGTTATTTGAACTTACAGCAGGAAGATACCCTTATTTTGGATTTGGCTACATCCGTACTTGGCGTGTACTTTATTATGCAGTTTTTTATACCAAAAATGTTTCCTTTCTCCGTGAGCAGGAGCAAAAAGACAAAATGCAGATTGCACAGCTTAACCGGCAATTTAATTACTACCAGGAAAAACTCCGGGACGAGGAAAAGGTGCGCTCCATTTATCATGATATAAAAAACCATCTACTTGTGCTGGAGGGAAAACTTAAGCTTCCCGAAACAGCGGCAATGATTCAGAAGCTGCAGTCACAGGTCGCGATGTATGAGGATTATGTGCATACGGGCAGTGATGTTCTCGACATTATTCTAAAGGAGAAATCAGAACTTTTACAGGGAAAAGAGAATTGTCTTATCCGTTACTGCCGACCTGGGCGGTATGGAATTTATCGAGCCGCTGGACATCAGCACCATTTTCGGAAACGGACTTGACAACGCAATTGAGGCAAGCGAAAAACTCCCCGACGAACAGCGGTCAATCCTCGTGAAAGCAAGGCGGGTGCATAATTTCTTTTTTGTGCTGATTGAAAATAACTGTCTGCGGGAATGCAAAAATACCAAAAGTCCTGCTGCCAGGCAAGATGATTTTCTCCACGGCTTCGGCATTTCCAATATGAAAAAGGCGGCCGGAAAATACGGGGGTCAATTAACAACCAACTGTGAAAACGGCAGGTTTGCATTAAAAATCTTAATTCCAATCCCATAAGCGCGATGTATTAGATTTTGCGGTGTGGATGGAAGCAGATAAAAAAATTTGTTTCCCGTGAGGGCGGCATCTTATATCTCCGCTCTGCTCCTGTGGGTATTGCGATTGGTTGTATTGCAGGATATCTCATGATACCGGAGGATTTTAACCTCCTGAATAGCCTGTTGATAATTGCCCTTGTGTTAATCGTCGTCTATATCATCACAATGCTTTCCGTACACAAGCCCGCCCGTCTTGCGGCGGCTGTTTCTCCGATGGAAGCACTCCGCTATGTGCCGCAGGAACGCATGAAAAAAGCCGCAAACAAAAAGCCCTGCCGCAGCCTGACCCCCATGGGCTTAGGTGTAATGAACTTTTCCAGGAACAGAAAAAAAAAAGCAGTTATCACATTGCTCTCTTTTAGCCTTGGGCGGCATCCTCTTTATGACGGCAGCAACCTATATGTCTTCTTTCGACCAGGCGAATTATGCAAGGCAAGGTTATTTTACAGACGCAGAATTTCATATTGGGTATTCACCGTCTGCCATCCAACGGAACGAAAACGGTATGGGCGGTATACAGGCAATTAAGCCGATGGGTAACGAAATGGTACGGGAAATCGCCGCTTTGGACGGCGTGGAAAAGGTAACGGAAATTAAAAGCTTCGGTGCGCGGTTTGACTATCCGGTAAATGACGAATATGGCAACGATGATATGATTTATCCTCTTACAGAGGAAGAAACCATGGAAATTGGCAAATATCTGGAAAGCGGAAGCGGCGATTATATTCTTGCGGCAGGCAACGGCACTGCTTTCGAGATTTATGGCTGTGAATTTACCACCGGTGAGAGCATCACGCTTCATTATTACGATGGCAGGAAAATGGCAGAAAAAAAGTTACGATACTTGGTATTTTGAATGACCGGTATGTTCTTGACCATAAAGGACTTGAGGGATGGTTTTTAATGCCCGAACAGCCAATCTTAAATTGGCTTTCCTATGACAGCCTGAATGCCCATCTGCTTGTATCAACCAAAGCAGGCAAAGAAGAAGCCGTCGGAGAAACTCTCACAGAGATTGTGGGCGATAAGAATGAGCTGAGCCTTGAAACTCTTGCCGAACGAAGAATAACTTATGGGCAGGCGGCAAACCAGATGTTTGGCGCCATCAGCGGACTTGCCATCTTTATTATGACGTTCAGTATTTTAAGTATGATGAATACGCTGATTACGAACATTGTTACCCGTAAGCAGGAGCTTGCAAATTTAGAAACTATCGGAATGGATAAAGAGCAAATACGCAAAATGCTTCTTGGCGAAAGCCTGCTGCTGGTGCTTGCCACGGTCGGCGTAACAATGACCATCGGCACGCTGTGCGGCTATGTACTCAGCAATATGCTTTATAATACCGGGGCGTTTTATATGGCGTTTCGATTCCCGGCAGCTCTTTCCATTGCTTATGCGGGTGTGCTGGCTGCCGTGCCGCTTGTTATTACCCTTGTATCCATGAAAAGCTTTTCAAAGGAAGCCCTCGTGGAGCGTATCAGGGGAAGTAATTCCTCCTGAAAGCAATCCCTTATTTGATATAGATACGGGCGACGGCTATTATTTCACAGCAAATGAGGAAGTTAAAAAATGGGGAAAGTCAAAAATGGGATTGAATTCCAGTCGGTTTTGTGCTATACTTTAGATGTTTAATTCGGCAAATCAGAGTTTGTAAAGGCATTACAAGGAGATATATTATGGGAATTAAAGAAATTATTGAAAATGAATTTAACTTAATCGTTCATAATATTATCATTTTAGGGCAGGGTCTTGATAGTATTGCCTATCTTGTAAATAATGAATACATATTTAAGCAGTCAAAACACGATGCAGCAAGAATTAACTTAAAAAAGGAGATACAGGTATTAGACTATCTAAAAGGTAAAATCACATTACAAATACCCGATATTGAGTATTATAGCGAAGAATATAGTGTTTGTGGTTATAAAGAAATCAAAGGTAATAAGCTGACGCTCAGCATTTACAAAAGTTTGCGTGATGATGAAAAAGACATGTTAGCACAAGACATTGCGTCGTTTCTAAGAGAAATGCACACGCTCCCCTTACCTAATATAGCCGGATTGGAATTACACGTAATTGATGATTATAGAAGTGATTATGAGACTTTAAGGGAAACAATTTATGATATAATATCTGATAAATCAAAGGAATATGTGGATGATTTATATAAAAGAATTCTTAATGATGAACGAATCTCCCAATATGTTAAGGCGCTGTGTCATAATGATTTAAGCTGTAACCATATCATAATTCAAAATAGCAAAGCGGTTGGCATCATTGATTTTGGAGATGCTGCTATCACGGACAGAGATAAGGATTTTGTATATTTGCTTGAGGATAGCAGTGAGGAAATTGGCAGAGGGTTCGGAATAAAAGTCCTGGAATACTATAATCATCCAAGCAAAGATATCCCAATATTAAAAGCAGATTTGAATGATGCGTATTACCCTATTGAACAAATTTTAGGGGGACAAGTAATGAAATCGGACGATATGTATAACAAAGGATTGAACAAAATAAAAAATATTTAAATCGATGTTTAATTCACAAAACTATTCACGGTGAAAGGAGATATTTTTATGGCAGCGCGCAGTGTTCCAATCAAACGAAAGCTCATCCAAATGGTAGAAACCTATTCCCCCGGGTTTCACTTTGTCAGCAAGGCGGGCGGGATTTACGGTTTTGTCCGGGAACAGCCGGGGTACTGGTACGACTATCTGCCCATCAACCAGTATTTCCAGGGTGACAAGGGCATGATGTCCATTAACTGGTTCTGGATCGGCAGCGGATATGTTCCAGACTGGTATGAGTGGAACGGCATCCTCAACACGCCTTGGCGAGTTCTGGCCTGGCCGGTACAGCAGCAGCCTGACCCCAACGAGCCGCCCAGCCAATTGGCTGCCCCTGGCCATGACGCGGTTATCTGCTATCAGACGGGACCTCTGGCTCAGGTGGATGAGGCTTTGGAGGTGTTGCGGGATAAATTGGAACGGTACGCCCTTCCCGCTCTGGAGTGCCCCATCCGTCCCTCTGACGAGCGCCATCTCCGGCAGTGGGAGCTGTTGGCGCAGCACATTCTTCCCCAGCTTCAACGGTTAGAACTCCAAGCCCCGGAGGAATTTGAGGAGCTGAAGGCATGGCAGAGGCAAACCGCCCGGCGGCAGAAAAGAGACATGAATGAGAATGTGCCACCCATTTTGGCTCGCTGGCGGGAGGAAATCCGGGAGCTTCCCGACTTCGCTGAGCAGTGGGATGTTTCCCCCACCCTGCAGAACCAGATTTTTAACTGGTTTACCCACGCCCTGTATCTGCATCCTTAACCCTTTTTCAGTGTTCATCCTTGAATAAAAGGGGGATTTCATTTTTGGGGTGAAATCCCCCCTTGACAAATGCCCTTTTGGTTGCTTATACCATACAAATAACAGGAACTACTGTTACAGTTCCTGGATACCGACCTGCTGTAACCAGCCTTTCAGCTTTTTTATGGGGAAGCCGGTAAATGTATATGCGTCCTCTGCCAAACCATGTTCACCAATTATTGTTTTTTCTGCCTGTCCATATATTGTTACTGACGGAAAAAAGAGAAGTATTTTGCCAAATGTAAAGCCTCTGATTTTTGATAGTTTCAGTTCAATGCCTGTATAAGTATCTAAAAAGACTCTTTGATTGGTCACATAGATTGTGGTCTTCCAACATTGGAAGGTATGTTTTTCTAAATCCCTGTAAGATACAAGCCCTTGCCCAATCAGTGATTCGCCTGGATTAAGCGGAATCTTTGCCATGCCCGTCGCCTCCATACTCCGATTGTGATTTATTTTTCACGGTTACCTGACAGAAATATACACATTCTTCGTCTTTTGTATAAGCATCTCACCGTGCACTTTCTCATACTTATCACCATCCCCCATTCCTTATCCTTGCATAACAATTACTAACGCCAGCACCATGATACCAGCCATCAATGCCAGCGAAACCTTAACCGGGGAACGTTCCCCGCTTTTCCAGTCAGAAAACAGGCTGTCATTGTCATCGTCCATGCAGCACCGCCCGTTTCGGTTCCAAAGTATAAAATGATAGATTGCGGAAACAAAATCTATGGCTCCAAAGAGCAACACAGGATTACGCACATAGAAAATGACCATGCCCAAAAGTATTTCATTTCCACTGCTCCCTAGCATAACACTTCCCCATATCCGACGGATAACGGTCATGATAATAGCAGTCAAAATACAGGTTAGCGCCGCAGCTGCGTATTGTTTGGCTTTCAGTTTTTCACTGGTATTCTGTTTTTGTGGAAACCCGCTGTTCACATTTTATTCCTCCGGCTAATATCATATCGGCAAGTTCTCTTCATTTTCCATAGGGCACGGACAGCTCATCTTCATCTCCGAGCAATTCCATCTGAATGCCATTTGAAATAAGTAGTTTTCAAACGAATCCGAGAGCAATTGTCCGTCAAATTTATAAACCGGCGGATTTTCTCTCTCTGTCAGTTTCTAAAACAACACGCTTTCTGACCAACGGGTAGAAAACAGCATATATTCATTCATATCAATATCAAATTCATCTATGTAACGGAGATAATCCCTTAATATACTGTTAATATTGACTTCTGTATGCCCATCCCATTCCTGCCCCAACAATCCATTGTCATTTTGGCCACCTCTTCTAAAAACAGTAGATACGCATATGGAATACTTTTTCCATGTTGTTTCAAATCGGCTATTTCCTCCAAGGTATGGATTTGTTTTTGCGATGCCGGCTCAACTTTTTCTGACCACTGTTTATCTATGGAGTTCATTGTCTTAAAAAGTCTTTCAATCATTGTTTCCAAAGAACCCGCTTCAAAAGAAATTTCATTTAGCATTACGTTGTTGCCTCCTTTAGCGGTTTTCATGTATATTAAAATTCAGCAAATCTACCCCCTATAATATTTTTTACCATATAGGCTTTCATATTCATCGTTCCACACCTCTGGCAAATACTATTAATTTAACTATCTAATTATAAGATATTTTATATAACTATTTTCAATGTATATTTATAGGTTCGTTTTCAGTGGGTACACAATTCCGAAAAGGGAGCGTTTTTAATATATATATTATTATATAATTCGCAGGTTATAATGTCAACATACCAATTACCACTTACTATAACAGGCACATGAAACCGTACACCCGCCATTTTTTATCACCCGGTACGCCTTACGGAACCCGTGCATCATCTTTGCCTGCATACTTTTAAATCGCGCATTCGAAAACACCACGTCAACCGTTCCACTTAAAACACCCTCTTTCCTTTCACGCCCCCAAAAATATCCGCAAAAATTGTTAAGACAAACCAACGCTCCTTTTGTTATACTACCATTGTAGCCGCTACAAAACCAAAAACAAACAAGAGGAGTGAAAACTTGACAAACTTTTCCCAAATAAAAGAAGCTTTAAAATACATTGACGAGCATCTTAACGAAGCCATTACCCTTGAAATGCTATCCGGGAAATTCTTTCTTTCTCCATTTTATTTCCACCGGACATTTTCCGCGGTTGTCGGGAAATCACTGGCAGCTTACATCCGGGACAGAAGGATTTTTTATGCTTGCGAACAACTTTGCAATACGGAAAAAAACATTTTAGATATTGCTTTGGACTGCGGTTTTCATTCTCCGCAATCCTTTTCAAGAGTTTTCCGGGCGATACAGGGAATGACCCCAAAAGAGTACAGAGCCCGGGGATGTCAACCCGTCATCGCAAGCGCGGATGAGCTAATTATAAAGTTTACCAACCGATTGAAAGGGGGAATTTATTTGAATCCGAACATCATAAAGCGCGATGCGCTAATTATTGCCGGAGCACACGGCGACGACAGCAAAACGGGGGATGTGTGGAAGGCGTTTGGTACATTGTGTAACGAAAAGCCGCTCCGCAATGCCCTGTCTGCAAGCGGATACGAAATCCGGGTATGCGAGGGCAATCAATGTACTGTTTACGTGGGTTATGCGGTTTCAGGGAAAGAAGGTATCGATTCCGCGTATTCCGTCTTCGAATTGCCCGCTTCAAAATATGCTTCTTTTGATGTCTATGTATCCAATGGCTACGAGAGCGAAAACAATGCGATGGACGAGTGGCTAAAGACAAATACCAAAGGCTACTCGGAACGGCTCCTGAACGGGAATGCGCATTATTGCGTCGAATACTATGATGAACGTTTTAACGGAAATGAAGCGGATTCCATTGTTGAAATATGGGTGCCGGTTGAAAAATTGTGAAACTTTAAACGAAGCGGGCTTTTATCCTAAGCCCGCTTCCAACATTTCTTTCATCTTTTTCATTTTTTTCAACTTTTCCGATATTCCTTGAAAAACCTCCGTATCCCCCGGTTTACCGTCTCCATCTCTTCCTTCAGCTGCGCAAAGCCCTGCAAGACATACTCGCGCATTCCGCTCTTTGCTGCCTTCTCATGCTCATACGCCATCACGCTAAGCGTCTCCGCCCCGACATTTTTCGCGTTGGATTTTAATGCGTGCACCAAAATCGCATAGGATTCACAATCCCACGCTGCCGCCTCAAGCTTTACGACGCGCTCCGGCATAGCCGCGCCAAACTCCTCCAGAATTTCGAGATACATTTCCACGTCATCTCCAAAATATGGAAGAGCACGCGCCGCGTGGATATGATGTGCACATAAAAGCTTCTCTCCCGGGAATTTCTCCTGTGTGATGTCCTCACAGGAATCCTCCTGCAAGGTTGCATTGGTATCCACGGTAACGCCCAAAGCCTGCTCTGTGCCATCGGTTTCATTCTCTGCGTCCTGCGGGTCTACAGCCTTTGGAGTGCCGTTATTTTCATTCTTATTTCTGTTTTCATGCACCAGCCGCTCCGGAAGATAAGTGCGCACCATCTTCTCCAAAGTGCTCCCCTGGACTGGTTTTGACAGGTAATCCGCAAAGCCCTCCGCTATGTATTCCTCCTTCGCCCCCACAACCGCATTGGCTGTCAGCGCAATGACTGGCGCATTCTTTGAAAGATTATCCTCCATTTCTTTTAACTGCTTTAATGTCTCAACGCCGTCCATTTCCGGCATCATATGGTCAAGGAATATGATATCAAATTCCTGGCGCTTCACCAACCTTAAACACTCCTTGCCGCTGGATGCCGTCATCACACGCACCCGGGTCTTTTTTAGCAGGGCGCGGAAGACATCCAGGTTCATGCGGTTATCGTCAACCACCAAAACCTCCGCCTCCGGCGCGGTGTAGGTCACCGCCGCGGCCGCAGCCTCGGAATGCAGCTCATATGGGTTGATTTTGCCAATCGGACGCTCATCAACTACCGGCTGTTCCACGGAGAAGAAGAAATTTGAACCCTTGCCGTATTCGCTCTCCACCTCCAGAACGCTTCCCATCATAATCAGGAAATTCTGGGTGATGCTAAGCCCAAGCCCCGTTCCCTCCACATTGGCGTTGCGCTGCTCATCCACCCGTTGGAATGCGTGCGCCAGCTTATGGATATCCTCCTCACGGATGCCAATCCCGGTATCCTTCACAGAAACATACAACAAAAATTTCCCTTCCGCGTTTTGCTTCCCGGAAACCGTGAACACAATCTTGCCCTTCTCGGTATATTTTACTGCATTGTTCAGCAGATTCAGCATAATCTGCTTGATGCGCACTTCGTCGCCGTAAAGAACGCACGGGAGTGTCTCGTCAACCTTTAATTCCAGTTTTAAGTCCTTGCCGCGCATACGTTCTGTAACCAACAGCACAATATCACTGATAACGGAAGAAAGCTGATACTGCACCGGGACAAGCTGCATGTTTCCCGCCTCTATTTTTGAGAAATCAAGCACGTCATTGATCAGGGAAAGCAGGATATTTCCCGATGCCTCAATCTTATGGGCGTATTTCTGCACCACCGGCTCCGTGCTCTCCCGGCGTATCATCTCGTTCATGCCGAGGACAACATTGAGCGGCGTGCGGATTTCATGGCTCATATTCGCAAGGAAATCCCGCTTCGCCTGGTTCGCTGCCTCCGCCTGTTCAATCGCGATTTCAAGCTGCACGGTCTGCTCCTCAAGCTGCTTTGCCTGCGCTGCAAGCTGTTCCGCCTGTTTCTCAAGTTCCACACTTTTCTTTTTATAAACATTCAGCTGGAAGCGAATTAGCACGCCAATGATTACCGAGACAATCAGAAAGCTCTGGATAACATCCAGGTAAAAATCCAATTCACCCTCAATCCAAATGACAAGCCCCGGGTTATAATATGAAACGACGGTACATGCAACCACCGCCACAAATCCGGCAACCAGCGCAACATAAAACTGTTTGCCCTCCAAAAGCATAAAATCAAACACGACACCGAGTACAAACCAAAGCGGCATACCGCTGTGCATTCCACCGTTTGCGAAATAAATCATTGGGAACAGAATAAGGTTGACCCCTACACATATCATCAATGCTGCAGTATCAAATTTCTTATTTTTGTTTGCCCGGTAAAACAGATAGAGCAGAATCAGAAAAACGGCGGCCGTCTCAATCACCGACAAGATACTGAACTGCAGGATAATTCCGAGCAGCGTGGAGACAGTGCCCGCAAGAATACCGCCAAGCACAATGACATTAAAAAGCTGCTGCTTGATTGGCATTTCCTCCGAGAAATATTTTTCTTTCCAAAAATGTATTTTCCCTGTCATCCGGTCTTTCATCCTGTTCCTCCTATTTTTCGTTCCGCAAGTACCCCTGCCAGACCCTTTTCCGGCAGTGGAATTTTTTCTCCGTTTCTCTTCGAAAAACTTCCACTGGGGTCTGTTCGGGATACTTGCTGTTTTCGTTCCGCAAGTACCCCTGCCAGACCCTTTTCCGGCAGGGGAATTTTTTCTCCGTTTCTCTTCGAAAAACTTCCACTGGGGTCTGTTCGGGATACTTGCTGTTTTAGTTCCGCAAGTACCCCTGCCAGACCCTTTTCCGGCAGGGGAATTTTTTCTCCGTTTCTCTTCGAAAAACTTCCACTGGGGTCTGTTCGGGATACTTGCTGTTTTGGATTCTGCAAGGCTCCCTCATTCCGTGCTCCTGGCACCTACTGTCACATACTCTGGCGTTGCTGCATACTCGCTCGTATTCACCTTCTCGCGTGCAATCTCCACGCCGTCCCGGCGCGTCACGCGGTAAAGCTCCGCGACATAACCAGTATGCGCCTTCTGTGTGACTTTATAATAATCTTCCGGGAGGCTCTCATCTATTGTCACTACCGGCTCCCCGGGCTCAATTGTTTCAATCACATTGCTAATCAGCTCCACCTCGTTTCCGATGTCTTCCTCCGAGGTATGGATGGCAATTGTCAGTGCGCCATCCTCCGTTTTTGCCGCAATCACAACCGGATATTCATAGTCATTGCGCAGCTTCAAATCTTTATAATTCCCGGCAATCGCGGCATCCCTTGCCGGGTCAACATACGTGACCGCCATCGAATGCGGTGCGCGCTCCACAATCGTAAGCTTCGCCAAAAGCGCCGCATTGTACAGCGTTGTTGAAATCTGGCAGACACCGCCGCCAATCCCGTCCTCCACCTTCCCCTGGACATAAGTTCCCGCCGGGAAGTATCCATTTTCTTCCGTAATCGGACCGATTGCCGTGCTGCACGAAAATACTTCCCCCGGGGCAATGACCAGCCCGTCAAGCAGCTGCGCCGCACGCGCAATATTGCCGGCGCGCGAAGCATTGGCCGTGCTGTAGTACGTCGTAAATTCTACGACAAGCAATTCCTTCTCCGGAATCTCCGTGATATGCGGCGGGTCCTGTGGCGTCCTCGCCTGCATTTCATCCGAAATGCTGCGCATCCGGTCAATCGCAGGCTTACCGACAATCTCCTGCGTCGGCGTAATGGTATCTTCCAGCGCCGTTTCCGGCATATTTTTCTGCGTGTCAAGCTCCGCCTGCGAATCATCAAACCAACGCTGCATATTCTGCCTTAGTTGTTCCTTTTTATCATATTCATCATCCGTTGTTTGTTTCTTTGCACACGCGGTAAACCATGTCATCATTACCAACAGCAGCGCGAGGTACCAGGCACCCCGCTGATATATTCTTTTTCTTGTCCTGTATCGTTTCATCTTCTTATACCGTGCCTTTCCCAATGCACATCAGGCATTGACATACGCACTTATTTTATGTATATTAAAGATAACTATACAGGGAAATAAAGCCTATAAAAAAGCAGACGCAACCAAACCTGCCACCATAGCGATGACAAGCACCGCGACAACAACGGCAGCGACAGTTCTTTGTGACTTTTTTGACCTGAACATCATACGATTTTCCTCCAAAACAAAAAATAATACAAAAAATGAGGTGACAGCCATGCCAGTAATTTTCGGATGTACCATCATCCTGATTATCCTGCTTCAATATAAAATCAAAAAAAATGTAAAAAGCAAAACGGAAACCGTACAGGAATTCCTGCAGCGCGAATTGGAGGCAAACACGACACGCAGGCAGGATATCTCCGGGCTTGCCTTCCAGACCGTCACCCTTTCCTGGCTTCCGGACATTTCGGGTGTTCCGGACACGGACGGTGAAATCGCCGCCGTGCTCGCCCAGTTGAAGCGCCTGGAAGGGAAACAATTCCTCAACCTGTCCGGAATCTCCAACACAGATTTAAAACTCACCTACGGTGCCCCGAATTTTCCTCTCCTGTCCGCATGCGACGCAAATTTTACCACCTTTATGCGCAAACTCTATGAGCTTGGTCTGCATTTAAGCGAGGCGGGCGCTTCTGACGCGGCAATCCCTGTGCTGGAATATGCCGTCGAATGTGGTACGGATGTCGGCTCCACCTACCGCCTGCTTGGCTCCCTCTATGCAAAACAGGGCAACCCAGATGCACTTGACGCTCTTTGCCAGAAAGCGGAGGCATTGCCGGAAACCATACAAAACTCGATTCTGACTTTCCTCTCCGGCTTGCGCCAATGACGGCGCGGTTATCCAATATACCTGTATTGTATACTGTTTCTTTCAAACTGACAAGTGTTTTGTGCAGATTTTTATGGGAAAAATTTATATGGCAGACCTTCCTTTTGTAAAAATTAGCCTGTCAATGAGCCTTGATGCGTCACTTTTGCTCAAAAGCTCCATCTCCGGTGTGTATTCCATACCATGCTGCCGCAAAAGGTCTCCCAGATATTTTTTCTGTTTCGGTGTCATCGGTGTCTGCTTTTTGGGTTGGTATGAAAGTCCCTGCGGCACAAAACCGTCATAATCCGGGAATTCCGCCGCCAGTGCGGTGTAAAGCCTGTGCGCGGATACCGCATCCTCCACGGCGCGGTGCGCGTGCTTTTGCACAATCCCGTAATGCGTGCACAGCGCCGTCAATGCGCGGCTCTCAAGCTCCGGGTGCAGTTTTTTGGCAAAGCGCAGGGTATCAAGCGCCTCCCGCTCAAATTGCATTCCATAATGCAGAGCCGCCGCCTTGAGAAAGCTGAAATCAAAGCCGATATTGTGCCCGAGCAGTACCGGCATTTCCTCGGCAAACGCGAGAAACTCTGTAATTGCCGTCTTTTCATCGCATCCGCCCGCCAACATTTCCTCTGTAATCCCAGTCAGCGCGGTGATTTTTGCCGGGAGCGGCTGATATGTGCGGATAAGGCAGGAAAATTCCCCTGCCACCCTGCCATTTTTATATTTTATGGCACCGATTTCGATAATTCGGTCTTTTTCCGGGCTCAGGCCCGTTGTCTCAATGTCGAGTGCCAGATAGTCTGTTATCATATTTCCTCCCATTCCCCGGATGTATTCAATCCTCCGCTTCTTTGACGAGCACGGCACACATGCCGGATAGCAGGTCGCGTTGCGTATAGTCAAATAGGCAGTCGGTTTCCCGTTTTTGCGTTTTCCCTCCGGCCGCCGCTTCCATATCGTAACAAAAATGTGCAACATAGCATTGCCCAGCGTGTTCTTTATTTACGCCAAAAGCGGCAAAAAGCTCACGCGGCTGCTGTTTTGCGTATCTGTGTGGGTGCGCAAAGCCCGGAAATGCTTTTGGTCTCTCGCGGCTGTAAAGGTCGAAACAAAGGCATTCCGCCAGGCAGGCGAGAGAGTCCTGCGAAATCCCACCGCCCATGGGGCTGCTGCGTGCAGGTTCGCCCGCGGCAGCTTCTTCTGCAAAACGGTACAAAATCTCATACCGTTCCATCCGCCCGTGCTTGCATTCTAGCAGCCCCCGCTCCCGATAATAAACCGCAAGCGCCTCAAACATCGCAAACGGACGCACAAAATGCGCTTCCAGATACGGTATGGCATGAAGGAATTGCCCGCTGTTATAATAAACCTCAACCATCTCCTCAATATCCTTTAGGCGCAGCAAATCCGCATACGGGAGATATTTCGTTAAAAGAACCTCATACGGTGGCTCCGACTGATACACAACCCCGTGCTCCCGCGCCATCTCCGCCATCGCCGAGCCCTTCAAAACTTTCAAAAAGCCCAGCTGCAGCTGATTCGGCTCCATGCGGTAAACATCGTCAAACGACCTTACAAATGAAGCATAATCCTCATACGGCAGCCCGGCAATTAAATCAAGGTGCTGATGGATATTGCGTGCCTGCCGCACCTGCGCGACGCGCTTTGCGACCTCGCCCAAATCCATGCGCCGGTGGATTGCCTCAACCGTGCGCGGGTTCGTGGACTGAACCCCAATCTCAAGCTGTACCAGTCCGGGACGCATTTTTGCCAGCAGCGCCACCTGTGCATCGTCCAACAAATCCGCCGCAATCTCAAAATGGAAATTTGTCACGCCGTTGTCATGGTCATGGATATATTGCCAGATATGCATGGCATGTGCCTTGTTGCAGTTAAAGGTGCGGTCAACAAATTTCACCTGCGCAACGCGGTGGTCTAAAAAAAGCTGCAGTTCCGCATCCACCAGTGAAAGGCTCCGAAAGCGCAGTGATTTTTCGACCGAGGACAGACAGTAGCAACAGGAAAACGGACAGCCGCGGCTTGTCTCATAATAAATAATTTTATGCTCAAAGTCCGCAAAGCTGCCCATATCCGCATACGGAAACGGCAGCTGCGAAAAATCAAGCACCTCACGCGGCGGGTTGGCATGGATACTGCCATCCGCGCCGCGGTATGTCAGACTGCGGATTTTGGCGCGCGGGTCAGAAAGGGACTCTGAACCCGCCGGGGAACTTCCCGCCTGCGGGGCATCCGCACGGATCGTTTCTTCGCCCGCACCACCCGTTTCCCCACCCGCCCAAAACATTTGCGGCTCTGCGAACCGCTTTGCGCCAGGCGCTTCCCCAAAATAATACCGCGCCAGCTCCCAGAATGTCGCCTCCCCCTCACCGACCATGACCCCGTCAATCTCCGGCATTTGGCGCAGGCATTCCCCTGCATCATAGCTGACCTCCGGTCCGCCAAGATAGATATATACCTCCGGCGCAACCTTCCTGTAATCCGCCACAAATTCCCGCACCATGCGGATATTCCACAGATAGCATGAAATACAAAGCACCTGTGGGCGCAGCCCATAGACACCGCGCAAAACCGCGCCGGGTTCATGGTTGATTGTGTACTCGCGAAGGAGAATATGTTCCGCATAAAACTGCCCGTCTTCCCCCGCCGCCTGCACCGCATACTGGCGCAGGCTGTAGAGCGCAGGGTTCGTATGAATATATTTCGCGTTGAGCGCCAACAATAAAATCCTCATACCCCGCCCCTACTCCGCAAAGAAATGAAACGGAAAAATATACACATCCGTTCCCGTCAGATAGCGTTCCTTATTGGAATAACCCTGCTCCTGCAGTTCCTGTTCGTACTCCGGGTTTATCGCATGGCGGCAGACCACCTTATAAAACATTGACATATAAACCTTTGTTCCCCCATCCTTTAATGTCGTTTTAACCGGTATCATAAACACAATGAAAAGACCAACAAGAACCGCAATCAATATTTTTTTCTTTTCCAGTTTACGCGGATTTTTATCCATGCTTTCCACCTCCGGTTCCTGCCTTTCACTCCCCACGCCTGACCTTCCTTACAATCTCAATCCCAAGCACTTTTAGCTGTTCAAACGCCTGCTTCGTCTCCTCTTCTGCCCTCCCTATCTCTTCCTGCGTAAATTTCTTTTGTTCAAACACTTCCAACAACGCTGCCCTGTAATCCCTTTTGTGCTTTTTGTTCAGCTGGTTCCAGTTCACATCCGCAAAACGGGAAACGACATCCTGCCCCACGGTCAGCTTCTTTTGCAGAATCAGGACACTGATGACCGGATAACCCGCGTATCCCTGCCAGAGTGTTGCATTGTCCGTCGAAGAATATGTATTGTCCTTCCATTCTACCTTGTAGTTTTTTGTGCCGTCCGAGGAGGTCACGACCGCCATGCCGTCCTCCATCTTTACGCGGTTATCCGCCAGGGCAGAATATGCCTCATAAAATTTTTCGATTGGTGGTAATTTCCCCATGATAGACTCCCTTCTGCCGTTTTTGCGCGGCGTGTTGTTGGACTGAAGTTTTCTTCGATTCATCATAGCATTTTTATGGTATAAAATCAAGTATGCTACGAAAATGCCATGGTAAGCTTAAAAGTTATGACCTCTTACAAAGCAACTAAATGTCTTCTATTAATTTCATTAGGTGTATCCAAGGGATTTTGCAACTATTTTATTCTCTTGTTAATGGTCTGTTCATTTGCATTTTCAGTTCATCCCCACTCCTGTGGGGCATACCCACTCTGCCTTCGCCTCCTTAACCGCCTTCACCGGTTCATCCCCACTCCTGTGGGGCATACTCCGGGAACCCGCCTGCTGCATACCCATTCATCGGTTCATCCCCACTCCTGTGGGGCATACTCCAGTTTTTTCTCTGTTTTGTCCAGTTCACTCCGGTTCATCCCCACTCCTGTGGGGCATACTCCGACAAGCAAGTTATCTCTGCGAATATGTTACGGTTCATCCCCACTCCTGTGGGGCATACAGAACCATCCTGTGTTTTGTTTGGTTTGTGTACGGTTCATCCCCACTCCTGTGGGGCATACGTAAGCAGCCTGCCGAATTCATCCCAGTCCACTTCCGGTTCATCCCCACTCCTGTGGGGCATACAAACCATACCCTGTTTCCTGCGGCTGTCGCTGCCGGTTCATCCCCACTCCTGTGGGGCATACATTTCCCCCGATTTCCAGTTTCATATTCTTCTCCGGTTCATCCCCACTCCTGTGGGGCATACTTTTGACGAAAGCGAGCAGCAACTTGTCATTACTCGGTTCATCCCCACTCCTGTGGGGCATACAAGGTCGGAAATATTAAAAGCGAATCTTTTACGCGGTTCATCCCCACTCCTGTGGGGCATACCCTAACACCCTCTGTTTTCGGTATGCTTTCTTGCGGTTCATCCCCACTCCTGTGGGGCATACTCATCACGTTTTGCACGATTGGATTATTCATCATCGGTTCATCCCCACTCCTGTGGGGCATACATATTATCATCCATAAAAGACCTCCTGTTTGTTCGGTTCATCCCCACTCCTGTGGGGCATACGTTTTCGGTATGGTTCATACGGCTTGATAATTCCCGGTTCATCCCCACTCCTGTGGGGCATACGGATGCCCACATCATACCACGGCATCCCCGGACGGTTCATCCCCACTCCTGTGGGGCATACACTAAAAAATTTGTTGAATTTACTGAATTTTAATTAATTCAACCCCTTCTATGTCTACAACACACCGTTTCGGCTCTCCTGTCATTTTCAACGAATATCCTTGTTCCGAATCCGAACTAAAAATCATAATAGCACTCGTTTTAGCATTTTGTATCTTATCCCAAAGTTTTTCTCTTACCATTGCATTTACATTTCCAACAAAAACACCATGTTTTGGTTCCAAAAGCCAACGCGTCAGTTCTCCACACAAGCTGTCTGAAGCAGATTCCACAACAAATGTAACCATAATCATTCAACTCCTCTTCCGTAATTGATTCCGCCACTTATCGTAGTACCATCCTCATTCCATATATCACCAATATTTTTTGAATCATCCTCTTCCGAAGCGTCCACCGAAAATATAGCTTCAATATCCTTTGCAATCCTTTTCAGAATTCTCGCAGAAGCAAAGTATTTTCGACAGTTCATTCGTACATTTTTTGATAAATCCTCTGTTCCTTTCGCTGTTGCTTCAAAGGCCGCCGGGATAGTCGTTTCGACTTTATATAAATCCGCAATATCATATACAAAAGACAAGGCTTTCCCCGTATGTATAAATCCCAATGCAGTAGAATAACCCAACGAAATAATCGCCGCCTGACACAGACTATATAAAATTGCATTCGCCTCCGATAATGCCCGGTTAATCGCATCTGTATTATCCCATTCTTTTTGCTTATAGTCTCTCTTTCCCCATTTTATACCATACTGCTTAGAAAAAGTTTGATATGCCTGTCGTACACGTATTCCTTCCATCCCTCTGATTTGTTCCAACGTAAATCCTTTGGTTGACATTTTCGGGAAACGAATCTCATACATTTTTCGAACCACCGACAAATGCTTTTCCTGGTTCATGCACAATTCGGCCTGCAAAAGAACATTTTTCGCACTGCGCGTCTCTCCCATGCCACTTGCATAAAAACGAGACGCATTCTCTCCACACCAAACAATCAAACAACCATTTTCCGTAATCGTTTTCACTGCTGCATGTGTAATTGTAGTTCCCGGTCCCAACATAAGGCATGTCAAAGATGCCACGGGTACCGGAATCCTCCCATCACTGACTTCAAACATAATTGCCGCCGCATCCTGATCGATCCTCGCATGCTCCATATATAAATAGCTGATACTATCACGCAACTTTGGCAATTCCTTTAAATCCTTTTTCAAATGCCTTAATCCCCCCTCAACTGCACTCATTCTGGCGGCTTTTACTTATTTCCCCGGAATATATACTTAAAATCGCTCCTCAGAGCAGTAAAAGCATCCCATATCCATACGCTTTATCTGGTCCGATTCCATCACAATATGCCCGCTGAAATTTTTCTTCGTCTTCCACTATGAGCTGCCCCTGATAATGATATCCTCTTAAAAATATCCCATTCCTCTCTTCTTTCTTTTTTCCATACGTTTCCGTCTGCCCTATCTCCTGTACCGATAAAATCTGAAAGCCTGCGGCAACGGCTTTCTGCTGCAGCCATTCAATCCTCTCTGTTTCTAAACCAAACGGAATACGTGCACTGTTCTTCTTTCCTTCACGTACTACTTTTTTACACGGAATAGTACAAATATCAAATGAATACTGCTTTCCCGTTTTAAATGAAGATATCGTCGTATCCATCTGACGGATGCCGACCAATCTCATATCTCTCCGTCCGGTGTCCTGCGGGGCATATCTTGACAAAACATACACTACAGGTTCTCTTTTTGACAAATCCAACCGATACAGTACTCCTGCCTCCTGCCTGGAACTCTGAAAGCGAGCCATCAAATTTCGGTGAAAATCTTGTACATTTCTTAACGCCTGTCTGGCGGACGGATTGTGATAATCAATGACAAACTTGCTTAAAAACATTCCTATTCCCCTTCTCAAATCAATTGACCACTTCCTTACGAACCAATATAACATGCCGCGAAACAAAACTTCGTTCCGATGCATCCATCAATTCATCCGTCCTTTCATATCCTCTTCCATCCACACTTTCAATTTCATAATAAATCCTTTCTTTTATCTTGCTGCTTTCCATATGTTTTTGCTCCCGTTCTGTGCGCCCTTTTGCAAGAGGATATCGATTCATAGCTTCTTCAAGAGAAGCATATTCCCGAATTCCTATATAAACTGGACTACTCGGAACACAGCTCTTTCTCCCAAGATATATCGGCCAACAAGGATTTTGGAATGCTTGGTCAATCTCTTTTGCCAGTTCCCTGTCTGTTTCAATCGCTGCCAGATAAAAAGCATCCTGTAAATATGTCCGGTACGAGGCAATAGTTTTACAAACCTTCCCAACGCTGTCCTTCTTTGCCTCCCCTTTCGCATTTAAAATCGCCCTATCCGCTGTCACCGTATGATAATCAATATGTGTCTTCCCCGGCCGGTCACAGCGGACTGCCATCCGAATTCTTTCCGATATTTCAAACAAATGCTCCGAACCACGTTTCAACCCCATTGCACAGCCAATCATACCCACAATTCCAGACTTGGAAGGCATTGGTGCACTGTCCCTGTAATCAAAACGAGAATGTTCCCCCCAACTTTGCAGTACCCCTTCTAAGCGAAAAAGAATAATACAATGATCTTCCATAATCTCCTCCTATACGAGCAGTGAAATAACCTTTTGAGTCATCTCCTCATAATTTCTGCATACGGTCAGGGGAGCCTGCAAATCAACTTTTTCAGCATAACGTGATGAACAAAACACAAATGATTCTTTTACAGGAACCATAAACTCCTGTTCTATCAACTGTCGCTCCTCCAATAATTTTTCTATGCTTTTTTGTATTATCCCAGTTTCCCCACCTGGATAGACCGTTTCTGCAAATGCATTGCTATAGCTTACCGGAATCTTTTTTTCTTTACATTCCACCAACGCAAAAGACGGTAAAATATGACCTGCAAAAGCATGCTGCTTGCCGCTCGGATCGGTGAACGCCATCGCATTTAACATTGCCTTCACCGATTTTTTCACAAGCTGCGGCACATCTTCCAAACCTTTTAAATTTTCTGCCAAAATGTCCGTATCAATTGACGCATAAATATAATAGCAGGAAGAATTAAATTCTGTATTCTCAATCATTCCAGCTCTTGAATCTCCTTGGTTCTTACCAGATACCAAATCGTCCATCGCGACAAAATAATCCGATTCCATTACGACCCGGTTTGTTGAGATTGCATGAGCCACTTGTACAGCCGCCTCCACATCCCGAAACATGTCGGAAGTTACCATCCGTCCAAACAGGGCAATATCGACTGACACTGGTCTTATCTGTGCATTTTTGATTTTCTTCCAGATATCTTCTCTATCTATCTTCTTCACATCAGAAATGCTATGGCACCGCTCCAATTCTTCCTTCACCACGATTGCAATATCTTCAATGTCCTGTGTGGAATACATTGCAATCTGTGCAGTTATTGTTACATCTTCTTTACTTTCTTTTTCTTTCTTCTTTTCTTTTCCTTTTTCTTTCTTTTTCATAAACACCGACATCTCTGGCATAATTGCCTCAGCATATTCGGTAGAAACTCCCAATTCCTCCAACTTTTCTTTTATCAAAACAGGAAATTTCCTTGTGCGTATACCAAGATATTCCACGCCCACGGTATCTGTAAAAATTTCGCTTTTCCGCCAACTGCGCTTCAAGCATTGACTTGAAATGCGGCTCCGGTTTGTTCCGCCAAAAACACAGGTTTTCGGACTTCCCAAATCATCCCGGTTCAGATTGGTTGGCGGATAATTTTTTAACATATGGATTTCAATCAACATCTTGTTTTTCCTCCTTCTTTTCACTATAACATACCTGTAACCAACGCTGCTGCACCCATTTACTTTCCCAGTTCCAACGGCACAAATCCATTCCCAACGACACCATATCAACCATATAGCCATCCCGTTTCATCTGTTCTACCATCCTCCAGATGTCTGCACAAAGTAAACCATCCCTGTCCCATCTTCGGTCAAACAGGCGGATTAGCCGCCGTTCCATCCCTGACCATCCCAAGTCCTTTTGTTCCAAGTCCTTTTGTTCCAAGTCCTGACGTTTTTTACGCAGCACCATTTCAAAAGGAATTGCACTTTTCCCATATTCTACCACATCTTCAAAACTCCACAAACAACGCATACATGCTACTGCAAATAACCGTTCTTTCCACTTATCTGGCAAGAAAAATACTTTGTAGAAAGCAGTTGCTGCCTTGGCATTCGCATCCTTCAAAAGTTTCCCACAGCACCGTTTTAATGCGATTCTCTCTGATGCTGATAATTCATCAACTTTCTGAATAAAATCTGCAACCTCCTCTTTCTTCAATTCATATCCTGAATCCATTTTCTCCCCCTCTCTTTTGCTTGGAACATTCGCAAATTTAACTATGAATAGTTTATACTCCCGCTTTCTCAGATGGTATGACTATCTTCCACCGCTCAGCAATAATAACTGATTTTTCCAAAATAATTACACCATTCAGCAATTACTTCCGCACTGCGCGCCTCAATCATACGCATCATATTCTTCAATGTTTTTTCCGGAATTTTCGACTTATTATGGCACAAATAACATTTCCCACTTTTTGTTATCCAGACCTTTGTCGCATTTGCCACGGGACTTCCGTTCGATATATGAACGTGTACAGGTTCCAACGGGTCATTTTCGTTTGTCCAAAAATAAACCCAGTAAGAACCAAACCTAAAGATTTGAGGCATTATCAAATCCTCCCTCCTGAGAAAATTCCATAATCAAATGTGCCACCGATTCGATGATTTCCTGAAAACGTGTAATATCCTCATCCGAATAGGCATAGATATCTTCCCATTTATATTCTGGCAGCCAACAGGTTGCGTGGCGGAAACATACCTTCTCATCCGGCGTTTCTATATAAACTTTAACTTTTCCATCTGACTTCATTTCCGAGTGTACAATCTCCGTTCCATCATTCAGCGTCATATATGGATACATCATAATATTAAACCTCCTTTTTCATTGCAATAAATACAATCCTACTGTTCAACTTCATAAAACAAATTTCTTATCCTTTAGTGTCTCTTTCTAAATCCCTGCCAACCAGCCAAAGAGCATTAAATAATTTTTTTCGCATTTTCTGCCGTGTCAACAATTCCCGCCCAGTTAAAAATAACGTGTCTGCTGCTTGGTCAAAGCACGCCATACATTTTTTCCCGAATTTATCCAAATATTTGTCCGTGCACTCCGAAGCCTTATTCTCCGGAACCGCAGCCATCTCATCAAATAAATCCTGCAAAACTGTATCTCTGCACTGCTGTAAAAACTCCGCCTGTACAGCAAAAATACTATTATGCATTTTCTTTTTGTTCTTATCCTTTTTCTTCTCCTCTTTTTTCTTCTCTTGAAAACAGTCATTCAAGCATTTTCCCAATTCCTGACTCATCCTCTCTGCCGCTACGATAATGTCCTCTATCCGATTTCTCTTCGTCTCATTTTCTGCAATGAGCCGTGGCATTCTTAAATGCCCTTTTTGCATATCCAAATATTGCGCTACACGCTTCTTATGTGTAGCAACCCCATACACTTTTACTGCCACCTCATCCGCCAATTTATGTTCTATAATCCGGTTAACAAACACAGGTGAAGTAGGACCCTTTCCGAGAATTGTCGCAATATTTCTCCATGGTTCTTTCTCTATTTCCGGTTTTAGCGAACTTTTTCCTTTATCTGTAATGCAATAAGAAACATGTGGGTCTTGCCAGCTATCATATCCCACATAATTTTTCCCTTGGCAGAAATACATTCTTTTCACGATACCGCCCATCTCCGACCGCAATAATACTCTTCTGCAAGGATACAGCATTCCATATAGGACAGAGGTGGAAGTCTCCTTCTGTTTTGGTACTACTTCTTCATTGTTTCGCCAAACTACAGGGGGCGTATCATAATTCACTTCTTTTCCTTCTTCTCTTGTCAACATCGAATATACTAAACTGCCAAATAAATTGGAGGCCTGAAATACAAAATAAAGCGGCGGTACACTGTTTACCGTGGACGAATAACCTTGCGCTTCCGAGGTACAAAATAAATTCAACGCGCATAAACCTCTCGCCGCCTCCGCATATGTCAGGCTCTGTTCTGTTTCCTGGCGATGTTCGAAGTGGATATGATTATTCCCCCTTGGCATAGCAATATTTAACCTTGCTATCGATACCAGATTTTTATCATATTCTTCGTTGTATTTCGTTTGCAAAAATGGTGTTTCCTTATCAAACAAATCAAAAGAAACCCCTTCCGTTTCACATTGTTTGATATAGTTTTGGACTTTTTCCATATCAAATCTGCCCTCATCATAAATATCTGCTAAAACTTTCCAATCCTCTGGCCTATAAACATCCATCAAGAAAGTACATAAAAAGCGAAATACACCATATTCATATGTTGGATTTGCATCTTCAAGCTCTTTTATCTGATGAGCCTGCTCCAAAGTATCCAGTATTCCAAGCAGCTTCCGTTTCCCGTTTAAGTCAATGACAGGAATCCAAGGCTGTGTCAGTACATTAAAATGGCTCAACTCGTTCACCTCCCCTGTATGAGAAAGCCAAATTCTTCATTTAAATCAAAAATCACATTTTTATTGATATATGCAGCTCCATCCTGCCCCGGAAGAATCTGCATAAATTTTAATAATCCCTTTCCTTCAAGCGCCCCCGCATTTTTCATATCCTCTTCATAAGGTTTTATAATTTCTTCCCTTATGGTGACAGAATGTAAAAATACTTCCTGTGCCAACTGTTTTGAAACCCTGTCCTCTTCTTTTACGCGCTCATACAATTTCTGCGGAACCACTGCAATGCGCTTTGTAGGTTCTGTCAGCCTGGTTTTTGCAGACAAAAAGGAAGATGTTTCGGAATCATCAAAAATATCCGCAGATTCAAATGTATTAAAGTATTTCTTCTCCGGTTTTCTCAATTCATAGTTCTTTGCCTGCGAACGCTTTATTTCTTCCTGAAACATCCGCTCCATCCATTTTTCCATATCCGCATGCTGCACTGCTTCGTTTCCATAAACAAATTCCACCGCCTCACGAATTTTCTCCGGAATGGAAAGCTGCGGATGTTCTTTCAGATACTGTATACTCAAATCAAGAAGCACTGGCGGATAAACCAATTCGTTCGCACCGTAGTCTTCCCCTTCCGCCGGTACAAGAACGATTGCCTTAGCATTATCACAGCCAGCCGGGCGCGGCGTATTCTCATGGCGGAACTGCCTTCCAAAGCGCTGCAGTAGCAAGTCAATTGGTGCAATTCCTGTTATCATAAAATCAAAGTCCACATCTAAGGATTGCTCCATTATCTGCGTTGTAACAACGATTGCTCGATGCGGACGTTTGGATTTGTCAGTTCCAAACAAAGCAATCATTTGTTTCTCTAATTTTCGCTTCTGCTTTTCTGAAAATCTCGCATGAAATAAATATAATTGTGTATTATCTCCCGCAGTTTCTTTTAAACAGCAATATATTTCCTGCGCCTGTTTTACAGTATTTACCAGCACACACAGGCAACCGCCTTTCTGTACTGTGTGCAATGCACAATCACAAATAGCCTTTGGTTGGTGCAATATCGGCTTTATATGTACTGTTATCGTTTGATGCTTTGACACTTTCAAGACAGGTGTCACCTGATATCTCCCATCCTGAAAGACCGCCGTAATTGCTGGATATATCTGTTCCCCCTTATAGTCTGCTCCATATACTTCCATAATTCCTTTTTTCGTCTCGGTTGCTAATGTAGCGGAAAGCATCACCACCGGAATGCGAAGCACCCTGCACCACTCCAGCATCCGCAGCAAAATATCCTGCATATACGCATCATAAGCATGTACCTCATCCAAAACCAAAACTTTATTCTGCATTCCCAACAAACGAATCACACCATATTTCACATGCAGGGCAGACATCAGCACCTGATCAATCGTCCCGACAGAATAACCTTCCAAAAGCCCTCTGCGCAGCGGTTTTGTCCATTCCTGCACATCTTCTTTGTCCTCTAAAGTAATTTCTTTTGCTTCTTGCGTTGCTTCATCCGATAACCATGCAGTCGAATGCAGAAGCCTCACCTGTTCCTTTGGAAACATACTCTTTATCAGTTGGCTCATCCTTCCATACATTTGATTTGCCGTTGCCGAAGTCGGAAGCGCGACATAAAATCCTCGCTTTCCGAAATAATCTCCCATGCGAAACGCGGCATAAGCCCCTGCCTCTGTCTTCCCCTCCCCCATCGGCGCTTCAATCAACAGCAAAAGAGGTTTTTCATCTGCCGACATAATCTGTTCTGCCGCCATCTGCAATGACCTCATCCCTTGTCTTGAAATGCCTGTCCACACATCCGTGAAACGTTTTCCTTCGGGCAGCATTGTTGCCGACAAACGCGATTTTTTCACTAGTTTTTGGGCTTTTTGTCTCACACGATGATAATAGCAGATGCAATCCTCCTCTTCATACAGTTCGCAATTCTCAAATGCATCACTCGAAGCCAGCCAGTCCGATATAACAACAAGCCCCAAAATCATCATACATACCGCGGAAACATGGCTATTCGTTTTGCTGTTCAGTATTACTTTCGGCGGTTGAAACATATTGTATATGATTTCTTCAAGAATATCTTGTTGCATTTCCCAGAGTTTTTTTGCATCGCATTCAGGAATCTCTTTTCCCTCTCCCGTTTTTCCTTGATGATGCAATCTCAAAACCAAAGCCAGATTATCTGCCGTACTATCTTCTCTTCGTGCGAGAATGCGCTCAAAACGGTTTTTTTCCTCCCATATTCTCAGCAAAACTTTCTTTGTATATTCCTCATGGCGAAAACTTATTGCATCATATTTGTATTCTTTTGCGATATTTTCACTCCGCAATAACGTACAAACGCCTTTCTCGTCACGCTTCCCTACAAATAGAGGATTTATTTTTCCAATATCGTGGAGAGCACATAAATAAAGAAGAAGATGCAGGATATCCTGTTGGGTGTTGTCTAGGTGATTTCCCAAAAGCCAATCCGCCAAATCTGGCACTACACAACCAAATATCCCCCCTGTCAAAAGCACTTCTGCTACCGCTGCTGAATCAAGAGAATGTGCCAAAATGGATTTATAAGGATTCGTTTTCGCCCACATCAGTTTCAAATACTTTGTATCTTCCATATCTGCATCCTCAAGTCTTTCTCATTCTTTTTGTGGAGTTATCAGCACAGAATGATATCACAAACAAAACATTATTATGCCGATTGCCCCTTCACAATATATTTATCAAAATATTAATACCTTTCAAATAATACATATCAGTTCATACCCACTTGATTCCAGTCCATATCTTTATGGTATATTGCAGCATGTCAACGCCGAGTAACCCTACCTATATTTCCCCTTTATATCCACTCTTTTTTAGATTCTAATATGGACATTTACTTTTTGTCAATGCCTTTTACTTCTTTCTTTATAAGTTTTCAAGAAATTCTGGAAAACCTCCCAACAATATGCTATACTAATCACAATTTCACAAAACCCAAGGAGGCAAGAACAACACTATGGAACTAAAAATCAGCGCCACCCGCCGCGCCGCCATCCAACCTGACATGATTGGCCTTTTCTTCGAGGACATCAACTACGCGGCGGACGGCGGACTATATGCGGAAATGATTGAGAACCGCTCCTTTGAATTTGTCAAGGCAGGCGGGGATGCAAACGACTATTATTTTGAATATGACGGCATGTATGCCTGGAGCCCTTACCCGGCAGATGCAAATACTGGCACAAACGCAGGTGCAGATGCCGCCATTACCCTGCGCACCGTGCAGGGCAGTCCGCTCTCCGAGGAAAACCCACACTATCTGCGCGTTATAGCCAGGGAAGCGAAAACTGGCCTTTGCAACAAGGCTTATGGCGGAATCGCGCTAAAAAAGGGCATGGATTACCAGCTTACCTTCTTCGCGCGCTGTGTTTCCTATCAGGGCAGCTTCCTTGCCGAAATCATCAAGGACGGAAAATCCTATGCTTCCGCCACGGTTTCCTCCGCGGATTACAGCGAAGAAACCTACAATTATTTCCGCAAATATCATATCACCCTTCATGCAGAAGAAGATGTGGCAGGGGCGCTTTTTACGCTGCTTTTGACAGAACCTGGCACAGCCGAATTTGATTTTATTTCCATGTTCCCGGCGGATGCCGTGGCAGGGATTTTCCGGAAAGATTTATTTGATGCCCTAAAGGCATTGCAGCCGGGCTTTGTGCGTTTTCCGGGCGGCTGTATCGTGGAGGGGAACACGCTTTCCAACCGCTACCGCTACAAGGATTCCCTGACTAAGCCGTGGAACCGGAAAAATAATTGGAACCGTTGGGCAGTGCACGGGAATAATGAGGAAAATAATTTCTGTGGACAATATTCGCACTACAACCAGACGCTCGGCCTTGGCTACTACGAATACTTCCTGCTCTGCGAATTGATTGGTGCGGCGCCGCTGCCTGTCATGAATGTCGGGTTTGCCTGCCAGTACCAGTCCACGGAACAGGTTGCGATGGACAGTCCGGAATTTGCAGGATTCGTTCAGGATGCGCTTGACCTGATTGAATTTGCAAACGGCGGCACGGATACCGTATGGGGCGCGGTGCGCGCGAAAATGGGGCACCCAGAGCCGTTCGGGCTTACGCTCCTTGGCATTGGCAATGAGCAGTGGCAGACCGAGCGGGCGGACTTTTTTGAGCGCTACACCGCGTTTGAGAAAACAATCCACGGTGCATATCCTTCCATCCGCCTGATTGGCTCCGCAGGACCGGACATCACCTCCGAGCGCTACACGGCGGCATGGGATTTTTACCGCAAAAACACGGAAAACCCGGATTTCGTATACGCAGTGGACGAGCATTATTATGTCCGGCCAGAATGGCTGTACGAGCATGTTGATTTTTATGACGATTACCCGCGCACGGTCAAGGTATTCTCCGGCGAGTACGCCGCGCACCCCGCCCCAGCACCGAACCGCCATTCCAATACGCTAGAGGGCGCACTTTCCGAGGCAGCATTCCTCACGAATTTAGAGCGCAATGCGGATGTGGTGGTGATGGCATCCTACGCGCCGCTTTTCGCAAGGCTTGGCTACACGCAATGGGCGCCGGATATGATTTGGTTTGACGAAACACAGACGTACCTGACGGCAAGTTATTATGTCCAACAGCTTTATTCCTGCAATATGGGGGATGTGACATTGGATACACAGGGTCTGGAGAAAGAGGCAGCGAAGGATGGGCTGTATTATTCGGTAAGCTATTCCGAAAAGGAAGACGAGGTTATTGTTAAGATTGTAAATGCAAATGATACGGTGCGCCCGGTTCACCTGCAGTTGGATAATGCGTATGCAGCACGGGAACATTACTTCGCAAAGACGCTTACCGCAGCGAAAGCGGATATGGCACATGTGACAGCCAAAACAGCAAAGACATCCAGCGCAGACACGCGGATGCCAGGAACAACGGATGCAGAAAAATCCGGGAACACCACGCCGATGCACCTGCTGCCGGAAACGGCTGTTGTGACAGATTCGGAAGGGGCGCTTACAGAGGAAATTATATTGCCTGCAAAGTCGTTTACGGTTTTGAGATTTTAAGCAAACACGACAGGAGTGTTGCAAAAAGAAAAAATACAGTACATCATATTTCCAAAAACAAAGGCTTTTGATATACTGTATTTTTCTTTTGCAACATCCTTTCATTTCACCAATTTTAACATAATCATTTCGCATTTTCACCAAGAACCCAATCGGTGATTCACGCCAAGGATTTCTTTGTTTTTTATTTATCGATTCGTAAATTTTTCAAGAACCTCCATTGCTTCCTCTTTCGTTTCTGCGGGTCCATAATAAATATCCGCGCTCCCCCCTTCCGGTCTGTATGGATAAACTGATACGCAAATAAGCTCGAAATCTTTCGCGTCAGAAACGGAATCCACATACTCAAGACGGATTTGGTCTGCCGTAATCCAGTGTCCATCATGAGGCCATGCGGCAAACAAAAATAACGAATCCTTTCTCTGTTTTTCTTCCAGAAGTTGGTTAAAAGTTTTATTATCTTTTATGGAAACATTACGATATACTTTGCCATCAATTGCAATCAATCCTTTTACTTCCGTAGGCTGAAAAAGATATTGATAGCAAGTCACATCAATGACTACTTCTATCTGATTTCCATCCAATGAACACAAGGTTTCTGTTGCATATTTATGCACCGGAGCCCGATAATGTTTCAGTGCCAAAATGCAAGATATAATTCCAATGATTGTCATTATAACAATCGTTCTTTTTATCCACACTTTTTTCATTATTCACTTGTATGATGTTTATAGAAGCAAAAACACCATATTCCCTTTCTTTTTATTTTGTATCGTGGTTCAATACAACTCAGATACTGTGGACTTTTGATTTTTACCTGTAGCTTGACTACTCAACAGGAGTGTATTGCCGCTACCTTTATCTGAATTGTTTATCTGCTGGATGAACCGGAGCGTCTGTTCCTGAGTTCTCATTTCAATCAAGTCTACAATGATAATCGTTGGTGGATATCACGGTATCAGACTTTTATGAAAGGGAGGTACAACCTCATGATTTACGTAGGCATTGACATTGCCAAACTTAACCACTTTGCATCAGCCATATCTTCTGATGGAAAGGAACTCATGAAGCCGTTCAAATTCACGAATGACGGTGATGGCTTCCAAATGCTGCAGTCCCGCCTTGATAAGCTTTCCTGCTCCGGCGACAGCATCATCATCGGTCTTGAATCCACGGCACACTACGGCGACAACCTTGTCAGATACCTTGTTGCCTGTAACTACAACGTGTGTGTGTTGAACCCCATCAAGACTTCGGTCATGCGCAAGGACAACATCCGCAAGACCAAGACGGACAAAGTCGACACGTTCCTCATTGCAAAAACACTCATGATGCAGGATTCCTACAGGTCTGTCTCTTTCTATGACCTTGACCTGATGAACCTTAAGCAGCTCGGCCGCTTCCGCCTGAAGACCATCAAGCAGAGGACGCGCCTGAAGATCCAGCTCACTTCCTATGTTGACCAGGTCTTCCCCGAACTGCAGTATTTCTTCAAGTCCGGCCTGCACCAGAAGGCTGTCTATGCACTTTTGAAAGAGGCCCCGACACCTCAGGGCATCGCTTCCATGCATCTGACCCATCTGAGCCATCTCCTTGTGGCTGCTTCACACGGCCACTTCAAAAAGGAGCAGGCAAAAGAATTAAGGGTTCTCGCACAGAAGTCTGTCGGTGCCAGCGACAGCGCACTATCTATTCAGATAACCCACTCCATTGCACAGATCGAGTTACTGGATAGCCAGTTGGATAGCGTAGAGGCTCAAATGGCAGAAATCATGAAGTTCCATGATTCTGTCATCATGACCATTCCGGGTATCGGTTACATCAACGGCGGAATGATACTTGGAGAAATCGGAAATATACACCGCTTCTCCAGCCCCACTAAGCTGCTTGCCTTTGCCGGTTTAGACCCTTCTGTCTACCAGTCCGGTAATTACAGTGCCAGACGCACCAGGATGTCCAAACGCGGCTCCAGAGTGCTCAGGTATGCACTCATCAACGCAGCTCACAATGTTGTAAAGAACAACGCCACCTTCAAGGCTTACTATGACAAAAAGATGGCGGAGGACCGGACACACTACAGTGCTCTCGGGCACTGTGCCGGCAAGCTCGTCAGGATCATCTGGAAGATGCTCACTGACGAAGTCGAATTTAACCTCGATTAAGAGGTCTGTAACCAATATCAGTAGACCTTGAAAATGCGCCCTTAGGGAGCTTTATTAAAGTTACCCTTTTTTACCACCGATACGAAAATGAAATTTTTTGCTAATTTAGGCTTGACTTTTCATAGCTGGTCTCCCCCCGGATAAATGTATGTAGCATACTCATGCTTGCAGAAGTCCCAATAAGCTCCCAACTCAAATTATCACGGCAATAGTGATATGTCATCCAGTCAATCATAACACCCGTTAGAGTTTTGCCCAGAAAACACGAAAATGCATAACCAAAATTATAAGTCAGAGCATTCCGGAATAGCGCAATTTTTCCGCATAAAATTGCACCTCCATAATAAGTTCTTCACTGCCTGACAATACTCCATATTTGCAAGCAACGAAACAGGATATATAGAGTTTCTTATAGTATAATCCTTTCTCTCTTTTTTTGCAAGTAAAAAAAACACTAAGCGAAATAACCTTTGTAGGATTACAATACATGTGTTACAACTGAATATTGAAAAAGCAGAGACACTGC
>CAJTUA010000002.1:38502-302058 GCA_910579615.1 uncultured Lachnospiraceae bacterium | reverse complement strand
CATGCCACGTAAAACTGCATCAATACTGGAGATATGGAGTTTTGCACATGACTATATACTATAACTATAGAGGTGGTACAGTGCAGCGGACTTCCTGCTGTTGTTATAAACGGAAATGTTTTTTGCAGAGATAAGCAGGATATTTTTGTTTATAAGCTTAAAGCGATGCTTTACGGTGAAATGTGCAGAAGGTATGACGAAAGGCAAGTCATGGTAAGCTATGCCGAATATTTCGAAACACCTGACGAACAGGGATTGGAAAAACTCTGCTGTGGGGCTATTCGCAAAGCCGGCAGGGACGTAGCAAGGCTTTACAGCGCAAAAAAAATCTGTGTTGAATTGCTGCAGGAGGAATTGATATGAAAATGAATTACACAAAAAGCGTTGAAAAATGGGGACTTTTTGAATTTTCCGCCGAGGGCAGAACTGACGGGAACCCCTTTACCGAATGCACAATCACCGCTCGCTTTGAAAGCGGGTCGGAGTGTAAGACCGTCAGCGGATTTTATGACGGGAACGGTGTTTACAAGGTCAGGTTCATGCCATCCTTTGAGGAAGCTTACAAATTTACCGTGGAGGGCAGCTTTTCCGACAGCAGCTATTGCGGCGAATTTACCGTCCTGCCGCCCTCGGAATACAACCACGGACAGGTTCTGGTACACAACAAATTCCACTTTAGGTATACCGACGGCACGTCCTATTACCCTATCGGCACGACCTGCTATGTTTGGGAGCTTCAAAGCGACGAGTTTATTGAAAAAACTCTTGAAAGCCTAAAAAATTCACCGTTCAATAAAATACGGTTTTGCATTTTCCCGAAGCACTACGACTACAATTTCGGCGAACCCCGCTCTTATCCGTATGAGGGTACGCCTATGGACGGCAGCATAATTACAAAGGATAATTTTTGGAATTACAACGCACACTCCAAGGGGAACCGCTGGGACTTTGAACGGTTTTGTCCGAAGCATTTTCAGCACATTGAACGCTGCATTTTTGAGCTGCAAAAGCGGAATATCGAGGCGGATATTATCCTGTTCCACCCTTATGACCGCTGGGGCTTTTCCGATATGACTTCACAGCAGAACGAGCTGTACCTAAAGTATGTAACGGCAAGATTTGCAGCGTACAGAAACGTCTGGTGGTCTCTTGCGAACGAATACGACCTTATAAAAAGTAAAAACCTCGACGACTGGGAGGAATACGCAAAAATCATTACAGAATGCGACCCTTACGGTCATTTGATATCTATACATAATTGTATGGGTTTTTACGACCATACAAAGCCATGGATAACCCATTGCAGTATCCAGCGTTCGCCCGAATGCACAGGCGATTGGCGGAACATTTACGGTAAGCCTGTTGTTATCGACGAAATGGCATATGAGGGCGATCTTCAATACGGCTGGGGAAATATTTCCGCCCGAGAGCTTGTGCGCCGCTTCTGGGAGGCAGCCTGCCGCGGCGGTTACGGCGGACACGGCGAAACCTATCTTGATGAGAATAATGTGATATGGTGGTCTCACGGCGGAGTACTGAAAGGCGAAAGCCCGTCCCGAATAGCGTTTCTGAAAAAAATATTGGAGGACGCTCCCACAGGCGGACTGCGGGCTAAGGCAATGTCATGGGACGAAATATGCGCTGTTCCCGAAAATGAACGTATTGCCGCGGAAACAGGATATCATCTTTTTTACTATAATATTATGCGTCCGTCGTTCCGCGATATTTACTTAGATAATGATAATACCTACTGTGCCGAAGTCATAGACACATGGAATATGACAATAGAAAATGCAGGACATTTCAAGGGATCTTTCAAAATAGAATTACCGCGCAGAGAGTTTATGGCTGTAAGGGTACGGAAATTGTGATGTTTTTTGTTATGTAATAATATAGTAAAGTCCCCAAATTTTCCCTGCCAAATAGAAAAACGAAAAGTTTGGTGGGTCAAATGGTTATGCAATAAAATCCTCCAACTTCGTTTTGAAGTTTGGAGGATTTTTGTTTGCGGAAGTATTTTTATATAATTGGCAATCTATTAATCTCATCCTTTGTCATCTCCCCAAGCTTGTTGATTACCATATCCAGGATTGTTTTATCCTCTGCGTCAAGCGAAGGACAATCTGCTTTTTTCTCCAAAATAAAATGGTACGCCATGGTTTCTCCCATATCCACTTCCTCACAAGGCACGCCCTTTAGGTCAAGAATCAAATCATGCCCAACCGGAACTGCACCCATTGGCAGCGCCTGATAACCAGGCCGTTAATCGCCCTGCACCATCCGGTAACTGTCCTTCATTGCGAAGTCATTCTCCCGCATCTGGTTCTCATCCATATACAGTTCTTCCGCTACATCACAATAAAAATAGGTTGCCTTATGTTCTACCAAAATCAGTTCCTGGCCAGACAAAATCCTATCAAATGCCAAAATAATCGTCCATAAGGGCTTTCCATGAAAAATTTTCCGGAATTTTCCCAGAAGCCCCATGCAAAGAATCCTCCTCGTCTAAAGCGTCCTCCTCCGAAGAATCCTCCCCGAAAAATTCCTCATAAAATGCATCCCGCCCTGCAAATTCCATATATTTCGGTTCCGGATTCAGCAGTTTTGCAGAATAATCCTCGATTGCAGGGGTTCTTTCATCATCGGACATGGAAATAAAATATGTGATTTCGTCCGTGTCTGCCCCGAAAGCCTTTGATTGAATCAGATTCCGGAAAGCTTGTGTGACGGTTTCAAAAAATAACCTGCCGTATTCAGCCCGAATCTCATCGTCGGAATCTAAATCTTCATCGTATTCGTACAACAAGTCGCTGATTTTATTTAATTCACTTTCCGTCCCATCCGAATATCCCCATTCGTCCGTAAGCCACTTCGTCAGGCTGCCGGAGCCGTCCCTGATTCTTTCGGCGCAGCCTTCCGGCAAATCGCTCCGCAGGGCATCCTGCTCATCTCTTTTTTTCAGATATTCGCAGGTGTTTAATGCCAGGTACAGTGTGGTGCAGTCGCTGTCCGTTACGAGGGCGGCGGCATAAATTTTTTCGTCGCCGATTTTTTTTGAAATTTTCCGCATTTCTTTTTTTACCGCGGCCTCGATTTTCGTGCCTATTTTTTTGAAAAATTGTTCCATTTTTTACACCTCTTTCTGCTCACGTATAAGATATTTTTAATTCATAGCACTCACATTGCTTTTGGCGTGCGCATTTTTTACAGAAATTGTTTTCTGCCCGCCCCGGAAATACTCGTGGCTTAACGTTGTTAAATCCCCTCAAGCATCTGCAGGTTTACCATCGAGACAATCTGGTTCTGCATATCCTCCACCGTTTCCACCCGAACCTGGCCAATCTTGTTTCTTATCCTTTCAAAATCAATATCCGGAAATATCCCCTCAACCAGAGCATTCGTTTCAGGGGATGCCCCCATTAACGCAATTGCAAGGGAATCCGCGTCGAATAGCTGCAGCGCCTCTTTCCGCTCGGTTTCAGGAACGGCAGAAATCTGCTCAAATTCTGTTATCCTCTGCGGCTGTATCTTCGGTTCCAGGATATCATTGATTGTCACACCATAGAGCTTGGAAAGCTCCAGCAAAACCTCCAAATCCGGAAGGGTGGCTCCCGTCTCCCATTTGGATACCGCCTGCCGGGAAATATCCAATTTCCCTGCCAGTTCGTCCTGTGTATAACCGTGGTTTTTGCGCAGAAACTGTAAGTATCCTGCTATAAGCTTTGTATTCATAAACATCCCTCCTTTGCGCCATTATAATAGATATGGGACAAAAAAGAAAGAGCTTCATAAGCGCAAAACAGGCAAATGGCAGTTGCGAAATTGAAACAAATATTCCCGTCTACGATTTCCATGGTCTGGTTTTGCCAAGCCAGCCCTGCTCTGCCCAATACTTCCCGTCAAGATATTCTGTGTCCTTTTTATGTAGTGTCCGCTGCAGCAAACGGCAAACCGAAAACTTCGCCTTCGTAATCCAATTTGTGTGCGCAGGTTTTGTATAGTTTATTTTTGCAAACTTTTGGGACAGCTTTTTCACTTTTCTTGTCAATTCCGCCCGCTTCTTTTGGGAAAGCTTTTCCCAGACAATATCGCCCATCAATGCACCGGTGAATATTCCGATTTTCGAAATCCCCCACCAGGATAAGCTGTGCTTTATATCCTTTGCCGCAGATTTTGCTCCCGAACCCAAACACTGCGTAAGAATCACAGCCCGCTTTCCAAACATTTCAGGGGCAGGGCGGTGAGGCATCCAACGGTAAGCAAAATGGTCAAGAAACGCTTTCATCGCTCCCGTAGTGTGAAACACATATGCAGGAGAGGTCATTACAATGAGATCTGCTTCCAGAAGCGATTTTTCAATTCTTTTGATGTATTCTGCATCTTTGCAGGTGTTTTCACCTTTTATCGTACAGCTTGCACAGCCATTGCAGAAACCGGGGCAATCCCTTGGAAGGTAATATTCCGTAATGTTTGCATTATCCTTAAAATTGGTTAAAAACATTTCTTTTAGCCGATAGGTTACACCATGCTTTTCCGTTCCGTTTATAACCGTTATGTTCATTATGATACCTCCAAAAATGGTTTCTCTCGTAATCCATACACACACGCCTTCTGAACAAATGTTCAGAATATATTATACCGAACATTTGTTCAAAAGTCAATAGAAAATGCAAATGGATAAAAAATGTTACTGCGGAATTGAAAAAAGACTTGACAAAAGAAAAACAGCGCGATATATTGTATACATACCGTCAGTATGTAAATGGAGGTGTATAAATTGGCACGAAACAAATATCCCGAAGAAACGGTGAACCTTATCCTTGAAACAGCAACGCGCCTTTTTATAGAAAAAGGCTACGAGCACACTTCCATTCAGGATATTATCAACAATCTCGGCGGGCTGAGCAAGGGTGCGATTTATCACCACTTCCGTTCCAAGGAGGATATCCTAATCGCCGTGACCGACCGGATGACGGAGGAATCCAACAAAATACTTTTTGAGATAAGAAACCGCACCGATTTAACAGGCAAGGAGAAATTAAAAAAACTGCTGACCGATTCGGTCAACCGTCCTGTCCACGATAAAATTTATGCCGCTGCACCGAACATCGGGAAAAGTCCTGCACTGGTATCGAGTATTTTAATTGGAACCATGAACTATACCACTCCCAAATATGTCCTGCCAATCATAGAGCAGGGGATTGCGGACGGTTCCATCCATACCGAATATCCTACTGAGCTTGCAGAACTTATTATGCTTGTGGGAAATGTCTGGCTGAATTCGATGATTTTTGGCGATACCCCCGAAAAGATTTACCGAAAGTGCGTGATATACGATAAAATGCTAAGAGCCTTCGGACTGGATATTCTCGATGAAAGCGTATTTGAGCGTTTGCGCAGTCTTGCGGAGGTCTATCTGAAAAATAAATAGCCTTTTTATCTGTTCGGAACAGGTCGATAAAATTTTCTGTCCGGAAACAGTCTGCCTGGAACAGGCAGGTAAAAATTTTTCTGTCCTTTACAGGGCAGAAAAATTTTTAACCCTTTTACATACCGACAGTTGGTATATTTAGAAAGGAGATTTTATATGGAAATAATCGCAAATGTACAAAACCTGTGCAAAAGTTACGGGCAATCCGAAATATTGAAAAACTGCTGTCTCACACTGAACAAAGGGGAAATCTACAGCATACTTGGTGTCAACGGAGCCGGAAAAACTACTTTGATGAAACTGCTGCTGGGTCTGCAAAAGCCTGACAGTGGAACGATTTGCGTATTCGGCAAAAATATCGCAGAAAGAAATTCGTATTTATCCGACATTGGAAGTATGATTGAATTCCCGACCTTTTACGAGCATCTGGGAGCGGAAAAAAATCTTGAAATCCATTTGTCCTATCTGCAAAAGAAAGCCAATATTTCAAATATTATTCAGAAAGTCGGATTATCGGAAGCGGCAGGAAAACCTGTCTCGCAGTATTCCCTTGGTATGAAGCAGCGCTTAGGAATTGCAAGGGCAATCATACATGCCCCAAAGCTTCTCATCCTTGACGAACCGATGAACGGACTTGACCCGGTGGCAATCACCGAAATGCGCACGCTGCTGCTTTCCCTTGCTTTAGAGGGGATTACCATTTTACTTTCAAGCCATATCATTTCGGAAGTTCTGAATACCTCAGACAAAATAGGCGTTATGACGGGAGGCAGAATTTCAGAAGAATTTTCCGTCCGTGAAAAAACACCGGAATACAGAGAAAAACTGGAAACGCAAATCATAAAAATTTTGAAGGAGGATTCCCATGGAATGGATGAAACTTGAACGGAAAAAAACAAATTTTAAAACGTACATCCGCTCAGCCGCAGCAATTTTTGCCGGCATACTTGCAATGGAAATTTTATTCCTGTTTCTCCCTAAAATCGACCATCCGGCGCAGGTGGGCGAAGAGTTGTTTACGGAATGGAACGGAATATCCATGCTTATTTCTGTTTTGCATTTTGCTGGCTTTGGCATACTCGCCGCCGTGATATCTGCAAAGCTGGTAATCGGGGAATACAGCCAAAAAAATGCAGCCGTCATTCTTTGTTACCCAATCAAAAGAAATAAAATCCTAAATGCAAAATGTGCCGTAATATGCGCATTCACCACCTTATCGGTTTTTCTTTGCAATACCGTAACGATATTCCTTGGCTGTATCATTGCAAAAATCGGAAAATTGGAGCTGACAGGTTCCATTGCCAACCTTATCCTTACCGTGCCATGCATCAGCTTTTTTACAGGAGTAATTTCTTCCTGTGCCGGCATCCTTTCGGCTGCAATCGGCCAGAAAAAACACTCTGCAACGGCTGCTGTTGTAGCCTCATTCCTTATCAGCTGTGTGCTGGCACAGTGCTTTTCCATTTCATATACACATATCCTTGCTGTCACAGCAGCCGTATGCGCCGTTATGATTTTCGCAGCAATTTTGGGGTATTGGATTCTTAAAAAAGAGATTGAGAGACTGGAGGTATAAATATGAAACAGCTTTTCCGACGTGACTATACAATGGTAGTAATTGGACAGATTATCTCGCTTTTTGGCAACGCAATCCTGCGCTTTGCCCTTCCGCTTTACCTGCTGCGCGAGACAAATTCTTCCTCCCTTTTCGGCGCAGTAACCGCCTGCTCCTTTATCCCATTGGTCATTTTTTCACTTTTCGGGGGCGTGATTGCTGACCGCAAAAACAAGCGGAACATTATGGTGGCACTGGATTTCTCTACGGCGGCGGTTATCCTGATTTTTAGCCTTGCTCTTGGGAAAATTTCCCTTGTACCGCTGATGATTGCCGTGCTGATGGTTCTGTATGGAATCTCCGGAATATATCAGCCCGCGGTCCAGGCAAGCATACCGTTCATCACGCAGCGGGAAATGCTTATGCAGGGAAACGCTGTTATCAATATGGTAAGCACGCTCGCCGGCCTGCTCGGACCAATTATCGGGGGCGTTCTGTTTGGTGCATTCGGGATTATGCCAATCCTTTTTATAAGTATTTTCTGCTTCCTTTTATCGGCGGTCATGGAGATTTTTATCCATATCCCATTCCAAAAAAATCTGGACGGAAAAAGCATTTTCCAGTCGGTTCGCTCCGATTTGTCAGAAAGCTTACAGTTCGTGAAAAATGAAAAACCAATTTTCCTCTCAGTATTGTGGATTCTTGCATTGTTCAATCTGATTTTGTCAGCAGCGATGATTGTCGGAATTCCCATTATCGTGGTACAGATTTTGGGAATGTCCGATACCGCGCTTGGTATAACGCAGGGGGCAATGGGGCTTGGCGGTCTTGCAGGCGGAATTATCGCAGGCGCGGCGGCCAAAAAAATCCGGTTAAAAAACGGTTATGTTATTTTAATCCTATGTTCGCTCACCGCGCTGCTGATGGGAATTTCCGTTTTTGAAACAGTACCCAAACAGATTGGTTACGCCATAATCACTGCTGCAAGCTTTGGCGCAATGTGCGTTTCTACTATGTTCAGCGTATCCATGATGACCGCGGTGCAAAAACAGACTCCGCCGCAGCTTCTCGGAAAAATAATGGCGGTCATCATTGCCGTTTCAAGTTGTTCCCAGCCCGTTGGGCAGGCCGTTTACGGAGTGTTGTTTGACGCACTCCCGGAGCAACCATACGCCATCATGATTGGCACCGCGCTTCTTGCCATGGGCGTTTCCCTGTATTCCAAAAGAGTTTTTGCTGCACTTGAAAAGGAATCCGAGGCAAAATAATTTTATAGCAGCCGCCAATCAATGCCCCTTCCTCTGATTCATTTCCTCAACAAAAGAAGCGCTTTGCACCGTCATTTCAATCCATGCCGGGCGAAATCCGCTTTTGACTGCATTCCGGACCGATTTTATATTGGACCACGCGGCACAGTAAAAAGGCACCTTTTCCCGCTCTAAAATTTCAAGCGCCAGGCGGCTTGTCAGGGCGCAGGCAATGTTTTGCCTGCGGTACGGTAAGAGCACATCCACGCCAATCTGCCACATCGTATCGCAATCCGCCGAACAGCCTGCCAGACCGACTAATTTTGTGCCGTCGTATGCGCCAATCCCCAAAACGTCCAATTCCCGCCGCTTTTCACATAATGCGTTGCTCCATGTATCCGTATAAAGCGGGGCAAAATCCCCGGAATGCAGCAGTTTTAATTCATAAGGACAATCCAGAGCCTTTAAAAACTTTAAATCCGGCAGAAAATACTCTGCCATAAAGCAGATTCGAAAACCTTCTTTCTGCATCGCATCATTCAGCACATGCAGATTCGGTGTTTCAAAGCATCCCTCCACCGAAAAACGATTGATATATTCCGACACAACAGGACGGTATTTCTCGGTGATGGAGGCGACAATATTCTTTCCGTAGGAAATCAGATTGCAAGCAAAAGGAAGCTTCAAATATTTTCTCGCCCTGGGATTTGCCGCCGATGTAACAATGATATTTTTCTCCTGCATAAAATCCTGCGCATCGCAATTCGCATCCATGGCTGATTGCTGCAGGGCAATTTGCAAAATGCTTTTATTTGTAAAATCCATATCTCTCACCTCACATTGCCGGATAGGAAAAATCCATTTTCATATTTCCAACAGAATATCACACGCGCATTCCTCTGTCAAGTTTCCGATTTACTTCGGCACGACAAACTCATAAATTCTTCCATCCTCTTCAACCCGTCTGGCATCTGTTATAAAAAGATAATACTTCTTCCAAATATTTTATCGGACAAAGACGAATTGCAAACCGTTTATTCCTTCAAATACAACGGAAACCTACGCTCCACTTCCCACCCACACAAAAAGCGTCAAATCCCCTCTGCTTTACACCACGCACATAATCCTCGTTTTCGGATACTAAAATCCGCCCCGTTTTATTGATTTTTCTTACAATATCCTTCTGCCTTTCTTCCATAAACATAACATCCACCTCTTTTACGCGTTTTTACTTCTTACCATTTCTTTTTATTTGTTTTCACTTGTTGCATTTTGTTATAATTGTTTTTTCGTGATTTCACAAGGATAATTTCTGTATTATTTTTGTTATGTAGAAATTATGCAAACCCAGCAAAGGAAATCAAACCTTATTTCCATAAAAAAAAATTTTTCCCTTGTAAAATGCCCGCATGTGGTATTTTACAAGGGAAAACATCATTGAAATTCTCTGTTATGTCATCCATCTGCTCCCGTGCGCCATTTCGCATCAAAGCGCACCCGCTATTTCAGTTCCAGCGCCATACCTTCCGCAAAACCTTCCTGCCCCATCTGCCAGGAAATCACTTCCTTCATCGGGTTGACCATATAGAAATAATCCCCGATATAAATACCGCGCAGGCGCATGTAGTACCATTTATTCCAGTCATAATTCCAGTCATCCGCCGCGCTGCCTGCTACCTCTTGTGTCTGTGAAGCCTCGTGGGTATCCGCCTCATCCCCATTCTTTTGCGCAAGCTCTTCCGGCACATCGATATCCTCTTCCTCGATTTCTTCCAGATAATAATATCTGTACTTCCAATCCCTCGTATACTTTTTCTCAAACACCGGATAAAATCCCTGCCCCTCATCATAACCGTACACCGCGTATGCCTTAATCTGCGTATAATCCCAATATCCGCCGCCCCTGTAAGCATCGCCCTCAAGCGGCAGACCAATCAGCCCGCGCCCTTCATCCACCAGCACGGCCTTGTGGTTCGCGCACGCCTCGCTCGTATCGTAATCCTCCAAAAGAAGCGTATGCTTTTCCACCACATTCAGCGGGTCACTGATATCAAACATCGTAAGCTTGACACAATTCACCGCGCCATCCTCGTCCGCATGGTAGCCGATGCCAAGCAGCCGGTTTTCGCCATACGGATGCAGATAATCCGAAAATCCCGGAATTTTTAATTCGCCGAGCAGCACCGGGTGCGCCGGGTCGGACACGTCCACCGAAAACAGCGGGTCGGTGTTGCGGAACGTAACAAAGTACGCGATATCGCCGAGGAAGCGCACCGAGTAAATCATCTCGTCCTTAGCCAGATTTTCAAGCGAACCAACCAGCTTCAAATCTGCGTCAAGCACATAGAGAGAATTTGACATTCCAATATAGTCCTGCCATATATCATTCCCCTCCTGCACAAGCCTGTAGTGGTTCACCGTTGTCACAATGCGCAGGCAGCCATCTTTTTCATCCATGGAAAACTGTCCGTCCAGATTCCCTTTCACCTTTCCCTGTGCCGCAAGACGCAATTTCCCATTTTCATAGGCAATTTTTACAATATCCGTCTCATCGCACTCCTTCTGCCCATAATTCCACCAATCGTAAGCTGCCAGATATATCGCATTCCCGCTCATGTAGCAATGGTCGCTCTCTGCCACAAAGCTTAGGCTGTCCGCAAGCTTTTCCGGCTCATCCAGGCGAATTGCTGTCACAATCGTATAGACGGAATCCATGCTGTTATCGCGGAAATAGATGGCATCCGGTGCAATCAGGCCGCCATCCACCTGCGGCAGCCGCGCGCAATCCTCGTTTGAGAGCTCTTCCGCCAAAAAACTTTCCCCCGCCGCATCCGGCACGTCGGTTTCCTCCGTCCCAGATACCTGGTCAAAATACATGATACCGTAATAAATCCCTTTTTCCGAAATCACATACAGATAGCCATCCTTTTCCCGGCTGCTCACATAATCCCCGTCCTGCACATGCTCCGCCGCAAGCTTCGGCGCTTTGCGGTCCGTGATATCATAAATCAGAATCTGTGTCTGGCGTGTTCCATAATACCCAAACCAACGGTCAAGGTAAAAATCATCCTCCGTCGAACCAGCTGCCGCCTGCGGCTCTTTGTCCTTCTGCCGCACAATCACCAGAAGATTGCCCGAAACATACATTTCCTCCTGCCAGGAATATGTGTACGACGATGGTTCCGGCGAAAATGAGCTTTCCAATAAAAGCGCGCCTTCCTCTGCCCGGACGATAAATACTTCCGAATGATGTTCCGTTCTCGACAATATGTAAATATACTCCCCGTCCGTCTTCACAATATCTGCTTCGGCAATGCCCTCCACCTGCACATTCGTATCCGAATAATCCTTCCCGGAAGGCTCCATGTCCACGCTCCCGCTCTCCGCTGTATCTTTCACGCTTCCGCCGCTGTTCATTGCCCCGTCGTACATCCCACCAGCAGCATCCAACACAAAATAATCCTGATGGAAACCCCACTGTACCCGCCCTGTGCGGTTCCTGTCAAGTGCATCCAGAAGCTCCCGGTAATCTTTTGCCGCGCAAAAGCCCGCGTCCTCTGCCTGTGCATCAATTTCTTGCTTCGGATTTTCTTTGCCGGTTCCTTCCTCCGTCTCCCCCTCGTCCGCTTCCGTTTTGCCAATCCAAGCCGAAGCAGGCTTTTTCGTTTTGTCAGCTGCCCTGCTATCCCACGGCGTGTCCTGCCCGGCACTCCCCGCCATCCCGGAAGAACCGGCTTTTACTGTCACCGCCCCCTCCTCATCTGTTTTTGTCCGCCCCAAAGAAGCGTTCCCATCTTTCACAACAGCAATTTTTCCTCCGGCATTCCCCCCGCCTTCTTCCATTGCCCCCATTGCCTTCCCGCAGCCACTCCCCGTCAACATCATGCCCGCCGCAAGGATTGCATACATTGCTTTTTTGCATTTTCTTCTCATCATAATCTCCATCCCTTCCTTCCCCTTAAATTCCAAAATAAGGAATTCCATCCGCTTTTATTCATTAGACGATTGGAAATCGCAAACCGTTCCCACGATTCCAAAATTTTCGTGTGAAAACCGTATCTGACCCATAAATATTTTCACGCAGCACGGCTGCTTAATACGGCAGCCCTCCGTTTGCCGGATTGTCAAGCAGCCTGCCATCCTCCGCAAACCGTGAGCCATGGCACGGACAATCCCACGAATGTTCTGCTTTGTTCCATTTTAACACGCAGCCAAGATGCGGGCAACGCCTTTTTGACGGAATCAGGAAATTTGCCAGTGTCTCAACACCATTTACCAAAAGCTGTGCATGAAGCATGCTCCGAGAAGGGTCAAAAACCTGCGCATAAGGATTTTTCTTTCCCGTGACCATATCTGCCAGCAGCATTGCAGCTGTCATCGCCGAACTCATGCCCCATTTGTTAAAACCCGTCGCCACATAGCAATCCGCCGTGTTCTGCGAATATTTCCCGATATACGGAATCCCGTCCAGGCTCATACAGTCCTGCGCTGCCCAATGCGCCACTTCACGCGCCTGCGGGTAAGCCTTCCCGGCAAATGCCCGAAGCTCCTGCCATGCTCCGCCGCCCTTGCCTGTCCGGTGTCCGCCGCCGCCAAGCAGCAGGTACTCGCCATACCCACGGAAGGAGAGCCCTGTCCCCTTTTCATCCACATACATCCCCTGTGGGATTTTCGCATTTTTTAGCGCGAGCACATAGGAACGGTGCTGATAAAGCTTCATAAAATATAGCCCATGCTTGTTGTCTATCGGGAAATGCGTGGAAAAAATCAGCCTCTTAAAAGCAATTCTTCCATTCTTTGTAACTGCGGCGTTTTTCAGAAATCCCTTCACAAAGGTATGCTCATAAATATTTAACCCCTCCGCAATCACCCGGATAAATTTCAGCGGATGAAACTGTGCCTGATGCGCAAAGCCTACTGCCCCCGCCGTGGCAACCGGAATCTCCCCCGCGCGCGTAAGCAGTGGTTTTATGCCAAGCCGCTCGAGTGCCCGTGCCTCCCGCTCAATTTTTTCCCTGCTGTCAACGGAATAAACAAAATTGTTTTTCTCCTCAAAATCGCAATCCATCCCCCCGCAGAGCGAAAAATATTTCCGGACTGCCGCCTGGTTCGCGTCCAGATACTGCTTTGCCCTCTCCTGCCCCATATTTTTCAAAAGTTTGTGGTAAATCAGACCATGCTGCGCTGTAATTTTCGCCGTTGTATTTCCGGTAACGCTGGAGGCAATGGTATCCCTCTCCACCAACATATAATCCACACCGCGCTCCTGCAAAAAATGCGCGCACAAAATTCCTGCAATCCCTCCTCCGACAATCAGTACATCTGTCTTTGCATTGCCCTTAAGTTCCGCAAAATGCGGAAGCTCCACTGTCTTTCTCCAAATGGATTCCATATCCTGCCTCCTCTTTGTATCACAATTTACAGGCAAGGAAAAACGCACTTCCCCGCCATACATTCTAAAAGTTTATGACCTGATTTTTGTTTTGCGTCTTCCACGAAATTTCCGCTTCAGGTTCTGCATGTTCCAAAAATTTCTGCTCCGGGTTCCGCCTGTTTTAATTTTACGTGCTTTGGAAGTTTTTATATCTCGTTTCCTATTTTGTATGTTTCAGGATTTTTTATTCGTTCCAGAACAGACTGTCGTGCCTTACTCCTTATCCTTTCCTCTAAGCCTTCCTGAATATTTTGTTCCCACAGCACATGTAACATCTGCCAAACGGCTTTTATACCTATCCATAAGACAAATAAAAAACAAAACAAGCAGTTTCTGGAATAATCCCAAAAAACCCGCCCATACTAATCCTGCATTCATAAAAACAGGCAACGAAAGGAGTTTTACCATGATTTTAAAACAGACCGAAACAAGCACAATCTCCGAATTGCAGACACAGGAAAAAAACTGTATTGAAAAATACCGCAGATACAAGGAACAAGCAAAGGACCCTGTATTAAAAGACCTTTTTGGCGAGCTTGAAACCCTTGAGCAAAAACACTATGATGCATTGGGGCAGGTCTTAAATGGCCAGGTACCATCCTGCGACTGCAACGATTCCTCCGGGCGCGATTACGAGCCAAAAGCGACCTACACACAGAATGAACAAAGCGAAGACAAAAAATTCGACAATTTCCTTGCGACCGATTGCATCGGGACAGAAAAACTCGTCTCCTCCGAATACAACTCGGATGTGTTCCGTTTCTCCGAGGCTCCGGTGCGCAAGCTTTTGGCTGATATTCAGGTTGAGGAACAGAACCACGCCGAAATGCTTTACAAGTACCGTATGGTCAATGGCATGTCGTAAATGTAAAACGGACAGAAATGGAAAAAGTAAATTTTTCTTGACTTTCTCTTTTTACAGTGCTATGCTATACAAAATTATTTGTTGGAGGTAAGGCAATGTCAGGACATACAAACCAGTTTTTTAATATCGTCGTGATGCAGTCCGTTCCTGCCGTGTACTGGCAGATGGCCGGGCTTACATTGTTGTACTCTCCACAGGGCATTTAGCATTTTAAGGCGGGTGATACACAGTGCAGGCTGATTATATTTTTTGCAGCCTGCACTGTTTTTTTATGCGCAGGGGGCGCAAATGTATATTCATGCACATAACGATTCGCTGCTTTTGCAGTACACGCCCGCACACGGCGAGTAGTGGAGAAAAGCATTCCCCTACTCGATTGCACATAGAAACCAAATTTCATGATTCAGGAGGTAGCAAATGGACACAAAAAAGTATCTTGCAGACTATTACGGACAATATGATGAGGAGGGCAGGCTCCTTACCCGCCATGGCATGGTGGAGTACCTTACGACCATGAAGTACATCGAAAAATACTTAAAACCCGGCATGTGCATCGCAGAAATTGGCGCCGCAACAGGGCGCTACAGCCATACACTTGCACAGAAGGGCTACCCGGTGGATGCTGTTGAACTGATTGAACATAATATCGAGCTTTTCAAGCAGCGCACAGTTCATGGCGAGCCGGTCACAATCACGCAGGGCAATGCCACCGACCTTTCCTTTTTCCCGGAAGGTACATATGATATCACATTGCTGCTTGGCCCGATGTACCATCTCTTCACAAAAGAAGAACAGCGCCAGGCATTGTCCGAGGCAATCCGAATCACAAAGGATGGCGGCATTATTTTCTCCGCATACTGCATGGGAGATGCGAGCATCCTCTCCTACGGCTTTACCGGTGGGCATATCCACGAAATCATTGAAAAATGTATGCTGAATCCTGAAACCTTTGAGACCTTTTCCAATCCGTGGGATCTTTTTGAGCTCTACCGCAAGGAAGATATCGACACACTGCGCTCGCAATTTCCGGTCACACAGCTGCATTTTGTCGCATCGGACGGCTATGCGAACCACATGCGTGAGGTGGTGGACGCAATGGATGATGCCACGTATGAAATCTTTTTAAAATACCATTTTTCCACCTGTGAGCGGACAGATATGGTCGGCTATTCACACCATACGCTGGACATTTTCCGAAAAACAATGTAAGCAGCCTGGAAAAACCGAAAAGCAGAGTTTCCAAACAAATATCATAACAATGACCGGGAAAGAGCAAAAATAACCAGGAAAAGAAACGTATCAAAATGAAAATCAGGGAGCCGCACCCTAACGTATGCGGCAGAAGGAGGAGAACTATGCTGACACACAAGGGAACACAGACACTTGCCACCGCGCGCCTTACACTGCGCCGTTTTACCGTGGAGGATGCGGACGAAATGTACAAAAACTGGGCAAATGACGCGCGCGTCACCCGCTTTTTAACCTGGCAGCCCCACACATCCCCGGAACAGACGAAGCATCTCTTAACGCTGTGGGTTTCGGAGTATGAAAAAACAGACAAATACAACTGGGTGATTGAGTTTGAGCATAAGGCAATCGGCAACATCAGTGTCGTGCTCTGTGAGGAGCAGTCTGAGGTGGCACATCTTGGCTACTGTATCGGCTTTGACACCTGGGGCAAGGGCATTATGACCGAAGCTGTCCGTGCCGTTATTGACTACCTTTTTAGCGAGGTTGGCTTCCACCGCATTACCATCTGCCATGCGCTCAAAAACCCCGCATCCGGCAAGGTTGCCCAAAAATGCGGCCTGACTTTGGAAGGTACAAGGCGCGATGCCTTCAAAAACTTTGAAGGTGAATTTTTGGACATATGCGACTATGGGATTCTCCGCCCGGAGTGGGAGGCAAAAGCCCGTGTGGATGATGTTGTTTTGTGACATGCCGTTATGATTCATATCCTATATTTGGAATTCTGTTTTTCTTCAAGGTACCTTGACATTTTGCATGTAGTCCTGTATAATGTCAAGGTACCTTGAATGTTTTAGGAATAGAATCTGTTTTTGCAAAGGAGGTTCCATCTATGAAAAAATATGGAGAGAATGAAGACCATAGCACATGGCAAAAAGCACACTACAATACCGCTGACCCGAACGACAAGCTCATTTTCAATCTGCGCGACATCAGCCATACAATGCGCTTTCTATATGAAGGCAAGGGCAGCCAGAAACGCATCCTGATTGTTTTAGGCAGGATTGGCACAAACATTACACAGCAAAAGCTTACCGAACAGCTCGGGATACAGCCCGGCTCAGCCAGTGAAGTAATCGCCAAACTAGAAAGCGCAGGCTATATTGCGCGCACACCAAATGAGACTGACCGCAGAACAATGGATATCTCACTCACGGATGCGGGAAAAGCCGCAGCCGCCGAGGCTATCGAACAGAGAACCCTCCGCCACGAGCAAATGTTTTCCTGCCTGTCCGATACCGAAAAAAGCGAGCTGCTCTCCTTGCTTGAAAAAGTGAATGCTGATTGGCGGGAGCGCTATCCAGATATCGAATCCCTGCAAAATCCGTGTGGATACCATAAAGGCTCATGCAGGCATCTGCAAGGAGATGCGCACGGAAAAAAACACCATGGGGAAGGCCGCCACGGAAAACACCATCACGGGGAGCCTGGCTGCGAAGAAGATTTTCACAAGGAAACACACCACAAAGATAGGCATCATGAAAAACAGCATCACAGCGAACACTTCCACGAAGAACAGCCCCCTGAAAAAGCAAACGGCCAGGAGGTTGAATAAACGATGTGGAAATATATCAAACAATATCTCCCCTATGCAATTCTCGCTGCCCTGTTTATGATAGGTGAGGTATCCATGGACTTGGTACAGCCCAAAATCATGAGCTGGATTGTCGATGAAGGCGTGCTCGGGCTTGGCAATGGCGGTATCGGAAACTTAGACCTAATCTGGAAACTTGGTTTTCAGATGATTGTACTTGTGCTGTTTGGCGGTCTCTGCGGCTCCCTCAACAATGTATTCGTCCATATGTCCGGGCAGAACATTGGGAACGAAATGCGCAAGGACTGTTTCCGCAGGGTTATGACTTTTTCTTTCCCGCAGCTGGAGCACTTCGGAACAGGTTCCTTAGTGACAAGGGTCACCAACGACATCACACAGGTGCAGAATTTTGTCTCCCAGTTTGTCCGCGGCATGATTCGCACCACTTTACTCACCTTCGGCAGTATGTACTGCATGTTCCGGCTAAACCGGGATTTCGGCCTGATAGTATTGTGCGCCTTTCCGTTTATCCTCGGATGCCTTATTTTCTGTATTGCAAAAGCCAATCCCCTGTTCTCGAAATTGCAGGCACAGCTTGACCGCATCAATGCAATCCTGCAGGAGGATGTATCCGGTATCCGCATCATCAAAGCCTGTGTCCGGGAAATTTATGAAAAATTGAGATTTGGGAAGGCAAACGACGAGCTCATCAAAACACAGCTTCAGGTGCTCATCATTTTCACCTTTATGAATCCAGTCATCAATGCACTGATGTATCTCGTGGTCGCTGCGATTCTGCTTGTCGGTTCCTTTGAGGTCGGAAACGGCAAGGCCACGCCGGGCAATATCATGGCAGCGATTACCTATACAACGCAGCTGCTCAACGGCATTCTGATGCTGGTCATGCTGTTCCAGAATATCTCCAGGGGCTTCGCTTCGTGGAAGCGCGTCAGAGAAATCCTTCTGAGCGATCCAGAGCAAAAGGACGGCTCTTTTGATGCCGATAACGGACAGGTCGGGGAAATCGAATTCCGTGATGTCTCCTTTTCCTATCCGGGCAGCAATCAGCTTGTGCTTGACCATATCAACCTGAAAATACACCGTGGGGAAACCGTTGCCATCATGGGAACGACCGGCTGTGGCAAAACTTCCCTTGTCAGCCTAATTCCCCGCTTTTATGACACCACAGAGGGAAGCGTGCTCGTGGACGGGGTTGATGTACGCGAATATCGCCAGAAAACCCTGCGGGAAAAAATTTCTATCGTGCTGCAAAAAAGCGAGCTGTTCAGTATGAGCATTCAGGAAAACATCGCGTGGGGCGCACCGGGCGCGAAGGAGGAAGCCATCCGCACCGCTGCCGTTACCGCGCAGGCAGGCGATTTCATTTCCTCCTCACCGGACGGCTACAATACTCTGGTTGCAGAACGTGGCATGAGCCTGTCGGGCGGCCAGAAACAGCGCCTCTCGATTGCAAGAGCCGTACTAAAACCAGCAGAAATTTTGATTTTTGATGATTCAACCAGTGCGCTTGACCTGAAAACAGAGGCGAATCTGTACGCAGCGCTGCAGGCATCAAAGCCACAGTGCACAAAGATTCTGATTGCCCAGAGAATCGCCTCCGTGCGCAGGGCAGACCGAATTGTTGTCCTGGAAAACGCAAAGATTGCCGCCTGTGGCTCCCACGAGGAATTATTGAAATCCTGCAGGGCATATCGGGATATTTACCATTCACAAATCGGGGAGGAGGATAAAGCACATGGGTACGCATAATGAACGAAAACTGGCAGAACGAAATATCCCTGGTATGGGACGCCGTGAGCGCTTCGGCGAGGTGCAGCATGCCGAGCATGTGGGCGCAGCCCTGAAACGAATCATCACTTATTTCGCACATGAAAAAACAATGGTACTTGGCATGTTTACCGTAGTCGTCTTCGGAACCCTCTGCGGCGTTTTTGCGCCGAGCCTGCAAAGCAACGCAATTGATATCATTGCTGGCACAAGGGCGGGCGTCCTTTCACGAACTTTGGTTTTGATGCTCGCCGTCTATTTGCTTTACAGCGCAAGCCAACTGCTGCAGAATTTTTTCAGCGCGAAACTCAGCCAACGCATTGTGAAGCGGATGCGCGAGGAGCTGTTCGGGAAAATTGTGAATCTGCCGATTTCCTATCTGGATACCCACTCCCACGGCGATATTATGAGCCGGATGACCAACGATATCGAAAATATTTCCACAACGGTCTCCCAGTCCCTTCCGTCCCTAGTTTCAGGCATTCTGACCATTATCGGCACCGTTTCCATCATGCTATGGTATTGTCCCCCACTTGCCCTGCTCAGCTTTGCAACGGTTCTTCTGACCGTGCTTGCAACCAAAATTCTTTCCGGAAGAGTCCGCAAATTTTCGCGCAAACGCCAGATGCTCTTAGGGCAGCTCAACGGTACGGTGGAAGAAATGATTTCCGGCTACCGCACAGTGGTTGCCTATAATCACCAGGACATAACAACCAAAAATTTCTGCAGGACTGCGGATTCTTTGACAAAAGCCGGAATTCAAACGGATATTTTCAGCGGTATCATGGGACCGATTATGAACTGCATCGGCAATATCGGTTTCGTCATTATTGCCGCGTTTGGCGGATATTTTTCCATCCATGGAATGATTTCCGTCGGCGTAATTTCCGCCTTTATCGTCTACGCCAAGCAGTTTTCCCGCCCAATCAACGAAATTGCGCAGGTTTACGGTCAGCTGCAGACAGCGATTGCCGGCTCGGAGCGCGTGTTTATGGTATTGGACGAGGAAGACGAGAATTTATCCGGGGAAAAAATGGCAAAGAAAAAGAATACAACCATCACTTTCAAAAATGTGCGTTTCTCATATGAGCCGGAGCATCCGGTTATTTATGACTTCAGCCTGACCGTACCATCCGGCAAAAAGGTTGCACTCGTGGGCGCGACCGGAAGCGGAAAGACTACCATTGTCAATCTGCTGATGCGGTTTTATGATATTGACAGCGGTGAAATCCTTATCAACGGACAGAATATCCAGGGCATTGCGCGGGATGCCCTGCGCAAAAATATCGCCATTGTTTTGCAGGATACGGTACTGTTTTCCGACACCATCCGGCACAACCTCAAATACGGCAACCCGGATGCCACCGACGAGCAGCTCCAAAAGGCAATGGAGATGAGCCGCTGCGAGGATATGCTGCAAAAACTGCCGCAAGGCTACGATACGGTCTTAACTGGTTCCGGCAACAATATCAGCCAGGGGCAGCGTCAGCTGCTTGCCATCGCCCGCGCTTTCGTTGCTGACCCAAAAATTCTGATTCTGGACGAGGCGACCTCCAACGTGGATACCCGCACGGAAAAATCGATTCAGGATGCGACACAGCGTGTAATGCAGAACCGTACCAGCATTGTTATCGCGCACCGCCTTTCTACTATCTGCGATTCCGACCTTATTGTTGTTATGGACCACGGAAAAATCGTGGAACAGGGCAACCATATGGAATTGCTTGATGCAAAGGGGAAATATTATGAATTGTACATGACGTAGTACGCAGGATTTGCGACTTGAAATATCTGCTCTGCGGGAGGTCTTTGTGAAAAAGGTCTCCCGCAGAGTAATTTTCTTTTTTACTTGTTGTCTGGCTGTTCTATTTTCTTTTTCACCATTTCTACATCCTCTTTCGAGTAACCGGAAACAAGAGAAGCAATTTCATCAGAACGGTATCCTTTCTTGAGCATCTTAATCACGACCTGTTCTAACGCCTGCTGCCTTTCTGCCTCGTACTCCTTTGCCGCCTGCTTTAACGCCTGCTGCCTTTCTGCCTCGTACTCCTTTGCCGCCTGCTTTAACGCCTGCTGCCTTTCTGCCTCGTACTCCTCTGCCGCCTGCTTTAACGCCTGCTGCCTTTCTGCCTCGTACTCCTCTGCCGCCTGCTTTAACGCCTGCTGTTTCTCCTCTTCAAATATCTTCGCCACCTGTGTCAACGCCTGCTGTTTCTCCTCCTCAAATATCCTTGCCACCTGTGTCATTTCAATCGCCCTCCTTATCCGGCTTGCCGTCTCCCGGTCGATAATCTTATCGGTAAAAGCCAACAGCCCCGCCAGGGCAAAGAGCTGCTGCCCCCGATCCTGTATCTGCGCCGCCAGTCCCACAACTTCCTTGATTTTCCTTTCCTTTTCCTCCTTTTTCCGGTAGGAAAGCGGAAGGATAATAAATTCCATCAGTTCCTCATCATTTAATAGTTCATTCCTCTTTACCTTCTCCTGCAAACGCACAAGAATCCCTGCTGCATCCAACTCGGAAAGAAATGCGACCTCCGTCCTCATATGGATTGCCCCGATATCATATTCACTTGACACAAAGCTCCGTCTGATATCTCCGGTATAGATGACAATCATCCGAAGCACCGGGCATTTTTCCTGTTCCGCCAGATAACGGTTTGCTATCCCGGTCAGATAATTCAGATACTTTACCTTGTCCGCCTCATCATAGTCACTTTCATAATCCACAATGGCAACCGTGCCGTCCTCCAGTTCAAAAAGGTTGTCAATGCGCAGTTCATTCGCCTTTACTGCCGGGATATTCGTCGGTCTTACATCCCTTATCTCCGGCAAATCCAGACCGTACACACGGAAGGTTTTGCCCTTAAAATTTTCCGCAAGGAACTTACTGGTAATGTCCTTGTTCTGATATGCAATTTCTTCGTTCATCCAAAACTCCCTTCCCCCTGCCAAAAGGAATTTACAGGGCGGAATTTTGCACTGTAATCCCTCTAACAAAAGTATATTTCAAAAACACTTTGCTGTCAATTCCTTTTCCTATACATCAATTTCCGTTCCATCCTCCACTTCTGCCACTCCTTCATCCCTTGTCTCTTCCTCATCCTCCGCCACTGCCGCTTCCCCGGCGCTCTCCCCGATACCGCCCGGCTCCTCCACCGGCTGCCACGCCGTCCCAAACTCCACGTCACGGAACAGCGCCGCCAACCCGGTAATCTGTTTCAGTCTTAAAATCTCGTCCTTATCCATGCCCAAATGCCGTGAAATCCACGCATCGGAACGCCCGAGCTCATGCAATTCCTTCACAATATTGCTCATCAAATCCACGTCGTGCGAACCGCGGGCGCGGTTGTGCCGGATAGTGCTCGCCATCCGGTGGTCTAACGGCTTGTCGATAATGCTGACGGGCAGCATCCCGCCCTCGCGTCTGTAAATATCCGGATAATCCAACATAATGCGGTAGCGGTGAAAACCATCCACCAAAATATATTTGTCCCGCTCCCTGTCATAATAGCAGACCACCGGCATGGTGTAGCCGTCCTCCTTGATGCTGTCATACAAAAGTTTCAGTTCCGGCGGGGCAACCGCATTCGGATTGTAAGTATTTGGTTCAATCTTGCCAACCGGAACTGCAATCACTTCATAGACCGGACTTTTATAACCCATCCATCTTCACCACCTGTCTGTATTTTTCTTTCAATGAATTCACCTGCTTTTGCTGCTCCCTCGTCAGGCCAAACCCCATAAAGCGGCAGGTATGGTCATTTTTCAGGATGCAGTAGCACATCCGCTTCCAGCTCGGGATATCCTTCGTCGTTTTTATATCATCGGTATCATCCGGGATGCTGTCCAGAAATATCACGCGGGAATTTTTCATGACCGTGTAATTCGACACCCCATTGCGCCGGATATGATAGCCGTGCTCCGTAAGCTCCCGGATGGTTTCCTCCTCAAGCCCCCCTCCGGTCTTATGCCAGAATTCAATGGATGTCTGGAATTTTTTTATGTAATTATTCCGCAGCCTGACAGGGAGCGTGTCCAAAAGAAATTTCGTGTAGGATTCCCACGTATGCCCTTCTGGCAGGGTAAGGCAGCGGTATGCCATCGCTTTGGTTTTCCCGTAGATTGCCCCAAAATTTGCCCCCTGCACGCGCCCCACCAGGCGCGCCCATATCTGCGGGTCAATCACGCGGTAAAGATTCAGGCTGTCCTTCGCATAATCATTGAACGGCGACGCGACGCGCATCTGGCTCGGCTTTAGTCCTGCCATGTAATACAGGTCATACAGCTTATTATAATCATACCCAAACACGGCATTCGCGTGCCAGATATCACTTGAAATCCAGTCGTAGAGCGGTGAGACGGCATAGACATCCTTAAACTGCCGCGTAATCCAGCACTGGTTCTTATAACCATATTTTTTGTTTAAAATACCGCTGTAGCGCTGCAGGGATTCGTTCGCGCGCACACCGAGCAAGCTCGCGGTCCTGCGGTTTTGGTGTGAGAGACGGTACCAACGCCCGAACTGCTTTGCGAGGTCTTCCTGGTGCATACGGTAGCGGTAGGTTGTAATTGGATTGTTGCGCATATGAATCACGTATTTTTTCTTTGGCATCGGGCGAATCCAGATTTCCTGCTCTTTATCATCCCACGGATACCAGTACATCTGGTAGCTCGAAAAGCAGGTGCGGGTCGCCATGGGCAGGCAAACCCAGTACAGCTCCACATGCTTCTCCTGCTCCAGACGCTCAAAGGTGCGCTCCACATACTCCGACGTCACCGTATACTGTGCTTCAAAATCCTGATGGAAAACACCGAGCAGGCGCTCCGGATAATAGCGGTTCCGGAAATCCAGAACCATATTCAGCAGCAAACCGCTGTCCTTACCGCCCGAAAAAGAAATAAAAATATTGTCAAATTCCTGAAAAATGAAATGCATACGGTCCTGAAACGCTTCGTAGACATTTTTACCGATATATTGCCGAATCATATAATTGCCCATAACCTCTCCTGTCCATTCGACGAAATGATACCGTATTTTACCATATTTTCAAAATTCTGGCAAGTATCGTGGCTTTTATATTTTTTGTTTCCGCAGCTTTTTTCTGTAAATGAAACAGGGCTGCAATATTGCAGCCCTATAATTCCCCTATATTTTCTTTATTTTTCCATATCAAAATGCAGCCGCCCATCTTTCTTGTCCACATACGGAAGACGTCCTTTTATGTGCGCATATTCCGGATATTTTTCCATGATATTCCTCAGAATACAAAACAAAACGGGATGTATCACCCTGTCATTCTCGCTGTTCATCACAAGACTTTTCCTGCACAGCCAATCAAGGATAGTTTCCCTGTACTTCCAGGTCTCATCCTGCGCCACCGCAAAGGGCAGTTCCGAGAGGCAAAGCCAAAAATACCAGCTGCAAAACCACGGACGCTTTTTATCATTTACATGTCGGTTGTAATTATCTATTCTGCTTTTCATCCACCCCGTATCTTCGGGAGCCGCCACCGCAAGGAAACGCAGCACAACCAACGAAGTGTCAAAGCATTCCCCCACCCCGTCATCCTGCGCGCCAAAACAGGTCGCCCCCAAACGTTCCAATGTCTGCGCCACCATCCAATTTACTTTCTCATTTTCCGGTGCCAGTAATTTCAACAGGCGCAGAATTTCAAGTTCATACATATTCGCGGAAAAAATCTGCGTCTTCGGTGTCTGGCCGAGGATGGTTTTTAATTTCTTCCCATGATTATATGGTGGAACGTAAAAGAAGGGATACATCGGGTCAGCATGTTTTTTCTCCGCGCAAAATTCTGTGTTTTCCGCGTCCAACCTTTCCAAAAATAATTTTACAACCTCCTCACTGCGTTTTGCATCCGGCAATCCTGTTTGAATCGTTTCGTGATTCATTTCTATCATCGTTGCATGTGTAAGCATTTTTCCCTTTCTCCCCTTTCCTGACTGCAAAATCCGGTTTCGCTTAATTTCCCAGAATCAACCCCGCCAGCCTGCAATTTTCCTCATCCAACGCAAGCGCACGCTTTAGCAGGGCAATCTCTTCCTCCCGCAGCTCCCGCGTGGATGCACCAGTTGCTTCCATAGAATTATAGGAAATCCGGCATGTACAGGTTTCTTTTAGCTTACCCCGGAAAGCATATGCCAAATCCGAGATTTCCTGGCAATTTTTTGCCATCTCCCCTAAATGCACCTGTAAGCTTTTTGGCAGCAGGGAAATGCTTTCTCTCAGGTAGGCCGCCGCCGCGCGTCTGGAATCCGCGAGCTGGAACAGCATATCATCATTGACCTCTAACCGTCGTAACACATTATCCTGCGGATTCTTTCCAAGGTCAAAATTCTCCTCTTTTGAAAGCCCCAAAATCCATGCCTTATAGGCTTCCTTTCCCTGGTAATAGCCGCGGCATGCTTCGGCGAAAAAGGATTGCCGCAGGGTAACAAGGGAATTTTTCAAAATCTGAAGCGGCATCGGCGCTTTCTGCTTCTTTCCAAAATGCATGATGAGGAACGGCCAGAAATCATTGACCAGATATCCGCCGTGCTCTTTTAAGGCCTCGCGCTGCTCCTCCGAAGCGGCATCCCCTTCCCGCTCCCAACCATCAAAAACTTCTTTGTCAAAATAGGTACGGCACAAAAACTCTTTTCCGTCGTCAATGTACCCTGTGATTACACCCCATTCCGGCGCAATCCGCAAATTGATGGCAAGCACTGGTTTTCCGTTTTGGATATCCTCCATAATCGCCAGGCGCTCCGCCTTCCTCTCCTGCTTTTCCAACCGCTCCGCCCAAAAAAAGGAGTAACCGATTGCCTCAAACAGCGGTGTGGCGTAATCAAACGACACAAGTGCGTCCGTACAGCTGTAATCCCACACGTCCGTAAAGCAGACCCGGTAACAGGCACCGCTCATCCCCATAATCTGGTCATAGGTGTAAGGCTCACCCATATATTTCAATGCTGCGCAGAGCGCACCTGCCCACGGGCATTCCATCCCCTCCCCCCAGGCAAGCCGCATGATTCCCGGCAGAATGCATTTCGAATCATCCTTAAGAAAAAACTGCGTGCGGTTCTTCCCGTAATAAATGGTATCATTCTCCGGGCAGCTGATGGTGTGGATGCCATCGGAATTCAGATAAACCAACGTCAGATATTCCGTATCATCACTTGCGGAATGGCTCGGAAAAGTTTCCTGGCTGACTACGATTCTATCCCATTTGAAATATTCATAATGCTCCATCTTCTGCATCGCCGTGGAAACGTTTTGCGCATTCCCGTACCACGCCCCAATCATCCGAAACGGGGCATCATTTGTAAAACCACTGCTCTCCTTGTCCAGAAGCAAACTTTCATTTTCCATTGCATAGGAAAAAAATATACCTTTGGGGGTCTGGTATTTTACGGTCAGAAGTTTTAAGCGCTCACCCTTTATCTCTGCGCCGATAAACTGTTGGTTTACATAAATATTCAGTGTATTGTTGCGCACCAGTGCGTTTACCGAATGTGTTACGGGAATGTTCGTCTGGCCATCCGTATAAACTGCCTCCAAAATAAAAAGCTCCTTCGGCAGCAACAGGCTGTCGATACTGCAGTCCAACGCCTCCGCCAAGGCAGGCAGGAGCGCCGTCTCCGGCAGGCATTTTGCGTTTTCCCATTTGGAGACAGCCTGAGGGCTTACCTGCAGGCGTTCCGCAAGTGCTTCCCCGGTAAAACCGCGCTCCTTGCGCAGTGTGGCAATCTGTTTTCCAATTTTCTCCAAATCAATCATGATATACCTCCTGTTCATGTTTCAACGGTTGTGGCTTTTTCTGGTTTGAGTCCTAATAAGAATTTCCCCATTGCACGGTTCTTTCCTGCCGAACCGGATGCAAACCTGCCAGAGTTCCTAAAAAATCATGGCGGTTAGCACCGCAATCCCTGTGCCAACCGCCATCAGCGCTGTAAGTATATTATAGAAAAACAAAAACGGATTTACCATACATGTCGCTTTAAACACGAAAAAGAAAAATCAACCCACGGTTGAGCATTTTTCCCACTCCCTGCGAAATTCTGCAATTGACTGCTGTCTGAGTGCACGTTCTGCACTTACTGCTCTTGCCGCAACCTCAAAATATGTCTCACCCAGCTCCCAATGCTCCCTCGTGCGCCCGTAACTGCCAAAAAGTGCAAACGCCGTTGCACCTGCCGTGTAGACATTTGTCACCTCATCCACCGGCGCGCCCAACACATACTCCTCCGGCGACTGAAAACGCGAACTGCCCCACATACGTCCCATGTCGTTAACGCACGGCTGCTTCCGGAAAAAATCAATATCGCAGATGGTCGTCTTCCCGCTTTCAAAATCATACAGAATGCTTCCGTCATAAAAATCGACCGCTACATAGCCCTGCGCCGCCGTGTGTTCCAAAAAGCGCAGCACATCACGAAAAACTGCAAGCCTTGCAGGAACCGGAAGCTTCATAAACCTTTCATGCGCCTCCGGGTACATCCGCCCCATGCAGTCGCCCGCCGCCCACAAAAAGACCATTGCAAAGCCACCGCCGATTTCCTCCGCCTTTACAAGCTCAATCAGGTTTTCATGCCTCAAATCGCGGTAGAGCGGCACCGCTGTTTTCAGGCGCTCTACTGCATCCTCCACATTTCCGTCATATCTTTTGGTCGGCGCGCCCGCAAATTTTACAAAAAAGCGCTCCCCGTCTTTGTGCGTGCCAAAGCAGATATTGCCGGAATCCTGGTCGTCATAGACCTGAAACACCTCGCCATACCGACGGATAAAACCAAAATCAAACGGAGCTTTCATCTCATACGGGATGCCGTCTATCTCCTGTAATACCATATCAATAATTCTCCGCGCACACTTCAAAATATGCCTGCGGATGGTTGCATACCGGGCAGACCTCCGGTGCCTTCGTCCCGACAACAATATGCCCGCAATTGCGGCACTCCCAGATTTTAACCTCGCTCTTTTCAAAGACTGCCGCCGTCTCCACATTCTTTAACAGCGCGCGGTATCTTTCCTCATGGTGCTTCTCGATTGCCGCAACCATGCGGAATTTTCTCGCCAGCTCCGGGAAGCCTTCCTCCTCCGCCGTCTTTGCGTAGCCCTCATACATATCTGTCCACTCAAAATTCTCACCGCCTGCTGCCGCCTCAAGATTCTGCTTTGTATCGCCGATACCGGAAAGCTCCTTAAACCACATCTTCGCATGTTCTTTCTCATTGTCCGCAGTTTTTAAAAACATTGCGGCAATCTGCTCATAGCCTTCCTTCTTTGCTACGGATGCAAAATATGTGTATTTGTTTCTTGCCTGCGATTCCCCTGCGAATGCCGCCTCGAGGTTCTTTTCCGTCTGCGTGCCGGAATATTTGTTCTTTCCTTCTGCCATGATTTTCTCCTCCATACTTTTAAAACTTGACTTTCCTGCCGGGGAAATGCATATTAATTTCACTGATTTTACCCATTTTCCCCGCGTTCAGAATGTCACCATTATAATGCCCCGCGCAGGCAATGTCAATACAGCACCTGCAGCCACTTCAGCCTTAACCCTTAGTTCGCACTCTCCTTAATATCCCCACTCCGGTACGCGCCAAGCAGCTCATTCAAATCCCCAATCCGTTCCAGAAGCTCCACCCCCTTGTCCGTGTCGGAAATATTCGCGCGGCTTTCCAGTTTTTCCACCACGCGGATGGCAGGCGTGTGCTCACTCGTGCCAGAAATAAAAGGCTTATGCTCGGCAAGGCTTAAGCTGTGGGAATCATAAATCAGCGTGTAGCCTGCAATGCCCGTGGTTTTCTGGTACGCCTTCGATATCCCGCCATCAATGACAAAAAGCTTGCCCTCCGCCTTGACCGGGCTCTCCCCGTCCTTGATTTTCACCGGGACATGCCCGTTAATAATATGCCCTTTTTCCTCATCGATAGAAAAATGGCGGAGAATTTTCTTACAGACTTGCGCGCTCTCCGAAAATCTATAATAGTCGTTATAATGCTCCTTACAGCAATCGGCATCCCCGATAAAATACTGCTCAAAAAAAGCCAGTTTATCCTTCCCATAAAGAGGAGAACCCGCACCACACCAAAAATACCACATAAAATCCCGCTCGTAATCCGCGTCATCCTCCTTTGCGAAATAGGCCCGGTTCACCATCAAACTGATTTCGTCCAGAAGCGCCTTTCCGCAAAAGCTTTCCTCACCGATTTTCACACTCATAAATTCTCCCGACGCATCCATCGGGATGCAGCCGTGAAAAAGCAGGTTCCCGTTGCAGATTTTGTAGGTTGAGCCCTTCGCAAGCAGGAAACGGATGTGCTTGCGCAGCTTATCACTGTGCTGGAAGGAATTGATTAAAATTTTCATCAGCTCCTTCTCCGAATCCGAAAGTTCCACAGGGTCCTGGGGATTTACCGTAGGAAAACAGGTATCCTTAAGCGAATAGATTTTCCCGTTTTCCGTCACCGTACCGGCGGAAAAATCCACCCGCCCAAAGAAATCCCGCCCCTGCATCCCCCATTCCGGATGGCGGCGGATAAGCTGTGCCTCAAGCTTTAACTGTATCACCGTAATTGCCTTGTGGATTTTAGCCGCCAGACTCGCATCAATCGGGTCATAAATATTGTCATCGTAAGTCTGCGGATAATACATACTGCATTCGTCGTTCCCGTAAGTCTCACTTGCAAAAACTGCAAGCGCCCTCAGATTCAGACCGTAGCCATCCTCCAGCAAATCAAAATTATTGTATTTTACAGAAATCCGGATGACATTTGCCACCAACGCGGCATTCCCGCACGCCGCACCAATCCAGGAAATATCATGGTTTCCCCACTGGATGTCCACATCGTGCATTGAGAGAAGTTCATCCATTATAATATCCGGGCGCGGCCCGCGGTCAAAAATATCGCCGATAATGTGCAGCTTGTCAATCGCGAGCGAATGAATCAGACGGCAAAGCGAAATGACAAAGCTGTCTACGATATCCGTCTCAATAATCGTGTTGATAATTTTCTCAAAATAATAGTCCTTATTCACATCATCCGTAACATTCAAAAGCTCGTCCACAATATAAACAAGACCCATAGGGATTTTTTTGCGGACGCGCGAGCGCGTATACTTGGCAGAAATCACTTCGCAGACAAGAATCAGGCGGTATATGGTCAGCCGTTTCCATTCACTTGTAATCTCCCCGTTCTGGTGCAGGCGCTTGAGCTCCTTTTCCGGATAATAAATCAGGTTTGCCAGTGCCTCGCGCTCCGCGCTTGAGACCGTCTTTCCCAGTGTGAGGTCAATTTTGCGCCGGATAATGCCCGAGGCACTCTTTATCATATATAAAAACGCCTCATACTCCCCGTGCAGGTCGCTGAAAAAATACTCCGTCCCCTTCGGCAGACTCCGGATTGCCGAGAGGTTCACCATCTCGCTCGCTACACTTTCTATATTAGGATATTCTTTTGCGAGAAGCTTTAAATATTTTTTATCCATAAAATCCGCCTTTTATTTTTTCGTTTTATTTCCAATCGTTCAGCCTTCCCCCTCATGACCGGAAAACTCTGTTTTCGGTGCCGGCTTTGCATCCGGGAAGGCAATCTTTAGCGACTCCCCCGACACCGCCACGCCCCGGCTTTTCGTAACCGGAAGCTTCTGCCATGCCTGGAACCCAATCACCTCGCCGTGTTTTAAAACAACATTGTGATAAATAATGTGGTTCGCGAGTGCAAACAAAAAATCATCCAGCTCCGCTTCGCTCGCGCTGCTGTTTAACACCTCAACCTCATCATAGCCGAATTGGTTCAGCCCGGAGGTATAGCCGCAAAGCCCCTTCTTCCCATTGTAACGCCCAAACCATATCAGGTTCTGGATTGGAAAAGCCCCCGCCCGCGCCATCCCGGAAAAATGTATATATTGTTCCCTCTGGTAAACCGTTCCATTCGCGTAAATCCCAATCACACCGGGCTGTTCGCAGCAAGCCGCCACCGTCTTAACCAGTAAAATACCGCCCTCAACCGCCGAAATTGTTTCATGCGCCACCTCCACCGACAAATATGCGCAGTGGCGTCTGACCATGGCCGTGGCATTCTTCCATGTATAATTTTTCTTCGCGCCGTATTCAATATCATCCCCGGAAACCTTCGCCGGTATCATTGTCACTGTAACGGTTGCGCCATCATAGCACAAAACAAGCACATTTTCAGCATCCAGTGCCGGATTCCCTTTGTTCTGCTCCTTTACACGAAATGTAAGCTTCCATTTCTCCTTTAGTTCTTTTATCAGATTCTCCTTATCCCACTCCACATTCTCAAGCAGCACCAGGTTTACAAAATTCCCGGGCTTCTTCTTCGGTTCCCCTTTCTTTTCCGGCGCCGCCCAACGATGGCGCACATGCTTCACCAGCTGCGCGGCGCGCTTTGCGGTATCCTCCTCGCCGCACTCCTCCTCATCACGAAATATATGCCCACAATGCTCCAGTGACTCCCCCTCATAGCCACCGCAAATGCCCAAAGTCCACTTGCCGGAAAGCTCTTTTTTAAAGCGGAAAATATAATAGCGCAGCTCCTGCATATCAAATGTTCCAACACATTCCATCTGTGCCGGTATTCTGCCAAGCTCTTGCGGGGCAGAAAGCCACCTTACCATTTCCTGCTGCGCTGCATTTTTTTGTTTTTTGCCCATTTCTACCTCCATGTTGCAGCCTTCTTTCGGATAGTCTCATCTATAGTATATTCCAAAATCCGTCCAACTGCAATGGTTTTCTTAGAGCGCAAACAGGTTGTTTTGTTACATTTTAGGGAAAGAGTCAGGACATACTTCACCCTTTTTGAGCCGCAGCACCACATCCGCCTGCTTCGCCAATTCATTCGAATGCGTGACAATCACAACACACTTATTCATTTGGTGGGCACACTCTTTCAAGACCGCCGCGACTTCCTCTGCCGTATTCTCATCCAGGTTCCCCGTCGGCTCATCCGCAAGAATCACACCTGCATCCGATGCTAAGGCGCGCGCAATCGCAACGCGCTGCTGCTGCCCGCCCGAAAGCTTCCTCACATTCCTGCCGCACTCCTCCTTTGTCAGGCCAACCCGCTCCAAAACAGGCAGGGGCGGCAGCTTTGAGGTCAGGGAGACATTCTCCTTCGGCGTAAGATAATCAATCAGATTATAGTTCTGGAAAACAAAGGCCACATGCTCCTTCCGGTGTTCGGCAAGCCCGCTATGGCCAATCTGCCTCCCGTCAAACAAAATCTGCCCGCCCGTCGGTACATCCAATCCCCCAAGCAGGGAAAGCAGCGTTGTCTTCCCGCACCCTGAAGCGCCAAGAACCGCATACATTTTACCCTCCGTAAATACCGCGTTTACATTTTTCAGTACATTCTTCCTGCCATCGTAGGAATAACACACCTCTTTCAGTTCCATTTCCGCCATATCCGTCCCTCCCATCAACTCATCTTCGCAAAAATTTCCCTTGGCTTCATCCGCAGGACTGGCAGCGCCGCCGCCAACACCGAAAGAAAAATAATCCCAAACCCCGCACCGTAAAGCAGGAGAATGCTTGGTGTACGGATGTCCACTTTGATTTCTGTCAGGTTTCCATGCCCCTGAAAAACCGGTACAAAATCATCCGAATTGACAATCATGCCATCCTCCACCTTTGTTCCGGGCATTCCCACATCCTGCCCGCCTTCTTCCTCCGCCATCGTATAGTCCAGCAGACGCGCCCCGGCACTTTTTGCCACAAATCCGCTTGCCAATACGGAAAATGCAAAGGCAAACACCGCAATCAGCAGCGCCTCCGCCAAATACTGGCAAATAATATTTTTGCGGGAAAAGCCGAGGGAAAGCAAAATACCACTCTCGTGCACGCGCTCTTTGATGCGCCCTGCAAGCACCAGATATAAAACCGCTGCACCGACCAGAACCACCAACAATACAAGGACACAAACCAGCCTGTCCGTATTTTCAAGCGGCTTGCCCACCGCATCCGCACTGCCCGTATCCGCCTCCACAATAAAATCCGTCGGGTCGATATCCGGCAGGGCATTCACCTGCCCTACAATCTCCCTAAGCTTAGCCGGGTCATTGACATAAAAATGAATCTTCTCGTAGCTCTCCTCCGCGCTGTCCGGACGTACCCGCCGCATGACATCCATCGTTGTATAGATTGCATTCTCCATGGACCAGTTCGAGAACATCGCAGAGCTTTTGGCCGTTGCATGGAATAACCCGACAATCTCCGCTTCCACCTTCGTCTGGCTTACATCAATGCCCCGCGTGGACGCCGAGAGCTCCGACATATGCAAAATAATTTTATCCCCGAGCTTTAAGCCGTTTAATTCTGCCAGTTCCGTACTGAGCATAACCGCATTCCCATCCGCCGAAGTGACATGGCGCCCCTGTGCCAGCTCCAGATAACCCCCGGTAAAATAGCTGTCAAACTCCGTATTCGTGTCCGCGTAAGTTGTTACGGTAGAGCCGAAATCACCATAGCTAGAAAGCAGGGCACCCATTCCGCCATCCTCCCCCGATTCTATCAGCTCCAGGGTTTCCCCCTGCGCATTGGCGGCGACTGCATAGTTGGTCATGGTGGCATTATAGCCGCGGATGCCCTCCACCTTGCCCACAATGGTATCCGCAAGCGCTTCTGTCAGCTGCTCACCGGTATACCATGACTGATAGCCGTAATTTCCGACTGCCCTGGATTCCCATTTGCTGGAATCATTTGTGTTCTGCCGCATGGTAAAAACCCCGCCAAGCGCCTGCCGGACATTGAGCTGCGCCGTTTGCAGCGCATCCCGGATTGCCACACCGGAAAGCACCAGGGTTGCCACCACGGCAAGAAGCAAAAACAGAATCGCGGATTTCCCCCGCTTGCGTGTAACGTACAAAAACGCACGTCGAAATAGTGACATAATAAAACCATCCTTTCTGTAAGAAATTTCCGGTATTGCCCGCTGCAGTACGATTGCCCCACCCGACCCGCAACCGGGCGCACAGGCTGCATGGTGCACAAGCTGCCGATTCCCATAATCGCACAAGCTGCAAAAGCAATACACAATTCCTATGATAAAGCAGGATGATTTTCTTTTGGTTTGCAGATGATTTCGTTTTGGTTTCATTCCGGCAAATCAAACAAAATGGTAAAAATAACACAACCCTCCCCATTCTCAAGCTGATACTTTAACCCTTGCAGCTCCAGAATCCTCCTTACCAAATACAGACCCAATCCACTCCCCCCTGTTGATGGATTGCGCGATTTTTCCACGCGGTAAAATGGGGCAAACAGCTCGCCAATCTCATCCTCTGGCAACATCACACCCGTGTTTTTCACCGTCAGGCACTTCTTTGTAAGCCGCAACATAATTTCACTTTTTTCTGGCGAATGCCGTATCGCGTTAGTGACAATATTATGGAATGCCTTCCGCAACAGGGCGGCATCTCCCGGTATAAAAACCTCCTCCAGCTCACATGAAAGAATGTCCTCTTTTTCCTGTGCCAAAGGCCAGAGCACCGAAACAACCTCCCCAAGCTCCCTGTGCACGGCAACTGCCCCCATCTCCTCCCCGCCCTTTCTCATCTCCAATTTCACAATGCCAAGAAGCTCTTTCACCAGCCCCTCCATCCGCTCCACCTCGCGCAAGGTCTGCGGCAGGATATCCTGCACATCCTTGTATTTCCCGATTCCAAGAATCATGCTTTCTATCTGCCCTTTTAAAATCGTGATTGGCGTTTTTAGCTCATGGGATGCCGCCGCAAAAAAATCGCGGCGCTGCCTTTCCATTGCATTGACAGTTTCAACCTCCTGCCGCAGCTTTTCATTGCTTCCCCCAAGCTCAAAGAGCGCCCGTGTCAGCCTGTCCGAAAGAGTGTTCAGACTCTTTGCCAACTCCCCGAGCTCATCCTTGCGTCCTGTCTCGCAGCGCCAGGTCATATCAAGCTGCGCCATCCGCTTTGATACCCCTGCAATTTTTAGCACCGGGCGCACAATTGCCCTGCTGCACAGCCAGGCACTGAGCGCCGCAATCAGAAGAATTGCCATCAGTACGAATGGCAAGATATGCAAAAACGTGCGGTTTAACTCCCCGGTGGCCGTAGCGGCAGAAACTACCGTAAGGAAAGCGCTCCCCCCTTTGTCCATAAAGCTTAACACAACCGAAACCGTGTAGCTGCTCTCCTGCCCGGACACATACGCCATATCGCCAAAGCTTAAGGATTCCTCCCCCATTGTCAATACCGCCGCCGCATGATTTTTACTGCAAAAACTTGAAATCTTCTCCTCCGCCATCCCAAAATCCGTATGCTCCAATTCCTTTGTCAATTGTTTCATTTCTGCATTGACCCGCTTGTTTGAGAGCGTCGTGTACTGCCGCGGGATGATAAACATAATAATTCCGTAAATGAGCAGGCTGCACACCGTCAATGCAGCCATCACCCAGAGAAAAACCTTCGCCGAAAGACTGCGCCTTATGTTTTGAAAAGCCTTAATTTTTCCCAAGCCGATATCCCACCCCCCTGATTGTCTCGATACAGTCTGCACCCAGCTTCCGGCGCAGATTCATAATGTGGATGTTGACCGCCTTCTCCTCCCCGCAAAAATCATAACCCCAGACCTGGTTGAGCAGGTTATCCCTTGTAAATACCCTCTCCGGATTTTCCATGAAAAGCTTTAAAAGGTCGAACTCAATCCGGGTCAGCGAGACCTCCTCCCCCTTCTGGTATACGCGCATATTCTCTGCCGCAAGTGCAATCTCCCCACACCGAAGGACATTTGTCTTTCTTCCCCGCTCCTGCTGCTGCCTGCTCCTGCGCAGCACGGCCTCCACCCGCAAAAGCACCAGTTTTAAAGAAAATGGCTTCGTAATATAGTCATCCGCTTTCAGTTCAAACGCCTTCACCTGCGCTTCCTCCTCATCAAGCGCCGTCAGCACAATCACCGGCGTATCGGAGCTTTCCCGTATCGCCCTGCACACGGCATAGCCGTCCATGCGCGGCATCATGATATCTAACAGCACAAGGTCAAAGCTTTCCCTGCGCCACCACGCAAGCCCTTCGATTCCATCCCCCGCCGTATATACCTGATAACCCGCATCCGCCAAAAGCTCGCGCAGTACGGAGCGGATGGATATTTCATCTTCCAAAAGCAATATTTTCTCTGGCATAAAAGACACCTCCAAAGACAGGATAACAGAACATTGTTTCGTTTTGGTTTCGATTCATTTTAAACATTGCAAGCGCAAAATGCAACAAAAACGAAAATATCATTGACACGCCAGCTTCTCTCCCCTATAATATATCATATGATTTAGAACGAATGATATAGATAAAAACAAGACACTGCAAAAGTATGATACTCCATCCATCACAAATATATCTAAAAAGGAGAAATTCCCATGCCGCCAAAAGCAAAATTCACACGAAAAGAAATCATTGCCGCCGCCATGCAGATTGTCCGTGAACGCGGGGTGGATGCCGTAACCTCAAGGGAACTCGGCAAACGCCTTGGCAGCTCCGCCTGCCCGGTTTTCACGGTCTTTACCAACATGGAGGAAGTCATTGCCGCCTTAATGGATGCGGTCAAAGCCTGCTACAAAGAATACATCGCCAGGGGCTTAAAGCAGGAGCTTGCCTTCCGCGGTGTTGGTGCCGCCTACATTCAGTTTGCCATCGCCGAACCAAAATTTTTCCAGCTTCTTTTCATGACGGAGCAGGAACAACCAACCGATATTGGCCACACACTCATCCGCATTGACGAAAACTACGATGAAATTCTGCGCTCTGTCCGGGAGCCTTATGGTCTGTCCGGGGAGGACGCAAAAAGACTCTACCAGCATCTGTGGGTGTACACCCACGGGATTGCCACATTATGTGCAACAAAAGTCTGCACCTTTACCAGCACGCAAATCCAGACCATGATGACGGAAATATTTTCAAGCTTGCTCAAAGAAATAAAAAAGAAAGAAGTCCAAAAGGAGAGCGCAAAATGATAAAAATCGAAAACATCCATAAATCCTACGGTTCAAACGACAACCGCTTCGAAGTTTTAAAGGGCATTTCCCTCACGATTGAGGACGGCTCCTTTCTCGTACTGCTCGGCGCATCCGGCTCCGGAAAATCTACGCTTTTAAATGTAATTTCCGGGCTTGAATCCCCCGACAGCGGAAAAATTTTCTACGACGGGAAAAATATTGCCGCGCTTGCCGACGAGGAGCTGACGAAATTTCGCAAGGAAAAAACCGCGTTCATTTTCCAGCAATATTATCTGCTGCCCCACCTGAACGTGGATAAAAATGTAAAAATGGGGGCTGACCTCGCAGGAAACCACGACTACATAAAAGAAATCGAGGCAGTTGGGCTCGCCGCAAAGCGTTCCAAATATCCGCACGAGCTTTCGGGCGGGGAACAGCAGCGCGTTGCCGTGGCAAGGGCATTGGCAAAAAAGCCCGAAGTCCTGTTTTTGGACGAACCCACGGGCGCGCTTGACGAGGCAACCGGGCGCCAGGTACTTGATTACGTGAGCAAGCTGCAAAAAGAACTGCATTTTACCGTTATCATGGTAACGCACAATGCAAATATCGCGGATATGGCAAAAACCGTTATACGGATGAACAGCGGAAATATCGTGCAGACCTGGCAGAACGAAAGCCCGAAAACTGCTTATGAGATTGGATGGTGACGCGGATGGGAAAAAACAGAACAGCCAAAAGCCAAAATATGATTCTTAGCGCGCGGGATATTTTCAAATCCGTCGGCATCATTATCATTTCCGCCTGCGCCGTTTTTGTGTGCACACTCTTCCTGAATTATAATACCGACTTAAAAGCCCTGGATGCTTCCCGCCTGCCACAGGAGGTACAAAGCTTCTACAATGCGCAGGTGTTGACGGGAAAAATGGTCAGCGCGCTTTCCGGCGGCTGCCTGCTGTTGACCTCGGTGGTCATGCTCTGCTTTTACATCGGGCATTATATTGATACACACAGCAAAATGCTTGGCATTTTAAAGGCGCTTGGGTATTCGAGCAGGAAAATCGCGAAGGGCTTTGCAGGATTTGGCCTGAGCGTGTTCGTCGGAACTGCGGCAGGCTACGCCGGGGCACATGCCATAATGCCCTGGTTTTACAAGGTGCAGAACAATGAGGGGCTGCTGCCCGAAATCCATGTAGGCTTCCACCCTTTGCTGTTGTTTTCCCTTGTGCTTCTGCCAACGCTTGCCTTCTGCCTGCTCTCCGTGCTGTATGGGTACCGCAAGCTGAAAACCCCGGTTCTGGAGCTGTTAAAAGGCAAGGCATCCCTGCAATCCCTGCAAGCCAAGACCTCAAATAAAGTAAAAAACGTCTATTCCGCAAAGACGGAACGCGATGTACCTTTTTTGCAGGAACTAAAAAAATCCACCCTCCGCCAACGAAAAACCCTGGTATTTTTTATCGGCTTTGCGGCATTCTGCTACGCCTGTATGATGCAGATGTCTTTTGGCATGGATGAGCTGGCAAGCAGCATGATGGCAATTATGATTTTCCTGATTGGCGTTGTCCTATCGTTTGTCACACTCTTTCTTGCCACAACCTCCACCGTAAAGGCAAACTGGAAAACACTTGCCATGATGCGGGCGTTCGGATATCCGGACAAAGAATGCACGGACAGTGTCTTAGGCGGCTACCGGCTGCCCGCCCTGCTTGGCTTTGCGCTCGGCACCGTTTATCAGTACGCCCTGTTAAAAATCGCGGTTACGGTTGTATTCCGCGAAATCAAACATGTGCCGGAATTCCATTTTAACGTGCCTGCATTGGTATTCACATTGATTTCGTTTGCGGTTTTGTATGAGGTGATTTTATATGTTTACGCGCGGAAAATCCGACGGATTTCCATCCGGGAGATTATGATGGATGCAGAGTGACAGAAGCGGGCTGTTATGCGAAGGGGGCGCAAAAGCGAAAGGAAACATTGTTTTTTCATAGATTTCAGGACGGTTTAACAGCATAAGAGCTTATACAAGGGGGATAAAGGATATGCCACAAAGCCTGTGGTAGTCTCTGTTATTCCGACTACCACAGTCTTATCAAAATGTCAAGAGATTATTTGTGGACGGTTATAGCCACACCGACCAGTCCCCATATTCGAACACACCGCTGCCGTGGTGTAATTTCCCATCCGCCTTTAATTGCCGGAACGCGTCCCGCATCCGGAGAATGATTTCCGGCCAGATATCGAGCGAATGGTGCGCAGGGAAAATTTTTTGCGCTTTGGGCGTTGTGTGTGCCACGGACAGCATTTTTTCCACAGATACTGCTTGTTCCTGATTCGATGTCTGCCCCACAAGCAGCGCAAGCTTTTCAAGGGAGGCAAGATAGTCCTCCGGGTCAGTCGAAGGATAATAGGCAAACAGCCTGTCCTTGTACACCAAATCGCCCGTAAATAGATATCCGCGCCCCTCCTCCCAAAAGCACAGATGTCCCGGGGAATGCCCCGGCGTATGCAGGACTTTGATGCTTCGCCCACCAAGGTCAACCACATCCCCGTCGCCAAAAAGCCCCGTCGGCTGCCCCTGAAACATCTCATAATCCCCCACATCGAACCCATCCGGCAAATCGCACCGCTCCGCCACCATCCCCCGAACCGTTTCGGCAGACAGCGGGAATTTCCCGTTTAACCAGTCAAGCTCCGCCGCATGGGCAAAAAAATCCGGAAAATACTTATGTCCTCCAATGTGGTCCCAATGAATATGCGTTGCCACAGCCATAACAGGTTTGTCCGTAAGCTTTATTACCTCGTCGTATATATTGCAGATGCCAAGCCCCGTGTCAATCAGAAGACTTTTCTGCGTCCCGTTTAAAAGATAACAGTGCGTCTCCTCCCAATGGCGGTATTCGCTGATGATATAAGTATCTTCGTCAATCTGGTCAATGGTAAACCAGTCCCCTTTTTTTATTGTTTTCATACTTCCCCTTTCACTACCCTCCGGTTCACATGCTCAACAAACTTCCCAACCGCCTCCATATCCGGCTGTTCTGGCAGTTTCGTATTTTTCACTGCCATCTCCAGGCGCCTTTCATACTCCTCCAAAATCGCATAAAATTCCCCCGAAAAACTCTTATCCTCCCTCTGGAAATCCCCGCGCCGGATACTTTGCAGCAAATCAAGCTCCCCTGCCCGGTGCGTCTTAATCTCCCCCTTCTCCAGTATATCAACCGCCATCATAAACAGACGGATTAAATGCATCGCGTGCTTATTCAAATGGTTGTCATCTTTCTTTTTATTGCGCTTGCCAATCTTATCATAATCCCGAACCACACTGTTCATCGTGCCAAGCATATTTTCATAATCCCGGAGCGGTAAGTGCTTATATTCCACATCCAGGAAAATTTCCGTCTCAAGCTCCGGATTGTCCGACTTATCAATATAAAGTTTTGCCCTCCCGCAATTTAGCCTCTCGTTTTTCCGCAAAAAATCCTCCATCGCATTCCGCACGGAATTAAAAATATGCTGCTCCCGCTCCGGCTGCGGCATGGAATCCCTCGCAATCGCATTTTGCAGACGGCGAAGCTGCGCGTCCGCGTACCCGCCAAAGGAGCGCGCCGCGCGCTTTGAGAGGAACAGCGCCTTGTTGTCCAACAGTTCCTGCCCTATCGGGGTCTTAATCAAATACTGGTCTTCATCCAGACCCAAAATCTCAATCGTGTTGGGATTGCAGTCCAAAAGAAGTTTTATGATTTTATTAAAAGAATAAACCACGGTATCCGTATTTTTATCCTCGTACTGCTCAAATTCCGTCAGGCCAATCAGGTCGGAGGGAAGATTTAACGTAATGCCGCGGAAATCAATGTCGCTGTTTTCGTTGTTTGTCCCGTAGGCATAGCTTCCGCCAAGCCCGAAAAGGATGATGCGGTCCGCAAGGCGCGGGTTCGTGCGGAGAAAATCATATTCCGTGGAATGCAATATTTTTATAAAGTCCATAGTCAGCTCCTTTTTGATTGTGATGAAGAAAGAACGGATGCCTGCGCCGTGTTTTTATCTTTGCGAAATTTATTTTAGCATATGCAGGCGGAATTGCCAAGAGTAAATTCAGAGCAAAGAGTTAACGCTTGGATAAGTTTTTGTTGTCACGCCATGAATTTTATGTTACGATTGGGCTATAGCGCTAAAAACCCGCGAAATGCAGATTTCGGAAGCAGGCGCAAAGACAGGAGAACAAACATGGAAAAAGATATATTAGAGCTTCAAATCGAATGCCCCGGAATCGGGGACAACGGCGAGTTTTTCATGGAACATACCGGGCGCGGAACGGATATTTCCCCGGAATTCCTGATTAAAAATTTATCCCCAAAGGCAAAAACCCTCGCCATTACACTAGAGGACCTGAGCCATCCAATCAGGGGATTTACGCATTGGGTCATATGGAATATTCCCGCTGCAGCGCGGATTGAAAAAGGAATTCCTGCAGGCAGGATTGTTCCTTCGCGCAAAAATGCGGCGCAGGGGATTGGATACGGTTTTCACCGCTATGCCGGGCCGAAACCACCGAAGGGGAAAACACATTTATATCGCTTTACGCTCTATGCACTTGACCGTGAACTTAAGTTGGGAGTTTGTGCCGGAAAACGGAGATTTTTACGGAAAGCAGAAGGATATATTATGCAAAAGGGGAGCGTAACCGGAAAGATGACCGGATGAAAACAGGGGGCAGCTCTGCCCCCTGTGAGCGTTTTTTCGGTAGTATTCCTCCATTAACGCAAAGCTTCCAATACCCTCTCAAAAATCTTATAATTCCTCTCATCCCTCGAACTGCAATAAACCGCGTACTCTATCGCCAAAAAAGCGTGCAAATAATCCGCAAGCACATTCTTTGCCGCCTGTGCCACCACTTCCGGATTGTTCAAAAACGCCCCACAGCCGAATGCCCCAAGGATGACGACTTCATTGCCCCCAAGGACAGCTACGTCAAGGATTCTGCGCAGACGTTTTTCGTGTATGCGCAGCAAATCCGAATCGCTTATGGCCGCCGCCTTAGCCCCGTCCCCGGAATTATACTGGTTGCCAGGATTCGCCCGCAAATTCGGCGCGGCGCAGGTAATAACATTTACGTCATACCAATCCTCTTCCGGCATAAGCTCCGGTTTTGCGGTATCCGTTTTAAATACGGTAATCCCCGGCGTATAGATGATATCGTCATTGTGGAGCGGGTCGCGCGCATTTCGGTGCGGGGTATAAAAACCGTCCCACATCGCCGGGGTATTCAGACAAAAATACAGACCGGAACAGCGGCACAGGCATTCCTCCTGCGCGTTTGCCCCCCGTTCTACGCCGCCGCCCGGATTGGAGGCGGATGCAAAATTGTGGACTGCGGTTTTCATGCCACGGTAATTGGATGCCGCCTCGAACGTCCGTTTTTTCGAAACGGTAAGCTTCGCAGGGGTAGTGTAGCGGGTGAGGGAGATTTCCGGCAGAATGTCAGGCTCTAAGAAAAGCTTCTGACCCGCGGTTGATTTTTTAAGCGATGCGTTAAGCTTTGGGTTGTTTTTGCATAATTCAGCAGTGTCTAAAAATACAGTAACATTTCCGTCCCTGCTCATATCTTTGTTGCCTCCTTGTTAAAAATTTCGGTTTTCCTGTTTTATATTCCATATGTTTTTTCCAATATGCCGCCAAAACAAAAATCTTCATTTCCCGCAGCATTTCTTATACTTCTTCCCACTGCCACATGGACAAGGGTCATTCGGGTATGTCTTCTTTTCCTGTGCTTTTGGAACCGTATTTTTCGTTCCAAGTCCCTCCAAAAGCATTTCATCACAAATGGAATCAAACCACTCATCAAGCATTGCATCTTCGTTATACTCCCATTCCCTGATAACTCCCCGAAATTCGTCCAACTGCTTCTGATACCATTGGCTCTCACCCTTTATACCGAGATAATCAGCAAGCTGCCTCGCACGTATAAATAAAATCTCGTTCTCCTTATCGCATGAAGCGCGCCATATCACTTTTTTTACCATGCGGTACGCTTTCTCAGCGTCCTTATTTTCCAAAAGAATTCCGCTAAAACTATCAATCCCAATTATATTTTTCGGTTCTTTTTCCAACCATTTTTCATAGTATTCGTATGCCTCTGCAATCTTTCCTTCCCGAAAAAGGGATTCCCCGATGCCGCACCGAAGACGGTCATCACCGCCCTCATAATCCATGTCCTGTTTTTCATATGTATCTTTTGTGCACAGTGGATTGTTCGCGTTGAATCGTTTCTCCATCAAGTCAGGGATTAGCTTTTTTAATTTTGAATTTGCCATTATTTTTTTCTCCTTGCATTTCAAATATCTTAATCGTTGTTATCTGAAAATAATTTATAGCTTCGCAGATGACTTGTCCAAAGGGTTATTTATAATTTTAATAATTCAGCGTATAGCCCATTTCATACCACTGTTCCCCACCCCAGGAAGAATTTGCAATTCCATGGTTATGGAATCCCATTTTTTCGTACATTTTTACTTTTGATTCCAGACATGTCAAAAGGAGCTGTTTTCTTCCTTTTTCCCTCTCCCTTTGGCAATACCAGAACACGATTTCTTTTGCCAGACCCTGCCCCCGGTATTCCGGCAGTACATCCAGACCAAGGAGCATGATATTTTCCCCTTCCGGGTCGTACAGCGTGGCATCTGTAAAGAACTCGTCCCGGAAAATGCATTCTTTTGTGGACAATCCGTTTAAAAATCCGGCAATTTTTCCAGTTTCCTGGTCGATGGCAACGAGAAATAAATCCGGTGCAACAGTGATTCTTTCCTTCATCATTTTCTCGGAACAGGCTTCGTTGGGCGGAAAGCAAATCTGCTCAATCGCTGCCGCCTGGGCGGCTTCTTCGGGGAAGATGCTGCGGAAGGTAAAATTATGAATTCTCTTTCTCATAACACCATAAACCAAAACAACCCCGTTCCGGCAACTACAAGTTTCATGGCGGATGGTTTCATATCCCCTTCTCTCATAAAACAGTACAGCAGGTAAAGAAGCATCCAAATATACTTCATTGTATTGCTTAAATATTTGAGCTTCTAACTGTTTCATAATATAAGTGCCATAGCCTTTGTTTTGGCATTGTGGCGATACAAAAACTCTGGTAATATGATTTTTATGGTAAGACCCCGTTCCGACAAGCTTTTCTTTGTCATAAAATATTATAACGGCGTGGTTGTCAACATCCTGTTTTATTTTGTCCAAGGTGTGGAGCTCGGAAAAAAAATCAACGATTTCTTCCGGGTAGTATTTCGGATAGACGGTGCGGATGGTTTCCTGAACAAGTGTATGGATGTTGATGATATCGTTGGATATTGCTTGTTGGTATTTCATGGAATATCACTCTCCTTTATGTTTATAAAGGCAAAGGCATCTGATGCCCTCTACTATATGTTTTATAAGCCTGCTACCATAATTATCCGTCATCTAGGTTCCAAAAACCTATCTCCATCCAAATGGATCATATGCTCTGGCATTTCCGCAATCCAAACCTCCGTTTCCCATGCCAATTCCTGCGAGAAGCGTTTATATGTCTTAAAATCCAAAAACGCAGTCACAAAAATTTTTCCGGCTGTCACATTTTCTGTCATTTCGTTTATTTCCAATATTCGTTTCGGATTCATTGGTCCTACAGAAGTTACGGACTCAACAAAATATATCCAATTTCTATCTTCACAGTATAATACCACATCGGGCATCTTATCATGAAGTGTAATTTCAAATCCCAATTCTTTCAACTTCTCTACATCTTTAACTAAATCCTTTTTTATTGTATCCCCTACATATAAACATTCTGAATTTGGTGCGTATCTCGGGGCAAATTCTTCAATGATTGCTTTCTGCAATTCATTATGCTTCCCAACAGAAAAATGAAGTGTTTGGGAATTTATTTTCACTGGCATCATTGTCATTTTTTTCTTGGATTCGTAAATATCAATTAATCTTTCATGATATTGTAAAAAACAGCCCAACGCCCTTTCCCAATCTGCTGATTGTATCGTCTTTATTAACTGTGTAGCTTCTTCCGTCAAACGGTATCTATAATTAGGGCTATTCGTCGGCATACCATTATCTTCTGCCAATGCGGCAGTTCGGAACTTATGGAGCGCCTGTTTCCGAAAAGTTTCCCTGCTATTCTCAGCATATGATGCTCCATAATATTGGTTCGTAAACTGTATTATATCATGAATCCGAATCCAATCATTTGTCGCTTCAACCCAAACCATATCTGGTTTCATTCCCGCCATTGCCAACAGTGCATAACAACACAAATCCGAATGCTGCTCTTTCGGCATCCCGATTCTTTTCAAAAAAGCCCTTGCTTCTTCTATTCTACCCACAATATCCCTCCAATATTTTATTGCAATTGCCTACTGATAAATCGCCACTTCCCATAAGCTTTTGCCCCATTTCCTGAATGCATTCCAAATCAGGGACTGGCATCGCATTTATCTCTGTCGAATTTACCTGTGTAGAACCGTTTAAAATGCGATAGTATTCATCATATAATGTCGAATTAAACAGCACATACAATCCATAGACTAAGCACTCGGATATTTTTGTAGTTAACCCATCAATAAAATTTATTTTATTTTGTGTACTTATTTTCGCATACTGTGGATAATCTTTTGCTAAATATATTCCACATTGTAATCTTCTTGATTCCTCTTTTGCAGTAAATCGCTTCACGAACAGATAATTTTTATTTTCCTGCATCAGCCCGTTTTGTTGTGTAACGATGTATTCATGCTCTCTCTGTACCGGGAAGCGCACCATCCCCTGCCTGATATGCTGTGAATAAAAAAGTGGGATTGCGCCCTCCTCTTCATTATCACGCAACAGCTCACGATTACGGAAATCAACCGTCAGACCTGTTTTCATTTTAAGACCAAGGTCCGGCAAGGTCTTTTCAAAATTATGCAGCCTTTCCAAAACCTGAACCTCATTTTTATTCGTCATAAGATATACATAATAATCTGAGCCAGACACAACTAAATTATAAGGCACAGCTAACGAAGTCACATCGCCAAAATCAAGATTGGAATTTGATGAGGTAATTATAACTTCATTTGGCGTATTCTTTGCCTTTTTAATTTTAATAATAATTGTTTCCTGCAAAACATTCTCTTTGTCAAATACTTTATTCCGACTTACAAAAAGGTGAATATGTTCCAGCTTTCCCTCCGTAAGAAAATACTCGCGGAAACGTTTGAAATAGGCTCCCGATGTCCATGAACGCGGGATAACATAGACCATCTCACCATTTTCTTTCAAGTTAAAAAGGCTCATTGCCGCAAATATGAAATACAAGTTCGGCGCACCATAACAGATTTCCGGCATGGAAGTTGCTTCTGGCGCGTCCTTCGGGATTTTCATATATGGTGGGTTACCAATCACAAAATCATATTTTTGCGGGTTAGGATTACTGCCTATCAGGTGATTAAAGTCCAGGGATTGGCTTAAAATATAGTTGTCTGGCAATATGTTAAAAGTGAGTTTTTTTGTGGAGTGAGCTTGGCAATACGAAAGGTTGGAATGCAATATTGGCAAGACATTCCTATCGTTTTCGTAGCAAGTTAAATTAACTTCCTGAACGGATGGGAATTGTTCCAAATGTTCAAGAAAAGCGCAGGAAAGTATACCCGACCCCGCACCAGGGTCGAGGAGACTGATTTTGGTCATGTCCGTCGGAATGGTATACAACGTTGCCATGAAACGGGCTGTCTCTTCACTGGTGAAAAACTGACCATATTGTTTGCGCTGCTGTTTTGGCATATCGGTAATGTATTGAGTTGTTTGGGCGATAATTTTGTTTAGCATTGTTATTTTCCTCTAAATATCAGAAATGGCGGAAATCCATCCCGCCTGCGGTATCCCAAGAGCTTCCGCCTAAAGCTAAAACTCATTACAGTTTTATTTCATTCAAAGCATACCATATCTATGTATGACTTGCAAGTATTTTTTTATTTGAGTTTCCTCGTTTTTAAGGTTTATGAAGTCCCTTTTAATTCATATTTATAATAGCATCTCCCATTTCATTTTTTCTCGTTATCCAACCAACTTATCCAACATTTCTATAATCTTTTCTCTTTCGGCACTGCCATTTGTCTTAAACCTCAGCAATGGAATTTCATACAGTTCCATTATATGATTTTTTAACAAATCTCTTGAAGCCTGTACAGTACCCTTTTTATGGTATTCATATCCATCAACTTCAATCGCCAACACGAGCTTTTTACCAACTGTGTTATAAATCAGAAAATCCAAATGTGTCGCCGAATTCCTTATATACTGACATTCCCGTTCATTTAATAATTCCTGATTTCGGATCAGCATATTCAACGGAAAATGGCAAACAACATCCAAGCTTGAATACTTGTTATCGGCAATAATTTCCTTTATCAATGAATACATCAGATTCTCCGAATCATATTCTGATATTTTTTTATGCTTCTGCAAATACACCATTCTTTCTTTGGTATACTGTTTATAAAGATAGTCAAAAATAGAATGTATTTTACTCTCTGTCACCTCGAAATTATTATATTGAATGTAATCTATTAAATCCGTAATATTTCGTTCCTTTGATTGCTCATTTCCGGTTACAACCAATATCAATTTCTTTTTCGCCCTTGATACGGCAACATTGATTAAATATGGGTCATCTGCAAAATCTGATATTTCATCATCTACAGTGGATATAATAATATTCTCTTTTTCCTTGCCTTGGAACTTATGCACTGTAGCAGCATCAATATCTGTTATCTCCCTGCCCAATGCTTCTGCCTGATTTTTGTACGGTGCGATAATTCCAGTCTCTTCCGGATTAAAAGCATGTTTAGGTATAATCTCATTTTTAATAACATCTATCTGACGTTGACTATAATGGTTACGCTCATGATTTCCTGCAACCGTTTTTACCACCGATAAAACATTTTCTTCGCCCTTATCCGTAGTCATTATAATCAACTCCCCACGATAGAATTTCTGGTTGCAGAAATTAATTATTTTAGGGTGGCATCTATAATGTTCCCGTAATAATGTCTGTGTTACATTTGGCATGACATCCAAAACAGATTGCAGAAAGCTCTTTGTATACTGATATCCTTCATTCACATTAAAGGAATCAAATATAACTTTTGCTTTGTCTTTCATATTATCGTTAACAACATTAGGAAGCTGCTTGGTATCGCCCACAATAACAACATTCCTTGCACAGGAAAGTGCCAACGCACCAGTCGCAATATCTACCTGTGATGCCTCATCCATGATAAGATAATCGTAAACTACATCTGAATTCAGGCTGTTTCTTGATGAAAACGTTGTACTTAATATAACCGGATACTCAGCCAAAACATCGTATGGCTCTTTCCATAAATGATCTTCACTAAAAATCTTTCTACTGCTATTAGCTTCATATTTTCTTGCCAATTTATCTCTTAGCACAATCATTGACTGATTGCAGAAATCCTCAAGCAAATCCTTATTAACACTATTTAAATACTTTTCAATATCTGCAATCTCCGCAGACAACTCCACCTGCCTGGCGTGATAATACATGGCTTGAAAAGTTGTAATTATCTTTAAAATATCTTGCTTATAAAATTTCCAATCTGTTATTCCATATCTTAAAAAAGCCTTTATCTTAAACCAAAATCCGATTGCCTTTTTCTCTTCCAAGGTCAACTGGTTTTCCTGCCACAATGCCATCCAATATCTGGAAGACAATTTTTTCTTAGACTTTATGCTTTCCGTATTAACATCTAATTCTTCAACATATTGATTAAAGTATTCCTGTTCTGTAACTAATTGAGAAAGTTCCTGCCTTAAACATGCCAGTTTCTCCTGTTTATCAAAAACAGTTTTCAACTGACTGGATTGCTCTGCTATTCTCTTCTGCAAATCACTTGCATTTTCTTCTATTTTCCATGACGAAAAATCCGGATAATTTGTGTCCTGATGCTCAACGAATAGCTTCTTATTTTTTGAACTTCCTAATGCTGCCACGATAAAACCCAAATTATATTTTGCAGAAGATAATTTCTCATATACATTTTCCGTTGCCGAATTATTATTAGATACTATTTGTACTGTTTTTCCCTGCATTAATATATTGGCAATGATATTTAATATCGTCTGTGTTTTTCCCGTTCCGGGCGGACCCTGTATAACACTAATTTGATTCTCCATGGCATTTTTTACAGCCTTGTACTGACTATTATTACATCCAAATGGGAAAATTGGTGTATATTCACGTCCCCTGGTTCCACCATGCAATGAAGATGGATTTAAATACTTAGCTAATGCCACATCATTACTTACAAAAGATATCTTTTCAAATCTCTTAGCCAACAATCTCTCGTTAGTCTCTTTATTCTTAATGTCACTCAAACCCGCAATTTGTTTTATGTATTCAAATACATTTGATGACTGGCTTTGGGTAAGACAGGACTCTTCAATATTTAACTCACTCCGGCGATAGTCCCTTTCACTGCCATCACCAAAACAAATATGCAAATAAGACTCATATTTACCTTCAAATACATGGAGCGCCCTAATATCAAAGAACTCCCGTCCGTCCCTGCTAATACGATACATGTTAGGATTCAAAACCTGAGGGTCTTTTAACCATTCTACATTTGAATAAGCATATGAATATGTTTTTCCATTATTAAATTTAACATCCATCTTTTTCGTGTCTGGATTATACATACACGAAATTATATCAGGTGTCTTTATTTCACCTTTAATAATAACCATATTGTATCTTATATTCATCCGTTCCTCACTACTTCTTATCTGCACTCTGCCCGCCCTTGAATTCCTTCTCTGCATGACAATGCTCGTGCTTGCCAACAAACTTATTACTTTCAAAGTCCAGCTCAATAATATATGGCATCCAATTTAAAATCCTATGGAAATCTTTATACCCAAAGCTATTATCATAAAAATTCAATATGGTGCTAAGGGCAGTTCCATGAGTTCCTATAACAATCTCTTTATCCGCATTATCTGATAAAATTTCGTTCAGCGCTTCCATATTACGTTTTTGAACCATGGCAATGGATTCTCCACCATCTTCATGATAATCATGGTCAGCCCAACGTTTCTGGAACATTCCACGGTTATTGCCATCCGGACCTTTTTCACGCTCTCTTAATCTCTCGTCTGTTATGATTTCTTTTCCAAAAAAAGCAGCTGCATCTGCTATAGTATCCTTGCTGCGCTTGTATGTACTACAATAAAACACATCTATTTTCTTGTCCTTCAAAAATTCCAATACAACTGCAGAATCTTTCTTCCCCTCTTCCGTTAATGGTCTTGTTCTGTCTTCTTTCCAATCATGCTCCGGTTGTGCATGACGCACGAAATACACTCTCGTCATAATGTGTCTCCTATCGCTTTCATTTTCTTTCTTGCAATAATGCCATTGGGAATATCAATAATTTCAAACCCCTGGCTAATATACATTGAGACAGAACCGCCACAATCATTTATCTTAAATTCTCCTTTGACTGGATACCCCTCTACATAGTCATATCCATTTTCCTCTGCATATTGACAAGCATAATTTAACATTGCTTTTGCAATCCCATTCCTGCGCATATCGGGTTCAACAATAAAGCATACAATAGAAAGTATTTTATCATTCTCATTGAAAGCCTGCCAACTATTTGGATAATTTTCTCTGCTCATCCTGAAATAATTCTCTTTTGTATCTGAATTGCAAAAACCAACAATTTGATTATCGCAAAACGCCACAAACCCATTCAATGTACCATTTTGTATAAGTTCTTTTGCATAATTCCTTTTACAATATTGTCTTTCATTTTCTGGCATCAAACTACGTTTAAGTTCATGTTGCTCTGTCCAATGATGCCATACACAATAACATCCTTTTTCTGCACTTCCGTCTGAAAATGCTCTTTTATCAAAAAAATCAATATATTCCTGTGTCATGTTGCGATTCAGTCTGGATACTGTAATATTCATTGTTGCTTCTCTCCGTTAAAATAAAATTTGTTATGTTTATTTTATCACTTGGGTTCTTTTTTCAGTTCGTTGCAAGTCCTTTTTTCGTTGTTTTTCTTACCAAACCGCATCATTTTGATACGGTTTGGTTATCCTTTCAATCGATGTTCTGTCATACTTATTCCCCACTCTATCCAATTCGCTACACGCGTGTAGCGAATTTCCATTTTCCTTAAATTCATATCCTGTTCATCATCTTGTTCACTTTGAACAAGATGTAGTTCATCATGCAGCAATTCCAAATACTTATCACACGCCTTACAAAGCACCATAATTCCAGATGCGCTGACATTGTATTCCGGCAGGCGTCCATCATACTTTGCGCACGCCTCCCTGATTTTGTCAAACCCTCTGCCCCATGCCTCTATCATACCGCTTTTAAAGAAAACATTTGCTAGCTTAGGATTATACGGCTTGGAAGAATGCTTTTCAAACAGTTTCTCCGTTGAGTCTAGCTCGGACGGCATTTCTCCATGATTCCAGATATATATTTTATCCTCATATACGCTAATCTGAATCGGGTTGCAGGCACTGTAATCCTTGTGAACCACCGCATTCAGCAATATCTCACGAAATGCTTCCTGCGGAAACATAAACTGCTCAATCCTCTGAATCCCTTCATAATAAATCAGGGCTTTCAAATATTTCGTGTAAACCAAGTCAACTGCTTTATCAATCTGTTCTATCAGAGAGCCATGCACCTCATCCTGATATTTCAAATCAGAATCGGAATCGCCAAAATAACCAATCTTGATATAAGAACCTGTAACCCATTTCTCCGGATCTTTATAAAAGGCAAGCATTGCCGCTCTAATCAGATACTCTTCTTCATCAGTATGATATCATCAACTCTTGTTTCTTCTTCCGTCAGTCTTTGCCTTCTCAGAGCCTTTTCCTTAAATAGGTCAATCGCCTCTCTCTTTAAATCCGTTACCTGTAATTTGGGTATCGGCATACCGTCCCATGTTCTGCCCTGGGATTTTAAGATTGCTTTATCCAGTTCTTTTCCCGTTATCGTTCTCATAGTGCTGCCAGAGCGGTAAAAGTATTTGCCATGATAGCTGATGAGGGAAGGGTACTTGTCTATAATAATCTCAATGTATTGCAAGTCATTTTCGTATAGTAAATTGACATCCGCTACAATGCCCATCGTATCTGTAATTTTATTCGGAATAGACTCCAATAGTTTTTCCCTATCCTAATCGCTAAGTCCAACAGTATCTCCATTGTCATTCTTGCCAATATAAAGAGTTCCACCATAAGCATTGGCGTATCCGCAAATCCACTCTAAGAACTCCTCATGCCATGATTCTTTCCAGTCTATTATCTGATGTTCCAACATACTTGTCACCTGCTTTCTCAATACCCTTTCTTGCCAGTTTCTACTTAAATGCTTTTAGGGATTCTTATATCTGCTTATATACTTCGCCATGCTAAAGAAACAATGCTTTCTTTATAATTCTTAAAAATACAATTCTTAAAAATACTTATCTCATGTGTTCTAAAAGTAATTGTACGAAGAAAATCTTTATTTGACATGTTCCACTCAAAAATCGACTTTTAAACCCTAATTGCTTCAACTCGTTTAATCAACAACTAAGTTGCCAAAGAATTAGGATTGCCTTCTCATTAAGTTTTTTAACAATCATTACAACACCTGCTCTCTCCGGCACCTCTTTTCAAACTTCACCTAAAGATTTGTTCAATCCCCATACTCCTAACATAATCAATCCATTCATAAATATCTTCAATATCGTATTTATATCGCCCATTTTCATCCTTTGCTTTTTTCAATGCCAATGTCATAAGTGCATACTCATTTTCTAGTAATGTATCAAACACTCCCTGATCATCCGTATTAACTGACACACTTAAAGACATATCCTTTTCCCTATTTTCCAGTTTCCTAGAATTAAATCTTAATATAGGATGTTCATCATATTTCATAATTGTTCCTATAAGATAATTTGATGATGGATTTGTTTCTATGCCTATACCATTCATAACCAATTGATGAATGATGCTATCCTGAAGCTGTTTTACCACATCAGCATATCTTCTGTCCACTTTTTGAATAGTTATTTCATTTCCACACTCTCTAACCCTTTTATCATAATGATATGCATGGTATATTTTTCTTATATTATCTATCTTCCTTGTATTGTCAATATTTCGTATTTGATGGTTAAATCCATATCTTTCGTATTTAACAGCAGCTTTATCATTTATTTTAACTTCACCCTCAATATCATCTGAAAACAGCCAATACAATTCCGGCTTGTCTCCCCTCAATTTCCAACTATGATAGTATTCCAACATAGATATGTCATAGTCTATGATATGACCATAAATTTCTTTATATAACCCATAAAATGTACTCTCCAATTCTGTTCTCAGGCTTTTATCAACATGAATGTCAAATTCATCTGCTCTACATAAAAGCCAGACAATATTATCAAGTAGCCTTTGCTTTTCCATTGCCAATGTTTTTCCCTTATAGCAGTAATATGTATAAGGATCAATTCCAAGTGCAAGACCATGACCAATTCTGCTTCCTCTGCCCAGTCCGCAAAAAAGCAAAACTTCGTCAATTGCTCTAATTCCATCTACTATATCCAAAAAATCTTCTCCCACATGATATGTCATATGAAGTTTTGTTGTTATCTTCTGACTCATATTATTATTGACATACTCACTTTCGAACATAATATCTGACAGGAATCTAAAACTCTGTGCAAACACTTCTGGTCTGCAATTAATCTCGTTCGCACATGCATCAATTCCTTTTATCCTTTTATTTATGTTTGTTCCACTCATTAGTAATCTCGCAATACATTCTGATTTTTTTCGAACAGAGTTTCGCAGTTTATAATGTCTTGGTCTGCCGTTTTCAAAAGCAGTATCCTCTGTTTTAGGGAAATGCAAAACATATATAAGCCTATCATTACAGTCTTTATCTATCCATTTTTCATTTCTAACGATTTTTTTATATAATTTCGACGGTGTCTCACTCGGACATATCCGCGCCTCCAAAGACTCCATATAATCCTTTGATAATGATTCATTTATGGCTAGTCGAACTAGTTCTTTCTCATACATATATATTCCTTCGATAAAAGCTTCTTTTCGCACTTCATAATTGCTAAAATTTGCAAATCCAACCTGCCTGTTCACCTGAATCAATTCTCCCCTAAATTGTGTCCTGATAGATATATATCTATAAAATATATTGCTCAATGTATCATTAAACCGGTCCGTTATTACTGCCTTAAAACACTCATATAAAAAATTCCTTTCACCCGACAGCAACCGACAATTATTATTATTTTCTAAATACATATTTTTTTCGAAAGCATAGTCTAAAATATGCATATCTTCTACAATTGCTCCATATATATGCTTCGCCAGTGTAATGATATCCTGAATCTCAGAAAGCATTGTACTAATATCTATTCCTTTAGTCGTCCAATCATATATTTGTTTTGTCTTTTCCATCAAATATTCATCTTTTTTAATATGTGAAAAAAGATATATTCTACAAAATGCAGCTTCTTGACACTCTTCATACAGAGTAAAACTTTGCTGTTTGAAATCGGTTGTATCCTTACGCCGCATCTGCAGTGTATTAGAGATTTTCTTAAAATCATGCTGTCTGTTCTCTATAATATTCATCAGACAGATCCAATTAAGTTCAAATATCTTTGTTGAGCCATTTAAATGAAAATGATTATCTGCAATACCTTTCTTCAATATATTATGCAGTCTCATATCATCACTTCGTATGATAGGAATCCATGCAAAATATTCCGAATCCTTCCCCCTTTTCACATCATTATCAGCCAAGTAAGCACATGTAAACAAATCTTGTCCCAACTGGAAAGAAATTTCCCTCCAACGAAGCATTTCATCAATCCTGCATTTTATTTCATTACCATCATATATCAGAACTCTGTTTGCAAAATCTAAAATCGTGGAAAAAACATTCCCCTTCTTTACCACCTGAGCAAGGTAAATGTATTTATTTCTTATTTCATCTTCCGAATTAAAGGCAAATACATCCTTGGCATATTGAAAATACAGTTGTCGGTTTACCGTTTTATAGTCATGCTTTAAGTTTCTGTCGGATATACGGTAATATGGTATCTTTTGAAACAATATTTCCAGGTTTCCCCGTTCAGTATCCATCCTACATCTCCTTGCTACATATTATTTTAAAGCTTACCCTGTATTGCAGCTATTCGTTTATAATCATTTCTCAATTCATCCGATATTTGTGCATTTTCATCCGACAAATATAGCTTTAAAACCTTTCCGTATAAGTCACACAATGCCTCTGTATTAAGTCCATAAGGTTCCCTTTTGTTTTCCCCTATATATCTCTGTATATTCGTAGCAAGATATTCAAGATTTGTTTTTGCATTCGCTGCGGTGGCTGTTCTTAAATAAGAAGATGCCTTTTGACTATGTGTTTCCCATTGCTCAGGAAGAGGCATAACTTTCAATTTTTCCCTAAATTCCGACATAAGCCGCTCACCTTCACGATTCACTTTATTAGTGGTATCTTCATAAGTTCTTGCAATATCTGTAAAGATTGCATATAGTTTACACACATTAATTGTTTTATCTTTGGACAACGAAAAATTTGTCAGGGATGAAACATCACATTGTACACCGTACTGCTTCATATATTTTACCGTATTCTCAAAAAATTTTCCGACCAGTTTTTCAGTACGATTTGTTTCATCTTCTGAAGCAGACTTGACATCTGCATTTGAACTGCAATAATTCAATATAGATGTAACAATATCTAAATTGGATACGATCGCCCGCATAAATTTAATACTTTCTTTGTTACACTCTTTTATCACCTCTATATAATTTTTTATCTCACCACCCACTCCCAACGCTTCAAAATTTACTTTTTCCAAAATAGAATCTATATTAAATAATGAAACAATATAATTTTCAAGGCTAATATGCACCATTTCATGTGTATTAGAATTTCCCCACACGATAGTTCCATTTGTTATATATTGGTTGATAATCTTTATAAAAATTATTTGCAAATAATGCAGTCAAAATCCATGCCCAAATATAAACTTCTCTGTTTTCTCCTTTTGGTACATTAGGCACACTTATAGATCCATTTTTCCCATAAGTTAATTCAACACCCTCTGTTTTATCATCTATATATTGTAATATCTTATTCAACGCATCTTGTGTTTTAATAATAAATCTTGACCTGTCAATGCTTGTATCTTTCACATTAGGTAAAATATTAGTAAACGATCCGCACCATATATATCCTCCGATTAGTTTTATCAAATCTTTCGACATATTTCTCGATAACATTTTGTTTAGCATAAATGTATAGAAAACCTTCACACAGTATATTCTTGCCTTTCGGTATACATCACTTAGTCCCAAGTCTACAATATTAAACCATGCTACTACCCATGTGAACTGATTATCCGGACTTGTATTATAATTTGCCAAACTCGGATTTTTTCTATTCTGAACTTCATAAAAGTTCTTTTTTATAAACCACAAAGCTTCATTATTTATACTGTCAATATTGACACAACGCAATGCCTGAAGTTCCTCCCTGTCCTGTATTAAAGCAGTATTATGCTCCCATTCCCGGTCAAAGTATTCCTCCAACTCAACAATATTTTGATACTGTCTCTCACTGCCAACAACGGCATCTGGCATTTTTAATAAAACCACCATCAAATTTACCATTTCTCGAAGGTTATTAGGAAATAAAATTTTTTTCCCCATTTCTTTAGGCAGCAAAATTATCCCTGTTTTTTCATGGATTAATTTTCTCATCGACGCAATAATATCCTGTTGTTCTTCAGTTTCCCAAAAAATTTTTTCTTCCCCGTTCCTTTCGCCAATATATTTCACAGTTAATTTCTGAAAGCTTCCTATTCGCGGGAGGTATATCCTTCTTGCTTTTGGAATGAGCTTATTCACATACTTTTCAGACATAATGGTAATATCTTTTTTTAGTCGATTGTTATCGTTGAACCATTCAATGCTCACTGCATAATCTTTTGCATTTTTTTCGCACAGGCAATCCTCGAGCTGTTCAATTCTTAGAGCCATTACAATTATCGCATTAGGAAGAATCAAGTATTTTCTTATTTCTTCGGTCATATGATATACTTTGTCGCTACATAAATCTAGGTCATCTATAGCTATCACAAGTTTATTTTTGTCCCCAATACTTTCACACATTGTAAACTCAAGATACATATCAATCAGAGCACTCAATTCGCTTTTTAAATTAGTGCTGTCTCCGAGACGTACCAAACGACCAATTTCGCCCTCATAATCGTATTCATCATCCAATGTTTTCTTTTGATTATTTATAAGAAGGACATATTTATATACTTTTTGAAATTGAACAATGATCTCTTCATATTTTTTTAGTTTATCAATCTGATTATTTTTCTTAATACAATCAACTTCATTATAAATTTTAGCCAAAACAACATCGAGAATACCATGTGTTTCATCAAACAAAGAAGGATCTACAATAATCGGATCAGAAAAATGTACATTTTCAATCTCATTAAAATCTTCAAAAACTTTCTGACTTTTTTTGTTGTTACTCCTCATCGCTTTCACAAAAGACAACATTACACTACTTTTTCCTTCGCCTCTCTCCCCGCAAAAGGCAATTATATTATTTTCATATTCCAATTTTAATCTATTACCGTTTTTTCTATTATATTTCACTATTTCGCTAAGCATTTCTGCAGCTTTTCTATATTCATCATAAAACAAATCATCCTCTTGAATATTATCCGCCACATACACTTTAAATTCTTTTCCTTTATAAATTTTGAGCTTTACCATATTATCCACCTTTCCATTCTAAACTCGAATATATAATTATTATTTTAGATGTTTACCAACTCCCAAGACATAACTCAACCACTACCAGTTAAATCTGGCAGGTTCAATATGCTACCAAAACAATCTAAAGTGTATACCTGAAAGTTTTTTCTTTTTACTTTTTATCCCATCTAAAAGTTGTATATAATGAAATACAACAGACACCTCAATACCGTTCAATACACCATCGGAAGAAAACATATCATTATCAGATATACGCACGTCATTTCTTTTGATTGGTGACAAAAAGTGCAAGTCAGGCCTTTCTTTGAGTTCAGTCTTGATCTTGCTCGGAGGAAAGGCTTTGTCAGCAACAATAATGCCCTTTTAGATATCGTTATCATGAATGAAATAATCCTTTTCACGATTACTATAAACTATTTATACGAATAAATTATCTCGCATACTTCTTAAAATTCTCCGCCTGTTCCAACACTTCCTTATAAACATCATCTATCGTAACTGGCGGATAACCATATTTATCAAGCAGAATAATCAAATCCACCTGCAAAGTTGCCTTAATATCTTCTCTGGTAGACCAATCTGTATATTTTGCCTTATCATCTACAACTGCCCGTATTTCTTTCGATAGTGCAATCATTTTATCATCTGGATATTCAAATTCATACTTTTTCGATACTGCAAGCAAAATATCATAGAAAGCTTTTTCTTCATAATCAATACCTATACTGTTAAACGAATTTCTTTCCGCTTTCAATTCATGTATTAAATCTGCAAGCTGATTTGCCACATCATCAAGAACCTCATTTGCAAATGCCTCATCTTTCCTTCGGTTATTATAGGTTTCAACAACTGCCTTCATTCTCTCTGCAAATTCAATACTTTTGATTTTATTTACCCTCCTAAATTCCTCAATCGCATAAGACAACAATCTCTGCAATGCTTTAATCTTCGTATTGGGCATAGGAATTTTTTCAATCCTTGCCATATACTCATCGCTGAAAACATCAACATCTAGGTGTTTCCCTGTTTCAAATAGTTCCTCAATACCATCAGACTGTATTGCACTATCCAGCAATTTACGAACTTTAACATTCATCTGAGAAATATCTGGCGCTTCTCCTTTTGTCAGTTTAAACAATACCGAGCGTACCGCCTGATAAAAATGCACTTTTTCAATATCTGTATTATTAAACTGTTCACTGGAGCTGCACAAGTTAAATGCCTGTTTCATTTTCCTCACTGCCGCCATAAACCGAAGTTCCAAGTCCTGTGTCAACTGAACATACTCTACTGCTCTGTTCAGGCAATTTAACTGTTCAACCGGACTTCCCGCATAGTAATCCCTTGTGTTAAATTTATAAAACATCTGGTCTAACACTTCAAGTTCATCCAAAACAATTGTCACAGCCTGACTAACGTCATCCAGTTCCTCTTTCTCAAAATTTGTATATTTGCGGAGCGCAACATTCATGTTTTTCTTAATACCAACATAATCGACAATCAAGCCTCTGTCCTTCCCCTCATAGACACGGTTCACTCTGGAAATCGTCTGTATCAATGTATGCTGCTGAATTGGCTTATCAATATAAATTGTATCAAGACATGGCACATCAAATCCCGTCAGCCACATATCAACCACAATCGCTATTTTAAAATTAGATTTTACATTTTTAAACTGCCTGTCCAATTCCTTCCTGTCTTCTTTTGTACCCAACATTTCATAAAGCTCTTTTTCATCATCTTTATTTCTTGTCATGACAAGGCGCACTTTCTCTATGGGTTTTAATTCCTTTTCCTCTTTCTCCGTTAATTCCACACCCTGTGGTGCTTTTCTCTTTTCTTTCCATTCAGGACGAAGTTCCATCAAATTCAGGTAAAACGCATAGGCTATCCGTCTGTTTGCACATACAAACATTGCCTTGCCCACTACTGTCGAACCTTCTTCTACCCTTTTCTCATAATGTGATACAAAGTCTTTTGCTACTGCTTTTAGCCTGTCCGGATCGCCAATAATCGCATCCAAGTGCGCTACCGCTTTTTGGCTTTCCTCAATCTGTTCTTCAGATGCTCCAAGGTTGGCACATTTATCGTAATATTCTTCAATCTCACGCAGCTTGTCCTCACGTAATGTTACCTTTGCCGCCCGTCCATCATAAACAAGATTTACTGTTATCTCATCTTTCACTGCCTCTGTCATGGTATATGGATGCCCGACAATATCTCCAAACACTTCCACCGTAGCATCAATCGGCGTTCCTGTAAAACCAATATAAGTTGCATTTGGTAAAGAATCATGCAGATACTTGGCAAAACCATACGTTTTATTTACGCTTTTATCTGTGACTTTTACTTTCATATCAAGGTTAATCTGCGAACGGTGAGCCTCATCTGAAATACAGATCACATTATACCTGTCTGTCAATAGTCGTGTATCTTCCGTAAACTTCTGTATTGTCGTCAAATACACCCCGCCGCTTGGTTTACCCTGTAATTCTTCTCGCAGCTTATCCCTTGACTCTATGCTGATTACATTATTGTCGCCAATAAACTGTTTTGATGCAACAAATTGTTTGGAAAGCTGGTCATCTAAATCGGTTCTATCGGTAATAATTAAAATAGTTGGACTTTTAAAATAACTGCTTTTCATAATCATTCGGGTAAGAAAAAGCATTGTATAGCTTTTCCCGCATCCAGTCGTTCCAAAATATGTACCGCCCTTACCATCACCATGTGGTTTCATATGTACTTTCACATTTTCATACAGATTATTGGCTGCAAAAAACTGTGGATATCGGCAAACTACTTTTGTATTTTTGTCTGAAGCGTCAGGAAAATAGATAAAGTTTTTTATTACCGCAAGAAGTCTGTCCTGTGCAAACAAGCCATCTATCATCGTGAACAAAGAATTGATACCGTCCATTTCTTTGTCATCGTCATTGACCTTTCTCCAGGCGTAAAAAAATTCATATGGTGTGAATAGGGAACCATATTTACTGTTTGCTCCATCACTGATAACCACGAATGCATTATATTTGAAAATTTCCGGAATATCTCTCTGATATCTGACTGTCAACTGCGTGTATGCATCCAGTATGGTCGTGTTTTCCTGTATTGCAGTCTTAAATTCTAATACTACAAGAGGAAGTCCATTTACATAAATAATACCATCAGGAATACGAATCTGATAATTGTATCCTTCTATTTCCAACTGATTTACAATCTTAAAGATATTCTTTTTGGGTTCTCCGTAGTTTATCAACTCAATAAATACATCTTTCTTATTCCTATCCTCACGATTAAATACAAAGCCGTCTATTATCATGGATAGAACTGCTTTGTTGGATTCATACAAAGTTCCACCTATGGTACGCAAAGAGAGGATAATGCTGTCAATCTCGCTTTCTGTCAGTTCCTCCGAAGCATATCGGGTGTGCAAATATTCTTTTAAATCGTTTACTATCAGAACTTCCGATTTTTCACGTAATAATTCACTGTCTGTTTGATAAATGTAGCCTTTGTTTTGTAAAAGCTCTATGATAGATCGTTCTAATGCATGTTCGTTGAATGGCATACTATTTTCTCCTACATTTAAATTCTATAAAAATCTTGATAGGAACGTTCTAATTCCTTGCAGCAAGCTGCATTATAATATTCTGAATGAAGTTTTGAATCTATCCTTCTATATTCCTCATAATTATCATAAGTCGAAAAATATCTTAACAAAGTATAAAAACTTGAACACTGATCTCCATAACTCATTGTCATAGCAGTCCAATATTCCGTATGCCCTATAATTAATGTATCATAAAGTAAATGATAAAGTTCAAATTGTTTCAAGCTTATGTCAAACCAATTCTCACTCAAAATTCTTTTACTGGTCAAATCATTTTCACCTATTTTTCGAATATCAGTTACTGTATCTTCTTCTACTCCCTCATCATTAAATAATCCGTATGTAATCCTTCCAATAAATGATGCTATCCAATCTGCTAGCCTCAATTCTATGAATTCATGCGACTTTCCACATTTAATATTTTGAAATCTATAATTCTGTGATGCAGAATATGTGCTCTTTTCCTCATCAATTACTATATTTACAAGTTCCGTATTAATATTTTTCTCTTCAAGCAAATTACACAATCCCTCAAAATTTATAAAATATTGGAATTCATATTCTTTTTCAGGAAATTCATCCATTATTGAATGGTTGAGCACATATAAAATATTTTGATACGCCACCAATTCTTGTTGTTTTCGTTCTATCCCTTTAATCTCTTTTATTATACACTCAAAATTATATTGAAGCAGTTGTTTAAATTTCATCACAGAATGGTAATTATTTACAGCATGGAGTGTTTTCAGTAATTCTTCATTATGGTATGTAATCATAAATTTTGTAAGTGTATAAAAAAATGATTTTTCAAGCAATTCACCCTGCCCAAAATAATGCAACCCTTTAAATGCTAAACGTAGATATAACTCCATTTTACTGACCATATTTACTTGTATTACTGGATTCAATATATCTATCAATTCAAATAATTCTTTGTAAAATGTCATTGTATCCTTATTAAACGAACGAATACCATATTTAAAATTCTTTTTCGCAATAACAGTGGACTTAAACTCCTGTTCCTCTGCTAGTCCATACTGAATTTTTTGTCTGTTCTCAAATTTCTGAATAAGTTTTCTATTACTTACCAAATCAGAAGTGGGGCATCCCCAAAACAGACCTATATAATTATCAAGAGCATCCTCTCGCAATATGTTAAATTGTCCGTTCTCGTTAATACGAATTTTCCTATCATGAAATGATTCATCAAAATAAAATGTATATGTTTTCATAAATATATCCTTATAAATGATAATTTAGCGGCTTGATAACGTGGTGGTTATCAATTCCTGAAGTTGTTTGAGAGATCGAATTTCCTCTGCTGCTTCTTTCATCTGCTTAAGAACTAATTTACCAACCATGTTAAATGTGTCTAAATTTTCTTTTGAGGGTTTCTTTAAAGGAAAAAAAGCTAATTCTTCTCCTGAAACTCTTTGGCGACCACTTGAACCGTTCATAAATTGCAAGGAAAAAGTAACAAATCTTGAGTTTCTGATGAGAAAATAATAAAAACATGACGGAATATTGTCTTTAGAAGCAAAAACAATATATTCAGTTGAACCGAAGGCAACTTCTCCCTTGTCAAGAATATTTATATACGCAGCTTTACCATTTTCAAGACATGGTGTAATACGAGCAATTAAAGTATCGCCATTTATAAATCGTACTCCACCGTTATAGGGCTTAACTGTATCTCCAATAGGTATGCACCCGCTTGTTGGTAGTGTTGCCATATCGAAACAACGAGCCTCAACCCCTTTAGAAAGAGGCCGAGAGGGATTAACAAGTGCAATATCTGCTAAAGTACAATTTGTATCCTCACAAGAAAAGAACAAATTATCGAAGTATGCTTGTGCAGTCGCTTCTAAATTATCATTTATCTTCCGTTTAAGCTCAATTCTATCTTCCACAATCTTATATTCCTCAACAATTTTTCTTTGCTCATCAATTTCAGGCACAGGGATTTCCATTCGGCAAATATCATCCCAAGTGATTCCACCCCTAACACTGCCATCTGTATGCAGCCAGCAAATACGGTCAAACTCCGCTCTGCGAAACCACATCATCAAATAATTTTCATCAAGAACGGTATTATCTATAATCTCAAACATAAAATACGCTGGTGAAACAAGGGCTGGTTCCACTTCCTCATATAATGCAACTGGAAGCCTTTCATCACGACCAACATGCATAGGGTTACAGGCAAATTTTCCTTTTGTTATCAATTTATATTTGCTCAAATCTGTTCCAATCACATTTGCAACGGAAGGCATAAAAAATTTGTCAATATTAATCCCCATCACTTTATTTGTTACTTTATCTTTATTGCGTGTATCAATCAAACGAATATAATTACCCAAAACATCATAATTCGATTTCATACCCCAACTCCTTAAACACCTCTAACAAATCTGCTTTCGATTTCTCCTCCGCAATCAGCAATCCCTTTAACTCCGCCTGCAACGTTTTCATCTTCGCATCAAAATCAATATTTTCATCCCGATTCACAAACTCAATATATCTGCTTGGCACAAGTGTAAATCCCTTTTCTTTTACCTCGTCAAATCCAGCAGAATAACAAAATTCTGGTATATTCTCATAAGTATCTCCATGCCCTGCCTGCTGCCAGTTATGGTACGTTTCAACCACTTTTGCCCTGTCCGTCGCTGTCAATTCTATGTACTTCTTTTCATATGGACTCCCTATCTGCCGCAAATCCATAAAGAGTATTTCCTTTTCCCGATTGCGATAATGTTTCTCCACCCCATTCATATCCACTGTACGCTCTTTTTTATTCTTATTCAGAATCCAAAGCGTTACACTGATATCTGTCGTATAAAAAAGATTTCTTGGCAATATCAGAATCGCCTCCACCAAATCATTTTCAATCAATCTTTGTCTGATTTTCAACTCTGTTCCATCATCCGACAATGCGCCATTGGCAAGCAAAAAACCCGCCACTCCGTTTTGTGACATTTTTGACACAATATTTAATATCCACCCATAATTTGCATTACTTGTCGGTGGTACTTCATATCCATTCCATCTTGCGTCATCTGTCAGTTCATCTGCGGCACGCCATTCTTTTTGATTAAACGGCGGATTTGCCATGATATAGTCCGCCTTCAAATCTTTATGCTGGTCATTTGTAAACGTATTCGCTGCCATTTCCCCAAGATTTGCCGATATTCCCCGAATTGCCAGATTCATCTTCGCTAATTTATAAGTAGTATTCGTATACTCCTGTCCATAAATAGAAACTTTCATTTTGTTCCCATGATGTGCCTCAATAAACTTTATGGACTGTACAAACATACCTCCTGAACCACAACACGGATCATATAATGTTCCATCGTAGGGCTCTATCAACTCTGCAATTAAATTTACAATCGTTTTAGGCGTATAGAATTCGCCCTTTCCTTTTCCCTCCGCAATAGCGAACTTACTTAGGAAATATTCATACATTCGACCAATGATATCGTTCTCTTTATCTTTTGTAGTGTCAATCTTATTGATTTCATCTAACAAAGATGCTAATTTAACTGTATCAATCTGTAAGCGGGAATAATAGTTATCTGGCAAAGCACCTTTTAAAATTGGATTCGTTTTCTCAATCGTAAAAAGCGCTGTATCTATTTTTAAAGCAATATCATCCTGCTTGGCATTCTCCATAATATAAGTCCATCTGCTTTCTTGTGGTAAATAAAATACATTATCTTTTGTATAGAACGCAATATTATCCACAAATTTCTCCATACCACCCGCAATAATTCTCGCTCTCTGAGCCTCAAATTTATCACTTGCAAACTTTAGGAAAAACAAACTTAAAACTACATGCTTATATTCAGATGGTTCAACCGCTCCCCGTAATTTATCTGCGGACTTCCATAAAGCCTCTTCCATAGAAATTTCTTTTGTCTTCGCTTTTGCTGCCACTCCTATATCCTCCTCAATCTTTTGAAAATTCCAAAATATCGCCAACACTGCACTCAAGCACATCGCAAATCTTCGCAACCGTTTCCATAGAAACATATTCATCTTTATTGAACCATGTAATGATGTTTCCAGCCAGCTGTGCTTTTTTGGGAATTCCGAATTTTTCATTTTCTTATCAATCATCAATTTTCACAAACGATTATAGCTTACTTTCACTCGAACTTGGCGTGTTCTTTGCTATTGTTAACTCTTTTTGTTTAAATTTCAAGCAAATACACACTTGTTTTCACTTTAATTACATCATTTATTCTAGCTTGCTGTTTTTCTGTACCAAAATATTGCCGCTATTTAGGAATAATGTGAATCCAAAAACCTTATGATAGAATACTCATTTATTCTACCATCAGCATCTATAATACCAAGTTTTTGCAATCTACGCATCCCCAATAAGTTAATATCAGATGTGTCATGTGTACGCAATAAGTCTTCAAGTAGCTCTTTGGACGGAAGAGAAAAGTCGTCTTGTTCATCTTGAATTCTAACAATTTGATTTCTTAATTTTCTTGCTTCACGTTCTGCTTTATACTTATGACTTCTCAACACTTCTATTTCAGCTTCTTTTTCAGCCAATTCTTTCCTATATTTATCCTTTTCTTCTTCATTTAAGTTTGCTTTATCCATCAAATCATTAATAATGCTATCTTTATCATCTTTTTTACCTTCAATCTCTTCACTAGTTTCATTACTAATTCTATCCAAATGAGATATTTTATCGTTAAGACTATTCAATTTTTCTCCAAATCTTTCTTCTATCTTACCTAGCGTAACAGAAATATCTTTCATAAATTCATATGATGAATTATAAAAGTTAGTACTAGTTTCATCAGCTTTAAAATAAAAAAATATTGATATAAATATAGAAAAGAATGCTAAAAGAGTGGAAAGAATGCTATCTAACGAAAACTCGCTTTTCACAATGGAATAACATAAGATAGCAATGAACATAATACACCCTATTCCACCAACAATACAAATTGTTATTTTTAATGGATTTGTTTTTCTCTTTTCTTTCTCCAATTCAAGTATCTTAATCAATATTTCAAGATAATCTTTTGTCTCCGATTTTTTTCATTATTGGTAAACATATTATATTTCACCTCTCTATTACAATTTTGACAACATAACCCCACTTATATTATGCAATACAAGTAATGTAAATATATGGTAGATTATTTATAGACCATCTGTCATATACAATAAGTATATGCTTTCGCACTATTCGAACTCAATCGTCGCCGGCGGCTTCCCCGTACAATCATACAACACCCTATTCACCCCCTTCACCTCATTCACAATCCTCCCCGCGACCTTCCCAAGCACCTCCCACGGAATCTGCGCACTTTCCGCCGTCATAAAGTCACTCGTCGTCACCGCCCTTAACGCCACGGCATAGTCATATGTCCTCTCATCCCCCATCACGCCGACACTTCTCATATTCGTCAGCGCAGCAAAATACTGCCCGAGCCCCTTATCCACTCCGGCTTTCGCAATCTCTTCCCGATAAATCGCGTCCGCATCCTGCACAATCCTTACTTTCTCCGCCGTCACTTCCCCGATAATCCTTATTCCAAGCCCCGGTCCTGGGAATGGCTGGCGGAATACCAGATATTCCGGGATTCCAAGCTCCAGACCAGCCTTGCGCACTTCGTCCTTAAACAACAGCCTTAACGGCTCAATAATTTCCTTAAAATCAACGCAATCCGGCAGTCCTCCCACGTTGTGGTGCGACTTAATCACCGCGGATTTCCCCAATCCGCTCTCAATCACGTCCGGGTAAATTGTGCCCTGTACAAGATAATCCACCGCCCCGATTTTCTTTGCTTCCTCCTCGAATACGCGGATAAACTCCTCGCCAATAATCTTGCGCTTTTGTTCTGGCTCGGTCACCCCGGCAAGCTTTGCGTAAAAGCGCTCCTGCGCGTTGACACGGATAAAATTCAGCTCGTATGGGCCGTTTGGTCCAAACACCGCCTCGACCTCATCCCCTTCATTTTTGCGAAGCAAACCGTGGTCAACGAAAACGCAGGTAAGCTGATTTCCAATTGCTTTTGACAGCAGGACTGCCGCCACGGAGGAATCCACGCCGCCGGAAAGCGCGCAGAGCACCTTGCCGTTCCCGACTTTTTCGCGCAGCTGTTGGATGGTGGTTTCCACGAAGGAGGACATTTTCCAGTCGCCCGCACAGCCGCAGACCTTGTATACAAAATTTGAGAGCATCTGCATGCCCTGTTTCGTGTGCATGACCTCCGGGTGGAATTGTGTCGCGTACAGATTACGCTGCGGGCATGCCATGGCCGCGACCGGGCAGACCGGGGTATGTGCCGTGACAGAAAAGCCCTCCGGCGCTTTCTCGATGTAGTCCGTGTGGCTCATCCAACAGATTGTCCGCGCATCCACGCCTTCAAAAAGGACAGTGGAAGTATCCACATCAACCTCCGTCTTCCCGTATTCACTGACCGGGGCGGTTGCCACGCTGCCTCCCAGCAAATATGCCATCAACTGTGAACCATAACAAATGCCGAGAATCGGGATGCCGAACTCGAAAATTTCCTTCGGGCAGCGCGGGGATTCTTCCTTGTACACGCTGTTTGGTCCGCCGGTAAAGATGATGCCCTTCGGATTCATTTCCCGGATTTGGTCAAGGCTTAAGGTATGTGGGTACACCTCGCAATACACATTGCATTCCCGCACCCTGCGCGCAATCAACTGGTTGTACTGTCCGCCAAAATCCATTACAATGATCATTTCCTTTTCCATCTCGCTATCCTCCACAGTTTTATGGTCATTTACTCATTTTCCTGCAACATTTAGGCATTCGCCAATTTGTCACCTTTTTCCCATTCTACTACAAAATCTTCATTTGCACCAGACCTAAAATACAAATTTTACGAAAATGTGAAATATACAATACCTTTTTTACCCTTTTGCAATTGCTGTCACAAAAACTGCCTGCATAATCTTAACTTCCGCCAATTTTTTTCCGGGGATTCCCGTTTTTTTATCCCTCTCACACAAAACTACATTGCCGCTTTTCTGGTTCGCGATGATTATAAACCTGTCATCTGGCGTAATGCAGAAATTGCGTGGGAAATCCCCATGGCAACTATAATTTCCCACGCGTTCAACCAATCCTGTTGCTTTTAAAACGCGGTACACCACGATATCATTGACCCCTCTGTCCGACAGATAAAGAAACCGCCCATCTGCTGAAAGATGAATGTCCGCCTCCTTAAAAATTACTTTCCATCCCAGCCGTCCGATATTTTACCGCCAGATTGCCCCTTCTTGTTTTTCGATTTCTCCCCGACTAACTATAACCTCCACCCCCACATCCTCAAACTCCTTCAGCTCCTCCCCCGGCGCCTCCTCATCCGTAATCAGCACATCCAGCTTCTCCACGCCGCAGATTCGAACCTCCGCTCCCATCCCAACCTTCTCTGCCGGGTACAGCCCATATACCTTGCGCGAATTCCGGATAACGGTATTCCGCAATTCCAGTTGATTTTTCCCCTCAACCGAAAGCCCAAATTCCGGCGAAATACATGCTGACGTAATAAAACATTTGTCAAAATGCAGGCATTCTAAAATCTCCGGTGAAAAACCATCGCAGAACGAGCCATTTGAACCCACCTCCCCGCCTGCTAAGATAACGGTAATATTCCCCTTTGTGCGCAGCTCTCCTGCCACTTCGGCGGAGTTGGTCACAACCGTGAATATCCGGTCATCCGGCATGTTTCGTGCCATCAGATATCCTATATTTTCCGCGGTTATATAAACAACTTCCTGTGAAGCAATCTCTGCAATTGCGCGCATCGCAATACTAAGATGCCTGTCTTCCTGGGAACGCGGGGCATTTTTTCCTTCTTTTTTCTGCGCATTTTGGTCACCGACGCGCACCATGATTGCTCCGCCGTGTATGCGCTGGAGCAAGCCTTTTTCCTCCAAAATCCGCAGGTCACGTTTTACCGAATCATAGCTGATGCAAAAGCGTTTTTGTATCTCGCCTGTCGTGATACGTCCGGCCTGCCCCAGCATTTCCAGAATCGCCCGGTGGCGCTCCTCAATCAACATGATAACCTCCCCTGCCCGATTAAGGCAATTGATTTCGCTGAAAGCATCTGATTTGTTGGACAAATTAGTTTCATAATCAATTACTCCGATTGATCTCAAATTCCGGTCGCTAAATTGTTTCATATTATCATTCTACCACAAACAAATATGCAATTCCATCGGAATTTGCTTAATCCCCGTTTGCTTTGGCTGGCCTTGCCCGTATGAAGCGGCTATGCCCAATCCTTCCCCCGATACAAAACCGCCCCCACTCCAACAAATATCACCGTCAATCCCCCAAGCACCAACATCTGCATCCCATACCCGCGCAGTCCATCCCCCGCAAACACTCCCTGCATGAAATCAACGGCATGTGTCATCGGCAGGAATTTCGCGATTGTTTTCATTGTATCCGGGAACAACATATCCGGTATTGTCGCGCCAGACAAAAATAACATCACAAAATAAAACAGATAGCAAAGGAAGCTTGCACTTTTTAAATCCTGCCCAATTGCGGTAAACAAAAATCCCATCGAAAACATTGTCGTTACAGAAAGCACAACCGCAACCCCGACAGAAATCAATGTCCCGCGGATTTGTATGTGGTAAAGGATTTTCCCCGCAACAAGCAATACCAAAATCCCCATCATCGCCACGCTAACATTAACAAGCACTTGTGCCAGTATTATACTTTTCTTGCCAACTGGCGTAGCATCAAACCTTTTATAGATTTTCTTTTCCTTGCAGTTTGCCAGAGTCAGCGGCAGCGACATCAGACCCGTGACCCCAATGACCATAACGGCATAGGCAGGAACGCAAACATCCATCATTCCGACATTTGCCCCCTCAGAGACCGGCTCATTCCCATAAATTCCCCCAAACAAAAGGAGCATCAGCACCGGAAACACGAGCGCGAAGAAAAAACCAAAAAAATCCCGCGCAAACATACGAAATTCCATTTTACAGATAACCGCAAATCGCTTCATAATATCCCCTCCATTGTAAGACCTGTTGTTTTTGGCGCAATCATCAAATAAAGCTTTTCCAGGGAACAATTTTCTTCCCATTCCTCTTTTGGAACCCTCCCTTTGACATATTCGCGGAATTCCTGCTGCGTGCCAAAAAAGAGCTGTTTCCCTTTTTCCAGGTAAAGGATTTTATCGGCAAGTGCCTCCACCTCATCCAGATAATGGGAAACCATAAGCACGGCAATCCCTCCTTTTCTGATTTTCTCAAAACTTTCCCACATATTCTGTCTTACTTCCGGGTCAAGCCCCGTCGTCAGCTCATCCAGAACCAATAATTTCGGACGACCCATAAGGGCGAGCAGAATGGATAATCTTTGCCTTTCGCCGCCGGAAAGCTTATGAACCATGCCCTTTCTCTTATCATCAAGCCCCATCTGCGTCAGCAGCAAATTCCAATCGGCGGGGTTTTCGTAAAAACTCGCAAACAGCTCACACAACTCCACCACCCGGATTTTTGGGGGATACTCCGCCTCCTGCAGCTGAATGCCCATTTTTTTGTATATTTCCCCGCGGTTTGTCCAGGGATTTTTCCCGAAAACCTGAACCTTGCCATCATCGGGCTTGCGAAGCCCTTCCACACATTCGATGGCTGATGTTTTCCCTGAGCCATTCTGGCCGATAACTGCCACAATTTCCCCTGCTTTTACAGAGAATGAAACATCCCAGACTGCCCGCAGATTTTTGTATGCCAAGCTAAGATGTTCCACTTGTACAACGGTTTGTTCCATAATTGAATCCTCCTTTTTAAGTTCTACGTATTGAAGCTTGCCCGCCCGAATTGCATGACCGCGGAGTTTTTTTGGCTTCCTGCAAAGCCCTGTATCCCCCGCCACAACTCTACTTTACAAAATATCACAAAAGGAAACAACCACACGCACGCAAACGGCTGCTTCCACTGCGCAAGAGGTCGGATTTCGTGTTCAAAATGCACTCCCGAAGCGGCATCCATGTGCTATAATATCTGCATAGGCTGCCGCTGTTTCCAAGAATTTTTAAGAACTGCCTGCCAACTACCATAATATAACAAAGAACCGGGAAAGGAGGCGCATCCATGAGAGTTGAATGCAACATCAGTGCAGATTGCGAGGAACCATATGCCGTGATTCACATAAGCAAAATGACCCCCTCGATTGCGGAAATCATTTCTATGTTAGAAAAGGAGGAGAGCTCTTCCCTGTCGCTTATCGCGCTGAAAGAACGAAAAACTTATTTCATAAAACCGGAAAATATTGAGCTGGTTCGCACGGAAGGGCGGGATATCGTTTGCTATGACAAGGTAAAAAATCGATACTTGTTGAGCAAACCTTTATATGAGTTAGAAAACCTGCTTGGCAAGAATTTTGTGCGGATTTCAAAATCAGCCATTGTAAACATCCGCCGCATCAATCATGTTGAAGCAGGCTTTAACGGAACAATGGAACTGGTTATGAAAAACGGGGTAACCGATTATATTTCCAGGAGTTTTCGAAAATCTTTTAAAGAAAGGTTGGGATTATCATGAAAAATATTTGGAAATTGGCATTAAAATATATCTATTTTGGGATTTCTTACGGCTGTACATTCTTTGTGCTGATATGTTTCGCGTTTTTTATAGCGGGCGGCGAAGCTTCCCTCTCGCCAGTCCTGGACGATTTTGTAAGGCAGGCGCTCGGTGCAATCGCTGTGGGCGTTGCCTGCGGCGGAACTGCCATTGTCTATCAATTCCGCCGTCTTTCGTTGCTTGCGCAGACCGCAATCCATTTCATCATCGGTATGGGCGTTTTCTTTCCTACTGCCATCCATTTGGGCTGGATTCCTTTCTATCCGGAACGCGCCATCTACACGGTCCTCCAATTTTTATTTTCCTGTGGGATTTTTGCCGCAATCTGGGCCTGCTTTTATTTTTTCAACCGCAGGGAAGCCAGAAAAATAAATGACCGATTAAAAGAGTTGGAGCAGTATCCCGAAGATGGACAAATAAAGTAAAACACAGCAGAAAAATAACATTTGACCTTTCGTGTTAAGAGCGGGCGGAACGCTCCGCCCCACTCTTACACCGCGCCAAGCTCATCCAACGTCTTCCCATACGCAGGCAGGAAATCCCTCATAAAATCCTCCGCCTCCACCAAATCCATCCCGTGCAGCGCCGCTGTAATCGTCTCCTTCGCGCTCCGAAACTCTGTATTTCCGGCCTTTTCCTCCTCAATGCATTTTATCAGTGCCGAAAGCTTATCCGCCGCCTTCACAAGCCTGCAGATATACTCCTCGCTTTCTGCCGGGAAAAAAATTGCTTCATAGTCCGGGCGCAGTTCCTCCGGCAGCATGGAAAGCAGCTGTCTTGCCGCCTTGTTCTCAATATCCTTAAACGCCCCCTGGATGCTCGCGTTATAATACTTGATTGGCGTTGGCATATCTCCGGTAATAATTTCGGTCGCATCGTGATACAGGCCGATGAGCGCCGCCTTCTGTGCATCCAGATTCTTTTTGTAGCGACGGTTGCCAATCACTGCCAACGCGTGCGCCAGCATCGACACCTCAAGGGAATGTTCACTGATGTTTTCTTTCATCGAATTGCGCATCAGTGCCCAACGCTCGATATATTTCATTCTTGACATCATCGCATAAAAGTCCTGTTCCATCGTTTTTCCTCATTTCTGCACTGCTTTTGATTCATCTTAAACTTCTCCATCTTCCCTGCATACTTCCATGCAATTTTTTTATCTCCCCCAATTCCATCTCATTTTCTTCCAGGTAGTGAACAAAATCCAATGCAATATCTTGGTCTTCTGGAGATAATTCCCTGACAATACATTCCATAATATTTTCTTGCATCCTCTAACACTTTCTTTGTCTTCCCCCAAATATCAATGAAAACTTCACACAAACAGGCACCAGCTCACCCCAAATTTATCCACCACGCAAAACTGGCACGGGCTGAAATCACACGGCGCGGGCGGCGTACAAAAAAACGCCCCTTCTTTCAGTACTTCATGCGCTTTCCTGACATGCTCTTCCCCGTCTTCCCCAAAATGAAAGCAAAACTGCATCGTGCTTCCCGTGTCCGCCTCCTCCTCTATCTCGGAAACAGCCAATATCTGCCCGAACGCATTTAGCTCCGAATGCATATAACCACCGTACCCATCCGGATACGCACATAAAAGTTCCGCGCCAAATGCCTTCCGGTAAAACTCCACTGCTTCCATACTTCCCTTTACATACATCTGCATCATTGACCTTAACATACTTTTTCTCCTTATCAAAACGAAAAGCCCGCTCTTACCTGTCCGGGGTGCGCCGAACTTCTGCCGTTTCCTCTTGCCCGCCTTACTTCAAATACTTCTTCACATACTGCCCCGTATACGATTTCTTCTTCTTTGCAATCTCTTCCGGCGTTCCGGTTGCAATCACCGTGCCGCCTTTGTCGCCGCCCTCCGGGCCGATGTCAATAATATAATCCGCCGTCTTAATCACATCCAGATTATGCTCAATCACCAACACCGTGTTGCCGCCCTCCGTCAGCCGCTGCAGAATATCGACCAATTTGTGCACGTCCGCAAAATGCAGCCCCGTCGTCGGCTCATCAAGAATATATATCGTCCTGCCCGTACTGCGGCGGCTAAGCTCCGTCGCCAGTTTGATGCGCTGTGCCTCACCACCCGAGAGCGACGTGGACGGATGCCCAAGCTTTAAATACGAAAGCCCGACATCATTCAATGTCTCAATCTTGCGTTTGATTGCCGGGACATTCTCAAAGAAGTGCACCGCCTCCTCGATTGTCATGTCAAGCACGTCAAAAATCGACTTTCCCTTATATTTCACATCCAAAGTCTCGCGGTTGTAACGTTTGCCTTCGCAGACCTCACACGGAACATACACATCCGGAAGGAAGTTCATCTCAATCTTGACAATCCCGTCGCCGGAACACGCCTCACAGCGCCCGCCCTTGACATTGAAGCTGAAACGCCCCTTCTGGTAGCCCTTCATCTTTGCATCCTGTGTGGATGCAAACAAATCGCGTATCATGTCGAACACACCCGTGTAGGTCGCCGGATTCGAGCGCGGTGTGCGCCCGATTGGCGACTGGTCAATGCTGATGACCTTGTCAAGCTGCTCCACGCCAAGGATTTCATCGTGGTTGCCCGCAATCGTGCGCGCACGGTTGAGTTTTTTGGCAAGGCTCTTATAAAGAATCTCATTGACCAGCGAACTCTTTCCCGACCCGGATACCCCTGTCACACAGGTAAATACACCGAGCGGGATTTCCACGTCGATATTTTTCAGGTTATGCTCACGAGCGCCCTTCACCGTCAAAAAGCTGCTCGGCACACGGCGCTTTTCCGGAACCGGGATTTCCACGCGGTGGCTAAGATAAGCGCCCGTCACCGACTCCGGGACTGCCATGATTTCCTCTGCTGTTCCGACCGCAACCACCTCGCCGCCGTGGTCACCCGCGCCCGGGCCGATATCGACAATGCAGTCCGCCGCAAACATCGTATCCTCATCATGCTCCACGACAATCAGCGTATTGCCAAGGTCGCGCAGATGCTTTAACGTTGCCAGAAGCTTGTCATTGTCCCTCTGGTGAAGCCCGATGCTCGGCTCGTCCAAAATGTACGCCACGCCGACCAGGCCCGAACCAATCTGCGTTGCCAGGCGGATGCGCTGCGCCTCACCACCCGAAAGTGAGCCTGTCGCACGCGAGAGCGTAAGGTAATCCAGACCGACATCCACCAGGAACTGTAAGCGCGCGCGGATTTCCTTGAGGATGAGCTCCCCGATTCTTTCCTGCTGCGCCGTCAGTTTTAATTCTTGCATAAAATCTTTCAGATGCCTTATGGAATAATCCGTCACCTCCGCGATATTTTTCCCGCCGATGGTCACCGCGAGCGCCCCCTGTTTTAAGCGCTTTCCTTTGCAAAGCTTGCAGGGCGTGGTGGTCATGAAAGTCTCATATTCCGCTTTGGAACTCTCCGAGCCCGTCTCGCGGTAGCGGCGTTCGACATTGCGTATCAGCCCCTCAAACTCCACGTCGTATACACCCACGCCCCGCTGCCCCTGGTAATGCACCTTGACCTTGCGCCCATCCGTGCCGTGAATCAGCATATGGCGGATATTCTCCGGCAGCTCCTGGTACGGCGTATCCAAATCAAACTTGTATTCCTCTGCCAATGCGTCCAACGTACAGCGTGTATAGCTCGACTTATCAACCGCCGACTGCCATCCCGGCACAGCGATTGCCCCGCCCGCAATGCTTACGGATTTGTCCGGAATCATCAGCTCCTCCGAAAACTCCATCTTGATGCCGATTCCGTGGCATTCCGGGCAGGCACCGAACGGGTTGTTGAATGAGAAAGAGCGCGGCTCCAGCTCCTCAATGCTGATGCCGCAGTCCGGGCAGGCAAAGCTCTGGCTGTAAGTCAGCTCCCCCTGCCCAACCACATCCACAACGAGCAGGCCATCCGTCAGCTTCAGCACGCTCTCAATCGAATCCGCCATGCGCTTTTCAATCCCCGGCTTTACAACGAGACGGTCAATCACAATATCAATATGGTGCTTAATGTTTTTCTCTAACTTGATTTCCTCGCTCAGGTCGTACATATTGCCATCCACGCGCACGCGCACATAGCCGCTGCGTTTCGCCTGCTCGAAAATCTTGACATGCTCCCCCTTGCGCCCGCGCACGATTGGCGCGAGCAGCTGCAATTTCGTGCCTTCCGGCTGCTTCATAATCTCATCCACCATCTCGTCCACGGACTGCCTGCGGATTTCACGCCCGCATTTCGGACAGTGCGGAATGCCGATGCGCGCGTAGAGCAGACGGAAATAATCGTAGATTTCCGTCACCGTGCCAACCGTCGAGCGCGGGTTGCGGTTCGTTGACTTCTGGTCAATGGAAATGGCAGGGGAAAGCCCCTCGATGCTCTCCACGTTCGGTTTTTCCATCTGCCCTAAAAACATGCGCGCGTAGGAGGAGAGGGATTCCATATAGCGCCGCTGCCCCTCCGCGTAAATCGTATCGAATGCAAGCGACGATTTTCCGGAACCGCTCAATCCGGTCAGCACCACAAACTCATTGCGCGGGATGTCCACATCAATCCCCTTCAGGTTGTGCTCCTTCGCGCCGCGTATCCTGATATATTCTTTCTTGCCGTTCATTCTCGTATCCTCATTTCTGCAAAGCGGATTCCCCTCGCCTTTGCGCTATTTTTTATTACATATTTCCATCCTGCGTGAAGCCAGCAAACGCAGACCGCCATTGCACCCTGCAATGTGAAAGGGGACATCCCAAAAAACCATCCCCGGCCTTTTGCCCTCCCTCACATTCACATCTTACTTAGCTCCGTCCGCACCTCCATCAACTGGTCCCTAAGCTGCGCCGCAAGCTCAAAGTTCAGCTCTGCCGCCGCTGCCTGCATCTTCTTCGTCAGCTTGCGCGCCAGGCCTTCCAGTTCCTTCGCACTCATCGATTCAAGCGGCTTGTCATTCACAAGGTCCGCGCTTTCCTTCTCGACCTTCTTCGAGATGCGAATCAAATCGCGCACTGCCTTCTTGATTGTCTGCGGCGTGATTCCGTGCGCTTTGTTGTACGCATCCTGAATCCCGCGCCTGCGCGCCGTTTCCTCAATCGCGCGCTTCATCGAATCCGTCATGGCATCCGCGTACATGATAACGTGCCCTTCCGAATTCCGCGCGGCGCGCCCAACCGTCTGAATCAGCGATGTTTCAGAGCGCAAAAAGCCCTCCTTGTCCGCATCCAGAATCGCCACCAGGCTGATTTCCGGGATATCCAACCCCTCGCGCAGCAGGTTGATGCCGACCAACACGTCAAACACATCCATACGCATATCCCGGATGATTTCCGAGCGCTCCAACGTATCAATGTCAGAATGCAGATATTTTACGCGGATGCCAATCTGGCGCATATAATCGGTCAGTTCCTCCGCCATGCGCTTGGTCAGCGTCGTCACAAGCACCTTATTTTTCTTCGCCGTTTCCTTGCGGATTTCACCAATCAAATCGTCAATCTGCCCCTCAACCGGACGGACAAAAATCTCCGGGTCAAGCAGCCCCGTTGGGCGGATTATCTGCTCGGTACGAAGCAGCTCATGCTCCTGCTCGTACACATTCGGCGTTGCCGAAACAAACAGCATCTGGTTAATTTTGCTCTCAAATTCCTCGAAATTCAGCGGGCGGTTATCCTTCGCCGACGGCAGGCGAAACCCGAAATCCACGAGCGTCGTCTTGCGCGCCTGGTCGCCGGAATACATCCCGCGCACCTGCGGTATCGTAATATGTGACTCATCCACAATAATCAGAAAATCGTCCGGGAAATAATCCATCAGTGTGTTCGGCGTGCAGCCGGGTGTAAGCCCTGACAAATGCATCGAATAATTCTCGATTCCTGAACAAAATCCCGTCTCACGCAGCATTTCAATATCAAAATGCGTGCGCTCGGAAATGCGCTGCGCCTCAAGCAGCTTGTCCTCACTCTTAAAATAGCGGATGCGCTCCTCCAACTCAATCTCGATATTTTTTATCGCCGCCTCCATGTGCTCCGGCGAGACAACATAGTGCGATGCCGGGAAAACCACGATATGCTCTAAGGTACAGCGGACCTCACCAGTCAGCACGTCAAACTCTGCAATCCGGTCAATCTCATCCCCGAAAAACTCAACGCGCACCGCTGTATCCTCGTTCGCCACCGGAAAAATCTCCACCACATCGCCGCGCACCCGGAACGTACCGCGCTTAAAATCCATGTCGTTGCGCGTGTACTGGATATCAATGAGCCTGCGCAGCACTTCATCCCGCTCCTTCGTCATGCCGGGGCGCAAAGAAAGTGTCATGCTCTGGTAATCAATAGGGCTTCCAAGACCGTAAATACAGGACACACTCGCCACAATAATCACGTCGCGCCGCTCCGTGAGCGCCGCGGTCGCCGAGTGGCGCAGCTTGTCAATCTCGTCATTGATTGCCGAATCCTTCTCGATATAGGTATCCGTCGAAGGCACATACGCCTCCGGCTGGTAATAATCATAGTATGAGACAAAATACTCGACCGAATTCTCCGGGAAAAACTCCTTGAATTCGCCGTACAGCTGGGCAGCAAGGGTTTTGTTGTGCGCTATTACCAAAGTGGGTCTTTGCAACCGCTCAATCACATTCGCCATGGTAAATGTCTTCCCGGAGCCTGTAACCCCCAGTAAAGTCTGGAATTGGTTGCCCTCCTCAAAGCCTTTCACAAGGGTATCAATCGCCTGGGGCTGGTCGCCTGTCGGTTCGTATTCTTTGTGCAGTTTGAACAACATAATTACAAAAATCACCTCCGCAACTCATTACAAAAAAGTTCGTCCATTCAGCAGAAACTCGTCAAGGCAAGTATGCACCTTTGTTCCAAAATCATGCTTCGACGAATTTGGTTACTCAGCCATATTTTCCGTACCAGGTGAAAATAACGAACCATGCGGACAGACCGAGAAACAAACCCAGGTCATTATAGCATAATTCTCTCCGTTTGTCTATATAAAAACAAACATTTGTTCGCCAATAATATATCCTGTGCTTACTGTTTTCCGATATCGCCGAAGGAAGGCATTCACGGACATTTATAATGGCATAGCAAAAGGGCAGCCGAAGCTGCCCTGTAAAGTTGCACAACCGGACGGGATTCTGTTCGTAGGGCTACGATTGGAATTTTTCTAAAAATTCGTTTGGAAGAATTGCAGGAACAATTCCTTCCACCATTACAATTTGACAAATGTCCTTTCACGCATCCCGCCGTTCCTCTTTTGACATGTATTTTCTCAAAATATAAAAGAGATTTGGAACAGAATGAGCTGCAATATATCCAAAAACTTTTTTATCCGCTCACAATGCAAGAATATTGTAAGCAGTATCATAATAGGAATCCCTGCCCAATAATACATCTGCCAGAACATTTGTATCAATCAATACCGCATACTTTTCCTCCCTGGCCTTTGCTGATTCGGCTTTATAATCAATTTCTGCATCACCGCGCTTACGAAATCGCTTTAAATCTTCCAATGCCCTTTGCTCTGGTGTCTTAACCTCTTTTACGGTATTTTCAGACAAGTCCTCTAAACTTTCAAAGAGTTGTAGCACATAATATAATTTTTCTTCCGGCATACGGCTTATCATATCAACTGCCTTTTTTTCAGAACTGTCATAAAACCCCTTCTTTCTTTTCAAACTTTTAAAATATATTATACCATGCCAGCCTTGCTATGTCCATAAAAGCAAATATTTGTTCATTTTTGTACAGCCTTATCCCCTTGCTGCTTCGGATTCTTTCACCCTGTCATCACCTTCGCATCACTTCCCACTCCGTCCTCCCCCCTGTTTTTCGTTACCACAATCTTCTTTTCAATCTGCTCCTTCAGCTCCGCAACATGGGAAATAACCCCCACCAGGCGCTTCCCCTCGGTAAGCCGCATCAGCGCTTTCATCGCCTGGCTCAAAGCCTCCTCGTCAAGCGAACCAAACCCCTCATCCACAAACATGGAATCCAGATGAATCCCCCCGGCGCTTGACTGTATTTCATCGGAAAGCCCTAAGGCAAGGGACAAGGATGCCTGAAAGGATTCGCCGCCGGACAATGTTTTTACGCTGCGCTCCGTCACATTATAGTGGTCAATCACCGAGAGCTCAAGCCCTGTCTTCTCCCTTTTATTCCCGCTTTCCCTGCCATTTGGATTTTCCCCGGACTCTGTCCGTTTCAGCTCATACTGCCCGCCGCTCATCGTAAGCAGGCGCAGATTCGCCCTCCGGATAACCCGGTCAAAATACGCCATCTGGATATACGTCTCAAATTCAATCTTATGTTTTCCGTTTAACGCCCCATTCGCAGTATCGGAAAGGGACTTCATCCATTTATATTTTTCCTCGACTTCCAAAATATCATCCTGCTTCGCCCTGAGATTGGAAATAATCCTGCAGTTCGTCTGATACGCCATCTTCCTGCCGTCACGTTCTTGTATCAGCCGGTTCTTCTCCTGCTGCCACTTTTCTTTCCTTGCGCCTATCTCCTCCTCGGAAAGCTGCCCTGCCTCCCCCGCTTCCAATAGCTGATTCTGCAATGTTTCCACTACCGCCATAAGGCGCTCTTTTGCGGTGCGGCATTCATTATATTCCTGCTCTGCCTTTTCACGGCAATCTTCCCGCTCCTTCTTCTCTCTTTCTAATGTTTTCATTTTACCCCGTGCATCTTCTTCTCGTTCCGATTTTAACTGTTCCAGAAATTCTTTTATTTTCCCATTTCTGCCATTGATTTTTTCTTCGGTTCTTGTAATATTATGTTTCGCTTCTTCCACGCGCTTTTCCAAAGTTTCCGACTGTGTTTCCATCTCCCCGGTTTCCCGTCTTAACTTCTCTTTTTCCGTCTGGTCACTTTGGTTTTTCGCAAGGGCTTTTTCCATTTTCTCCTTCTTTTCCCACAAAGAATTTTCTGCCCTTTGCACAGCATCGTTCCATTTTTCTTCCGGCATCTCCAAAACCGATAAACCCTGCACCTGCTGTGTTCCCGTACCGGAAGCTGTAAAAATACCGCCAGTATCCGATTCGCTGTACGCCCGCAAAGTCTCGTCATAATTTAAAAGTGTCCGGAAAAACTGCTGCATTTTTTCCTCCCGTTTACCCCGGATTCCTTCTGACTTCTTTTCCATTTCATGAAGTTTTTGCTTGTCCTTTTCCTGCTGTTCTTCTTTCTGCTGTTTTTCTTCTTTTAAGTTTTTCCATTCATCCATCTGTTCCCGCAGAAAATCCCCCTCCGCCTTTAACATATCCTGATATTTCCCGATATCCTCCACGATATCGTGCACGCACAGCACGGAATCCTCCAAAACAGAAAAGATTTTCCCTTTGATATGATTTTCATCCTGCCAGACCATAAATTCTTCTGCCCGTTCCAAAACCGAAACCGCTTTTTTGGCATCCGCGATAAGCCGCTCGGACTGCCCTTTTTGCTCTCCTTGAAGGGCGGCTTCTTTCTGCCTGCTTTCCGCGATTTTTTCCTTTATTTCCTGTTGGTTTTTTTCACATTTTTCCTTTTCCGACTGCAACTGTTCCAGTCGTTTTTTGTCCAACACTGCCCGTTGATGCTGCATTTTTTTCTGTTCCAATGTCCGGATAAGAAAATCCTTCATCGCCGCAGGGTCTTCCCCGACGGTATCCGGAAACTGCATTTCTGCGAGCGCAATTTCCCACTGTCTGTCTTTTTCTTCCATGCGTCCGTTTGCCGCCGCAAGCTCCTGCTGTGCATTGCGGGATGCCTTTTCGGATTTTTCCTGCTCCCGTTCGCTTTCTGCAATCTGATTTTCTAATTCCTCTTTTCTTTTTTTCTGCTGTTTTGCCGTTTTCATCTCCTGGCAAATCTGTTTTTCTTCTTCCTCTTTCTGGCTTTTTCTTTCTTCGATGGCTTTTTGAAGTGCTGCATCCATCTTCTTCCATGCATTTTCCCCGCCGGAAGCCACATCCATCATTTCCCATGCATCTTCCCCACCAGAAGCTTCCCCCAACATCTCCCACACATTTTCCCCGAATATTTCCGCCGCCTGCCTGCGGACATCCTCTGCCAAACGCTTCTCCTGCGCGGCGAAGCCTCCCGCCTTTTCGCTGAGCCGTTCCACCTTCGCCTGAATCTGTGCAAGGCGCTTTTTTTCGTTGTCAAGCTCTTCTTTTTCCGGCGCGGTATCCGGCAGGACGGCCAATCTCGGATGATGCGGCGAGCCGCAGACCGGACAGGCGGCACCCTCTTTTAATTCGCGAGCCAGCAATCCTGCCTGCGCGTCAAAAAATATCCGTTCCATATGGTGGTATGCCGATTCCGCCGCTTCTTTTTCCCGAAATGCTTCCCCGTAATCCTTCTGTGCCTGGCGCAGCTTTTCCCCCTGCTCCTTCCACGCTTTCCGAACGCCGTCAAACGCTGCTAGGGATTCTTTTTCCCCTTCCAGCTTATCTTTTTCCCGCGCAAGGCGCAGAGCCCTTGTCTCGGTATCCATCAGCTCCTTTATCTCCTGCTGCAGCGAGATAAGAGCCGCTTTCTTTTCTTCCGCCTGCTTTTGCGCGCGCTCTGATTTTTTCTTTTGCTCCGCTATTTCTCTTTTGAGTTTTTTCATATCTTCTGAAAGTTCCTGGAATTTATCAAGTGTATCCTGCGCTTTTCTTCTTTCCTGTTCGCAGCTTTGCTCTTCCTGCGCGGCGTTCCGTAGCGTTTCCATCTCGGCTGCCCGGGTCTTTTCCTCCTCCAACAGACGTTTTTCCTGCAGCCGCAGCGTTTCCTGTGCTGTTTCTTCTTCCTTGATTTTTTCTTCTGCCGCCCGAAAATCCGCTTCCTCTTTTTCCAAAACCCCTTTCACTTCACCAAGGTCTTTTTCCAATGCTTCCACGCCAAAAAGACGAGTATCCCGGCCTTCTAACGCCTTGATTTTCCCGTCGCACTCCTGTATCTTTATGCAGAGATTCTCTAATTCCTCCTTCGCCTTTGCCCACTCCTCTTTTGCCTTTTTTTCTTCTTCAAACTCTTTTCTCAGGTTTTCCTTCTGTTGATAAAAATCGTTCTCCTGCCGTTCGTTTTCTTCCCTTTGCTCTTCCAGGCGTTTCCCTTCTTCCTCCACCCCTCCAAGCGCTTCTAAGCTTTCCTTCTTCTTCGTCAGCGCTTCTTTGAGCTCCCGTATTTTTTTCTCCCCCTCCTCGGACGCTCTTTTCTCCTGCGCAAGCTTCTGTTCGTCGCTTTGTTTTTCTGTTTCTTCCTGCTTTATTTTTTCAAATATCCCCAATTCTTTTTGCAATTCCTCTATCTGGCGCGCAATATCCTTGCATTCTTTTTCCCGCTTCTGCGCCAAATCAAATTTCTCTTTTGCCTGCTGGAATTCCGGCTCCTGCACCTTTAAACTTTCTTGTTTTTCCGCGAGTTCTTTCTGCTGCTGCCGGATTTTGCGCACGGTTCCAATCTGTTGGTCTTCCGCCTGAATCCGCTCCTCCATCTCGCGGATTTTTGCATCAAGCTCATTCAGCAGCTCCCCATCCTGCGCGCAAAGCATTTCGAGCAATGCCATTCCATCGCCGATTCTACCGTCAAACTCTTCCCTGCCAAATTCCTTTAATTTAGCGGAAACAGCATCCTCCCCCTCACAGATGATGCCGTCCATATCCTGGCGGATGCTGCGCTTTAATTCATCATACTCCCCCTTGCACTCCCTGGCTTTTTCCTTCAGTTTTTCCTGCATGACCTGATAACCTTTGGTATTAAAAATCTGCCGGAAAATCTCGCTGCGCTCCTCCGTTCCTGCCAGAAGCATTTTCTGGAAATCCCCCTGAGCTATCATGGCAATCCGGCTAAATTGCTTCCGGTCAAGGCCAATCAAATCCGTAACCGCCTTCGTAACCTCCTTTGTTTTCGTCACAACCGGTCGTCCATCCGGAAAAACCAGGGAAGCATCCGCCTTCTGCTGCGTATTGCCCTCGCCCTTCGCCTTTGGGCGCTGGTATTCCGGGCTGCGCTTTACTGTATAGCATTTCCCGCGGTACGCAAACGTAAATTCCACGTATGTCGGTGTTTGTGCCTCCGCGTATTTGCTGCGAAACATATCTGCCTTGCGCACATCCCCGCTCGCCTCGCCATATAACGCGAATGTGATTGCATCAAAAATTGTTGTCTTCCCGGCTCCAGTGTCGCCGGTAATCAGGTACAGCCCCTGCTCGCCAAGACATTCAAAGTCAATTTCCGTCTTTTTTGCGTAAGGCCCAAAGGCACTCATGGTCAGTTTCATTGGCCGCATACTATCACTCCCCCTGTATCTCTTTCAAAAGGCAGGCAATATATTCTTCTTGCTCCGCCCGCATCGGTTGATTGTTCTGCAATTCATAAAATTCTTCAAATAATTCCAGTTCGGATTTCTGCTCTATGTCCTTTACCGCCTCAACCGTCTGGTTCTGCCTCGTCCTGCGGTTATCGTACTCTAAGCGCATCAGGTTTGGATAAATCACCCGCAGCTTCTTCACGGCGTCCGGAATGTCCTCCTCGTCGGTCAGTATGATTTTAACATAATCCTGCGTGTCCATATCCTGGTAATAGGATTTTGCCGTCACTTCCAGATACATGCCGCGCAGGATTCTCATATCATGTAACGGGCGCAATGGCACGGTATAAAATCCGGTCTTCCCCTTCTCTTGCATCCAAACGATGGTGACCGATTTTTCCTGCTCCGCCTCCGAGAAGGAATATTTCAGGGGCGTTCCGCAGTAACGCACATTCTCCCGCCCGACGGATTGCGGGCTGTGGATATGGCCGAGCGCCACATAATCAAAGGCATCAAACACCTTCCCGTCCACATTGTCAAGTCCGCCCACGACAACCTCCTCCGATTCACAGCGCCCTGCCCCGGTCACAAACTGGTGGGCAATTAAGAGATTCCGTTTTTCCTTGTCAATGTCCATGCGCTCCACTGCGTATTCCAAGGCATCCTGATAACTGTTTATGGTTCTTTCCCCAAGCTCTTCCTCGAATGCGTGGCGCACCGATATGGGTTTGACAAACGGAAGCAGACAGACGAAAAGTTCCCCGTACTCGTCCGAGAGCGGTATTTTTACCGCCCCTTCGCCATAAACCGGGGAGATATAAACGCCCCTTCCCTGCATCAGCTGCGCCCCGAATGCAAGCCGTTCCGCGCAGTCGTGGTTCCCGCTGATGGCAAACACCTGTTTTCCCAAATCAGCAAGCGCGGTGAGAAACCCGTCGAAAGCCTGTACCGCCTCGGCGGGCGGAACCGGCTTGTCGTAAATATCCCCGGCAATGATGACTGCGTCCGCACGCTCTCTTTGTGCGATGGAAAGGATTTGTTTCAATATGTATTTCTGGTCCTCAAGCATCGGGAATTCGTTGAGACGTTTTCCTAAATGGAGGTCGGATATATGTAGGAATTTCATGGTACGCAAAACCTTTCTGTATTTTTATTTTCTGTTTTTTATTTTGGTTTAAATTGGAATATCCGGAAAATATGCTTTCGCATAATGAAATCAGAGAAGAGATAAAGCAGGTCATTGAGAAAACCTCCAGATTCACGATATCAATACAGTCTGATTTCTTTTCTCCAAATCCAGCAGATACCGTTTCACCTGTATGCCACAGGCAAATCCCGAAATATCCCCATTTTTATGGATGACCCGGTGGCACGGAACAATAATCAAGATGGGATTTTTTCCGTTCGCCGCGCCCACCGCGCGAACCGCTTTGGGATTTCCGACCCCCGCCGCAATCTGCTCATAGCTGCGCGTCTGCCCGTAAGGTATGGTCTGCAGTTCCTTCCAGACACGCTGTTGGAATGCAGTTCCCTCACAGTGCAGGGGAAGGTGAAAGCAGGTTCTTTTTCCATCAAAATATTCGTTTATCTGCCGGAACGCCTCATACAGCAGTTCCGAATGATGTTCAAATTTTTGCTGCTGCACTGCTGCCTGCGCGCCACCCTGTACCAGCGAAAGCCGGGTGAGCTTTTCATTTTCTTCGCGGATTTCCAAAAAACCGATGGGGGTTCTGAAAATATAATTGCCTGGCATTTTCCTGCACTCCTTTCGCCACCTCTCACATCATGTCCCTGTCCGGAAATATTGTTTTATGTTCCCGGCGCACTTTAAATTTTCCTCCATCTCTTCCACTCCCGAACCGGATTCGCGACCCAGTTCATCGCCTTGCCGAACAGCGGGTTGCCAAGTATTAGTGCCGCGGCCACACAGGCAGGGATGGAGAGCAGCATAAATCTGCCCGGCAATTTCCTGATGCGCCCGAAAACACCTGCGTACAGCAGAATGTCCCTCACCAAAACATGCAGGATATAGACCGCCAGCGAATATTTCCCGACATAGGAAAACCACATTTTCCGGCGCGGCACCACAAGCATACATGCCACGGAAATCACGGACGCAAAAAGGTAGAGCCCTCCCCGGATAAAAAAACCGTAGGGTGCAAAGCTTTTTAGGGCAACCTTGTAAGGCATTCCGCCAAACACAATTCTTTTGCAGCTGCCAAGCGGGTTGCCAAGAAAGACAAAAGCACCTGCTGCCAACAGCAAAAGCACAGCCGCCGGAATGCGTAATTTTTCATATTTTGAAAGAAATCCTGTGAGTTTTTCCCTTGAAAGATACAGACCTGCGGTAAAGAACGGCAAAAAGACGACCATGCGCGAGAGTGTAAGAAAGGTGCTCACGTTGTCCGCATAGCCAACCAAAAGCCCCGCCAGTGTTGTGAGAATCAGCCCAGTGCGGGGTTTCAGGGACGAAAGCAGCGGCACGAGCACATACCATCCGGACAGCGCCAACAGATACCATGCCGCATTGTTGATATCAAAAAACTCAAGGCTTGCCGGCCGCCCGAGTACATGGGGAATCAGATAATTCATCATGCGGAAGACGGCAAAAAGCCACAGGGTGGAAAAATAGCGCTCCGCCCGGAATTTCCCGTTCTTCATGATTCCTTTTGCCAGATAGCCGGAAGTAAAAGCAAAACAAGGCATATGGAAGGTATGGATAAAATAGTACAGGCGCGTCAGTTCCCCGACATGGCGCAGATTGGACTCCACATGACCCCAGATTACCAATACCATCAAAAATGCCTTCAGATTATCGATGAAATAATCCCTGTTATCGTTTAATTTCCCACCTTGGTGCAGCATGTATAGTCCCTCCCAGTCTTATACTTCCCATCATGCGGGGGCACCCTCCTTCCGGTATGTTACAGCGCCCCCAAGACAATTTTTTCGCACATCAGCCTTTCTGCTCGTCCGAATGATTGGTCGCCTCCGAGAATTCCTTGACCGCTTCGCGTTCCTGCTCACTTAAGATGTTTTCGATATCAAGGAGCACAACAAGTTGTCCTTTGCTTTCCGCAACGCCCTTCGCGTAACTCGTCTCATCGCACTTTACAATCGGCGGAATCTTACGGATTTGGCTTTCATCCATCTCAAGAATCTCCACGACAGAATCCACCTTGTAACCGATTAAAACACCCTTGCAGTTCGTCACAAGCAGCTGTGTCGCCGCTGTCATCGTGATTTCTTCCATGCGGAATTTTTTCCGCAGGCTGTAAACCGGAATCACATCCCCGCGGAGATTCAAAATCCCGATAATATGTGCCGGAGCGTTCGGGATTGGAACAACCTTCGTATAATTCTCAATTCCGCTTACCAACGAAATATCCATACCGTATTCTTCCGTTCCCAATTTGAAAATGACCTGTTTTGTTGTCATTCGACCCTCTTCCTCCCTCTTATATTAATCTTCTTCCCCCGGCTTTATATTAATCCATTTCAGGTACGCGTTGATAAACGGGTCAATCCCCCCGTCAAGCACTGCCTGCGCGTTCGCGATTTCCGCCCCCGTGCGGTGATCCTTTACCATTGTGTACGGCTGGAGCACATACGAGCGAATCTGGTTGCCGAAATTGATGTCGCGCACCTCACCGCGGATGCCGGATTCCTTCTCCTGATTTTCCTGTTGTTTGAGCAGGTACAGCTTCGCCTTGAGCATCTGCATTGCCTTGTCCTTGTTCTGGAACTGTGAGCGCTCATTCTGGCACTGTACGACAATCCCGGTCGGCAGGTGGGTAATGCGGATGGCGGAGGAGGTTTTGTTGACATGCTGCCCGCCCGCGCCGCTGGAACGGTAGGTGTCGATGCGCAAATCTTCCTCATTGATTTCCACGTCCAAATCTTCCTCGATGTCCGGCATGACATCGCACGAAACAAACGAGGTCTGGCGCTTGCCCGCCGCGTTGAACGGAGAAATGCGCACAAGGCGGTGCACGCCGCGCTCGGATTTGAGATGCCCGTAGGCATTCATGCCGTTAATCTGGATTGTGACGGATTTTAAGCCCGCCTCGTCCCCGTCCAAAAAATCGAGGATTTCGGTCGTGTAGCCCTTGCGGTCTGCCCATTTCTGGTACATACGGCTGAGCATGCTCGCCCAATCGCAGCTTTCCGTACCGCCCGCACCCGCATGCAACGTGAGTATGGCATTGTCCTTGTCGTACTCCTCCGAGAGTAATGTATCCAGACGCAGCTCCTCAAATTCCTCCACAAAGGCGGCCGCCTCCTTCTGAATTTCCGGTACCATCGACTGGTCATTCTCCTCGTTCGCCAAATCAATCAGCATATAGATATCCTCGTAGCGCTGCTTCAAATCCGCATAATGCGCGATGATATCTTTTAAATTTTTTAATTCTTTTACGTAGGCCTGGCTCTTTTCCGTTGAATCCCAGAAACCCGGCTCCTGCATGATTCCTTCGATTTCTTCGACCCTTAAGCTTTTATTGGCGAGGTCAAAGTGAATCCCCCACTTCAATTAACGGTTTGTCATATGCGCCAAGTGTGTACTTGACCTGGTCTAATTCAACCACTAATCTCACCTCTTTCTTATTTTAAGTTCCGCATATGCCCTCACAGATGCCATCCACCCAGGAACAAAATTTCTGTCCGCATGGCTCCCAGAAATTTCGTTCCGGCATCTTCCGGGCATTTGCTGTTTTTAAGCCTTCCTGCCGCAGCAGAATTTATACTTCTGCCCGCTCCCGCACGGACATGGGTCGTTCGGCTGCACCTTCTTTGCGGTGCGCTTGACTGGCTGTTTTGCCACCGAATCATCTTTGTTCGTTCCGGTCACTTTCGCAGCTTCCTCACGCTCCACCTTCTGCTCGATGCGCAGATGCATCAGGCCGCGCACGGTATCCTCCGCAATTGCGGTCGTCATGGCATCGAACATATCGTAACCCATGAATTTGTACTCTGTCAGCGGGTTCTTCTGACCCAATGCCTGCAGGCCAATGCCCTGGCGCAGCTGGTCCATATCGTCGATGTGATCCATCCACTTGCGGTCAATTACGTTCAGCAGGATAATGCGCTCCACCTCGCGCAGCTGCTCTTTCTCCGGAAATTCCGCTTCCTTTGCCTCATAGAAGCGCACAACCTCTGCTTTCAGGTGCTGGGTGAGTGTATCGCGCTTGCCATGTTTTAAAAGTTCATCGTCGAGCACAATCGGCGGAATCGGGAAAATCGGGAGCAGCAGGCTGTTTAGCTCAGCCAAATCCCATTCCTCCGGCAACGCATCCTCGGCGATACAGCGGTTCACCGCGCTCTCCACGGTGTCCGTAATCATCTTGAAAATGGAATCCCGCATGTTCTCGCCGTCAAGCACCTTGCGGCGCTCGCCATAAATAATCTCGCGCTGCTCATTGTTGACCTGGTCATACTCAAGCAAGTTCTTACGGATACCAAAGTTATTATTCTCAATCTTCTTCTGGGCTTTCTCAATCGCACTGCTTAACATCTTGTGCTCAATCTGCTCACCGTCCGGCAAACCGAGCGAATTGAACATCGCAATCATGCGCTCCGAACCGAACAGGCGCATCAGGTCATCCTCGAGCGAGATATAGAAGCGGGATTCGCCCGGGTCACCCTGACGGCCGGAGCGTCCGCGCAGCTGGTTATCAATACGCCTCGATTCATGGCGCTCCGTACCAATAATCTTTAATCCGCCGAGCTCTTTCACGCCCTCGCCAAGCTTGATATCGGTACCGCGGCCTGCCATGTTCGTTGCGATTGTCACCGCTCCCATCTGGCCCGCGTCCGCGACAATTTCCGCCTCAAGCTCATGGAATTTCGCGTTCAGGACCTTGTGCGGGATGCCGCGCTTTTTTAAGAGCGCGCTGATTTCCTCGGATGCCTCGATGGTGATTGTGCCGACCAACACCGGCTGCCCTTTCGCGTGGGCATTTGCAATCTCCTCAACCACGGCGGCAAGCTTTTCCCGCTTGGTTTTATAGACCGCATCGTTTAAGTCCTGCCTTGCAATCGGGCGGTTCGTCGGAACCTCGACCACGTCCATGCCGTAAATCTCGCGGAACTCGTTCTCCTCGGTAAGCGCCGTACCGGTCGCACCGCACTTTTTCGTATATTTATTGAAAAAATTCTGGAATGTAATGGTTGCGAGCGTCTTGCTCTCGCGCTTTACCTTAACATGCTCCTTCGCCTCGATTGCCTGGTGCAGACCGTCGGAGTAGCGCCTGCCCGGCATGATGCGCCCGGTGAAGTCATCGACAATCAATACCTCGTCATCCTTTACCACATAATCCTTGTCGCGTGCCATCAGGTAATGCGCGCGCAGGGCAAGAATGATATTGTGCTGGATTTCAAGGTTCTGCGGGTCGGCAAGGTTCTCGATGTGGAAAAATTTCTCCACCTTCGATACACCTTCCTCCGTGAGATTTACATTTTTATCCTTTTCATTGACAATAAAATCGCCGGATTCCTGGGAATCCTCGCCCATGATGACATCCATCTTCGAAAGTTCTTTTTCGGTTCCACGTTTTAGCTGGCGCGCCAATATGTCGCATGCCTCATACAGGCTCGTGGACTTTCCGCTCTGCCCGGAAATGATGAGCGGCGTCCTCGCCTCGTCAATCAGTACCGAGTCCACCTCGTCGATAATGGCAAAATGCAGGTCGCGCATGACAAGCTGCTCCTTGTACTTCACCATGTTATCGCGAAGGTAGTCAAAGCCAAGCTCGTTGTTCGTGCCGTAAGTAATATCGCACGCGTAAGCCTCGCGGCGCTCGTCATTGTTCATGCTGTTTAAGATACAGCCGACACTCAACCCAAGGAAACGGTGAATCTGTCCCATCCACTCCGTATCTCTTTTCGCCAGATAGTCATTGACCGTGACCACATGGACGCCCTTGCCCTCCAACGCGTTGAGATAGGAAGGGAACGTCAAAACAAGGGTCTTGCCTTCCCCCGTTTTCATCTCCGCAATGCGCCCCTGATGGAGAATGATGCCGCCGAGGAGCTGTACATGGTAGGCACGCTGTCCAAGCGTCCGCTTCGCCGCCTCACGCACGGCCGCATACGCCTCAACCAACAAATCGTCAAGCGTCTCGCCGCCCTTTAAGCGCTCCTTAAACTCCACCGTCTTATGCGCAAGTTCCTCGTCGGAGAGCTTTTCATATTCCGGTTCGAGTGCTTCGATTTTGTCCGCCAACGGCTCAATCCTCTTAATCTCGCGCTCACTGTGGGTTCCGAATATCTTTGCAATTAATCCCATTTGTTCCTCCATACTGCGGCTCTTCTTCTCTGTTCTTCAAACCTGACGCCGCATCCTACTATCTGATTTGAGCTGCTTACCCGTCAATCCAATAAGCCTTATGTGGTATTGTACCATTACATGGCAAAGGATTCAACTTATTTTTGCCCGGAAAACAAAAAAAATTGCAAATAAGCCGCGTACCGCCGGATTTTTCCGCACAGAATCACACAGAAATAAACTAAGCGCCGCGGCCAAAACCAAAACAGCAAGCCGCCTGCGCATAAAAAGCCAGCCGGCTCCGCGCATCCATGCGCTTTGCCGGCCAGCTTCCAACTGCCTGTCCAAAATATCCCATGCCCGCAATGGCACTCTGCCCAAAAGGCATACACAGCCGCCTAGAACTCCGGCTCAATAATTCCGTAAGTCCCGTTCTTCCTCTTATACACAACATTGACCTCGTCCGTGTCCGCATTGCGGAAAACATAGAAATTATGCCCGGTCAGCTCCATCTGGACGCACGCCTCCTCGGCATCCATCGGCTTCATCGCAAAATGCTTGACCTTGCTGATAACAATCTCCTCGTCCTGCGTCTCCTCCTCCTCAATAAACGCCTGGCTCAGGCTCTGTGCGGACTGCTTCTGGTCAACAAGCTTGTTCTTATACTTGCGCAGTTGGCGCTCAATCACTTCCTCAATCAAGTCGATGGACGCGTACATATCGCTGCTGACCTGCTCTGCCCGGATAATATTCCCCTTCATCGGAATTGTCACTTCCACCTTCTGGCGGTCCTTCTCCACGCTGAAGGTCACATGGACTTCCGTATCCGACGTAAAATAGCGCTCCAGTTTTCCTAACTTATCATAGATTGCGCTCTTTAACCCCTCTGTGACATCAATATTTCTACCGCTAATAATATAACGCATAAGCTCCACTCCTTTTTTTCGACAAATTCCGCCGGAACACCCCCGATGCCAGATTCCCTCCTCAAAAAGAATGTATTTTCGATGGTCTTCTCCGACTTGTCTAAATTATACCGTATTTTCACCCGAATTGCAAGACAAAAAGACGATTTTTACTTTCAATAGCATCTTCTCTTTTTTTGTGTTTTTTGACAAATTTATCACTAATTACAAAACAAACTTTCGAACTTGACATCAAAAAGTTACCCACATTTCCACGCCCCAAAATCGTGGATAATGTGGATAACTTCGTGTATAACTCAAAAATCCATAAAAATCGGCGGATATTTCCGTGGATAACTTGGTGATTCTTTTTTCCAATTTTTCCCGCCCCGCCGCGTCCTTTCTTTTCCCCTTTATTTTTTGTGCAGTTTGTACAAATTCCGGATTGTCAACGAATATTTCCGCAAAAACTATTTTCAGTCTTTTCAAAAAATAACCTGATTTCTATTGCGTTTTTTCTACAACGTGTTATACTGAAAGTGTAGGTATAAGGAATTCGACAGGAGGCGATAAGATGGATATTCCTTCGTTATCTGTAGCACTTTCCCAGTCAAAGGTCATGGAGCAGGCAGGGACTGCGGTTCTTTCCATGGCGCTTGATTCCACCGGGCAGGAAACTGCAACCCTCATCGAGATGATGGATGCATCGGTCGGGGCTCCCGCCGTTTCCACACAGATGATGGAACAGTCTGTTCACCCGAACCTCGGGGCAAATATCGATATCAGTATTTGACCTTTGGATACATTGTATCCGGATGGGACAACTGTTTTTTGGTTACGGTATCGGACAATGGTGCAAAAGCAGCCGATTAGGCGAAAAAGTCTGTCATGGATGAGAGGAATCCGTGACAGACTTTTTTGTTGTGTTATTCGCTTTTTATGTGTTATTTTCCGCCCTATTCCCTGTTCCCGACAGATATTTCCTGCAATTTTCCGCAAACTCATAACCACTTGCCGCAGATACCGCCCGGACGGTATTCCAAACGAATTATATCATCACTTCATTTACCACCATCAACGCCAACAGCAGCACAATCGCCACAATAAGCGGAATGGAGAACAGACGCGCAACCGGCGGTTTTTCTTTGCCTGATGGCTGCACTGCAACAGTCCCCTCCCCGGTTTTCCCGCGCTTAAACAGTCCGCGGACAGCCGCAAGCCGCCCCTCCTTTATCGCAATCTGGCGGTAAATCACGATTGCCGCCACAGTTCCGGCAAGCGCCATCGGCAGATAGGTGCGCAATATGCCCCCAAGTGTCAGCTTGGTCACCGCCTCCGCCTCACCAAGTGCCTGTGACATTTCCTCCGGAAAGCGCGCGGAAAGCTTATCCATAAACGAAAGGAGCACAACCGACGTGCCATTGATGAAAAAATGCAGGAGCATGGAGGAGAGGATGGAGTCGGTCGCTTCGATGATAAGGCAGAAAACCACGCCCATCACAAACGCATAGGAGAATTGGTTCCAATTCCCGTGCATGATGCCGAACAAAAACGCTGAGAGCACGATGCCGCCGATTGGCGCTACCTTCCGGTATTCGTTGTAAAACAGACCGCGGTACACCGATTCCTCAAAAATGCATGGGAGCAGCGCAATCAGCACCAGGCTGACGGGGAAGGAATGCCCCGAAACCACCTGCTGCATCGTATTTGCTGTGACATTCTCGACAAACAGCATGGAAATTGCATTGATTAGGCTCATCAGCGGCATAATGGAAATGTAAAAAAGAAAGAGCAGTACCACGGTGCTCCCGTGTATTTTTTTCAGGCGCACAGTATGCGCGTAATTTCGCTTTCCTGCGATAATCCAGGCGGCACCGGGTGCCGACAAAAGAATTTCCGAAAAGAGGAGGCGCACCCCGTAATCCGGGAACATGCGGCTAAGCGGCATTAACCCTGCCGAAAGCGAAATCAGAACGGTAATCAAAAACATCTGGTTTATTCTTTTAATATTCATACTTCCCCCTGTTTTCTGTTTTGGTTCCTGCATACCCCATAGCGCCCACCCTAAGGGTGTGCCCGAAAACGCATTCCTGCCATCTGCCGATATCATACCACGCCCCACTGATATTTGCAATTACTATTTCCCTGCATTTCCCCATGCCCTGCGCCGCGCTTTGTAAAAAGGTTTGGCCGGATGGAAGTTCCAAAAGCGCGAAAAAGCTTGCAAATTCTCCCCTTTCATATTATAGTTAAAGATAAGATACGCAAAGTAGTACAGAAAGGTAGAATACGAATATGAAACTTGGCTTGGTTCAGGAACTTGAAATTGTAAGGGCAACGGAGAATGGCGTATATCTTTCCGACCCTGCCGAAAACGAGCGCGGCGGGAGGGCACCGGAGGATTTGGCCGTCCAGAGGGTACTCCTGCCGCGAAACCAGACACCAAAAAATGCACAGCCCGGCATGCGGCTCACCGTTTTTTTATATAAGGATTCCGAAGACCGCCCGATTGCGACCACCACAATCCCACCGATTACGCTCGGCTCCACCGCGATGCTCCCGGTCAAAGAGGTCACAAAGATTGGCGCATTTTTAAGCTGGGGTCTGGCGAAAGACCTCCTTCTGCCCTTCAAGGAACAGATTGTGCGCGTGAAGGAAGGCGACTCCGTCCTGGTTGCGCTCTACATTGACAAGAGCGGCCGTCTGTGCGCTACCTCAAAGGTGTATGATTACCTGCGCACAGATTCGGACTACAAGGCAAATGACAACGTGACCGGAATCGTCTACGAAATCATCGAGTCCTTCGGCGCGTATGTTGCCGTGGATAACCGCTACTCCGCGATGATTCCGAACCAGGAGCTGTTTTCGTCGCTTCATCCGGGGGATATTGTAACCGCGCGCGTGCGCAAGGTGCTTGCGGACGGAAAACTTACCCTCTCCCTGCGCGAGCCGGCATACCGCCAGCTTTCCGACGATGCGGTCTTAGTCTACGAAAAACTGACTGCCGCGGGCGGCTTCCTTCCATACCATGACAAAACCGACCCGGAAACAATCAAGGAAGTCTTCTGTTTAAGCAAAAATGCGTTCAAGCGCGCGATTGGCCATCTGCTAAAGGAAGGGAAAATCACAATCTCAAACGTCGGCATCAAGGCCGTGGGAATGGACAGCTCCCACGCGCATCCATAAGCTGAAAAACCGCTGTGCAGAAAAAGCCTCCCAAGGTTTTCCCGCACGGCGGTTTTTGTCCTTTTACTTGCCATCCAAAAAGCGCATCTTCGCATTCGAACTGCTTGCCTTTTTGAGCGCCACTTTCGGCTCTGCACTCTGGTACATGCTCCCGAAATTATTCGCCAGTTTGTCTTTGCACGCCTTGCAGAACCGTCCGGAACGCAGCATCGTGCCACAGCGCTCACACGCTAAGCCAACCTGTGAGCTTTCTGAGAATTCCAGTCTCTCCTCCCGCACCCACTGGCGCAGCTGCTGCACCGAAACCTCATTTTCCTCCGCAACCTCGTTGATGTCCGCCCCGCGGTGCTCGTAAATATAATCCTTTACCTGCTGGAACTTATCCTCCAAGGCTTTGCGGCATGCTTCACAGAGTGGTGGACCGCCAATGTAATTGAATATTTTCCCACATTCTTTACAGTTTCTTACTTCCATACACAACCTCTCTTTCCTTGTCTGGATGTACCCAAAAACCATCTCCGCATTCCGCGGAAAACCATTTTCGCATACACCCTAATTTATGGAAGCACCGACCGCCATGCTGAAAACCGTCACCTTCTGCGCACCCGCACGCAAAAGCACCGCCGCACATGAGTCAACTGTACTCCCTGTTGTATATATATCATCCACAAGCATTACACTGTGGTAACTCACCTTGCGGGAAGGGTCAACCGAAAATGCATCCTTTAACATTTTCGCCCGTTCCCTCCGGTTTAAATCCTTCAGACGCCCTGTATGCTTTGTCCGAAGAAGAAAATGCGCATCCACCGGGATTTCTAACATCTGGCCCATTTTTTTTGCAAGCAGCTCCGCCTGGTTAAACCCGCGCTCGGCACGCCTTGTACGGTGAACTGGCACCGGAATCAGAACTTCCGGTTTTTCGTATCTTATTTTGTCCCCATACAGCCGCACTGCCTCCGCCGCGTAAAAATCCGCAAATTCCTTGCGCGAATGGTATTTAAATTCGCTCAGGGAGTGTTGTATGTTCGCTTCATACTGCCACACAGCGTAGCCGCGCGTATAGTGGAACTCCTTTTTTGCGCACTCACTGCAATATTCCTTCTCCATCCGCGCAATCTGCCGCCCACAGCGCTTGCAGGCAGGCTCGCGGATATAGAGAAGCTTCTTTGTGCATTCCCTATGCACGAGCGAACCGCGCGGCGTGGCAATCTGCATACACACCGGGCAGCGCCTTGGATAGAGGATTGCGCAGGATTTCTCCAAAAACCCGCACAAAATAGCCTTACTTTTCCTTCGCATCCACTCTCCCATCCCCCTGTTGATTCCGTTTTTGGTTCCCCGTCAGATCCTCTCCGGGTAAATCCCTGCGTCCACCAGTTCCCGCAATGCGTTCACAACCGCATCCTTATCTTCCTTATATGTCACGCCAAACCATTTATCCGGTGTCTTAAGCACCTTAACGTCCGCCCTGCGCTCCTGAATCATGGTATCAATCACCTGTGGCAATAAATACTCCGATTTCACATCCGATATCCCGCCATTCTTCAGGAAATCCCCAAAGCCACGCTCAAGCTCCGGCAGAAAATCCGGCGTAACCCCCCACATATTCATGGAAACCGCGCTCTCAAGCGGCAGGATGACCGGCGCGCCCGCCGCGTCCTTCCCTTCGGCATGTCCGTCTTTTTTTGCAATCCCAAAGGTTTCCACCACCTTTTTTAAATTGCCTGCATCGTCCACGCTGCATACGCCGCGTGTCACAACGCCATTCTCGCTTAAGGTATTGCCAAGGACGAAACCCGCCATGCAGTAGTGCCCTTTTTTGGCAAGGTCCGCGCCCGCGAGGAAATCGTGCACCTTCACGAATGCCTCCCTGCCGTAATAATCATCCGCGTTGATAATCGCAAACGGCTCTGTCACCGTCCCAAGGCACGAGAGCACCGCATGCCCCGTTCCCCATGGTTTTGTGCGCCCGGATGGCACCACAAAGCCGCCTGGAAGATTGGAGAGCTCCTGAAACACATATTCCGTCTCAATCGTTTTCTCCACGCGGTTCCCGATAATTTCCCGGAAATCCTTCTCCAAATCACGCCGCGTGATAAAAACCACCTTATCGAAACCCGCCGCCTTCGCATCGTATATCGAATAGTCCATGATGATTTCCCCGGAAGGACCCACTTTTTCCAATTGCTTAATCCCCCCGCCATAACGGCTGCCCATACCTGCCGCCATAATCACAAGTGCCGTTTTATTCATAACTGTAATGCTCCTTTCTCATACGCCTCCCAAACGCGCCGCAGCCACCCTTTACAAAAAGCAGCGAACCCTATCAACTTCATGAGTCCCAAACGTATTCCCTATTATCATACCATATCTTTTCCGGAAATGCACCTGTTTTTTTCTTCCCCCATATTTTACACATTTTTGAGGTACCAGGACGCTTAATTTTCAGCATAGGACAAAAATATCCTGTACGATTCATCTTCAAATCTCCACAATCTCCCGGATACAGACAGACAGACCCGAATAACGCTTCTGCTCGCTCTCATTGTCAATCATCGCCTGCACGGTCTGTGTGCTCCCGACAATCGTCACGCAGCGCTTTGCCCTTGTGACCGCCGTGTAAAGAAGATTCCGGTTAAAAAGCATACGCGGCCCGCCAAGCAGCGGGAGCAGCACCGCTGGATATTCACTGCCCTGCGATTTGTGGATTGTCACGGCATATGCCAAATCCAACTCCTCAAGCTGCCCGAACGGATACTGCACCATGCGCCCCTCGTCAAACTCAATCGTCATCTCCTCCGCGAAGGTGTTAATCTGGCGGATAATCCCGGTATCCCCGTTGAAAACGCCCTCGCCCGCATCCACCACAATCCCGCGCCCCGTGCGGATTTCCCAGGCAAGCTGGTAATTGTTGCGGATTTGCATAACCTTGTCGCCTTCGCGGAACACCATCTGGCGGAATTCCTTCTCCTGCTTGTGCGGTGACGGAGGGTTCAGGTACTGCTGCAGAACCTGGTTGAGCCGCTCCACGCCAAGCTCCCCCTTGCGCATCGGTGTGAGTACCTGGATGTCGTAGGGGGTTGCCTCCACATATTTTGGGAGTTTGTCACGAATCAGGGCAATTAAAACGCCCGTAATCACGTTCACATCGTTGCGCTTTAACATGAAAAAATCTGCACTTTTATTGTCCAGGCGAATCGGCTCCCCCGCGTTGATTTTGTGGGCATTGACAATGATGTCGCTCTCGGATGCCTGCCGGAAAATCTTGGTCAGGCGCACGACCGGGAAAACCTCCGAACGAATCATGTCGCGCAGGACATTGCCCGGGCCAACGCTTGGAAGCTGGTTCACGTCCCCAACAAAAATCACGCGCGTCCCGACCGTCACCGCCCGCAAAAGCGCATGCATCAGGTTGATATCAACCATCGACATCTCATCGATGATAAGAACATCGGTTTCAAGCGGATTGCTTTCATTGCGTTCAAAATGGGCTGCCGTATCCGGCGCGTTCTCATCCAGTCCCTTTGACAGCTCAAGCAAGCGGTGGATGGTGCTCGCCTCATGCTTTGTTGTCTCTTTCATGCGCTTTGCCGCGCGCCCGGTCGGCGCCGCAAGCAGAATCTCCATCCCCTCCGCCTCAAAAAAGCTGATGATTGCGTTAATCGTCGTTGTTTTCCCGGTGCCAGGTCCCCCGGTCAGCAAAAACACGCCGCTTTTTGCCGCGGTTAACACTGCCTGCGCCTGGCTCTCCTCCAGTTCCACCGCCAGCTCCCTCTGCAGCTTCGCAAGGCTGCCGCGCAGCTCCGCTTCCGGAATATCGTAGGAGACATTCAAATCCGTAAGCATCCGCGCGGTGTTTAGTTCCATGTAATAATAATTTGAAGCGTAGACGCATACGGCATCCTCCTCGCCGCGGTAAATCACCTTGCGCGTCAGGCGAAGCTCTTCTAACTGCTCCTGCACCTGTTCCGGCATGATTTCCAGAAGCTGTGCCGTATAGCGAATCAGCTCCTGAAGCGGCAAATACACATGCCCGTTCGCCGCCCCCTGGGAGAGCGCATACAAAATCCCCGCGCGGACACGGTATTCTGAATTTGCCGGGATTCCGACCCTTGCGGCAATCTCATCCGCAATCTTGAAACCGACCCCGCGGATGTCCTCCGCTAAGCGGTAAGGGTTTTCCTGCAATACCGAATGCATTTTTTCCCCGTAAAATTTATATATTTTCACCGCGAGATTCGTCGATATGCCATACTGCTGCAAAAATACCATCGCATTGCGCATCCCGCGTTTTTCCTCAAACTGAAGGGCAAAATCCTGTGCCATCTTTTGGCTGATGCCCTTGATTTCCGCCAGACGTTCCGGCTCCTCGTCCATAATGCGGAACGTGTCTTCCTTGAATTTTTTTACAATGCGCGCCGCGAGCGCCGGCCCGATGCCGCGGACTGCCCCGGAACCAAGGTAGCGCTCCATCGCTAACATATCTTCCGGTTCCTTAATCTCACACAGTTTCACCTGAAACTGCTCGCCATAAATCGGATGTGACGTATAACCGCCCGTGAGATGGACGTATTCCCCTTCATTGATAAATGTAAAGGTGCCGACACATGTGATTTCTTCTTTTTCCTTCTCCGCGACGGTCAGTACGGTGTAGCCGTTCTCCGCATTGCGGAATATTATTTTTTCAACATAGCCCTCTACAATTTCGTCCATACGGTTCTCCATTCCTGTGCAAAGAAGCCGGGAACTTACCGTCCCCGGCTTCAAAAAAAGCTTTTCCTACATCGCGCCACACACTGCCTACAAACCTTGGTTCCGCTTCATGGATTCATAGAGCTGCTGCGCTAAGCCAAGCTCCCCGTTGTCTACAATCGAACTCGCAACCTGTGTATAAAAAACATCCCCAAACTGCTCCAGATAAGGGTTTTCTTCCTCGTCCTCATCCTTCGGAATTGTCTTTTCCATTCCCTTTAGCATCTGTTCCACCAGATACGCCTCAAATTCCTTGCAGGACTCCAACAGCTCCGCATCGGTCGCCGAAGCAACATCTATTGCGCCAAGCGAAGAAGAAAGTTTATCTGCTTTCGTTGCCGACTGGGAAGTCAGCGCATTGTTCAGATAATAATCCGCCCCGATTGAAATACTCATATTATGCCTCCGTTTCCCTCACGTCCATTCATTAGCTACGCAGATTATTCGCCTGCTGCAGCATCTCATCCGATGCCTGGATGACCTTCGAATTCATCTCATATGCGCGCTGCGTCACAATCAGGTTTACAACTTCATCCGCCGTCTGCACGTTCGACGCTTCCACATACTGCGCCACAACCCTGCTGCGCTTTAAATTGGAATCCGTTGCCTCAAGGCGCGGCTCACCGGACGCATCCGTTGCCTGGAAAAGACTCCCCGAAAGCTTTAACAGCCCTGCCGGGTTGTTAAACTGCGTGAGTGCAAGCGTTGCCACCGTCTGGCTTGTATCGCTGTCATTCGGGGTATATGTAAGATTGCCAAACTGGTCAAAAAACAGTTTGGAGGTATCATAGGTCGCCGGGAAGGAAATCGGCTGCCCGTTCGTGTCAAGCACCGGATAACCGTCCGAGCTGCAAAGCATCACGTTCGCCCCGTTCATGCCAAGCTTAAATGAACCATTCCTTGTGTAGCCCACTGTGCCGTCCGGGCGCTGTACCGAAAAAAAGCCCTCGCCGTCAATCGCCGCATCCAGCCACCGCCCCGTCTCCGTGAGCGGCCCCTGCTTGAAATTTGAGACAATCGAAGCAATGCGCACGCCGAGCCCGACCTGGCCGATAACCGGTTTTGGGTTTCCCTCGTTGTCCGTCACCCTCGTCTGAATCTTTGAATAAAGCAGGGACTGGAACTCGGTCTGCTCCCGCTTGTATCCTGTTGTATTGACATTTGCCAGATTATTTGCGATATTGTCCAGACTCGTCTGCTGTGCTGTCATGCCTGACGCGCCTGTCCACAATGCCCTCATCATAATTTTATACCTCTTTCCTGTGATACTTGTGTCAACCAAATCTTATACCGCAGTCCCCCGCAGGCTACCAAAACCCAAGGGCACCAATATGGCAAAACGCCATATCCTCCCTACGGCTTTTACGAAACGCTGCCAAGCGTAGTCGCCTTCTCAAGCGTGCTGTCCACGGTCTGTATGACCTTCTGCCCTGCCTCGTATGCCCGTGTAATCGCAATCATATTGACCATCTCCGAGATAACATTGACATTGGACTGTTCGGTGAAGCCCTGGCGAATCATGCCCGCCGCCTCTTTTTCCACCGCCCCGTTCACCGGAAAGCATCTTGTCTCCCCAAATTTTTTCAGATAGTCATAGTCCTCAAAATCCGTCAGGATAATGGTGTCCACCAGCTCGCCGTCCGCATAGACATTCCCCGCAACGTCCACATACACATCCGCGGCATTCACCGGAATCTGCAATGGTCCGCCCTCCGCCATCAGATGATTGCCGTCCACATCCACGACATAGCCTTCCTGTGTAATTGTGAACTGCCCGGCGCGCGTGTACTGGGTTGATGTCTGCCCGTTTGCGTTGGTGTACCGTATCGCGAAAAATCCGTCGCCGTCAATCGCAAAATCAAAGGTGTTCCCGCTCTCGCGCAGGGAACCCTGTTTGTAATCCGTATAGATTTCACCGATTTTCGCGCCAAAGCTCATCGTGCCAATCTGCTCTTTGCGCCAGTCCACGGAAGCGTCACGGATTTTAATCATCAATTGCTGGTCGAATGACTGGCTCGTCACGCCTTCCTTCTTGTAACCAACAGTTGCGGAATTTGCAAGATTGTTCGCGATAACATCCAGACGGTTTTGCTCATTCCTCATGCCCGTCCATGCTGTGTATAACTGTCTGACCATGTGTTTCTCCTTATTTAAAGTTCCGTATGCGCCCTCCCAGACCCTATATCCCGCAGTGGCATTTTCATCCGTTCCACTCCTGAAAATCCCACTGGGGTCTGTACGGTCGCATACTGATTTTAGTTCCGCAGAATTCCTCCCCATACCCCTCACCGTGGAAGTGCTTTCTGTCCGCCCTGCTCCCAGAAACCACTTCCGGGTATTGTCCGGAATTCTGCTGATTTTAGTTCCGCAGAATTCCTCCCCATACCCTTCACCGTGGAAGTGCTTTCTGTCCGCCCTGCTCCCAGAAACCACTTCCGGGTATTGTCCGGAATTCTGCTGTTTTTTAGTTCCGCAGAATTCCCCTATTTATTCAACGGTTTACTGCTGCCCAAAAACTCTACAAATTTCCCGGTTCCGATGGCAACTGCTGTCATCGGGTCTTCCGCCGTCATCGTCGTGATACCGGTCTTCTCCTCAATCAGCTCCTCCAGGCCGTAAAGCAGGCAGCCGCCACCCGTCAGCACAATGCCGCGGTCCGCGATATCTGCCGCAAGCTCCGGCGGGGTCTTCTCAAGCACGCTGTGCACCGCCTCGACAATCTGCGAGGTCGTTTCGCGCAGCGCCTCCTCCGTCTCCTCCGAAGTCACGGAAATCGTCTTCGGAAGACCAGTCACAAGGTTACGGCCCCTTACATCCATCGCCACCATCTCCGGCCTGCGGTACGCGGAACCAATCTTAATCTTGATATCCTCCGCTGTGCGTTCACCAATCAGAAGATTGTGCTTCTTGCGCATATAGCGGACAATTGCCTCGTCAAAATCATCTCCTGCAATCTTAATCGATGTGCTGACTACCGTGCCGCCAAGCGAGATAACCGCGATATCCGTCGTGCCGCCGCCGATATCGACAATCATGTTGCCGCACGGTCTCGCAATGTCGATACCCGCGCCAATCGCCGCCGCAATCGGCTCCTCTATAATCGCAACTTCCCTCGCGCCCGCCGTGTATGTCGCGTCCTCGACCGCCTTCTTCTCCACCTCGGTCACGCCACTCGGCACACAGACACTGATAATCGGCTTGCGGAACCGCTGCTTGCCGACCGCCTTCTGGATGAAATATTTTAACATCTTCTCCGTCACGGTATAATCTGAAATAACCCCCTGGCGCAGCGGGCGCACCGCCACGATATTGCCCGGTGTGCGCCCGAGCATCAGGCGCGCTTCCTCGCCAATCGCCTTGATGCGGTTCGTGTCGCGGTCAAACGCCACAACCGAAGGCTCCTTTAAGACAACGCCCTTCCCTCTTATATATACCAACACGCTCGCCGTACCGAGGTCGATTCCGATATCACTTCCGCTCATAACTTTCTCCTTTCCAAAATCACATTCGTCTCTATCGTCCAATGCCCCTATTAATTAGCATTTTATCCAAATCGAAACATATTCAGTTCTATTATAAACGCTACACATGATTTTTTCAAAGGAATTTTTTAAAAGTTATAAAATATTTATCAATTTCTATGTATCTTTTCTTATTTTTCCAATTTTCTGCCAAAAATAGCACTTATCCGACTGCCAAATCGACCTGTTGGATGATTCCGGACTGCCCGTTCTCGTGGAGGAAAACACCACTTTCGCGCACAACCGCATTCGTCGAATTGTCTTTGGCGGAATTCAATGAGAATTTCGTGCTGATATGGCCGAGATAAATCGCACCAACCCCCGCGACCCCAAGCGCCACAAGTTTGTCATTTCCGGACTCATCCTTCGTCCAGATGCGCAGGTGGTTAAAAATTTCGTCATTCTCGTCAATCCAGCCATTTCCATCCATATCAAATACCGCAAGGTCGCCAAACCCATCGCCGCTCTTTGCACCAAACAGCTCGCTGCCGTCGTTAATGATGCCGTCGCCGTTGCGGTCTAACGCCAAAAAACCGCAGCCGCGCGCAAGGAGCGAGACATTGTCCAGTTCCCCGTCGCAGTCGATATCAAAGAAAAATTTCTGGTCGGAAACCTCCGCCGTGCCGCCATTCAGATTGATGACAAGCGGGTCCATCAGCTGTACCGCGCCGTAATCAATATTCACGGAAGTATACTCCGCAAAGCTGCGCGACATCTCCGCCTCAATATCAAACTCAATTGTCCGGCCGTCCGCAGTTTTTACTGTTCCGGAAGAATAGAAGGAAGAGGATTCCCTCTCTTCATAATAGTGCTGTATGCCCATTGACCACTGCACACTCTGCGTCGGCATAAGGTTAAGCTGCTGCCCGGCAAGGTTTCCTTCCCCCGGGTCAAGCCCAAGCTGTTTTAGCAAAAGCCTTGTCTGCTCCTGCGCGTCCTTGAGCACATCCGCCCTTGACATGCGGCGTACCCCCATGCCCTGCTGTCCGGACAGAATCATGAGCATGTGGCGCAGCCCGTCATACTCTGTGCTTCCTGCACGGAAATAATCATCGTCGTTCCCGGCAAAGGTAATCCGCTCCATACCGCTTTGCATTCCCGTATACCATGCCATGCGGTTATCTTTGTTTGAAGCTGTCGATTCTTTGCCTGTCTCCTGTTCGCCATCCGTAGCCAAGGGCGTCGTAGCTGCTGTACTGCCAATGGAATTCACGGCACCGCCCCAGCTCGTATGGCTTACAGTCGAAAGGTTCGTGCGGGAGAGGAAATACTGGCTCTTCATCGCAACGTTACTCGTCTGTATTACCATATGCTACACACCTCCATGTATTTTTGCGGCGGGCACAGGCAGCCCCGTCCGCGGAATATATATCGGCAGAATGTAGGGTTTGCATTAGAGGGGATGCGCCGGAGAAAAAAGTGGAAGTTAAAAAAGTATGATTGCCTGGGGCATCGGAATGTGATATACTTGTGTGGAAGAAGGTTGGGGATTGTACCAATTTGAAGTAATGAAAGAAAGGATGGCGTTGCGCTTTATGGCTTCTACGGAAGGTTATTCTGACAATGCTTACACGGATGGGGAGGCTTGCGTGCCAGCGGATAAACCAATTGAAAATAATACCCCGGCGGCAGATGCCGCTTTTATGGATGCAGAAATCTGCCTTGTGGCGCGCTTCCATGCGCTAATGGTCTGGCGAATCTTTATCAGTGCGGTTTTGGGGGCTTTTATGCTCGGATGCTCGTTTTGGGGGTTGGACACTTCCTCCGCAGTTTACATATTGTTATTTCTGAATTTGCTGCCGTTTCTGCTGGAAGGGTTTTGTGCCCCGCACGTAAAAAAATCCGTGCCGGTACTGCCGTTTTTGAGGAAGAAGTATCACTATTCTTCGCTGCGCTACGCAACGCTGAGCATCACATTTGCTCTTACCTGTCTGCTGCTTGTGCTGTGGCAGTTCCACAACAGCACTCCCGCTTATCCGGCAGCATGGCTGTACAATTTCCCGGCATTTGTCCTTGCCGCCTGCTTTTTCCAACGCGCGGTTACGCCGCGGCTTACAGCGCGGCGCATCCGGCGGAAGATGGGGTGCTAGGCCTGTGGTCCCAACATGTTACCAGAATGAAAAACCACCCGCCTCACCCATTCAAACACGCAATCCGGTCAAGGTACTCCTTCTTATACATATCAATATACTTCCGGTATCTCGGGTCAACCCCCTTGTGCAGCTCGTCCTGGTATACCTTACGGTCAAAGGACTTGTTCACCGTCAGCTTCTGCATCAGATAAATCGCGATATTGGAGCAATGGTCAGAAATACGCTCCGTGTTCGTTAAGATTTCCGTGAACGTAATGCCATTGTCCGCCGTACACGCACCGTTGCGCAGGCGCATGATGTGGTTGCTTTTCATGCGGTCCACAATATCGTCGATGACCTCCTCCATCGGCTCAACGTATGCAATCTTGTCCGGGTCATTCGTCTTGTATGCTTCCACCATCAAATCTATCACATTGCGGATTGCGTCAAAGAGCACTTCAAGCTCCCCTTTCGCCTCCGGCGTAAAGCTCGCCTTATTCTCAAACATATATTCCGCCGTTTCCGACAGGTTCACGCAGTAATCACCGATGCGCTCCAAATCGCTGACCGACTGCAAAATCTCCGTCGCCAGGTGCGAATCCTCCTCCGTCATCGTGTGGTATGTAACATTGACCATATAGGCATTGATGCCCGCTTCGCTCTTGTCCAGAAAGTCCTCGCCCACCCGCATAAGTGCAAGCGCTTTTTCATTGTAGCCGCCCAATACCATCTCTGAGACAATCGCCGCATTTTCCTTCACGACATTACACATATCAAACAATACCTTACGGCACTGCTCCATTGCGACCTGCGGGTTTTTTAAGAACGCGTCATCCAGACAGTCGAGCGTGCGCTTTTCCCTCACATCACCGCCGTCCTTAACCAGCCTGTGTAACATCCGGTCGTACTGGTTTACAAAAGGCATCAGCACGAGCGCCGCAATCAGGTTGATTCCCGTGTGTATCATCGCAATGTCACCGCGGTTAACCACATTGTCCATCGCCGCAAAATCAAATATCGCATTCAGCCCGTACACGCCGACACCGAACAGGAGAAGGCTAAATATGTTAAAAAACAGGTAACACATGGACGCGCGCTTTGCGTCCTTATTGTTCCCGATGCTCGCAAGCACCACCGGAACACATTTGCCGATGTTCTGGCCGAGCAGAATCGGGAATGCCGTCGCTACCGTAATGGAACCGCTTGCCGAGAGCGCCTGCAGGATACCGACGGACGCGGAAGAACTCTGGATGACCGCCGTCAGAAACAAGCCGACCAAAATCCCGATAAGAGGATTCTTAAATGAAGTAAACATCTCCTGGAACTCCGGATAGTCCTTGAGCGGCGCAAACGTCTCCTCCATCGTCGTCATGCCCCAGAACAGGATGCCGAAGCCAATCAGGAGGTTGGAAATATTCTTTGATTTACGTTTTTTGGATAAAAGCATGATAAAAGCCCCAACCACAATAAAGATTGGTGCAAAGGAAGACGGCTTCAGGATAGAAAGAAAAGCCCCTCCACCGTTCAGGTCGCCAAGACGCAGGATTTGCCCCGTCGCTGTCGAACCAATGTTTGCGCCCCAGATGACCGGAATTGTCTGCTTCAGCGTCATAATACCCGCATTGACAAAACCAATCATCGTGATGGAGGTCGCCGCCGATGACTGGATAACCGCCGTCACACCTGTACCAAGTGCCAGCCCTTTCCATCGGTTATCCGTAAAGCGCTCCATCGTTTTCTCCAACTTTGCTCCCGCCAGCTTTTCGATGGAGGAAGCCATCAGATTCATTCCATAAAGAAACATACCAATACCGGCAAGCAGGGGAAGTATCCTCGCAATTGTCTCCATTTTTTACCTCGCATTCTTCATGATAGGTGCCATTGTCCAAATCAATGTATGTACAAAATTTCGTATCCTGTCATATTTTATCATGGAAACCCAAAGTATGGAAGTAGTAATTTAAACAAATTTTGCACGCAGTTTTCACCTTTTTCCGACTTTCCTGATATTAGTTTCAACGAACTTCAACTTTTTTCAAAAAAGTGCTTGACATTCTCCCAGAATTGTGTATAATATAACTCGTGTTCGCGATATAAAGCGAATGACATGCGGAAATGCTGGAATTGGCAGACAGGCATGACTAAGGATCATGTGGTGCTACACCGTGAGGGTTCAAGTCCCTTTTTCCGCATTCGGTGAATGATGATTTTCTTCGGAAAGTCATCATTTTTTGTCTGAGGCATAAACCAAAAAGCGCGGAACAAAATCCATTCTTTTCAATGTTTTTGTTCCGCGCCTTTTATTTTATGCATTTTGCGGCACGCTCCGTCTTTCGTTCTTCCCCACGCAAACCTACATGCCGTTTCACGGGCGACAAGCATTTCCATGCTATAAACGTATACAAAACGCAAAATGCTCATAATTCCCTGTCCTAAAAAGCAGGCTGTAGCCCAGGTCCTCTAAACGGAACATCCGCGCAAACTGTTCAAAAGAAATCACTTCTGTCTTTTCCCGGTGATATCCATCGGTCACCGGAAAATACGTCTTAATCTCATTCATAAATTTCTCCGAAATGACCTTGACCGCATAAAGTGTTGTCTTGTCAACCTTCGTCAGCGGCCGCCCTAAAATATCACCGATCTGCTTTAGCATCTGCCTGTCTTCATAAATGAAAAACACCTGCAGCAGGGTACCCGCCGCCGTGCGGTAACTGATGCGGTAGCATAATTTAAACCCCGGATAAAAGTTCTCCCCGACATAATGCGCGCTGACCAGCTTCGCATCAATCTGGAATAATTTTTTCATGACCTGCCCTATCGCTTTTTCAAGCGTGGCAACCTCATCCCCCGGAACGTTGTAAACCAAATTGCTCTCGCTTTTCTGCGCGATTGCGCGGTCTTCCACCATGATGTGCGCATTCAGCCAGCCGATGCAGACTCCCATAAAATGCTGCACCGACTCCTCGGAAAAGTTCTCCGTCTCCATCTCCTGTTCCAATTCCGGAAGTGTCTTGTTGCACATTTTTTCGTGAATTCGCTTATGTCTCTTGTAGCCTTTATAGTCAATCTCCTGCATGTATGCTTCTTCTTCCGCAAAGTGCTTTAGTGTATAGCTTTTGAAATATTTGATTCCCTCCCTGCAGGCATACGGCTGTTTGTCGGCCTCCTCGTTGAGTGCAACCAGCTTGTTAACAATAGAAAAAAGGTTTTGATGCGCCTGGTCAATAAAATCCACCCCGAGATTAAACCTGTCATTCCATTTTATTTCTTCCATGTTCAAGCTCCCTTCCAAAGTCTTTTTTACTTTAAGTATTTTTTCAAAATCTGCGTCAGCCTGCCAATATCAATCGGCTTGGCAATATGCTCGTTCATACCACAGGCAAGGCAGTGTTGGATATCATCCGAAAAAGCGTCCGCTGTCATCGCAAGAATCGGCAGGTTCCTATCCGGGCGTTCTAATGCACGGATGGCCTTCGCCGCATCATAACCGCTCATCACAGGCATACGGATATCCATCAGGATGAGGTCGTAAGTTCCCGGTTCTGACTGTTCAAACTTCTCCACGCAGATTTTACCGTTTTCCGCCCTCTCAAGTGCAAAACCCTCCTCTGAAAGAATCTCCTGCGCAATTTCCCAGTTCAGGTCATTGTCCTCCGCTAGCAAAATCCGCTTTCCCGCAAAGTCCCTGCCATCCACAAGCTTCTCCGTCTTTATGTCAGGCGCATTCATCAGATACTTGCTCAGGCCAAGAAAGAGGTTTGATTTAAACAGAGGCTTGGAGATAAAGCCATGGATGCCAACTTTCTTCGCCTCTTCTTCGATATCACTCCAATCATATGCCGAAATAATCAGAATCGGTACTTGTTCGCCCAAATGCTTGCGCATTTCTTTTGCGGTTTGCAGGCCATCCATACCCGGCATTTTCCAGTCCAGAAGCACCACTTCATAGTCATCCCCTTTTAAGTGACGCTGCCGGACCATCTCCACCGCCGTTTTTCCGTCCGTCGCCCAATCCGCGGACACTCCGATTTCCTTCAGGGAGGAAACCACACTCAGGCACAGCTCCTTGTTATTGTCCACAACGAGCATCTTCCACGGCGGAAGAACCATTTCCTCCTCCTTAAGCGTTGCCTTTTCAAAATCAAGCGTGATATGGAACTCACTGCCCTTGCCCGGTTCACTGTGAAGCTCTATGGTACCGTTCATGACATCCACGATTGCTTTCGTAATTGCCATTCCAAGCCCTGTTCCCTCTGTCTTGTCCACCTGCGCTTTTTCTTCCCTTGTAAACGTCTCAAAAATCTTTTTCTGGAACTCCTCCGTCATCCCGATGCCATTGTCCTTCACCCTAAAATGGCATCTGACATAATTTTCCCCGACCGGCGATGCCTCCTGCCCCAGATACACATTAATCCTGCCGCCCTCCGAGGTGAACTTAATCGCATTGGACAAAAGATTGATGAGCACCTGATTTAAGCGGATGCTGTCACAGTATACATCCTCCGCATAAATATTCTGGATAAAAATATCGAAATGCTGCTGCCTTGCCTTTACCTGCGGCTGCACAATATTTACAATGCTTTCCATCGTCTCACACAGGGAAACCTGGCTGAAATTCAGTGACAGCTTCCCGCTCTCGATTTTTGACATATCAAGCACATCGTTAATCAAACCCAGCAGATGCCTGCTTGAGAGTGTAATTTTTGACAGGCAGTCCTTCACGCGCGCCATATCATCAATATTTGCCATCGCTATCGCCGTCATCCCGACAATCCCATTCATCGGCGTGCGGATATCATGGCTCATACTTGAAAGGAATTCACTCTTTGCCTTGTTCGCCTTGGTTGCCTCCCTGCGCGCACGGTCAAGCTCACGGATTTGCTGCTGCGACATCCGGTAATACAAAATAAATATCAGAAGAAGACCCGCCAGGATAATAAGCGCCGCAGCCATAATGGTATTCTGCCGCCCGGTGTCCAGATTCTCCATAATCCCATCCAGTGTCCCAAACGGCATAACAGAAATCAGATACCATTCTGAATTCGGCAGATGCGTGCACAGCAGCGACTGGAATTTCCCATCCGCCCCCCGCACGACCGTGGAATAATCTTTATTTTCACTGATTGCATTCTGCAGTTCCTCCGCATATTCCTCCGCCGTTTTCCCGCCGTTTTCCCTAAACATCTCCGAAATATGCTCAAAATAATTGTCCTGCCTTGTTCTTACAACATATGTACCATTCTTCCGGATGATAAAGGAATACATAAGATTGTCCTCCTCATCTAAGGCAAGAACCCTCTCAAGATATTCCATCGGCACCGCCGCAACCATGAACGCGCTGTGAACCCCATTCTGCATCGGATAAGCCGCATCGGTCAGCATACAAAGCTGCCTCTCCCCTCTTTCGTTAATCCCGGAAAATACTCTTAACCGGCTGTCATTTAACACATTCTTAAAAGTACTTTCGTCCTGATATTCCACATTTTCGCCATATACCGTCTGGTATTCCCCGTCTTCCGAATAAAGTCCCAGATAGGAAAAACTGCGGACCTGGGCGCTTAGGGCGAGCTGCTCTAGCATCTCCTCCCCATACACCTGCGTTTCCGGCGGATGGCGCTCGAGAATCCCTTTCATCTCCATAATCTGCAAATCCACAACCGCATCAAACTTCTGCTGTGTCTGCTTTGCCATCGCCGTCATATAAATCTCGGCGACCTCGTTGATTGCTGTTCTGCTGCTCTCATCTATTTTCGTGGATACCAGTTCAAATATAACCACACAAACCACTGCCAACACCGAAAAACTTATCAGTAAAAATTTTTTCGCATTCTTTACCATATATAATTCTCCCATTTCAAGTTCTACAAAAAACTTCCACAGCTCCCTTCCACGGGAAAGATTTCACCCGCTTTGCCCCCCAAAATCTTTTCTGGCACCGTTTCTATTTTTTGGCTGATTTTAAATTTTTCCGCTGCTTTCGCATCATAATTTATTATACATAGAAGACGAAAAAAGTCAAGCCCTGCCTTATAACAGGATAATACATCGTCAGGCTATTTTTCTCCATTTTCTTCCATGGACACCGATGTTAAAATACCTCATATCACACTTTGGAAAACAGCGTTTATCACATCAGGAGGGAGGGATAATCCTATGATATATTTTAATCAGGTCGGCTATCTGCCAGATGCCAAAAAGCTCGCCATAACCACACATCATGCCGACACTTTTTGCCTGTGCGAGCGCCAAACCGGGAAAATGGTATTTGAGGGGGTTTTAAAGCCTTTTCATGACGGAAAACCAGACGCTGCTTCCGGCGATATTACATACCGGGCAGATTTTTCCGATTTCCGGGCAGCAGGCGAATATACCCTGCATATAGGGAATATTGTTTCTGAGCCTTTTGCCATCCAAAAGAATGCCTACCACAATTTAAAAATCGCCCTGATCCGCAGCTACTATTTCCAGCGCTGCGGCTGTGCGCTCACCGCAAAACACGCCGGTCAATTTGCCCACGCCTGCTGCCACCACGCGCCTGCCGCCCTCTGGGACAACCCTTCCGTGCAGATAGAGCTTTCCGGCGGCTGGCATGATGCAGGGGACTATGGCCGTTATGTCACGGCGGCGGCAACAGCACTCGCGCATCTGCTCTATGCCTTTTCGTTATTTCCCGACCGCTTTCCTGACCACCTCAACATCCCGGAAAGCGGCAATGGCACGCCGGATTTGCTGAACGAATGCCGTTATGAGCTTACCTGGCTCTTAAAAATGCAGCGCGCTGACGGCGGTGTCTTCCACAAGGTAAGTACATGGCGCCATGCGCCGTTTATCATGCCGGAATGCGATACCGCGCCGCTGCTTGCCTACGCTGTGGCTACGCCTGCCACTGCGGCTTTTGCAGCCATAACCGCGCTTGCCTCACGCATCTATGCCCCATACGATGCAAAGTTTGCCGACAAGCTTAAGGCGGCTGCTCTGCTTTCGTGGGATTTTTTGCAGGAGCATCCGGAATTTATCGCTTTTACCAATCCACCTGGTAGCGGAACCGGGGAATACGGGGATTCCTCCGACCGTGACGAGCGTTTTTGGGCGGCTGCGGAGCTTTTTTCTCTCACCGGGGAAAAACGCTTCCTTGAGGTCTTCCTTTCCTTATATCAGGAGGACTTCTCAAAGACAGCGCTCGGCTACGCCGCAACAGGCGGTTTTGGCGCGCTTTCCTTTTATTTCAATCCGGTTTTTGCGGGAATTTCCCTGGACGGGAAATACTTTGTACCGTCGGCACAGGGGGAATTTAGAAACAGCAAAATACTCCCTGCCACACAGGACATGCACGCCGTGCGCGAGCGCATCCGCAAGGACTTCCTCACCGCCGCCGACCACTGTCTTTTTCTGACGACGCAGAGCGCCTACCCGGCAGCAATGTCGGAGCACGATTATCACTGGGGCAGCAATATGACACTGATGAACAACGGTATCCTGCTCATCCTCGGCTACCTGTTTACGGGAAATTCCGATTACCGCGAGGCTGCCTTAGCACAGCTCCACTACCTGCTCGGCTGCAACGCACTTGGCTATAGTTACGTGACGGGTTTCGGTGCGCGCTCCTGCCGCCGTCCGCATATGCGAACCGTTTTTGCGGACGGCATCGACGAGCCAATTCCAGGCTTTGTCTCTGGCGGTCCGAATGCCCGCCCTTCCGACGAGCCGGGCAGACGCCTCATCCCTGCAGGCACACCGCCAATGAAATGCTATGTGGACGAGTATGGATGTTATTCCCTGAATGAAGTAACGATTTACTGGAATTCACCTGCGGTTTTTGTAACAGCATTTTTTGATGAAGCTTTGTAAAATGGGGCGCTCTGGCAATGTAAAAATGTACTGCCGCGGAAATTATTTTAAAAATTATAAATTTAACTGTTCCCTGTTTCGGGATTTTATGTTATACTATGGGTAAATTGACCAAAAACAGCATATTCCCGGACAGCACCCCACAAGGATTTATGGGAGCGGAGCGGACAGAAATCCTTCTGCCGCTTCTGGGTGGTGGGAGGGAATATGCGGAACTTTAAAACAGCATATTCCCGGACAGCACCCCAGAAGGATTTATGGGAGCGGAGCGGACAGAAATCCTTCTGCCGCTTCTGGGTGGTGGGAGGGAATATGCGGAACTTTAAATAGGAGGACTAAATTCAAATGAACGATTCTACCGGACTGATTATACTTGCATTGATTATTCTTCTTTGCATCATCGTCGCAGTAATTTCCGTTGCAATTACAATCACCACGGCATCGGCGGCGGTTGCAGTAGAGGAGGACGATGAAGAAGAGTAAAACAACCAGGAGGGTTCTGCAATACTTTTACATACCGCAGAACCCTCCTGTAATTCCATTCGCGCCCCTGCGCAAAAAAAGGGCACTTGCCAAACTTTGGCCAAGCACCCTTCCCGCACTTCATATCTTGCACTTCTACAGATAATCATCTTCCGGGTCCGGAAGGTCATCCTCCACAATCTCCTTCTCATTGACAAGGATATACGTCCCCGTGTGGAAAAGCGTCACCTCAATCACACCGTCCGCGCTTGGCTCTAAGGCTACCCGCGCCATCACGCTCTTACGGTTCGAGGTATAATAAAGGTAAGTATTTGTCTCCTTCGCCTTATATTTCTGCGGTAAATCAATCCGCATCGTCAGAGGAAAAACATCGTCCTGCAGCTCATCGGTCAGCAAAATATCAAAGGCAATATAGTCAATCACTTCTGCCTTTACCTTGCTGATTACGCGAGACACACGGTCTGGCTTGAGCGACTTGCCAACAATGGCATCCTTTTGCATACGCTTTGGCAAAGCCACCTGCACATTGGCACTGTACTGCGTATTTTTTACCGTAAACGATGCGGCATTGCTGTAGCTTGCCCCCGACCTTGCAATCCCGGTTACTTTGATGGTCGCACTCTGCCCACCGTAATTCACTATGATTGTATTTTCCCCCGTCATCGTGATACGGTCCGAGGAAAATGTAAAATCTTTCACGACCGCTTTGGAGCCGTCACTGTAAAACGCCGTCACCGTAACATCCTCCGCCGCAACGTAATCGCCGACCTCAACACTGCTGCCCTTGTAGACTGCCTCAATGCTCTGCGCCGTAAGCTCAACGCCTTTTACCGTAATCTCCACGGACTTCCCGCGGAAACTTACTATCATCTTGTTATCCCCGATGTTTTGGACCGTCGCCGGGGTCATGGTATAATTGTAAATACGCTCCGATGTCCCGTCCGTATAAAGTGCCGTGACATACATATTTTTTTCCGGCACCGCATAGCCCTGCGGCGCACCCTCCCCCTCGTAGACCGCAGTCAGCATGGAAACCGTCTTCGCCTGCGTTCCATAAACATCAACCGTAGTCTGCATACTATTGTAGACAATCTGCACCTTCTGGCTGCCGACACTGGAAATAACCGGGTTCACAACACGGTAATCGAGAATCTCCTCCGTGCTGTAATCCGTATACTGCAAATACACCGTCAAATCCTCGGTACTGATTTTATTGCCCACACTGACCATCCCGCCGCTGTATGTGGCATAAATAGAGCGCGGACGCTTACCGTAAACATAAATCTCCGTCACCTTCCCACGGTAAATAATCATTACCCTGTTTGCGCCATCGGTAAGCACACGCTCCGTTGACATCGCAAACTCCGTTACCTCAACTGTTGTACCGTCACTGTAGGACGCGGTTACCTCAATCTTCTCCTTTGGGATTGACGCCCCGACCTCAAGCGTCCCCCCGGTATAGACCGCACTGATTGCAACCACTGTCGGATCTGCCGCTTTCGCGCGCACCGGAACCATTGCTATGCACAAAAGGATACAAAAAAACAGTACACCAAATCCCTTTCTTTGTTTCATGCCCGCACCTCCTTACTTAACTCTGCTTTCCGCCATCCGCCGCTTTCTGGATATAATATTCCTGCATTTCTTTTATTGTGATTGACGTTCCCGCCGTGATACGCTTCTGGATATCCGTCAGGCGCTCCGTCTTCGCCTTCTCTTCCTCTGTCAGGTCCTTTGTATCCGCAGGTGCCTTGTAGACATATTTTTTACTCATCTTTTCTGTTGTCACATAGACATCGTCCTGATTTTCCTCCGTGCGCTCGATGACAGTCAGGGTAAAGGACGCCGACTTGCCGCTCGCCTTATCTTTTATTGTAACCTTCGTTTTCCCGGCAGCCCTCGCATGCAAAAGCCCGGTCTTTTCGTCAATCTTGGCGACAAGCACATCCGAAGTCGAAAATACAAACTCCGCCCCGTCAAGCCCATACGCCTTTCCGGTCAGCTGATAATCGCTGCTTTCCACAAGCTTCGTCTTTTTATTGGAAACCGATACATATGGCTCCTTCACGGTCACAGCAATCTCTGACGTATAGGTCTTGCCGCTCTGCTTCATTGTGACGGTAATCTTCGCGCTCCCTTTTGCCACCGGCGCAACCACGCCTTTGCTGCTGACGGTCGCCACTTTTTTATTGCTTGATTTGTATGTAACTTTCGCTGTCTTCGCCAGGTTCTTAAACTGAATCTGATAACTCTCATACCCCACATAAAGCGTCTTCTTCGTCACGGTCACCTTCGGAACTGCTGCCTGCACGGGCACCCGTTCCAACAACACCACAAATACCAAAAGCAGCGCCAGGAAAACCGCAGCCCTGCGGATAACAGAACCTTCCCCCGCCTGCATGCTTTTTTTGCGCCCCCCGTGAAAAACCATATCCATTCTCCTCTCCATAGAAAAACTGCATTCCATTCTGGCAGTGGTTTTGCAGCACCACGCCGTCACCCTCTTATCCACAGCTTACCACAATTTTTTGTCAAAATTGTTACAATCCGGATATTTTTTTTGCATTCCTCATTTTTCAGGCAGACTGCCCGTCAGACACTGCAAGCACCTGGTTCTTCACACAAAACTCCATATCAAATGTCCGCACCATCCCCTTCGCGTCAAACCGCACGGAAACTTTCCCATCCCTCACCATCAGGATGGTACCCCGCCCATAGCTCTTATGCACAACCGCCGCCCCTTCCCGAAATGCCGACCAGTCTGTCACAAGCTCCGAAACAAAGCGCGAAACCTCCTGTTTTTTGTTAAAACGGTCTTTCGTGTATGTCACGGTCAGCGCCTTCTTCGCGCGCGTCGCGGCAACGTAGAACATCCGCCGCTCTTCCTCCATATCCTCATTCACCACCGCCTTGTGGTGCGGCGTGACCCCTTCATTCGCGTCCACAATATAAACATGCGGAAACTCCAACCCCTTCGAACCGTGGAAGGTCATAAAAGCCACCGCGTCGCGGTCGCGGTCATTCTTTAACGCGCTCTGCTTTGTCAACTCCTCGCGGTATTCCTCCATATGTTGGAACCACTCCGCAAAAGTGCGGTACTCCCTTGCCGCCTCCTGCAGTTGGGAAAGCAAATCAAAAAGCTCATCCTCATTGATGCGCCGCATCTTTGCGTATTCCCGCAGATAATCATCATACCCGACCGCACGCCGGATATAACTGACCGCCGCGTATGGGCTTGTCTTTGCAAGGAGCTTCAAATCCTCCTCAAGCTTCCCGATGCGCTCAATCACATAGCCCTTGCCCGCCTGGCTGTAATAATACTGCTTCACTTTGCGCAAATCAACCTTCGTATCGGGGAATGCCTCGCGCGAAAGATAACGTTTCGGACGGTTCATCACCTGAAAATACAGCGCGCGGTCATCCTCCCCAAGTGCCAGGCGAATGTACGCTAAAATATTTTTCGCCAGCCAGTGCTCGTAAATATTCGGAAGCGAATCCTTCATCGAAAACGGAATATTGTACTCCATAAGCTTCTCCGCCAACGCCCCCGGCTGCGTGTTCGTCCGGTACAAAACCGCCACATCGCGGTAGTTCCCGCCTTTTGCATGGAGCGCGAGAAGTTCCTTGACAATCGCCTCGTTCTGCGCCTTTACATCCGCATACTCGACCACCCTCACCGCACCCCCGCACGGGTGCACCGCGCGGATTTTCTTCGGAAAGCGCTTCGTGTTCGCCGCAATCAGCCTGCCCGCCGCCTCCACAATATCCGCCGCCGAGCGGTAATTGACATCGAGCAGCACCTGCTTGCAACCCGGGTAATCCTTCGGGAAATTCAGCATAATTTCCGGCTTTGCGCCGCGGAAACGGTAAATGCTCTGGTCGTCATCCCCGACAATAAAAAGATTGTTCTGCGGCAGCGCAAGCAGCCTTATGATATCGTACTGCACGCGGTTGATATCCTGGAACTCATCAATCAATATGTACTCATAAAATTTTTGCCACACCGCGAGAATATCCGGTCTCTGCGTCAAAAGCTCATAACACAGCAGCAGCATATCATCAAAATCAATCTTGTTCGCCGCGCGCAGCATCCCCTCGTAGGCGCGGTAAATCTTCTTGAAATTTTCCTCGGAGCAATTCATGGAATAGTAATGCTCAATATCCACACGCTCTCCCTTGACCAGACTGATTTCACTGCTGATGCCGTCAATAAAATCCTTCTCGTCTTCAATCTCAATATCCAGTTTCGCGATATAATCGCGGAAAAACTGGTAGCGCTCCTCTTCCTTTATAATGCACGCCGCGTCGTAATGGTACGCATATTTTAATATTTTGAAATAAACGGCGTGAAAGGTGCCAAAATTTACCCCACAGGGCGCGCCCATCAGCTTCTCAAAGCGCTCCCGCATTTCCGTTGCCGCCGCCTTTGTAAATGTGATGACCAGAATCCGTTCCGGCTTCACCCCGCATTCTTCAATCAGCGCTTTTGCCCGGTTTGTAATAACGGTCGTCTTGCCGGAACCCGGCCCTGCCAGTACCATCATCGGTCCGGTACGGTGCGCGATTGCCTTTAATTGTGCTTCATTTTGTTCCATAACTCCCCTTTGTGTTATCCGTTCACCGCCACCAAAGGGCGGGCAGGCCTTTCCTTTTTTGTATATGCCCCTGATTCTGCTTTATATTGTCCGAAGTTTTTCAAGCTGCTTTACTTCCGCAACACTAAGTCCTGTGTCCTCCGCGATTTCCTCTATCGTCTGTTTTCCCCTGTTTAACAGCTTCAGCGCGGTTTCTCTTTTGCCCTGGCTTATTCCCTGACTTATTCCCTGGCTTATTCCCTGGCTTATGCCTTGATTTAAAATGGTTCTTGCCCGCGTTTCAATCAACGCACCTCTCATCATATCACCTACACCTTTCTGCACATTTTTATATTTCTGTGCGATTTCCTGAATCACATCCCCCCGACAAATCAATAATTGTCTGTTTGTCAAACGCCCCGATAACTCCCTGGTATTCCAGTTCATCAAGCCTTTCCAGTATCACCTGATACTCCGCTTTTAATTCTTCCAGTTTCTCTTCATTGCTATTATACTCCGGAAAAGCCCTCTCATGTGAAAAAATATGAAACGGAATCAGCATCAGCAGGTGTTTTGCGAAAATCTCATCAAGGGAATATGCCTGAACTTTCATAATTGGCACATCATACTGCACCGTTCCGCCCGGCGTAACAATCACATATTTCATTTTGTCCGGCGTCTTTTGGTATGCCCGAAGGTAAAGAACCGCTGTATTTGGAAATGTCACCGTCAGGGTCTCTTCCGTGACTTCGCCTTCGTCTAATGCAATCTGTGCATCGTACTCAAAAAGCCTTATTGTAATCTTCCCGTCTGGCAGGCTGCTCTCACACTCGATATGGTATTTCTTCTGTATCTTTCCGAAAACCGTAAAATTTGTGTCCGTTATACGTTCCTTATCCGTATCCCTCTCCTGTTATGGTCTCATCATATCACTTTTCCGCCGCGAATTCAACCTGGCATTTTTCCCATCACGGTTCCCCAAAATGAAACACCCCAACTTCCTTATAATGCTCCAGCTTACACTCAATCAGCTTTAGACTGCACTGCAGCTGCTCTATCTTCCTTCCGATAAGTTTTCTCTGTTCCAGAAGAATTTCCCTTCTTTCCTCCGCAGTTTCCTCCCCGCCAAGGCACAGCCCCATAAACCTGCGGATATCCTCAAGCGCCATCCCGCTGTGCTTCAGGCAGCAAATCAGCTCAAGCCAACACACATCCTCCTGCGTATACTGCCTTACGCCGCCGCTGTTGCGCGTAATCTGCGGCGTGAGCCCCTCGCTGTCATAGTAGCGCAGCGTGGAAACCGAAAGCCCCGTCCGCCCGGAAACCTCTTTGACCGTGAAAAACTCCGTTTTTTTCTGTTCCTTCTCCCCCATCATTCCTGCCTCCATAAAAACTTTATTCCCCGATTCTACAAAATATCGGATGGATAATATTTTATTCTTATTTTTTCCATTTTCCTTCTTGACCTCAATCTAACTTTAGCATTTATAATCCTCTTTGTAAACCATTTTTCTTTCAGCAAACGCCCGTACATCCCTCATTGGAATCCCTGAAAGCTGTGCGGGCAGAAATTCCAACGCTAGTTCCTTGGCTCCGGAAGGAGATTTGCTGAGCTTTAAAATAAGGAGGTTTTTATGGATATCACAACGAACATCACATTGAACAACGGGAAAACAATGCCAATCCTAGGGCTTGGCGTCTTCCAGTCCGCCGAACAGACCTACAACGCCATCCGCTGCGCCCTCGATGCGGGATACCGGCATATTGATACCGCTTCTTTGTACGGCAATGAAGAACAGGTCGGGAAAGCTGTGCGCGACAGCGGGATACCAAGAAATGAAATTTTTGTCACTACAAAGCTCTGGAACACCGAACAGCGCTCCCACAAACAAAAAGAAGCCTTCTGGGCAAGCATGCAGCGGCTTAACATTGACTATATCGACCTCTATCTGCTGCACTGGCCAGTGCCGGAAGCCTTCCGGGAAAGCTGGTCTGTCCTTGAGGAGCTTTGCGACGGAAAAAACTTAAAATCCATCGGTGTTTCCAATTTTTTAAAGCACCATATTGACGAGCTGATGGAAAGCGCCAGAATAAAACCTGCTGTAGACCAGGTGGAGGTTCACCCTTACAATACAAAGGCAAACCTGCGCCAATACTTAAAAGAACACGGGATTGCCTGTGAGGCACTCAGCCCGCTCGGGCGCGACAACAAGCAGCTGATTACGGACCCGGCAATCGCCGCCATCGGGGAAAAATACGGCAAGAGTGTCGCACAGGTCATCCTGCGGTGGGATGTGCAGAACGGAATCATCACCATCCCGAAATCCGTCCACGCGGAGCGTATTTTGCAAAATTCACAGATTTTTGATTTTGAGCTGAGTGCGGAGGAAATGCAGAAAATTGAGGCCTTGAACCGGAATCAGCTGCATGAAGACCCGGAAACGTTTTGTAATTTCTTTTAAGCGTACTTTTCCGTAGCACCTGCATGAACACAATGCCCATAAGAAGAACCGTACCGTAAAACCGCAAGCCGGCTTAGGGCAAAGAGCGAAATGAAAATGTTCCAAAAACACCCCTTGCCGCCAGGGCATGGGGTGTTTTTCGTATCTGCTTTTGGTTACACATTTTTCTTTATGCAGCAATTCCTTTTAACATTCGGTCCCCGCTATTCCGGCAAAAAAATCCCATCTTGATACATAAACAATTGCCCCGCCTTATTTTCAAAAAAGAAAATCGACATATCCTCGGATGCCCCGTACAAGAATAAATCGGATGTCAATTTTTGCAGCAGCGCCTGCTCGCTGTCCGAAGCCTGCGTAAGCAAATCATAACTCCGGTCGCAACGCCCAATCCAGAGTTTTTGATATGCATCCCGATCCAGGATACGGTTTTCCAAATGCATAATATGGGATAATCGGAACCTTTCACACCAGTCAATGTCCGCTTTATATAACATTTGCCCGATAGGACCGGTCACAATATCGTTCCTATCGTACACGGCAGGCAAAACAGAAATCCCATTTTTATATGCAACATATGCCCTTGTATGCCCGTCTGTAATTGTATACCGTTGATTTCCAAAATCATGGACGCACAGGGGCTGGAAATTTTCCATACATTGCGGGTCAAACCATTTCTCTATCGATGTAATTTTTTCTGAGCTAAGATATATTTGGCTCAAACCAAGCATATCAATCTCTATTTGTTTTACTCCGTCAAATTCCATTTTTCAAAAACCTTCCAAAAGACTCCCCGTAAGCTTCTCCACCGCCACGCGGATTCTTCGCAGGCTCTCCCCTTTCCCAAGGATATGCATAATCTCATACGCGCCGCCCGGCGTGGACTGCTTGCCGGAAACCGCCGTGCGCACCGGCCAGAGCCCCTGCCCGTTCTTGATTCCTTTCTCTGCAATATACCCCATCACAAGCTTCTCAATCGCCCCGACCGAATAATCGTCAAGCGCCTCGAACTGCGGCAGCAAATCCTTTAATACCGCAAGCGAATTCTCCGCGTTCGTCTTCATTTTTTTGTGCGTGAACATTTCTACGTCGTACTCCGGAAGCTCCTCAAAAAAATCCACCAGACCCGCAATATCGCAGAATGTCTCAATGCGTGTCTTCACCAGGTCGGCAATCAGCTTCCTGTCACAGTCACGGCTCACCGCGCGGTCAATATATGGCATCGCCATCCCATAGTACGCCGCATCGTCCATCTTCTTAATGTACTCCGAATTCATCCACCGCAGCTTCTGCATATCAAAAACTGCCGGGGATTTGCTGATATTGTGGTAATCAAATTGCTTTATCAGCTCATCGAGCGTGAAAATCTCCTCGTTGACCGAAGGGCTCCACCCGAGCAGCGCAATAAAATTCACAATCGCCTCCGTCACAAAGCCCTGCTCCAGCAAATCCTCAAACGAGGAATGACCGCTGCGCTTTGCCAGTTTTTTATGCTCCTCATTCGTAATCAGCGGGCAGTGGATGTAGACCGGCTCCTCCCAGCCAAACGCCTGGTACAGCCTCGTGTACTTCGGCGTGGAGGAAAGGTACTCGTTGCCGCGCACCACATGCGTAATGCCCATCAGATGGTCGTCAATAACATTTGCAAAATTATAGGTCGGGAACCCGTCCGACTTGATTAAAATCATGTCGTCAAGCTCCTCGTTCTCCACCGTAATCGAGCCGTAAATCGCATCCGTAAACGTCGTCGTTCCGGTCGTCGGCACATTCTGCCTTATAACATAAGGCTTCCCCGCCGCCAGATTTGCCGCAATCTCCTCCTTGCTTAAGTGCAGGCAATGCTTGTCATATTTCGTGATTTCCTTCGCCTCGCCCTGCTCATCTTCGGAAACAACACTCTTTAAGCCTGCAAGGCGCTCCTTGTCACAGAAGCAGTAGTACGCTTCCCCTTTCTCAATCAGCTCCTTCGCGTATTTTAAATAAATCCCGGTTGCCTGCCGCTCGCTCTGCACATACGGGCCAAAGCCCTTGTCCTTGTCCGGACCCTCGTCATGAATCAGGCCTGTTTTCTCCATCGTGCGGTAGATAATATCCACCGCGCCCTCAACATAGCGCTCCTGGTCCGTATCCTCAATTCTTAAAATAAAATCCCCGCCCTCATGCTTCGCAATCAAAAACTCATAGAGCGCGGTGCGCAGATTCCCCACATGCATCCGTCCGGTCGGGCTCGGCGCATATCTTGTCCTGATTTTCATCATAGCCTCCTTGGTTATTCTGTTTATTCCCACGCGGTACTTGGCTTTGCCCACAGTACCGCTGCTGTGCATATCCTGCCGCTGCAATATCCGGCAGTCAATCTCCTAACCACTATATCACATTCTTTTTTGTTCTTCAATCATCTTTTTTCCAGGTCATGACAATGAACCATAGGGTGGGCGTGCCGCAAAGCAGCCCACTTCCATGCGCATGAATGCACGTTCGCGCCCCTGCGCACAAAAAGCCCTGCCGCTTCCAAAGCGCAGGGCTCTTCTCTACATTTTTTCTCTATATTTTTTTGACGGAACGTCCCACCAGAACCTTCCCCTCCACCACAACGCGCTCCACAAGCGCGGTCTTCGGTTTTTCTATCATATGAATCAAATGCGCTGCCGCGGAACGTCCAAGCGCGTCCGAATCCTGCTCAAGCGTTGTCAGCGGCGGCTCCATCGCCCTCGCGTAGCTGTTCCCGTCATACCCCATAACAGAAATATCTTCCGGTATCTTCAGGCCTTTCTGCTCAATTACATTGACACCTCCGATTGCCGTAAAATCGTCAGGGTACAAAATGCAGGTCGGCGGCTCCTTGCATGAAAGCAGCTGTACTGTCATCTCCGCCGCCCTTTTTGTGTCGCGGTACGGGCAGACCAGCACGTACTCCTCCGGAACCTCCACCCCAAGCTCATCAAGCGTCCGGTAAAAACTCGCCAGGCGGTCCCGCGAAACAGAAGAATCATCACCATGGATAAACGCAATCCGGCGGTGCCCCATCCCGTAGGCGTATTTCACCAAATCCTGTATCCCCCTCACATTGTCCGAAATCACAGATGTCGTATTGTGAAATACATGGTCAATCGTCACAACGGGTATCCCACTGTTGACCAGTTCAATTACCTCCGGCGCATCAAAGTCAATACAGGCAATCACAACGCCGTCCACCCCGCGGTAATGGCAGTGCTCCGTGTAGGTCATCGTCCTGCCGCCGATGTGGTTGCTGATAAACGTAATATCGTAGCCCCGTTCCTCCGCCTCCTCCTTCACGCCCTGCAGTACCCTTGCAAAATGCTCATTTGTCAAGCCGTTATTCGCCGCATCCAAAAACAGGATGCCGATATTGTATGTGCGGTTTGTTTTCAGCGCGATTGCCGCCGAGTTCGGGAAATATCCCATTTCCTTTGCCACCGCGTTGATGTACTCCCTCTTTTCTTTACTGATATCGCTGTAGCCATTTAATGCTTTACTGACTGTGGCAACGGAAACCTTACAGCGGGCAGCAATGTCTTTTACTGATACCATGTCCATCCCCCCAAAACACTAAATCGTTTTCGCCTCTCAGTCCTTATTATAATAGACAAAAACAGAAAAAGCAAGCTTTCTTTTCCTAAAATTACATTTAAAAACAAAGAATTCCGGATATTGCAAAGTGCAATATCCGGAATTCTTTGTTTCCATAATCCGTTTTGTCCGTGTCCTTCTTTCTTTTTCCCCGCGGTAAAATTTCATGTCTGCCCTGCCCCCATAAAATCCCGCCGTGCGCAGCCTGGATATATCCTGTTACTGGACAACAATGGAATCCACAATCATATCATACGCCTTGTTCTGTCTGAAATGAAGCACAAGGTCTTCCTTATAGTAGTATTCCTCAACCGCCTCCGGGGAGTCAAAATCATTCTCTGCCGCATACTCTGCCAACGCGGTTGTGTATTCCTCATCCGTCAGCGTAATCCCTGCGTCCTGGATAACCGCGTTTAAAATCAGGTTCTGCTTCACGGTGTACTCGCCATCTTCCTTCGCGAGCGCAATAAACTCCTCATACGTCCCACCCATAAAAACGGCGATAACCGAGTTCAAATCCATCCCGAACATGGACGCGTACTGCTCATAATACGCAACCACCTCATCCACATACGACTGGATGTCCGCATCGCTGATTCCGGTAAATTTGGAATCCGCCATAATCTTTTCAAACGCTGCCCTTACCTGTTCGTCCTGTGCATCCTGCTCCGCTTCTTTTAAAAGTGTGTCATAAATATCCTGGCGATATTCCGCCACCGTGCTGAAATCCGTATTTTCCGCGATAAAAGCATCCGTCAGCTCCGGGATTACCTGCTCGTTGATTGACTTAATCTGGACAATGTATGTTCCGGTCTGCCCGATATAATCGCTGTACATAAGGTCCTGAATCTCACACTCGAACGTCTTTGACTCCTCTAAGTACAGCCCTGCTAACTGTTTGTCAAAATCATAATACCCGGCGCCGGCCGTAAGCATCTCATCCTGCGCGGAATCAATCTCCTCACTGCCGACCATCAGCGTAAAATCAACGCCGATATAATCGCCATCCTCCACCACATTGCGGTCGGTAATCGGCACTGTCTGCGCGTGCTGGCTCAAAAGATAGTCAAGCTCATACTGCACATCCTCATCCGCGACAACCGCGTCTGCCTTATCCACCGTAACGCCAATATACTGTCCCAGCTCGACGCTGCCCTGCGGTGCCCAGTACGCGCCCCCGGAAAGGGTGTCATCGTTGTTTCCCACATCATCACCGTCCGTATTCCCGTCCGCTGCCGCGGTCGGTGTCGGCGTGCTGTTATCCCCCCGGTTGCCCGACAAAAGCCCGCCGCTCTGGCGCTGCCCTTCATCGTCATTCGAGGCTTCCTCCCCGTCATCCCCCGAGCCACAGCCGGTAAATACCAGACATCCACACAGTAGCACTGCTAACCATTTCTTTTTCATCTCATCCCTCATTTCTGCGCCGTTTCTTATCCTGTTACACGGTTCTGCCCGTGGCGGCCTTCCTGAATACTGCCTGAAAATCCCCGATTTTTCAGACCGTCCGCCATGTCCTGACCGTTTTGGCGGTTCCGCGTCCAACGGCGCGTACCTGCGAACCGCCCACCATCACACCTTACTCACCCTTTACTTCAACCGCGTTGTCATAAATGAGCTGTTCCGCCTTCTCCTGCTGTACCAACAGCTGTAGCCTGGAAGCCTCAACCTGTGCCGCTAACTCCTCGGCTGTCGTATTGTACTGCGTTGCGTAGCGCCCAAGCGCCTCCGCATATTCCTCATCCGTTACGGTAATCTTTTCCTTATCAATAACGTAATAAAGAATCAATGTCCTCTTGACCTCCAACTCCGCCTGTTCGCGCAGCATCTGGTCATATTCCTCCTCGCTGGAGCATCCGAAAAAGTACAAAATAAACATCGAGAACGAATAACCGTAAGTGCTCTCATAAATCTGCGCCAACTGACTATAATACGTGCGCGAACTCTCATAATAAGAATCAATGTCCTCCTGGGCAATCCCGGTGAACTCCGTTTTCTCAATCAGGTTATTCATGACGCGGCTTTCCTTAAAGCTTGCCGCATAGCTTTCTTTCTGGGAGCGCAGGCTCGACTCAATATATGCCCTGTAGTCCGCAACCGTCGCGTAATCCGTGTTCGCCGCAACAAGCTCGTCGGTAAGCTCTGCCTCTTCCATCAACCGGATTTTGTTGATTGTCACGGAAAAGGTTGCCACCTTTCCGGAAAAATCCGGATTGTTCAGATAAGGATCCGGGAAAGTCGCCTTAACATCCACCGTCGTACCCACCTTCGCGCCAACCAGACCGCTCTCAAAGCCCGGGATAAACCCGCCCGACCCAATCGTTAAATCCGCGCCCTTGGCACTGCCGCCCGCAAATGCCTCACCGTCCATATAGCCCGTATAATCAATGTTTACGGTATCGCCCTCCCGCACATCATCCCGGTCAGTGACATCCGTGTAGAGCGGGTGGGAAGCAACAAAGCTGTCAATCCTTGTCTGGATTTCCTCCTGTGTCACCTCCGTATCATACGGCTCATACTCCACGCCCTTATATTGAACCTCAACGGCACTTCCCGAAAGCCGCTCCGGGATATCCTCCTCTTTTTCGGAGCCGCAGCCCGCCGCGAGAATCCCCGCCATAAGCAGCGCCAGTGTCCTGTGTATTCCTTTTTTCATCATTTCTACCTCTTTCCCGCGCACCTTCCGCGGTACCTTGTCAGCCGGAAGCCTGGATTTCTCCCCATCCCCCACATTTCTTTGCCCCTTCCCATCCATCGGTGCGGGCAAAAGCTGCGTAGACAGTTATAGCACATTTTTTTGTAAAAAGGAAGCCTTTCTTTCGAAATTCATATTTTTTTCAGATTTTTTCGTTTTTCCGCCCGCCACCGCCATGTATTTGCGGCCGGAAATTTCCAATGCTGTAAATTTATATAATTTAGGGAAGTTTCCCGCATAGCAAGCGCCATTTTTCAGAGGCGGATATCCTCAAAATCTGATTTTTCCAATTTTGCCAAAGTATCATAATCCGATTTTCCGCTCCCAATCACCCGCGCCGCCTGGTTCGTGATTGCGTGCTCAAGCAAATTGCGCACATCGCGCGCGTTTGCGAAATTGTCCGGCTTATTTTCACAGCGCGCGCGCAGGAATTCCTTCACAAACTCCTCCGCCTGCGCGGAAAGTATGTATTCCTGGCTTTTGCACATGCCGCCCATAATGTTGTAAAGTTCGTCCGGCGTGTAGTCCTCAAACTCAATAAAGCGCGAAAAACGCGAGCGAAGCCCCGGGTTAGAGCTTAGAAACTGCTCCATCAAATCCGGGTAACCCGCCACAATCACAATCAGCGAATCACGGTTGTCCTCCATCGCCTTTAACAGCGTATCAACAGCCTCCTGCCCGAAATCGCCCTCGCCCTTGCCGACCGTGAGCGCGTATGCCTCATCAATAAATAAAATCCCGCCGATGGCCTCGTCCACCACATCCATCGTCCTCGTCGCCGTCTGCCCGATATAGCCGCCGACCAGCCCGCCGCGGTCCACCTCAACAAGCTGCCCCTGCTCCAAAATCCCGAGGGATTTGTAAATTTTGGCAAGGAGCCTTGCGACCGTCGTCTTGCCCGTTCCCGGATTCCCGGAAAAAACAAGGTGTTTTGAGACGGTAGGCTCTTTCATGCCCTGTTCGCGGCGCAGCTTTGCCACCTGCATCAGATTGACAAGATGGTTCACTTCCTGCTTTACCGCCGAGAGCCCGGTTAACGCATTCAGCTCGGCAAGCATGCTCTCCACGCTTTCTTCCGGCTCCTCCTGCTCTTGCCCTCCCGCTTCCTTTTGCGGCGCTTTCTGCCTTGGTACCCTGCCCGATGCCTTCACGGAATCCTCCCATTTTTCCTCCCTGCGGTCAATCACCGGAAGGATTGGCTGTACATTTGCGTTCCGGCGGAACAACCCGTACTCCTTTAAAAAATCCTCAAGCATCTTCATGTAGGCGGACAGCAGGCGGATTTCTTTTTCCGTTGTCCTGTCATCCTGCGCGATATAGCTCTGTCCGAGCAGGCGGTACGTCTCCACAAGCGTGATGGCTTTCTTTTTGCGGTAGACCTTGTCCTGCATTTTGTCCCCCGCATCCGCCAGTACAAAAAATTTCAGCGCCCGCGGCACACTTTGCGCGTATTCCGGCAACGCCGTGCGCTCGTCAAAGCGAAACTGCGCCAGCTCCACCCCCTTAAATTCATAGCCGAGCGTCCGGTTGATAAAATCAAGCTCCTCCTGCTTGACATCCCCTTCCGTATACGCAAGGTAGGAGAGAAATTTCAGAAATTCAAAACGAACCATCGCCTGTAGCTTCATCTGCTCGTTTGCGCCAATGCCCGCCGCGCTGATTGCCGCCGCCATCCCGTAGCATGTCTCAATCAGACCTTTTAATTTATCTGCCATACATAAACTCCCCCTTTGCCTTTGTTCCTGCCCGCCAGAACAGGACAGGATATCCTTTCCCACTATAACACAATCCGCCCTTCTTCGCAATCCTTGAGTTTTCCCGTTTTGCATTTTGCCGTCCAAAATTATAAATTGATTATAATCTTGAAATCTGATTGCAAACCATTTCTATTTGCGCTATAATTTTGGCATAAGTACCATTGCCGCAGCATTGCGAGAGCCGGACTGCGGTTAAAATTCTTCGAATGAGAGGTTTACCATGTACAATTCCGACCTTGCATCCGATATTGAAAAGGCCGTGCAGGACGCACTTGCCACATCGGATTTTTCGAAACTGAACCAAAATATTACCACCGCCGTCAACACCTCCATTGCACAGATTGGAACGAACCAGAACCGTTTCTACCAACAATACGACGGCAAGGAAACAACGGCGGAGGAGCTTGAGCATATCGATGGCGAAATTGTCAACGGCGATTTGCGCGCGGATTACAAAGCGAGAAGACAGGCGGCGCAGGCGGAAGCCGAGCGCGCCCGCTACAACAGCCGGCAGGCCGCGGAAGCAAGAAGGCAGGCCGCGGAAGCGCGCAGAAGGCAGGAAGCCGAGGAAAACCGAAGACAGGCGGCACAGGAGAGGCAGCGGGAAAATGAGCGCAGGCGCGCGCAGGCGGCGGACAGACAGCAAAACCGCAGCCGTTACGATTATTCCGGGAGACTGCGGGAAGCGGCGGAAGCTTTCGGTTTTTTTGGCGGCTCTGCTGCCCGTAAGGGGGAGCACGCAGGCGGGGGCAATGCCGCCTATAACGCAAGACCCGGCGCAAATGGCAGCTACACCCGCCCCGGCAGTGCGGCTTTTGCCCACAGAGGCGGGAATTCCACAGAGCTTGTACCCATCAGCCGCAATCCGAAAGGGCGCGTTTCCGGCACACTGTTCTCTGTCTTTGGTTGGATTGGGCTCGCCCTTTCCGTCATGATGTTCATCGCATTTAATTTTGCTGTGAACATCGGGGAGATGCCCTACCGCGCATATGATACCCTGATGGGTGCGCTTTTTGCACCTACTCTGGTCATTTCCGGTGCCATGACCATTGTTGGCACGAAACGCAGACACCGCATCCACCGCTTTTACCAGTATGTGCGCCAGCTGCGCGGGCGCGCCTACTGCCCGGTTAAGGAGCTTTCCTCCCATATCGGGCGCTCCGAGCGCTTTGTATTAAAGGATGTGCGCAAAATGATTTCACTCGGCATGTTCCCGGAAGGGCATATCGACGACCAACAAACCTGTGTGATGTTAAACGGCACGACCTACGACCAATACTTAAAGGCGCAGAATGCCTACCTTGCGCGCCAATTGGAGGAAAAGCGCACAAACGCCCGCATCCATACCGCGGCGGAACATTTTGCGGCACAGGCAGATGCGGATGGAACCACATTCCATGGCAGCCAGCCGCCAAACCGTTCCGTCTCCGGAGCTTCTGGTCCGGCAGATGCTTCCGGGAGCGCAGCTCCACAGGCAGCCGGAAACGCAGCAGCAGGTGCTGCGGCAGCAAACCGCAGCCGTGCCACCCTCCCGCCAAAGGTTATCCAGGTTCTCTCCGCAGGCGATTCCTACCTCACCAAAATCCGTGAAGCGAACGCCGCCATTCCGGGGGAAATTATTTCCGCAAAGCTTGACCGCCTTGAGGAAATCATCCAAAAAATTTACGCCCGCATCGAACTGCACCCGGAACAGGTGGAAGACCTCGACAAATTTATCAATTATTACCTGCCGACAACCTTAAAGCTTGTTGATGCTTACCGCGATTTCAACGCGCAAAGCGTGCAGGGCGACAATATCAAGACTGCCAAGCAGGAGATTGAGTCCACGTTAGAGACAATTATCTACGCGTTTGAGACGCTGCTTGACAGCTTGTATGAGGATGATGCGCTCGATATTTCAACGGATATCTCCGTGCTGCAGACGATGTTCGCGCAGGAAGGGCTGACGAAGGGTGCGTTCGATAAGGCTGAGTAGGGGGATGTTCTTTGCACACAGAGAAAAACCCTGAAACACCTGTAAAACTGGCATACACGAATATCACAAATATAAAATCTTACCTATGGAGGCAAAAAAATGACAGACGATTTCTTAAAAGATTTGGAAGCAACCCCGACCCTTACCTTCGAGCCGTTCGCCGAGGAACCGCAGCGGCCTGCCGCCACCCCGGAAGCGGAAGTTGCGCCGGAGCTGCAAAAACCAGTATTTGACGAGAGTTCACTCACCCCGCAGGAGCGCCAGATGGTGGACGATTTCGCGGCGAAGATTGACCTGAACAATTCCCAGATGATTTTGCAGTTCGGTGCGGGCGCGCAGAAAAAAATGGCAGATTTCTCCGAGAGCGCACTCGAAAACGTGCGCACCAAAGACCTCGGCGAGATTGGTTCCATGCTCTCCGACCTTGTGACTGAATTAAAAAGCTTTGACGAGGAGGAGGAAAAAGGATTTTTCGGAAAATTCAAAAAAGCTTCCGACCGCCTGACCGGAATGAAGGCAAAATACGCGAAAGCGGAAGTCAATGTCAACAAAATCACGCAGGTGCTCGAATCCCACCAGATACAGCTTCTCAAGGATGTCGCTCTGCTTGATAAAATGTACGAGCTGAACAAAAATTATTTCAAGGAATTGTCCATGTACATCCTTGCAGGTAAGAAAAAGCTCGCGAAAATCCAGTCCGAAGACCTTCCTGCCCTGATGCAGAAAGCCGCGGCAAGCGGACTTCCGGAGGACGCACAGGCAGCAAACGACCTTTCCGCAATGTGCAACCGCTTCGAGAAAAAGCTGCACGATTTGGAGCTGACACGCATGATTTCCATCCAGACCGCGCCGCAAATCCGCCTTGTGCAGAGCAGCGACACGCTTATGTCAGAAAAAATCCAGTCCACTATCGTGAACACGATTCCGCTCTGGAAAAGCCAGATGGTGCTTGCCTTAGGCGTCACTCACTCCGAACAGGCGGCAAAGGCACAGCGCGAAGTCACCAATATGACAAACGAGCTGCTGCGCAAAAATGCCGCCACCTTAAAGATGGCAACCGTCGAGGCGGCAAAGGAATCCGAGCGCGGCATTGTGGATATCGAAACCTTAAAGACCACGAACGAATCTTTGATTAGCACGCTCGACGAAGTAATGCGCATCCAGACCGAAGGGCATCAGAAGCGCCAGGCGGCGGAGGTGGAGTTAAACCGTATCGAGACGGAATTGAAGGCAAAGCTGCTTGAAATCCGCAGGTAAAATGCAAATACGATTCATGTAAGAAAGCGGGCAGTGCCCGCTTTCTTTTATCCCCTACCTTCTTTAGGGTTTATATATGTGTGTTATTTGAACTATTTCTACAAATTGCCATGTCTTATGTGCATATCTCCCTTCCGAACAGAAGCATACCCGCAGGCTATCCCGACAGGTTCCTAATATTCTATATCAAACAACATGTCAAAGCCTATTTTAACATGTGGAAAATGGATGAGCTTTAGTTCTTCCTTGTTGCTCTCCGTAATGGTCTGAAACAGATAATACTGCGGTTCCTGATTCTCATCATAATCAAGATTAAAAATCTCCACTTTCCGCTTTCTCCAATCCACAATCCAATATTCATCAATTTCTTCTTTGCGGTAAATATCCTTTTTTTCTGTTCTGTCATATTTTTCCGTGGAATCCGACAAAACTTCCATGACAAACTGGGGCGCATTTACAAAAGTATTCCCCCGCCTTGACCGAACCTGGCAATTGATGGATACATCCGGGATTATGGTTTTCTTCTCATCACCAAACCACCATGTATATTGAACATTATCCGGAAACACACGGCACAAACTGTTTTTAAGCTGAGCACTCACAATGCTTACAAAATTCGTAATCACCATGGAATGTTCAATATACGCACCCGCCATATCGGTTAAAATAAGATTATTCATAACGTCGCCCGCTTTCTTGGTTTTTACGTTCCGCCTGTTCCTGGATAATACCTGCTTTTTTATAATACCAAGACAAGCTTCCTGTTCCGAAACACTCCTACCACTTTCTCTGTACGCCTGATTTCATTTTAAACCAAAACAATCTTCCTGTCAACCTGCCATACCTTTGGTTTTCTGCCCTGTATGCTCACGTTTTCTTCTTAAAAACCACATTTTTCCCATTCCCGCAAAAAAATTACATCCTACGGAAGCCTTCTTTCTTCCATAGGATGTAATATTCATCATCTTATTTTCCCGCTACAATACTGGATTTTCCCATTCATCGGTTATTTCCGGTGCGAAAAAAACTCTGTCTCTGCCTCGTCCCCTGTTTTTTTCCGTTTTGAATCATACATCTTCTTCGTCGCCATCCCACCGCGGATGTGGCGCTCGGATTTATTGCGGTTAAGCACCTCGCGCGCCTGCTCGGCAAGCGCCGGGTTGACTGCACCAAGCCGGTCTGTAATATCTTTATGTACTGTAGACTTTGAAATCCCGAAGGCCTTCGCTGCCTGACGCACCGTCGCATTTTTCTCGACAATATATTCCGCTACCGTGATCGCCCGCTCCTCGATCTGTTGGTGCTTTGCTGATGAAAGATATCCGGCAGTACAATGCTTTGGCTGCCCTCTGGTGATGGTTTTCATAACATCCACCCTGCAATACTTTTTTATATAATCTATGCAGGGTTGGCGCAGAACATACCTTAAGAATCTCCATTTTTGTTATTTTATACAATCCTCTGATTTCTTCTGCCCCCTTACAGCATCTCCTTGTTTCCCCATCCCATCGGTCTGCACGGATTTTCTACCTTATAAAATTTGTCCTGCTCTCCCTCTCCGTCTGCGGCAGCCCGATTCCTTTTTCTTTGCCCGCCTCAAAGCACTTCAGCATCCACGCCATGTTGCGCGCAAGGTTGCGCATCGTCTGCATACCCTCCGCGTCAAGCTTTGCCTCCTCGCCCTTCGCGCCATACACCATGTTCCAGTAGGTCGAGCCAACCACAGGCATCTGGGAAATCCCAAAATATTTGTCGAGAACCTCCAACGAACTGCTCGTTCCGCCGCGCCTTGCCACTGCCACCGAAGCGCCCGGCTTAAACGCAAAGCTCCTGCCGCTGCTGTAAAAGACCCGGTCCAAAAACGACAGCACGCGTCCGCTTGGATGTGCATAATACACCGGAGTCCCGAACACGAAGCCATCCGCCTCCTTCGCCTTTGCCACAAACTCGTTCACTGCGTCATCCCCGAACACACACCCTTTCTCACTGCACTGCCCACAGCCGATGCAGTCGCGGATTGGCTCGCCGCCCATCTGGAAAATTTCGTACCCAATCCCCTCCTGCTCCAGAATCTTTCCAATTTCGGCAAGCGCCGTAAAGGTGGTGCCATTCCGGTTTGCGCTCCCATTCAACATCAATACTTTCATTGTCCATATGCCCCTTTCCTGTGTTTTTGTTTTCAGTATATTCCCGCCCTGTTAAACATATTGCAAATATTTTTTTTCAGGGCAGCGGCTTTTGCGCGCTGTTTTCATACCCCATCTTACCACAACCATCCGCACAATTCCATAAATTTTTTGAGAATATCTTTTCTCATTTCTTTGCCATGAGCCATATCCGGACCAACACCGATTGGCTCCGGCAAAACTTTCTCCCTTTTCTTAACTTTTATGAAAATCTTAATGCAATTAAGAATCTACTGTGGTATAATGTCCGCATGGCATTATACCTGCGCCGATTCGCGTCCGACGTTAGGAGGACATTTTCCCTGGCGAATCGTGTGCATCCGCCGGGGGCAGCATGTCCGAAGGACATGGTATAATGTTCGCGAAGGCAAAAGCCAGGAATCGAAGAAATGGAAATGCGGAAACACGCATTCCGTTTCTGGCACTTCCATTTCTTCGATTCCGCCGCGAGCAACGCGAGCTTGGAAAATCTCTGATTTTCCAAGCTTTGCCGTAACTTGTGCGGAGCCCGCAGAAACCTTTGTGGAAAAACAATGTTCGCATGGATTCATGTAAAATCGGCAGGCACATTTTTCAATTCGCCCGTGCCCGCAGAAAGAGGAAACACCGTGAAAAATTCAAAATCAGAAAATAAAGGTCTGAATATCATCATTGTCGGCTGTGGCAAGGTGGGTGCAGCCCTGACCGAACAGCTGAGCAAAGAGGGGAACGCGATTACCCTGATTGACAAGAAACCGCAGAAAATGCAGGCACTTGAGGGGCTTTACGATGTCCTCACCATCACCGGGAATGGTGCCAGCTACAATGTCCAACAGGAGGCAGGCATCGAGGATGCCGACCTGATTATCGCCGTGACCAACTCGGACGAGCTCAACCTTTTGTGCTGTACCATCGCCACGCAGGTCGGCAACTGCGCCGCAATCGCGCGCGTGCGCAGCCCGGAATACAGCGCAGAAGTGGAATATCTGCGCGGCAAATTAGGACTTGCCATGATTATCAACCCGGAACTTGAAACCGCAAGGGAGGCCGCACGCATCCTTTCGCTCCCGACCGCGCTCGAGGTCAACTCCTTTGCACAGGGAAAAGCAGAGATGGCAAAATTCCGCATCCCGGAGGGCTGTATCTTAGACGGCATGACCATTATGAATTTAAGCCGCAAGGTCATTATGGCGCGCGACAAAAAGGCAAACATCATTGTCTGTGCGATTGAGCGCGACGGCGAGGTCTATATCCCTTCCGGAAATTTTGAAATGAAGGCGGGCGACATAATCTCCTTTGTCGCTTCCAGCAAAAATACAAGGCTCTTTATGGAAGCCATCGGCATGAAGTCCGGCAGGGTAAAAAACACGATGATTATCGGCGGCGGAAGGGCGGCATACTATCTTGCCATCTGCCTGCTTGCGGCAGGCATCGAAGTCAAAATCATCGAGAACAATCCCGCGCGCTGTGAAGAACTCAGCGTCCTTTTGCCGAAAGCCGTCATTATCAACGGCGACGGCACGAACGAGGAGCTGTTAAAAGAAGAAGGGATTGAATACGCGGAATCTTTCGTCCCGCTCACCGGGATTGACGAGGAAAACATCCTCCTGACCCTTTACGCCAAACAGGTCTCCGGCGCCAAGATTATCACAAAGATTAACCGCATCACCTTCAAGGATGTCATAAACTCACTCGACCTTGGCAGCGTTGTCTACCCGCGCTATATTACCGCCGAGGCAATCATTGCCTATGTACGCGCAAAAAAGAATTCAATCGCAAGCGATAAAATCGAGACGCTTTACCATATGTTTGATTCCCGTGTGGAAGCGATTGAATTTTTGGTGGAGAGCGAATCCGCCGTGACCAATATTGCCTTTAAGGATTTGGCACTGAAAAAACAGCTGTTGGTTTCCTTTATCAACCGCAGGGGCAGGATTATCATCCCGACCGGGCAGGACTGCATCCGCGTGGGCGATACGGTCATGATTGTAACAACACACACCGGATTCCACAATATTTTGGATATACTGGAAGCTTAATTGAATTGCAATACTGGCATTTTGTGCGCCAATTTATGGGGCATGCTGCTTTCACAGGACATGCACCATTTTTGCGGTATACCGCTTTTTGCAGGGCATAACCATCCGCAATCCTATTCGTCATGGCGCGCAAAAATGCTGCTGCAGGAAAGGATTTAATTTGCCATGAACCGTTCCATGATACGCTATGTCTTAGGACATGTTTTAAAAATTGAGGGGGCTTTTCTGCTCCTGCCCTGCCTGTTCGCCGCATTTTACCGCGAGAAAGAAGGGCTGTACTACCTCGCTGTCGCGGCAATCTGCCTGGTTTTTGGTTATCTCATGACACACAAAAAACCAAAAAGCAATGTATTTTACATGAAGGAAGGCTGCGTTGCCACCACCTTAAGCTGGGTTGCACTGAGTTTTTTCGGCTGCCTGCCGTTTTGGTTTTCTGGCGAAATCCCTTCCTTCACCGACGCATTGTTTGAAACAATTTCCGGCTTTACGACCACGGGGGCAAGCATCCTTTCCGATGTGGAGGCACTCTCACATGCCGCGCTGCTCTGGCGCAGCTTCACGCACTGGATTGGCGGCATGGGTGTGCTTGTCTTCCTTCTTGCCATCATCCCGATGAGCGGCGGCTCCCATATCAACCTGATGCGCGCCGAAAGCCCGGGACCTTCCGTCGGAAAGCTTGTGCCAAAAATGAAATCCTCCGCCCGCATCCTCTACGCGATTTACCTGGGAATGACGGTACTGGAGCTGATTCTGCTCCTCGCTGGCAAAATGCCTTTCTTTGATGCCCTGTGCACAAGCTTTGGCACGGCGGGCACTGGTGGCTTCGGCATCAAAAATGACAGCATCGGCGGCTATTCGCCGTATCTGCAGTGGGTCGTTACAGTTTTTATGATTTTGTTTGGCGTGAATTTTAACGCGTATTATTTTATTCTGTTCCGCCAGGTGAAGCGCGCGCTGCGCATGGAGGAAGTGCGCTATTATTTTATTGTCATTTTCGCCTCGGCGGCGGTTATTTTTATCGGCCTGCTCCAGAATGCCATGAATATCGCGGATGCACTGCGCCATTCCGCTTTCCAGGTTGCCTCAATTATTACGACCACCGGATTTTCAACGGCGGATTTTGACCTCTGGTCACAGACCTCAAAAACCGTGCTTGTATTTTTGATGTTCATTGGTGCCTGCGCCGGCAGCACCGGGGGCGGTATCAAGGTTTCGCGCATTGTGATTCTCTTAAAGACAATCAAAAAAGAATTGAATTCCTACCTCCATCCAAAGAGCATCCAGAAAATTAATTTTGAGGGAAAACCTGTTGAGCATGAGGTTGTGCGCGCCGTGAACGTGTATTTTATTACTTTTGTGGTTCTCTTCTCGGCTTCCGTTTTCCTTGTCTCCCTTGAGGGGAAGGATTTGATTACAAATTTTACCGCAGTTGCCGCCACAATCAACAACATCGGTCCCGGGCTCGCGCTTGTCGGCCCGACACAGAATTTCGGTCTTTTCCATGTATTTACGAAGTATGTGCTGATGTTTGATATGTTGGCAGGGCGTCTGGAACTGTTTCCGCTGCTGATTTTATTCCATCCGGGAATTTTGAGGGAGTTTGTGTCGAGGAAGGGGAAGCGGGTCGGGAAGAAATGAGGTTGCGGAAGGAGTGAAAATTCTTTTCGGCGAATCTATAGCAATTTGCCCGAATACTCAAACAATATGTAGGAAAAGCTAAGACATTTTTACAGACATATTATAAACAATTTCCATATATGCTATGATGTTATTAGGCAAAAAGATACTGGCACAAATAGATATGCACAAAATAAAATCCTGAAGGGGGCGACCTTCAGGATTTTTTCAAATTACAATAGAATTTCCGAAGCTGGTTGTTGTCTTCTTCGTTGAATTGAATATGAGCATTCGTCTGGTTCGTATCATATCCTCATACATGAATTGCAACTCACATCATCAATGTGCATATCATTAGCTTCTTGCTCGCATCATATCCTCATACATGAATTGCAACAGAGGAAAAATACATCCGTAAAATGCTGAAAGAGCTCGCATCATATCCTCATACATGAATTGCAACCATTTCAAGTGCATTCTCTCGTCTATCCTGAACAGCTCGCATCATATCCTCATACATGAATTGCAACGCGTGAAGTGTATTCCAGTTGTGACGTGGAGTGATGCTCGCATCATATCCTCATACATGAATTGCAACTGTTTCAGCGGTCTTGCCCCATGCTGTCATATTAAAGCTCGCATCATATCCTCATACATGAATTGCAACATAGGAGGTAGTTCTATGAGCATGATGATACATACTCGCATCATATCCTCATACATGAATTGCAACGACTGATAGAGCAGATTAGGAGGGATGAAGAAAATCTCGCATCATATCCTCATACATGAATTGCAACGAAATCGTCGATTATGCTATCGGTTGTCCTTCCACTCGCATCATATCCTCATACATGAATTGCAACTATTCGATGATGCCGATGTTGGATTTTCGTTTCACTCGCATCATATCCTCATACATGAATTGCAACCTCCGGTAGAGGTTGCCACGCGGTTATTTTTACGCTCGCATCATATCCTCATACATGAATTGCAACTGCAACGCTTCCAACGCCGTCCGTTCCGTAGAGGTGCTCGCATCATATCCTCATACATGAATTGCAACCCCAAAAACTATGAAAATAATAATGAATACACGGATTAAATGTGTACTATTTAAACCTTATCGAGTGTATCTATTGCTAACAAATCGTCAGACTTACATATACTTTCTCGATTTATGGACCTCGAGCAGCCCGAAATTTTGCGAATGTTCTGGGGTATTTATGTTAACTCACGATTCGCAACTATATTTATACTCCATTTCAATGATTTTGTCAATATCCTTTATTCCTATATTTTGACTAGCATTATAGTCAGCGTTTTCTTTAAAACCACATTTCTTACAACAAAATTTCGGTTGGGATTCTCGATTATCCCGAAAAATAAAACCACATTTACTGCACCGTTGACTTGTGAATTTAGGATTTATGTAAATTACTTTAATTCCTTTCTCTTCTGCTTTATACTCTATTTTTTTCTGCAAATCATAATATGTCCATTTTTTAAGGAATTTGTTTGCATTTTCTGTAATTCCTTTTAAATCCTCCATTTGGATAATTCCGCATTTATTTTTGACAGCATAATTTATCAATTCACGGCTATATTTATGGTTGGTCGTATCACGAAATCTTGCAATTTTATCCTCGATATCATATGTTGGTTTATTCCGTGTATTGATTCCATGACCTATTCGACCATCTCCACAATTCTTCCCCTGCTTTAGAAGGGAACGCTTTCTTGCTTCAATCCGTTTTCGAACTTTATAAATTTCGTTATCATTTATAACAAAACGCTTCAAATCCCCAAAAACGGAAGCACAAATCGGATAATTGATGCCTAAATCTACACCTAGAATTTTATTAGAATCCAAATTTGCTACAACTTCATTTCCAAAAGAATATGCCAGATTCAGATACCAAGTTTTTTTCTTTTTATCATAAATCATTTTACTAGCGCTTATACCATAAATCCCATCAATACAACGCTCCAACGTAACTTTAGAAGAATTATCCTTAACTATAATCTTGAATTTAATTATCGTATTTTTAAAATCATACATTTTGGGGGCTTCTTTATTTAACAAATTAAGATTAGCATAAAAAGTATTATTTTTATATTCTATCTTTATTGTCTTCCCATCTAAATCTAAAGGCTGGTTTTCCTTATAACTTATTATAGAACATTTTCCTTTTATAAAATCCGATTTTAAATTATTAAATTCCTTCCATGTATTACGTATTGTTGCAGAACAATTTTTTGAATATAAATCACTCTCTGTTTTCAATTTATCATAGATATATCCATCCAGGCTCTCATAGTTCAAAACATCCTCTTCCTTCAAATATTCGTGTTTTTCTTTATAATAATCACTAGAAAAGTTAAAATATTCCCAGCAATACTGAATTGTTTTATTCTTTATATTTTGCGTTTGTTCCTGTAGTTTCCATAAAATCTTATATATATCACGATAATCAACAATATCACCTTTTTTATTCGTCTGTTCACAGATTAGCTGCAATTTTACCACTTTTACTGACACCAAAACTACCTCCTGTCAATCGTTTCATTTTCATCTTTCCCACTTCGCTCCATATTGCTGTAATACATTTCACCCTGCCTTAATCACAAGGACAAACTTAAGTTTTCTATCCCTTAACGGTTTTACATCAGCGAGTTTATTTCACACCTATCTTCTCCCTATATAGCATCCGTACAGTTTCAAGTATCGCATTCACATCCAATAAATTAAAATCGTTTTCCGTTTCATATAATACACCATCCCCCGCCTTGCCAAACGAATGATATAAAACCATATCGGAGCTTTCTTTCCTTGTATCTGCCGCTTGTGATGCGGAATATAGCAATTTCATCAAATGTGTTTTCCCTTTGCCCGTTCTCTCCAATAAAAATATTAATTTCCTCGCCAAATTGCGACTGAAAGGATTGAAATACAGTATAATTTTTGATTTCGGTCTGTAATATATTCACTTTTACCACCTTCTAAAACCATAATTCAATTTCCTGCATTTTATATCACCATGAAACAATTTACTATGTCAAAACAGAAAACAACTATCCCACTTAAATAATTGTACCACGAATGTCCACAAATTACAAAACGAAGTTTTTCCACCCCAAATTATTTTCATCCATCCGCTTACCGCTGCTCTTCACCCCTTTATCCCCCGCCACGCCTCACACAGCTTCTCCATCCCGCACGCCGCATTCGCCGGGCTCGTGGACGGCAGGCGTACAGCCTCCCTGCCCGCCGCGGATTGCATATATTTCCGGTACAATTCATATGCCTTCGCCCCGTTCGCAAAAATCCGAATCTTCGGTGCGGCCGTTAAAATCCTCCCGATATCGTTCACCTTCACGTTGCGGATGGACGCGTCGGAAGAGCCCGTGATATCGCAGCTTTCAATCACGTCCCAGACGGCGATATGCTCTTGCAGCAGCATTTCTTTCTTTTCCTCAACCGTCGCCGGTACCGCGCACCCGCAAACCACCGCCACCACGCGCCAGAAGCGGTTTTGCGGATGCCCATAATAAAAATTCTGCTCTCTGGATTTCACAGAAGGAAACGTCCCAAGAATCAATACCTGGGACGTTTCGTCATAAACCGGTTCAAATGTATGGGTTACATGCGTATATTCTGCCATTTTATGTACACCTCGGCTATTTCATGATTTTTCAGATTTTTGTCTCCGGGCTTTTCCCCGGCACACTACTTTTTCAACGGCAAATACTTCTCCACCACATTTTCCTTCATCCATGTCACCACCGGTCCAATCAAAAGCGCCATCGCAATTGTTATCACCCCAAGCCTTGTGCCAAACAGCACGGCAACCAGGCAGACAAACGCATCATAGAGGATGCGCACCACACGGAACGGAAGCTTTTTCTGGCGCGACGCAACCAGAAAGGCAACCGCGTCATACGGTGAGGTGCCAAGGTCGCACGCCATATAGGCGGAGACTGCTACCACAAAACCAAGGAGCGTGACCGCCGCCACTGCTACGCGCACAGCCATAGTTTCAAATGCATCCTCCGGCAGCCAGAAGGAATTCACCATCGTAAAAAAGTCAAAGCTGTAACCGACAAGAAACATATTCGCAATCGTCCCCCAGCCAATCTGGTCGCGGCCAAGCCACACCACAAACACAAACAAAATGCAGTTTAATGCCGCCTGCCAGTTCCCAAGCGTCCAACCGATTTTCTCCGAAATCGCAAGGTTCATGACGGTACAGGGGTCTGTCCCAAACCCGCATGGCTTCAAAAATGAAAGGAAAAATCCCATCAAAATAACCGACACAACGACAAGCACCAATCTGCGCTTATCCACATGGAAAAATTTCATTGCCCTACCTCGCTTTTACACTCCTCATATTTGCTTCTGACCATTGCTGACATATTTCCATTCCCTTATTTCATTCACAAATATCTGTACCCTAATGGTACAGTTGCTTATTCTCATACGTTGCTTCACATGTCAGCTGAATCCCCAGCCTCTTAAACGAAGTCGTGTCCACCGACGAGAGGATTACGGTCGTGTGCACCTGGCAGCCGGAAAGCTTCGGAAGCTGCATAAGCGCCTGCTTTGCATTCTCGTCATCCTTCGCGCTGATGGAGAGTGCAATCAGCACCTCATCCGTATGCAGGCGCGGGTTTTTGCCGCCGAGATACTCAATTTTTAACCGCTGTATCGGCTCTAACGCCGACGGAGAAATCAAGTCAATTTCATCCGGAATCCCGGCAAGCGTCTTTAACGCATTGAGCAGCACCGCCGCCGACGCGCCAAGCAGATTCGTTGTCTTCCCGGTCACCACCGTTCCATCCGGGAGCTCCATTGCCGCCGCTGGCATGTCCGTGCGCTTTGCGACCTCGTTCGCCGCAGGTACCACCTTCCGGTCCGCTGCCGTAATGCCGGACTGGTTCATCAGCAGCTCCAGTTTGAACACTTCCTCGTTTTTCCCATGCCCCTGCACAAGATTTAAGAGCCCCTGATAGTAGCGGCGGATTATTTCCTGGTTGGATGCCTCCTGGCAGAGCGCATCGTCACAGATGCAGTTTCCCGCCATATTGACCCCCATATCGGTCGGGGATTTATACGGACTCTCCCCGAAAATTGCCGTAAAAATCGTCTGCAATACTGGGAAAATCTCGATATCACGGTTGTAATTGACCGTTGTTTCCCCATACGCTTCTAAGTGGAACGGGTCAATCATGTTCACATCGTTCAAATCCGCCGTCGCCGCCTCATATGCGCGGTTGACCGGATGGTGCAGCGGCAGGTTCCAGATTGGGAAAGTCTCAAATTTCGCGTAGCCTGCATGGATGCCGCGCTTATGCTCGTGGTAGAGCTGTGAAAGGCAGGTCGCCATTTTCCCGCTGCCAGGTCCCGGCGCCGTAATCACAACAAGCGGCTTGGTTGTTTCGATGTAATCATTCTTGCCGTACCCCTCCTCGCTCAAAATAAGCGGGATATTGTTCGGATAGCCCGAAATCTGGTAATGCCGGTACACCCGCACGCCAAGTTCCTGCAGATGGTTACGGAAATCATCCGCTGCCTGCTGCCCGGCATACTGCGTCACCACGACGCTGCCGACATACAGCCCCAACCCCCGGAACATATCAATCAGGCGCAGCACATCCTTGTCATAGGTAATCCCGATGTCCGAGCGTATTTTATTTTTTTCAATATCCGACGCGCTGATGACAATCACCAGCTCCGCCTGGTCCTTTAATTCCAGCAAAAGCTTTAATTTACTGTCCGGCGCAAATCCTGGCAGCACCCGCGAGGCATGATAATCATCAAAAAGCTTGCCGCCAAACTCCAGATAAAGTTTATTGTCAAATTTCCCGACGCGCTCCCTGATATGCTCCGACTGCATCTGCAAATATTTCTGGTTGTCAAAACCAATTTTCATCTTATTTCCTCCTGTACTTTTCCAATTCTTTCCATAACTTTTCCCTTCACACTTCGTCCGGCGCATTCTTCAGCATCAGGTTCGCTAAGATTCCCAAAATCAGCGCCGCCGCTACCGATGTAATCTTCACTTTGCCGAACGTAAGCGTCAGTCCGCCAATCCCCGCAATCAAAATTACGGAGACAACAAATAGATTTTTGTTCTTATTTAAGTCAACATGCTGAATCATTTTCAGACCCGAAACCGCGATAAAGCCGTACAATGCCATGCACACGCCGCCCATGACGCACGGCGGGATGGAATTTACAAACGCGATGAACGGCGAAAGGAAAGAAATCAGGATTGCGCCAATCGCCGCGCTCATGATGGTATAAATGGAAGCGTTTCTTGTGATTGCCACGCAGCCGACGGACTCGCCGTAGGTCGTGTTCGGGCAGCCCCCAAAGAACGCCCCGACCATAGAGCCAATACCGTCGCCAAGCAAGGTCTTGTCCAGCCCCGGCTCTTTTAAAAGGTCACGTTCAATAATTGAAGAAATATTTTTGTGGTCCGCAATATGTTCCGCAAACACAACAAATGCCACAGGGATATAAGAAACTGCAATGGTGGCAACATAGGAGGCGTTCAGCTCCCCAAAACCATCCTTTGCCGTAAAGAATGTGAAATCCGGCACCGCGAAAAATGTTTTTACGCCAACACCGCCCTTCGTGAGCGCCTCAAACGAGGAAAAGCTCAATACCTTGAGCGCGTCCACATCCGCCGCATTGCCGATGACGGTCAGCACAAGCGCCGCCGCGTAACCTGCCAGAATGCCGAAAATAAATGGAATCAGCTTCGCCATCCGCTTGCCGTAGGAGGAGCAGAGCATTGTCACCGCAAGCGTAACCAGGCCGCACATCAAAGCCGCAAGCGGGCTTGCCACCGATGCATTATCCACCTTCACGCCGCCGCTCGTCAAATCGCCCACCGCATTCCCCGCGAGCGAAAGCCCGATGATGGCAACCGTCGGTCCGATGACCACGACCGGCATCAGCTTATTGATCCAATCTACACCGACAAATTTCACCACCAGTGCAACCGCGACATAGACCAACCCCGCAAATGCCGCGCCGAGAATCAGGCCAAGATACCCAAGGCTCATCGACACGCCGCCCGCAAACGCCGCGCTCATCGGGCCGATAAAGGCAAAAGAGGAACCCAAAAATACCGGGCTCTTTTTCTTTGTAAACAATATATAGACCAACGTGCCGATTCCCGCGCCAAACAGCGCCGCGGCAGAGCTCATGCCATTTCCCACAATCATCGGCACAACCAGTGTCGCCGCCATAATCGCCAAGAGCTGCTGAATCGCAAACACGACCACCTCCCCAAATTTCGGGCGGTCTTCCACCTGATAAATCATTTTCATACAAACCCCTCATTTCTGCGCCGTTTCCCTGTTCATTGGGCAGTTTTGCGCCAAACAGCGCGCAGGCACAAATGCCCCTTTTTTCCGTACTACTTTGCCGTTTCAAATGGTAACACAGACCTGCGGGTTTGTAAACCTTTTTCTTTCAAAAATCTTTTGAATGAAGATTCCACGTTTTTTGCATCCCAACGCTTATTTCTTGCTATTTTTATTTTTGCTCCTGCCAAATATTGCGCACTTTTTGGGTCTGCTCTCGTTTTTTACCTCGGAAACTCTTTACTTTTTTCCCGTTTTATATTACAATATATACAGTACCTTTTGAAATTTCCGACGTTTTTTACAAAAAACCGCAGATTTTTTATGCTTTTCAACCACATATTGTACATTATTTGTTACCGCAATATTTGCATTATCATTTCATTTTTCCGAAAGGAGCACCATCCCATGCAGCCCGAATTAAATGGCGTTTTTGAAAAAGTCAATTTTACAAATAATTCCTCCATCCGTCTGCACATCAACCGCGAGTACGAGGATTACCCGATTCACTGGCATTCCGCTACGGAAATCATCATGCCCATCGAAAACACATACTCTGTCACGATGAACAAGACACAGTATTCCTTAAAAGAGGGCGATATCCTGATTATTCCGCCGGGTGAGCTGCATGAGCTCTACGCGCCGCCGACCGGAAAGCGCATTATCTTCCTCTTTGATTTCACACTGGTAAGCAATTTGAAGGGCTTTTCGAGCATCCTCCCGGTCATCACGCAGCCGCGCCTGATTACAAAGGAACTATGTCCGGACATTTATGAGGAGGAGAAAGAACTTCTCTTAAAGATTGCGCAGGAGTACCATGAGAGCAACACGCTATGGGAGGCGACCATCTATTCCATGATTATCCAGATGTTTGTGCTGATTGGCCGCAACCACATTGATTCGGGCGGTCTTTTCCCGGATGTGCGCACCAACAAGCAAAAGGAATACATTGAGAAGTTCAACAAAATTTTTGAATTTATTGACAACAACTACACGGAGGATATTTCCCTTGAGACTGTGGCGGATGTCGCCGGCTTCTCAAAATTCCATTTTTCGAGGCTGTTTAAGCAGTTTACTGACACCTCGTTTTATGATTACCTGAACCTGCGCAGGATTAAGGCGGCGGAAAACCTTCTGCTCGACCCATCCCTGCCAATCACGGAGATTGCGCTGCAGTCCGGTTTTTCCAGCATTTCCACCTTCAACCGTGTGTTTAAGACATTCAAAAAATGCACGCCGAGCGAATTTAAAGAGCTGTACCGTATGCGCAACAAGGAAATAGGCTGAAAATCCGGAAAGCAGAGAAATCCCGCCCCCAAAGATTGACATCCCCATACGATTTTGCTACAATCATAGATAGAAAACCGGCATGCGACATTGCAGGAAAGGTAATGCTAACATGGTAAGGAACATTTCTTTTGATATTGCGGCGATACTTTTATTATATCTGCTGCTGCTCTCGACAATTTTTCGCAAGATGACCAAGAGCCTGACTGACCGGGCCTTTCTTGCGTCTATTGTCTGTGCGATTTTTTCTTCCTATTTTGATATTCTAGCCGTGGCGCTTGACTCCTTTGCCTCCGCAAACCACTTTGCGCTGTACTTTGCGCATACCGGTTACCTGATGATACATAATGCACAAACACTTTTGCATATCATTTTTGTAATCAGCCTTACGGATACCTGGCATAAGGTGCGCAAAAATCGGTTTCTGCAGCTTATGCTCTGGCTTCCATATTTTGTTTCTTTCGTACTTCTTGCGACCAACCCATTGACCAATCTTGTATTTTCCATCGAAAACGGATATCGGCATGAATCACTTTTTATCATCCTCTATATTGTTGTTGCATTTTATATCATCGCAGATTTTTGTTATATCATCTATTACCAGAAACAATTGCGGCTGCGCCGGATTGTATCGCTATGCTCCATGGCAGTGCTGTGCGTGGCCGCCATCATCCTCCATCTGATATGGACGGTGCAGCTGACAGAATGTTTCGCTGTCGCGCTCTCGCTTTTTGTCGTGAGCATCGGTGTGCAGCGCCCGGAGGATTACATTGACTCCTTCACCGGTCTGCTCAAGCACAGCGCTTATGGCTATGATATGAAACGGGCGTTCCCAAACGGCAAGCATGTCAATATTGTCATGTTTAACATTGGAAATTATTCCACGCTGCGGGCCATGCTCGGCTACGAGATGACGGAAAACATGCTTTTTGCCCTTGCGGAAAAGCTGCGCGAAATCAATAAAAAACTTCAGTGCAAAGCGATTTTATATTATCTTGACCGCGGGCGTTTCCGTATGGTGTTTTCCGAAAAAGCCCGTGAGAAATCCGAAGCCGCGGCGCAGGCTGTACTTGACACATTCTCACAGCGCCTTCATTTTAACGGAATTGACATTGATTTCGTTCCCTGCGTTGTGCTCGCAAGATGCCCGGAGGAAATCGAAAGCTTCGCTTCCCTCATGGCCTTCGGGAATGATTTTGACGAAAAATTCCACTGCGTAGGCAAATACCTGCTTGCCGCAGATGTCTACAACCCGAACGAATGCAACATCCAGAACAATATTGATGCCATCATTGACGATGCTATTCTGAATGATAAATTCGAGGTATATTATCAGCCGATTTACTCCGTGCACCAAAAGAGATTCGTTTCCGCGGAAGCACTTCTGCGGCTTTTTGACAGCAATTATGGTTTTATCTCGCCGGAACTTATCATTGTTGCCGCCGAAAAAAGCGGTGCCATCCATAAAATTGGCGACCTCGTATTTGAGAAGGTCTGCCGTTTTATCGCAAGCGCCGAATACAGGCAGCTTGGCTTAGATTACATTGAGGTCAATCTGTCCGTGGCGCAGTGTATGCGCGGCGACCTCGCGGACAAAATTCTTTCCACCATAGAAAAGTACCACATAGACACCAACAGCATCAACCTTGAGATTACCGAAACCGCGATTTCCTACAGCCAGCAGGCGATGGCGGATAACCTTGACAAGCTTTCCGGCGCGGGACTCTCCTTCTCGCTCGACGATTACGGCACGGGCTACTCCAACATGAAGCGGCTGATTTCCCTGCCGTTGAAACTGGTCAAGCTCGACAAGTCTTTTGTGGATGAGCAGAACAATCCGAAAGTGTGGGTTTTCCTGCAAAACACGGTGAAGATGCTTAAGGATATGGAAATGGAGATTGTTGTCGAGGGGATTGAAACGACGGAAATGGTAGAAGTTTTTTCAAATCTGGACTGCGATTTCATCCAGGGATATTTCTTCTCAAAGCCGGTTTCCAAAGATAATTTCGTGGACTTTATTCTTGCTGCAAAGAAATAATGCCGCAAGACCGTCCGCCCCATAACGGTTTTGGTATAAATCATCCGTTTCCTGTACACACTAAATCTGCCACGGAACCGGACAGTGTATGCCCGGTTTCGCCCGCGCACATGCGCGCATAAAAACAGTGCAGAAACGGAGTTATATTATGATTGAAAACGTAGAACTTCCTGTCGGGTTTGCCTTTGAACTGGCAAGGCATTCCGAGATTATGACACAGTTCGCCAGACTCCCGGAGGAAAAACGAAATTCCATCGTGGAGGGGGCAAGGCATATCACTTCCAAAAATGAGATGAGGCAATATGTCGAGAATATGTTCCGTGAACCCGTGCGGTGATATACCGCACGGGCAGGCATTATACTTATTGGTAGATTTCCGAAAATGAACCCGCACCGGGATATCATTTTCGGAATTTTTTACGCGGAAGGGGGCTTCCCCCCTCCCACATTCCCCTCTCTTTTCAGATTGGATTTACCCGCACACACGCCGAAAGTGCCCCGTCCACTGCGTCAATCACAATCGTGTCCGTGCCAGCGACCTTATCCGCCAGAATCAGCCTTGCCGAAAGCGTCTCCACATTCTTTTGCAGATAGCGCTTCAGCGGGCGCGCACCGTAAACCGGGTCATAAGCATTCCGGATAATCAGCTCCTTCGCCGCAACCGTTAATTCCACGGAAATCTCCCGGTCGGCAAGGCGCGCATTCAATTCCTTTATCATCAGGTCAAGGATATCACCGATATTCTCACCCGTCAGCGGCTTGAACAAAATCGTTTCATCCAGGCGGTTTAAAAACTCTGGCCGGAAATGGGCTTTCAATTCCTCCATTACTGCATTCTGGCACGCTGTGGAAATCTCACCCTCCGGCGTAATGCCCTCAAGCAGGTACGATGAGCCGATATTGGACGTCATAATCAGAATCGTATTTTTAAAATCCACCGTGCGCCCCTGCGAATCCGTAATCCTGCCGTCGTCAAGCACCTGCAGCAGTACGTTAAATACATCCGGGTGCGCCTTCTCAATCTCATCGAACAGTACAACCGAATAAGGTTTCCTGCGCACCGCCTCGGTGAGCTGTCCGCCCTCCTCGTAACCGACGTATCCCGGAGGTGCCCCGATTAAGCGGGATACCGAATATTTCTCCATGTATTCACTCATGTCGATGCGCACCATATTCGCCTCATTGTCAAACAATGCCGCAGCAAGCGCCTTTGCAAGCTCCGTCTTGCCGACACCCGTCGGTCCTAGGAACAGGAAGGAGCCTATCGGCTTGCCCGGGTCCTTGATGCCTGCTTTTGAGCGCAGGATGGCATCCGCCACGCGGCTTACGCCGTCCTCCTGCCCGATGACGCGCCGGTGCAGCTCCTCATCCAAATGCAGGGTCTTGTTGCGCTCACTCTCGGTCAGCTTCGTCACCGGAATCCCCGTCCAGCGCGAGACAATGCGGGCAATCTCTTCCTCGGAGACGCTCTCATGCACAAGCGTATGCCCCTCAAGCCTTACGCGGTCCTCCTCCTCCTCGAGCTGTTTCTGGATTGCAGGCAGCCTGCCGTATTTTAATTCCGCCGCTTTATTCAAATCATATTCGCGCTCCGCAATCTGGATTTCATTGTTCACCGTCTCCAGTTCCTCGCGCAGCATACGCACCTTCTCAACGGAAGCCTTTTCATTATCCCACTGTGCCTTCTGGTTCGCAAATTCTTCGCGCAGTTCGGCAAGCTCCTTTGTCAGCGCTTCGAGGCGTTCACGGCTTAAGCGGTCGTCCTCCTTCCTCAGCGCCGCCTCCTCAATCTCCATCTGCATGATGCGCCGCCTTACATCGTCAAGCTCCGTCGGCATGGAATCCAGCTCCGTCTTAATCAGCGCACACGCCTCGTCCACAAGGTCAATCGCCTTGTCCGGCAGGAAACGGTCGCTGATGTAGCGGTTTGAGAGCGTCGCCGCAGAAACAAGCGCACTGTCGTTGATTTTCACACCGTGGAATACTTCATAGCGCTCTTTGAGGCCGCGCAGGATGGAAACCGTGTCCTCCACGCTCGGCTCATCCACCATAACCGGCTGGAAACGGCGTTCAAGCGCCGCGTCCTTCTCGATATACATACGGTACTCATTCAGGGTCGTTGCCCCAATGCAGTGCAGCTCACCGCGCGCAAGCATCGGCTTTAGCATATTGCCCGCATCCATCGCGCCCTCGGTCTTGCCCGCTCCCACGATGGTATGCAGCTCATCGATAAACAGGATAATCTGCCCGTCGCTGTTTTTGACCTCCTCAAGCACCGCCTTCAAACGCTCCTCGAATTCGCCGCGGTACTTCGCACCCGCGACCAATGCACCCATATCAAGCGCGTAAAGCTTCTTCTCCTTTAATGTCTCCGGCACATCACCGCGCACGATGCGCTGCGCCAGCCCTTCCACAACCGCAGTCTTTCCGACACCCGGCTCGCCAATCAGTACCGGGTTGTTCTTTGTCTTGCGGGAGAGAATACGGATGACATTGCGGATTTCCGCATCCCTGCCGATGACCGGGTCAAGCTTTTGCGCCTGTGCGCGCTCCACCAAATCCGTCGCGTATTTTTCCAGGGTATCGTAGGTCGCCTCCGGGTTGTCGCTCACCACCTTCTGGTTGCCGCGCACCGTGGCAAGCGCCGAAAGAAAACGCTCCCGGTCAATCCGGAAATCCTGAAACAGCCCCTTCAGCTCTTTGCTCCGGTTCTTAAGCAGGCTTAAGAAAATATGCTCCACCGAGACATACTCATCGCCCATCGCCTTCGCTTCATTCTCCGCGTAAATCAGCGCCTTATTCAAATCGTTGCCGATGTAGACCTGGCCGCCCTGCACCTTCGGGCGCTTCTTTAAAAGCCCTTCGACCTGCGCCAGAAAAACGTCCACATCAATTTCCATTTTCGCAAACAGCTTCGGAATCAGACCGTCCTCGTCACGCAGCAGACAGTAAAGCAGATGCTCCTGCGCAATCTCCTGATGCCCGTAGTCGTAGGCGAGCTTCTCGCAGTCCTGAACCGCCTGCATGGATTTCTGCGTAAATTTGTTAATATTCATATACAAGGTCCTCCTATTTATAGTTCCGTATGCACCCTCCCATCCCCATATCCGGCAGTGGCATTTTTTTGTCCGCTTCGCTCCCCAAAAAATCCCACTGGGGGGCTGTACGGGTGCATACTGTTTTTAGTTCCGTAAATTTATCTGTTCTATAATTACTATAACATATACTCCGCCCGATTTCAACTGTTATTTTGCACAAAATCACAAGAAATTTTGCAGCAATATCCAAAAAAACCACAGGACTGCCTGCCAGGCGCATCCTGTGGTTTTCCACGGCTTTTTATTTTTCCTGTTCCGGAATCTGTTCCCCTCCCTGCAGCCATTTTGCAATCACTTCAATCACGTCCTCTGCCACATGCGCTTCCTCATCATATTCCGTGATATCCATCGCGCCGTTCGACGGCATAAACAAGTGGTTCAGCCCCTCAAACAAACGGAACGTAACATTCTCCTTTCCTTCTAAAAGCACCTGCCATGCCGCATAATCCCGTTCCGGGTAGACCTGGAAATCCGCGCCGCCCTGCAAAATCAGCATCGGCACCGCAAGCTCCTTTGCAATGGCAGCGGTATCAATTTCCGCAAGCGATGCCCAGTAATACCCAGACACCCCGAAAAGCACAGCAGAAAGCGCTTCCTCAGAAATTTCTCCTTTCGCGTCACGCACATCGGCAACCAGTGAAAGCACTGCATCATATTCCCGCTGCACCATTTCCTCCCAAACCGCAAACTCCGGCTCGGAAAGCCCTGCCGCCTGCATTGCCGCCATATTCTGGTCATATACAATCTCCCAAAGCCCGCGGGGGGAACCCGCCAACGAAATCATGCCTGCCACCTGCGGGTTTTCCTGTGCGATACAAGGGGCAAGCATCCCGCCAAGGCTATGTCCGAGCACGAAAATGCGTTCGCCATCCACCTCCTGCGTTTCCGAAAGCAGGGCAAGCGCTGCCGCCACATCGTTAAGCACCTCATCCCGTATCGTAATAGTTTCCGTCGCCAGCCCCGGATACTCAAAATAGCGCTTATCATAGCGCAGGGTCGCAATCCCATGCTCCGCAAGCCCATGCGCAATATCCGCAAATGGCGCATTGCCCGCAGCTCCGATGGTCTCATTCTTATCACTCTGCCCCGAGCCATGCACAAGCAGCACCACTGGCGGTTTTTCCACACCATTCGGCAAAGTAAGAATCCCCTCCAGCGGATATTCCCCCTCCCCGACGCTCACTTCGCACTCCGTGTAAGCTTCGGTAACTTCCGGTTTTACCGCAGGCAATGTGTATGTCAGGTAAATCCCTTCCACCGCGCCCGTCTGCCCGTAAGTAACGGAAAGAATTATATTTTTCTGTTCATACGGTATCTGTGCGCTCGTGATAACATAACCGCCAAAATCCGCAATGCTCCCGCTTGCGCCGCCCAAAGCCGGTGGGGTCAAAAAGGAAGCCTCCGCTGCCACATCGGCTTCCTGCGGATTTTCCGCTTCCCGCCCATCCGCGGTCAGCGGATTCCCAAGCCCCGATACTACCTGCTTCCAGGCATTTTTCAAATCCCGCTCGGAAAGTTGGTTTGAAAGCTCTGACGAGAAAGCGTGGCACACAGAAAAATCCTCCAGGAGCATTGCCAGTGCGTATCCATGCGTCTGCCCGCGAAAGCACGCAAGAATCTCATCCGCCGTGCCCGAAAGCGTAAGGTCTGCAAAATCCCCCTCCGTTTGATTCGCGCCCGCCGTCGGATTTCCCTCCGTCCCGCCCTTCGTCGGCTCCGCACTTCCGGTAATTTCTGGCATACCACTTGGTTCGCTACCGTCATCCTGCTCTGTTTTTTTGCCGCAGCCAAACACTGCTGCGGCAGTTACCACGCACAGCGCACAAATTGCCCCGCCACTAAGCCACGCGTGGATTCGTTTTGCCGTAAGCTTCCTTTTTCCCATCATCCCACTTCCTTTCCAAAAGCACCATAAAGGTATCACTCAATCGTCCCAAAAATCTGCGCAATCGGCGAATCCGGCGGCAATATCAATGTCTTATTCCCTCCCTGCATCATGATTTTCGCCGCGTCCAGGGCGCGCACAAAGGTATAAAAATCGCTGCGGCTCTCATCCGCGTAAGCACTTGAGATAATCCTCATGTACTCCGCCTCGCCTGCGGCAATCGTCTTCTCCGCCTCCGCCTGCGCCTGCGAAAGCATAATCGCGATTTCATTGTCCGTCTGGTTGCGGATTTTTTTCGCCTCCGAAGCACCTTGCGCGGTATAGGTCGCCGCGATGTTATTGCGCTCCGAAATCATGCGGTCGTACACCGCGTTTTTATTATCATCCGGCAGGTCAAGGTGCTTTGTCTCCACGCTCACCAGCTCAATGCCGTAGCGCAAAAGCGCATCCCCGATATTCTCCATAATCGCCGCGTCCAGCACGCCGCCCCGCCCACTGATAACATCGTTCTGGTTCATGCTGCTGATGACATTTTTCAACGAATTGTAAACGGTCGTGTTCAGGCGGCTCTCCGCCTCGGTACGCGAATTCAGCGTCTGCACATACAGCTTCGGGTCAACAATATGCCAAAGTACATAACTGTCCGCCACCATGGTTTTTTTATCCAATGTAATGACATCCGAGGCCTTCAAATCATATATGAGCACTTCCTTATCAATTTTCACCTCCGTCTCAATAAACGGGATTTTAAACGTCAGCCCCGATGTAGTGACAACGCGTTCCACCCTGCCAAAACGTTTGATTAAGGTGTACTCATCCTCATTCGTCACGACACAAATCATGTCGGAGAGGGCAATCAATACAATAAGCGCCACAAGCAGAAGGACATTGCGCACCGTGTGCGGCTTTTTCATTTTCTGTACTTTCCCACCGCCCGAACCGCCTTCATTTTTATTGTCAACATAGCTATATGAATAGGTCGAATCTTCCATATACATTTCCCTCCATCTTTATTCCCGTGCATACCGCAATCGGGTTTGTGGTACTGCGTTCATAAGAGGTTCATTTCCCTCCTTGCGAAAGTTTGCCTGCAAACTTTCCCCCGCAACTTCCTTAAATTTTTACTGCTCGCCGTCCGCCCCAAACCCTGGTGCGACTGTCGGAGCCGGGGTCACCTTCCCCGCATCCGTATTCCCGGTAAATGAATCAAGCGGGAGCACCGTCTGCATATTGGTCTGCGAGCCGCCGATAATCACCTTCAAATCCGGCAGCACTTCCTCCATCGTCTCAAAAAACATCCTCTGCTTTGTAATCAATGGATTTTTCACATATTCCTCGTACATCGCGTTAAAACGCGCCACCTGGCCTTCCGCCTCGTTGATGCGCGCCTGTTTTGTTGCATCTGCTTCCTTCGCAATCTGGTCCGCATCCGCCTCCGCCGCCGGAAGCGCCTCGTTGCGGTATTTATTTGCATTGTTGATTACGGTTTCCTTCTCCTGTTTCGCCGTTTCCACCGCTTTGAATGCCTCAAGCACCGCCTCCGTCGGCGGCTCCGCGTCCTGAATCGTGATATTGACAAGCTGCAGCCCAATATCCCGCTCCTCAAGCTCCGCAACAATTTTCTCGCGGATAACCGCCTGTATCTCGCTCTTTCCGCTTGTAATGACGCTGTCCACATCGTAAGCGCTGATGGTCGAGCGGATATGGCTCTGCGTAATATTTTTCAAGATGGTCACAGGCTGTTCCGAGGCGTACAATGCCTTAATCGGATTGCTCACCTTATATTCCACATAAAAATCCACATTAACAAAATTGAAGTCCGACGTAATCATCAGAGCCTCGTCCTCAACCGTAGCACTCGAATTCATGTCATAGCCCACGGTAAAACCCTTGATGGTCGTATCCACCATCGTCACTTTCTGGATGAACGGAATCTTGAAATGCAGCCCCGGCTCACTCACACAGGACGGTGTCCCAAACGTTGTCACGACCGCCTGTTCCTGTTCACCAATCGTGTAAAAAGCCTTGCTCCCAACCACCAACACCGCGATAACTGCAATTACAATGGCAACAATTTTCATGATTTTCCCGGTGTCCACATTGTTCGCGGAACCTCCCCGCCAGTTCCTGTACTGTCCGTTATTTACCATAAGCTCCTCATTTCTGCGCGCCTTGTCTTTTTCGTCCGTCGGCGGCTGCGCGGCCGACGAATCAGCATTAGTATAATGCCTTGCGGACATTATACCATGTCCTCCGGACATGATGCCTCCGGCGGATGCACACGATTCGCCGTGGAAATTGTCCTCCCTTTGGTCGGACGGCGAATCGGCGTTAGTATAATGCCTTGCGGACATTATACCATGTATTTCTTGGAATCTTAACAAAAAATAATTAAAATTTGCTTAAATCTTACTTACCATTCGTTTTATGTCCATCATAATTCCTGGTTTTGAGAAAAAAATATAGGGGCTGTCGTACATTTTGTGCGGCAGCCCCTTCTTGTCCACAAAAAAATCATTCATTTTGATTTCACAGGTATTTCAATCTGCACAAGAGCGTCCTCTGCATGGTCAATCACATTTTCATTGATAATAACTTCATAAGAGAATCCCGATAATGCAAGACCGTGTTCTTCGACATATTCAAATATCCTTTGGTAACACAGCACCGGACTTTCCGTTGCATCTCTATAAAATGCCCGCACATAATCCCCGGCAGGTTGTATGTGTAATCCAGCTTTCTTTATGGGAAACGGAATTTCAATAAAAAGTTTGGAATAATCATTAAAGTCACCATTTTGCAGACTGTCAACTGCAATCATAGTCCCATACGAGGCATCATGCAGACGGCGCAGTTGATATTTTTTTGTTTCAGCAGTAATCATCTCTACCTGCTTATCAAAGGTAGTGTCCTGATTGATGTTTACGGTAACTAAACTGCGTTCCTTTTTCTGCACAATGGTGATTTCCGATAAATCCATTGTCAATAATGTCTGCATATTCCGGTGATGGTAGGACAGTGTTTTCCTCACTCCCTTTAAATATGCCAAATTGCGGTCTAAATTTTCAATTTTTTCTTGTAAAAGCTGTTCCATGTTCGCAGCGGAACGGTTTTTCATAAATGCCTGGATTTCATCAACCGGCACGTCCAACTCCCGCAACAGAAGAATTGTTTCCAAAATGGCACTCTGGTAGTAGCTATAATATCTGTATCCATTTTCAGGATGAATAAACGACGGATGAAAAAGACCAATTTCATCGTACCACATCAGAGTTTTTTTATTGATGCCATGCAGAGCCGCAAATTGACCAATTGTGAGCAGTTTCTTTTTTTTCTCCATTTTCCAAAATACCTCTTGACTGTACAGTTACTGTACGGATTATTATATCTCATATACCAAAAAAAAACAAGCAAATAAGGAGAACAATGATGGAAAACCAAAATGCTTACAATAAGCCTGTCACATTGAGGAATATCCTCAAATTCGCAGTACCTACCATTTCAATGTCGGTCTTTATGTCCTTTTACACCATGGTTGACGGTCTGTTTGTATCAAACCTGATTGGTACAGATGCGCTGTCTGCAATCAACCTGACGGCTCCGGTGGTTCAAGCGGTCACAGCAATTTCCACCATGCTGGCAACTGGCGGGAGCGCAGTCATCATGAAAAAGATGGGGGAGCAAAAGCCAAAAGAAGCCAAGGAAGATTTCACGTTCCTGATTTTGGTGAACGTGGTTGTTGGTCTGGCCGTAACTATGCTTGGATACTCTTTGATGGAAAGCATCTTTGGAGGCATGGGGCTGTCACCGGAGGTTGCGGGCTACTGTACCTCGTATCTGAGCCACTATCTTCCCTTTACTATCCCGATTCTGCTGATGAACAATTTCACCCTCTATATGATTGCCTCTGAAAAAGCGACCCTGTCCCTGATTTGTTCCGTGTCAGGCGGAGTGTTGAACATTGTACTTGACTATGTATTTATCAGCTCTCTGGATATGGGAATCAGCGGTGCGGCCATTGCCACGGGTCTGGGCTACTCCGTGACTGCCGTTGTCGGTCTGATTGTGTTCAAGCGCAAACAGAGCCTCCTGCACTTCACAAAGCCTGTGTTCCGATTCAAGGTTCTCGCAAGTGCGGCAGCAAACGGGTGCTCGGAAATGGCGACCGCCCTGGTCACGGGCATCATTACGATGATGTTCAACTGGACGATGCTCCATTATGTTGGCGAAGATGGCGTTGCCGCCGTGACCATCATCACGTATATTCTGATGTTCGCGAGCTCCCTTTACACGGGTTATTCTTATGGTATCGCCCCCATGCTCAGTTACTACTATGGCGAGAAGAATCACGAAAAGTTGAAAAAGCTGGTTTCTACCAGTCTGAAAGTGATTGCTGTCATTTCCCTTGTGACAGTGGCAGCTTCTTTTGCTGCAACAAGACCCCTGGTATCCATTTTTGCCCGGTCGGATAATCCAGTCCATGATCTGGCTGTCACTGGAAATCGAATATGTACTCTGGCGCTGTTCTTTATCGGCTTTAATATCTTTGCCAGTGGGATGTTTACCGCATTGTCCAACGGTATCGTTTCGGCAATTCTTGCCTTTTCGCGTTCCTTTGTATTCATGCTGATTACCATGCTGATCCTACCTGCACTTTTAGGGGTAAACGGTATCTGGCTGGCTACGCCAGTAGCGGAGCTTATGGCTCTGGCTCTGTCCACATTGATGTTCGCAAAATATCGGAAACGGTATCAATACTAAAAAGGGGGGGGTGCCATTTTTTGCTGACGAGTGCATCAATCTTTCTTCACCCAGGCCTTTTGAATTTTTTCCGCTTCTTCTTTCGTACTTGCAGGACCAAAATACTGGAAAGTATTATCCTCCCGGCTCGTCCAGGGGTTTTCACTTTCTTCGTTCGTTTGATAAGTCATGAAGTAATAAATATTATTTTCCCTTTCAGCAACGGAAAAACTCGCAATCCATTCCGTTGGCAAGGAGATTATGGAGGTTTGGGAAGCTTCAAATTCCGTGGTTACAAGTCTATCTTCCTGTTCATATGTCCCATTGACAAATACTTTATTGTCATAACAAATTTCGCCCTCAAACCTCCTCCAATCCCTCCCTGATTTTCGGTGCACAACACCGTTCACTATCACATGAATGACATTGCCATTCGTATCACACATATCCATCTCAATTTCAAGGGTCTTACGAGAATAATCCAACCAGAATTTTGAAATAATTACTGCAACAACCACAATAACAAGAATAATTTCGGCTCGTTTTTTCACAAGAAGTTATCCTCTCCAATATATATTTACACAACATCACGGCACATGGATTTTCGTCACACGATTCCCTTTCACATATCAATAATCCTCTCACATGAGCCATCCGATATGTCAAAAAGATAAATACTATATAACGCCCGATGCCGCATAATCAAAGAATGGTCATAAATTGCCGCCGCTCCGCTCCAGACACCATCCCCCAATCTCTTGCTGCTCCCATCGCCCAAATCATAAGCTGTCGTTCCGCCGCCATTATGATAAACTGTCCCATCACAAACCAACGCAAAATCCGTTTTTGTATCTGCTATTTTCTGCACGGTGTAATCCTTTAAGGACACCATATAAAGCTCTTTCTCCTCTTGCCCTGAATGTGCAAAAAGATATTCCTCCTCTAAGGATTGGACAAGCCCAAACACATCCCCTTCAAAAATACATTCCGTTTCCAACGTTTCAAAATCCAGATAATAAAAGCCATCCTGTCGGGCAAGATATGCCCCTTCGTCTCCAATCTTCGCCCATGAAAGCCGCCCGTTCTCCTCCGTTTTGCGGTACAGTGTCCTCACGGATTCTTCCGATACAATCCCCCCTGCATTGATAGTTCCTTCATAAAGCACTTTGCCGCCCTCCCTCCAATATACTTTCCCTTGGACATAATCCACAAATTGTGTCTCCTTTGGAATCACGCATAAAAGCTCCAAGGAAAGCCCATCCATCCGATAAATCTTCATACCTACATGATAAAAAAGTCCATGCTTGGTTTTTAACGGCGTTCCCTGCTCTTTCGTTATTTTCACTTTTTCCCTAGTTTCCAGATTGTACGCAAAAAGCCCGGCATCCCTCCTTGGTCCGTCATAATATAACCATCCTTCGGAAACATAGATTTCTTTGGAATAAGGGGTTAGTTCCGGGTTGCCGCTAAAATCTCCCTGATTTTCACAGGCAGTGAGCGGTAAAAAAACTAAAAATATAAATAAAATGAATGTTGCTGCCTTTCGCCGATTTAACTTTTTCATCAACCTGTCCCCCCCAAGCAATGATTACTTCGTTCTTATACTATATTCCACATCCATAACAGGTTCCTCCTCTTTCAGGTTCCTGCACGCTGCCAGAATATCACAAAAACATTCCCTGCAGCCTAGCTGCCCAACCACCAGACCACCGACAGCATTTCGGTTCTCACCCAAAACCGTATAATTCGTATCAAAGACAAGTATAAGCTGCCATGAATCAATCTGCATAGGGTAAAAATATACAAAATGCTCTTCGGTTTCGCAATATTCCAAAGCTGTATGATGATTTTGATACATCCTTTGTTCATACAAAAAAGAAATCTGTGGATTTCCCTCCCCGTCCTCCCCCAAAAAAGACATATCAATATTCACATCTGAACCATTTACCAAATAAACATCCAAGGTATTCGTTCCTTTGATATTTGCCCGAATCCTGTACATTTCCAACCGTGATTCAGCATCCGTAAACATCGCACATTCCAGGGGATAAGAAACCTTCTCATGAAAGCACAGCAAATCCATAATGCGTTTTATATCCCCTATATTCAAAGACAAAAATTTCGCGTAAATATCTTCTTCCCTGACAGAATCCAAACAAACAAAATCACCTGCCGTCTCTCCTGCTTTATAGGACAGACCACCCTTAAAATCGCAGGACGCAAGCATATTGTAAAATGCATCAACAGCTTCTTTCTCCTGCTGCAGCTGATAAAAAGAAAATATATTTCCCCCCATCTCCATCGGAGGGAAGGATATCCTTTCATCCGTTTCCAGATTCGTATACGGATAATCCGGGCTGCTTTCCTCCTGTACATCGTCTGACTTCCGAAAAAGCAGGCTCACCACCAAACATAAAACAAAAATTCCCACGAAAAACAAACCATATTTGCAAAAACGTTTCATTTTTCCTCCTCTTACTCCATTTTTACGGTTCCCCTTCTTCCGGCATTTCGATACGGATAATCCCCCCTAGTTGGTCATAATGAACTTTCATTCCCGGTACAGGGCTTGGAAAGCTATCGTCGCTAAAATGAGAAAGGCCGGGATACATTTCTTCTATTTTTTTATTCCGTTCATCCAAGGCTGCCTGTTCCTCATCCGTCAGCCCATTTTCGTTGTACAATCCAGGTTCCGGTTCCCCTCCTTGCAAAATGGTATATTCCGTCTCTGAGACATACTCAATAATTGTCAAGGGCTGCATTCTAAAAGGTATTCTCATCCGCTGTAAAATAGAGAATATTATCCTCGCGGCTATAAATAGCCAATGGGTATTGTGAGGTATAGGCAACGGAAGCGATTTCTTCCAATTTCCCATCATCCAAATCATACATTAATTCTGTGATTGTCATGCCATCTGCAGTGTTCTGTCCGTTATTATAAGAGGTTTCGGTAATAGAAAGATATAGCCCTGCTTTTTCACCCATCGCTTCTGTGTCAATGGATGGCAAGAAAGATTCTTTGCCTGCATCATCTGTACAGGAAGATAAAAGTGCAGTGAGCAGGAACAGGGCGATAATTTTTTAATTTCATTTTCAATTTCCTTTCGCATTTGAATGCAGGATTATCACACGGAGAAGAATTTCATAAATTATAATGAGTTTTTTGCTCCGTGTGACAATCTTTTGTTATTATTACCTCAAGAGTTTTAGAGTGTTAATCTTCTGTATCCCATACCCATAAGCCCCCGTTCTCCCAATAAAGGTTCGACCCAAGCTGTTTAAGAACCGATTCCTTAATCCCCCAAAAAATCCTTCTCTATTTCGCCTATACATCCAAGCCCAATCTCCTCTTCAAAAACGAGATTATATCCCATCACCATAGGGCTATCCTGAGAAAAAATAAAGTGAATACGGTATATTATAAGCCTTTCATTTTCCAGTCTTGCAGTTCGGTGAACCGGCACATCTCCTGCCGCTTTGATGCCGTCTTCCTCCTTCCCGCAACCGCAGGGATGCCAGTAAACTTCGCAGACCGAGCCATCCGTTCCCGCCTTATCCGGCCAAACCAAGGATAGTTTACCTCCCTCTGCCCGCAAGATTCCACCAATTGTTGTCGGTACTCCGTTCGATACGCTTTCCGCATAAAACAAAATGCCCCGGTGCTCCCCATCAGAAACGAACTCCGCCGCGGAATGGTCGCCAGGATATTCCAGACATTGCGTAATCTTCCCCTGCTTACCATCCAGGCTTCCAATATACAGAGTTTGAAAACCTGCCACATGAGACGCACTATATTTTTTCACAATAAAATATATCCCGGTAAAATCATTCTCCTCCAAGTTCCCATACATTTCGACTGCCGCCCCCTCAAAGCCGACGGAAAAATAAATCGGATTCGGAAAAGCCTCCGTTTTTTCGATGTCAAATAGCATCGAAACCAGCTCCACCCCCGTCAGATTGCAGCCTTTCTCCAAAAAATCCTTTTCTGCAAGAACCGCTTTATCCTCCCAAAAAGCTTCTTCCCCAATCCATTCTGCGATATGAAATTCTTCTTCCTTTACCCACTGATATTCCTGAACATAGTCGCTATAATGTTCCGTCGCCATAAGCTCGCAGTTTTGCATAAGCGCTTCAAAGGTTCCCGCCGGGCTGTTTCTCAGAAAAATTGAAATCGTACCATCCCCGGCAAAAACCGGCTTACGGTTTTTCCAATAATGATAGGAATCTCCACCTTCCGTTTTATTCCAGAGTCTTTTTATTATGCCGTTCTCATAGCACAACCACTTCATGGAATATTCTTCCCATCCGGCAAAGGAAAGTTCATATATTATGCCGATATAAAGCTTCCCATCCTCCTCATAAAAGCATAATTGTGAAATTCCTCTTTCCTTCAGAGGCAGGCAGGAAAATTCCTTTTCCGACGTATTATAAAAAACCAGATATTGTTCCTTTGTCATATCCGCATTTATTTGCACGCTGTCCCCGGCAAATGCCTGTGGCATACCTTTTGGAACAAGGAATGCAGCGATGATATTTTTTGTTTCCTTCATCATGGAAATTTCCCAGTCCGCGCCGGAATCCCCGCTTTGCAACAAAAAGGCATCCAGAATATCCTTTTCCATTAACGCCCCGGAGTCAGAGATTGGCGCAGACAGTCTGTCCGACTCTTTATACTCCGTTTCATTTCTTTGCATTTTTAGATTGCCACATCCACAAAAGTTGAAAAGTAATAATAATATAAGAACAGTAAATGAGGTTTTATAAATCATTTCCTTCTCCTGTAGAGTTATTTCCATTTGCTAATATGTAGTTTTATATCCCCCATCTCCATTGGAGGAAGGATACCCTTTCTTTTGAAAACCCACTTGGTATCTCTTACCATCTGTACATATTATACCACATTTCAATCTCAATGCAAGCAAAAAATTGTGAAATCATTTTTAGTCTGGATACTTGATTTGGTTACCTGTTTCTTCTTTTTGTCTCTTATCACTCTACATTGCACGTATCAAATCAGTCTGATACACCACATTCCCCCTGAATCCATCCCCGCCGCTTCATCCCGACTAAAATATATCCTTTCCCACATATTGAAGCTTCATTATGTTTGATATGTCCGAATATAGCTTCGGATTACCTATATTCTCGATTTCAATCATAGCTGTTACATTGTCTCCCCACGTACCGTTTACCAACTGTAATTTCTTGGTAGTGTCAACTTTATATTCCCAAAATTGGCTCAACCCCAGTAAATTCAGTGGTTTCAGAGGCTAAAAGCCTTTACCTCCCCTTTCTTTGGCTTGGGCGACCAAAATTTTACGTCGGGAACCCTGTCAAGGCCAGGCTGAAAGCCCATTAAATTCAGCCTTGACGGGGTTTCCGTAAGTAAAATATAATCGACCGCAACCAAGGAAAGGGGTTCGATTTTTTCATAATCCGTTTGACACTACCTATCCCTTCATTTTTTCTGTCACCCCAAAATCACTACTCCCCAAAATAAATCCTCAGCCTGCGCTCGGTGCCACGGATATATTCCTCCATCCTTCTTCCCGTCCAGCATTTCATAAAACCCTTCCAAATAAACATCCTCATCTACGGTAAACGCAATTTCCCCGTTCCTTTTCCCCCGCCTTGCCGCAACTACAGCACAGAAAAAGGAGGAAAATGATTTCCGAGATGAAACATCGCTTTCCCATCATTCTTCCTCCTGATATCAATTACAAACGCCTTGTTTACCGGATGACAATAGAATTTAAAAGTTCTCGTATTTGTTCTGTTTCTTCATTATATATCTTGATGGTACAGCCAAGGCGCAGCAGTTTATATTCCATGCCGCTTTGCCCATCTTCCTCAAAAGGCGCGCGGTATGCGGTTATGCCAGATTCTAATTTGCACCGTTCCCAGGTTCGGGAATCTTTTTCAAACAGGAAATTGTCAGGGATAAGAAATAATTTTGTATCCGATCCGTCCGGGGAGAGTTCGAGTCTGCGAAAGACAAAGCTGGCGTTCTCAAGTTCCCATACTGCTTTTGATGCGATATCCCGTTTGATGGTCATTTCCGCCTGCAAATATTCATTCTGAAGATGCAGATGGTATGGCTTGTCATTATCCTTTGAGGCATTGATGGAAATCCGGTCCGCACCAAATGCAACACTGTCCAGAAACGTGCGCAATTCTCCCTCATGTGCCAGATAATCTGCCTTTGAAGTGGAGAGAGTTATGCGGTATCCGCTTACGGGATGGTAGAGGAATTCTTCGTAAACGTCTTTATCGTCAATCACCTTGCGCAGCCCGGTGACGCCATCAGCAAAGGTATAACCTTTTGCTCCTTCCGATGATATGCTTTCATGCATCAGGGAAATACATGCGGCAGGGTCAGTCTCACTGTAGAAAAAATATACATACATCGATTCATCCCTTTCTCCAGTGTATTCATAATAGTCTTTGGAATATTGCGGGTAGATGCTGTAATCCCAATTTTGGGGCAGGTTACAGGAAAATACGAACTGGCGGCGCAAAATGATGGCAACGCATTCTGTTTCAATTTGGCTGTTTATGCTTGAAGCAACCGAACCCTCCTGGCTCAAGGATGGTGTCGCTGTCTCAGAAGTTGCAGGCGGTGTGGTAATCTTTACAGTTGGTTGTGGGTTGGTTTCATTCATGATGGGTAGCTGGGAAGCCATAATTGCGGACGGCATCTGGGATTGTTTTTGTCCACAGGCAGTCAGGAGTAAAAAAAGTAAAAAAGATAAAAATGTAGTTTTTTTCATGATAGTAGGATCTCCTTATATCAAAGTTGTAATAGGATGCATTTTAATTCTATATTATCTCTGAAAAAATGTCAATACCATTGTAAAAGTGTACTGTATACAAAGCAGTAATTTCCCCAAAATAATCAAGTTTGCTGATTATTTTGGGGAATTTTTTTATTTAGGAAATTATATTATTTTTTTCTGAACGGAAGATAAAGGTGGGTTGCTAAGTCAGTATAGCTCCAAACAGTTAGTTCCGCTTTTGGATTTGTTTGTTCAAAAGCATAAACTTGTTTGTTAGCAGAATCATTTATGTAAATCATAAACGTGTGCCCTTTTGTATCTCCATTATTGCGGTGAACAACAGCATCACCCTGTTGCAAAAATGGATAAGACCTGAGTAGGTGTTCCATTAATCTTGTCCTTGTTACATCATTGGTGAATGCATCTTCGACATTATATCCACCAACCTTTTCAAAAGTTCCGTTGGCAATTCCGTCTTTAAAGGATTTTGTAGTATGTCTCGAACTAAGCTTCCATGCACGAGATAAAAAACCTGAGCAATCATTTCCGTATTTTGGTTGCGTAAATTCTTTAGACATATTTGGTCTTTGCAATGGCACATAAAACGAATCATCCGACAGCCCGGCTAAAAATTCTTCTTTTGTATTCCAATCATTTTGAGTGTACAATACACCAGTATAATTCGTGCCTGGATAATATTCTTGGTATGTCTTGTCATTACTGTCAACCCAACTCTTTACAACTTTACGAGGCATCCATGTGCAGAATACCATACCAGAAGCAATGGAAATATCAACATTGCTTGCCAATGGAGCAGGAATGTTATCAGGAATTACCATTGGTGCTTGTACAGATACATCAAGACTAATTTCTAAATCTTCATACGAAATAGTTACATTTGTTTCGCCAACTCCTTTTGCTAAGATTCTACTGCGGTATGGAAATACGATATTTGTGTCGTTGCTTGTGTAGTCTACGTAATCGGTTAAATCTATGATTTCTCCTGTGTCCAATGTTCCAGTCACTTCCAAAAATACAGAAGCACCTACTGTGTCAATGGCAATATTTGTGTTTTCTACTGAAATTGCCACGACATTTCCAGAAATGGAACTTAGTTCAGGGCTGCCCTCCGTGTAGAAGCCATCAGCAGCAAGAGTGTTTACTGTAGGTGTAGTTACGATTAATGCGGCTGCAAGCATTGCAGACCATAGTTTTAAACTTTTCATTTACCCTCCTAACCTTTGGTGGTGATCCCCAAAATGTTTTAAGTTTTTAGAGCTTGTTCACATAAAAATAGCATCAAAAATCATGGCAAGCATAATCACGGAAAGGGAAACAGAACTAAGCTTATCATAACGGGTAAAAACTTTCCGGAAACGTTTTAACCTTAAAAATAGCGTTCCACTTCGTTGCGACACTTATAAAGTTCTCTGTCATAATCCCATGGCTCTCTCCGTTTTTTCTTTGGTAGAATAACTGGAATAAACCCCTGTTTTGTAGCGAAAGCACGGGGCTTGTCATCTTCATATGCCCTGTCCATCAGGAGAAAATGATTATCCTCAAAACAAATTGTACCTATCAATTTTCGACCTTCCGGGACATCGTTTCGGTTTCCAGCAGCATCGGGGTGGACTTTGATGCTTGTACTGTCGATGCAGAGAACATCCGTATCGATTTTTACAAGCCCCTTATTCCGCACCTACATACGCCGTATTTCTGTTTTACTGATGACAACCTTTATTTTCTCTTTTTTAAATTCATCCATTGTATTCTCATAATCTCTCGGAATCTTGAAGCCAGTAAATATAAGGCTTTCAGATTCCTTTTTTATAAAATCCCCCACTTTTTTGTCAAAAACACTTGACAAATCCATCGAAAAATGCGGCGCTTCGCGCCATTATTTATAAGACATATTTTTCGATTGTAGGCGGTTTTATTTGTTACCTGTTAACTGTGGCAGTCATTCCGACTACCAAAACTTTGTTGTTGAAAATCTTCGTAAATATTACCCTAACCCCGATTCCATTGCACGCTCTATATGGACATCATTGACCGTTTTTGGAATCTTGACCTTTCCTATACCAACGAAAAACTAAGAAACAGATATTCCGTCTTTGGTCCTAAGCCAAGAACCCCTTTCTGCATGCACCGTTTTTATCTGCTGTCCCTGGATTTTAAAGTTACTTCCCTGACAGAGTGGGCGGCACAACTAAAGATTAACCCCCTTTATGCGGTTCTCAGCGGTTTTGAATTCGGTGATACCCCCGGTGTTGGCACTTTCTATGATTTTTTGAACCGTCTCTGGGATTCTGATGAAGATAACCTGTCCCCCCATATCCATCCCATTAAGGCTTCTGTTAAAAAGCCTTCTGCAAAAGGGACCAAAGCAAAATCTGTTGAAAAAATCTCTGTCGAGCAACTCTTACAGGAACTGGAAAATACTTCTTTCCCCATTTCTAGACAGCCTTATGGTTCCCTGTTTGACCTTTTTCATCAGGAATTCCTTCGGTAGTCTGTTTCGAAACAGCTTATTCATCCTGGTTCGCTGGCTCTTGCCAGTGACGGTATCCCTTTTGTTACTTCTGCAAGAGAACGAAAGCACCGGGGTTGTGGTTGTGCCTCCAAAGGAATCAATGACTGTTCCTGTGGCCGCTACTTTCCTAGCCTGATTGCGACATCGGATGGGGTTCCTGTCTGCAAAGAAGTTCGTCGAATGAATCATGATGGTTCCGAACCTGCTAAAAACAGAATCAAATACCGCTGTCCCCTCGCAAACAGAAAATACGGCTGCTCCTGCGGGCATCCCTGCTCTGATTCCAAGTACGGAAGAACCGTCCACCTTGCCACAAAGGACAATCCCAGATGAATCAACATACCACCGCGTGACAGTGACGAATGGAAAACGGAATTTAATGCAAGAACTTCTGCAGAACGTTCCAATAAACGTGAGAAATATGATTTCCTATTAGAAAACGGCAGACACCGCTCTACTAAGATGTGGTACTGCCGCCTCTATAGCATCATGATGCTGCAACATCTTGATGCATGGGATCTGCCCTTTGAATCAGCCCTGCGAAAGTTGATTTTAGAAGTGGCATAATCCTATGATTATTATACACCTTTTTAAGGCATAGCGACAGTTATGTTTGTTTCTCATGCTTATTTTTATTCATTTCGGATAATATTCACTTTTCAATGTTCCTTACCAGCCGTGCTGGATATAATCACTCAGGATTCCGAGAGATTATTTTTTCCCAATTTCCAGAAGTACAACAAAGTCTTTTCCGTACTATCTTTCCAATTGGTACTGAGTTTTGTTCATTCAATAGGTTAACTAGTTTCCATATCAGGAATTCGTTCCATACAGACATACAGAGAATCCCCTACTTTTTTCTCAGGTGCTGCAGCTCCCTACGAAAAGTACAATGATTGGTTGCCCAATGTCCAAATCACAAAACCAAAGTATAGCACCAAGATACCATACCCATATTCCATTTTCTGGATACATCTTACAACCTATGCCCATTATATCACATCCTCATTTCAGTGCAAGCAAAAATGGGTACCTAATTTTTTTAAATTTAGGTACCCATTTTTGCTTGACAAGGAAATCCCTTCTTTGTATAGTACTTTTCATACAGGGCAGCCTTGCCCCGGTATAAAAAAATCAAAGACTGGAGGACAAATCCATATGAAAATCTTACAAAGTTTAAAAAAGTACACAAAATGCCTTGCCGCTTCTCTGGCTGTTACCATTTCCATAACAGCAGTTGTACCGGAGCTGCCAAAACCGGGAATGCCTTCGGAATACTCGGTCTGTGGTGATGAAGATGATGAAAGACCTTTTCCGATGGAAACAATTCCCATGGAATAGATTTTAAAACAAATCACAAATAGCGTTTTTGTTTTTGAAATTCTTTTCAATAAATTTTTCAATATAATCCATACCAACAATATCACGCAAATACAATTTATTGATTGCATATGCGTACCGTATATCCTGAAAAAATTCATCACCATCCTGCGCAGGGGACAACCCCTGCGCTTCTCTTATATCGTTATGTAATTGGAAGCGTTGGATAAAAAGACTTTCCAAGCGAAAGTCATTCTGCAGAAAGTAAAGCTGCCCCAGCATATCATCAAGTATATTTTCTGCTTTTTCATAATCCCGCCTAAGCCTTGCTATCCGTCCCAAGCAATAGGCGAGTGTTGCATAATATTCCGGGAAAAAGCAAACCAACGCACCATCGTCCTGAAACTTCCGATACTGCGTATCAAGTATTTCTTCTACATATACAATATCCTCATCCTTGAGATTTACCGTCCAGGCCAACGCTTCCAAAATATCCCGCTCATACTCCGTCAAGACACAATCCACCTTTATCTCTTTGTGCTTTGGCAGGGTCCTCTCCAGCAATTCCCACAGTTCCTTCCGGTATTGTTCTCTTTCTATTTGATTTTTTCCATAGCGCAGCCGGATATCCCAGTAATCTGTAAATTGCGCATTTATCACTTCCTCTTTCTTCAATCCTTTTATCAACTTCTTATAAATCTGCTCCGCCTGTTCATACTCTTTTCTGTAATTATGTTTCATCATCTTTGCACTCTCCCGAAAGTCCGAATAGCGCCTTGTAACCATACTCCCCCCATATTTGTATGTAGAAAGCCGAAACTCCTGAAACAGCGCATTTTTTGTAGCTGTCTGCGGCATTCGTTTCCCGCTCTCAACCGCCTTGATTGTGCGCGTGTCAAACTCTCCTGCGATATCTTTTATGGTTTTGCCCCATGCCAACCGCCGCTCCCGCAGGGCATCATTGACACAGTACAATGACAATTCCGGGTAATCCGGGTATATGTTCTCCATCCACGCAGGATTGCACTTTTGCACCATTTCTTTCAATAACCTCAGACATTCCGCTTCCCACGCCGGAACCTCCATTCCGAGCTCCGGCAATATCTCAAGCTTTAGCTCCTCCATCCGGATAAAAAGTGCAAGAAAAGCGTGGCGTTCACTAAGCATCCGGAGTCCATCCGTCAGCATCCCCAACGCCTGTTTAAAAAATCCCACTTTCACCGCCCAAACTGCGTGATGGTAGAGTACCGGCGGCAACAGGCGATATTGGTCTGCATGGTCAATCTCCATACCCTCCCCTTGCGTCAGTGTCAGGTAAACTTCCAATTCCACATACCAACGCACTGCTTCTTCCATCATTTCCTGTTCCAAAAGAAAAGCATACCGCTCCAACAAAAGCAATTCAAGCATACCAAAACGGTGCGTTTTCAGAATTTCCGGCAAAAGGGGGCAGTGGATTGTATAAGCCAAGCCTTCCCGCACAATGGACATCTGTTCTTCATGGGGTTTCTCCTCGCGCCGGTAAAGCTCCGCGCGCTGCAGGCAAATGAACTGGCGGTGTTGCGGTCTGTCTGTTCCTTCTGTCTTCTCATAGGCACACAGGGCTTCCTCTGCGCCGGCAATATCCCCCTTCCGCAAAGAGCTTTGTATTTCAGCGCGGCCACTCCCCAGCCAATACTCATCCTGCTCCAGAAAAACCTGAAATTTTTCCATGGATTTCCCTGTACGCTGCCAGAGCGCATCCCCCAAAAGCTTCTCCGGCTGTTTTGCCCCCCTCCCGTATTTTTTAAACATCCCCGTGCTGCATGAAGTCCCTTCCAGCAAAATTTCTGCTTCCATAGAATCCGTAGCACAAACATCCTTCAATAATGGTCCTAGCATGTTTTTTCCTCCTTAATGTATTCCCGTACCCCATCCGGTCAGAAATGGAGTATATTGTTTATTTTACAACCCCCCTGCCCGGTGCGCCATACACCATGCACAAAGCTCCTCCGTATCCTCCACAAGCGCAGCTGCCCCCGCCTGCGTCAATTCCTCCCGGTCCCCGTAGCCATAGAGCACCCCAAGGCACGGTATCCCGAACTCCTTTGCGCCCTCTACATCATATTTGCGGTCACCGACCATCAAAACCTTTCCGCAGTCTTTTACCCCAAGATTATCCAATGTATACCGTATCACATCCGCTTTCCCGCAGCGCGACAAATCCAGAGATGCCCCGCCGACAAAGGAAAAATATTCCAACAGGCCAAAATGCTCCAATATCTTCCTCGCCATATCCTCCGGCTTCGAGGTTGCTGTCGCCAGGATAAAACCTGCTTCCTTAAGCGTCCGAAGCGCCTGTGCAATCCCCGGATATGCCTCGTTTTCCTTCCATCCAATCGGCGTATAGCGCTCCCGGTACTTCGCCGTTCCCTGTTTTGCCTGCTCCAATGTAAAACCGTAGCCCTCCATAAAGCTGTCCACAAGCGGCGGTCCAATCACCCAGGTCAGCTTATCCGCTTCTGGCGCATGAATCCCGAAACTCTCAAGCGCATACTGGAAGCATCTTGTAATTCCCTCTTTCGGGTCGGTCAGTGTTCCATCCAAATCAAACAACAAATATTGATATTCCATTGCTTTCTCCTATTTTGAGTTCCGTATACGCCCTCCCCGCACCCATTCAATGGCAGAGGAATTTTTCTCCGCTTCTCTCCGAAAAATTCCTCGGGGGCGCTGTCCGGGCGTATACTGTTTTTTGAGTTCCATTATTCGAAATACCGACGGAATATGAAGTCTTCGCCGTCATCGTCCACCTGGATGATATAGCTCTTCGATTCCTCGCCGAGCACAAGCTCCAGCTCAAATGTTCCGATGAATTTCTCAAATTCCGCCTTTCCGTCCTCCGTCACGCCCATATAGTCGCCGTCCAGATAAATTTCGACCTCGTCATCCGAATAAATAATGATATGGTGTTCCTCGTCCACCGGATAGGAACCATCCCCATTTGGGTTCTGCTCGGATGTATTGTCCTGCGAATCCCCCGGAGATGTGCCGCCGCCGACATTTCCCCCGCTCCCATCATTTCCCGTGCCTGTTCCGTCTGCCGGGGTCGGTGTCGGGGTCAATTCCCCTGCTAAGGTTGGGGTGGCAACCGGAGCTTCCGGCAGTGAAATCGCCAGCTCCGAGGCTGCGCCCTCCACGCGAAGCAGCCCCTCATACGGAACATAACCGCCGGATTCGACCCGGATTTTATAGACCCCGTAGGCAAGCTTCACTGGCTCCCCGTAAAACCTGTTCTCATCATTAATCCACAAAACCGCGCCTGCCGGCTGTATCTTAAACGTCACCTGGCCAACCGGATCCGGCACCCTGACATATTCCGTCAAATCAAGCACTGTCGTCTGGTCCCTTGCAATCGTTACCGGAATCGTTGCCCTGAGGTCATCATTTTCCACCGTGATGTCGTATGTGCCCTCTTTTAAAGTCAGCATGAAATCATCCGTTATCTGTGAAATGTACTGATTGTTGGCAAGAATGCTCCCGCCAACATAATCCTGTTCTTCCTTAAGCGTGAGGTAGCCATGTCCGCGTTCGAGCAAAATCACGTACACCTCACTCCCAATCCCGCGCAGCGTGATGCTGTCCTCCTTTAAAATATACGAAAGCTCCTCCTCCACGCCGTTGCTGTAGATATGCAGCGCGTCCGAATAAATAAAATTCCGCCCCCCTGCCGTCAGCATCTGCCTTTCGGTACCGACGGTAAGCCCTGTCTGATACGGGTGTTCCCATACGTCGTCCGAGACCGCAACGGAAACCGCCATACTGCCCTGCGTCTCGTATTCCACTTCCAGAATATCCCCCGGCGAAAGCTGCCCTGCCACAATCACAAGCCCATACTTGTCCACAATATTCGTCCGGCTCTCGTAGGAAAGCCACAGAACCGCCTGGTCCTGCACACTGTAAAGCTGTAAGGTTTTCGTTTCCATATCCACCCGTTCCATGATTGCCGTGACACGCTTTGTATCCCGGATATCCGCCGCCTTCGTCGGCACGGGCGTTGCGGTCGGCGTATGGGTATTCACTGGTTTTTTGCCATCTGCGGCAACACGAAAAGCAGCAACCGTCAAAATCATGATTGCTGCCAGAAACAGAACGAACAGGACCGCCCCCTTCGACGATCCGCCCGCACGCACAGATTTTCTTTTTAGGTTTTTATTGTCCATTCAAAATCTCTCCTCGTTTTTTATGATGTGTTTGCATATTACTTTACACACCAGTATACCATAGTTCACTAAAAATGACAAAGCTTCTGTAAAAATTCTTTTTTGGGTTTCTGCTGCAACAGCAGCATTTCCAGCTTTTCCATGTTTTTTTGGGGTATGAGGGACTTTCTGGAATTATAATAATAATTCGTGATTTTCCAGAATTTTTCCGGGTAGGCAAGCAGTACCACCAGCAATCTATGCTCACGCTGCGAGAGCGCGCGGACCTCCTCATAAGCGTCAAGGATTCTCGCGCCAATCGTATACTGCCAATTATTTTTTTCCATGACCTTCCGGATATACTGGTACAAATCGCACACCTGAATCCCAAAAACTGCCTTCTCAAAATTTACGGTTGCAATCGCATTCGCATCGTGCCCGCGTTCGCCCTGTTGGCGCGCCCCCCCGCCCATTAAAATATTGTGGTATGTGTAATTGCCGTGCACCACATTGCCGCACGCCACATTTTCCTCAAACAGCGCCCTCCAGTCAAGCTCCTCCAATTCTTTTGCCGCCTCCACTGCCTCCTCATAAAATTCGCCGCAGCAATTGAGATATTTTACCTCAAACGGTGATTTATTTTTCCGTTTCACCAAAAAGCTTTTCACATGCTTTAATTCACGGTTGCGCTTCTCAAAAACCTTCTGGACATCCTCGGACAGATAATTTTCCCCCTCCTGCGTTTTAATTCCCGACATTGCCTGATGCAAAAGCGCCAGATTCCTTGCAGCAGCCATGATGCTGCCCTCCTGCCGCAAGGAGCATTCCTCCATCGAGAACCAATCGCGGATGCTGTAGCGCTCCCCGATATTATTGCTGCTTGAAAGCTTCTGCTCACAATTCCTTACAAAACAGTCCGTGTTTGGGTAGCCATGCTCCCTCATCTGCTGTTTTACCGTATCCTCAAACTCCAGCCGCCTCTCGCTTACCGGGCAGGGACCAAAAAACTTAAGTCCCCTGTTCGTTTCCAATATCATCCCGCCCCTGGCACGATAGGAGCGGCAGACTTTTATATCATATTGACTGATGATCTCACCTGACCTGTCTTCCACCTTATCCCTCCACACATTCAAATTATTTCGCCCCGGCAGAACATCTTGGTTTCACAGGGTTCCTTTCATTCTATGCGGGATGCGGACAGCATATGCCAGGAAAAAAATCAAACCGTCCGTCCTGTTATTTTTTTCAAAAAATATGTTTCAACAAAACCGCTTTTGTGGTATGATGTGCGTGAGGACATGATATGATTATGAAAAGACAGGAGGACTGTACTATGCCAAGAACCGTCGCGATTGGAATACAGGATTTCGAAGCACTTATCTCAAAAAATTGCTTTTATATAGACAAAACCAATTTTATCCGCGAATGGTGGGAAAATGCAGACAGCGTGACATTGATTACCCGGCCAAGACGTTTCGGCAAAACCCTGACGATGAGCATGACGGAGCGTTTCTTTTCCGTGAAATATGCCGGGCAGGGGGAACTGTTTTCCGGCTTAAACATTTGGAAGGAAGAAAAATACCGCGGCCATCCTTATCGCAAAGGGTATCCCGGCAGGGCGCATCCGCAAGTACGGCTTTGCGTTTGACGGAAAAAATGTGTTGATTGGGTAATCCTTGTTAGATTTTATTCACGCTCCTGCACACAAAACAAGGGGCTGTCGCACGAATCTTCGCGCGACAGCCCCTTTTATCATCCATCAATAGCAGTAATTTTCCCAATTCTCCATATAAATAAAATGAGAATCCTCTTCGCTATAGACAAAATAACTATTCTCCTCCTCCGTCACCAAATGATATACCTGATATCCGGTCGGCAGACAATTTGTCTGCAGTTCTTCCGATGGTTCTTCGGAATCCGGCACTGGCTCCGTTGTCTCTCCCAGATATTCCGCCTGCGCCACTTTATCTAAGTATCCCATCTTTTCCGCATACCAGAGAGGTACTTCTTTTGGTCCTATATATATCTTGTTCCCATCAATGCAAATCATCGGCGTAATCGGGCTTCCCTGCCCCGGGCATGGGGTTGCCTCCGGATTTAAATTTTCTTCGTCCGTCAGATTATCCGCAATTATTTGTCCATTGCCAACATTTTTGATAAAAATCGTAAGCATCACAACGGCAAATAAACATACAGGAATCATCCTGAAACGGATAATAGCTTTGCCAATGTCAAAAAATTGTTTTTTTTTCACATGCCCCTCCTTTCAAAACAATTAACTAATAGTAATATGCGTGCGTGCATTCATTATATTCCGTTCCGGTTTTTGTCACAAATTTTACTTTTGTGGCATCATCATATGCTGCTTTATCCTGTGATACTGCAACCTTATCATCCGCATAATTAGGATCACAAAATGTGTACACTAATGTATTGCCATCCCAATAAGTTCCACACAAGACCACCGCGTGCCCTACTGCCGTTCCATTACTCTTTCTATAGAAATCCATATGGACTGGCTTATCGTTGGACAAGAGATAATAAAGTCTGCCGTATGCAAGCCCTCCTGCATTGTCATTGATTTGGATTTGATTCAGCGAATAAGCAGCCCGAACCCACTCTATTGTCCCACTTGGATTCCCGTAACCTGGTAATTTGACATAGCTCGAATTTGAGCATTGGCTCACAATATCACTTCCTGTATAGGCGGTACCCTTTTTGTAATTTACCATCATTGCCACGCTAATCGCCCAACATATCCCTGAAGCATTATTCCCACCCATCGAACGGACTCCACTTAGGGATACAATCTCAGGATTCATTCGTGCCTGCGAACCAAAAAACAATTCATTTTCGAATGCAAGAGGAGACGCTTCCTCCGAAATTTCTGATATTACATTTATATTATACCTCTTTGTCTCCAAAAAATCAAGACCTTTTTCACAAACAATACAAACCTCGTCTTCGGATGCTGTTAGTGCAAAAGAAATGTTATTGTAATATAACTCATTAAAGAAGTCAACCGAAGTATCAAACCTTGAAGAATAGGAATTCCCCTTCTTTATTACAAGCATTTTAGCGATTATGCTATTCTCTCTTTTGAAAAAATACATAGTTGCATCATTCTCGGCATTCAAAACAGGATATGGATTGCTGTATGAAATCCCATCCAAATCAAACCCATAAGCTTTCAAATATGAAGGAATCACAGAAATAATATATTCCTCCACTGCCTTTCCCTGCTGTGCCGCACTTGTGCTGATGGATGCCATGCCCGCCACCTGTAAAGCCACCACCAAAATCAGTGCAAAAAGTTTTCTTTGCTTTCTCAACATAATGCCTCTCTTTCTCTTGGAATTATAACCAAGAAAACTCTTTTTCGCCAGTATTATACAACAGCGAAAAAACATTTGCCAACATGTGCCACCCACCAGATGCTTGTCCTTCATGAAGTGAACGAAAAGTCTCGGAAATTTCTAAAAACATCCTTTGACTCTTAAATTCATAATAAACTATATATTATAATCTGTCAGCAAAAAGATTTCGCAATCAATAGCAATATTTTTCACCAGACTAGCGGCATTTCATCCTTATTATGAACTTCGCTTCACCTTTCACGAAAATAATTCTGCTGCCAAACTCCCCGAACAAAGTTTCCCCATTATTTTTAAAACATGTTCCAATAAACTGATTTTTATGGTATGATACATCTATAAAAATCATGGTGGAATTAAATAAACAAAAAACCTTATAACAATAAACGACATACCAACTCGCAATCTCACAACGGAGGCAATTCATGAAAACTATTTTTTTACCCGACAAAGTAAATACCATCATCCGCACCCTGCAGGCGGCAGGCCACGAAGCCTACGCTGTCGGCGGCTGTGTGCGCGACAGCCTGCTTGGCCGAATCCCGGAGGACTGGGATATCACCACCTCGGCAAAACCGGAGGAAGTCAAGGCGCTCTTTGCCCACACGGTTGATACCGGCATTGCACACGGAACTGTAACCATCATGCTTGACCACGAGGGCTTTGAGGTGACAACCTACCGCATTGATGGCGAATACGAGGACGCGCGCCACCCAAAACAAGTGGAATTTACCCCTTTGCTCTCCCTCGATTTACAAAGACGCGACTTTACCATCAACGCGATGGCTTACAATGACAAAGAGGGCGTGATTGACCTTTTTGGCGGCATAAAGGACATGCAAAACCGAGTTATCCGCTGTGTCGGTGACGCAAATGAGCGCTTTGACGAGGATGCGCTGCGCATCATGCGCGCGGTGCGTTTTTGCGCACAGCTTGATTTTGCGATTGCACCGGATACCTTAGCGGCAATCGCCTCCCACGCGGAGGAGCTTTCCCGTATCAGCGCCGAGCGCATCCGCGTGGAGCTGACCAAGCTCCTTCTCTCTGAGCATCCCGAGCGGCTTCTTACCGCGCAGGAAACCAGGCTGACTGCCGTATTTTTGCCGGAGTTTGACCGGATGTTAGCCACGACACAGGAAAATCCGCACCATATCTATGATGTCGGGATGCATACCATCCATGCGCTCTCGTATATCGCGGCGCGCACGAATACAGCAAAAACCGGAGCAGATGCGAACCCGCCCCTTCCGTCCTTGGCGGATTCTGACCACACCCTCGCTTCCCTCTCCAAAAAAGACCAGACCGTACTCCGCTATGCCATCCTTCTGCACGATTGCGCAAAACCCGAAACAAAATCCACCGATTCCGACGGCAGGGCACATTTTTATGGGCACGACTGCCACGGCGCCGACCTCGCCGAAAAAATCCTGCGCCGTCTAAAATTCGACAATGACACCATCCGGGCTGTTTCACACCTGGTCGGAATGCATGATACGCGCTATGCCGATTCCGGGAAATCCGTAAGGGCGCGCACCGTGCGCCGCGCAATCAGCCGCATCGGCGCGGAGTATCTCCCGCTTTTATTTCTGCTTCAGGAAGCGGACTTAAACGCACAGAATCCTGCCCTGCTGCCGGACAAGCTGCGCCAGCTTGACGAAGCGCGCCGGATGGCGGAGAAGATTCTTTCCGAAAAGCAATGTGTCTGCCTAAAAGACCTTGCAGTCAACGGCTCCGACCTGATTGCGCTGGGCGTAAAGCCGGGCAGGGAAATCGGCAGGATTCTCGCCGAATTGCTTGATTATGTCATAGAATATCCGGAAAAAAATAACAGGGAAGAACTCCTCGCACAGGCAGACCAGATAATGCGGATGCCTCCAAAGATGCCCCTGCCGAAGCCAAATCCCATCCAATATATGTAAAACCGCCCTCCTTCACGGAAAAAACTACAAAATGGATGAAAAAAATACGGCACAAACAAAAAAACACTTGCAATCTTGCCATTCACTGGTAAAATAATAGAGATTCCATCTTTGCGCGCAGACCTGCTTTGCGCACACCAAAACAAAATATGGAAGGGTTCCTTTTCAAACAACCCTTTAAAATCTGGAGGTCCGCGTGAGAAATAAGCCCGGCAGCTTATTCCCCGCGCACAAATTTGTGATGGAGCCACAAATTTGAATCGCAGAACCAAATCTGATATCCGGTTCGCGTGCCTGCACAAAAAAACGCTCCGTCATGGAGGATTATTATGACAATTTATGACGAACTCGTCGCCCGCGGCTTAATCGCGCAGGTGACGGACGAAAACGAAATCAAAGAACTCATCAACCACGGCAAGGCGACTTTTTACATCGGCTTTGACCCGACAGCGGATTCCCTGCACGTCGGCCATTTCATGGCGCTCTGCCTGATGAAGCGTCTGCAGATGGCGGGCAATAAGCCCGTCGTGCTTATCGGCGGCGGCACCGGATACATCGGCGACCCGTCCGGGCGCTCCGACATGCGCTCCATGATGACGCCGGAGACAATCCAGCACAACTGCGACTGCTTCAAAAAACAGATGGAGCGTTTCATCGAATTCGGTGAGGACAAGGCCATCATGGTAAACAATGCCGACTGGCTGTTAAGCCTAAATTATATCGACCTGCTGCGCGAGGTCGGCGCATGCTTTTCCGTCAACAACATGCTGCGCGCCGAATGCTACAAACAGCGCATGGAGAAGGGGCTTTCCTTCCTCGAATTCAACTACATGATTATGCAGTCCTACGACTTTTATCATCTCTATCAGCATTACGGCTGCAATATGCAGTTCGGCGGGGATGACCAATGGTCGAACATGCTTGGCGGCACCGAACTTATCCGGCGCAAGCTCGGCAAGGATGCCTACGCGATGACCATCACCCTGCTGATGAATTCCGAGGGCAAAAAAATGGGCAAAACCGCAAAGGGCGCGGTATGGCTTGATGCGGCAAAAACCAGTCCGTTCGAATTTTTCCAGTATTGGCGCAATGTCTCGGATGCCGACGTGCTCAAATGCATCCGCATGCTCACGTTCCTTCCGCTTGAGCAGATTGACGCGATGGATGCCTGGGAGGGCAGCCAGTTAAACGAGGCGAAGGAAATCCTCGCATACGAATTGACAAAGCTTGTACACGGCGAGGAGGAAGCCGCAAAGGCAAAGGAAGCCTCCCACGCGCTCTTTGCGGGCGGCGGCGACGATTCCAACATGCCGTCCACACAAATTACACCAGCGCAGCTGACCGGGGGTGCCATCGGCATTTTAGACCTTATGGATGCCTGCCATCTTGCCGTGAGCCGCAGCGAAGCGAGACGCCTTATCCAGCAGGGCGGTGTATTTGCGGATGATAACAAGGTGGAATCCATTGATGTGAAATTCACCGAAGAACAGTTGAAGGCAGGAATCCGTCTGCGCAAGGGGAAGAAAGTATACCACAAAGCGTATATGGAGTAAGAATTTTTTCCACTATTCTGCCAAACCCAAAAATGTATGAAACAAAACCCCCACGTTCCGGTTGGAACAATTTAAAAGTGGGGGTTTTTCATAATCTCCTCTCTTTTTTCTCAGATTTTTAATGCTTTTTTTCTTTTATCCCCTCTGTACCTGTGTTATACTGTATTCCACTGCCTTCCAAAAACAGGAACCGCACGCAGGTACATAAAATTTTACACGCGTTTTCCCATAAGGCGCAGAAAAGAGGTTTCCCATGCTTTTAAAAATGATTGTCTACATTGTCAGCGGTCTCGGTGCCGGGATTGGCACAGGGCTTGCCGGGCTTTCCGCGGCAGCTGTCATTTCACCAATGCTCATTACATTCCTGAACTTTGATGCCTACGAGGCCGTCGGCATCGCGCTCGCCTCGGACGTGCTCGCCTCCGGCGTCAGCGCTTATACCTACGGGAAAAATAAACACCTTGATATCAAAAACGGACTCGTTATGCTCGCAAGCGTCCTTGTCTTCACCCTCATTGGCAGCCGCATCGCGTCACTCGTCCCAAACAGCACAATGGGCGGTTTTTCCGTATTTATGACCACATTTCTCGGAATCAAATTTATCGTTAAGCCCGTCATGCAGACCGGACAGGCACAGGCAGGCAAAACACGGAGGCGCAAAATTACCGAATCCATCCTCTGCGGTGTCCTGATTGGTTTTATCTGCGGCTTCATCGGCGCAGGCGGCGGCATGATGCTCCTTTTTGTCCTGACCGGAGTTCTTGGCTACGAGCTGAAAATGGCGGTTGGCACCAGTGTATTTATCATGACCTTCACCGCATTGACCGGGGCACTCTCGCACTTTGCCATCGGCGGAAAGCCAGATGCCATGGCGCTGATTGTCTGCGTCCTCGCAACCCTTGCCGGCGCGCGCGGCTCCGCGCTCTTTGCCAACAAAGCCACACCGGAAAAACAAAACCGCGTGACCGGCGTTGTGCTTACCGTGCTTGGCGTTGCGATGATTTTGGTGAAGTTTGTTTTTTGATAGCCCTCCTGCACACCATGACAATGTCAGCACATTAAAACTTTTCCTTGTCTTCCCATGTAAAAAGTGCTATATTAGTTAAGGATTTTTTCGGAATACATAAGGAGGTTAACATGCTGAAAATTGGAAGAAACGATGCCTGCTGGTGCGGCAGCGGCATCAAATATAAAAACTGCCATGAGGCTTTCGACAATAAACTCATGTTTATGCGCAGGGCGGGTGCTGCCATCCCATCCCACAAACTGATTAAAACACCGGCGCAGATTGAGGCAATCCGCGAGAGCGCGAAGGTCAACATTGCCGTACTGGACTATGTTTCGGAACGTATCAGCGAGGGGGTCACCACGGAGGAGATTGACCGCTGGGTCTATGAACAGACAACAAAATACCACGCGGTTCCTGCCCCTTTAAACCATGAAGGTTTCCCGAAAAGCGTCTGTACCTCCATCAACGAAGTGGTCTGCCACGGCATCCCATCCCCCGATGCGGTGTTAAAAAACGGCGATATCGTCAACGTGGACTGCTCCACCATCCTGAACGGATATTTTTCCGATTCCTCCAGAATGTTCTGCATCGGCGAGGTTTCGGAGGAGAAAAAACGCCTGGTCAATGTCACGGAACAGAGCCTGCAGGTCGGATTAAGCCAGGTAAAGCCCTGGGGGCTGCTCGGCGATGTTGGACAGGCAATCAATGATTTTGCAAAGCTGAATGGCTATTCCGTTGTGCGCGAGATTGGCGGGCACGGGATTGGCCTTGAATTCCACGAAGACCCGTGGGTGAGCTTTGTTGCAAGGCGCGGCACCGGAATGGTGATGGCACCGGGCATGATGTTTACGATTGAACCGATGATTAACATGGGAACCTGGCGCATCCGCACCGACAAAAAGGACGGTTGGACGGTGCGCACCGCGGACGGAAAGCCTTCCGCACAGTGGGAAATCCAGGTGCTGATTACGGAAAGCGGATATGAGATTTTGTCGTATTAAGGATAAGAAAATAGATAAAAAAATGGGAAGCCAGTATTTTGGCTTCCCATTTTTTTATGTTATTCCCAAAACTGTTTTATATATCCATACAGCAATATCCGCATTGCCGCCCCAGCCCCCATCAATAAAACGTGCCCCCCTTCCCTTCCCTTCTCTAAGCAAATTCTAATCATTTTCTTATTGCAACCCGCAAATTATTGTGATATGATTTTGATATCAAAATAATTCGCACACAAGAACACACCCAAGATTCCGCCTGTACCGGATGGTCTGGCAATGGATACAAAAAACCGCGGCATCCCACCCCGCCGCATAATGTGTGTTCCTGTGGACGCAACCGCCGCATACGCGGCAGAAAGAGAGGGTTTATGAGTGAGAAAATTTTAGAAGGAAAAAAACATGGAATGCGGGTGCTCCTGCTGATTTTATTGCTTTACGCTGCGGACATTGCACTTTTTATTACCGCCATCTCCCGCCTCACAAAGGAGGAAACCCCATTAAACTTTTTTCTGCTTGCTACCAGCATCGTCATTTTTATTTTTGCATGGATTCCACTTTGCGGGCTGCATATTTTAAAACCGCAGGAAGCAGTTGTCCTGACGCTGTTCGGCAAATATCTCGGCACTTTGAAGGATGATGGTTTTTACTGGGTGAACCCGTTTTGTTCAGCAGTCAACCCGGCGGCGAAGACAAAGCTGAACCAGAGCGGGGATGTAAGGGATTCCTCCCACATGCAGAACATATTAACTCTCAGCACAGAGGGAGCAAATGTTTCCATTGATTCCCTGTCGAAAAAATTGTCCCTCAAAATCATGACCTTAAACAACAGCCGCCAGAAAATCAACGACTGTCTCGGGAATCCGGTCGAGATTGGCATTGCCGTAACCTGGCGGATTGTTGACACCGCAAAAGCAGTGTTCAACGTGGATAATTACAAAGAATTCCTCTCCCTGCAGTGCGATTCCGCCCTGCGCAATGTAGTACGCACCTACCCTTACGATGTGGCACCGAACGTGGACACGACCGGGGACGGACTTGCCGACGAAGGCAGCCTGCGCGGCTCGAGCGAAGTCGTTGCCAAAAAAATCCGCAGCGAAATACAAAAACGTGTGGACGAGGCAGGAATTGAAATTGTGGAGGCAAGAATTACCTACCTGGCATATGCACCGGAAATCGCGGCAGTCATGCTGCAGCGCCAGCAGGCTTCTGCCATCATTGACGCAAGGAAAATGATTGTGGACGGCGCGGTTGGCATGGTGGAGATGGCACTTGAGCGCCTGAATGAAAATGATGTTGTAAAGCTTGACGAAGAAAGAAAGGCAGCAATGGTTTCCAATCTGCTTGTGGTTCTGTGCGGGAACCGCGACGCACAGCCGATTGTGAATTCCGGAAGCCTGTACTGATTATGGCGGACAGCAAAAAACAGGTTCCGCTGCGCCTTTCCCCGAAATTGTACGACGCCATCGCTGCCTGGGCGGAGGACGATTTCCGTTCGGTGAACGGGCAGATTGAATATCTGCTGACGGAATGTGTCAGGCAAAGGAAAAAGAACGGGAAATACGTGCCCGATGAGATGGATGTGCCGCCAAAGTTGGATATTTGAGATTCTTCTTGTTTGAGATTTTTCTTGTGAAAATTCTTGTGAAAAAACACGGGAATGTGTTACAATATCCACAAGGAGGTGTTGCAATGCCATCTGCACAGGAAAAGCTTTTTACAGAACAGGATTACTACCAATTACCGGAAGATACAAGAGCGGAATTAATTGACGGCAAACTGATTTATAACCTTGCAGCGCCATCGCGGCTGCATCAGGAAATCCTTTCTTTTTTGCATGTGGAAATTACAAATTATATCCGCAAAAAAAAGGGGGGCTGCAAAGTGTACCCTGCTCCGTTTGCCGTCAAATTATCCGAAAATAAAGATACTATTGTGGAACCGGATTTAAGCATTATCTGTGACCGGGGCAAGCTTACTGCACGCGGCTGCACCGGAGCGCCCGACTGGATTGTGGAAATTGCCTCCCCGGGGAATAAGAGCCATGACTATGTAAGGAAATTGAACCTCTACATGGATGCCGGCGTCCGTGAATACTGGATTGTGGACCCAATGACCGAAGATATTTTGGTATACCATCTGGCCGCGGATACCTTTTCGTTCCGGCAATATACTTTTAAGGACTGTGTTCCGGCGGGTATTTATGCGGATTTGCGGGTTGATTTTAAAGACTTGGAGATACAGGACTGGGAAGATGCAAAATCAGATACGATTTGAAATGAAGCTGTTGCAGCAGGCGATGATTCTGCAATATCCACAAGGAAGGTAAGACAATATGGGAATTTATTTAAATCCGGGAAATGGTGGTTTTCAGGAATCCATCCGCTCAAAAATATATGTAGATAAAACCGGGCTGCTTGCGCATACAAATGAATGCCTGGGCACGGAGCAAAAATTTATATGCGTCAGCCGCCCGAGGCGTTTCGGAAAATCCATGGCACTAAAAATGCTTGCTGCTTATTACAGCTGCGGCTGTGATTCACGAAAATTGTTCGAGGGATTGAAAATAGAAAACGACCCGGAATTTTCAGAATATTTAAACCAATACGACGTGATTTTTTTGAATATGCAGCAATTTTTGATTGAAGCGAAAAACAGGGAAGTCACGGAATATTTGGAACAGGAAGTGCTGGAAGAAATCCAGGAAACATACGGAGAATTTATAAAAGGACAGAATATAGGGCTTGCCGCTGCACTAAGGCGCATTTATGCAAAAACCGGGCGGAAATTCGTTTTTCTGATTGATGAGTGGGACTGCGTGATGCGGGAGCGGCAGAAATCCGAAGCGCTGCAAAAACAATATCTGGATTTTTTGCGCAACCTCTTAAAAGACCAGCCTTATGTGGCGCTTGCTTATATGACAGGGATTTTACCAGTGAAGAAATATGGGGTACACTCCGCCCTGAATATGTTCACGGAATATTCCATGACTGACCAGGACGTTTTTGAGGAATATACCGGGTTTACAAAAACGGAAGTACAGGCATTGTGTGAGCGGTTCGAAATGAATTACAAAGAAACAAGCAACTGGTACGATGGATATATGTTAAAAAAATTCCAGCATATATACAATCCAAAGTCCGTGGTGGAAGCAATGCGTCGGCGGGATTTTTCCAATTACTGGACTTCCACGGAAACCTACGAGGCGTTAAAAATCTACATGGATATGGATTTTGACGGCTTGCGCGCAGATATTGTGCAAATGTTCGGCGGCGGGCATGTCCCGGTCAATACACGCAGCTTCCAGAACGATATGCAGAATTTCAAAACAAAAGATGATGTTCTGACACTGTTAATCCACCTGGGCTATCTGGCATATGATGCCAGGGAAAAGCAGGCGTTTATTCCGAACAGGGAAATCATTGAAGAATTCGAAACCGCAATGCAGGTCAGCGGTTGACCGGAGATTATGCGGATATTAAAAGCATCGGAAAAACTGCTAGAGGATACATTGCTTTGCAATGAGAAAAACGTTGCAAAAGCGCTTGATTTGGCGCACACGGAAGTCGCGTCAATTTTAACTTACAATGATGAAAATTCCCTTGCCTGTGCGATACAGCTTGCCTACTACAGTGCAAGGAAAGATTATAAGATTATAAGGGAAATGCCGGCAGGGCACGGATTTGCAGACCTGATTTTCCTTCCGCTGCCGCACACGGACAAACCTGCGATGGTGATGGAACTAAAATACGGGAAATCCGCAAAAGCTGCAGTGGAGCAGATTCGGAACCGGAATTATGCGCAGGTGCTGGATGGGTACAAAGGAGAAATATTGCTCGTTGGGATAAATTACGATAAAGAAAAAAATGAAAAACCGCATAGCTGTGTAATTGAAACATTATAAAAATTAAAATAAACCAATTCTGGAGGTAATTGCTTTAAATCAATTTAAAAAAATCTTTATTATTATGCTTATTGGCATTGGATTGCTTGAATTATCTGCATGTAGTAAAGAGACATCAACAGACATAGTACCGACAGAAAGTTCGGCAGGGGAAAATATCCCCCTGCCTACTTCTGATTTCCGACAAGCAGAAAATTCCGCTGCATCTTCAACGGGCACGGGCATCCCAACTCCTACGGATGCGCCTTCGCTTGCCCCAAGTTCGGATGTAACACCGACCACCGGGATGCCAGCCACCCCGGCACCATCTTCTGTCCCGACCAACAGGTCCATACCAACAAACACGCCAACCCCGAAACCAACGGCTTTTCCAAAGCCAACCGCCACACCAACCCCACCACCACCGTACAACCCGGAAATCTCCTACCTTAGCGTTCCTGTGGTTGGAGGGAACATCACGGTATACATCAGCAAAGACCAGGCATATCCGCAGGTTATTGTGCAGAAAACGGACGGGAATTCCTATTCCTTTGACTGGGATTACAATCTGGAATGTGGCAGTCCGATTGTTTATATAACAAAAGACCCCAAAGACCTGAAAAATCTTGGTTTCCCGGATGGCGAGGAAATTCTTGCAATCTGGCTTCCGACAGAACCGCAGGATGAATCCACATTTCCTTCTGATAGCCCGGACAAAGGGGCGCTGGAAATCTGCGGCGAATGCCACTGCCTTCCCCTGCAATCCCTGTCCGCCGCCGCACCGGATACCCCGCAGGATACTTTAGTTGATACCCTGGCAGACCCAGGAATTTGCGGGGTGCTCAACACTGGTTACGCAAAAGACCAGGATACGGCACTTTGGCAGGAAGAGGAAGTATTTTCCGTATTCTCGGAGGACGGGACGGTACTTTCCCAATACCCAATGTTATGTCTGCCTGCGGGCGAGGAATATCCCATTGTATATGGAAAAATCCATGTCACGAAAAAAAGAACCATTTATCAGAGGTTCGGAATTGACGTTGCCGGGGAACGCTTTTGGCTCGGCCAATACATCGATGGCAAGGTATCCTTTTTGCCTGAGTATGTCCTTCATGAAAATGCGGCTTCCGAATCCTGTTTCTATCCATGGTGGCCGCGCAAATTTGCGGATGAAGGCGAAAATGCATGGCTTGATTTGGACGGCGATGGCACGCCGGAACAAATTTGTTGGTATCAGGAAGGTACGGGGAACAGCAAAGGTCTCAAAATGTCCATTGACGGAACAGAATACGAAATCCCCGACCCGGAATGGGATCTCTATTCCCCGGTATTTACCCTGAGCCTGGATGGGAAAACAAACCTATTCGCCGTCGCGGATTACGCTTATGCAGCACTGTCCGGCTTTGTGGTTTTTGGTTACCGCAACCAGGAAATTTATGAGGTTGGGGAATTCTCTCTGTCCTACCGCAAAATAGAGGAAGGAGAAAATAACGTTTATATCTCATCGCATTATTCTTATCCTCTGCAGCACGATTATTTTTGGGCGGTGGAAAAATTTGAAAACGGAACATTGCGGAATATCCCGCAGGATTATTACGAATTAATCCGCGAACCGAACCGTGCGGATTCCCATACTCTTTCTGTCAGGAAAAGTATTGAATTATACCGTGAAAAGGATGGGGACGATACCTTCCTGCTGCCGGAAGGAAGCCGTGCCATGACGCTTGGCACAGATTTTGAGAATTGGATTCTGGTTGAAAACCTCGATACCGGGGAACAGGGTTGGCTGCATGTCCCGATGGAGGAATACAGGGGCAGAATCTGTATCCTGCCAGACAAAACGGAATTGGAGGGTGAAGAAATCTTTGACGGGCTGGATAACCTGGTTTCGGGATAATCGGATTATTTTTGCAACAATGGAGTCACTTACCAGATTGAGGATTTTTCCACAGGGAATCGTTGGTGGTTCGATGCAGATGGAAACAACGCACATGCAGGGTTTGCACAGGCAAATTCCGCAACAGGAAAATTGAGCGGTTCTGATTTGGCGACTGTGAAAGAAAGACACATTCACGAAACACCAAAACCGGACACCCCGCCCCAGACAGAAGTCTCCTCCGGTTCCTCCGCCGAGGAATCGGCACTGCTCGACCGCCTTTGTGAGAAGGCAAAACAGCTGTATATGGTAGAACCGGTCGAGTCGGAAAACGGGCTGACGATTTTGGTTCATAAACAAATTCCGGCAAAAACCCCGGACAGCGCGTCTGAGTGGCGCAGGCTTGGAACGGCGGAAAGCTTCGATAACCGCTACGACCGTTTAGCAGACCAGATTTCCTTTTTTGATGAAACAACTGGTGTTGTGGGAACCCCGTTCGTAGACCCCTGGTACACGAATTTTATCCGGACGGAGGATGCCGGGCAGACCTGGGATTTTGCGGAAAAGGAATTGCTGGAAAATATGCCCGATTCCACGGTGGCGGAGGAATGCCAATATGCTGTCCTGAACCTGCACTGTGAGCTGATGTCCAAGGGCTGTTGTCCGAAAAATATGTACAACAGCCCTTGGGTGCTGCCTATGCCGTTTGCATAAGTTTGGCTTGGATTTCTTTCACCGTCTGTTCTGCCATTCCATGCAGCTTTCTTTGTTCATAAAAACCTTACTTTTGACAACGATATTATATCCGGTTTTCTGCCTTTTTCATATTGTTCACCGCCGCAACCAACGCCGCAACTGAACTCTTTATAATATCCTCATCAATCCCTGCGCCCCAGAATACCTTCCCTTCACACAAAACCCCAACAAACGCCGCCGCCTTTGACGAAGAACCCGCCGAGACCGCGTGCTCCTCATACCCGGTCAGCCGATAATCCAAGCCAAATTGCACCTTCAGCGCATTGCTCACCGCATCAAGCCGCCCGTTGCCGGATGCCGTGACAACATATTTCTCCTGCCCCTGCGCGATGGTCACTTCCGCCGTGATTCCGCCCGTCTGCTTAAAATGGCATTCCGGGATATCAAAAACCGGGCGTGGATTGATGTAAGTATCCTCAAAAATCTGGTAAATCTCCTGTGGCGCAAGCTCTTTATGTCCCGCGTCCGAAGCTGCTTTCATCAGAATGCGCACCTCATCCTTCATCGCATCCGGCAGCACAATCCCAAAATTCTGTTTTAAAATGAACGCAATGCCGCCCTTGCCACTCTGGCTGTTGATGCGGATGACATCGGATTCATATTCGCGCCCCACATCCTTTGGGTCAATCGACAGATATGGAACTGCCCATTTCCCCGGATGCTCCTCCCTCCATGCCATTCCTTTCGAAATCGCATCCTGATGGGAGCCGGAAAAAGCGGTGAATACGAGCGCCCCCGCATACGGCGTGCGCTCGGACACTTTCATTCCGGTAAGCCTCTCATAGCGCTCCCGAACCTTTGGGATATCCGAAAAATCGAGCCCTGCATCCACGCCGTGGCAGACCAGATTCATCGCCAGTGTCACAATATCCACATTCCCGGTGCGCTCCCCGTTGCCAAACAAGGTTCCCTCCACGCGGTCGGCTCCCGCCAATACCCCGAATTCCGCATCGCTGATGCCCGTTCCGCGGTCATTGTGCGGGTGCACGGAAAGCACCACCGCATCCCGGTATTTCATGTGCTTGTGCATGTATTCAATCTGCCCCGCAAAAATATGCGGCATTGCCACCTGTACGGTGGACGGCAGATTGATGATTGCCTTGCGCTCCTTTGTCGGCTGCCATACATCAAGTACCGCGTTGCACACCTCGCAGGCATACTCGATTTCCGTCTGTGAAAAGCTTTCCGGGCTATACTCAAAGCGGATATCCCCTCCATCCTGCTTTGCCAGTTCAAAGAGCAGTTTCGCGCCGTCCACTGCCAGTTTTTTGATTTCCTCACGGTCTTTTTTAAAGACCTGCTCGCGCTGGATTTTTGAAGTTGAGTTGTACAGGTGCACAATTACATGCGGCGCGCCCTCCACCGCCTCAAAAGTCTTGCGGATAATGTGTTCTCTCGCCTGCGTCAGCACCTGGATGGTCACATCCTGCGGAATCATATTCCGCTCAATCAGAGCGCGGATAAAATGGTATTCCGTGTCCGATGCTGCCGGGAAGCCGACCTCGATTTCTTTAAAGCCGATTTCCACAAGCATTTGGAAAAATTCTAATTTTTCCTCCAGGTCCATCGGCTCAACCAGCGCCTGGTTGCCGTCGCGCAAGTCAACACTGCACCAGAGCGGCGCTTTGTCCACATATTCTTTTTTCACCCAGTCACATGTCATTTCCTGCGGCACGAAGTAAGACCTCTCATACTTCTCTTTGATTTGTTCTGTTGTCATATTCCTGCACCTCCATTTAAAGTTCCGCATTCGCCCTCCCATCCCCCTTCACTTCCCGGTGGATTTTCTGTCCGCTTCTCTCCCATAAAATCCTCCGGGGGGCTGTCCGGGCTCATGCTGTTTAAAGTTCCGCATTCGCCCTCCCATCCCCTTCACTTCCCGGTGGATTTTCTGTCCGCTTCTCTCCCATAAAATCCTCCGGGGGGCTGTCCGGGCTCATGCTGTTTTAAGTTCCGCATTACGCCCGCAAAATACCAAAAAAGCGCCCCTGCGGAATGCTCCATACACTCCGCAGAGACGCTTATCGCGCGGTACCACTCTGCTTCACGGGAAAACCCCGTGCCCTCACAGGCACTATCATGCCCTTCCCCTTTCTACGGCGGGATGTCCGTCCAAACCTACACAGCCAGAAGGCCTTCCGTCGGCAGCTCCAAGGCGAGTTCCCCGTCCGCTTCCGGCCACCTCGCACCAACCGATGGCTCTCTGATTTCCCGCTTCCGGCTACTATTCCTTATCAACGCTTTTGCTTCAACTTACTTTCAACCGGCCTGCGGTTGAAATTGTTGTTATCATAACATAGGAAAACGGAAAATGCAAGCAGGAATTTTTATTTCTCCCTGATGCCCTGTTCTCCTGCCATCTCCTCCGCCAACTCGCAAATCCTCACCGCCGCATCTTTCGCAATATGCTTTCCCTGGCAATCAAGCATCGCCGCCCTTGTCCGCTCATCATTGAGCAGTCCAATCACCTGGCGCATTCCGCGCTTTGTCACCACGCAGGCAAGGCTCATGCCATGCCCCGTAAAATATCGGACATTCTTCGTCTCACAGCCCGGAATGGGCGGCATATGCACGAGCGGGACACCGCAGACTGCCGCCTCTGTGGAGGAGAGACCGCCGGGCTTCGTGATATACAGGCAGCTTGCCTTCATATAATCCACAATCTGTTCCGTATACCCAACCACCGTTACCTTTTTTCCGTAACGCCGCTTCAACCTCGCATACAATTTCTTATTATTCCCGCAAATCACAATCGGGTGTACTCTGCTGTTTTTATCCGTATAAGTCAAAAGCAGGTGCAGCATCTTCCCAATCCCGCCCGCTCCCATGCTCCCGCCGGAAATGAGAATATATTTCTTTTCCGGCGCAAGCCCTAAACGGTGCTTCGCCTCCTCCTGCATAACTGTGTCCGAAAAACCGCGAAGCACCGGAATCCCGAACGGGTAAATCCTTTCCCGTGGAATTCCCCGTCCTGAAAAATCCCCTGTAAGCTCCTGTGTCGGAATAATATAGGCATCGCAGTCGGTTTCCTCCGTAAACGGGATGCAGCAGTAATCGGTCGCGACATAAATCGTTTTCGGAAGCTGCATCCCACACTCCTTCATATTCGTCAGAACCTCCGCCGGGAACAGGTGCGGCATAATCACAACATCAAAATGATGCTGACGCAGATATTTTGCCATCGCCGGAACCATCCCGCGGTTGACATAATAAACTGGCGAACGCCCCGGAAGCTTCCGGTACGCCTCCCCAATCTTGTAAACCGCCCCAAAAACCCTTGGCGCCTTCTTCACAGTGGAGATGTATATCCGGTCAATCTTTCCCGCAAGGCGGCCACTCTGCAGCGTGTAGGGATTAAGCATCACCGCATGGTGTCCCCGCCTTACCAACTCCTCCATCACTGCCTTTCCCGCGGAATTATGCCCTCCACCCGTGCCGCACGAAAGTATCAGTGCCTCCATATCAGCCTTACCTCCATTTTTTCCCGTTCCTCCTTACTGAAAAGCATCTTCAGGGATACCGTCACCGTAATGACCAAAAAACTAATCCATGCCTTTTGTGCATATTCCGCGATGAAAATCGTGGCCAGGGAGCATAGATACGCCACCAGTGTCCGCTGAAAATGCGGCGTGACACGCAGCACCACCGAAAAAAGGATAAAAAAGACTGCCAACGTCATAAGCGGCCGCCACAACGGGAACATTCCCGCCAGGCAGCCAAAACTGACTGCAATTCCCTTCCCGCCATGAAAACCATAAAACAGCGAAAATGCATGCCCAATCACCGGGGCGGCAACCACAAGCGCTTCACGAAAGCTGTCCGGATAATGTACCCCTTCCCCTCTCATAAAAAAATAAACTGGAATAAACCCTTTTAACAAGTCCCCAAGCAAGGTCAGAACCCCGCACCAGAAACCGCCGTACAAAAACGCATTTGTGGTACCCGGATTCCTGTCCCTGCTCCCTTCCAGCATTTCTTCTTTCTTAAAAAGTTTTAAAAATATCCGGGCGTACAGGACACTCCCAGAAAGATATCCCAAAAAGATAAAAATTATTAGCTTCACTACAATTATCTCCATTCCCCCGCCAATTTATTTGACTTTTCGTATCAGTCAAATTATAATACGAACAGCCCGATATGTAAAGCCCGGATTCCCCAAAATTCTGCGCTTTCTGATATATTCCTGACATAAATGCCAAATTCCAGTCCGCCCTGCAGCGGACAAAACATACTTTTTGAAAGGATAGGACAATGCACAAAGAATGTTCTTATTTTTCCCACCGCTCCTGCGAATATTTCCCCTGCCATAAGGGAGCGGATACAAAAAACTTTAACTGCCTGTTCTGCTACTGCCCGCTTTATACGTTAGGAGACCAGTGCGGCGGCAACTACAGATACCTTGAGAACGGTGTAAAAAGCTGTGCGGACTGTGATTTCCCACACCGCCGCGAAAACTATGATGCAATCGTGAAACGTTTCCAGGAGATTACCGCCATAATGGCAGCGTTCCGGGCACACACACAGGAAAAAACGCAGGAACGAAAGAAATTGTAGATAATAAAAATTTTACTTTTTTTATTTGACCTTCTATGCTATAATAACTGTGTATGCAAAAAACAAACGATTTCCAATTTACCGAAAATACCTTGTTTTCTACGCGCTAAAATACTGCGCCAAGGCATGATGTACTGCCAGTCCATAGATTACTAATTACGAAAGGATGGTACTCCCTATGATACCAGACGATAAAAATAATCAGTACGCCAATGTTTCCATCGAGCAGGCATTATTAAAATGCGTCCAAACACTCAATTCCAGCGAAAACATTGAAGCGGCAATCCAGGAGCTGCTGATTGTCATTGCAAAATTCCATGACGCGGACCGCGCTTACATTTTTGAGTTTGACAGTGATGGAATCATGATGCACAATACTTACGAATGGTGCAGGGAAGGCATCGCGTCACAGATGAAACTGCTCTCGAACGTACAAATCAGCGTCATCAGCCGTTGGGTTGATTATTTTAAAAACCAGGGGGAATTTTATATCAATTCCCTTGATGAGATAATTTCCAAGGATTCTGAGGAATACCGGCTGCTTACCATACAAAATATTGACAGCCTTATGGCCGCGCCACTGATTTCCAACAATCATCTGGTCGGCTTTCTTGGCGTTGACAACCCGCGCCAATGCACAAATTCCCTGCTGCTTCTCCAGTCGGTCGCGGCATTTATTGTAAATGACATCCAGAAATTAGAGACCATGGAGCACAAAATCATCAGCGCGCTCGGGGGGATTTATATTTCCATGCATGTCATAACCCTGTCCGAGGATTCCTGCCGTGAAATCACCAGTAACAGCCTCATCAATTCGTTTCTGGACAGGGGACAATGCGCTTCCGCGCAGATTCAAGCCGCGATGCGCGGGATGACTGCCCCGTCCTTCCGTGAAACCATGTTGGAATTTACAAACCTTGCGACACTGCCGTCGCGCATGGCGGACACCAACACCATCAGCCAGGAATTTTTAAGCCATGATTCCGTCTGGTGCCGTGCGAATTTCATTTTAGTCAGCCGCGACGAAAATGGCAGCGCCAAGGCTGTCATCTACGCCGTCCAGCGCATTGACGAGGTAAAACGGCGCGAACTCGAATATCAGGCTGCGCTGCGCGCCGCACTGGAAAACCAGAATGAAATCTACACAGAAATCCTCCAGCTGCAGGACAACGGAACGATGGCAATCCGCATTGACGATTATCAGCTGATGGCCATCAACCCTGCTGCCCTGAAACTGTTTGGTTTCCGGGATACCAAAGACTTTGGCGGGGATATCCGCAGGCTGATTGCAAAAACGGTATCAAGCCATAAAGAAGAGATTCTAAATACCATCCAGAACCTCCAAATCGGAGAAGCCCCGTATGTGCACGAGTGGGCAATCCAACAGCCGGATGGGAGCTTACGCCATGTCCTCTCGCATGTAAAAATTGCCATGCTCTCGAACGGCTGCCGCATTTGGCTCAATTCCCTTACGGACATCACGGACAAGAAGAAACTGGAAAATAAGCTTCTGCGCCTCTCCGAGATGGACGCGCTCACCGGCCTTTACAACCGCGGAAGCGGGGAACGCAAGATAGAAAAACTGCTCGCCGCCAGAACAAAAGGCATGTTCTGTCTTTTCGATGTCAATAAATTTAAATCGGTCAACGACACCTTTGGCCACGCGGTTGGCGACAAAGTGCTGGTTGCACTCGCAGACTGCCTGAAACAAACCTTCGGGGAAAATGACATTGTCATGCGTCTGGGCGGCGACGAATACGCGGTCTATGCATCCGGCATAAACGACGAAGCTTCCGGCGAAGAATGCATCCTGCGCTTTTTAAAGCAGGTGGAATGCATTAAAATCAGGGAGATGGGCGACCGGAAAGTCTCCGTCAGCCTTGGCGCGGTACTCTGTACCGGGGATACGGGAACCGTATTTGACGAGATTTACCAGAAGGCTGATTCCGCGATGTATTTGTGCAAAAACGGGAAAGATAAGCATTTTCATTTTTATCGGCCGCAGGAGTAGGCGATACAGCCGATGGCCACCCGCGCAGCCACCGCTTTTTGCTGCGGATACAGAAGCTTTGCCATTTCAAGACAAGTTTCACCGGGCTTGTAAATACGCGTTCTGCTACAGGGTAAAGCCCGGCGGCAAACCGTATTTTTTATAAATCCAAATACCACAGATACTGAATTTCATCCCGGATATCCCATAAAACACATGCATCATTCCTGCCGGAAAGCATATTCAATCCTTTTCACCCTGTATTCGGAATGGACATCCACGTTCATTGAAACTTTATCATACAATTCCAAAAAAGATTTATCCACTTCTTTTACAGCAATCATCTTTTTTCTCCACAGCAAAGCAACAAATATCTACGTTATAAGTCCCATAATGAATTACAGCGCTATAAACGGAATGTTATTCTCCTTCGCATATTGTTCCGCGGCAGAGCCTCGAAAACCTTTTATCCTGAAACCCGGAACAATACATTTTCCCTTTATACGGAAAGCCATCTTTCTTGAATCCATATATTCCCTTATTTCCATATAACCAACCGAAAGTTTCCCAAATGTCTTGACACTTTTTGGAATTTCAAGCTCCAAAAGCGAGGTACAGTGAAAAAATGTATAATCGCCAATCTCCTCAATACCGTCTTCCAACGTAACTTCCGAAAGATTCTCGCAGTCGCTGAACGCTTCCGTTGTATCCAATACGCTTCCCGGTATCACTACTTTCCGAATCGCTTCACTGTCAAAGAATGAACTATAAATTGTTTTTGTTCCCTGCGGAAAGACAAAAGTTTTAATTCCCGTGCCAGAAAATGTATGTGAAAAATCTTCAACCTTTGGCGGAATATTGATTTCTTCCAGGGAAAAACAGCAGTTCAGGGCATACTCCATGTTTTCAAGGCTTTGGGGCAGGGTAACTTTTTTCAGCCCCTCACAGCCATGAAACGCACCGACAATATCCGTTACTCCTTCCGGTACAACAACACTCTCCAGCTCAAAAAAACTGTTAAATGTATCGCCAAGCGCCACAACGCTTTTGCCGTCCAACGCCTCCGGAACCGTTATATTCGTTTCACAGCCATTGTAGCGCAGGATTTCTATTTTATCCGAAGGAACATTTGGTTCCGCAAAACCGTATGTCCACAGACCGTCACTGCTCGTAAAGATTTGCGGTTCACCGTCACAATCTTCGTATTTATAAAACCAATCAAAACTTTCCCCTGTACCATAGCGTCCCCGCCCGTCACTGTAATATGCTTCCATCGCCCATTCCTCCTGATATGCTGTCAAATTCCAATAACCTTATCCACCTGGTTTCTTTTGTGCTTATTCAACTTTTATGCGAACACCGCCCCTGCCAAAATAAAAATTTCGCACAGCTGCAAAAAATACCCTGCCAAATCTCTGGTTATCCCCCAAATCTGCGGTATGGGCACTTGCTGTTTTTTAAGTTCCGCAAGCGCCCTCCCACAAAGTATATTCCAAAGTTTCTTTGTTGTCAATCATAAGCTTTGCCCACTTGCACCGCCTTTGTTGTTTCTGCCCCCTCCTTCGGATTGGTCAAAAAGCATACTGCCATAACAATGCAGACTACAACCGCAGCCGCGACCACCCAGCATACTGGCTTTTTATAATTTAACACGTTCTTTACCCTTCCCCTTACACTGACCTCACCGAACGCCAACGAGCACATGTGCGCTCCATGGCGCGGTATGCTTAAGGCAAGCAGCGCCTCGGAATAATCCACCCGTTCCTTTGTGCCAAATCCCCGGATGACCCGCTCGTCGCAGGCAAGCTCAATATCCCTGCAAAACAGCAGGTACGCTGCCCAGCACAGCGGATGGAACCAGAACAGGCAAAGCAGCAGATATCCCAGAATTTTTCCCTGATGGTCATGCCGTGCAATATGCATCTGCTCATGCAGAATCACATTTTCCATAACCTTCCCGTCCACCGCAAACGGCAGATAAATGCACGGGTGCAGGAAACCAAAAACAAACGGCGAGGAGACATTCTCGCTCTGGTAGATATTTTCCCGCAAAAGAACTGCAGTCCTTATGCGTCGGCGCAGGCGCAGCCAACCAACGAACGCCATGGAAGACATCAAAACAATGCCAACCAACCAGATAAGCGCAAGCACCGGAATGAGGATTTGCAGCGGATTGGCGGAATCCCCCACCTTGGGCGCAAAGGTTTTTGTGATAACCGGGTTGACTGCCTGATTCAGCACCGACAGCCCACTGTAGATGGTCGGCTTCGGCATGTACATAATCTCCGGGGAAATGGTCTGTGCACTTGGAATCAGGCTAAGCACACTCTGGATGGAATCAAACAAAACAAGGCGCAGCCCCACAAGCCCCCAGAAAACCGGGCGCAGCCATTTCGGCATTTTCGGGAAAATCAGACGGAAAACCATCACCGCCAGCACAAGCCAGCCTGCGGAAATACTTGCATTTACAAACTTCAAAAAGATATCAGCCATCCTGCCCCTCCTCCTTGTAGCGGTCAATCATTTTCTGCACCTCGTCAATCTCTGCCGCGGAGATTTTCTTATGCTTTGTGAATGCGGCGATAAACGCCGGGAGCGAGCCCCCGAACTTTTTTTCCACCAACTCGTCAATTTCCGCCGCCTGTATCTCGTCCTTTGAGACCAACGACACTACGATGGTATTTTCATTTTTTAGGACACCGCGCTCGGAAAGGCGCTTGATGACGGTGTAGGTTGTTGTCGGCTTCCAACCAAGCTGCTCCTTGCACAGACTGACAAGCTCACTGCTTTTTACTGGCTCATGCTCCCATAAAATAAGGCAGAACCGGTATTCACTTTCAAAAATCTTGGGCATTTCCATTGTTTTGCTCCCCCTTTTCTCTTTCCACCCAACCCATTAAAATAAAACACAGCATCCGGGCTATAAAAAGCGCCGTTATCTTTATGCATGATGTATCTGCCGCAATTTATTCAAAAACATCCCCATCCTCCCACCATTTTATCTGCGTGGATGCGTCCGCGTCAAAAACCAGTGTATCCCCAACCATGTCAAAGAAATACCATTCCCCGTCCATCCCCCACAATGTCAGGCGTCCACCTGCTGCCTCGTAGCTTCCGTACACAATACGGCTGCTTAGCAAGGAAGGCGAAAGTCTGAAAGCACCTTCTTTTGTAAAAGAAATACGGCAATTCTGACGAACGGTTCCCTCCCCCGTCCTCGTCACATATTCTTCTTTCAGGGCAGACCTTTCCTTCGGATTTGCCAGGAAACACACTGCTACGATAATACAGGCAATCACTGCCGCCGCATTCGCCAAAAACATCGGCTTTTTATAGTGCAGCACATGCTTTACACGTTCCTTGATACCCGTCTCACCGAACGCCAATGGGCACATAAGCATCCCACGGTGCGGTGCGCCCAGTGCAAGCAGCGCTTCGGAATAATCCGCCCGTTCCTCCGCGTGAAATTCTTTGATAACCTGTTCGTCACAGGCAAGTTCAATATCCTGGCAAAACAAGCGGTATGCTGCCCAGCAAAGGGGATTGAACCAGTACAGGCTAAGCAGCAGGTATGCAAAAATCTTATCCTTGCACTCACGCCGTTCGATATGCATCTGCTCGTGCAGGATAACATAGTACATGGCATTCTTATCCGCCGCCATTGGCAGATAGATACGCGGGTGCAGGAAGCCGAAGACAAAAGGGGAAAAAACCTTCTCACTCTGATAGATATTTTCCTCAAGCAAAACAGCAGTCTTTACGCGTTGGCACAGGCGCAGGGTATGGATTCCCGCCAGTGCCAGCATCACGATAACGCCCGCAAGCCAAATCATTGCCAACACCGAAACCAAAATCTGCAGTGCATTGGCGGAGTCCTCTGGATTTTGCGCAAAAGCTTTCGCAATTACCGGATTCAGCTTCGAATCAACCAGGGAAAGCCCGCTATGGATTTCCGGTCGCGGCATGTACATAATCCCTGCGGGAATTGTCCTGGTACTTGGAATCAGGCTAAACATACTTTCCACCGAGGCAAACAGGATAAGGCGCAATCCCACAAGCCCCCAGAAAACCAGACGCAGCCGCTTTGGCATTTTCGGAAAAACCAGCCGAAAAATAATGACTGCCAGGATGAGCCACCCTGCCGTAATGCTTATGTTTACAAATTTTAAGAATATTTCAGCCATGCTATACCCTCCTTTTTGACCATGATAATCATTCTCTAATGCGTTAGAGTTATGTTTAGTCTAATGCATTAGAGTTAAAATGTCAAGAGGGGAGTTTTGGGAATTTGGACGATACAAAAAAACTGCCGCACGAATCCCTTTCCTTCGTGCGGCAGCCGCCATAAAAAAACGAAACAATTTCAACGGATTCCCATAACCCGCTAATACTTACATCTCCACCGTCACCTTATCCAGATGCCAGATATCCTTAACATACTCCTCAATCGTGCGGTCGGAAGTGAATTTACCACATTTTGCGACATTGAGGATAGCGGAACGCGCCCAGGCGGTCTCGTTGCGGTACGCCTCCTCCACCTTCTTCTGTGCCTCGGCGTATGCGCGGAAATCTTTCAGGATGAAATACTGGTCCGCCCTCTCGTAGCCATTGCTCTCAAGCAGCGAGTTGTAAAGCTCGCGGAACAATTCCGGGTTCTGTGGGGAATAGTAGCCGTTAATCAACTGCGTCAGCACATTGCGGATATCAAGGTCTGTGTTGTAAATCTCCTTCGGGTTATAGCCGCCGTTCTTCTCATATGCAATGACTTCGTCGGAGGAAAGGCCGAAAATAAATGCATTCTCCTTTCCAACCTCCTCAACAATCTCCACGTTCGCGCCATCCATTGTACCAAGCGTCAGTGCGCCGTTGAGCATGAACTTCATATTTCCGGTACCGCTCGCCTCCTTGCTTGCGGTCGAAATCTGCTCGGATACATCCGCCGCGGCAAAAATCCACTCTGCATTTGAAACGCGGTAATTCTCAATAAATACCACTTTGATTTTGCCGTTAATCGACTTGTCGTTGTTAATCACATCCGCCACGCTGTTAATCAGCTTAATGACCGCCTTGGCACGGCGGTAGCCTGCGCTCGCCTTCGCGCCAAAAATAAAGGTTCTCGGATAAAATTCCATATCCGGCTTCATTTTGAGCTCGTTGTACAGGTACATGATATGCAGGATATTGAGCAGCTGGCGCTTGTACTCGTGCAGACGTTTCACCTGAACGTCGAAAATCGAGCGCGGGTCAACCTCAACCCCGTTGTGCTCCTTGATATATGCCGCTAAGCGCACCTTGTTCTGGTATTTGATATTCATGAATTCCCTCTGGCATTTCTCGTCATCCGCAAATACCGAAAGCTTATCGATATGCGGCAGGTTCGTAATCCAGTCGGAACCAATCCTATCCGTTACCCACTGTGCGAGCAGCGGATTGCCGTGCAGAAGGAAGCGCCTCTGCGTGATGCCGTTCGTCTTGTTGTTGAATTTCTCCGGCCACATCTCATAGAAATCATGCAACTGCTCGTTCTTCAAAATCTCGGTGTGCAGCCTTGCAACGCCGTTGACCGAAAAACTTGCCACAATCGCAAGATGCGCCATCTTTACCTGGCCGTCGTACACAATCGCCATCTTCTCTATCTTGCGGTAGTCGTTCGGGTACTTCGCCTGAATCTGAAGGATAAAACGGCGGTTAATCTCCTCCACAATCTGATAAATGCGCGGAAGCAGGCGGGAGAACAGCTCGAGCGGCCATTTTTCCAACGCCTCGGACATGATGGTATGGTTCGTGTACGCACACGATTTCGTGGTTACCGCCCATGCCTCCTCCCAGCTCAGGTAATAATCATCCATCAGGATGCGCATCAGCTCCGCCACGGTAAGCGTCGGGTGTGTGTCGTTCATCTGGAAGCAAACCTTCTCGTACAGCTTTTTCACATCATCATGCTTCTCCATATATTTCGCAACCGCGCGCTGCATACTTGCGGAAACGAAGAAATACTGCTGCTTTAAGCGAAGCTCCTTGCCCGCGTAGTGGTTATCGTTCGGATAGAGCACCTCGCAGATTGTCCTTGCTAAGTTCTCCTGTTCTACCGCCTTCTGGTAATCGCCCTTGTCAAAGGAATCCAGGTTGAAGGTATTGATTGCCTCCGCATCCCAGATGCGCAGCGTGTTAACCACGTTGTTGCCGTAGCCGAGCACCGGAAGGTCATACGGAACTGCCAGAACGGACTGGTAATTTTCCTGGATAAAGCGCTCCCTGCCGTTCTCATCGCGCATCATGCGGACATAGCCGCCAAATTTTACTTCCTTTGCGTACTCGGCGCGCTTCATCTCAAACGGGTTGCCGTTCTTAAGCCAGTTATCCGGAACTTCAATCTGGAAACCGTTCTCAATTTTCTGCTCAAACATACCGTACTTGTAACGGATGCCGCAGCCGTATGCCGGGTAGCCGAGCGTGGAGAGGGAATCGAGGAAGCATGCCGCCAATCTGCCAAGACCGCCGTTGCCAAGGCCCGCATCCGGTTCCTGGTCTTCAATCACATTCAAATCAAGCCCAAGTTCCTCAAGCGCCTCACGAATCTGTTTATCCGCGCCAAGGTTGATGATATTGTTGCCGAGCGCGCGCCCCATCAAAAACTCCATTGACAGGTAATAGACGGTCTTCGCGTCCTCCTGCTCATACTTTTTATGCGTCGCAATCCACATGTCAACGATATAGTCCTTGATTGCGTAAGCTACCGCCTGGAAAACCTGCTGCCCCGTCGCATCCTCGATATCCTTGCGGAACAATGCGCGCAGATTTGATTTCACATCCTTTTTAAATTCTTCCTTATTGATTTCCATTGGTATATTCCTCCTATTCATTATATTTTCTTAACACCGAACGTAACATCCCTACCATTCAGATTCCATTCCTTCACGAAACTCTCCGGCGTGCCGTAAACGATTTCGTCCGCCAGCACAACCCTTTTGATTTCCGCTTCGTTCTTTTTCATGATTGCTTCAATTTCAGTATTTCCCGATACATAAACGCAGATATGGTCCATCACCTCAAACCCTGCATCCTTGCGCATCGTCTGCAGCTTGCTGATGGTCTCGCGCACATAGCCCTCCTCAACCAGCTCCGGGGTCAGGTTCGTGTCAAGCACAACGGCATAGCCGTGATCCTCCTCGGTTACATAACCGCCCTTCTGCGCCGTTTCAATCAGCAAATCCTCCTTCGCAATGACTTCCTGCACTCCGCCAACCGTAAGCGTCAGGCTTCCCGTTGCCGATAGCTCTGCCATCGCCGCCGCGCCATCCAGCCCAAAGAGCACTTCCTTTAAGGCATTCAGCCTGCTGCCAAACCGTTTTCCAAGCGTCTTTAACTGCGGCTTAAAATTGTAGGCGGTAAATTCCCCAACATCCTGCGTGAAAACTACCTTTTTCACATTCAGCTCATCCGCGATAATTTCCGTGTAAAAATCAGACAGACCAAACCCATTTCCATTTTCCTGCCCTGCTGCATTCTCCTCTTTTGCGTCCTGCTTTACATACATGCAGGCAAGCGGCTGCCTCTGCTTGCAGTTTGCCGTATTGCGGCACGCACGGCCGAGCACGACAATGTTTAACACTGCGTCCATATCCTTCTCAAGCTTTGTATCGACCCACTCCTCATGAACCTGTGGGAAGTCGCACAAATGCACGCTTTCCGGGGCAGCCTTGTCGATGCTGCACACAAGGTTGCGGTAGATTGCCTCCGTCATGAACGGAACCATCGGCGCCGCCGCCTTGCAGATTGTCACGAGCGCGGTGTAGAGTGTCATGTAGGCGTTAATCTTATCCTGCTCCATGCCCTTTGCCCAGAAACGCTCGCGCCCACGGCGCACATACCAGTTGCTCATCTCGTCAACGAAATCAAGCAGCGCCCGCGCCGTCTCCGGAATCCGGTAATTTGCAAGGTTGTCATCCACCGCCTTTACCGTGGAAGAAAGCCTTGAGAGCAGCCATTTATCCATAACCGCTAACTTCTCAAAATCCAATGTATATTTTGTCGCGTCAAAATCATCAATATTCGCATACAGCACAAAGAACGCATAGGTGTTCCAGAGTGTCCCCATAAATTTGCGCTGCCCCTCAACTAATACCTTATCGTGGAAGCGGTTCGGCAGCCACGGTGCGGAATTGATGTAGAAATACCAGCGGATTGCGTCCGCGCCGTACTTCTCAAGGGCATCGAACGGGTCAACCGCGTTCCCCTTGCTCTTGCTCATCTTCTGCCCGTTCTCATCCTGCACAAGCCCAAGCACAATAACGTTCTCGTAAGGTGCTTTGTTGAACAGAAGCGTTGAAATTGCCATCAGTGAATGGAACCATCCCCTTGTCTGGTCCACCGCCTCAGAAATAAACTGAGCCGGGAACTGCTGCTCGAACAGCTCTTTATTTTCAAACGGATAATGGTGCTGCGCAAACGGCATCGAGCCGGAATCAAACCAACAGTCAACCACCTCCGGCACGCGCTTCATCACGCCGCCGCATTCCGGGCATTTTAACGTGATTGCGTCGATATACGGGCGGTGGAATTCAACGGTCTTAGCCTCCTCATTGCCGCTTAATTCATAAAGTTCCTTTCGGCTTCCAACACAGTGCTGATGCCCGCACGCGCACTCCCAGATATTCAGGGGCGTGCCCCAGTAACGGTTGCGCGAAATCGCCCAGTCCTGGATATTTTCGAGCCAGTTTCCAAAACGCCCCTTGCCGATGGACTCCGGAATCCAGTTGACCGTGTCGTTGTTGCGCAGCAAATCGTCGCGCACCGCGGTCTCGCGGATATACCAGGATTCCCTCGCGTAGTAGATTAACGGCGTATCGCAGCGCCAGCAGTGCGGGTAGCTGTGCTCAAATTTCGGCGCGTCAAAAAGCTTGCCCTCTTTCTCAAGGTCTGCCAGAATCACAGGGTCTGCCTTTTTCACAAACATCCCGGCGTAAGCCGTCTCCGCCGTCATTTCGCCCTTGCCATCCACCAGCTGCACAAACGGGAGGTCATAAATCCTCCCAACCTTCGCGTCGTCCTCACCGAACGCAGGCGCGATATGCACAACGCCCGTGCCGTCCGTCAATGTGACGTAGCCGTCGCAGGTAATATAATATGCTTTCTTTTCCTGTTTTTTGCAAAGCTCCACCGCACAGTCAAACAGCGGCTCGTACTCGCGGTACTCAAGCTCTTTCCCGGTAAAGCGGGCAAGGATTTCGTAGGCAGGTGTATCCTGCGGCGCAGCGTTTTCCCCTGCACTTTCTGCTGCTTCCGTCTTTCCGGCAGCATCCGCCGCAGCCTTTTGTGCATTGCCCTGCCCCGCCTTCCTGCCAAGCTTGCCGAGCACCGTATCAAGCAGCGCCTCCGCCATATAGTAAGTGTAGCCGTCCGCCGCCTTCACCTTCGCATAGGTCTCGTCCGGATTCACACACAGCGCCACATTGCTCGGCAACGTCCACGGGGTTGTCGTCCAGACAAGGATATATGCGTCCTCGTCCTTCATCTTAAAGCGCGCAACAGCGGAGCGCTCCTTCACATCCTTGTAGCCCTGCGCCACCTCCGCGCTTGAGAGCGGCGTGCCGCAGCGCGGGCAGTACGGAACAATCTTAAAGCCCTTGTAGAGCAGTCCCTTGTCCCAAATCTGGCGCAGCGCCCACCATTCCGACTCGATATAATCGTCGTGGTAGGTGACATAAGGCTCGTCCATATCCGCCCAGAAACCGACCGTGCCGGAGAAATCCTCCCACATGCCCTTATATTTCCATACGCTTTCCTTGCACTTCTTGATGAACGGCTCCAGCCCGTAAGCTTCAATCTGGTCTTTCCCGTCCAGCCCAAGCAGCTTTTCGACCTCAATTTCGACCGGAAGCCCGTGTGTGTCCCAACCTGCCTTGCGCGGTACCATACAGCCCTTCATTGTGCGGTAGCGCGGAATCATATCCTTGATGACACGGGTCAGCACATGCCCGATGTGCGGCTTGCCATTTGCGGTCGGCGGTCCGTCATAGAACGTATAGGTTGGATTTTCCTTCCTTGCTTCCATACTTTTTTGGAAGATTTTTTTCTCATTCCAGAATTTGAGGACTTCTTTTTCCCTGTCCACGAAATTCATATCGGTGGATACTTTTTTGTACATATTTTACCTCCATTCCGGAGCATCCCTGATACGGCAATGCCCCAACTTTCATTTCCTGCCCAAAGATTGTTGCCCAGTCCCATCCCTTTTCCTTTTGTTCGTCAGCCCTTTTGGCGTGGTTCTTCACGCCCCGGACACCATTGAACTTGTCTACGGACAGCGCATATTTGAAATATAATCCATCAGCCAGTCCAGATACCGATAATAATGGAATGTGCCGCTGTGCGCCATTTCCCTGAGCTCCGCGACAGACACCCATTTCGCGTCGGATACCTCCTCCTTCTGGAGTATCAGCTCTTCCACCTTGATATCGGTATGTATAATCCAAAGCGTATTGTAGCTGTCAATGCGCTTGAACGCGGCAACCATTTCCGAATTTTCCTTTGTTGCGCAAATCCCAAGTTCCTCCTTCAGCTCCCTCTGGCATGCCGCCCAGGCATCCTCGCCATGGATTGCGGAACCTCCCGTTGCCGCCCATATCCCTGGCAGGAGCTTCAAATCCGGATTTCTTTTCTGAATCAGCACCTGCCCCTGCGAATTCACCGGATAAACCGCCACAACCAGATGATATTCCCCTGGTAGCAGCGGGTTTCCGCGCTCATGCAGCCTGCCCGTCTTCTGAAAACAATGGTCATATACGTCCCACAGCTCCATCCATCTTCTCCTTTCTGTTTGAAGTTCCGCATATGCCCTTCCGTACCCAACGACTGGCAGTGGGCTTTTTGTCCGCTTCTCTCCCAAAAATCCCACTGGGGCACTGTCCGGGCATATGCTGTTTTGAAGTTCCCTGTGCATAAAAAAGACCCCTATCCAAACAGGATAAGGGCATAATTCGCTTTAACCACCTATTTTTCACGTACACAGCAGGGCAATAACCTCACTTTTATACATTATCCGTGTAACGGCGGACACCGGCACGGCTTACTGTAATTTCAGCCGCACAGCTCGGAAGTGATTTTCGGCGCCGGATACTCACTGCCGGCTCACACCCTCCCGGCTCGCTGCATGCTTTTTCTGGCGCTTACTGTCTTCGTCAGCGCTCTTTGCTTTTATTTCGGTAGCTTTATCATAGTATAGAATCCTGATTTTGTCAATCCGCTTTTTTTATTTTCCCATTTCTCAATCTCCTGTTTCCTCCCAACCCATAATCTCCCGTATTGCCCCGGCAAGCGTTTGCGCCGCCCTCGCATGGTTTGCCTCGGTCGGATGCCAGTCCGCCGCAATGCCAAGGGAAGCATCCTGTACCGGAAGCCATACCGAATGCACCTTCCCATCCCCACTTTCCTGTATATACGCCTCCACCGCGCGGTCCATCGCTTCGCATAAATCCTGCCCCATCAGTCCAAGCGTGCACACAATGACCGCATCCGGGTTATTCCCGCGCACCTGTTTTAGAAACGCAACATAGCCATCCACATATTCCTGCTGTTTTGCTGCATCCTGCCCACAATAGCTCGCATCGTTCGTGCCAAGATTTATCACAATCACCTCGGGCACAAAGCGCGAGAAATCCCATGCAATCTGCTGCGGGAGAATACTATTGTTATAACCTGAATATGAATTTCCAAGTTTCCCGTAATATTTCCCCATGACCTGTTCGTCCGCCTTTTCATCAGGATTATCGGTATAGCCTGAAATAATACCGTAGCCGCTGATGGAAACAAGGCTGTAATCCGCGTCCAGAAGCTGCGCGGTCTGATACGCATATGCCTTTGTTGCATCCTCTGTTTCCGTTGAAAAATGATGGGAAGCCTCCTCGTCGTCCACCCCGTAGCCACAAGTGATGGAATCGCCGATAAATTCAATGGTATGTGTCTTTTTCGGTGCCGGCACAATGCTCTCATCCCCACGGATTTCAATCGGGCGGATGGCGAAAACGGACTGTGCTGTTTCAGAAAGCTTAACAATGCGCACCCGCACATGAACCATTTCCTCTCCGTCCACAAGCGTAACCGTATTGAGCCTTTTTGTCAGCATCAAATCCTGGACACGCTCATCATCCACATATATCGCCACACGCGTACAGTTTTGCTCATTGCCTTCGCGCGCGGAAGCATCCCCAACCAGCTCGATTTCCAGATGCCTGCCTGTAAAATCAAACTCCGCACCGGAACCGGAGTATGCACAGAGCAGGTTTTTGTCGAGAAGCTTCTGCGTCCTGCCAAGAAGCTTTACTGTATTTTCATCCAGTTCAACCTTTTGCAATGTGGATGGGTCGGACATCCCGTCACTTTCTGCTGATTGCGTCGGCTGTGCGTTCCCCTCGTTCCCCTCCATTGATTGCGTTGGCTGTACATTCCCTTCATCACCTTCCGCTGCCTGCGTCGGCTCTTCGTTTCCTTCCGCCGCCTGCGTCGGCTGTGTGTTCCCCTCAACGCTGCCCTTCCCGCATGCTGCCGCTGAAAACATCCAAAGCATTGCCATGCACAGCACCCCATAAGCCCTGTATCTTTTTTTCATGTCCATCCTCCATTTCAACTCTCATTACAATAATCTTGTTTCCTGTGGTTCCCCTACCCTTCCGCAACAGCAGCAAAAACTCTACGCCATTACCAATAATGTACAGTATAGCACAACATCCCAAGACCCACAAGCTTCAAAATTACCCCATCCATGCTTGACAGGCATTGTCTCCTGGCATATACTTGATAAGAACTGCTGCATTTTTGGCGGCGTACCTGAAAAATCCTGCACAGCGAAAGGATGGGCTTTCCTTTGCATTCCCTTGAATTTGTATATTACAGTCATTTTACACCAGAAAGGAATCCTATGAAGCGAAATGTAGATTTAAATGAGATAACAGACGGCAGATTTTATACGATAAACGACATGGTACGCGCTGGCTGCCAGGATTGTGTTGGCTGCTCAAAATGCTGTTATGAAATGGTTGATACCATCATCCTTGACCCGCTTGATGTGTTCCGGCTGACAAGGGAACTGGGTACGGATTTTGACGCGCTGATTGCCACCGGGAAGGCAGAGTTAAATGTTGTGGACGGCATTGTCCTGCCGAATCTGAAATTGCAGGAGGATACGCGGCACTGCGCTTTTTTAAATGAGGCCGGGCGCTGTAATGTGCACGCGGCAAGACCGGGATTTTGCCGCATGTTCCCGCTTGGGCGGTATTATACGGAGCGCACCTTCTGTTATATTTTACAGACAAAAGAATGCCCGAAAGCGCGCACAAAAATCAAAGTCGGGCGTTGGCTTGATACGGCATTGCTGCCACAGAACCAGAAATTTGTCGGAGACTGGCATTATTTCCTGGAGGATTTGGCACAGGCACTGCTGGGCACGGACAGCGAAACGGTGAAAAACGTGCAGCTCTATGTGCTGCATACCTTTTATCGGGCGGGGTATGTTTCTGCGGATGAGGCAGGATTTTATGGGGAATTTGACGGGAAACTAAAAAAGGCAAAGACGCTGCTGCCCGCCCTACCCTGATGGCACAAATTAATCATTCCGTAAAGGCAGGTTAGATTATGTATACATTTGAAGGGCGTGTCCGTTACAGTGAGGTCACAAAAAAACAGACCCTGGACTTATATGCCATATTAAACTATTTTCAGGATTGCTCCAATTTCCAGTCCGCCGACCTTGGTGTCGGTGTGCAGTACCTGGCCAAACGCCAGCGCGCGTGGCTGCTGTGCGCATGGCAGATTGAACTTGTACGCGCACCGCACCTGTTTGAGCGCATCAAGGTCGGCACCTGGCCGTATGATTTTAAAGGGATGTACGGCTACCGCAATTTTATCATGTACAATGAATCCCAAAACCACGAAGTTGCTGCTTACGCAAATTCCATCTGGTTTTTGGTGGACGCACAAAGCGGCAAACCGCTGCGCATCTCCCCGGAGGATGCCGCGCCATATGTGTTAGAGCCCGCTTACCCGATGGAATATGCACCGCGCAAAATTTCGTTGCCAGAATTTCAGCCTGCGGCCGCCACAGACGGGCAGGCGCAGCCCGGGCAATCCCCCTGTGTTTTGGAATCCTCCGGCAAATGCACGGTTCCCACAAGGATTGCACCAGGCTGCCCGCCTGTCACGGTTACGAAAATGTTCCTTGACACAAACAACCATGTCAACAATGCGCGGTATGTACAGCTTGCGCAGTCATGCCTGCCGGAAAGCTTCCAAATCCGCCGTATGCGCGCAGAATACCGCCGTGCCGCCGTTTTGGGTGATGTGATTTATCCGGTGCTGCTTTCAGGTTTTCGGGCAGAGGATTCCGGGACAAAGCTTTGCTATGTGGCGTTAAACGACAGGGACGGGAATGCGTATGCGGCAGTGGAGTTTACTGCGTAATCAGCCGCAGTCAAAAACCTGCTGCCATTGGATGCCAAATATCACCAGGTGAATATTTGGCATCCAATGGCAGGAAAAAAAGAAAGGGGCGTAAGCAAAATGCAGTGCCCCTTTCTCTTTTTTTAACTTTCAAATTACCATTTTCAAAATACCCAAAACCATTATCTCAGCGAAACGCTCGCGCCCGCTTCCTCAAGCTGTGCCTTGATATTCTGCGCTTCCGCGTCGCCCACGCCGCTCTTGATAACGGACGGTGCAGTCTCCACAAGGTCTTTTGCCGCCGCAAGGTCAAGCCCTGTCACCTCGCGCACAACCTTGATGACCTCAACCTTGCGGTCACCTGCGTCCAAAAGCTCCACCGAGGTGCTTCCCGCGCCGTAACTGTCCCCGCCGTAAACATCCGCGCTCTGTGTCTGGGTGTACGAGCCATTCTTCCACGGATTGTACGCAATATCCAGGAAACCGTTAAAATCTTTTTTGTACTGTTTCTCGATTTCCGCCTTATACCCAATCACCATCTGCGGCTGTGTCTGCAGATATACGCCCAAAAGCTTCTCGCCGCTTTCCTTGGAAATGTTGATTGCGACTTTCTTCTTGTTTATGTCAAACGTCAGCACCTGGCTGATGTTCTGGCGGCCCGTCACACGGTAGTAGTACGCCCATACAAGCTTTGAATTGTCAAGGATATGTATCTTCACACCCTCAAGCCACACCGTAAACTGCTGCCCCGCCCACAGGAAGTTTGCAATGCTTGCGCCCGCGCGCATATCGGAATCAATCTGCCCTTCCGTAACGCCTGGATGGTTCTGGATAAAGCTGTTGATTTCCTTCTCCGGTCCGTTCGTTGCCAGGCGAACCGCCGACATCACAATCATAATCAGCCCGAACACACACACCGCGTAAATAATCCAGACAAATACCTTCGGAACGCGGTTGACCGAATCGCTGTCCACATAAAGGGCAACCGATGCTTCGGTAATCCCCGGAATATACTTTTCAAGGTTTGCGATGGATTCATTATAATAACGCAGCTCCGTGCCGCTGAGCTTTTTTAAGGTTCCCTTAATCTTGATGGACTTTGTGCCCTCAATGCCATACAGCGCATTCTCCCCCTGTTTCATCAGGGTTGACATTGTACTTTTCTGGCTTGCCGGAAGATATGCCGCAAAGCAGGAATCATCCTCATAATTATATACAACGTAACCATAGCCGGTCGTCCTTCTCGCGCCGGTCTTCGTATTTTTCGATATCTGTTCCATGTAGTAGTCGAGCACATATTTCACTTCGAATTCCACATACTTGCCTTCGTACTTCGAATAATCAAGATTCGTTTTCCCCGTCAGGTCTTTTGGCCCAATGAGATACTGCAGTGGTGCCAACAGCGGTGCGAACATCAGCACAACGATTACAATTGCCCAGATGATGATGCGCTTTTTTGCCGCCTTTTTGGCGTTGTTTTTCATTGTCTCTAACATACATTCCTCCTAGATAATATGTATTTTTTATCCGCGTCCGCGCACTTTATGGTATCCTGCGGACAAAAGATAAAATAAAAAGAAACCCATCCCCTATTTTATCAAAGCCCCTCTCGGTTTTCAAGTCCTTTTTACCGTTTTATCCATGAAAATGATAAGACTTATTTTTTATGCAGTTACACACTTCATTTTGCACCATTTATGCATCATCCGCTTTTACAAATTGACAAATTGCCCCGCATGGAATATGATAAAACCAGCAATCCAAAACAGCGGATTTCCTGTACAGGTCCCATTGGAATTTTTCAGAATCCAAATCAGGGAAAACACAAATTGCGGTGGGAAAATTTCACTACCAGGGAATTTGTTTGGCAGGACATGTGCAAAAACTTCAGATTAGGAGGCATTTTCTTTATGGGGATTCAGTATTTTGAAGATGAGAGGGTGTTTTGGCTCAACACAAAAAACACGAGCTACATCCTTGCGCTCGTTGACGAGGAGCCGTTTGTCGGGCATGTTTATTATGGAAAGAAGCTTTCCGATTACCATGTGCGCCATCTCATGCGGCTTGAGGAGGGACCGTTCATCCCGAGCAAAAACAACCGCGACCGCGCGGCATTCGGCGATGCATTCCCGTTTGAGTATTCGACACACGGCGTTGGCGATTTCCGTGAAAGCTGCTTAAAAGTGCAGACACAAAACGGTCATGAGGCGTGCTCGCTCATTTACCAATCACACAATATCTTTGCGGGCAAGCCTGCGCTTTGTGGCCTTCCTGCCACCTTCGGAAGTGAGGCGGAATGCACCACCTTGGAACTGACCTGCCTCGACCCGGTCTTAAACCTTGAAGTCGTGCTCGTCTACTCTGTTTTTGAGGATGTGGACGCACTCACGCGCAGCGTGCGCATCACCAACCGCGCGGAGAACAGCATTGTGCTGAAAAAAGCGCTCTCCGCCTGCTTACAGCTTGACGGCATCGATTATGAATACATCACCCTGCACGGCAGCTGGGCGCGGGAACGCCACATTGACCGCAGGGCGCTCACGCACGGCAAACATTCCATTTCCTCGCTGCGCGGCGAGTCCGGGCATCAGGACAACCCGTTTATCGCTGTGATGACCCCGGGAACCACACAGGAGGCCGGCGAGGTCTACGCGATGAATTTCGTGTATTCCGGCAATTTTCTCGCACAGGCGGAAGGCTGCCAGTTTGACACAACGCGCATTGTCATGGGCATCCACCCGGAGAATTTCTCCTGGACACTGGAAAAGGGCGAGCAGTTTATCTGCCCGGAGGTCGTTATGGTCTACTCGGATGCAGGGCTTGGCAAAATGACGCGCACCTTCCATGACCTGTACCGCAGCCACTTAATCCGCGGCGAGTACCGCGACAAAAAGCGCCCAATCCTTATCAACAACTGGGAGGCGACATATTTTAATTTCAATACCGAAAAGCTGCTCTCCATCGCAGAGGAAGCGAGCAAGCTCGGCATTGAAATGCTCGTTATGGACGACGGATGGTTCGGGCACCGCGAGGATGACAACACCTCCCTTGGTGACTGGACGGTCAACGAGGACAAGCTTTCCGGTGGCTTAAAAGCATTGGTTGACGGCGTGAACGCGCTCGGCATGAAATTCGGTATCTGGTTTGAGCCGGAAATGATTTCACCGGATTCCGACCTTTACCGCAAACACCCGGACTGGGCCATCCAGATTCCGGACCGCCTGGCAAGCCGCTGCCGCAACCAGTATGTACTTGACATTTCCCGCAAGGAGGTGCGCGACTGTATTTACGAGCAGATAAAGACCGTGCTTTCCTCCGCGAATATTGAATACGTAAAATGGGATATGAACCGCCCGCTCACGGACCTGGGAAGCTTCGCATACCCGGCAGGGCGCCAGGGCGAGCTCTCCCACCGCTACATGCTCGGGGTATATGAGATGCAGGAGCGCTTAATTAATGATTTCCCGCACCTGCTGCTAGAAAACTGCTCCGGCGGCGGCGGACGCTTTGACGCAGGTATGCTCTACTACAGCCCGCAAATCTGGTGCTCGGATGATACCGATGCCATCGAGCGCCTTTCCATCCAGGAGGGCACTTCCATCGTTTACCCGCTCTGCTCGATGGGCGCGCATGTCAGCGACTGCCCGAACCATACGGTCGGCCGCACAACGCCGTTTCAGACGCGCGGCGAGGTGGCTCTGGCAGGCACGTTTGGCTATGAGCTTGATGTTACCCGCATCCCGCAGCAAGACCGCGACATGATTCCGGCACAGGTTGCGATGTACCATAAATACAATGACCTTGTGCGCACCGGGGATTACTACCGTCTGGCAAGCTACTCCGAAAACCATGCCTACGATTGTACCGAGGTTGCCGCAAAGGATGGCTCCGAAGCGCTCGTCACCTATGTTGAGGTAATACGCCGCGCGAATTTCAAGACACGCCGCATCCGGTTAAGGGGGCTTGACCCGAACGCCGTATATGAGAATGAGGAAACAAAAGTGCGCTATACCGGCGATGTGCTGATGTACGCGGGCGTGCAGGCACCGGAGACCTGGGGGGATTTTACAAGTAAGCTGATGCATTTTGTGCGGGTGTAAAAAGCGAAAACGGCATCATCCGGTTGTGTCTGAAAACTGCTTGCTGTTGGCTGTAATTCGTGGGAGATTTATGCCTCCCGAGTGAGGCATAAATCTCTCGCGAAACAGGGCGTGCAGAATACAGGTTTTCAGACACATCGGAATCCAAAAAAATCATCAAATTCATTTAGCGGGGGGTTCCGCCTTTCTCATACACAGCGCTCACCCTTGCTTCACCCCCGTCTGCCATAACAAATCCAACGGTGATTTTTGCACAGTCCACAAGTTCCTTCCCGCATCCGCCGCAGTCCATGTACCAATAAAGAACATCCGTAAAATCTTTCAGCATTATTGCAAAATCCCCGTCCTGCTGCCAGATTTTCCAAATAAGCGGCCTTTTATCCTGCATCAGACTTTTATATACCGGATTCCTCTTCCGGAAAGCATGGTTTCCCAATGTTTTCCAATCCTCTGCATCCTCCTCAAATTCCTCGTCTTCCTCCCATTCCTCCGCAAAAACATCTCCCCCGGAATACATTTCACAGCTCCCCGCCGTTTCCTCCTCCCAGGACAGAACATGCATGGAATAAATCCCCTTTGCCTCGCGCCAGAATTCAAAATAAATGCCGGAAAACGCCTCCTCCCCTCTGGCATCCTTAAGCAGGCAATCCATCCATGCAGTAAATTCTTCCATCATTTCCGCTTTGGTAAATATCGTGAACAAATCCGCCCCTGTCTTTTTTACCGTGTACGCCGAATCCAAAAATGCTTTCTTATCGTAGCAATATTCCAGCTCGCCGCTAAAGCGCGAGATGCTCAAGTTCCCCTCATAATTTTCCACGGCAACAATATTAGAAAAATCGAATATCTTAGCAAGCAGTACCGCTAAGCTTTCCCCGCGCAGCAGGCGCACGACATCATAATAGTAGAACGTTCCGCTCTCCCCGAGTGCCACAATTTCCGGCACGGCATCCCCGTCCGGTCCGTAAGTGTCACCCCAACCGAAATGCCCGATAATCCAGTGTTTTTCCTTCACCTTCCTGTGCAATTCCTCCTCACGGTACTGGTAACTGGAAGGCCAATCCGATGAACGGGATGCCAAACCAAAACCAAACGGCTTCATGGAGCTGTAAAATACATGTATTTTCTTATCCTGCGTATCCTCCGGCTCAAAGTGCAGGACGCAGTAGCTTTCCGAAAGGAAACCGCCATGCTGGCGGTAAAAACGCTGCAGCACGGTACTGGAAGCTTCCTCATCTGCATTTTCTTCCCCGCTCTTTTTCCTCCCGGTATCTTCTTCTTTCCATGGATAGCCCGGCGCATATGGAAGCAGGCTACTATCCTGCTTGTGATATCGTGCGTCCTGCTTTAATGCCTCAAGAATTTTCTCCGCCTTCTGTTCATTTTCCAGCCCTTCCAGAGAGACCTGGCTGCGCAAAACCGGGACAGGATGTTTCATTCCCTGCAAAAATTCCTGCGCCTGACGCTTTTTCTCCTCTGCGGAAAGTACGCCGTCTTCCTTCCCGAAAGAAACGGTGTGAACATGTTCCCATTTTAAAGTTGTCAAACGGGACACATCAAAGCCGTTCTCCCTGACCACAGCCCGAAAACATAATTCGTTTTCTTCCATATAATATATCCCGTAAATCCCCACTCCCATAACCGCATTTTTTTGCCCGGAAATCCCTTTTTGCTTTTTGGATTTCTCTCTCTTCTCCTGCCCAACCAGGTTTCTTCCCATCCCTAAAGTATCTTTCCGGTTCTTTCTGTCCTTTTCTATCAAATCCGTTCTATTTTTCGAATAATTGTCCTCTTCATCCGTCTGTGCCAAACCTTCCTGGATTTTTTCATCCCTCCCTGCCAAAAGCCCCGCAATCACCGGGATGCTCACCGGGGCAAGCGGAAGGCGTGAAAGCCATGCTTCTATCCATTCTGCTGCCGGTTTATAATCCTCCTCTGAAATCTTTGTAATGGCAAGCAGTATAAAAAACTGTTCCGGCTCTTTGATGGATTTTGCAAGCTCCATGCCTTTATCAAAATGGTATACTGGCAGGAAGATTTCCTCCCCGTCCAAAAAATAACGCACATAGTGCAGATAAAATTCCGCCCGCAGGTTATGCCCATCCGGCAGTGTAAATTCCACGCCCGGCACGAAAACCCCATTTTCATCTGCAAAATAGCTGCAAAATTCCGGTACCGGCACATCATCCCTCCCGTAGCTTCCAATAAAAAGCTTTTGCCAGCGCTTTGAGGGCTGGTACAGATATTCGATATACGAAGGGAGGGAATACATCATACCCATCGTGTATCCTCTGCGGCATCGGTTCCCACCACCCATCAAAACATTCCAACACCCGAATGCACGCATCAGAAAATAATGCCAGAAATCCTGGTTTGCCAGGACTTTGGGATAGCCTTTTCCAAAATCGGAGCAGACATCCCCGCACCCATTCCCCGAGCTTGTCCGCGCATGTTCCAAATTATCTTTATCCAGTTCCTTTCCGCTTCCTAAGTCTGTCCGCGCATGTTCCAAACCGCCTTTATCCAGTTCCTCTCCACTTCCCGCCTTGCGAACCTCACACAATTTCCCCGCCGCAAAATACGGCGTCGCATCTGGTATCCGCCCGTGCATATCCAGCACTATGCGCCCATAGTACAGGGAATGAATCATCCCTTCTAGCATAATTTCGCCCTGCTCCGCGCCCCACGCCGAATTGCCTTCTTCCTGCGAATAAAACCCGTACAGCTGCTTTGCAATGGAAGCGGGCATGACCGAACGGTCGTGCAGCTGCAAATACATTTTCTCAAACAATTCCGGCAGGAAGCGTATTTTCCCCCATTCCTCCCGCGCAAACAGCGCCCGGACACGCTCTTTTATTTCCTCCGTCTCCTCATACAATGTCTCGCTGTCCGAAATTATCTGCATCAGTTCCCGGTACCAGTTGCCAACGAGCACCGCCCTGCCTTCCTCCCCATACAGCGCATCTTCAATATCAGGATACTGCCTTACAATTTCCTTTTTCAGCGTCTCATACAGCTTGCGCGTGCTTGTGTGCTCCACACCGCGCAGTCCGTATTCCTTGTACATATATTCAAGGACACATTTCGGAATGCTTTCGGTTCGTACCCAGAAGGTATATAACGCAAGGGAGCAGACGCTTCGGCTTCCCGGATAAATATCATGCGTCCCCTTGCCCTTTAATTCGTACAGGTAATTTGCCTTCCCGCCCCGAAGCATTTCCTTCCATATATCCTGATTCTGCTGTATCAGCAGTCCACGGCTGTTAAAACTTTTCAGACGGATATAATCGGCGAACGAGCGCATCCGCACCTGGTTTTCCGGTTTGAATAAAAGACGCACCGGAACCGAATACTCCGTCTGCTGCATATTCCAGATGGAAGCCGCGATTTCCCTGGCGTAAAAACTCGCCACCGTTTCCTTTCTGTCCTCCTGTTCCGCGTTTAATACCAGGGCATATGCAATGGCAAGCTCCAACAAAAAGCCGCTCGGCATCTGGGCAATGCAGAAATTGTCCAGGGTATGGAAACCCTGCAAAATCCGCAGCATTCCGTTTGCAAAGCTCTCCGAATACTGTTCCAGCAGGAATTCCTCCGACGAAAAGAACCCCTTCCACGCATCCGCCTTGCGGAATTTCTTCGGGTCGTTCAAAATAGCAGAAAACTGCTTGAGCGCGCCGGAAGCCATGCTTTTTTCAAATTCCTGCTCCTCCGCCTGCTCCAAACGTGCCAGCAGGGATGGCTGTGCAGGTTCTAAGGTTTCGGGTTCTAGGGCTGTTTGCTCCTTGTTGGTGGTTTGGGTTTGCTCTGCTGGTATGTCCTGGTCTGTTTCATCAGCAGAAATCCCAGAAGGGGTTTCATCGGATTTGTCCGGCTCATTCCCACTTTCTTTGCCGGATTCCTCCGCCAAAGTTTTCTTCTGCATTCTTACCGTTCCCAAACCCGGGACATTTTCCGCTTCTCTCCCCGTCCTCCCCTGATTCGCTGCCGCAAATGCCAGCGCGGCCTGATACGCCTCGTGCAGCCGCTGAAATTCCTCCGGATTTTCTTCCGGATGACACTGCCTCGACTGTGCAGAATATGCGGAACGTATGGTTCTTTTGTCATTCGTCGGCGCTATGCCAAGCACTTTCCACATCTCGTTCATCCTCATACACCCCTTCCCCGTCAGAACCCTCTTCCCAATTCCAGTCTTCCATCTCCTCGTCCTCAGGGAACCCCATCTTCAATTCCCCGTCAAAAAGCCATTCTTCTTCCTGCCCTTTCCACGCTTCCCATCGTTCTATCTGCCGTTTTGCTTCCTCAACCACGCGCCTGACCCGATGAATCCTCCTGCTGTTTAGCCCTGCCACAACCCAGTTGATAAAATACCCAATCTCCTCACGCCGCGGCCCGGTGCTGTTCTCGTAATATTCCTGCAAACTTGCCAAAAGCCTCTGGTTCTCCTCCTGCATGATTGGGGGCAGCATTAGTTTCTGCATTTCCTTCTGGTAGCGTTCCAGTTCCTCCTTGCTTAAGTCCTGGTTGGAAAGCAGGACATGATTGCGCATATCCTGCGAATTTGCGACCTCCACGTACAAAATGCCATTGATATCGTAGGTAAAATACACATCCACCCACTCCTGCCCCGCAGGCTTTGGATAGACCGGAATCGTGAGTTCGCTAAGAAAAAGATTGTCCTTCGCGAAATATTCCTCCCCCTGGTAAATGCCAATCCGAATCGCATCCTGGTAATCATGCAATGTCACAAGGCGCTTGCACTCAGACGCAGGCAGCGTGGAATTGCGCTCAATCATCGGCAGCAGGCATCCCTGTACATCGGCTCTGCTCCGCCAGGTCTCTACCCCAAGGGTGAACGGGCAGACGTCGGTCAGCAGCATATCGCGGATATCTTCCCTGCGCATACGGATGCCCGCATACACGCCCGCCCCCATCGCAACCACCTTGTCCGTATCCCCGAGCACCACCGGCTCTTTGCCAAGCAGTTCTTTTAGGAAGCGCCGGACAACCGTCAGCCTTGACGAACCGCCCACCATAATCAAATCGTCCAGTTCGGATACCCGCGCGCGCGCATCGTTTAAAATATGTACAAATAATTTTTTTATTTTTGCGAAAAGCGGCATACAAATCTGGAACAGGATATCATTGTCCAGTCTGGCGCGGCAGGTTTTCCCGCCGATTTCCACGGTCATCTCGACCTCCTCTTCCTGCTCTAAGCGGCATTTCGCTGCTTCCGCCCCCTGCATGACGGCAGCGTATTCCGCACATGTCAGCTCTCCTGGCATTCCGCCCTTCCCCATCCCGGCATCCCCTGCCGCATCCTCCCCGGACAGCCTGTCGTTTTCCGGGGCACCGCTTCCTGCCAATCCGTTTTCCCTGCAAAAATACTCCGCAATCAGCCGGTCAATATCATCGCCGCCTAAGTAATTATCCCCTGCGACTGCCACAATCTCAATCACATTGTCAAAACATTCCACATACGACAAATCCAACGTCCCGCCCCCGAAATCAAATACGAGCAGTGTCATGTCCTTCTCGCCATATTTCATCCGGTAGGCAAGCGCCGCCGCACTCGGCTCGTTGATGAGCCGCTCCACCTTAAGCCCGGCAATCTTCGCCGCTTTCTTCGTGTCACTGCGCTGCTTGTCATTGAAATACGCCGGGACGGTAATGATTGCCTCCTCAATTTCTTCCTTCAAAAAATACTCCGCATTCCTGCGAATCCGCTCCAACACCATCGCCGAAAGTTCCATTGGCGAGTAATCCTGTTTCCCAAGATGGTATTTCTTATCCGTTCCCATAAAACGCTTAAACGAATTTGCGGTATCCGCGCGGTGGGTCAGGATACGTTCCTTCGCTTCCGGACCGACCACAAGCCCTTCTGCCCCAACATAGCTTACCACACTCGGGAAAAGCACCTGCCCGTCCTCGTTTGTAATAAGATGTACTTGCCCGTCCGCCCAGTATGCGGCCAGACTGTTTGTTGTTCCAAGGTCAATTCCTAATACTGCCATTTTTTACCTCCTTGTTTGTGTCTTGCATTCCCACCACTTCCACATTCAAATATGAAATGATATCTATCTTTATTATAGTGTATCATATTCTTTATTACAACCAAAACTTATCGGTCTCTTCCCCTGTTGCTTCTCCTTGTTCCCTGTTCATTTTACATTCCCTGCCCTTCTTTATTTCCTATATTTTCCCATTCACGTTTTCTTGTTTTTTATACATATTATAGTACAATCTCTTTCCCATCCCGAAAACGTTTTCCGCCTCAGCTTTGTAAAATTTTCGAAAAAAATCGAAAATTTTTATCAAATTCCCTTGAAATTCCCTTAAAAATCTATTATAATCAAGTCATCAAGATATCAAAGGGGGATACAAGTTCATGAAAACCATGAAAAAACGCGCAATTGCTTTTCTTGCGGTGCTTCTGATGCTTATCTCCTGCATCCCTGCAGGCAGCATCACCGTGGCCAAAGCGGCGGAGGACACAGTCCTAAAGTTACACTACAACCGGCCGGACAACAATTACGACGGCTGGGATGTCTGGATGTGGGCGACAGGCATGGATGGGGCAGGCTATGCATTCGCGGAAGAAAACGGCGAAATGGTTGCAACCTTAGTTGTTGCACCGGGTGTTACGAGTGTGGGCTTTATTATCCGCACACAGGACTGGGCGAAAGATGTCGATGCGGATCAGTTCATTGACATTTCAGAGATGGTTTCCGGTACGGTACACATCTATGTAGAGTCCGGCGTGGCAGGCTACACAAAAGAATACGGCGACGATGTTGTCACTGGCGTAAAGCTTTACAGCGCCCGCTATGACGGGGAGAAGACGGTTGTTGCCATGTTTACCGGAAAGATTGAGGAGGAGCTGGATGGTTATTTCGCGGTGGCAGGACCGGACGGCGCTGTTGCACTGGAAAAAGTGGAGGCTGTTTCTGATACCGAGTATCATCTGATTCTGAAAGAGGAAATCAATCCGGCAAAGGCTTATACGGTAACCTGCGACGGTTCAGAGTACAACATTGTGATGCCAATTCTCTTTTCCATGCCAGATTTTGAGGCAGAGTACACCTACAATGGAAATGACCTTGGCGCTACTTACACAAAGGACAAGACCAGCTTCCGCGTCTGGGCTCCGACAGCGGATTTGGTGTTCTTAAACCTTTATTCCGGCGGCACAGCGGGCGTTTCCGATTTGATTGAGCAGATTGAGATGAAGCCGGATGTAAACGGTACCTGGGTGGCAGAAAAATCCGGGGATTTGAACGGCACATACTATACCTACCGCGTGGAAATTGGGGGAAAGGCAAACGAGGCATGCGACCCATACGCAAGAACAACGGGCTTAAATGGCAAGCGCGCGATGGTCATCGACCTTTCTTCCACAAACCCGGAGGGCTGGGAGCAGGATTCTGACCCGAACGCAGGGAAAAATTATACCGATGCTGTGATTTACGAGCTGCATGTGCGCGACCTCTCCACCAGTCCGGACTCCGGTATCACGAACAAAGGGAAATTCCTCGGGCTGACGGAAACGGGAACAAAATCCCCGTCCGGCGTGGCAACCGGGCTTGACCATATCAAGGAGCTCGGTGTTACCCATGTACATCTGCTCCCGGTTTACGATTTTGGCTCCGTGGACGAGGGCAATATCTATGCCGAGCAGTTCAACTGGGGCTATGACCCGGTCAACTACAATGTGCCGGAAGGCTCCTACTCCACCGACCCGTCCCGCGGCGAGGTGCGCGTAAAGGAAATGAAGCAGATGGTGCAGGCGATGCACCAAAACGGTATTAGCGTAATCATGGACGTTGTTTACAACCATGTCCAGAGCGCAGGGGATTTCTGTTTCAACCAAATCGTGCCAAATTACTTTACCCGCATTTCTGAGGACGGCACATATTCCAACGGCTCCGGCTGCGGCAACGACACCGCCACCGAGCGCTCGATGGTCAGGAAATACATTGTGGATTCCGTGAAATACTGGGCGGATGAGTACCATATTGACGGTTTCCGCTTCGATTTGGTCGGTCTTTTGGGTACCGATGTTGTCAATGAGATTGTGGAAGAAGTCCACAAAGACCACCCGAATGTTATATTTTACGGGGAAGGCTGGACGATGAGCACCAATGTGACAAAGCCGAGCTACACCCTTGCGACACAGGTAAATTCCACACAGACACCGGGATTTGCGTATTTTTCCGACACCATCCGCGACCTGTTAAAGGGCAGCGTGTTCAACCAGGAAACCGGTTTTGTTTCCGGCGCATCCGGACTTGAAGCAACGCTTGAGAAATGTTTTATGGGGCTTTCCCCGGACTGGTGCACAACACCGTCGCAAAGCGTCAATTACGCTTCGTGCCATGACAATATGACCCTGATTGACCGCATTACGGTTTCCACACCAAATGCAAACAGGGCGGACCAGATTAAAATGAACAACCTTGCGGCAGCTATTTACATGACCTCCGAGGGTATCCCGTTCATGCAGGCGGGCGAGGAAATGCTGCGCACCAAGGTAAAGTCGGACGGAAGCTTTGATTCCAACAGCTATTCCTCCGGCGATAAGATTAACCAGCTGCGCTGGGAAGACCTTGCAAATGACGAATACAAGCAGGTATTTGATTATTACAAGGGTCTGATTGCATTCCGCAAGGCACACGGCGCGCTGCGCTTAACCGACGCGGCCAGCGTGCGCAGCAATGTCATCCCGGCAAAGGGAATGAGCAGCAATGTTGTGGCGTTCCGCATCAACGGCGGCGTAAACGGCGAGACGGCGGAAGCGCTCTTCGTGATTTTCAACGCGAACAACGAAGCCGTTGAAGTTGAGCTTCCGGAAGGAACATGGAATGTCTACATCAATGGCGAAAAAGCCGGGACAGAAGTATTGCAGACAATTAAAGACGGAAAAGTGAGCGTTGACGGGATTTCTGCGATGGTACTCGCGCAGGACGGCAATTCCGCGGACGATTCCGGCTCCGGTTCCAGTTCCGTGTTTTTGATTGTCGCTATCGTTGCTGTGGTAGTGATGGCTGTGGCAGCAGGATTTGTGATCGTGGATAAGAGGAAGAAAATCGGGAAGAATACAAAATAAATTAAATTTTCCGTGAATTTCCCATTTTAAAACAGATAAGCGGAAAAACTGCCAGCAGGGCGTTACCTGCTGGCAGTTTTTTCAGTTATTGTCTTGTGTTTTTTGGATTTGCTATACCTCTTCCAGGCGCGCTTCCACGAACGGCATCCCCGCCTTCACTGCCTCCTTAACGATTTCATGCCCTGTAAGCACCTCGAAATCTTCCTCCGTCTTTTTCACCGTCACAGCCCCTTCCGGGTACAATCTCTCCTGGGCAAAATTCCACGCGCCCGCTTCTGCCCCCAGGCGCTTTGGCGAAATCAGCAGCTTTACCCGCAGGCTTTCCCCCGCCGCAAGCGCCTTCTCATACGCATCCGCTTCCGCCATCAAAAGCTTTGCCAGCACCTCCGGTGTGCAGTATGTGCTGTCAAGCACCAGATTATAATTGTTAAAATCAAAATAATTCAGCCCGTAAAGCTCCTTATACCTCACATCCTCCGTCTCCGCGCGCAGCTTTAACTGCTGCTTCGCGTCCTCCGCGGAAGTATATTTCTCCACTGCCCCGCGGTTGTCATTGTACACGCGCTGCGCCGCCACGGAAAGGTTCACTGACAAAAATACCTTAAAGGATTTCTCCACAAAATTCCACGCAAGCCTTGAATCAAATACAATCGGCTTATCCGGGTTTTCCCTCGAAATTTTCGCGGTTGTATCGTCAATCAGGTGGTCATATTTATGGTCGGAGCACATCAGTTGGTTCATCTCCAACACGCTGATTCCCATCTCCTGTGCAATCTCGCGCTGCACCTTTCCGGTCGAATAGATTTCCCTGCCGTATTCGCCCTCTAAAATCCGGCAAATGGTCGATTTCCCGCTTCCTAAATTTCCTGTCAATGTAATATGCATACTTTTATCGGAACGCGATATGCGCATTCCTTCCTCCTTTTCTCATTCTACAAAACCCCTGGTTTACCATTCCTCAATCCGCGCAAGCATTCCCTCAATATCCAAAATCCCATACGCAAACCCCTTGCGCACCAAATCCATCGGCACGAACTCATCGTATTTTTCAAACAGTGGCTCCTCCTTCGGATAAACAAGCTCCATCGGATCCATTGGCTCCTTCGCAATTTCCTTTACAATCTGGAAAAATTCCTCTTTGCCGGCCTGCATTTTAAACTGGATAAAATATGGCCGTGAGGAATCCAATCCCGACAGCTTTAATTCGGAAGCGCATTTTATCCTCAAAAAGCGTTCCAGTGCCAAAAATGCGTAGCTGCCAAGCCACGGGAACAAGCACCACATATCCCCGCCCAGGCAGACCAACGGCTCGTTTACCATCCCGGAATGAAGCGCCGTATTCCTCGCCTCCTCCAAGCGGAACACCGCATGCTCCATCAGGTACGGGTAGGATTTTCTCTCCGCCAAAACCTCACGCATCCGCTCCAACACCCTTGTATGGACATCGCCCGGGCATTGCCCGAAATACGCCGGAACCTTGCCCTTGACCTGCGTACAATATACAAGATGCCTCTTATGGTCTACCTCCTCAACGACCCAGACATGCCCCGCAATCGCAATTTTCTCCCCCGCAGGCGGCGGCTTGACGATTGTGCCAAGCTCCTCTGAAGCAGAACGCACCGTGTATTCCTCATTTTCCTGGAATACGGCGTAAAACTTAAAATTATTGGTAATCCGCTCCCCCGAAATGCCAACAATCAAGCCGCCGTTTTCCGTTTTCTCTATGTGGTCAATCTCAAGCAGATGGCGCAGCAGCATTTTATAATCTTCCTGCGAAATCCGGTAGAAATAGCTTAAAGACAGCACGCGGGAGGCAAGCGCTGCCGGGGTCATTTCCCCGCAGGAGGCAAGCGTGCTCATTGTCTGATGGTAAAGCAGGCTGTACGGGAGCTTGTCAAGTTTCGGCGGCTCCACAAACCGCTCCTCCATGTAAAGCTGTATCAGCGCAATCCCCTGCAACAAAGACCACGGAATGGTTTCTGGCAGCATCGCGCGCGCCTCCGGCATTTCCTCGCGCATGACAAACCACATTTCCGGCGGCGAATTCCGCCTTCCGGTGCGCCCCATGCGCTGCAAAAACGAGGAGACAGTATATGGGGCATCAATCTGGAACGCGCGCTCTAAGCGCCCGATATCAATGCCAAGCTCTAAGGTCGCGGTTGTCACGGTCGTCTGGAACTGCTCCTCGTCCTTCATGACCGCCTCCGCCGTTTCGCGGTAGGATGCGGAAAGGTTCCCGTGATGAATCAGGAAGCGGTCGGGCTCATGCTTTGCCTCGCAATACTGGCGCAGGGTCGTCGTGATTACCTCGCATTCCTCGCGTGAATTCACGAAGACAAGGCATTTTTTCCCGCACGTATGCTCAAAAATATAGCCGATGCCGGGGTCGGCATCCTTCGGGGCGCGGTCGGTGGCTTTTTCCGGGGAAGGGAGGGAAATGCCAGCGGATGGCGGTGTTTTATCCGAACTAGCTGCATCCATATCCACCTTTTCTTTGCTCTTTGCCAATGCATCCTTCTGTTCTTGCGTCTGCTCTTGCCTCTGCGCCTGCCCTTGTGGTTCCTCTGAAAAACGCAGTGCTTCCAAAGCATCCTCACTTTCCTGTAAATCCGTTCCTGCCTGCGCTTCCTCCTCTCCCTCCGCATCTCTCCCAACATAAAAATGCTCCATCGACAGCCGCCACTTTGCACCCTTCGCATCAATGCGCGGAATCACCGTTCCCCTGCCCGTACCGGATGCTAAAAACGCGCCCGTAGTCTCCAAATCGCCGATGGTCGCCGACAGCCCGATGCGCCGCGGGTTCACCGCCGCCATGCGGGAAAGCCGCTCCATCAGACAGAGTGTCTGCCCGCCGCGGTGTCCACGCATCAGGGAATGCACCTCGTCAATCACAACAAAGCGCAGGTCGCCAAACAGGCGCGATACCTCCGCGTGCTTGTGCAGAAGTAGCGCCTCGAGCGATTCCGGTGTGATTTGTAATATCCCCGAGGGGTGCTTGAGCAATTTATTCTTGTGGGACTGCGAGACATCACCATGCCAGTGCCAAACGGGGATATGCGCTTCCTCGCACAAATCATTTAAACGCTCAAACTGGTCGTTGATCAGCGCTTTGAGCGGTCCGATGTAGATTGCCCCGACCGAACGCGGCGCATCCTCTGAAAAAAGTGTCAGAATCGGAAAGAACGCCGCCTCCGTCTTTCCCGATGCCGTGGACGCTGACAACAGCACATTCTCGTCCGTATTAAAAATCGCGTCCCCCGCCGCTACCTGGATTGCCCGCAGGTTTTCCCATTGGTTCCGGTAAATGAAATCCTGCACAAACGGCGCGTAGCGTTCAAATACGCTCATGGCTCTGCACCTCCTATTTTAAGTTCCGCATTCGCCCTTCTTACAATTCAAACTCTGCAAATTCCTGTCCTGCCGTCATCTCTACATTCTCCGGCTCCGCCTTTGCATAAGAAAATGCGTCCGAGCCCAGAAGCCCCTCCACCGTCAAATCCGGATTCTGGCAGACAATATTAAGCAATTCAATAAAATCGCGGATGACCTCGCGCGGCGTGATGTTTGTATCCGCTCCAATCCTGCCGAATTCAATCTTGATAAACGCAATCAAATCATCCTGCGACAACCGTTTTTCATATTCAAAGAGCCCTGCATGGATTTCTGCCAGTTTCTCAATCAGGACGAGCATTTCCTCGTAAGTCAGCGGCGCAAGCTTAATGACCGGCGCGAGCATGTCCTTGACATCCTCTCTGCCAAAGCGCCCCTCGGCAAGCCTCGAGCGCAGCGCCTCGTAGCTGTAAACCCCGCGGCGCGTATCCTCGATGCACTGCGGCGTGCCGCCCATAATGATACCAAGATATTTCGCCTTGCCCTGCAAAGTATCGTTGTACATGGTCAGGATTTTTTCGTAATTGTACTGGCGCGTGATGCTGTTCGGAATTTTGTAAATATTTACCAGTTCATCAATCAAAATCAGCATGCCCGCATAGCCCGCCTGCTTTAGGAAAAAGGCAAACAGCTTGATGTACTCGTACCAATCGTCATCCGTGATTACAATATTCACGCCAAGCTCCGCCCTCGCCTCGGATTTTCCCGCATACTCCCCGCGGAACCATTTGACCACCCGCGCTTTCGTTTCGTCATCACCCGAAAGATATGCGCGGTAATACATAGTCAGAAGTTTCGCGAAATCAAAGCCGTGCACCATTTCCTGCAGGCTTCCGATGACCTCATAAATTTTTTTCTCCACCGCCGTCTCAAATTCTGCGGTATCAGATTCCATATCGCCCTGTGCTGCGACCGCGCTCTGCACACTGCCAATCCAGCGCTCCAGAATCAAAGTGAGCGCGCCTCCCTCCGGGCGTGTTTTCGTGGACATATTGCGGATTAATTCCTTATAGGTCGCAAGTCCCTGCCCTTTCGTGCCCTGCAGCCTGCGCTCCGGCGATAAGTCCGCATCCACCACTACAAAATTGCGGTCCATCACATAATTGCGGATGGTCTGCAGCAGGAAGCTTTTTCCGCTCCCATATTTTCCCACAATAAAACGAAACGATGCGCCCCCCTCCGCGATGATGTCCACATCGTGCAGCAGCGCGCCAATTTCCGTTTCCCTGCCGACCGTGATGTATGGCAGGCCAATGCGCGGCACAACACCACCCTTCAGGGAATTGATTACAACCTGCGCAATCCGTTTCGGGATTTTCATCTCTTTTTCCTCCTATTTTTAGTTCCGCATATTCCCTACCAGCACCCAACAATCAGCAGTGGATTTTCTGTCCGCTCCGCTCCCAGAAATTCCACTGGGGCACTGTCCGGGAATATGCTGTTTTTTAGTTCCGCATATTCATGGTTATCCTTCCGAAAGAATTTCGGCGGCTTCCTCTGCGTAATCTTCAAGCACCTCCGGTGTATCCCCCTCGAAAACAATCACCGTATCGCCAAAACGGTCAAAAAGCTTTTCGTTGATTGCATCGACGACAACGGAGAGCATCTGGCGGCGTTCATGCAGAAATTCCTGATATGGTGTGCCGTCAAGCAGAAAGCGCAGCAGGGTGCTTTCCACTTCATTCAAAAGGGTAGGTTTCTGTACCCCTGAATGGTCTTCCCACGCAAATTCCAATTGCCTGGTATCCGCATTCTGTTTTTCTCCTGTTCCCTCTGGCAGAATGGTAACAGAAGGCGGCGGAATTGCCGGACGTTCCAAATCTCCGGCATCCGGGGTGTGCCGCGTCTCTGCATCCATACCCTGTGGATTTTCTGTCTCATCCGGAGTTACAAAATCCGCTTCTGCGTCTTCCTCCGAGCCCTCCACAATCAGCCTCTCCCTCGTCAGCTCCGCCGCGTGCCGAATCCCGGAAAGCTTTGTCACATCAATCTCTATCACCGGGGCAGCATTCTTTTTCTTCTCCTCAAGCAGCCGGTCAATCTCCTTCTCAATGATATTCATGACCAGCTTCGTCATGCCCTCTGGCTTCAACGGCGATTTATACGCATACCGCTCCCGCATCCGCGCGTCAATCGCATGCAGGATAAACCCCATCTCCTTATTCTTCGTCCGGCTCCCAAAATATTTCTCACAGCTCCAGCGCCCGTTCACACACCGGTAGCGGTGGAGCGGATTGATGGTATATTCGTATTCCGCATACTTTTTATGGTCATAAAATACTGCGGACGCAAACATCTGATAAGCGCATGTCGTAAGTGTGCCAAAATATTTTTCCACAAGCGTTTTCTTTCCGTGCTTCTCGTAATATGCAGTCAATGCGCGGAACACGCCGCAGGTCACCCTGCTCACATCCTCCGGATATTCTTTATAAAATTTAGAACCCTCCATATTGTACCTTGAAAGCGCGCAGATTGCCGTAAAATATTCCTCGTCCCTGCCTTCCTGCGGGCTCGTCAGAAAGGCAAGCATTGCCTCGTCAAACATAACATCCTGCGATTGAAGCAGCAATTCTCGGTCCAGATTGTAATACACAACATAATCACAGAGCCAGTTCTGCAGATAACGATCCAGCTGTATATCGTACTCCCGGTAGCCCTCCCAGAAGGTTTTCAGAAGGGAAAAGCCCTTCTCCGGCGTATCCGCGCCAATCTGATGCAAAAGCTCATATACGTAGACAAACGCAAAGGAGAGAGGGGCAGGTGAGATATTCCCCTGCCGCACCTGTGTGCGCCATGTAAAATAACCGCGCAGCTGCGCTGCATTCATCGCCTGATAGGTCGGGAAATACCATGTAAAATCCCCCGGGTACAGGCAGTCATCCTCGTAATCCTCCATCTGCTGCGCCTGCCGGAAAAACAATTCCTCCTTCGTCATCCGGTAGCCCTGCGGGCTGCGCGCCATCTGCCTGCATTCGCGGATGCGCTCCGGCACGGAATCATCTAACACCTCCTCCACGCGGTACTGCGGCGAAAGGAAACGCTGGCCGTGGGGAACCGGCGGAACAGGTGGTGCGGACGGAAGAGTCGGAACGGGCGGAAGAGGCGGAAGGGGCTGTGTCCAGGGCTTCGGCTGGCTTTTACCCTTTGCCTGCTGTGCCATCTGCCTATCTGCCCCTGTGCCGTTCTTCTCCAAAAAAGCAGCACGCGGCGGGATGCGCTCCGCCTCATATTTGTCTTTCCTGCTTCCCTTTTGCTGTACCTGTACGGTCTCCTCCCACATCCGCAGGGTCATCTGCTGCATCTGCTTCGTCGTTTCACGCATTTTTTCCGTCGCGCGGCGGATATTCTGCAAGGAAGAATCCAAAAAGTGATACTCGTCGGCTTCTTTCCCCTTCCCATCACCGGATTTTTTCTTTTTGGTCTGTGTTCCGTGCAGGATTCCCCCGTTTCGCTCCGGAAGCATCTCGTCCTGATAACTTCTCTGCGGTGTATGGGATGGCTTCTTATCCAAAAAAATCTTCTCCATCAGGCGGTTTACATTCTCATTAAAAGGATTTCGTTTCGCGGGCAACCCGCTCACCTCCCTCCATATTACGTCTGGCGTTTCCTAAAATTATAATACCGAACATACTTTCTATATATACTACCATACTTTCTGATGCTTTGCAATGGCTATTCCATGTTTTTTGTTTCATATTCCCTTCGCTTTTTGCTGATAAATCAATAATAGATAAGCAGATATTGTGAAAGGGTATATCACAATATCTGCTTACGGTTGAGCGTACCAGTTCCAACTGGGTGCGACATGGTGAATATGAATGGATAGCGGCGGAGGACGGTGACGGAAATGCCTAAGGCTGCCTTCCTGTCAGACAAGCCTCTGCTTCTGCCCTTGACAAAACATTCCCTATCCTGTATGTTATTTATAGAGTTTGTCCGAAAACGGCATTCTGCACGCTCTACTGGAAGTCATCTTCAGACAAGCCCGGAAAAACGATGATTCAAAAATATATAACCAGGGGGAAACAATCATGCCAAAAACAATTACTGTAAAAGGGGTTGGAAAAGCAACCGCAAAACCGGATTACGTCGCACTTACCATGATTATGGAATCGCGCGACCAAAACTACGACACAGCAATGAATTCCGCCGCAAAAAACATCCATGAACTGAGCGAGTCCCTTGCTGCCGCCGGCTTTGAAAAAGAATCCATCAAAACCACAAATTTTAACGTACACATGGACTACAGCAACGAAAAAGACCACCGCGGAAACTGGAAAAAGGTGTTTAACGGCTATGTGGTCACCCACCATCTGAAGCTGGAATTTGATTTTGATATGAAACGCCTCTCCGCAGCGCTTGGCACCATCTCCGGCTGCATTTCGCACCCGCAGCTTTCGGTTGCCTTCACGCTCAAAGACCCGTCGGACATCAAAGAAGAAATGCTGCGCGCTGCCGCCGCCAACGCAAAGTGCAAGGCAGAAATCCTCTGCGAGGCCTCCGGGGTAAAGCTTGGCAGTCTCTTAAATATTGACTACAACTGGAGTGAAGTAAGCTTGTTTTCCGGCACAAGATATATGCGCGCAGAAAATTGTATGCGCGGAGCTTCCTTAGAAAGTGACAAGGCAATTGACATCCAGCCGGAGGATATCAAAGTGAACGATACCGTTACGTTTGTCTGGGAGATTGTGCAGGAAATATAGCAAAATCACTTTGCCAGGGGTGTACAACTTGCGTTTTCCTGCACGCTGCACGCCCCTGGCATAGCAGGTAAAGCAAATACCGCAGGGAAGACTTGATACCATCCCATTCTTCCAAAAATATAAACCACAGGTTGAGTTTTCTTCTTTCACTGTCAACGATTGCCTTATGGATTCGCCTGTTCCAGCATGATACAATATGCATGAAGTCAAAGCGGACACCGCAGCGAAACAAAACCAATTCATTACAAGGAGGAAAAAATTATGTTTGACAGTATCAAAGCCGGTATGCAGATTGCGCTTTTGCGAAAGAGCAGAGCCATAACACAGGAGGAACTGGCACAGAAACTTTCCGTTAGCCCCCAGGCAGTCAGCAAATGGGAAAACGGTCACGCGATGCCGGAAATCTCTATGTTGGTAGAGCTGGCAAAAATCTTAAATGTGACCATTGACGAGATTCTTTTGCCGGGCGATGCCGTGCCAGCAAACGCCAATTTTGAGCACATTTTATTGCCATACGACAGCATTGCTGATTTTTCCGGAAGTAAATGGCCAAGAAGCATGGCACAGCCTGCACTTGTGTCCGCAATCAAATTATTCATGGGGCTCGAGAACCGGAAAGACTCCATGAACCGCCAAATCAATGATGATACGGAATATATTTTCCAGTCCGCTTTTACATCGATTTGTTTCGGCTATTCCTGGGGGCAGGACATGTTTGCAGAAAATAGTCTGGCAGTCCATGGATTGTCCTGCGAGATTTATGAAAGCGGCAAATATGATGAAGATACTCTGGTTCATATGGCGACCGGGAATATATTAAAGGGCTATCCGGTTGTCATTGAACCGAAGGAATATGCGGATATCATTCTTGCAACTGGTTTTTCCGACAATGGAAAAATTTTAAAAGGGATACCGTTTTTGGACGGCGACGATGAGAAAAATTCCGTTATGTCCTTTCAGCAGCTCCATGATTTTAGCGGATGGTACAAAAAGGATATAAGACTTATTTTAATCCGGCCTTCTGCAAAAAAGGTGAATGTGGAAGATGCCTGCAAAAAAGCCCTGCAGGAGGGGTATCAGCTGCTTTGCAATGACACGCACCAGTTCGACGAACCACTTGTTGGGTATGGATTGGTCATATACCAAAACTGGCGGGAGGAGCTTAGAAAAGAAAACGATGAAAATACGGAAATCGCCTGCCTGTATCCACACATATTCATACAGTTTGAAAACAAGATGCGCATCAAACAATTTCTGGAGCTTTGTATCCACACGGTTTCCGGAATTGATAAGGAATCGCTTGAGAATGCCATTGCAAAATACAGTGAGCTCATCACGCTATGGGAAAATGCGATGAAAGGCTGGCTGACGGAAAGCCCAAAGGATGCCGACGCCGCAAAAGAAGTGCGCAAAGGATTTGATTATATTTTGCGCAGAAGCAGTGAGTCAGAAGCGGAAGCGCTTCGGTATTGGGCTGCAGTGGTAAATGCCATAGCCGCCCACTAATTGCAAAATTGCAGCCGCATTTTTTTGCAACTGCATTTTTTGAATTGCATTCTTACAATTGCATTTTTCCACTTGAATTTTTGCAATTATTCCGGCACTCTGGCAGAAGGCAACAGAACAAAATCCAGACCACAGGTGCCGCATGTTTGCATCCACGCTGACATGCGGCACCTGATTTCAGACAAAAAAACCGTCATTCCCCCGTTCCACGCGATTCCTTTGCTTTCCTGCGCTTTATTATTTCCTGCACAATCCCTGCCCCCACTGCCCCGGACACAATTCCAATCACGATTCCGCCCAGAATGTCGGTCGGATAATGCACATACAGGTACATCCGCGAAAATGCAATCAGCACAGCCAGAATCCCAGTTGGTATCCACAGGCGGTTTTTCACAAAAAACATCGCTGATACTGCTGCGAATGCCGCCGCGGTATGTCCGGACGGGAAGGAATAATCAAACGGTTTTTCCACCAGCAATTCAATCAGGGTATTGATATCATATGGCCTCGTGCGCGCGACAAGCGGTTTCATCAGGACATTGCACAGCAATAAATCAACGAGCAGCGCCGCCGCGACCACAAACCCAAGCCTGCGAAATTTCGGGATGAAGAGCAGCACGGCGGCGAGCACAATCCAGATGAATCCAAAATCTCCAAGCTTGCTTAAAAACGGCATCAAAACATCGCCAAACGGTGTGTGCAGCCCCTGTATCCAGTCAAGTAACTGAAATTCCCAATCCATTTTCCCTCTCTTTCTGCCGCGTATGTGGCAAAGTAAGTCTTTTATTTTATTCTATTTCTTTCGCTGTATATTATGTCCTGTCCGTATTTTGTACTTAAAAATATAAAATACCCCCTGCGTCATCTCCTTAATTGTCTTTATTACGTGGTGCCAGCACCATGTCCATAAAATCAATAAGTGAATGTATTCTTTGTGCTGCTACGAAACATTCGATTAAATTTTTTCCTCATCATACAAATTGCTTATTTATTAGCTCATATCCCCACACGGAAGGCTTTCTATCACCCTCGGACATTAACTTGTGAATTGTTTGTTGTTCTTCATATCGCCTTTTAAAACGATCTTTGCCCACACAGTACAATTCAATATGAATATTCTGATTAACACGAACCAAATACAGTTTTCCGTTTTTTTGCTCAATTTGTATCTTGCCGTGAAGATATGTTCCTGTATATTTCTCAAGTTCTTCTGGCGACAGAAAAATTTCGTCCGCTCTGCATGAAACAGGTGCTTGTTTATTATGTAGGATTGCAGCAATACCATTCCCGAAACGATATTGATCCAATGATTCCGTATTCGATATAATGATAATGCAAATATCTTCATCAAAAAAGTATTGGGTATAGGCAGATACACCAAGCATATCTCCACCATGTGCGTACTTAATTGTTCCATCTTCCTCATATCGCTCCAACCCATAGCAATAGTTGTTTTTGTTTTCTGACAGATAAATTCCATAGGCATATTCCGATAAAATTCCCCTGTTTTTAAGGCACTCATACCAGTTTTGCAAATCATCACAATTTGTAACGAATGCACCTGCGCCAATACTATATAAATTATTTGTATAAGGTACTCTGACCAGTTTTCCGTAATCATGCATATAATTGTCTGCTTTGTTTGGAATAATATTTTGACCATTATCAAAGATAGTATTGGTCATTCCTATTCTCAAAAAAATGTTTTCCTGCAAAAATTCATTGTAAGTCTGCCCTGAAACATATTCAATAATCCATGCAAGCAAATTATAATTAGAATTATTATATTCAAATTCTTCCCCCGGCTTCTTTATGGGCTTCCGGATAACCCAGTCTCTAAAAAATCGTTCCTTATCATAAGGTTTTCTGTCCTCGCCCACATAAAAATCATCTTCAAAATTATAATTATTATGCAGTCCTGATGTGTGTGACAAAAGATGATGAACTGTTATTTCCGAAGGAAGCTGCATGTTTGGGGGCAGATAGCAATTTGCTTTTTCATCAAGTTGCAGCAGTCCTTTGTCATGTAAAATCATTATTGCAAATGCCGTAAACTGTTTGGCAACAGAGGCAACCGTAAATTTTGTTTCCATTGTATTTTTAATGCCAAATTCAATATTTGAATATCCGCGGCAAGTTTCAAATAAAATTCCTCCATTCTGTATTGTTCTCGATTCACAGTCTTGCGTTGTGTTTTTATCTCTGCTCTTATATATTACCATATAAACGTCTATTTTTCCATAAAATATGGCAATTTGTTTATTTAGTACAGACTGGCACATTATAATTTTTTCTTTCGCTGCGTTAACTTACATGGCACCAGCGCCATGTTCCAATCACTACCAAGAGAAATCATATCATCCTCCGGTGGAACAAAATCATCTTCAAGACTTTTCATACAGTCCGCAAGGTTAGCTAAACCAAGTTTCTTCTGCAAAACAATGGTTGGCGCTGAAACAGCCTGTAAATATCGTCAGTACAGTAATGCCAAAGAAAATAATCTGCTTTTTCATGCTTTCCTCAATCCCATTCAACGTTATTCTACGAACAAAAAAATCCTGCTGTCATTGTTTCACACTATCCTGAATAACCAAATAATATCCGTTACAACTCATAATCCCCATGAAAAATCCCCGTCAGATACTTATCAATCTGTTCCAAAAACCCGGTAAACGATACTTTAAACTCCCCATACCATTCATGCTCGTAATCATAGTACGCCACCGTTTTTCTTGTCGTATTCCAGGCAATCCAGAGCGTGGAAAAATTCTCGACTTCCTTGCTTAACAACACACATTTGCGCCGTCCCAGGCGGAGCAACGTCACATCGTCAAGCGCAAGAAAATCAATATAATCGATATCATCCCGCCCAAGTTTTAATCTGCGCTCCCCATCCTTTAGATAATCAATAATATCCTGCGGCAGTTTTTCCTGCGCCTGCCTGCGCCCTTCCCCGTCCGGGTCACATAAATCGCGGAGGATAGCGGCGTTGTCCATTTTGTGGTTTTGCAGGGCAAGGTCGTAAGGGGTCATGCCTTTTGCGTTGCGGATGGTCGGGTCGGCGCCACGGGAGAGGAGATAGCGGACGGTTTCCGGGGTGCTGTATTCCGCCGCCCGTCCCAGTATCGTATCCCTTGAAAAATTCTCTCCCTTTCCATTGTGCCAGTTAATATCAAACCCTGCATCCAAAAAAGCTTCTACAACTTCCCTTCTCCCCCATTCCGCTGCATTGGCAACCGTTCCCATCGCAGATTTCAAGTCGGCGCCCAATTCCACCAAAAGAGGCAAGGCATCCGTTCTTTTCGCATCACAAAGAATCCCATGAAAAATTTGCCATGTAAGCTTCTTTCCTCTTACCTTCGCCCCTTTCGAAACAACAAAACGAAGCATTTCCAATGAAACGTTTTTTTGCAGTGCCGCCTGCGCCGCATGGAAAATTGCGTGTCCATATCTTCCCACTGGTTTTTCCATATCCAATTTCACGCCATGCGAAAGCAGCCATTCTACGGATTCAAAACAATTATTCTGAATCGCCCACATTACCGGAAATTGAACGGTACGCATTTCATCTTCCCAATTGCATCCCGATCTACACGGTTCTGCATAAAACCGGAGCAAGGGTTGGTTCACATCCCAACCCCCAATAAATGCATCCTCCAATTTCGCAAGGTCGCCGGATGCAATCGCATCCGACAAATCCTCCTGCCACATATCTTCCTTGTGGTAATATTCTTTCTCCCATGCCGCCTGCCATTTTTCAAACTCTCTGACTTCTTCCTGCATCATTACTTTTTTCATGCAGTATCCTTTCAAACCCTATCCCTATTCATTCCGGTAAGCAATCCCATGCTCTATCGCATACGCCTGTGCAGCAGAACCCTTTGGGGTAACAATCGTAATTTTCGCCTTTGTCCCCATCTCGACCGCTGCCGGCGCTGCATCAATCGCATCCACATAACCATTGTCCTCTATCGTTACTACGCTTGCAGGTATTACAATTTCCTCCAACTGGTCACATCCATCAAAAGCACCCGGTCCGATTTCCTTCACGGTATCCGGAAACACAACCCTGCGCAGGTATTTCGCTCCTTCAAATGCCCGCCCGGCAATCCTTTCCACACCATCTGGGACATAATAAACTTCATTTTTTCTGTCCGGCGGATAAAGAAGCAGCGCACGGTATTTGCAATCCGCAGAAAAAAGAAAATCTACTTCATAACGAGTCGCGTCCGGATTGACCGGATGTTCAAACGCATAGCTGAACAATACTCCAAAAAGGCTGTAATAATTCCGGTTATTTCCATCTACCGAAACGGTGACATGCTCCCCACAAGAAAGTCCCCATTGTTCGTCCATACTGTCATCATAGGCAATCGCCCGGACAGATGAAGGAATGCGCACTTGTACATGTGCTTTTTTACGGCTTGAAAATGCATTTACAATTGCCACTGCATTTTCCGGTAATATCAATTTTTCCCTCTCACCCCAAACATTCCAATAAACGGTTCCGTCACGCATAAAATTATCGTTCTCATTCCAATATAATGCGTTTATTTCCTCCTCTGTCAGCTCCGGAATTATTTTAAAACATGCCGTATCTTTTACTCTTCCGGAGCAATCCGTAACCCATACCCGGACACGCCCCTCGCCCATTGCCGTCATCTCGCCCGTTTTCGCATCAATCCGCGCAATATCCGGCCGGGACGAATGCCAGAAAACATCCTGTTTTTCCCCTCCGGAAACAAACAGCGTAAAGCGGTGGTGCTGCCCGCAGGGGATTTCGTCAATTTTGTTTGCAATACGCAGCATCGGATTGTTTTTATTCTGAACACCAATACCGCTTTTTTTCAAAGAATATGGTCGAATTAACTTTCTTCCTTTGATATCCTTTTCTAAATATTGAATGCTCTTGTTCTCCAGTGGCACAAAACCGTCTTTGATGTTTAGGATGCAGTAAACAGTGTATCCATCCTCTAATTCATTTTTTGCCAAAGCAACTTCTGAAACTATATTATTCATTAATATGGCTAAAGTAAAAGTGCATAATAAAAAAATTTTCTTTTTCATAATCTCCTCATTCTGACAAGTGGGGCAGAACTTCTGCCCCACTATAATACAATAATTTATAAAACTATCTAATATCATCTGTTGTATATGCTGACCAACCAAATACCCATGTCAAACCCGCAGCCTGATAATGCCCCTTCAAATTATTTAATTTCAAATTAAAAATATATCCATTTGCTCCTGGCAATAACACATTCACATCCAATGTACTTGCATTATTTGCAAATTTTCTCATAATATACTTTACTGTATAATTCGTACCGATACTAAATCTCTCACTGTAAAACTGAGGATTATCCTCATATGTAGTACGTTTTGCATTACCATTTATCCATATGCTAATATCCTTAAATTCCACACATAAATTATTTACTGCACGTGAAAAGCATGACCAAGTTTTATCATGACACAATGTTGCTGTGCTATGACGATTATAAGCTGTCTCTGCAAGAATATTAACATCACAACCTTTATCGCTTTCATCAAAATGATTTAACGCAAAATAATTCCCTTTAATCCCTGAACTTGTTGCAGATTCTACTGTATTATTTATAGCAGTATAAGGCACTATTGTGCGGTGAGCATAAATATCTCCTGCCAAATGGATTGCCGCACCCAGAACCTTTAGCGCATTAACTTTGGGCGTGCTTAGTTCACTTGTGGTATAAGTAACTCCATTACTGGATGCTCCAGTGGTATATGAAAGCAATGTTTTTACTTGATTTACAAAACCAGAATGAATCGAAACCGAATTTTCATTACGCCGATTGTTCGCAACAGTGTCTACCAAATTCTTCTGTTGTTCCACACTACTTCCAGAAGGTAAACCATTAAGTGCAATGGCTACTTCGTACAAAAAGAATAAATCATTCACATAATTATCTGCTTTTTGAGATGACCTCGTCTCATAAGCTCTTCCCGCATGAAAATTTGACACACTAGTAGTTGCTTCAAAATCCGGTGTATCTAGTCTCCTAGCAATCCACTGCATTACCTTCATATTCTTGGTAGTATAAAGACTACTATCCACATTGCTACCGTTCTGGATGGAACTATTATGGTCTGTATACTCCCAACTTCCTACCACATACTCTGGTTCTTCCCCAACCACATACTCTGCCATGTTTTCTATAATTCCCACATACTCGTTCACACCTGGTACATAAGTTTTCTCAAAATCGGAATAAATTTCAAAAGCACGCTTCACATCCAAAATCCCATTTCCATATTCCTCCGGATTTTCTTGGCTGCAATTTGCTGAGGCATTTAACAGTTGACGAATAAAGTCACTACTTTTCGAGGTGTCCTTTGCCCATAGAACCGCAGCAGCTCCAACTACATGCGGCGCTGCTATACTTGTTCCATCCACAGCCATAACACCACCATAAAAACTGTCAGACAAAACACATTCTCCTGGTGCCATCAGTTCCAAACCATCTCCTGTTGCCGAAAAATCTGAGCGTTTTCCCTCGTAGTTCACCGCACCAACCGCAATGACCTCATTATAAGCTGCCGGGTATTCCAATATACCCTTATTTCCTGCAGCTGCAACCATGAGAATTCCTTCTTCGTAAGCATCTTGAACTGCCTGATGCAAAGCATATGAATTTATCGTAGTACCAAAACTCATATTTATAATACTAATATCGTGGTCAATTGCCCAGTAAATCCCCCGGATGATTCGGCTAATTGGAGCCTCATTTATCTGATCAAATACCTTGACCGAATACATGGCGGCATCTGGAGCAATACCAATAATCCCTTCCTGATCATCCTTTGCTGCAATAATCCCAGCGACCGCTGTGCCATGTCCTGTTCCATCTGCATAAATTGGAAGAATCTCATCCTCTTCTGTGACAAGATTAATATATTCCTGCACTTCCACATCCTCAATAACGCATGTCCCAGAATCTAATACAGCTATCTTAATTACACTTTCATCTGTCGGATATTGAGAAAGTTCTTCTGGAGTCGCGTGAACCGCCGCGAGATTCCACTCATATGCGTACTTTGTATCCACTACATTGCCATCCTGTCCTCCCTCTTCGTTTTCCATCGCCCGTACAATTACATCTTCCTCAACTGAAGCCACACGGTCATCCATTACTAGTTCCATTGCTTCCGATGGAGCAAGCGTAAGAAACAACATATTCCGTTCCGACAAATCCTCTCTCGGCTCATTACTATAAGGCTCTACCACACCCAACTCATCTAACAGGCTGGCAACACTTTCCGCTCCTTCACCTTCCTTCAAAACTACAATGTAATCCTTTTCACCGAGCACAGAATCTACTGTCACCCCTATTTCTGACATAGTATCAAAGGTTAATGTTACATCGGCAGCAGAAACCTGCCTTGTCGGCATTACTGACATCATAACAGATAATGCAGTCGCAATCAATTTTTTTTGCTTCATTTTGTTTTCCTCCTGTTAAAAAGATTTTTCATTACCTAACGCGCTAGATAAATTTAATATATCACATTCTTCCACGAAATCCCATGTCATTTCATGCAAATTTTGGCTTTTTATGTTCTTTTTTCTTTATCCAGTACATTATTAACCAAATATTTCCATATTCATTTTGTTCATTCTTGCATGAAACCGCATGGTAAAATATGAAATCTTATGCTATAATCCAATCATAAAAAACAGGAGGTATTTCCAACCATGAAAAAATTGAAAAGATTTTTTGCCATTTTTATTATGATGTTTTCTCTTTTGCACATCGCCGCGGATGCCAACGAGCAGGGACAGGTTGCTGTGATGAATGAAACGGCTCCTACCATATGGGGAAACGATGAGGAGGAGGAAGTCATTCATCCTCAATAAGCATCCATATCAACTCCATATTTTTCCAGCAATATTTTCTTCATATGACCCATTCTCATTTCATTCTCCATTGCTTGTGAAAGATAAAAGACTTGGCGATAAACTTCTATCGCCTTTTCGTTTTCTCCCAAACGTTCCAATGCATCTGCCTTAGAAACTAACAACTTCGGAAAGGCTGTTAATTTTCCATAAGCAATACAAGCCTTCACTCCAACCTCAGCCATCTCCAAAGCTTCCTGTGCTTTTTCTTCCTCCAACAGCCATTTGGACAAATTAAACAACACCATCGGATAATGCCCGCCCTTCTCCTTCTCATCAATCAAATGCTTCTCCATATATTCCTTCAAATAAACCATCAGCCTCATCCCGCTTTCCTTTTTCCCGCTCTTCCAATGCGCAATCGCGATATTGTTCAGCAAATTGATTTCCTGAAAGGTTAATAACCCTGCTTGTGCCGGATTCCCCAAATCAAAATCAGGTCTTGTCCGATGCAGTGCTTCCACAAGCTGCGGAAGGATTGCCACTGCCCCTTCTCCCTCCAGATTCTGAATCAGCGCATCCACATATACAACATACTGCCATTCCAAATCATTACTCTTATCTGCCAACAATTTTAGCTCATCATACAATTCCCGCAATCCTTCCAGATTCCGGTTTGCCAGTTTCTCACTGATAAGCATTTCCAATCGGCAAATCTCCATTTCCTTCCTGCTCGAAAGGGAAGAAAACATGGAACCACCCTTCCCCATTTTCTGCATCAATGCCTCATATGTCTTGCGCGAAGGCATCTGACTTCCGTTTTCAATCCTCGACAAAGTGGATGGCTCGCAGATTCCCTCTGCCAATTCCTCCTGTGACAGTCCGGCTTCCTTGCGTTTTTCCTTTATGTAATCCCCTACTATGTACTGTGCCATATCCGAATCATCTCCTTGCTAAAAATTATCTCAATGTTCCTGTTATCTGTACATGGTGGTTCATTTCTTATGCTTTTTATGACCTTCCGTTTCTTTATAGATTCCTTCCAGCCTCCCCCTTCATTCCTCCTTCCTTTCCTCCCCAACCCAAACTACCCGCGCCCCCAGGCGCACAGCATCCTGCACATCATGCGTTACCATGATGACGGTGCGCCCCTGTGTACGGGTTTTTAAATAGTCCGCCGCCTGCTTTCGTGTCTGCTCGTCAAGCCCTGTAAATGGTTCATCAAGCAGCAATATTTCCCCGCCCGCGCAGACCGCGCGCACGATGGCGACGCGCCGTTTCATGCCGCCGCTGAGCTGCGCGACTGGCTTCCCCTCGCAATCATGCAGCCCAACTGCTTCCAATTCCGCGCGCAAAAAATCGCGGCGCGCATTTTTCCCAAGCACCAGCTCCACATTTGCAATTGCATCCACCCAGTCAATCAGCCTGTCTTCCTGAAAAACCATGGTGATTTTTTTGCCCTGCACGCCCTGGATTTTTCCGCCATCCGGTTTTGTCAGCCCCGCCAGAATGCGGAGCAGCGTCGTTTTCCCAATGCCGGATGTTCCCATCAGGCAGACCGTCTCCCCATCTTTCACCTCCATGGAAAAATCAGCAAGCACCACCTGTTTCCCATATGATTTCTGGATATGTTCCATTTCAATTGGCATAGATGCCTCCATTCTGTTTTGCAGGAAACATTTTTATCATTATTTTCCGGAATCGTTTTCTGTCTCCCGGCTTGTTCCGATGATTTTACGAATCCCCCACATCACCAATTTCTCGAACACTACACTGACCACCACAATCACAATCGTCCACGCAAACAGTTCCGGTGTCATCAAGTATAATTTTGCTTTGTACAATTCTCCTCCAATGGAATTTGGCGGCAGACCGATTACTTCTGCCGCGATGCCGGATTTCCAACAAAATCCAAGCCCCACGGAACATGCCGTCACAAATGCCGGGCGGATGGCAGGCAGATAGATTGCCCGGATTTTTTTCCAGATACCGATTTGGAAAACCTCTGCCATTTCAAGCAATTTGGCATCCGCCTGCCAGATACCGCCGCGCACATTTGTAAAAATAACCGGGAGCACCATCAGGAATGAAATCACGGTGGAGAGTTGGGCGGAACGCACCCAGAGCAGTACAAGAATCACGAAGGATGCCACGGGGACAGACTTGATAAGCTGCATGAAAAGCTGCAGAATTTCCCCGAGCCAAGTGTTTAATTCCGCAAGCACAGCAAGCAGCACCCCCGCGGTCACGGCGAGTGCAAACCCCGCCGCTATGCGCGCAAAGGAAATGCTGATGGAAAGGTAGAATTCCCGTGTGCGCGCCAAGGACAAGAGCGCACGGAAAGTGGCAGGAACGGAGGGCAGGAAAATGCTTTTATCCACCCACATGCTCAAGAGCTGCCATAGCGCAAGCAGGACGAGCACAGCGGCAAATTTCTGCCGGTAAACGGTGTATTTTTTTCCCATACGCTGCCCCTCCTGCCTTTTTTATTTTATGATTCATTTTTTGTTCTGTAATTCATCTTTCGTTCTGTAATTCATTTTTCATTCTATAATTCATTTTTCGTTCTGCAATTTATTTTTCATTCTATAATTCTTTTTTTCCTTTGCTTCCATAATGGCATCCGTGTTTTTGCTTTGTTTCCTTTATGCTACCGTCTGCTCTTTCTTCTTTTTGTTTATGCCCTGCCTCTTTCCCCGTTTCTTTCTTTGCGGAACCTCCGCCAGTACCGTCACCAAAGTCAGATAACGGTCCGTCGATTGATTGATATCTTCTTGCGAAACACCATAATACCGATAAATATCGCGCATGATTGCCTGCGCATGCCGCGTTCCTTCCTTCGGTGCGGTAAAATTTACATTGAGCAGCCCGCGTATTTTCTCAATCTGAACCAGGATAAACGCCCCTGCCCCCGTGCGGATTTCGTAAACATGATGTTCCATCGGAACAAGCGAATCTGGCAGTGCTGCTGCCGCCGCGTCATATTCTTCCATGTACTCCTTCCATTTTTTCACAGTTTCCAGGTCGTTCAAATCCTTGGGGCATTTTGTCTCCGGTGAAGGATACCCAATTTCTTCCATCTTCTCCTTGTGTTCCCGCCAGACAATCGAAGTTTTCATATTTTTCCAGTTCTCCTGCACCCATCTGGTTTCCGGTGCAAGTTCCCTGGCATAGTATTTTTTCGTGATATATTCCACCAATTCATCCAATGTGTGTGGTCTTGCCACAAGCTTTTTCATCACCTGCGCACGCCGCCTTTCCATCCGGTTTCTCTTTCGTTGTTCACGGATATGGCACAATTTATTTTTGTTCTTCGCCCTCCGCTTTCCGGCGAGAAAAATACTGGTCGGACCATCTGCCCCGCCAATGATTGTCACGGCATTTACGGTTTTCTTTCCTGTCAATTTTTTCATATTCCCCTTCCTTGCTGCTGCAGATACATTTGCACGGTTTCCACTTACTTTGCATGGTCAATTCCCTGACTGCTGCGAACAAATTCGCCCAGTTTATACTTTACTCACAAGCCCCACTCCCCCTACTGGGCAAATTGGCTGTTATACAGGTTCGCGTAAAATCCGCCTTTTTCCAGCAATGTCTCATGATTTCCCTGCTCGATAATATTCCCATCCTTCATTACAAGAATAATATCCGCCGTCTGAATCGTGGACAGGCGGTGCGCAACGATAAAACTCGTGCGCCCCTCCATCATCTTCGCGAACGCATTCTGAATCTTTAACTCTGTGCGGGTATCAATGGAAGAAGTCGCCTCGTCGAGAATCAGCATCGGTGGCAGGCAGAGCATGACGCGCGCAATGCACAAAAGCTGCTTCTGCCCCTGCGAAAGGCTGCCGCCATCCTCGCCAATCACCGTATCATAGCCCTGCGGCAGACGCTTGATAAAGCTGTGCGCATGTGCCGCCTTCGCCGCCGCAATCACCTCTTCCTCCGTGGCGTCCGGCTTTCCCATTGTCAGGTTTTCCCGGATGGTTCCCGCTGCAAGCCAGGTCTCCTGCAGCACCATACCAAAGCTTGTTCGCAGGCTCGCGCGCGTCGCCTCCCGGATATCCGTGCCGCTCACCTTGATGCTACCCGCGTTGACATCGTAAAAACGCATCAGCAGGTTGATGACCGTCGTTTTGCCGCAGCCCGTCGGCCCGACAATTGCCACGCGCTGCCCGGCTTTTACCGCGAGGTTGAAATCGCGGATTAATTTTTGCTGCGGCGTGTAGGAGAACGAGACTCCCTCTAATGCAACCGTGCCGTCCACATCCTTTAGCACCACCGCATTCTCCGCCTCCGGTATCTGCGGCTCCTCCTCAATCAGCTCAAAAATGCGCGCCGCGCAGGCAAGGGCATTCTGCAGTTCGGTCACAACACCCGAAATCTCATTGAACGGCTTCGTGTACTGGTTCGCATAGCTCAAAAAGCACGAGAGCTGCCCGACAGTGATGCCGCCGGAAATCGCGGAAATCGCGCCCGTTAATCCCACTCCGGTATAGACAAGGCTGTTGACAAAGCGGGTTGCCGGGTTTGTGGTCGAGGAAAAGAAAATTGCCTTTAACGAACATTTCTCCAAACGCCCGTTGATTTCGTCGAAACGTTCCAGTACCTCGTCCTCCTGCCCGAACGCCTGCACTACTTTCTGGCTGCCAATCATCTCGTCAATCAGCGCCGTCTGCTCGCCGCGCGTCTCGGACTGGAGCTTGAACATCGAATACGTTTTCTTTGCGATGAATGCCGCCACAAAAAGCGATACCGGCGTGACCAGTACGACAACCAGTGTGATTTTGCCGTTCAGCGAAATCATGAACAACAACGTGCCAAGAATTGTGATAACCCCGGTAAAAAGCTGCGTAAAGCCCATCAAAAGACCGTCGGAAAATTGGTCCACGTCCGCGATAACACGGCTGACCACCTCCCCGTAGGAATGTCCGTCAATATATTTGAGCGGGAGGATTTCGATTTTGTGGAATGCCTCGCGCCGGATATCATGAATCACATGGTACGCAATCCGGTTATTGCTCACATTCATCAGCCACTGCGACACCGCCGTGAGCAGAACAACTACCACGATTTTTTTGACAATCGCTAACACCGGGTCAAAATCCACAAATCCCTTGTCGATGATATAGTCAATCGCATCCCCGGTTAAAATCGGTACATAGAGCGTCAGCGCCACCGTGAGCGCCGCGCACAGGATGGAGACTGCCACAAAGAACCAGTAGCGGCGGATGTAGCGCAAAACTTTCATCATCGTGCCGCGGTTGGAAGAACCTGCTTTTCCAGCTTTCTGTGTTCCATTGTTGTCTGCCGGAACGGCTGTTTGTGTTTTTTTGCTTTTCTCATTCTGCCCGCTCATGCCCGTACCTCCTTCCCTTGCCCCGATTTGCTGTTTCGGGCGACTTTATCCGCATCTTTTTCTTCCTCTTTCTTAAACTGCGAATAATATATTTCCTGATAAACACTGCAATTTTCAAGCAGCTCCTCATGCCTTCCAATGCCCGCAACATGTCCGTCATCGAGCACCACAATCTGGTCGGCATGCATGATGGATGCCGCGCGCTGCGACACAATAAATACTGTCAGCTTATCCCGCATCTGCCGCAATGCCTTGCGCAGCTTCGCATCCGTCGCATAGTCGAGCGCTGAAGCACTGTCGTCGAGCACCAGGATTTCCGGCTTGCGCACAAGCGCGCGCGCGATTGTCAGACGCTGCTTCTGTCCGCCGGAAAGGTTCTTGCCTCCCTGTGTAATCGGTGCGGAGAGCTTCCCGTCCTTTGTGTCCACAAATTCCTTTGCCTGTGCAATCGCAAGCGCTTCAAACATTTCTTCATCCGTCGCGTCCTGCCTGCCCCACTGCAGATTCTGGCGGATTGTCCCCTTAAAAAGCACGGCTTTTTGCATCACCATACCGATTTTGCCGCGCAGTGTTTCCATCGGATAATCCTTAACATTGATGCCGTCCACCAGCACCTCGCCTTCCGTCGCGTCGTAGTAGCGCGGAATCAGGTTGATAACCGAGGTTTTGCCCGAACCGGTTCCGCCGATTATGCCGACGGTTTCACCCGGCTTCACTTTCAGATTCAGCCCGGAAAGCGATTCGGCACCTGCGCCGCGGTAGGTCAGACCGACGTTTTTAAATTCCACTGCGTAGGCAGGTGCTGCTGCCTTACCCGCAAGCGCCGCCCTCTTCTTCTCGTACTCCGCTGCATCGCCATACACCATGCCCGGCGCAATCTCAAACACCTTCTCAACGCGCCCCGCACACGCGAGCGCCTTTGTTATTGTCACAATCAGATTGGCAAGCTTGACCAGCTCCACAAGAATCTGCGACATATAATTAACCAGTGCAATCACTGCGCCCTGTGTGATAATCCCTGCATCCACGCGCAGCGCACCGACCCAGATAAGCGCCGCAATCGAAAGATTCACCACAATATAAGTCAGGGGATTTGTCAGCGCGGAAATTCTGCCGACTTTCATCTGCAGCTTCGTCAGCAGTGCATTGCTCTGCCCGAATTCGTCAATTTCCTGTTGCTCTTTTGCAAACGCGCGGATGACGCGCACGCCCGTCAGGTTTTCGCGTGTCTTGCCGAGCACCCGGTCAAGCCCCTTTTGCACCTTCTTAAACAGCGGCATCGTTATCATCATAATGCCAAACACAATCACCGAGAGCACCGGAATTGTAACAACAAAAATAAGCGCCGCCTTCACATCAATCGTGAACGCCATAATCATCGCGCCAAATACGATAAACGGGGAGCGCATAAACAGGCGCAGCACCATGTTAATGCCGGACTGCACCTGATTGATGTCGCTTGTCATACGCGTAATCATGGTCGAGGTTCCAAGGTCGTCAATCTCTGAGAATGTCAGCCCCTGGATATGCGCAAACAGCGCGTGCCGCAGCTTCGTCGAGCAGCCGACCGCCGCCTTCGCCGCAAAAAACTGCGCCGTCAGTGAGCAGACAAGCCCGATAATGCCAAGCGCTACCATGAGCAGGCACATCCGCACAATATAAGGCCGGTCACCGTTTGCGATGCCAACGTCAATGATTTTCTTCATGACAAGAGGAACAAAAAGTTCGAAGAGCGCTTCTAACATTTTGAACAAAGGTGCCAGAATACTCTCCTTCTTGTAGTCCTTAAGGAAGCGAAGCAGTTTTTTCATTTTTCCTTACCCTTTCTGCTTTGTATTTTCTCCATTATTCTATATGATTTTGGCAAAGTTTGCAAGAGTACAGGGATAGTTTTCTGTTTTTCGCAAAATCCCCCGCAATGCAGATAATTTCTTTATGTATGTTTTTGCGGCTGCCTTAAAAAATTGTTGCAAGATGCTAAGAACCGTCACAATCGGAACCCGGGATTTATTATCCTGCCTTTCCATTATTACTTCCAGCCGCAGCAAAACAGCACCGGACTCTGCTCATCCTCCGGCAGCATCATAATATCCGCCCTTCCGTCCCCGGACTCCCGGTTCGAAAGCAGGCGGTATTTCCCGGGTCCGCCAACCATCCCCCTGTTTTTGCATTCCATATCTCCTTGACATTTTCCCGGTCTTCCCCTATAATTATTTCATAGCTTCCTAAATTATTTCACATTTTCCAAAAAGAAATGAGGTTTATGATGAAAAAACAGACAATGAAGGATTTTACGTCCCAAACATTTGCAGCTTTTCGCCTGCGCTCTGTCGCGCGGCGCGCGGCGGCATTTGCCTGCGCGGGTTTGTTCGCATTTTCGGCGTCAGGCTGCGGGAAAGAGCCGGATGGCGCCACGGTACCGACCCCAACCAACTCCGCAAATATTTCTCCGACAGGCACTGCCTCCCCAACCGGCATCCCTTCCCCGGAACCAACTGATGTGCCAACGAACCCAACCGACACGCCAACCCCGGCGCCGGAAACGGAACCGACCAGGGTTCCTGCCCCGACCTTAGCCCCGGCTGCAACCCCGACCCCTGCCGTTTACGGTGATGCGAACACCATCAGCGCCTACGACACCGCGCAGAGCAATTATACCCTAAGCGTAGATGCCTCCGCCCCGGTGCATGAAATCAGCGATTTGCTCTACGGCATTTTCATCGAGGACATCAATTTTGCGGCGGACGGTGGTCTTTATGCCGAGCTTGTGCAGAACCGTTCCTTTGAGTTTACAAACCTTGCATCCGGCAACGAGCGGCACGCCTGGACAAATGTCGGCGAAATATCCGCAACGGTCATCAAGGACGATGCCAACGGTTACTTAAATGTAAACAACCCAAACTACATGGTGCTCCAAAATGCCTCCGGTGCCAGGGCAGGCATTGCAAATTCCGGTTTCCTTGACGGTATGGCAGTAACGGGCGGCGCAGAATACATATTCTCCATTTACGCGCGCGGGCTTGAGGGCTATACAGGTCCTATCCATGTTTCCCTTATGTTCGGTGCAGAAGAAATCGCAGCCGGGACAATCGGCGCGCTCACCCCGGAATGGACGAAATACGAGCTTACCTTAACGCCTTCCTCCACCGTTTCAAGGAACCTTTCCTTAAACGTGACCATCGATACTGGTTCCGCCGCAATCGACATGGTTTCGCTGTTCCCGAAGGACACCTACAAAGGGCGCGAAAACGGTCTGAGAAAAGACCTCGCTGAAAAGTTAGAAGCCCTCTCCCCGGCATTCTTACGCTTCCCGGGCGGCTGTGTCATTGAGGGCGCGACACTTGCGACCGCCTACGACTGGAAGGATTCGATTGGCGTAGGACCGGACGGGGAGCCGCTTTTATTTAACGGAACCTACGGCGACGTGGCAGCGCGCAGGCAGGGGCAGAATATCTGGACAAACGAGCGCGCGACCAACGACAAATATCCATCCTACATGTCCTACGGTCTGGGCTTCTACGAATATTTCCTGCTCGCTGAGGATATCGGTGCCATCGGCGTTCCGGTTCTCAACTGCGGGCTTGGCTGCATGGGGCAGGGTCCCGGCTTAGGTCCGGATGTCGGCACGCCGGAATTCGAGCAGTATGTGCAGGACGCGCTTGACCTTGTGGAATTCTGCCGCGGCGATGCCTCGACCAAATGGGGCGCGGTGCGCATCGCAATGGGGCATGAGGAGCCGTTTGCCCTCAAATACATCGGTATCGGCAACGAGCAGTGGGGCAGCAATTTCTTTGCCCACTACGAGGCGTTTGTAGATGCCTTCGCTGCGGCAAAAGCAGAAAACCCGGCGCTCTTTGACGGCGTTGAGCTGATGTTTTCCGCGGGCGTGGACGACGGGGATTCGGGCGTGGATTACATGGCATCCTACGAGGAAGCGGCGCGCTGGCTTGCCCTAAATCCAGACAAAACAATCCTCGATTTTGCAGGTGCGACGGACCACCACTATTACAATTCCCCGTCCTGGTTTTTTAACCATGCGGATTATTACGATGAGGCCAATTACAGCCGCGACACGGAACATATGACCGAAACCAAATTTGGCGGCGGCATCCCAGTATTCCTCGGCGAATATGCAGCACAGGCGAACACTTTGCTTGCCGCACTCTCTGAGGCAGCGTACATGACAGGCTTAGAACGCAACGGCGACATTGTAAGGATGGCGGCCTACGCCCCATTGTTCGGAAACCTGACTGCAATGCACTGGGCTCCGGACTTAATCTGGTTTAACAATGAAACCTCGACCTGTTCCGTCAACTACTACGTACAGCAGATTTTCGCGAAAAACGCGGGCAGCGCCCTGCTCTCCTCCACGCTTACCGGAGCGGACATTGAGGATATCACACTCTCTGGCCGGGTAGGGCTTGGGACATGGAACACCTCCGCGACTTTTGACAACGTGAAAATTACAGACAATGCAACCGGAGAGATTCTGGCGGAGGACGATTTCTCCGATGAAAATTTTTCCGCCCGCTGGGTTACGCCGTCCGACGGTATCTGGTCCGTGACCGATGGTTCACTTTTGCAGCTCTCCTCCACGACAAATACCGGGCGCTTCGGCAATATCGGAAGTGCGGCGTATTTCGGGGAAGTAGGTTGGACAAATTATACTTACGAACTGACCGCGACCAAAAACGGCGGGCAGGAGGGCTTTCTCATCCCATTTGCCGTGCGCGGCGTGGACGATAATTTCTTCTGGAATATCGGGGGGTGGAACAACACCGTTTCCTGTCTGCAACAGGTGGAGGCCGGCGCGAAATCCGGCCAGCTTGCCGGAACGGTAAAAAACTGCCGGATTGAGGTCGGAAAAGCCTATCATCTGCGCGTCGTTGTGACCGATACAAATGTAAAATGCTATATTGACGGCGAACTCTACGTGGATTATGACCTGCCCGAAACCACGAATGCCGAGAGCTACCAGGTCGTGAGCACGGACGAAAGCGGCGACATCATCATCAAGCTTGTCAATGTGACGGGCAACCCGAAAACCTTTGCCATTGATTTAAACGGTGTCGGGGCAGTTGCACCGACGGTTTCTGTGGATTTGGTAGCGGGCACGAGCCTTGCAAACGATAATATCCTTGGCAGAACCGAAGTTGTAACGCTAGAGAGTACGGAGCTTACAGGCGCAGCAAGCCAGTTTAACTACACAGCACCAATGTATTCGGTGAGCGTTCTCAGAGTGCACCAGGAACCGTAAAGTGCCAAAGGTGTGTGCGGCAATAAGCCTAAACGCCTGGCACATAAAAAACTGCCGCACGGACGATTTCTTTATTGCTCCGTGCGGCAGTACCATTCTTTTTATTCAACGTAATCAGCCCCCGCTCTAAAAACTCCTATCATTTACAATTTATTTTCCTTCTGCAATACAGCACGCCCTACGCACAAACCCGGCTGCGCTGCTGCGCCCAGGACCAGCATGTGTGAATCAGGCGGCTGGAAGTAATCGAATATTTCTGACGCAGCTGTATCTCCGTATATTGGCCACTATGGCAGTCGCGCATCACTTCCCGTGCCGAAAGAAGGAGTTTCTCAAGGAAATGATAACTGGAAGCATTCGCGACATTCTCCAATTGCTCATTGTTTGTCATCTCCATCTCCTCCATCGCTTCCCTGATAGGCTTCCCATCAAGCATTTTGTCCAAAAGCCTGCAAAAACGCGGTGCCATCTCCTCCGAGACCCCCGCCTGCGCGACCATCATCCCGCACAGCTGCTGCTTGCTGCATATTTCCGGGAAATAGTTATTCAGCCCAAATTCTTCAAAAGTCCTGCTGCAAATCCCGAAAAACTGCCGCATGGAATACTGTGGCAGCTCGTCCAGGCTGCTCATAATCTCACAATACTGCCTGCTTTCTTCTTTTCCGTAATAAAGTGCATACGCCCACGCCAGCAGCATGCTGATGCGGTAACGCTGCATCGTTGCCATATTCCGATTTGTGCTTAAAAGCTTATCCGAAAGCTGTATGTATTCTTCTTCCGTCAGCGGAATGTCCACCAAAATACGTACTGCGGAACCTTCCTCCGTCAGAAAGTGCTCAACCGCCGCATCCATTTCTGACAGTGTCATGCCTTTTTCAAATAATCTTTCTCCCATACGACTACCTCCCATAGTCTATTTTTCTTAATGAAATATGAAGTTTCAGAAAAAACCGGATTTTTCTTTGATTATATTATAACAGATTATTTTTCGTTTTACAAGTAATTTTTCAGAAAATTTAAAAGTTTTTTTCTTAAAGTTTGATATTTTCGAATACGTTTTCTGGCGATTACAAAATACGCAAACTCCATCATCGTCCCCTTGCTTTTTTGCCCTTTCCCGACTATAATCGATATATAACCGAAACACGCGGGATGCGATATCCAGAAAGGATTTATTATGGCAACCATCAAAGATATTGCCCAACTTACCGGGGTCAGCTGTACCACCGTGTCCAATGTCATCCACGGAAGGAGCAAGCGGGTTTCCGCAGAAACCATCTCCCGCATCAACGATGCAATCAAGCAGCTTGGCTACGTTCCGAATATGTCTGCCCGCTCCCTTGTGAGCAATTCCTCCAGGGTAATTGCGGTCATCAACCACAGTGTCCTTGCCCATAAGGCAAATTTCATGGAGGATCCTTTTCATTCCTCCTTTATCGGTATCGTGGAGGAAAATCTGCGCGCGCACGACTACTATCTGATGATTCGCACCGTGGCCGACCCGGGGGAGCTTCTCGCTTTTGCGCAGAACTGGAATGTGGACGGCATGTTCGTCACCGGTATTTTCAAGGACGCTTTTTTTGATACACTGACCACACTCAATATTCCCATCGTCCTGATTGACAGCTATGTGAAACATCCCGATATCTGCAATATCGGTCTTGAGGATTTTGCCGGAAGCTACCAGGCAACGCATCATCTGATTGAGAACGGACACCGCCATATTGTCTTTGTTTCCCCGTTTGTTACGCCGGGAGGCGTGTTGTATGAGCGCCTTTCGGGTTACCGCTGCGCCCTGTCCGATGCCGGTATCACGCCGTGCGGGCAGTACATACTCGAATCCGATTTAACCGCAAAGTCCTACACAAAGCTTGCGCAGTCCATTATCGCCCGCCCGGAAATCACTGGCATTGTGACCACGGCGGATGTCATTGCCGCCGGGCTTATGAAATCCTTCTTTGAGCTTGGAAAGCAGATTCCGGAGGACTACTCCATTGTCGGCTTCGATGATTTACTGATTAGCCGCATCACAAATCCGTCCCTGACCACCATCCATCAGGATATGTACCAGAAAGGAAAATATGCCGTTGATGCGATGATTCAGTGCCTGGACGGCACCAAACCGCGGAAAACCGAAATGATTCTTCCGACAAAGCTAATCCGCCGGGGCAGCGTAAAAAAAATAGGGGACATCGGATAATCCCTTTTTGCAGTCCGTATGCCACAGCATTCCCCTGCAAAAACAATTTTCAGAAGTCCCCTATTTTTTAAGGAAACATGGTCTTTAACTTTCCATTATGCGCTTCCAGTCGATTGGCTCCGCCAGGGAGCGGGCGCAGAAATCACCGCCAAGCGTCTCATAATAAGGTCCGACCCCCAAAGATGCCATCCCGCCCCGCTTTGCCGCCGTGATGCCTGCTGCCGCATCCTCCACCACCAGACATTGCTCCGGTGCCAGACCGAGCTTTTTCGCTGCCACCAGAAATACCTCCGGGTCCGGTTTTGATTTCGTGATATCAAGGCCGCAGCTCACCGCGTCCACAAGCCCTGCAATTCCTGTTTTCTCAAGAATCACCGGCGCATTTTTGCTTACGGAGCCGATTGCCATTTTGTAGCCATCCGCCCGCAGCTGCCGCAGTGTCTGCGGCACATTTGCAAGCAGCGCGCTTTCGTCAAGCGTTTCCAACAGTTCCCTGTAATACCCGTTTTTCTTATCGGCAAGCACAAGCTTTTCCTCCTCCGAATAGCGTTTGCCGCCCTTTGCAAGAACAACCGCAAGCGATTCCATCCGGCTTACGCCGCGCTGCTTTTCATTGTCTTCTTCGGTAAATCCCGCGATGCCAAGTTCATCCGCTAAACGCTTCCACGCCAGATAATGCAGCCGGTCTGTTGAAACCAGCACGCCATCAAGGTCAAATAGAATGCCTTTTCTCAATTCTGATACCCCCATGTTATTTTTGCTGCCCCGGATAGACCGGGGCCGGCTATGCCTCCCTGCGCGCCTGCGCCGCAATCACTGCCGCTTCTGCCCCGACCGTGATATCCTTCCCGTAAACCCGCAGCGCCTGTTCGCTGCCATGGAGAAAATGCAGCGTTACTTTCCTCTCGGAAACCTCCACACACAGAACATCGTTCTTTATCCCAAGCCGGAAGGAATACCCGCTCCACCCTTTTGGCAGCACTGGCCACAGGGAAAGGCATTCCCCGTCCGAGCGCAGCCCTCCAAAGCCGTATACAATATTCAGCCACGCCGCCGCGATAGAGGTCGTATGGAGCCCCTCCGCGGTATTCCGGTTGTAATTGTCCAAATCCATGCGCGTCGCGAAACGGAAAAATTCGTATGCCTCCTCGTGTTTGCCAAGCTGCGTTGCCAGAATGGAATGGACGGACGGTGACAGCGAGCTTTCATGGATGCACCTCGGTTCGTAAAAATCATAATTTTTCCGCAATTCCTCCTGCGGAAACGAGCTGTTGAACAGCAGCATGAACATCAAAACATCGGGCTGTTTTATCATGTCGTTGCGGTAAATCCGGTCATACGACCAATGGTTGTAGAGCGGGAATTCTTCTACCGGAATCGCGTCAACATCAATGTGCGGAAGCCCAAAATAGCCCTCCTGCTGTTCATAAATCCCCGTTTGCTCATCCTTTGGCAGATACATGGCATCCTCGATTTCCGAAAAGACCTCGCATTCCTTTTCCGAAAAGGCCGTCTCCGCACATACCTGCTGATAAATCTCCCCCGCCTCTTTTCTGCACCGTTTGACGGCTTCACAGGTATAGCGCAGGGTAAATTTCCCCATCAGGTTTGTGTAGCAGTTATGGTTTACCATCATCTGAAATTCGTCCGGTCCCATAACACAGTAATAACCGTACCTTGTATGCTCTGCATTCCAGTCCCCGCGCGTTACAAGCATGCGGCTGATTTCAATCAGCATCGGAAGACCGTAGCGGTACACAAACGCCTTATCCCCCGTTACTTTTTCATAATGCCATATCCCGTAAGCAACGCCCGTCGATGCCTGCAGCTGTAAGCTTGCGTGCTGCCAAAGCCCGCAGGATTCCTTCCCGCTGATGGTCGCAACTGGATAAAATGCCCCCGCGCAGTCCAACTCTTTCGCGCGCTCCCTCGCCTCCGGCAGGGTCTCGTAGCGGAACATCAGCAGCTTTTTCGCCGCTTCCCGGTTCTGGAAAAGGAAAAACGGCAGGCAGTATGTTTCCGTATCCCAGAACGCATTGCCATTGTAAGCTTCCCCCGTCAGCCCCTTCGCGCCGATATTATGGTTCCTGCCCACACCATGGTAAGTCTGGCACATCTGGAAAATGCAGAAGCGGATTCCCTGCTGGTTGTATGTATCCCCCAAAATCCGGATATCGCATTTTTCCCAGATATCCGCCCACCATTTTTTATTCTCCTTTAACAGCGCGTCAAACGAGACCTCCCAGCAACGCTCGAAATCTTCCTTCTGCAGCTTCCTTAACGCTGCCGCGCTCTGCCTTTCCTTGCACACGGTATTGGATACGAGCTTGGTCAGCGCCACACGCTCCTTTTCCTTTAGGGAAAAGGAATAGCTGTTTGCAATGCATTTTTTCTTGTCCGGCAGCCTTTCGGCAGACACGTTTGTCTGAATCCGGCAGGAAGAAAGCACCTGGAATTTCGTTGTCTGCGTAGTTCCTGCAAGACTAAGTCCGTCCTCCCCATGATAATGGCACGAAACATTCCAGAAATTCTTCCCCGCACTTTGATGCTTTCCGGAAAAATCCAGACCGGAGACCACCACCGCGTTTGCCGCGCCCTTCACAGACTCCAGACGGATTCTCTGCGCCGCCATTTGCTCCCGTTGCATGGAAATCAGACGTTCAAAGCCGACCCGCACAAGGACATCCTTTTCCACCTCCCAGACAAAACTCCTTGTCAGAAGCCCGCTCTTCATATCCAGTACCCGCTGATAGTTCGAAATCTTAGCCTCCGCCAAGTTTAACGTTTTACCATTGACAGAAATACTGGTATACAGCCAGTTTACCGCGTTCACCATAAACTCCGTCACATTGGGAATCCCTTTATATCCTCCCCCCGCTCCCTTAAAGGCTTCATACACCCCGTTAAAATAGGAGCCGCACAAATGCTTCCCCGTGTAGCCTTCCTCGAAAAATCCCCTTGTTCCCATATATTCATTTGCCTGGGAAAAAACAGATTCTGCCACCTGCGCGTACTCTGGCTGAAAGCCTTTCTCGATAATTTTCCACTCATCCACCTTAAAATAAGTATCCGCAACCTTTGCCATATCAATCCTCCCGTTTGTTTTTCTCTTTTCTATTCTTTAATCCCGGCCGATACTGCATTTCCTGTAATCTGCTTCTGGAACAGCGCAAACAATACAATCTGCGGCAGAATGGAGATTGTCAGCACCATCAAAAGCTTATCCGGTCCAAAACCCGTGACGGTTCCCATGGTGTTTTGCAGGTCGTATATTTTTACCATAATGGTCATTGCCTTTTCCTTCTGCAAAACCAGGTATGGCAGCAGGAAATCCGACCACGACGCGGTCATAACAAAAATCGACACAACGCCAATCATGGGGCGGGACAGGGGCAGGACGATGGAAAAGAACATTTTTCCCTTATTGCACCCATCCACGCGCGCTGCGTCAAAGAGCGCTCCCGGCAGCGAGTCAAAATAATTCTTAAACATAATCAGGTAGAAGGCGTTTGCACCAAATACCAGACCGAGCGGAAGATACGTATCAATCAGATTCAGCCGGACAATCATTTTATACAGCGGGACAATGCTTGTGATTGCCGGAATCATATAGCCCGCCAGCACCATCCCGTATACAAGTTTATAGCCAAGCGGTTTTATAATCGAGAGCGCATAGGCAAGCACCCCGTTAAAGAGCACCGCGCAGACCACTGCCATCGCAACGACAAGCAGCGTATTCAGGAAATAAGTTTCAAAATGAATCATCCCCCACACATCCGCGATTTTCCCGAGATTGAATTTTTCCGGGAAAAGATGGTACGGGACCGCGGTCAGCTCCCCGGCTTCCTTGAAGCTTGAGATAAACAGCCATACCGGTGGCAAAAGGGCAATTATGACACACAAAACAAGCAGAGCGACAATGACTCCGTAGCCAATCCTTGCCGACTTTTTCTTATAATCCGTAAAATTCAAAATCCCGCCTGTTTTTTCCGCTAATTTTTTCATCGCCAACCCTCCCGCTAGTCCTGCTCCGACCTGCTGAACCGAAAATACAGCAGAGTCAGTGCAATGATAATGATGGACAAAATGACGCCGACCGCCGCGCTTGCCGAAGCGTCAAAGCTGGAAAACGCATACTGGTAGCTTAACAGCAGCATGGAAACGGACGCCCCGTTCGGACCGCCGCCCTTTGTCATAACAAGCGGCTCATAAAAAACCTGGAATACCGAGATAATCTGCAAAATAAACAGCATCCGTATCGTCGGCTTTAAATGCGGCAGGGTCACGTAAATCATGCGGTGCCTTGCCTTCGCCCCGTCGATGCGCGCCGCCTCATAAAGCGCGTTGTCCGCACTTTGCAGCGCCGACAGGTAAATCAGCGCCGTCGAGCCGCAGCCGCGCCATGTCATGGTCAGCACAATCAGGGGAATGGTTATCTTCGCATTGCTTAAAAAGGTGGACGGTTCCCGCCCGAAAAACGCCAGGACGGAATTTAAAACCGCCCCCGGGTTCGGGTCGAACAAATACGACCACATAATGACAACCGCAATGCCCGAAACAATGCTCGGAAAGTAAATTCCGATGCGGAACATCCCCCTGCCGTGCACCAGCTCACTCAGCAAAAGACCAATTCCAATCGGGAGCAAAAACCCGATGATAATGGACCAGAAGGCATAGAAAAACGTGTTGGTAAGCGCCTTGATGAAAATCGGGTCCTGAAATACGCGCACATAATTGCGGAACCACGCAAACGATTTCTTTTCAAAGCCCACCGTGTCATAAAATGACAAAAGTACATTCTGAATCAGCGGTATCCATACAAAAAAAGCAAACAGAACCACGGAAGGGAGCATAATCAGCCAACCGCCGATATTCTTTTTTACCACGCCAACAATTTTCTTCATCCCGATTTTACTCCTCGCTTCCTTTTTCTGAAATCCTGCCCCCGCCTGCTATTTCACCTTCGTCATAAAATTGCTCTGAAACTGGTTGTTTGCCGTTATCAAAAGGCTTTCTGCGTTTGCCGTGTAAGGGTCGGAGAGCACCGCCTGCAGCGCATTGTCCAAAAGCGCGTACATATCCTGGCAGTAATACGGCTCCTCCCCTTTTTTCCTCTCTGCAATCGTGTCATAAAAATCCTTATAATAAGCAAGGTTCACATTGACAAATTCCGCTTCCATCGCCCCGGACATCTCCTTGAAGTCCTCGTTGACCCACGGGCGGATATCCGGCAGAATCGGCATCCCCTTTGCCTGTGCCAGCTCATAGCCGGAGCGCATTGCCTCCTTTGCGGTCTCGTCGGTCTCCGGGGAGCGCCCCATATATTTCAGGAACAGCAGCGCCCCCTTTACCTGCTCGTCGGTGGCATTTTCCGCAAAGACGAACGGCGTCCCGCCAAAAAGGGAATCATGGCTTTGCCCATCCCCGGTTGGCATCGGAACAAATGCAATGTCGTCCTTGTTGAAATTGAAATTGGTTACCGGGAGCGTGATGGCATCGCTGCCCGCAAATGCCATCGCCGCCTGGCCTGAACCGATTTTCTGGTACCAGTCTGCATAGGAGAGGGAGGTATCCGGGGAGATGAGTTCCTCCTGCCTCATTTTCTGAATCCATTCCAGTGCCGCCACCGCGCCCGGGTCGTTCAGATTGGCACTCCATGTCCCGTCGCTGTTTTGCACCTGCAATGCCTCGCAGCCAAAATTCCACGCCATATTTGCAAACTGCCAGCCGCCGTTTTTGTCTGCGGAGAGGATAACCATGCCATAAGCCCCGTCAAAGCCTTCCACAATCAACTGGGATACTTCGTAAATCTCGTCGAAGGTCGTAGGATATAACGGCTTCCCACTCTCATCGTACAAAATATATGTGCCGTCCGCCGCCTTGTCAATCACGCCGACATCGTAGAGCATGGCAAGGTTTAAAAACAAGCCAAGCCCGTAGCCATCCCTCGGCACACCGTAGACTTTCCCGTCGGCACTGACCGTCTCGCGCATGGTTTCATCCATTTTGTCATACCAGCCAAGCTCCGTAAGCTGGTCGGTAATGTCCCGGATAAACCCGTTTGCAATCAGCTTCTGCGGCTCTGTAAAATAAGTCTGGAAAATGACCGGCAAAGTTTTTGAGGTCGCCTTTGCCAAGAAAGTATCCGGGTTGTAGGTGTAGCCCTGCCCCACAATCTCATATTGCGGATAATCCGCCTCAAAAGCCTCCTTCCACTGCATAAACAGTGCAACGTCTTTTGCCAGGGATTCATCCGGCCACATGCCTATCGTAATCTGGATTCTTTCTTCCTCTCCCCCCGCTCCCCCACACCCCGCCAGGGCAGCCACGCACAAGGCAAGGATGCAAAGGATTGCGGTATACCTTTTTCCACAACCTTTCATATATAATACCGCCTCCTATTTTTTCTTTTTCCTTACAGCAACCGTCACTCCCGCCGCAGCAGCCACCACAACAACCACAACGATGACAATTACGGCTGCACTTAAACCCTTATCGTCCTTGTTCTGGTTATCGGCTGCCACGCTCTGCGTCGGCGCGCTTGTCGAAGTCGGCTCCGACGCTTTTGTTGCTTCTGGCGGCTCGGTTGCCTGCGGCACTGTTACCGTAAGCTGAACCACCTTCGAACTCTCATTTTCCGCCGCATCCCTTGCCACGGCGGTAATCGTGTAAACGCCTTCCTCCGCCGTAAAGGTATTATCAGCGCCGAGCGTAATCTTGGCACCGTCTTTTACCACGGAAACGGTCAGGGTAACGTCACCGGAATCATCCGTCGCGCTGGCCGCAACGGTGATGGTATCGCCGGCGGCTGCCGTGGTTGGAACCTCCAACGTGACAACGGGTGCTTCCATATCCGGCGCTTCGTAGGTCGGGAGGGACGCCATGATGGAATCATAGGAAGCCCCGCCCGCGGATGCATAGCTTACCTGTTTTAACGTAATCTGTCCGCCGACCGCGCTGCCGCCGCTGTGGATGTGGAACGCCGCCACATTCGCGCCGATACCCGATTTTTCAAGGTCAATCACATAATCCGTTTCCGCTGTGGAAAGTGCCGGAAGTAGCATTCCATCCGTGCCAGCCAGACTTCCCTCATCATTCTGGGAGAACCAGCGCACACCAAGCACCTGGTCTTCCAAATCCCGGAACTCAAGGCGCACGCTGTCAAGGGATGCCCCTTCTGTGCCAGCCATGCGAAGCACGAGGTACGGCGCCGCCTGTTCGTTCACCGCGCTGACATAGCCAAGCCACTGGTACCCCTCATCCACTGGGTCATAGGTAACTTCTTCCTCCTGGCAGACTGCCACGGTGTTAAGCTGTACGGAAAGCTGCTTTGCAAAAAAGATTTCGTCAATCAAAAGCCTGCCTGTTCCGCTGTAATATATATCCATCATACCAATGCCCGCTTCCGGTCTTTCCAGACCGCTCTCGTTTACATCAACAATAATATAGCTGTAGCCGTCCGCCGTCCGGTAAACATATTCCGTATCGTCAAGCGAAGCTACCGGAAGCCCGGTGCCGCTCAATAAGCCGCCATTGCCCCAGACAATTGCGCCGCCGATGCCGAAACGGAAACCATCCAGGCTCGCGCCATCCTCCGCTTTTACCTTGAGCACAATATAGTCGCAATCCTCGCATACTGCCATGCTCTCCGTCTTGAAATTGATATAATCGTTCTCCGCCAATGCCGTAGCATCAAAAACCAACGCACCGTTTTCTACCGCAACCTTATCGCCGTTATTGTAGGAAAGACGGTAATAAAGATTGCTCGCCGCCACCTCCGGCCTTGTGCTCATCTCGTCATAATCCCCGTTCATCCCGGCCTGTGAAACATTGAAATGATCAAACAGCTGCACGCTTTCCGGGTCAATATAAGGCATTGCCAACGCAACAACATCTTCCTCGAAATTCGTGTAGAAAATGCGGCGAATCGTTACAAAGCCCTCACCTGCCTTGATTGCAAAACCGTCCGTCGCGCCCTCTACGGCAACCGCGCCCCCATACACCTGATATTCCGAAAAACTGCCATTGTGAGCCGCCACCAGCATATGCTCCATGTCGCCCTCACCCTCGATTACGGCATACTTATAATCCCCTGCGGCACGGTCCGTATGCACGACTTCCATCGAAGCGTCCTTCTCCAGTGTAATGCTTCTTCTGCGGATAACGCCCGTTGCGCTCCCGCACCACCATGTCGAAGTGCTTGCATTTGCGGTAACATCCACGGTCTCGCCGCCCATAAAATGGTTCAGCATCGTCCGGGAAGCAGCCGTATTGTCACTGTCATCCGTCGTAAAATAGATATTGCTGATTTCAAGCGTTCCCGACGTTCCTTCCTTCGAATACAGGTGGAAGCCCACCATAACGCCGGAATTGACCTGGACATCGCTCCCCTCATAAACCTCATCATCCTCGTAGCTGTTGGAGAAATTGATGATATATTTCTGGTATTCCCCCGTAAGCTCCGGCAATGGGTCCAAATTCGCATCGCCCAGCTCGGACAATGCTTTCCCGTATACCGGGAAGCTGTCGTTGTACCTCGTGCCAAGGATGATATCCTCAATCGAAGCGCTCCCGTCCGGGCTCCTCATGATAATAACCAGATTCCCCCTGCCCGCGTCGCCTGGCACGGCCTGCTTGTAAATCGCGTCGTCCGGGGATATCGTTTCCTCCCCGTAGGTCACCTCCAGATAGGATTTTCCCGAATCCTGCACATTTCCGGAAAAACTTACCGCATCGGAAATGTCCTCCCGGTCAAAATCCTCAAAAACGGTGTCGTACTTCTCCTGGTAAACCCTTTCCTGCGCCGCCCTCGCCTGCACGCCCCCCGCAGCCGAAAACAGCCCCGCAGCCAGCACCGCACAAGCGGCAACGACCTGAAACCTTTTACTTTTTTTCATAGAAAACCTCCATTCTTTGCTATATCAACCCCATTGTTACCCGTAAAACTCTGGGAGCACCAAAAAACCCTCTCCCCTGACCTTTCTTCCTTTCACGTTCATCTCCCGTACACGTAGATTTCCGGTCGGCAAAAACCCTTACTTTGGTCATCTTTTGATTTATTCCCCGTACACATAGATTTCTGAGAGCTGCGCCCCATAACCCCCAAGCGAGCTGTTCGAAGACCATGCCAGCTTGATATACCGCATGGAAACGGGCGCGTCCAGCACAATGCTGTTGCGGTTCCCGGTCTGCGGGTCAAACAGATAGTCTGCCGCTGCCGCAACCGTTGTAAAATTCACGCCGTCCATGCTGCCCAGAATCTCAATGGTCTGCTCCCTTGGCTCCCAGGTCAGAACCGGCGGCAAATGCAGCGTTATAATGCTGACCTGCCATTCCTTGCCCATATCGAGCACAAAGTACGCGTTGACATCCTTCGCCTCCCAGTAAGTGCCCTCGTTCCCGTCCGTAAGATACTCCGGAACATACACATCGTTGTATTCCGTGGAATCTACAATCGGCATATTCGTCGATAAGCTGGACGGATAGAAGGCAATCTCCGGAATCTCAAGCTCGGCAATGCCAAGCATCCCATCCGTCCGGTAAATGCGCAGCTGCAGCTGGCAGCATTCCAGGGTGGAACTCAGCTTGATATCAAAATAATTCCCACCCGCAGGGGATACCATAAAGTCCGTGCTGCTCAATGCCCTGGAAAAATTCGCCGCGTCCGCCTCCCGCTTGACAAACACTGCCACGCGGTACTGCCTTACGAATGTGCAGTCCTCCGGCAGATATACCCTGACCACGCCCGGGCTGATTTTTTCTCCAAAGTCAAAGGTCAGCGCGAAAAACTCTTCCTCCTCCCCGGTGTACGGCTTGCTGACAAACACGGTGGATTTGTCGGAATCGGTCAG
>CAJTUA010000002.1:0-38492 GCA_910579615.1 uncultured Lachnospiraceae bacterium | reverse complement strand
CAGGTATGCCGTCATTCCTGCTTCCCTCTCGCTGCTGCCGCTTCCGTCGTCGTATGCCGCCTTCAGCGTTGTCCCTGTGCTGTGTGTCGCCGTAACCACCGCATTGTCCGTTGAAATCTTCTTTCCCATGTAACTTTCCTGCACATCCATAATCGAGAACTCCGGAACCTCAAGTCCCCCCTGCGCTGGTGATGCCACCTTTGTATGCGCCACCTGCGCATCCGCCAGCACAAGCGTGTACGGGAGGTTCCTAGATGCCCCAAAGACCGTGCCGCCTGCCGTGACCTCTACACCGGAAACAAAATCATTGGTTGCCAATGCAAGCTCCTGCGCGGAATTTTTCGTGCTTCCCTCAATCTCGACATTGCGGATTGTGATATCCGAAATCCCGGATGCCGCGCTCTCGCCGAGCATACGCGACACGATGGTATCCTCGCACTGCAGCACCTTAACATTTTCCACAAGGACGTTGCGGATGGAACCGCGCACGCCGGACACGCTCCATTCCGGGCTGTAGGCGACCGTAAAATCAATCAGGTAATCATTGTCGCCGTCGTTGCGGTTGTCTCCGAGCATCTTTGCGTCCTCTATCGTGATGTTTTGGTAGGTGACACCGGAAATCGCCGCGTTGTCGCTGTTGTGGATACTGATTGCCGCTTTGTGGTAATTATGCACGATGGTAATGTTTCTAAATGTAATGTCCTCCATCGCCGCTCCGTTTGTTTCGTAGCCCACCTCGCAGCTCTGCGCCAGGTCCGTCCAGACCGTCACGCCGTCAAAAACAATATTTTTGGTTGTGCCCCCGTCTTCGTTCTTGACCACGAGCGAATCGTCCCAGGTTCGGACAAAGCCGCCCCGCATTGTGACATTGGAGCAGGACTGCACCGAAATCCCGTCCCCGTTCGCCCTCGCCGAAATAAGGTGAAGGTTTTCAATCTCTACCCCGTCGCATTTGTATAGTGCCACCGTCCAGCCCGCCGGGTCCAGAATCGTGATATCCCGGATGGCAAGGTTTTTGCTGCTGCGAAGCTCAATCGGTATTGTCTTCTCGCTCGCCTTTGTCCTGTCGTAAACCGAACCTGCCAGAATCCCCCTGCCGCAGATGGTCAGGTTTTCCACCTGTTCAGCACGAATCTGCCCATATACATAAGCACCACCCGCCAGATATACCGTCATATTGCTCTGAACCGGGATTGCGTCCGCTTTGTACACACCCGGTCCGATATAGAGGGTGTTTTCCGGCACATTCTCCGCCGTAATCATCTCCTCCTCCGGCAAGTTCGTAAACAGGTGCAGCGCGTTATCCCCCGCGTCGTCCACCGTGCCGTCGTTGTACTCCAGCACATAGCTGCCCGGATACGAAAGCTCGAAAGAAATCTTATTCCCCTCCACCTTCGGCTCCACACCCATCATAAGCGGGCGCACCGTAACATCGCTTAAGGCCGCTGCGCCTGCTATCTCCACCTCGACATTGACCCTGCCCTCAAAATCGAAGATGACGACTGGATTCGTTGTCTCCGGTGCCGTGTAGCTGAAAATCCGGTTGTGGTTGACCCTTGTCTCGTATACAAACAGCTCCTCGCCGTTGACGGATGCGCGAAGCTTTGACGAACTCCCAAGCAGCTCTGGTCCGTCGTAGGTAACCAGTTTCGTTGTCGTTACCTCCCGCTTATCGCTCTCGGCGGTTATGCCGCCTGGCTGCTGTCCGTCTGCCTCCTGCACCGGCATCGGCGTTGGTGTTTCCTCTTCTGCCCTGCCCGAACAGCCCGACACAAACAGCGCCATACCGCACAGCAAGACAATCCCCCTCTTCCTTATGCTCCTCATACTGCCCTACCTCTCCTTTCCTTCCGTGATGGTGATATGTTCCGTGTAACGGTTGCATTGCAGGTTTGCCGTCTCCTCGTTCCACAAAGTGCCCTTGATTTCGACATTCCAGAAGGAAATATCCCGAATCCAGTGCTCGTCCAGATATCCTTCCCGCGTGTCCACGCTCCCGCTGATGCCGATTGAAATATTCTTGCTGCCGCTTAGTACCTTCAGACCGTTTATCGTTACACCCTCCACACTTCCGAGTCCTGTCACCGTATGCTGGTCGGACCATGTCGGACTGTACGCCGCCGTAATCTCCATCACCGGGCTGCCGCCCTTCGTATCCCCCTGTGTCATGGAAGCGTCCTCTATCACAATATTTTCATAGCGGACATTCCGTATATCGGCATTGTTTGCATTGTGGATGCTGATGGGCGCGCGGTGCAGTGCGTGCAGAACTGTGATATCGCGGAATGTAATGTCCTCCATTTTGCTCCCGACTGTCTCATAGCCAATCTCCATGCTCTGCGCCAAATCCGTCCAAAGGATACAGTTTTCAAACACAATCCCCGCGGTCTCGCCCTGTATGCTGCGGTTGCCCCAGTCCGGATAATTTTTCACGACAAGGCTGTCATCCCAGCTTCTCACAAAACAGCCGCTGACCGTGATGTCCTGGCAGGACTGGATGGAAATCCCGTCGCCGTTGCTACGCGAAGTGATGATTTTCATCCCGTCAATTTTCGACTCCCTGACAAAATAGAAATTGACGCACCAGCCTGCGGGGTCCAGCACCGAAATATCCTTCAGCGTGATATTGCTGCAGTGATTGAACTCAAGCGGCACGGTCACCTCCCCGGTGTACGAGTTCCGTACAAACGCCGAGCCGTCAATGATTCCGTGCCCCATGATGGTAATATCCGAGGCGTTATTTGCCAGAAATTTTGCCCGGACAACCGCGCCGGTTTCCAGATAAACCGTCGTGCCGGAGGTTAAGGTGACCACATTATTTTTTGAAATCAGTGGATTGTTCTCTGCCGTGTGCAGACCTGCCTCAAAATATAGCACTTTCCCATCCTGCGGAACCTCCTGTGCTAGAGCCGTCACAAACAGGTGAATGGCTTTCCTCCGGTCATCATTCGGCTCGATGGTGTAAGCACCTGGACGCGTTATCTCAAAGCTCAGTGTCCGGTTTTCCAAATCCGCAACGGGTATGATGCCCTCCGACAGCGGTCTGACCCTTGAGGAATAGTCAATTTCGTATGGCAATGTGACGGTGACGGCCGCCGTGCCTTTTGCTAACTCCATATATCCGACCCCCGCAGGCTCCCTTGTTTTCGTATCCCCGTTCCAAGTCTGCGAGGTATTCACCATAACCTGGTACAGTGGCAGCTTTTCACCGTTTACCGTCACCAGCGCGCCGTCAAACGATTCCAACCCTTCCGGGATGGAAACAAGCACTGCTGTGCTTTCTGGTTCTGGGGCACCTTGCGGTTCGGTTGTCTCCTCTGGCAAGTTTCCCGGCGCTCCTTCTGCTCCACCCGGATTGTCCTTTTGGTCGCCTTCTAAGATACCCGTTTTTTCGCCATCCGCCTGCCCTGACATATCAGAATCTGTGGATGGCGGGTTCTGGCAGGCGGCTGCTGTCAAAAAGAACAGTATGCACACGGCACACAGCCATGTCATGATTCCTCGTTTTTTCATTGTTCCCCCAATCAGGGACGCGAATCCCTTTTTCTGTGCGACGTCGATGGTTGCCTTTTTCTTTTCCAAGATTTAACGTTAAACTTGTCAAATTTAACAACATTTTCTTTGATTTGCTTAAGTGTATTGTACTATATTACCATAGGCTTGTCAACCATTCTTTTAAATTTTGCATGCAAAGGGATGAAAAAATGTTGAAAAATTATACATGAATGACAAAGAATGTGCCAGAGGATAATACAGAAATCTTCTTTGTATGCCTGAGGGAAGATGGCTGTCTTGAACTTCCTGCCACCGTAGAAACAGCCTGCCAGATTGCGGCAAGGGAGGCAAAGCGGAAATCTGCAAAACTCTTGGATAAGGTTGTGGGAATGAATTAGGAACAAAACTAAATAAAAAAACTTTCCCTTGTAACTTGTCCATGAGGGCAAAAACAAGGGAATAAGATACATATTTTAAGATTGGCATGTACAAAGCCTTAAAAACAGGGGAAACTTATGGAAAAATTTTACAAACCGGAAGTTGCCAATGATTTCTACACCAAACCCTCAATAACTGTTTCCGTCAATTTTAACGCTTCGGTAATGTCAGGCGCAATATAATATATAAAATCCGGGTCATGCACATAACAAATGATTTGTCCAACGGTTCCTTTTGGACTTGGGTTATAGTCTAACATGAGATAAAGAGAACCCGCATATTCCGCAAATGGAAACCAACGCTCGCAATATAAATACGGCTTTATGCGTTCATCTAATTGTTGTATTTGTTTTTCCCAATCACATCTGGAAACTCAATCATTTTGCGGTTTTCATTTTGAAAGTAAGATTTTTTTTTGCTCATCTCCTGCAATGATAACAAGCGATACCCACGATAAAAACCTTCTTGCGGCCATACTAAACTTAGATATCCGGAACCATTTTTATACCTGTATACGTTTTTGAAATCTTCTGGCAGTTTTATTTGAAATTGTTGTTCAAAAGCGTTTAATTGTTCCTCGGTTGCTCCTTGAATTGCAAAATACTCGTCGATATCTTCCTGCTCAACTTCTTCATCGTTTAATTCCTCGGCGTTCTCAAAGAAAAGCTGTTCATTGCTTTTGATAAGTTCTACAATATGATTCATTTTATCAATCCTCCACAATATCGTTTTGTCAGTTACATATGGAAACGATATGTTTTCCATTTTCTCAAAAAAGTATAACACCTCTTCCCGCCGAAAACAACTTCTGTTTTAGAAGTTATTTTTTAGAATATAGTAATAAAAATGCGGTGGGAATTGCTCTTTGCACAAGTTTGTTTTTCAGGAAAAAACGAATCGATATTGCTATTATTAAATAAAGAGAGTTCAATAAATTCAGCGGCAAATCGAGATTTAGGAAGGGAACGTTGAGTATGATACATACGGAAAGAATAAATATTGTACCGTTTGAAATGAAATATCTTTTGGATTATTATCACGGATTCAATCATGAAATAACAAAATTCCAGTGGCCTGAGCCATTTGAAAACAGCGATAACGCAAAAGAAATGCTACAGGAATTTCTAAACGAAATGGCGAGGGAAGAAACACTGTTATTCTCCATTCTTTCAATAAATGATAAATTTCTTGGAAGTGTTGAGGTTCACTGGCTTACGGAAGAATGTCCGGAACTGGGTGTCTGGATAATAGAATCCGAGCAGAACAAAGGCTATGCATCCGAAGCTTTGAATGAAGTCCTAAACTATGTCAGCGCAAAATATGGCAAGGATTCATTCTTCTACGAAGCGGATATCCGCAATATAGCCAGCACGAAGCTATTACACAAATTTGAAAATCAATATGAAATTATGGAACAGGGATTTGAGAAATCAACAACAGATTCCGGAAAGATGCTGGAATTGCAGGGATATATTCTAAAAGCCAGGAAAAAAGCGTCCTGTTGATATGCAATGAAATGAAAACTTTTCTCTTTTGTATTTCTGCTCTGTTATACAGTATTTGCGGCTTCAACCATATTAGAGAAAGTCGTCTATACAGACCCCCACCACATTAAAAATGCCGGGAAATCCCAAAAATACGGGCTTTCCCGGCATATAAGAACTTCTAAAGAGATAATCTAAATTCCATACCGCCGCATCTTATCAGGCTGCATATCAATCCAATAGCCGCAAAACATCCTGCTCTTCATATTGGTACTTTGATGAATCCAGTTTTGCAAGGGCGAACCGCAAAAAACCATATTCCGAAGAATTCCCGCGGTCTGTGGTAACGTCAAACCAAAGCCATTCTTCCTTAATCTTTGCCAAATTCCACATATGGTATTCGTTAAAATAGCGTCCGGTAATATTATAACAGGAAATCCCAATTTTTTCATACAGCAGCTTTAAAGCATTGGCATACCCGCTGCAAATGGCGAGATGGTCACGCAGGGCACCAACCGCAGTCTGTGACTCGTAGGGCATGCTGCCCCAGTCAGAGTAATACCTTTGGTCATAAGATACGTTCTGTGCTAGGTAGGAATAAAGAGCTTCTGCCTGCTCCCTTTGTGTCATGTCCGCCGTGACTATCTCCGCAATTATTTCATCCGCCATTTGAGCCGCCAAGTCCAGCGCAGCAATACAATCTTCCATCTCCATTCCGGATGGCGCGCTGTATTGAAGCGCAGTAGCATCCATATTTAAAGTACAAAGGATGTAACCGCCCCCTACCTGCCACAAAGCGCGGTTTATGGCGTCTGGTTCCAACTGTGTATTTGTTATGCGGACTGACACGGATATTTCTCCTAAATGTTCATCTGCAATCGCAAGCAGCTTTGCAATGGAATCTGCTTCTTCGCCCTCAAATTCTTCCGGAAATATTCCGGTCTTATATGGCATATAGAAAAGCTGGCATTTCACTTCATTTTCCTCCAGCGCCACATGGATATCGTATGTATACTTTAATTCCGGGTATTCTGCCAAAATACCGTAATAAATGTTTTTCATATCCAGTTCCGGATTATCCAGAGCAAGCAAAGAAATATCAATGATACCCGGCTGGCGTAACTGCTGCATGGATTCCATCAGTTCTTCTTTCACCGTATTCCTGTCAGGCGCTGTGATGGTTTCCGCATCCTGCAAAACAGATTCTTGGTTTTGTAAATTGTCTGTTTCTGTCTGTGAATCGTCTGGCTCGTCATCCTGTAAGCTGTCTGCTTCCTTCCCCTGTGAACCATCCGGCTCCCTGTCCTTTAAGCCGTCTGCTTCCCTCTCCTGTGAACCATCCGTTTCCACGCCCTGTGAACCGGACAACTCCCCGTCCTGCACGCAGGGTTCCTGCGCATCCTCGCCGGAAATCTTTCCGCCCGCTTCCACATCTTCTTTCTTCTGTGGAACAGATGGCAAAACCTCTGAAACCTCCGATTCCTGTACAGGTTCTGACACATCCGGCTGTGTTCTGCAGCCGGATAATATACCAAAACACATCCATAAAGCAAAAATCGGAATCCTGCCCGAATAAGTTTTCTTTTTCATTTTAAAATCTCCTCTGCTTTCCACAAGATTCCAGCACATCGTACACTAACTACACCGTTGCGGGAAATGGCTTTGAAATAAATCACACAGGTATCTCAATGGTAAAGGTTGCAGCCATTCTCCTGGTCTCCAGTTTTTCCAATGACTAGAGCGGATTGGTGACGTCCGCCTGAATCTTCTGGTGTCTGTACTGTATTTTCATGACTCCTTACCTCCATCCCCACCACCAGGGTGCTCTGTCAGCAGCTTTTGTAGTTCTTCCTTGCTCGGCAGGACAGTTTCATATTTGCTGGCAAAGTCATTTCGCCCACAGCATTGTTTTTGTCCTTACACAAGATGATGCCAATCGTTTGATTTTCATCCTCCAGTTTTTACCTTGCGGTCATAGTAATTGACATACATCTGCATCTGCTCGATATCCTGATGCTTTAATTCACCGATTTTCAAATCGAACAAAGCAAAGCAGCGGAGCAGCACACGTTATTGATGTTCGTGTCATCCAGCTTGAACACGCGGAAGCCACTGTCAAAGGGCTTGTTGTCAAATATTTTCATCACAAGTTGTCCCTTTCTAATCGTTATACCTTGTCCGTTTTCAACTGCAACTCACGCTTTGGGTATAGTCATACTTTGAAGACCATACCAATACCGTTTAAATTATACACCATCCATCCCCGGAAAACAATTCTTCTTTCCCGAAAGTTCCACAGAATTTTTGCCATAACTAGGATGTGCCTGAAAACGGCATTCTGTAGGATATACAGAATGCCGTTTTCAGGCACACTTTCAGATACACGCCGCACACCCTGTACCCGGGCGCTCAATGCAGCCCGCGCAACGCATCCTTCATCTCCTTTACATACGCCGCGACCGCTTCCTCACTCTGCCTGCCATGCTGCGCAATCAGCTTTACAATCGCGCTGCCGACAATCGCCCCGTCGGACACCGACGCCATGGCAGTTGCCTGCTCGGGCGTGGAAATGCCAAAGCCTACCGCGACCGGGGCATTGGATGCCTTTCGCACATATGCCACCATCTCGCTGACATTTGTCTGGATTTCCTTGCGCACACCGGTCACGCCAAGCGAGGATACGCAGTAGATAAAGCCTGTCGCCTCCTTTGCAATCATCGTGATGCGCTCTTTTGAGGTCGGCGTGATAATCGGAATCATGTCAACCCCTGCCGCCTCACAGTCCGCAGCCATTTCTTCCCGCTCCTCATACGGCAAATCCGGCACAATAATCCCATCGATGCCCGCCTGCCTGCAGCGCTCCATAAAACGCTTTTTGCCGTAGACGTAAATCGGGTTGGCATAGGTCAAAAACACAAGCGGAATGGTCACTTTCTGCCTTGCGTGCTCTATCATGTCAAACAGCTTGTCGGTCGTGCAGCCCGCGGCCAGCGCCCTCTCATTCGCCTCCTGGATAACTGGTCCTTCCGCAATCGGGTCGGAGAAGGGAACACCAATTTCAATCAAATCCGCCCCCGCCTCCTGCATTGCTATCAGCAGCTTCTCGCTTGTCTCCAAATCCGGGTCGCCGCCCGTCACAAATGGTATAAATGCTTTTCCGTTTAAAAATGCCTGCGCTATCCTACTCATAAATCTGCACCCCCCTGTATCTTGCAATTGCTGCCACATCCTTATCGCCGCGCCCTGAAACATTGATGACCATAATCTGCTCTTTTGGCATCTTTGGCGCAAGCTTCCTTGCATATGCAACCGCATGCGCGCTCTCGATTGCCGGGATAATGCCCTCCACGCGGGAGAGGTATTCAAACGCTGCAACCGCTTCCTCGTCGGTAACCGGCACATATTCCGCCCTGCCGGTATCGCGCAGATAAGCGTGCTCCGGTCCTACGCCCGGATAGTCAAGCCCCGCCGAGATGGAATAAACCGGGGCAATCTGTCCGTACTCATCCTGGCAGAACAGGGATTTCATGCCGTGGAAAATGCCTTCGCTGCCGTTTGCCATCGTCGCCGCGTTTTTCGGATTGTCAACGCCTAAGCCCGCTGCCTCGCAGCCAATCAAGCGCACGGATGTCTCGCCGATAAATTCATAAAATGCCCCCATCGCGTTGGAGCCGCCGCCGACACACGCCACAACCGCATCCGGAAGCCTGCCCTCGCGCTGCATCAGCTGCTCCTTGATTTCCTTGCTGATGATTTTCTGGAAATCGCGCACAATCATTGGGAACGGGTGCGGCCCCATAACCGATCCGAGCACATATAACGTATCATCCACACGGCGCGTCCATTCGCGCATCGCCTCGTTCACCGCATCCTTTAAGGTCATGGTGCCGCTTGTGACCGCGTGCACCTTCGCGCCGAGCAGCTCCATGCGGAACACGTTGAGCGCCTGGCGGTCGGTGTCCTCCTTGCCCATGAAAATCTCGCATTCTAAGCCCATCAGCGCTGCCGCCGTCGCGGTCGCCACGCCGTGCTGCCCTGCCCCGGTCTCCGCAATGACGCGAGTTTTGCCCATTTTCTTTGCGAGCAGTACCTGGCCAAGTACATTGTTGATTTTGTGTGAGCCCGTGTGGTTTAAATCCTCCCGCTTGAGGTAGATTTTTGCCCCGCCGAGGTCTTTCGTCATTTTCTCGGCGTAGTAGAGCATGGACGGTCTGCCCGCGTAATTGCGGTATAAATCGTCAAGCTCTTTTACAAACTCCGGGTCATTTTTGTAGTGCTCGTAGGCTTCCTCCACCTCCTGCACCGCGTTCATCAAAGTTTCCGGGATATACTGTCCGCCGTATTGCCCGTAGCGTCCTTTTTTCATAATTTCCTTCCTTTCTGCCGCTTATATAAAACGGTCTGGTGATGTATTGTTGCTTCCGTGAAATACTTGAAATCTTGTTTTACCCTGTGCCTGTGCGGTACTGCCGTTTCTTTTTTGTAAGAGGCTTAAACACTTACTTTCCTTCCATTCCGTCCGCCTTCCTGCAGGCTTTCATGAATTCTTTTATTTTTTCTTCATCCTTAACACCGTCCGTCTCCACCCCGCTGCTGATGTCGAGCGCATAGGGGTGCAGAGTGCGTATTGCTTTTTTGGCATTGCCTGCGTTTAGGCCACCTGCCAGGAAAAATGGCGGGAATGCCGCCCCACTTTCTTCAAAGCGCCTTTTTGCCGCAAGCAAATCATCCCACGCAAATGCCGCGCCGCTTCCGCCGTACTCCCCCGCGCGGTAGGTGTCAAAAAGCAAATAATCCGCGCAGGACTCCGCGTTTGCCAGAACGTCATCCTGTGAGCGCACACGCACCGCGCGGATAACGGGCTTTTGTGTCTGACTTTTTACCTCCGCCACATACGCCTCTGTTTCATCCCCGTGGAGCTGCACCAGGTCAAGAATCCCTTCGCGGCACATTGCTGTGATATTTTCTATCGGTTCATTGACGAATACGCCGACGGATAAAATCTCCGGCCAAATCGCTGCCCGCAGGGCGGCGGCTTTCTCCTTTGCAATTTTCCGCTTTGTTCCCGCAAAGACGAAGCCCACATAATCCGGGCGCAGGCGATTGACGATTGCCGCGTCCTCCGGGCGCTTTAGACCACAGATTTTTATTTTTGTTATCTGTGCCGTGCGGCTTCTCTCCTCCATATATTATTTGCCTTTCTAAATTTTATTTTTTATATAATTTTGTCTATATTTTTATTTTACGTACTATTAGGAACGGGAAGCCCACGCGGCTTCATTCTCCTGTGCAAAACCCTGCCTATATTCTTTCCCGCGGTACGCCAGGCATCACCTTTTTGTCGGAAACTGCGAACCGCTTGTTTCCCCTCTCAGTGTGTCCAACATCGCCTTTTTATCCGGGCTGCGCATCAGCGTCTCACCGATGAGCACGCCGTTCACGCGCGCCTGCCGCAGCACATCAATATCCTGTGCCGTCCGGATTCCGCTCTCCGCCACGAAAAGAATCTCCTGCGGCACGAGCGTCCGCAGTCTTTTGCTCGTTGTCAAATCCACCTCAAAGGTTTTCAAATTCCGGTTGTTGACACCGAGCACCCTTGCGCCCGCGCGCACCGCCATTTTTACCTCATCCTCATCATGCGTTTCCACAAGCGCGGTAAGCCCGAGGCTGTCACAGATTTCCAGATATTCTTTCAGCTCGCCCTCCTGCAAAACCGCGCAGATGAGAAGCACAGCGTCCGCGCCCATAACCTTCGCCTGCCAGAGCATATATGGGTCAATGGTAAAATCTTTGCGCAGCATCGGGAGCGCCACCTGTGCGCGGATTTCCCGGAAATAATCGTCGCTTCCGAGGAAATAATCCGTCTCTGTCAGCACGGAAATGCAGTCTGCGCCCGCCGCCTCATAATCCTTTGCAATCTGCACATACGGGAAATCCGGTGCAATCAGCCCCTTTGACGGGGAGGCTTTTTTGACCTCACAGATAAAATGGACATCCCCGCCGGAGAGCGTTTTTTCAAAGCGGAAGGGTTCGCCTGCCTGCTTTGGCGCTATTCCGCTTCCGGATTCTGTTCCGGGAAAACCTGCCTGCACCCTGCCCATCTGCTCCTTCGCAAGCGTCTCCGCCTGCTGTCTGAGTTCCTGCGGCGGCAACGCTGCCATCTGCGCCGCGATGCGCTTTTTTGTTGCTTCTACCAAAGTGTCTAAAATCATATGGCTCCATCCCTGACTTTCTGTTATTTTGCCCTTTCCTGTCCGCTTTCGATTGACGCATTACAACCGTGGCTGGACAGGGATACGGCAAAAATCTGCTGTATTATTTCTGCCGGTTCATGTTTTATTAACGATTTGACATCTCCACAAACTTCTCTAGCTGTGCCTTTGCCTTGCCCGAATCAATCAGTTCCTCCGCAATCCCTACTGCATCCTTTAGGGTTACACCATCGCGCACCATATAAATGCTTGCCGCCGCATTCAGCACAACCGCATCGCGCCTTGCGCCCTTCTGCCCGTCGAGGATTGCGCGGGTTATCGCCGCATTTTCCTGCGGGTTTCCGCCAACCAATGCTTCCTTTGCGCAGCGTGTCAGCCCCAATTCCTCCGGCGTGATGACAAATGACGTTGTCTTTCCGTCCCGCACCTCGCAACAGGTCGTTGGCGCGCTCAATGTGATTTCATCCAGACCGTCCTGCCCGTGTACCACAATTGCCCGCTTAACACCAAGGCGCATCAGCACTTGTGCCAACGGCTCTACGAATGTCTCGTCATACACGCCCATCAGCTCATAGTTCGCGCCCGCCGGGTTGGCAAGTGGTCCAAGAATATTGAAGATGGTGCGGATACCCAACTCCTTGCGCACCGGGGCAACAAATTTCATTGCGCTGTGGTACATCTGCGCAAACATAAAGCAGATGCCGATTTCCTTTAATATTTCCGCGCTTCTTGCCGGGCTGATGTCAATTTTTACGCCGAGCGCCTCCAGAACGTCCGCAGCGCCGCATTTGCTTGATACGGAACGGTTACCGTGCTTTGCAACCAGGATGCCCGCCGCCGAAATGACAAAGCCTGCCGTTGTGGAAATGTTGAATGTGTTTGCCTCGTCGCCGCCCGTCCCTACAATCTCAAGCACATCCATGTCGTGGAGCAGCTTCGTGCCGTGCCTGCGCATCGCCGCCGCGCTCGCCGTGATTTCTTCAATGGTCTCGCCCTTCATGCGCAGCGCGGTGAGGTAGGAACCCATGTGGATTTGCGATGCCTCGCCACTCATGATTTCATCCATGACGGTTTCTGCCATCTCGTAGGGAAGGTCTTCGTTGTTGACCAGTTTATAAATTGCTTCTTTAATCACAGTCTCATTCCTTTCTTATTCTTAGTACCGTATATGCCCTACCAGCACCAATAATGGTGATGGAATTTCTGTCCGCGATTTGCATCTTGTTCCATTCCCCTGCAATTTCGCTCCCAGAAATTCCATCTGGCGCTGTCCGGGCATATACTGATTTTCGAGTTCCGTATGTGCCGTATGTTCCCTATACCAGATGCACGAAATTCTCCAGCATCTTCATCCCCTGCGGTGTCAGCACCGACTCCGGGTGGAACTGCACGCCGTAAATCGGATATTCCCGATGCTGCACGGCCATCACCTCGCCGTCCTTTGCGCGCGCCGTTACCAGAAGGCATTCCGGTATCGTGTCGGAATCAGCTGCGAGCGAATGGTAGCGCGCTACTGGGGTCTGCGCCGGAATACCTGCAAACAGCCCACAGTTTCCATCCAGCTCCACGGTACTCTGTTTTCCGTGCATCAATTGCTTCGCGTAAGTGACCGTCGCGCCGAACACCTCACAGATTGCCTGATGCCCGAGGCATACGCCGAGTGTCGGAACGGTTTTTGAGATGGTTCTAAGCACATCCTCGCACACCCCTGCCGCATCTGGCCTGCCCGGCCCTGGCGAGAGAATAACCGCATCCGGCGAGAGTGCCTGTATCTGCGGCACGGTCAGCTCGTCGTTGCGGATGACCTTCACCGCGAAGCGTCCCTTATCCTGTTCCTGTTTGCAGATTGTTCCGATAAACTGCACAAGATTATAGGAAAAACTGTCGTAATTATCAATCAGTAATATCATCAACCATTCACCTCACTTGCCCTTATGATTGCCTCCATCACCGCGCCCGCCTTGTTCGCACATTCCTGGTACTCATTTTCCGGCACGCTGTCCGCGACAATGCCCGCGCCTGCCTGCACGCTGACCTGATTTCCAAGCTTTACCGCTGTGCGGATAGCGATGCAAACATCAAGATTCCCTGAAAAATCCAGATAACCGATTGCGCCGCCATACACTCCGCGCGCTTCCGGCTCCAGCTCATTGATAATCTCGCAGGCACGGAATTTTGGCGCCCCGGAGAGCGTGCCCGCCGGGAGCAGCGCCGCTATGGTATCACAGCCATCCTTATCCTTTTGGAGCTCTCCAGTCACGACGGACGCAATGTGCATCACCTTTGAAAAACGGTGAATCTGCATATATTCCTCAACGGCAACAGAGCCGTACTCCGCAATTTTTCCGATATCGTTCCGCGCCAAATCCACGAGCATATTGTGCTCGGCAAGCTCCTTTTCATCCGCCATCAATTCCGCCTCAAGCGCCTCATCCTCCGCCTTCGTCACACCGCGCGGGCGGGTTCCCGCAACCGGGAAGGTCGTCAGCTTCCCGGCATTTAATTTGACCATCGTCTCTGGCGAGGTTCCGGCAATCTGGAGGTCACCGCTCTGGATAAAGTACATGTACGGCGACGGGTTCGTCGTGCGCAGCACCCGGTAAGCATTCATCAGGCTGCCATCGTATCTGGCGGTAAACTTCCTGGAAACCACGCCCTGAAAAATATCCCCCTCGAAAATATAGTGCTTTGTCTTCTCCACCATCGCGCAGTATTCTTCCTTGCTCAGATTGCAGGTAAATACCGGTGCATCCGGAACTTTTTCCTGCGAAAGACTGCCCTCCTGCAAAACGAGCTGAACCATTTTCCCAAGCTCTAATTCCGCCGCGTGGTAGCCCTTCTCGCCATCCTTTGCCGCATAATTCGCAATCACAATGATTTTCTGTTTCAGATGGTCATACGCAATCACCTTGTCAAACATCATCAGGTCGTATTCCGGGAATTCGCTTTGCTTTAACTTCAGCTTTGGCTCCGCGTGGCCAATCATCTCATACGAGAAATATCCGACAAATCCCCCGGTGAATGGCGGCATCCCCTCAATCTGCGGGGCGCGGTATTTTTTCAGGTAGTCCCGCAGGACATTGAGCCCGTGAAAGACGGCATTGGCACCGCCACTGTACGCCGCATTACCATCATCGGCAATCGTGCTTTCCTTTCCGTCTATGACCGTTTCAATCGCGCCGCTTTTTACCGTGACTTTGCGGCCGCGGCAGGTCAGCTGCAAAAGCGGCGCAAAGCCTAAGAAGGAATAGCGCCCCCACTGCTTGCCGCCCTCCACGCTCTCAAGCAGGTAGAAATGGTCGTCTACCTGCGAGAGCTTGCGCAGCAGTGTAATCGGCGTGATAACGTCCGCGAAGATTTCACGGCTGATTGGAATCAGGTTGTAATCTTTTTCATATTGTTTTAGTTGTTCATATTCCGGAAATGCCATAGCTGCCTCCTTTTATTTCCCGATAAAAATCAGATGCTTTTTTGTTTCTCGAAAAATCCGGTTACCACAGGCATCAAAAAACAGCTTTCGCCCCTTATTACAGGGACAAAAGCTGTCATGCTTCTGCGTTACCACCCAATTTGATGCAACCCCACCCGGAGTATTGCATCCACTCAACTACATACCAACATATGCGCCCCGCTGATAACGGTCAGGGAACCCGTCAGCGCCTACTCCCTTGCGGTTTCGGGCTGCCCTCGCAAGCCCATTCGATAAGTTCCGTCCATACCGCATCACACCAGGCGCGGCTCTCTGTGATGGTTTTCCTTACCTACTCTTCTTGTTCATCGGTTTTGGTTTGTTTCAAACTGTTGTTTATTATAACGCGTCAGTTTGATAAAGTCAACTGTTTTTTCATTTTTTCACAATTTATATTTTTTGCCCCGGGTTGGCCGGGTGTGTCCGTGTGCCAAAAACCAAGCCGCAGTCCCAACACCACGGCTTGCCCCTTTTTTACTATATTTTATCCCTATTCCTCGCTCTCCGGCTCCTCCTGCGTAAGCGCCTGTGCATAGCTGTCCAGAATCACCTTCTGAATCCGGTCGCGGGTCACGGAATTGATTGGATGTGCAATGTCACGGTACTCCCCGTCCCCCGCCTTGCGGCTCGGCATTGCAATAAAAAGTCCTTTTTCCCCCTCGATGACTTTGATATCGTGTACCACAAATTCATCGTCCAGCGTAATGGAAACAATCGCCTTCATCTTTCCTTCCTTGGTAACCTTGCGTACACGCACATCTGTTATCTGCATCGTTATGTATCCTCCTTGAAACCTTCCCCAGAACCCGGCATGATAGGGCACCGGACTCTGAGAATCTTTTTTCAAATTATATATCCGTATATACCGCAGGCATTCCCCCACGGTACTTCACTATGGAACAATGGAAACAAATTTTTTAACGGCAGCCCCTATCAGAAGCCATACCTCTCATTTTTCTCAACAACAATCTTAATCTCCCCGTTTTCACCGATATGGGTCGTGTTCGCCCGGATGGTGTCACGGCTCTCCACGATACAGTTCTCGATGTAGGTGTTGTCCCCGATATGGACATCATTCAGAATAATCGAGTTCTTAATCGTACAGTTGTTGCCGACATATACCTCTTTAAACAGCACGGAATTCTGCACGACACCGTTGATGATACAGCCGCTTGATACAAGGCTGTTCTTTACCACGGCGCCCGGATTGTATTTTGCCGGCGGAAGGTCGTCAATCTTGGAATATACATCCGGATACTGCTTGAAGAAATAGTCACGGATATCCTTCTTAAGAAAATCCATGTTCGTCTTATAGTAGGATTCCACACTCGCAATGTTGCTCCAGTAGTCCGTCATCTCGTAGGAATAAATCCGTTTCAAATCAATGTAACGGACAAGTACATCCTTTACAAAATCGGTGCGGTCTTCCTCCATCGCCTTCTCAATCATCTCAATCAGCTGTCTTCTGCGGATAACGTAAACACCGGTCGAAATCAGGTTGGAAGCAACCACAAGCGGCTTCTCCTGGAACCTCGTGATGCGCCCGTCCTCATCCGTCTGTACCACACCGAAACGCGTGCAGTCCTCATCATTCTCCATCGCCTTTGTCACGATGGTAATGTCTGCCTTTTTCTCGATATGGTACTCCAACAGCTTGTTATAATCCAACTTGTAAACGCCATCACCGGATGCAATGACAACATACGGTTCATGGCTGTTGCGCAGGAATGTGAGGTTCTGCGCAATCGCGTCCGCCGTGCCCCTGTACCAGAAGCCGTTGTCCGCCGTAATCGTCGGGTTGAAAACATATAATCCGCCCTGTTTTCTTCCGAAATCCCACCATTTCGACGAGCTCAGGTGCTCGTTTAAGGAGCGGGAATTATACTGGGTCAGCACCGCTACCTTCTGAATATGGGAGTTCGACATATTACTTAAAACGAAGTCAATCCCCCTGTAGCTGCCGGCAACAGGCATCGCCGCAATCGCGCGCTTGTTCGACAGTTCACGCATCCGACTGGAGTTGCCGCCGGCTAAAATAATTCCTATCGCTCTCATTTCAAGTCACCTGCCTTAATAATACTTTCACCACTCTTTAAGATACCGCTCGGATAATCATCTAAGGTCGTGCCTCCGGAAATCGCGGTGTTCTTCCCAATCTTTACATTGTTTGGTACAACCGAATCCTCGCCGATGGTCACCAAACCATCCGTGTAAATCTTCGGGAACTTCACATTCGGCACAATCTCACCGATACCGAGCTCGCACTCAAACCCAATCACACAGTTTTCTGCAATAATCGCCTTGTTGACCGTTGTGTTCTCGCCAATTTCAGTGTTCTTCATGATGATGGAATCACGCACGATTGCACCCTTGCCAATCGTTACGCCCGCACCGATGACGGAATTGTAAACCTTACCGTAAATCTCAGTGCCCTCACCGATAATACAGCGCTCAATCACAGCATCCTCCGCTATGTACTGCGGCGGGATGACATCGCTCTTTGTATAAATCTTCCAGAACTCCTCATAGAGATTGAACTCCGGCACAATGTCGATGAGCTCCATATTGGATTCCCAATAAGACTGCAGGGTTCCGACATCCTTCCAGTAGCCGTTGTATTCGTAAGCGAAGACACGGTTCCCATTGCCATGGCAATACGGAATAATATGCTTTCCGAAGTCACATCCTGGCTGCTCGGAAAGGTCGATGAGCGCCTGACGCAGCACCTTCCACGTAAAGATGTAGATACCCATCGATGCCAGATTGCTCCTTGGCTTCGGCGGCTTCTCCTCAAACTCGAGGATGCGCTTGTTCTCGTCCGTAATCACAACGCCGAAACGGCTCGCTTCCTCCATCGGAACCGGCAATGTCGCAATCGTGATATCCGCTTTGTTTGCCTTATGGAAATCAAGCATCACCTCGTAATCCATCTTGTAAATATGGTCGCCGCCAAGAATCAGCACATATTCCGGGTTGTAGTATTCCATGTACTTCAAATTCTGGTAGATGGCATTCGCCGTACCGGTATACCACTCGGCATTTGTACTCTTTTCATATGGCGGGAGGATGGAAACACCACCGATGTTTCGGTCCAAATCCCACGGAATACCAATCCCAATATGCGTATTTAATCTTAATGGCTGATACTGTGTCAGAACACCTACGGTGTCCACACCAGAGTTAATACAATTGCTCAGCGGAAAATCGATAATCCGGTATTTACCGCCGAAGGCCACTGCAGGCTTTGCGATGCTTGATGTCAAAACACCGAGTCTGGAGCCTTGTCCGCCTGCTAAAAGCATGGCGATCATTTCTTTCTTAATCACGCTATCACCTCTTGTCGCATTTTATACTTGATATCACGCCACCCGAATATACCATATATGCATCATTGGGGCATGTGCAGATACAATATAATCCATGTCGTTTATAATATCCATCTATATTATACCACAAAATAAAAAAAAAGGAAGCAAAATCAATATATTTTTCAGATTTAACAAACTTTTTTTGTGGAATATTCCGCAAATTGCTTCGAAAACGTTTTTGCAAACCCCTACATTCGTCATTTTTCATTTTCTTTTCTTCTGTTTTTCTATAATTTTGAACAATTTTCACTCTATTGCACTGATATTTTACTTTTCCCGATTTGCAGAGAATTATACTATCTTCTTCGGATAAATCCCCTCTGATAGATATGCGGACTGCCAAAAAACTATGAAAATCAAATCCGTTTTGCACAGATGTCACTCAGACAGCATTTGTCACAGTAAGGATTTGTTCTTGCCGTGCAAACCGCCCGCCCATGGTCCACGAGACGGTGGCAAAAATCATTTCCTTCTTCCGGAGGAATGATTTTCCACAGCTCCATCTCGACTTTTTTCGGCTCCTTTATGCCGTCCACCAACCCCATACGGTTGACCAGGCGGATGCAGTGTGTGTCTGTCACAATCGCAGGCTTTTTGAAGACATCCCCCATGATAAGGTTTGCGCTCTTGCGCCCGACCCCCGGCAGGGCGAGAAGGGCATTGAAATCCCCCGGCACATTTCCCCCATATTTTTCTAGAAGAACCTTCATACAGGCGCTGATATCCCGTGCCTTGCTGTGGCCGAGCCCGCACGGCCGGACAATTTCTTCAATTTCCCCAACCGGGGCTGCCGCAAGCGCCGCCACATCCGGAAATTTCCTGTACAATCCCTGCACGACCACATTGACGCGCGCATCCGTGCACTGCGCCGCAAGCCGCACGCTGACGAGGAGTTTCCACGCCTCGTTGTAGTCGAGGGTGCAGTCGGAATCCGGGTATTCTTGTTTGAGGCGCTCAATGATGGCAAGGGCGAGGGATTTCTGGCGGGTGAGGGATTTGTTTTTGGGGGTTTTCTTTGTGGTGGCGGCGGTTGTTTTCTTTTTGGTTGCTTTGGCGGCGGTTGTTTTCTTTTTGGCTGCTTTGACGGCAGTTGCCTTCTCTATATTACTTTCACTTGTCATTCCCTTATTTCTCGTCTTTCCTTCCATTTTTTTCCTCCATTCCATGGTGCCGATGTGAATCCTTCCATACTTCAATGTTTTTCTGCCCACACTTCTTCTTTCCAGAATCAATTATCCTCCACACGAGCAATCCAAACATTCTGCAGACATTTTATCACATTACATCACAGAATGGAACAAAAAAGAAGCCCTCCCACCAAAATGCGCTATGTTTCCGCCCTGATGCCGGAGAGACTTCTCCCATGAATGGTATTGTGAGCCTGTTTCTTCCTTATATAATACTTTTCTGTTTGAACTATGTCTTCCCGCTTCAACGCTCCCCTGCCCTTTTGCCCCCACCCAAGCTCCTGAGCGCAAATACCAGCAAAATCACCCCGACCGGTGCGAGATAAACTGCCGCGCACGCCGCGCGCAGTTCCTCCGGATAACGCCCCATCATCACGGAAAGCGGCTTGATTTCCTCATTCCTCGGCAAAAGAATCATTGCCTGTTCAATGATATTCCAACTTTCGCAGAACAGCAGCACCCCGGCGGCGGCGATTGTCCCTTTTATCTGCGGAAGCACAATGCGCAGCAAAAGCACAAAAAACGAATTGGTCTCAAGCCGCGTCGCGTCAATCAGCTCGGCGGAAATCAGTTTCAGGTTCTGCCGCAGCAAAAACACGGTAAGCGGTGAAAGCATCAACGGCAGATAGAGCGCCTGCCTCGTGTCAATCCACCCAAGCGACTGCATCAGAAGGTACTGCCCAAGGATGGTGGACTGTGCGGGCAGCATCATAATGACAATATAGATAAAAAAGAGTGAATTGCGCCCCCGGAAGCGCACCTTCGCGAACAAATAGGCAACCGGCACGGACAAAAGCAGCCCGCCCGCCGTTATCACCACCGCATAAAAAAAGGAATTGCGCAGCGCCACAAGGTAGGAAGGGTAATCACGGAACAGCCTTTGGTACTGACCAAGCCCAAAGCCCCCCTCCGTCCAGAAGGAAGAAAATATCACATAGACCGCAGGAAGCGCAAAGACTGCAGCCACCAGATAAAGAATCCCCCGTATCACATAATCACTTTTTGCTCGTTTCGATGCCATATCTTCCCTCCCAACAGCTCATCTTTTCCTATAAACGCCTCGCCAGACAGACCTTTATCCGCCCTCGTTTCTTCCGGGAACTTCCCTTTCTTCCAGAAACTTTCCTTATGGCATGGGCAATATCAAATCCGGAAACACATTCCTCTGCCCGGTGCGCCCGCAAAGGCTCCCCCGTGGCACGGGCAGTATCAGTCCAAAACCTCCGAAAATCTCCCCTCCGCGCGGTAAAGCACAAAGACAATCAGCGCAATCACCGCCGTAAAAAGAATCGTCGCCACCGCGAGTGTCGGATAGTTCATTTTCAAAAACTGGTTATTCATATAATACTGGAGCGTGTACGCAATATCTTCCGGATATTTTGTCTCCCCATAATATAGGTAGCTTTCCTTAAAGATTTTCAGCGAGCTCATAAACGCATACATCAGCACAAGCAGGAGATTTGGACGCATCAGGGGCAGGGAAATCCGCCGTATGCACACGCCGCGTGATGCCCCGTCCAGCTTAGCCGCCTCATAAAAATCATCCGGAATCCGGTCAAGCGCCGCCAAGAGCACGAGCATACAAAGCCCGGAATATTTCCAGAGATAAATCAGATAAATCGGAAGGACATACCAGAAATCCCCCAAAACCGGGCTGCGCATCAGGTCATAATAATACATCTGCCGGAAAACCTTATGCCATGCCAGCACAATCCCCGCCGTCGGCACAAGCACCGGCATTGCCAGGAGCACACGCAGCAGCCCCGTGCGCCGTTTCAGGCGGTGGATTGCAAGCGCCAAGGCAGTTGCGACAAGCAGCAGCAACGCCACCCCAACCACGGCAAAACGGAAGGAATTGACAAACGCCAGACGGAAGCGCGAATTCCGGATAACATTCCCGAAATTGCCAAACCCGATGAATTCCTTGTGGTAAACATCGTTGAGCAGGCTGTAGCGCGCACTTGTCAAAAAGGGCAGGATGATGAAAAATAGGAACATCGCAAGCCCCGGCAATGCTGTGAGCAATATGATTTTGTTGTGTTTTTTCATTTTCTGCTTCATTCCATGTTCCCTTCTTTCCCTGTCTCCATGCCGCATATGCCATGGCTTTCCCGTGATGACGCTTTGGCGTTCCCATATTCCCGTATCGCTTTGCCATTTCCATATTTGTCCAAAAATTTTATTTCTTATATATTGTAACAAAATTTTCAGTCTTTGTATAGTATTTTTCTGATTATTTCATTCCTACTCACTCATACAATCCGGTCACTGCCTGCTTCTGCCTGCGTTCAATTGCTCCATCCAAGTCAATCAATCCTTGTTGGTACTCCGTGATATAATCATCCGACAAATCCCACGAATGTCCATAAAATACATCCGCATTTTTGAAAATCTCATAAAGGTCTTGAAATGCCAAAACGGAAGTATCGTAATATTGCTCATAATATTCCATGTCTTCCCGCAAAAACATCGGCTGTGTTGTGACATCCGTCTGGTTTTCCAAGAGCACTTCCAGATATTCTATTGCGGCATCCGGTTGTTTGCTGTACGGATTCACGAATGCATATGTCAACGCAATCGTTTCTTTTTCTATATCGGACTGTAGTTTCGGGAACGGTACAACCCGCCATCCTTGCAGCAATTCCTTGAATTTATTTGACCCGATTCTTGTTCCTGTTAGATGTTGGTTGATGCTGATTGTTTTAAAAATCACAAATTCCCGGTCAAAATCCGGTGTCTCTCCCAGGGTCACCACCTCATCCTTTGTCTGCTGCAACACTTTAAAAAATAACGGGTGGTTCGCCTCCTCTGACCCATGGCGTTCCCAACCAGTCCACAAGACATCCGAAATATGTCGGTAAAGTTCCGTATTAAAGTTAACCTCGCCCGTTTCATAATTATTGTAATTCACATCATAGTGTGAATCACACTGTACCAAAAAAGTTGCCGCATTATTATAATACCGGTATTTTCCTACTTCATCCCGAAGCCGCTCCAATACCGCCATATAGCTGTCAAACATCGTTAATTCTTCCGGTGTGATGTGAAATCTCTGCATATTTTCCGGGATATACCATGTCGCTTCGCAGGACTCATACACCGGAATCATCCAAATATTCCCATCTTTGCTTGTTGCGGCGTTCTGTACATATCCAAAACATTTCCCAATATAATCACGAATAATTTCCGAATCCCCCAAAGGCACATAAAGTCCCATTTCTTTCACACGCGGTGTCAGCGCCCATCCATGCGGAAATACATAGATATCAACATCCGGATTTCCTGCCATCAGGTCCGCAATGATAGCCTCCAAATCGAAACTCTGCTCAATCACCCTTGTTTTCATCCCGCTTTTATGCCGGACTTCATCCGCACTCCACAAAAGATTTCCACCTGTACTCACGCCAATCGTCTCATTCCGTTTCGGTCGCTTCGTTGGCTGTGGGGTGGTATCGTTTCCGCTCACTTCCTGCCCGTCATGCCCCGTTCCGCCTGTACTATGCCCATCGCCATCCGTCCCATCCGCCACAACAATGTTGGAATCCCGGACGGTCTCCGCAATCTTCCCCTCTTTATCCACGGCAAGCACTTGCAGTATCTTCTGCGATTCTGCCATATTGCGCACAAAAAGATTCCCCTGGTAAAACTGCAAATCATTCCCAAATATCGCGTACACGCCGGATGCCCATTTCAGCTTCTCCCCGGTCGCAAGGTCAATGCTGACTAAGCCATCGGACGGATTTATTCCAAAAAGATAGCCGCCCTCCACTACGATATTCAGCAAGTTTCCCATGTCAGCAAAGTTAAGTTTTTGTGATACTTTTTCTTTCTCTGCATCGTATTCATAAAGGTAATACTTATCCTCTTTCCAGCCATAAAAAAACAACCTGCCGTCCTCTGAACGGTATTCTGCCGTGATATGCGCAAGGTCAAGTATGCTATGTTCCCCACTCTGCGCATCAATGCAATACACCTGCTCCCCGTAATCCTCAAATTCCTGTGCACCGAACATAAAAAGAGTTTCTGTATTGTCCGCCGTAAAGGGGATGGCAAGCACATATATTTTCCCGTCTGCCGCAACCATGTTCCGGATGGTATGGAGGGATATGGAATTCTGAACCACTCTTACACTTTCCGATGAAACCTCCCCATTATCCGTCAACTGAACAATAGCCGACTGGTCATAATCATACGCATAAACATTTTTACCATCCACACAGATATTCCCATAAAAAGAAGAAGACGGAATCTCTTCTTTACCTCCTCCGTCTTTTGCGTACACATATAATTTTGCATCCGCGCCGCTGCAAAAAATCATCCCATCCCCATTTAATGCAAACGCTTCAATCCCTTCCTGTATAGAAATCGCCTGAAAGTCCGCCCTTTCATAAGATGAGCGGTCAAATTCAATTTCCTTTTCCCCACTCTTGCCATTCCCACACCCACAAAACAACGCCAAAACCATGAAAAACAATAATACCTTTTTTGTTTTCAAGAACTTATCCTCCTCCCTTATGACCGCCCTTGCCGAACTTGTCGGCAAGGGCGATGCATTTTATTCGTTATCATCTGTAACCCCCATGGTTCCAATTACTCCTCCAGCCCCATCACCGCATGCCTCTGCCTGCGCTCAATCGCCTCGTCAAGACTGATTAGCCCTTGCTGGTACTCTACAATATAATCCGTTGAGGTATCCCACGAATGTCCATAATACACATCCGCATTTCGGAAAATTCCATAGAGATCCTGGAACGCCGGAACGGAGACATCATAATACTGCTCATAATACGCCATATCTTCCCGGAAAAAAGCCGGCCATTCCACAACATCTGCCTGATTTTCCAACATCACTTCCAGATATTCTATCGCTGCTTCCTGCTGTCTGCTGTACGGATTTACCATCGCATACATCATCTTAATCACCGCCTGCTCAGAATCCGATTGCAGATTCGGAAATGGCAGAACCCTCCAGCCCTCCAATAATTTCCTGAACTTATTTGAGCCAACCTTTGCTGTGCTTATCAAATGTTCACTAATGCTGATGGTTTTAAAAATCACGGAATCCCGGTCGAAATCCGGTGTCTCCCCTAGGGTTGTTACCGAATCCCTCGTCTGCTGCAATGCCATAAAGAACAATGGGTGGTTTGCATACGCGGAACCATAACGCTCCCATCCCGACCAGAAAAAATCCGCAAGCCCCCGATAAAGTTCCGTATCGAAGCGAACCTCCCCCGTCTCATAATTGTTATAGTTCACTTCATACCGCGAATCGCACTCCAACCAAAATATATCCGCATTATTGTAGTAATGGTATTCTCCCATTTTATCATGAAGCCGCTCCAGCACTGCAATGTAACTGTCAAGGCTCGTTAAGTCTTCCGGTGTGATATCAAATTTCTGTATGTTCTCCGGGATATACCATGTCATTTGACAGGATTCATATATCGGAATCATCCAAATATCCCCATTCTCATTGGTTGCCGCATCTTGTATATAACCAAAGCATTTCCCCATATAACCGCTTATCGTCTCGGAGCCATTCAAAGGCACGTAAATCCCCAGTTCCTTCAGCCGCTGTGTCAATGCCCACCCATGTGGCAACAGGTAAATATCGACATCCGGATTCCCCGCCATCAGTTCGGCAATAACCGCATCCTGGTCAAGGCTTTGCTGAATCACTTTCGTTTTCATCCCACTAAAATAGCGAATTCTATCTGGATTAAATTGGAGATTCCCTCCCGCACTCACGCCAATGGTCTCATTCCGCTTCGGGCGTTTCGTTGGCTGCGGGGCGGTATCGTTTCCGCTCACTTCCTGCCCGTCATGCCCCGTTTCGCCTGTATTATGCCCATCACCATCCGTCCCATCCGCCACAACAACGTTGGAATCCCGGACGGTCTCCGCAATCTTCCCTTCTTTATCCACGGCAAGCACTTGCAATATCTTCTGCGATTCTGCCATATTGCGCACAAACAGATTCCCCTGGTAAAACTGCAAATCATTCCCGAACATCGCATACACGCCAGATGCCCATGTCAGCTTTTCCCCAGTTGTAAGGTCAATGCTGATTAAACCATCAGACGAACTGATTCCAAAAAGATAGCCGCCCTCCACTACGATATTCAGCAGGTTTCCCATGTCAGCAAAGTTAAGTTTCTGTGATACTTTTTCTTTCTCTGTATCGTATTCATAAAGGTAATATTTGTCCTCCTGCCACCCGTAGAAGAACAACCTGCCGTCCTCTGAACGGTATTCCGCCGTGATATGTTCCAGGTCAAGTATGCTATGTTCCCCACTCTGCGCATCAATGCAATACACCTGCTCCCCGTAATCCTCAAATTCCTGCGCGCCGAACATAAAAAGAGTTTCTGTATTGTCCGCCGTAAAGGGGATGGCAAGCACATATATTTTCCCGTTTGTCGCAACCATGTTCCGGATGGTATGGAGGGATATGGAATTCTGAACCACCCTTACACTTTCCGATGAAACCTCCCCGTTATCCGTCAACTGAACAATGGCTGACTGGTCATAATCATACGCATAAACATTTTTACCATCCACACAGATATTCCCATAAAAAGAAGAAGACGGAATCTCTTCTTTATCTCCTCCGTCTTTTGCGTAGACATATAATTTTGCATCCGCACCACTACAAAAAATCATTCCATCCTCATTTAATGCAAACGCTTCAATCCCTTCCTGTATAGAAATCGCCTGAAAGTCCGCCCTTTCATAAGATGAGCGGTCAAATTCAATTCCCTTTTCCCCACTCCTGCCATTCCCACACCCACAGAACAACGCCAAAACCATGAAAAACAATAATACCTTTTTTGTTTTCAAGAACTTATCCTCCTCCCTTATGACCGCCCCTGCCGAGCTTGTCGGCAAGGGCGATGCATCACAGTCCTAATAACCAGTATGGTTCACTGTCCTGTTCCCACATCTGCTGTGCTCTACCGTGCAACCATATATCGGTGTTGCATATTTAAAACCGCAGGAATTGCAGGCAACGGTATGCTTATAAACCAACGTTGTAATAAAGCAACTTGATCCATCCTCAAGTTGATGCGAACCCTGTGTCATGCTCGTCTGGTAGCCAGTATGCGTATAGCTTTTATACGTATTATTGCACCTTTGCTCAGGATCGCGTGCATTTATGTGATCTGCCTTCGCCCCCATCGGTACTGCCACCACCGTCATCGCCAACGCCAATAAAGCTGCAGCTGCTTTCTTTTGCATTTTTCCTTTTTTTATTTTGAAATCCTCCTTTTTATTTTTGTTCTGTAGAACGCTTCGGGAATCTTAATGCCCAATTTTAGGATATCATAATCACACAATAATGTCATTACATTTAATCAAAATAATAATATGCTTTATTTCACCTCCGAATGTAATATTTCACATAAAAACCGCTTTCATCTATTTCTCCATTTCATCTTTCCCCTACCCCTCTACATCCTCACACAATCCCTACTCCTCCAATCCCATCACCGCACTTCTCTGCCTGCGCGCAATTGCCTCGTCAAAAGAAATCAATCCCCGTTGGAATTCCGTGATATATTCATTCGACGTATCCCACGAATACGCCTGCGGTACAGAGGCATTCTTAAAAATTTCATACATATCCTGAAATGCAGGCAGGGAGGTATCGTAATACGCCTTATAATACTCCACATCCTCCCGGAAAAATGCAGGCTGCCTCACAGTCCTTACTTGGTTTTCCAAAACGACCTCCAGATACTCCGTTGCTGCATCCTTCTGTTGGCTGTACGGATTTACAAATGCGCAGGTTACTGATACCAGATTCTGCTCGTTTTCCGACGCAAGCTTCGGAAATGGCACAACCCGCCACCCCTCCATCATTTCCGTCGTCTTTTTTAACGACATTGCCCAGAGATGTTCTGCCCAGTCCACGGTCTTAAAAATCACGGTATTCTTGTCCAAATCCGGTGTCTTCCCTAACGTCATAACCTCTCCCTCCATCCGCTGGTACAGATTAAAGAAGAGCGGATGGTTTGCAGTTGCACTGCCGTAGCGGTCCCACCCTGGCCAGAAAAAGCCCGCAATACTGCGATACAAATCCGTATCAAAATCAATCTTCCCCGCCTCGTAATCATTATAATTTTTGTCATACATGGAATCACATTGCAAAAAGAAACGATTGGCATGATTATAATAATGAAATTCCCCCATCTCGTCATGGAGCCGTTCCAACACCGCAATATAACTGTCAAGCATACACAGCTCCTGTGGCGTAACACCGAACTTCTCCATATTCTCCGGGACATACCATGTCATTTGGCAATACTCATACAGCGGCGCCATCCAGATATCCCCATTCTCATTCGTCGCTGCTGATTTAATATAATCAAAACAATTCCCAAGATAACCAGAAATAATTTCCGAGTCGTTCAGCGGTGTATACATCCCCAATTCCTTAATGCGCGGCACCAATACCGAACCACTGCCAATAATATAAATATCCACATCCGGATTTCCTGCCATAAGCTCCGTAATAAAGGCTTCCAGCTCCAAAGACCGTTCCACCGTCTTTGTCCGCAGGCCGCTGATTCGTTTTATTTCATCTGGATTCAGCACAAGATAACCCGTGTCGCTCACGCCAACCCTTTCCGTGCGTTTTGGCCACGCAGTCGGTTTCGGGGTCGGCGTTGCCGCATCATCTATTGTATCATTCTCCACAAGGCTCCCGTCCGTCGGCATACGGTCCAAAACCGCGCTGTTCGCAAGGATTTCCCCCTCCGAGCCAACGGAAAGCACCTGTTGTATTTCCCCGAAAGTCATGTTATGGACAAAAAGATTCCCATGATAAAACTGCAGGTCATTTCCATTTATTGTAAATATAGATGGCTGCCAGACCTCCAGGTCATCTTTTTTCAAATCAAGGCTATACAGTCCTTTCGTTGAACTGACTGCAAAGAGATAGCCTCCCTCAACAACCATATTCCAAAGATTTCCCATATTGTCAAGGGAAAGCCGATTTACAATTTCCCCCTTCTTTGCATCATACTCATACAGACAGTACCTTTCCTCTTTCCAACCATAAAAAAACAACCTGCCGTCCTCTGAACGGTATTCCGCCGTGATATGTTCCAGGTCAAGTATGCTATGTTCCCCACTCTGCGCATCAATGCAATACACCTGCTCCCCGTAATCCTCAAATTCCCCTGCGCCAAAGGAAAATACCGCCTGCTCCGTATCCTTTGTCAACGGTATGGCAAGGACATAAATTTTTCCGTCCAGGGCAACCATATTGCGAACCATGCAAAATGCAAGGTCATCTTCAATTACCCGCACATCCGCCGAAAGAGCCCCTTCCGTACCCGTATCCGCCCCCACAGTCAGCTCCACAACCGCCTTCCTGTTGTTATCATACGCATAGAGCGCACCGCCGTCCGCGCAAAAAAACGTCAGATAAGAGCCATCCAATGCAAGCTCCCTCTGCCCTGTCCCATCCTGCTGATATATGTACACCTTCTCGCCAGACCCTCCACCAAGCAATGTTCCGTCCGCAAGGATAACAAAAGCATCCATCCCCTCTGGTTTGACAATCGTTTCAAATTCCATTGTCTCATAGCCGGAACGGTCGGATTCCGCTATGCTTTTCTGGGCATCCCCTTTGCCACACCCTGCAAAAATGCCTGCCGCACAGAGCGCAGCACACCCAAAAATAACACCTGCCGATAGCAGCGCAGACAATCTTCGTATTTTCATATGACACCTCCTGTATCCGAGGCGATGCCAATCAATGATACCAAAAGTTATTTATCAGTGATACAGCGCCCCGAAAATCGTACTTACAAATTCGCTTTGTATCTATTGTATCAGACTTTTCGACTTTTGTATAGCACTTTTTTACACTTGTTTTTTTCCAATCCTTTCTTTTCCCCATATCACTGCAAAAAAACATGAATTTAAGTGCATTTTCGTAATAATACCATGGTAATTTGTCGAAAATCTGTTATTCTTATCATAACTTCAAACAAGAAAGGAGATATTATCATGAAACATTTATTCAAATCCACAAAATCTGCAATCGCACTTCTTCTTGCAGCAGCATTTGTCTGCGGAGGTGCAGCAGCACTCACCTGTATGGAAGACACTTCCAGCACCGCCAAGCAGCTTTGCTCTCAGAGTGTTAACTCCGGCATCATGTTGGCAGATGACTGGGATTGCAGCAACTTCATCTAATTAAAGATTATTTTTCTTTCAGTTTGGAAAGTGCTTTATCACGCCCTTTCTCATCCTGTATCAATTCCGCAAGCAGCGCACATTTTATGTAATCAAAGTCAATCATATCATTCCTGCTATCTGAATGATGTGGGAAAGTATCCCTGAGTTTTTGCATATTGTACGCTCTTGCGTAGTACAGGCTTGGCAATGTATTAAGGATTTGCTTTTTCAGGCAATCGTTGATTGCTTTGTCACAATCGCAGATTGCCTGCCGGTAATTGCCCTGCTCGCCGACCCATTTAATACGGTTCCGATTTACCATTTCATAAATCCCTGTCGGATAATTTATCTGTAATGTTCTGTCATTCAACATATTGATAACTGTCTGCAAAAGCAATAACGCCTTGTCAATGTTTCCGATTCTCCCATAACTATCCGCAATATTGCAGACTGTTACGATTTCTTCCGGTAAAAGTATCTCAAAGAAAAAGTTTCTTGTACCATAGGAATGCACTGTCATTTTCAGCGCACTCTCCAACAATTCCAGCTCCTCTTCCGTTGTAATCCTGCCCTGCCTCTGGTCAATCGTGGCATGCAGCCGAACCAGATACTGACGGTTTGTCACATATTGCAAAGACAACTCATTCTCCAATTCTCCTAACAGCCTCTCTGCATTGTCATAATCATTCAGTGTAAGTATCCGTTTCAACTCCCGATTTAATTCCAACACCCGATAATCCGTCGTCTTCAAATAAGGCGTACAAAAACAATTTTCCTTCCCAAGCCGCCTCATAATATCCCGCATGGTCCGGAAATTCGGTCGCTGCTTTCCCCTTTCAATGCGCGAAAGTGTCTCCACCGAACAGCAGACAATCCCATTCTCATTCTGGCATAACTCCTCCTGTGTCAGTCCAATAGCCTTCCGAGAACGGTAAATAAATTGTCCAATATTATACTCTCCCATTTTGCTTCCTCCTTCAGCCATGCGATACGTCCGCGCGCCTTGGGCATATTCCCACTCAGCAGTTCAAGAGCAATCAGGTTCTGCGCGTCCTTTCCCATCCTTTGATACATTTCCGGCGCTTTTCCCTCCTCCCACAGCTCCCTGTAAATATTCATGCGTTCCTCCAACAATTCCATCAGAAGCCGCATCCTCATGCTTTTTTGCAGCAATGTAATCGCCGTGTCCAAGACTTTAAGAGCATCCTCGCACCTGCCCTGCATATGTTCAAAATGCCCGTATCCCATGCAAAGTTCCGGTAAAATCTCAAGTTTCCGCTCCTCGTCCATCCCCCTGCCATTCTGCGGCAGAAATACCCCGGTCGCCATTGTGTTCCGGTACATAAGCGCATAGACTTCCCGCACCTTTTGTGAATCGCCCCTCTGTTCATAGAACCTTTTCAGCTCCCACAAATAATCCAGCTCCTCCTGTGTAAAATAAAGCTTCTGGCAGGTCAGGCTCTCCCATATCACATCGTAATCTTCCGGGAGCTCCCCTCCGCGCAGCATAATACAACGTTTTTGCCAACTGCTCCAACACTGGCTGAATTTTGACCGGAAACGCCGTTCATATTCCGCGAGATAACCTTTTGCCGCTTCTAAGTCATCCTTCTTCCAGACCTCTATGATATGGTCGCGCTTACATTGTTGGTCATACTCCAGATTCGTGGAATAAAACTCAAATTTATTCACGGACTTTCCCATGCGCGTCAAATATGCGGCGGTCATCAGCAAACTTGCCTTTATCCCATTTTCCATCGCTGCCATATCACTCGGCGCACAGATTCCCTCCGATAAACTCTCCAGGGAAATCTGGCGGTGCTCTCGCATCCTCTTCAGTGTCTTGCCGAGCAAAAGTTCCTTCTCCGTCATCTCACCGACGCGGCTTCTCTCCCCTGGTTTTCCCAACAGCCTATTATATTTTTCTCTGATTTCATCCTTCATTCATGCTTTCGCCTGCCTTTGACATTCATACATTTACGGCAAACATATCATACTTTAATCCTTCTGTCAATGAGTTCAAAGAAGTTATTCCATATTAAAAAAGACCCCGGCAAACTGCCGGGGGTCTTTTTCCCGCCGCTTTCCACGGCGCACATTAAAATTTTACGCGAACGGATTCTCCGTCGGGTACTTTGCCGAAGCAGGCTGATTGTAGCCAATCTCATCCACCTCAACACCAATGTACTTGTAAATCTCATAAATTGCCTTGCCGAAATGTCCGAACGCAACCGCGCCATGGTGCGGGTAGTTCTTCTCAATCAGCACATGGCGGTAGAAGCGACCCATCTCCGGAATCGCGAACACGCCAATTGAACCAAAGGACTTCGTTGCTACCGGAAGCACCTCGCCCTGTGCAATGTAGCCGCGCAGCTTGCAATCCGCAGTGCTCTGCAGGCGGTAGAACGTGATGTCGCCCGGTGCGATATCGCCCTCAAGCGTACCGTTGGTAACCTCCACCGGAAGGCTTCTCGCCATAATCTTCTGGTACTTCATGCTGCATGCCGCAAGCTTTCTCGAGCAGGTATTGCCGCAGTGGAAGCCCATGAACGTATCCTTGTGCGTGTACGGGAATTTGCCCTCGATGGACTCCTTGTACATGTCAGCCGGAACGGAATTGTTGATATCAAGCAGAGTAACCGCATCTTCGCTCACGCAGGTACCGATGTACTCGCTTAAGCAGCCGTAAATATCAACCTCGCAGGATACCGGGATACCCATGCCGGTCAAACGGCTGTTGACATAGCAAGGAACAAAGCCGAACTGTGTCTGGAATGCCGGCCAGCATTTACCCGCAATCGCAACATACTTGCGGTAGCCGCGGTGCGCCTCAATCCAGTCAAGAAGGGTCAGCTCGTACTGTGCAAGCTTTGGAAGCACCTCCGGCTTCATGTTGCCTGCGCCAAGCTCTTCCTCCATCTCCTTTACCTTCGCCGGGATGCGCTCATCACCCGCATGCTTGTTGAACGCTTCAAACAGGTCGAGCTCGGAATTCTCCTCAATCTCAACGCCGAGATTGTAAAGCTGCTTGATTGGCGCATTGCATGCAAGGAAATTCAGCGGCCTCGGGCCAAAGCTGATGATTTTAAGGTCGGACAGTCCAATGATGCTGCGCGCAATCGGAACGAATTCCTTAATCATGTCCGCGCACTCCTCCGCCGTGCCAACCGGATATTCCGGAATATAAGCCTTCACATTGCGCAGCTTTAAATTGTAGCTTGCGTTGAGCATACCACAGTATGCATCACCGCGCCCGTCGGAAAGATCTGCCTGGGACTCCTCCGCCGCCGCGATAAACATGGACGGTCCATCAAAATGCTTTGCGAGCAGGGTCTCCGAAATCTCCGGGCCGAAGTTTCCAAGATATACGCAAAGCGCGTTACATCCTGCCTTCTTAATGTCCTCAAGCGCCTGAACCATATGTATCTCGCTCTCTACGATACAAACCGGGCACTCATAGATATCCTCTGCACCGAACTTGTCCGTATACGCCTTTACAAGCGCCTTCCTCCTGTTGACTGAAAGCGACTCCGGGAAACAGTCACGGCTCACCGCCACAATACCAATTTTTACTTTCGGAATGTTATTCATGTGATTATACCTTCACCTTTCCTATATTCTCAGCTCACCGCACCCCCGCGGCATGCCTTGTACTTTTATTATATTGCCAAAGCACCAAAAAGTCAATCGGCTAACCTCTTAGTTCGTGCTAAATTCTGCGCAAAAAATGCGAATCGGCAGCCAGGATTCCTATTTTTTCCCAAGTTGTCTGCCAATCCGCATTATAATGACTAAATTGTCTGTTTTGTTATGCTTCGCTCAATATCCTCTCGTGCCTTCCAATGACTCGTCATTGTCAATCCAGTCCTGCACCGCAATCACGCGGTAATCCTCCTGCGTATCCCGGATGACCACCCGGTCAATCCCCGCATTGATAATCATGCGCTTGCACATTGCACAGCTGTTGCTGTCTGCAATGTACGTAAAATCCGGCATCTCAAAACCGACAAGGTAGAGCGTTGCGCCAAGCATCTTCTCACGCGATGCACTGATAATCGCATTCGCCTCCGCATGGACACTCCGGCACAGCTCATAGCGCTCCCCGCGCGGAATCTCCATTTTCTCGCGCAGGCAGTAATTCAAATCCGAGCAATTCTTTCTGCCGCGCGGTGCCCCGACATACCCGGTCGAGATAATCTCATCATTATTTACGATGACCGCACCGTAAATCCTCCGCAGGCAGGTGCTCCGCTTTGATACCGTCTCCGCAATATCCAGATAATAATTGGTCTTGTCCCTGCGTTCCATTGTTTTGTTTGACTCCTATTTTAAGTTCCGCATATCACCCTGCCAGCACCCAACACTGGCAGAGGGCTTTTTCTCCGTTTCACTCCGAAAAATCCCTCTGGGGCACTGTCCGGGTGATATGCTGTTTTGAAGTTCCGCATATCACCACTTCCAGTACCATGCCCGAAAACTCAGGCATCAAAACGCATATGCCATATAATGTGTTTCGTTGATAATTGTTTCCCAGGTCTTATAATCAACCTGCCCTGTCTCCTCAAGCCCACGGCTCTTCTGGTATTTCTTCACGGCATTCGCGGTCTTGTTGCCGTATACGCCGTCAATCGACACGGCAAATCCGAGCTCACAAAGGCGCTGCTGCAGATTGCGCACATCGGTGCCCGTCATATAACCGCTCTTTACCTTCAATGTACGGAACGGCGAATTGCCCTGATACGTCAGCATCCCAAGCTCAAAATACTGGAAATGCATCGTATCCGCACAAATCTCAAAATTCCCGCCCCAAAACCAACCATATTTTTCAAAAACCGCGATAACCTCATCCGGGATGCAGTAAGGGTTCGATTTATCACGCAAATCATTGCCTTTGCCAAGGAAATAATCATTGTCATAATCGCTTGGATTAATGTCAATTGCTGCTCCAAAAGAATGTATGGACATAATCCTCGATTTGCTCAGGCCCACACCGCCGACCTTGCGGTACCCGTAGCCTTTTACCACTTTAATCGGGAATTTAATGTCAAGCGCATAAATTTCCTTAAAAATCGCCAGCACATTCTTCGCCAACTTTTTATTTACTGTAAGCTGGGCGGATGAAGTATATTTCCTGCCGGAAGCCGTCATCTTCCATACCGGTATGGTAATGGTCTTCATATTTTTTGCCGCTTCCGCTGCGCTTTTGTAACCTTCCGGCGGGTCGTCAATTGAAATCACTTTTGCGTCGATGCCAAGAAGATACTGGTACCGCGCGTCATCACTTTCCGTCGGAACTGCCCAGGACGGGGTTTTCGTCGGCTTCGGGGTTGGTGTCACTTCATCCGGCTCTTCGGTCGGAGCAGGCTCTGTCACCTGTGCATCCCCTGTCGGTTCCGGAGTCGGTGTCACCTTATCCTCGTTCGGCTTTTTGGTTGGGGTTGGTTCCGGGGTTGTCTCTTCCTTTCCCGGTTCCTTTGTAGGGGTCGGGGTTACGTCAACATTTCCCGGCTTTTTTGTTGGCGTCGGGGTTACGTCAACATTTCCCGGCTGTTTCGTAGGGGTTGGGGTCGCGTCAGCATTTCCCGGCTGTTTTGTTGGCGTTGGGGTTGCATCCTCCGCATCTTTGGTCGGTTCCGGGGTCAAGGTTGCCTCGCCTGTTTCCGGCTCTTTTGTCGGCGTTGGCTCCGCCTCCTCTGCATCCTTGGTCGGTTCCGGGGTCGGAACCGCTTCCGCGCCTGGTTCTGTTGGCACGGCTGGCTCCGGCGTTACTGTCGAAGCATCATTTCCGCCCAAATCGTCATCCTCCGGCGTTCCGGTTATATCATCCTCTTCCGCCACGGTCGGCTTTGCATCACCGTACCCTTCTCCCAATTCCGCAGCTTCCACCGCATATGTACTCATACCCACTCCCGTCGGCAGCCCTCCTGCCAACAGCGCAATCACCAGCAGGGCGCACAGCCTGCCTGAAACCCTCCGGCGCACCCTGTTATTTCGCCTTGCCTGCATATCCATTCTTTCCATCCTCAATTACCTCACTTCTACAAAAACCCTATGAAATATGGCATGCAGCATCTTGTGGGAAAAAACGTTTTTTCCATTTTCTCTCCCCAAAACTGCCACATGAGTGGAATACTAGCATCCAAATGTGTTAAAAATGGGGCAATTTCACCCCTTATGCTCTTTTTTCCACTGTTTTTAAAGGTTTCACAGTCTTATTCCTGCTAACCACACCATTTTTACACCATTTCAGACATTGCTGCCCAAAGCAGGGGAATATTTTATCAACTGTTTCGGATAGGTGTTGTGAATATGTAGTATAATGTTCGGCGCTTTATGTGCGGAACGAAACGCCCGAAAGTATACCAAAAAGAAACTGCATGGAGTGGAAAACTTCAAGCCGTGTCATGGAAGCAATTAACTATTTTTGCAAAAAAACTTACCAGATTCCATTTTTATATACGGTAAAAACTCATACTAAACACATATAAAACTTTTGTTAAAGTGTCAATTCTTCTTGCATCGTAGGGAAAAATATGGTATTATTCGAGCAAGGAAGTAGCTGTGTTACAAGGTGGCAAACCTCCCTCACTTGCAAAAAAAGGGAGGTGGTGTATATGAGTACATACGAAGTATTAACTTTGTTAATTCTTTTCGGGACGTTTCTTATTGCACTGCTTGCCTACATCGACAGTAGGAACAACAAGCGGAAATAAATAAGCCTACCTTGTTACTTGGCGGTACAGGCAGGCTTATTATAAGCACACTGGGAGGCTAACCACTTTGTGGGCAGTTGCTTCCTTTGTTTTTATTGTAACATGCTTCAAAATGGTTTGCAAGCATTTTTTCATATTTCCCCACAGTAAACGCAAGCTTTCTGAACAAATTGTAAACAAATAGCTTTCTGATAAAATATAGCTTTCTTTTTTGTTTAATTTTAAAATTTATAAATATTTAAAGTTTAATAAACTCGTCTGTTTTTGGGCTATTTCAACAAAAATCAAAGTGTTTTTTGTTGAAAACAGAGACTTACGTTTACTGTGCCTAAAAACAATTCCTCCTTGCGAACCCACCTCAAAAATGCTAAAATAAACCCCAGTGCGCTCTATGCGCAAAATCCGAACGCAAAAGGAGGCATTCTTATGCCAAAACAGTACCGTGTCAAATGCCATGAAACCGACTCCGCCTGCTGCGGAATCGTCAAATTTAACAATTCCACTTTTGCCGTGGACGGACTTTTACCAGGCGAAACCGCCTATATTGAACTGGTTTACGGCAAAGACCGCAAAAGTAACACTGCAAAACTCTCCAGACTTGAAACTGCCTCGCCACAGCGCCGGGAACCGTTCTGTAAGGCATTTGCCCGCTGCGGCGGCTGTAGCCTGCAGCACACCTCCTATGAAAACCAACTGGCCATGAAACAGTCCGCCGCCAAGTGCCTTCTTGGCTGCTTCGGCACAGTTTCAGACATTATCGGCATGAAAAATCCGTATCATTACCGCCACAAAATCCACGCCGCCTTCACCCGCTCCCGCCGCGGTATGGAGCTTGGCATTTACGAGGAAAACACACATCGGGTCATATCAGTTTCTGGCTGTGCCATCCAGAACAAAACCGCAAACAAAATCCTTTCCACCATCAAAAAACTCGCGGATGAATTCCGCCTTTCCGCCTACAACGAAGATACCGGGAAAGGTCTTTTACGCCATGTTCTTCTCCGCTGCGGTTATGCCACCGGGCAAATCATGGTTGTGCTTGTACTCGGCCAGACAGAATTTCCCGGCCGAAGCCATTTCATTGAAAAACTGCGCGCCGCCCACCCGGAAATTACAACAATTGTCCAGAACATCAACAACAAAAAGACAAGTATGGTACTCGGCGAACGCGAAAACGTGCTTTATGGCAGCGGCCATATCGAAGACATCCTGTGTGGACTGCATTTTTCCATCTCCCCAAAATCCTTTTACCAGGTAAACCCGGAGCAGACCGAAGTGCTCTACCGCACCGCGATTGATTTTGCAGGACTGACCGGGACGGAAACGGTGTTAGATGCGTACTGTGGCACCGGAACCATCGGCCTGATTGCCGCGGAAGGGGCTGCAAAAGTGATTGGGGTTGAAAGCAATGCTGCGGCCGTGCGGGATGCGCAGATGAACGCGCAGGCAAACGGGGTGAAAAATGCCGGGTTTATACAGGCAGACGCAACGGATTACATGAGGAATACCGCGGGAAAAGACGGCGCGGTGCGCCCGGATGTTGTAATTTTGGACCCGCCGAGAGCCGGGGCAACGGAAGAATTTTTGAGGGCGGTTGTTACGGCAGCACCGTCGCGTATAGTATATGTTTCGTGTAATATGGAAACGCAGGCGCGGGATATGAAGGTGCTTGTGGCGGGCGGGTACCAAGTGGAACGGATACAGCCGGTGGATATGTTTCCGTGGACGGGGCATATCGAGTGCGTAGTATTGCTGTCAAAAGTACAGAACTGAATACCGAAAAAGGCTTGAAAATAAAATGTTTACGGTTAGAGGGAAGTAATTTCAGATTAGGCGGTATAGCCCCAATTACAAGGGCTGTACCGTCTTTTTGAGTTCCTATGCGCCTTGCCTTTTCGGTTGCGTAGCAGAAAGGAAATTGAGTTCACCCACAAA
>CAJTUA010000001.1 GCA_910579615.1 uncultured Lachnospiraceae bacterium | reverse complement strand
GTGAAACTGGTGGTTATCGCGCATCTGTACGGGGTGCCGGGGAAAATCGAGGAGATACAGCGGATTTGCCAGGCACATGGGGCGCTGATTGTGGAGGATGCGGCGGAATCGTTCGGGGCGGCGTACCAGGGCGTGCAGACCGGGAATTTTGGGGCGGCGTCCGTGATTTCGTACAATGGGAATAAGATTATAACCGGGTCGTCGGGCGGGATGTTCCTGACCGATGAAAAAGGCGACGCGGACAGGGTGCGGAAATGGTCCACACAGAGCCGGGAAGCGGCGGCGTGGTATCAGCACGAGGAGCTTGGGTACAATTACCGCATGAGCAATGTGGTTGCCGGGGTGGTACGGGGGCAGCTGCCGTATTTGGAGGAGCATATCGGACAGAAAAGAAAGATTTATGAGAGGTATCGGAAGCGGTTTGTGGAAATGGGGCTTCCGGTGCAGATGAACCCGTTTGATGCGGGCAAGAGTGAGCCGAATTACTGGCTGAGCTGTTTACTGATTGATAAGGAAGCGATGTGTAAGCAGGTGCGCGGGGAGCGGGAGAGTTTGTTTGTGAGCGAGGAAGGAAAGAGCTGCCCGGCGGAGATACTGGAGGCATTGGCGGCGTTTGGCGCGGAGGGGCGGCCGATTTGGAAGCCAATGCACCTGCAGCCGATTTACCGGATGAATGCGTTTGTGACGAAGGAAGGGAACGGGAGGGGGAAGAGCAATGCGTACATCGGCGGGGAGACGAGTGGGGATGTGGGGGCGGATATCTTTGAGAGAGGGGTGTGTTTACCGAGCGATAATAAGATGACAAAGGAGGAGCAGGAGAGGGTGATGGAGATTGTGGGGAGGTGTTTTGGGATAGCGGGAAAACGGAAGGAGGAAGGTGGGAAGAGCATGTGAGAGAAGGTAAAAAATTAATAAAGGAAGAAAAAGAAGGAAAAAAGATGTGGATGCGAAAACATGAGGAGGATTATTTGAGAGAGAAGAGTGAGAGAAATTCTCTTGAAGGAACAAGAATTGATAAGATGACAAAAATAGAAAATAACAAAAAGGGATAAAGAGAAAAAGAGGAGGGTATATACCCTGCTAAAGGTGGGGAGATGGAAAAGGAAAGGGGAAAAGGAGGAGCAAGGATGGGAGAAAAGATGGGGGAAGGGCAGATAGGTTCGCGGAAGAGAAAGGGTTTGAAAAAGCCGGGGGTTGGTAAAGTGCACAGGAGAAGAAATGGAATTTATGAAAGATACATAAAAAGGGCGTTGGATGTGGTCTGTGCGCTGTTTGGGATTGTGGTGTTGAGCCCAGTGATGTTGGCGGTGGCAGTATTGGTGAGGGTGAAGTTGGGGAAACCAGTGATTTTTACACAGGAGCGTCCAGGGAAGGATGAGAAGATTTTTAAGTTATACAAGTTTCGGAGTATGTCGGATAAGAGGGGGAAGGATGGGGAGTTGTTGCCGGATGAGGAGCGACTTGGGAAGTTTGGGAAATCTCTAAGGGCGATAAGCCTTGATGAACTGCCGGAATTAGTAAATATTTTAAAAGGGGATATGAGCGTGGTGGGACCGAGGCCTTTGTTGGTGAGGGATATGGTATTTATGACAAAAGAACAGCGGAGACGGCATCAAGTAAGGCAGGGGCTAACCGGGTTAGCACAAGTAAGAGGACGAAATATGGTCGATTGGGAACGAAAGCTAGAGTATGACATTAAATATATCCAAAACATCAGTTTTTTATTGGACATATGGATTATCTGTAAAACAATAAAGTCTGTAGTAACAAAAGAAGGGATTGCAGAGGAAGGAATGGCTACAGCAGAGGATTATGGGGATTATCTGCTGAACCGAAAGAAAATTATAAATCAGGAGTATGTGAGAAAACAAAAAGAAGCAATAGAAATTTTAAAGAAAAATCATAGGAAATCATCTTGGGAAGCAAAGAAAATATGAAGAATGTTACGAAAAAAAGACCTGTCATTCCGAACGATATGGTGTCGATAATTATGCCGTCATTTAATACAGCATCCTACATAGCGCAATCCATCCGTTCTGTCCAACGCCAGACTTATCCAGAGTGGGAGTTGATTATTGTGGATGATTGTTCCACGGATAATACAGATGAAATCGTTTTTCGCTTTTTGGATGATAAAAGGATTCATTATATAAAAAACGAAAAGAACCAGGGGGCAGCGCTAAGCCGGAATAGGGCGCTCCGGGAAGCGCAGGGGCGTTGGGTGGCTTTTTTGGATTCCGATGATATATGGGGAAAAAGGAAGTTAGAAGAACAATTAAAATTCATGAGGGAAAACAATTATCATTTTTCTTATACGAAATACGAGGAAATGGATGAAAAATCAAGAAAAACAGGTATCATGGTTTCCGGGCCAGGACGTATTACAAAAAAGAAGATGTATGATTATTGCTGGCCAGGGTGTTTGACGGTTATGTACGACAGGGAAATCGTTGGCAATCTACAGATTGCAGATATTAAAAAGAATAATGACTACGCGATTTGGCTAAAGGCGGTAGAGAAGGCGGATTGCTTTTTTCTGAATAAATGCCTGGCATTATACCGAAGGGGACGGAAAGGGAGCATTAGCACCCAGGGTTATACTACATTACTTAAATGGCATTATAGATTGTTTCGGGGAAATGGAAACAGTCCTCTATTTTCAGCTTTTTGTACCATGAGAAATATAGTGTTTGGGATGTTTAAAAGAGTAATCTACACGAAGAAAACCATAAAATAGAACGGAATGAAACAAGGAGAACTTTAAATGGGATTAGGAAAAGGATTATTATATAAAATCAGAAGATGGGGCAAGTAAAAGCGTATCAGTTGACATCACCAGAGTTTATGTCACGGTTATATTTTCGGGTTCTGCTTGGTTATAAATTGAATTTGAAAAATCCGAGGACATTAAACGAAAAGTTACAGTGGCTGAAATTATATTATTGGCCGAACAATCCGAAGGCAATCCAATGCGCAGATAAGTATGCAGTCAGAGAATACATAAAAGAAATTGGGAAAGGAGAGCTGCTAAATGATATTTTGTTTGTTTGGGATAGGGCTGAGGATATCGAATGGGGCAAATTACCGAGGCAATTCGTATTAAAATGTAACCACGGCTGTGGGTATAATATGTGCAGATAAAAAAACTTTGGATGAAAATAAAATAAAGAAGAAACTAAGAAATATGAATCTAAGAGAAGCTAAAAACGTGATTTGCTAGTAAACGGTTTATCTTGAATTAAAAGAGGAAGGTCAAATGATTGTTTATGTTTCTATTTTTATAGGATTATTTTTTTGTGGAATAGTCTACTCTAGAATAAAAGCAAAAAGATTATGTGCTTTAATTTGTATATTATCACTCTTTTTGATTTCTACCTTGCGTTCCGCACAGATAGGAACAGACTATAAAACATACATTTCAGTTTTTAAGACAAGATTATATATCTATGGAAAAGGTTACAATTTACTGAGTTATTTGGCTTCTCTTTTGGGGAATTCATATGTTTGGTTGGGGCTTATGATCAACATATTGATTTTCGGGCTGGTATGGAGTGTTTATAAAAAAGAGGTGGACAAAAATTATCTGTTGTTTGCCATAGCCCTCTGGACTTTGAACCCGTATTGCTTTTTGCAAAGCACTACTAATATATTGAGGCAGGGATGTGCAATGTCTGTTGTTTTGGTTGCAATTCAATGCCTGAATCGCTGTAGAAAAAAATATTTTTATTTTCTTTTATTGATTGTAATTGCAGCTTCCTTCCACAAATCAGCTTATGCGTTTATGTTGTTGCTGCCTTTTGGGTGGATTCGTTGGAAAAGATGTTACCATATGGTGCTTTTAATTTTTTGCGCTGCTATTAATCTGTTTATATCAGGGAAACAGTTGATTGAGCCATTTGCCAGAATATTGGGGTATGAGAGATATCTCACGAAGTACACCTCGTCGATTTTCGACATGCCACTTTTTACACTGTTAGTGTTAGGTGTTTCTTTATATTTGTTATACCGATATCCATTGTTGTATGAAAATAAGAAAGAAAAGTGGTATATAGATGTTTATTTGGTATCTTTAAGTGCGCTCTTATTATTGGTAAAAAATGATATTGCATACCGTATATATATCTATTTCTCCTTTATTACGCCGATTGCAATTAGTTATATTATAAAAAATTTAAAAAAGAATTTAAAGGGTGTAGGGGAGAAAATGATTGTGAAAATGGGATATCTGGCATATTATTCTGCACTATATTGGCTCTTTTTGGTAATGCAAGTGTTAGCTCAAAACACATATTATGTTCCATACAAATTTTTTTGGTGAGACTTTTTGAAATGATTGTTAATAAAGTTTTTTGAAACAAGAATATATTGAAAGGCGATGACAATGAATATCACACATTTTTTTAGAAGAATTTCAGGTTTATTTATTGAAAACGAAACAACTCTTTTGCGAAACGATTATCAGAGCATTAAGAATAAAATTAATTCGTTCCCGGAACCTTTAAATGATATGGACCGTGCTCTCTGCCAATACGAATGTACAATGAAAAGAATGAATGCTATTCAAAGATTGGTTATGAATGCCGGCTCTTTTGTAATGTATCTGCCATACTATATTTGCTTTACACATAATAGTGTGAAACAATCTGATAGAAAGTACGATGCAGTCTTTTATAAGGACAAAATTTCAATAGATATTGTGCCGGATAGTCTTAGAAAAGAATATCCAGATATATTGACTTTGGATATTGGAATTACAAAAGAAATGAGTTTGGATAAATCCGATAAAGAATTTCTAAAGAAGGTAAGAAAGAAAAAACCTTGTTGGTTCTATTTTCATCTGAAAGTGATGATGAAATTAGCTATGACCTCATACTGTATTAGAATGTACCAACCGAAAGCTCTTATCAGTCATTTTGAGGAGTCTTTTGCGTCTTCATTAATGACGGGGTATTGTGAGGGAAAGGGGATTAAATATATAGGGGTAATGCACGGGGAAAGATTATACTCTTTGAAGCTTTCCTTTTTTCGATGCACAGAATATTATGCATGGGATAGAACTTATGTAGATTTATTTTGTTCTATGAGATGTGAGAAAAGTCAGTTTCGGGTTGAAGTGCCAAATGCTTTACAGTTACCCGAATATAAAAGAAAGCAAGATGTAAAGTATGATTATACCTTCTATCTCCAGGAGGAAAATGAAAAGCATTTAAAAGTGTTGCAAAGTGTGTGCCATAAATTGATTTCTCATGGAATGAGAATAACCATTCGGCCACATCCACGATTTAGTGGTTTTGATTTTGCAAAATATTTTCCGGAAACAGATATTCAATGGCCGCAAAAAGTTACACTTGCGGAATCCTTTTCTGAAACGAAGGCGGTTGTAGCAAGGTTTTCAACCACTTTGTATCAGGCATGGTTTTTGGGAATCCCTATCGTGATTGACGATTGTACGCTGCCTAAACAATTCGAAAGGTTAAGAGATTTGCGCTATGTCATGTTGGAAAAACCACATAAATTGCTCTCTGAGATACTTGCGCAAATAGATAAGGAAAATAATAAATGAAAAATGATGGAAGACATACGAAAGTTGCAAAGAACGCAATATCCTTGTCGGTAGTTTCTGTTCTTGTTGTCCTTATTTCTTTTGTGAAGGAATCCGTTATAGCTTATCATTATGGAGCTACGGCATATACGGATGCATACAATATTTCCATTGATACTCCCACTATTATATTCACGTTTATTTCAATGGCAATTTCTACGGTTGTTGTTCCGGTTTATACAAAAACATTAGTAGAATGTGATAGGGATAGGGCAAATTATTTTTTCCGAAACTTTACAACGATGGTGTTTATTTCATATCTTGCTGTAGTTTTAGCAGGAGAGCTTTGCAGTTATTATTTACTTAAAGTTTTAGCGCCCGGTTTAGCAAGTGAAACAATTCATTTAGCAACGAGGTTTTTCCGGCTTACACTTCCTGCTATGGGATTAGGACTGCTTTGTAAAATTAATACCGGGGTATTGAATAGCTATAAAAATTTTTTGCTGCCGTCTTTATCACCAATCTTTTTTAACTTAGCAATAAGTTTCAGCATAATTGCATTTGAGAAGAAAATAGGGATTTATGCAGCGATTGTTGGAATCGTGTTTGGTATGGGGTTGGAACTTTTATATACGTCATGTTTACGCAATAAGTATGTGAGATATAAACCTACGCTGAATATTCACGATGAGACTACAATCTCTGCCCTAAAAATGGCAGGACCGGTTTTTCTTGGAATGGGTGCCACGGAAATCAATGTTATCGTAGACAAGGTACTTGCGTCTTTTTTTGAAGAAGGAAGCATTTCCGCACTGAATTATGCATCTAAACTATCCAGGGGCATATCGACTTTGTTTATTGCAAGTATTACAACAGTAATTTTTCCTGAATTGGCGGGGCATATTGCAAATAGGGATGAGAAAAAAGCAGCGGAAACATATATTTTTTCCATCCGGTTATTTATCATACTTTTGATGCCTATTATCGTGGGTGGAGTTTTCTTAAGCAGGGAGATTATGATTCTTGTTTATGGAAGAGGAGCATTTGATTTAAGCGCAGTCAACATGACGACACCTATTTTTTCGGCATATTTTGTTGCGCTCCTTTTTACAGGGGGGCGTCAGGTAGGAATGAATTTTTTGTATTCCCATGGTGATTCAAAAACAGCTATGAAAAATACAGTGATTGGAGTTGGAGTTAATGTTATTCTTGACATCGTGCTATCTAAAATAATGGGAGTGGTAGGATTGGCTATAGCGACAACTTTATCTGTTGCGGTGATAAGTATTTTACTGATGAGGTCTGCAAAACAGAAGAATGCATACGTGTTTTACAGAGAATGCTTGCTGCTTTTTTTTCAGACTTTTCTTGCATGTGGAGGGATGCTTGCAGTAATTTGGCTGTTTAAGAAATTGTTCGTATATGTTGGATGCTATGATGAAAACGTGACAAAGATGCTTTTTATATTTACTGTTGGTGCAGTGTTTCTTGGAGCTTGTGTGTATTTCCTTGAGTTATGTTTATTGAGGGTTAATGAAATGCTACGTTTTTGGGGGATGATGAAGAGTAAGTTGATAAAGCTAAAGAATGGTAAAGTGTAAAGTGAAATTGAGCCTGTTAAAAAGGTTTAAATTATCCGGAAGGAATAGTATGAAAGTTATAACATTTAAGGAGGAAAGTTTATGTATAACAAACCGTTTGTGATTGCAGAGGCAGGATGTAACCATATGGGAAATATGGAAATCGCCCATGAATTAATTCAAATTGCTGCGCATTTTTGCAAGGTGGATGCGATTAAATTTCAAAAGCGCTATCCGAAAGAATTGCTTACAGCAGAGCAATACAATGCTCCGCATCCACATCCTGAAAATTCATATGGCACTACATATGGACAACATCGAGAATTCTTAGAATTTACTGTAGAACAGCATGTTCAGCTGAAAAAGTGGTGTGAAGAGTCAGGGATTCTATATTCTACCTCTGTATGGGACATGACAAGCGCGAAGGAGATTACATCGATTAATCCAAAGTTTATAAAAATTCCATCGGCATGCAATACTCATTTTGCGATGCTTCAATGGTTGTGTGACAATTATGAAGGGGAAATCCAGCTTTCATTTGGAATGACCAACCGTCAGGAAGAAGAGGAAATAGTAGAATTATTTGAAAAAAATGGGCGTGCAAGGGATTTGATACTTTTTTGCTGTACTTCAGGCTATCCAGTTGCATTTTCAGATGTTTGTTTACTTGAACTTAGCAGGATGAGAGAGATGTACGGAAAGCGGGTGAAGTCTATCGGATTTTCAGGTCACCATTTGGGAATTGCAGTTGATATTGCTGCGTATACGCTTGGTGCGAATATAATTGAACGGCATTATACCTTGGACAGAACATGGAAAGGAACGGATCACGCAGCTTCGTTAGAACCTGATGGGATGCGTAAATTAGTACGTAATTTGAAAGCTGTATATGAGTCTCTTGCTTATAAAAATTCAGAAATATTGCCAGTGGAACAAATACAACGCGATAAATTAAAATATAAAGCGTCTTTGAAGAGAGAGGTGTAAGTATGAATGTGGCTTTTATTCCCGTTCGTGGAGGAAGTAAATCAATTCCGTTTAAAAATATTAAACTGTTGAATGGAAAGCCCTTAGTATATTGGACACTGTATGCGGCATGTAAGTGCAGATATATCAACAAAGTATATGTGGCAACAGACAGTGTGGAAATTTACAGGGTTGTGGAAGGGTTAAAAGATGACTTGGAGGAGGAGATAATAGAAAAGGTACAGGTTATTGAACGCTCAACAGAGTCTGCAACCGACACTGCATTAACGGAGTATGCAATGTTAGAATTTGCAAGTAATTATATCTTTGATAATATCGTTTTAATACAGGCAACTTCCCCTCTTTTATCCTGCAGGGATTTGGAAAAAGGGTTTGAAATTTTTTTGGAACCGGATGTAGATAGTGTATTATCCGTTGTTCGCCAAAAACGGTTCATATGGGAAAATGACAGCAATGGCTTTGCCAGGGCAGTAAATTACGAGATATCTCGACGACCAAGAAGACAGGAATTTAATGGATATTTTGTAGAAAACGGTGCGTTTTATATTTCTTCTAAACATGATTTACTTAAATCGGGGAATCGGGTATCTGGGAATATTAAAGTTGTAGAAATGGATAGTGATACTTTCTTTGAAATCGACGAACCCAGCGATTGGATTATTATAGAATCATTGATGAAGAACAGAGAAAATATGATGGACAATAGGATAAGGCTTCCTGAAATTAAAATGTTTTTGACAGACTGTGATGGTTGCCTTACCGATGGCGGAATGTATTATTCGGAGAAAGGGGATGAATTAAAAAAATTCAATACACGTGATGGTTTAGGGTTTGCTTTATTAAAGAAAAACGGGATAATAACGGGAATTATAACAGGGGAGAATATGGAACTAAACCAAAAAAGAGCAGAAAAATTAAAATTGGATATACTCCAGAGTGGTTGCAATAACAAGGTTGAATGTATAAAGATGTTGTGCAAACAGTATAAAATCGCACCTGAAAATGTTGCATATGTTGGTGATGATATGAATGATCTTGAAGCAATCAGCTTTGTTGGGTTTGGATGTTGTCCAACAGATGCTTGTTCAAGAGTTAGGAAAATAGCAAAGCATATTACAAATGCAAAGGGTGGGGAAGGAGTGATTCGGGAAATTGTTGATTTTATGCTTAAAAACAAAATGCTTTGTTGAATCTCTGTTAAAAAGTGTGAAAAATAAAGATATGCTCTCTCTGCTGTTGCTGTAAGAAATATTGAAAAGTGAGATACAATGAATTTATTTGCTGTTATCACCGGTTTGCCTTCTTGCGGTGTAGTTAATCTGGAAGGTAAAAATATAAATGGATATTTGGAAAAATTTTATTTGTACAGGAGAATACAAACTATAGAATACCAGGGGTGTGTTCATAAAATCCGGAGCGATTATTGCCTACTGTGAAAAACGCTTTGATAATGGAAACGATTGGGAAAATATCAGTTATTTTGTCCTTCGGGTCAAGCAGGAAGTCCGGAGTTCCAACGTGAATAACAGATAATTAGCATATGTCAAATATAACATGATTTTGCAAAATGGTAAGCATGAGAAGGAATTTTCAATGTAGAAAAGCGGAAGGTTTTTTGGTGTAGGGATTTGGAGAATCCGTTGCTTACAACGCATTACACGGATATTGATGGATACCAGAACATTTTCAAAAAATTCCCCCTGGCAAAATACCATCCTTTTGCCAGGGGGGATTTTTGTTATTATCTGTTTTGCTGCCTTAAGGCATCCAGTTCCGCACGCAGGCGGGAATTTTCCGCTTGGGTTTGTTGGATGACTTCATCCTTCTGCTGCAATACCTCGTCCTTTTGTTGCAGCGCCTGCCGAAACTCCTCGCTCTGCTTTACCAAAGCCTGCTGGCTCATCTCGCACATCATCTGCAGGGTGCGTAAGGTCTTCTCGCCTTCCTCCCTTCCCTCACAGAGGCTGCGGATGCGCTCATCGGTGCAGGCGCGGTAGTTGGTCTGCGCCGCCATTGCGATATATGGGTCTTGTTCAGCAATCATATGGATTTCCTCCCAGGTTTCTGCCTTGAAAAATTTTGCCCAGAGGTCAAGGTGCCATGCCCTGTCTTCCTCCGTAGCGTTTGCTATCTGCCTTAATTGTAACACGGAAAGCTGTAGTTTGTCACTATATTTTTTCTGTGTCTGCTCGTTCATCATGTAGTAGGTGGAATAAAATGTTTTGTCCTTCGGGTCAAGGGGAAAGTCCAGAATTCCGACATGGATGGCGGATTTGACTTTCAGGTATCCATCGCCCCGGTTCAGGTTGTCGAAGGCGCGGCAGAGGTAACCCAGGGAACGCTCCTGCCAGAAATTCAGGCTTTCCACCTGCATCTCGATATTGAGGACGGCGTTGCCGTTGAGGAGAATTTTCAAATCAAGGATGAATGCCTTGGAATAAACGCTATCATAGGTGATGGGGTTTGTGACCTCGACGGAAATGATTTCTTCCGGGGAGAGATGCAGCAATGCGCCGACGAATGCGGCAAGTGCCTTGGGGCAGGCCTCGAAGACGATGTGGAACATGGCATCGTTGGTCATTTTGTAGGGGAGTGGGCCAGAAGCTTCCTCAAAGCCGGTTGGTGTCGGGAGCCCCCGCATTTGTAAAAGGCTTGGTTTCTGGTCAGAGTCAGCACCTTGATTTAATGTGCTGCCTGTTTTGGACATAGTTATGTTTTCCTGCATAAATCTCCTTTCATAATGTGGTGTTTGTAAGTTGAAAAACTGGAATCATGGTCGATGTGACCAGTGAATCATGACCAATCGTGGTCGTGATTAGAAGAAATACGGCAGATGGTTGCCGTGGGTTTAGTGTAGCATGTTTTTGTGGAAAAAGCAAGCGGCGGAAAAAAGCTTTGGTTGTAAAAAATACCAGTGGTTTTTTGTGCAGAGTGCATAAGAAGACGGTTTTTATGGGCAGAAATAAGGATTTTCTTTGAATTATTTTTAATATTAATAATTTTTTTAAATAAGAAGCAAGAAAACCGGACGGAAGTCGGTCAATTTTAATCAGGAGGGTGCATGGAATTGGAGAAGAAAACGAAACAAACATACAATATTGCAGTTGCCGGAACGGGTTATGTAGGCTTAAGCCTTGCAGTTTTGCTCGCGCAGCACAACCATGTGACAGCGGTGGATATCATAAAGGAGAAGGTGGAACAGATTAATAAACGAATCTCGCCAATCCAGGACGAGTACATTGAAAAATATCTGTCAGAAAAGGAATTGGATTTGACCGCCACACTGGATGGAATGGCAGCATACCAAGATGCGGATTTTATCATTATTGCGGCACCGACGAACTATGATCCGGGGAAGAATTTTTTTGATACGGGAGCGGTGGAAAGTGTGATTGAACGGGTGCTCGAGGCGGCAGCGACAAGGCAAGACAAGCCGCTGATGGTTATCAAATCGACCGTACCCGTGGGCTACACGGAGTCTGTCCGCAGGAAATATCAGGCAGATAATATCATTTTCAGTCCGGAGTTTTTGCGGGAATCAAAGGCGCTGTATGACAATCTTTACCCGTCGCGGATTATTGTGTCCACACCTGCATGTTCGGCGGATGGGGCATTGGCGGGGGAGGAGTTATTAAAGGGGGATGCTGCTAACGTTGCTCAAAAGGCACAGGTTTTTGCAAAGCTCTTACAGCAGGGTGCACAGAAACAGAACATTGATACACTTTTTATGGGCTTTACCGAGGCAGAGGCGGTAAAGCTTTTTGCAAATACATACCTGGCTCTGCGCGTCTCTTATTTCAATGAACTTGATACCTACGCCGAGATGAAGGGTTTGGACACTGCCTCCATCATCAAAGGGGTCTGCCTTGACCCGCGCATCGGCGATGCGTACAATAATCCTTCGTTCGGCTACGGCGGTTATTGTTTGCCGAAGGATTCCAAACAGCTTCTGGCAAACTATAAGGATGTGCCGGAGGAGTTAATCCGGGCGATTGTGGAATCAAACAGGACAAGGAAGGATTTCATTGCGGACAGGGTTTTGGCGAAGGCGGGGTATTATAATTATACAGAACATTCGGTTTGGAATCAGGTGGAGGAGCACATGGTTGTGGTTGGGGTGTACCGCCTTGTGATGAAGTCAAATTCCGACAATTTCCGCCACAGCTCCATTCAGGGCGTGATGAAGCGGATAAAGGCAAAGGGTGCGGCGGTGATTGTCTACGAACCGACCCTGGCGGACGGGAGTACGTTTTTCGGGTCACCTGTGGTGAATGATATCAAGAAGTTTAAGGCGCAGACGGATGCGATTCTCGCGAATCGGTATGATACTTGCTTGGATGATGTGAAGGAGAAGGTTTACACGAGAGATTTATTTGGGCGGGATTAGGGAAATGAAGAAATAGCATATGGTTTTTATTGGAGGGGCAAAGCCGGTTGCGGCTTTGCCCCTCTGTGCGTCTTGCATATGGTTTTGCAGCGCATATTTCCATCAGGGAATCCCCCATAAAGTCATGGGGGGAGAGCTTCGCCGGACAAAAAAATAAGCCTATGCCAAACTGACACAGACACTATATGTACTAACAAAAAAGCGTAAAAGCGAGAACCTAGCATGATACCCACACTTCATGATATATGATACCACAGAAAAAAAGAAAAGTCTAGTCTTTTTTTCGATTTTTGATAAAATTATTTTTGCAGCAGGGGATAAGACGGCGGGTTGCGAAAACGTCGGACGTTTGCTGCGGCAGGAGCACGCCTGTGGGATGGACGGCGGTTCGTGTCGGCATAAATTCATGGGAAACGATAGCGGAATGCAGAAACGGAGGAAAGTATGACGAACCAGACAGAGCATGGGCAGACAATTGTGGCAGATGGACGGGCAAAAACAACAGGAACCCAACCGGCTGGAAGTTTGGCGGAGGGACAGACAAAAACATCAGGGAAGCAGACGGGGGCACCGGAAAATGAGCGGGCAGAGGAGGAGGCACATCTTGCGGAATGCATCAAAATCATTAAGGCAAACATCGCGGTCTATGAGGAAGATGTAAAACGTATGAATGCCGAGATTAAGCAGATGTACGACCAGTACCGCGATGATGACCCGGAGATTTTTACGGAATTGTCCAACACCATCACGATGAATGATAATATGAAGAATGCGCTTGCAAAGAACCTGCGGGCGCTCAAAAAGCCGTATTTTGGGCGCATTGACGTGATGGAGCTTGCCGGGGGCGAGACAGAGGTTTTTAGGCAGCAGCAGGATGAGGAAATGGTGGCGGATGACCGCAGGCTGGTGCCCGCAAGGAACCGCACGGAAATATTTTATCTTGGCAAGGGCGGCGTGATGAAGGACAGGACACATATCCTTGTTGTGGACTGGCGCGCACCGATTGCAAACGTTTACTATGAGAACGGGCTTGGGGAGTGCAGCTATTTGGCGCCGGCGGGCAGGAAGTATACGATTGATTTAAAGCGCAAGCGGACATACGAAATTGCCCAGGAACGCCTGGTTGATTACTATGACTCAGAGGTGGTGGCAAACGATGAGCTTTTGACAAAGTACCTTGCGAAGAACAAGGAGGCGGTGCTCGGGGAAATTATTGCGACCATCCAAAAAGAGCAAAACGACATTATCCGCAAGTCGCCGTACCGCAGCATGATTGTACAGGGGGTTGCGGGCAGCGGGAAAACGACCGTTGCAATGCACCGGATTTCCTATATTCTTTATAACTATGTGAAGGATTTTAAGCCAGAGGATTTTTACATTATCGGCAGCAACCGGATTTTGCTCAATTATATTACAGGTGTGCTGCCGGAGCTTGATGTGCACGGCGTGAAGCAGATGACAATGGAACAGCTTTTTGTACGTCTGCTGTATGAGGACTGGGATGAGAAAAAATATGAGATTATTTCATTGGAGGAAAGTGCGAGGAGGCTTGCAGGGGCGGGGGAAGAACTGGTTCGCCGCAAGGGTACAAAGGAATGGCTGATGGCGCTCATGGCATATTGCGAAGCGATGGAGGAAGCGATGATTCCCCAGGGTGATATTTATTTAAAGGATGAAGTGCTGTTCTCAAGGGAGCAGATTAACCGCTACCGCGAAAGCAATAAGATTCTTTCGATTCAAAGCAAGATTGATGGTCTGAACGAGCGCACATTGGTAAAACTGCGCAATGAGCTGACGGGGCACGATTTGATTTATACGCCGGAGGAGCGCAAGGCGTTGATAAAAAGCCTTACAGGGCTTTTTGGACCGAAGAAATGGAAAAAGCCGATTTTTGAAATTTATGACGAATTCTGCCGGGTACAGGGGATGCCTTTTTGCAGAACCGCAGTTTTGGGGCAGGAAACGGCAGCAGGAAAGACCGAACCCAAAGCTCGCGCAAAAGCCAAGGGCACCAAAAATGCGAAATCCAAGCCAAAGGAGTTTATCGGCTATGATGTGTACGACCTTGCAGCACTCGCCTACATTTACAAGCGCTGCAAGGAAACCGAGCGCATCCGTGAGGCGCACCATATTGTCGTGGATGAGGCACAGGATTTTGGCCTGATGGCTTACGGGGTGCTGTACTACTGCATTCCGCGCTGCGCATGGACCATTATGGGCGACGTGTCGCAGAACATTCATTTTGGGTTTGGCCTAAATGATTGGGAGGAATTGAGGGAAATGGTACTGTGCGACCCAAAGGATACCTTTGCTGTGCTTGCAAAAAGCTACCGCAATACTGTGGAAATCTCGGATTTCGCGCAGGAAATCCTGCGGCATGGCTCCTTTGCTGGCTACCCGATTGAACCGATTATACGGCACGGAAAGCCGGTGCAGGTAAAAGCCTGCAAAGACCATGGGCAGGTGGTGGAGGCTGCCGTGGAGATTTTAAAGGGATGGCAGAAGGAAGGGCTTGATACCATCGCGGTTATCTGCCGGAACGAAAAGAGGGCAACGCAGGTGGCGGAAGAGCTTGGCGGGAGAATCCGGATTGAGGAGAGCGATTTGAGCGTGGCAGAATTCAGGCAGGGCATTATGGTGCTTCCGGTCAGCTACACGAAAGGGCTTGAGTTTGATGCGGTGCTGCTCTTTGAGCCGACCGGGGAGGAATATCCGGAGGATGACGGGCACGCGAAGCTTTTGTATGTGGCGGCGACCAGGGCGCTGCATGAACTGGCGGTTCTTCATGCAGGGGATGTGACAAAACTGCTTTGTTAGGATACAAATCTGCCGCTGGCAAATAAAAACAAAGGACAAATATGGAGGAAAGCCTTTCCTTGAAATCTGCGTTTGCTAAGCCGCATAATACAAAAATGGTTTTTCGGACGTGCTCCGGTGAAAAAGCTTGGATAATGACAAAAAAAGGAAAAATGCATACAAAAATCTGGAAAAATTAGATAATATTGGGAAAATAGACAACAAAGATGGGCTTCCATTTTTGAAAAAAATGGTGTATAATGAAAAAAGATGGAATCATTTTAGTCTATTGTTTCTGGCAGATTGTGAAGAAAACCCATGTCACGATTCAAACTTAATATCATAAGGAGTAAAAGAATGGAAAACCAGTATGAAAAAATGTCACTGGCAGAATTGAGAGGTTTGGCAAAAGAAAAAGGGATTACAGGAATCACTTCGAAAAAAAAGCAGGAGCTGATTGATTTGTTAGGGCAGATGCATAAACCTGGAGGGGCGGCTGCACAGGAAGCGCCTGAACCGATATTGGAAGAAAAGAGCATACAAAGGACAGTGCCGCCAATCCATGAGGAGAAAAATACGAAAAAGACTATACCGCCAGTTTATGAGGAGAAAAATGCGCAAAAGACAGTGCCGTCCGGCTACGAGGAGAGAAACGTGCAAAAGGCAGCGGCTCCGGCGTATAAGGAAAACCGCGGCGCAGTGCCGCCAAGGGAGGGTGCCGAGCGCGGGCGGAATGACCGCGGCAGCAACTATGGTGGTATAGGATATGGAAAAGAGAACCGGCAAAAAGGCGGGTATGGGCGGCAGGGGTTTACAGAGAGACCGGAGCGGGGGCAAAGCAGCCAGTATCCAAACCAGTTTGGCGGCACCTACGCTGCGGAGCAAAAGGAGAATGTGGCGGCAAACCAGGCGGCCCAGGCAAATGCCGCTTACCGTTCCAATCAGTCGCTGACGCAGGAGGAGCTTGAGCAGCTAGACAGCGGGGAGACAAAAGAAGGCATTCTTGAGATTATGCAGGAAGGTTTTGGGTTTATCCGCTGTGATAATTTTCTTCCGGGCAGCAATGATGTTTATGTGTCACCGATGCAGATTCGCAAAATGAATTTGAAAACGGGCGATGTGATTGTGGGAAATACAAAGGTTCGCAGCCAGACCGAGAAATTTTCCCCGCTTTTGTATGTCAATACAATCAATGGCTTTCCGCCGGCAGAAGCGCTCCGGCGCCCAAAGTTTGAGGAGCTGACACCGATTTTCCCGAACAGGAGAATCCATCTTGAAACGCCTGGCTGTAAGCCGGCGATGCGCATTGTTGACCTTGTTTCCCCGATTGGGAAGGGGCAGCGCGGCATGATTGTTTCCCAGCCGAAAGCCGGTAAGACGACATTGCTCAAGCAAGTCGCACATGCAATCACGAAGAACCATCCGGAGATGCATATGATTATTCTTCTGATTGACGAGCGCCCGGAGGAGGTTACCGATATCAAGGAATCCATCCAGAGTGACAGTGTGGAGGTTATTTATTCGACCTTCGATGAACTTCCGGAAAACCATAAAAGGGTATCCGAGATGGTAATTGAGCGCGCAAAGCGCCTTGTGGAGCATGGCAAGGATGTTATTATCCTGCTTGACAGCATCACCCGCTTAGCGCGCGCTTACAACCTGACCGTGCAGTCAAGCGGGCGGACGCTTTCCGGTGGTCTTGACCCGGCGGCGCTGCATATGCCGAAGAAATTTTTTGGCGCGGCGAGGAATATGCGTGAGGGCGGAAGCCTGACGATACTTGCAACCGCGCTTGTAGAAACAGGAAGCCGCATGGACGACGTTGTTTTCGAGGAGTTTAAGGGAACCGGCAATATGGAGCTTGTACTTGACCGCAATCTTTCGGAGCGCCGTATATTCCCGGCGATTGATTTGCCGCGCTCAAGTACGAGGCGGGAGGATTTGCTTTTAAGCCAGGCGGAGATTGAGGCGAACATCCTGATGCGTCGCGCATTCAACGGGATGAAGCAGGAGGAGGCGGTAGAGCGCATCATCCAGATGTTCGCGACAACAAAAAACAATACCGAATTTATTGAGACAATAAAAAAGACAAAATTTGCATATTAGGGCTTGCCAAGGCGAAAAAGCTGTGGTATAATAAGCAAGCTGTTTTAAATCATGTGCATCGGTTAGAAATCGCTGTACACAAGGATAATGAGAGGTGAAAAAGATGAGAGAGTCCATTCAGCCGAAGTATTACCAGGCAAAAGTTACCTGCAACTGTGGTAATGAGTTTGTGACCGGTTCCACAAAGCCGGAGATTCATGTGGAGGTTTGCTCCAAATGCCATTCCTTTTATACCGGCCAGCAGAAGGCGGCAGCCGCACGCGGTGCGATTGATAAGTTCAACCGCCGTTATGGTCTGAATAATAACTAGGACAGGCATAAGAATAGCTGCAGATGTTTAAAATCAGGCTGAGGTTAGAAGTAATCTCAGCCTGTTTTTCAATGAAACAAATGTGTATTTCCCGGACAGTGCCGGAAACCGTTTCCGGGAGCAGAGCGGACGGAAATAGTTTCCTGTGTTGTTGGCACGGGGAGGGCATATACGGAACTTAAAAACAGTATATGCCCGGACAGTGCCGGAAACCGTTTCCGGGAGCAGAGCGGACGGAAATTGTTTCCTAGGTTGTTGGCACGGGGAGGGCATATACGGAACTTAAATAAGGAGATATCAGATGAAATCATCGGGAATCGGCGGACAGGCGGTTTTGGAAGGCGTAATGATGAAAAACAACAAGCATTGCGCAGTTGCGGTTCGGAAACCGGATAATCAGATAGAAATAAAAATAGATGAATTTCACGGCATCGGCGAGCGGGGCAAATTATTCCGCCTTCCGATTTTTCGCGGAGTTGCAGCGTTTGTGGACTCACTTGTGCTTGGAGTCCGCGCGTTGACATATTCTTCCGGTTTAAATGAGGAGGAGGAAAAACAGACACCAAAAATGAAGGATACACTGGTGGATATTGGTGTTGTCGCACTGTCCGTTTTCATGGCGGTTGTAGTTTTTATTCTGCTCCCGCTTTTGCTCTCGAATCTTTTGGGGCGGGTTGTCCATTCCGCGACACTTTTGCTGCTGCTTGAGGGCGTGCTGCGAATCGTGATGTTTGTGGCGTATGTTGCGTTGATTTCAAGATTGGAGGATATCAAACGCGTTTTTATGTACCATGGGGCAGAGCATAAATGCATTAACTGCGTCGAAAACGGGGAGGAACTGACCGTTGCAAATGCGAAAAACCAGAGCCGCTGCCATAAGCGTTGCGGTACGAGTTTCCTTCTGGTTGTTATGCTTGTGAGCTTTGTGCTTTTTATGTTTATCCGTGTCCGTGCACCATGGCTGCGCTATGTGCTGCGCGTTGTACTGATTCCGGTAATCGCGGGGATTTCCTACGAATTTATACGCTTAGCGGGCAGCAGTGACAATAAGATTGTCGCGCTTTTGGGTAAGCCGGGGCTGCTTTTGCAGAAGCTTACGACAAGGGAACCGGATGACTCGATGCTTGAGGTGGCGATTGCTTCGGTGGAGGCTGTTTTTGACTGGCAGGCGTATCAGGAGAAGGAAGGAATTGCAAAGCAGCGCAGGGCAGGAAACAGGATGAGAACCTTCATGGAGCAGGGCAAAGAACTGGAGAAGGTCGGGGAAGGAAAGAATGGGGAACTGGCTTCGCTTGACCGCCTCTTTGTTACGTCTTCAAAAAGAAGGGATGGAGGGCTTGCTGCGGCGAGGGAAAAGGAAGATTCGCTTGGCATGAAAAATAGAACGGATATGGGACAGCAGATGCCGGTAGACCGCAAGGAGGGCATGGCAGGTGAGGAAGAAGATGATGATATCCTGCGGGCGCTCGACCGTTTCTTTGTTTATGAAAACGAAGAAGATGCATCCCAGAAAAGGAGAAGAGAGGGAAAGAAATAAAAAATGACAAAAAGGGAAGCCTTAAGGCAGGCACAGGCGGAACTTGCTGCGGCAGGGATTGCGGACGCATACACGGACGCAAGACTTTTGCTGATGCAGACCGGGGAAATGAACTCCTCGCAGTTGCTTCTTAGCGAAAATGAAACGCTGAAACCACAGGTGTATGCAAGATACCGTGCTGCCATCTTACGGCGCAGGGAGCATGTGCCGTTGCAATACATTACCGGGGAACAGGAGTTTATGGGGCTGCCGTTTTTTGTCTCGCCTGCGGTGCTGATTCCGCGTCAGGACACGGAGCATCTTGTGGAGGCGGCGATGCCGTACTGCAAGGGCAAAAGGGTGCTCGATTTGTGCACGGGTTCCGGCTGTATTATTTTAAGCCTTGCAAAACTTTGCAAGCCATGTCTGGCAGTGGGCACAGACATATCGCAGGAAGCACTTTCCATAGCGAAAAAGAATGCAAAGGCACTGTCCGTTGAGGCAGAATTTGTGCAGAGTGATTTGTTTGAAAATGTGGTGGGTAGGTATGATGTTATCATTTCCAACCCGCCTTATATCCGGACGGATGAGATTTCGACGCTGATGCCGGAGGTGCGGGACTATGAACCGCACATGGCGCTTGACGGTGATGCGGATGGACTTTGTTTTTACCGGAGGATTGTGGCAAAGGCAGGAGAGCACCTGACAGAGGGCGGGATGCTTTTTTTTGAGATTGGCGCTGAGCAGGCGGGGGAGGTTGTCTCGTACCTGGAAGAAAATGGATTTGGTGAGATTTTTGTAAAAAAGGACTATGCAGGGCTTGACCGTGTGGTCTATGGGCGGCTTATGGATAAACAATAATGCAGCCAGAAAGGTTCCCTGTACGGTTTGTTGGATTCTGATATATATTTTTTGTTCTGTACAAAAACTGGAAACAGACAGTGGAAAACTGGGAGAATTTTGGAATTGGAGTGAGGCGGCGGACGCTTTGGAAAGGGGAATGGAATCATGGAAATGTTTGATAAACTAGAGGATACGGAACGCCGTTTTGAGGAGCTGCAGGCGGAGCTTAGCGAGCCGACGGTAACCAATGACACCGCGCGTTTCCGCAAGCTGATGAAGGAACAAAACGATTTGGGCGAGGTGGTCGGCGCGTACCGCGAATACAAGCAGGCAAAACAGAATATTGAGGATAGCCTTGCGATGCTTGAGGAGGAGAGCGACGAGGAAATGCGGGAACTTGCGAAGGAAGAGCTTGCGCAGGGGAAGGCGGATGTGGAGGCTTTGGAGCAAAGGCTTAAGATTCTGCTTTTGCCAAAGGATCCGAACGATGAGAAAAATGTTATTGTGGAAATCCGGGCGGGCGCAGGCGGCGACGAGGCGGCGCTTTTCGCGGCGGAATTGTTCCGCATGTACTCAAAGTATGCAGAGACACAGCGCTGGAAAATTGATATGATGAATATGAATGAGAGCGGGATTGGCGGCTGCAAGGAAGTGATTTTCATGATTGAGGGCAACGGCGCTTATTCAAAACTGAAATACGAGAGCGGTGTGCACCGTGTGCAGCGTATTCCGGTCACCGAGTCCGGCGGGCGCATCCATACTTCAACGGCGACGGTGGCGATTATGCCGGAAGCGGAGGAAGTCGATGTCCAGCTTGACTTAAATGACTGCCGTTTTGATGTGTTCCGCTCCTCTGGAAATGGCGGGCAGTGCGTCAACACAACGGACTCCGCGGTGCGGTTAACGCATATCCCGACAGGGATTGTGATTTCCTGCCAGGACGAGAAATCGCAGCTGAAAAACAGGGACAAAGCGTTGAAGGTGCTGCGTTCAAGGCTTTATGAGCTAGAGCTTGAGAAGGCGCATGACGCAGAGGCGGCAGCGCGCAAATCGCAGGTTGGAACAGGGGACCGCTCCGAGAAAATCCGCACCTACAATTTCCCACAGGGGAGGTTGACCGACCACCGGATTGGGCTGACGATTTACAAGCTTGAGAAGGTGATGGATGGGGATATTCAGGAGATTATTGATGCATGCATCGCCGCCGACCAGGCGGCAAAGCTTGCAAATATGGCAGAAGAGTAAATTCCGCCTGGTCGGCTCGACCAAGGCGGTAAAGCTTGCAAATATGGCAGAAGAGTGAATCCCGCCTGGTCGGGTCTGCTATGCTTTGTATGGCGGTATCAACAATTCCAAAAGCATATGGAAAACATATTTTAACATCGGACGTAAAAATACAGTGTACGGAACAGCCGAACAAATTCACAGGGCTTCCGGCTTCTTGAAATTTCCAAGAAGCCGGAAGCCCTGTCGTGTCAATGCATTTGCATTACCGCCCCCGCGCCCCCACGCCTTCCTCATCGGCATACTTGCGTTTTAACGCCTCCAATTCCTCATCCGCATCCACAATTTTCACGGAGCCAAGGTCATGGTGAATGCCATTCTCCTCAAGGAAACGGTAGGCAAGCATAAATGACGTGTCGTCAAAATTCGTCATAAATTTATTGTTGACATCCCGGATATCCCATGCGGGGGTATTGTAGGAAGATAAATCCGTATACTGGAAAATCTGCCGGAACGAATCGAGGCAAATCTGCTTCTGCTGACGCATATCCGGCGATACGGTCTGGGTATTGAACACGCGCAGATAAACCCGCAGCCAGCCGTTCTGGCCAGAAGCGAACCACTGGTGCACCGTCGCGTAATCCTGCGTCATCGAATGCAGGAAAAATTCCCAGTCCGTCGAGACGTAGGAAGCATCCACCATCGTCTGAATCTGGTTTTCTGTCAGTTTTAACTCATATTTTTTGTTGAATTTCTCCACAATCCGGATGCGCTTTTGCACCGCGTTCGGAAGCTGTGAGGCCTTCGGCATGGCATTGTTGCGTTCGCGTCTGGTTGTGTAGGAATTGTATTCCGGCTCCTCCTGCGCGCTCCGTTTCGGAAGGATGGCGCGGATAATTCGGTAAAATATGTAAACAGGCAGTACCATCATCAAAAGCGGCCATAAAATCCAGAAGGTGGAAGATGCTGCGGAGATACAGATGAGGATAATCACAAGCGGAATCCATTTGTTTTTATTTTTTCTTATACGATTTTGGCTGGTTTCTGCCGACAAAAAAATACCATAATACAAGTAATACAACAATACTGCCCATAAATACCTTCTTTCTGCGTGGCATCACACATCCATAGCTTAACATGGAATGGTGGATTTGTAAAGAAAGAAGTGCAAAACCGACATCGGTTTAAGACAAATCCAGCGGAAATTTCAATGTCCGAGAATCAGACAGGAAACCGCAGCGACCATGGCATTTTTACCGCGTACAATCCCGTGCGGCGTGATACCGCAGCGCTCCCCATCCGCGTAAATTTCCCACACGGCATCCGGAATGTCAAACGGCACCGCCACACGGTTTGGGTTTAAGAGCACGCAAATCTCCTCCAAAACATCCCCGCCCGCATGGCCGTGCAGCAAAAATCCCACCGTATTTTCCGGCACATTGGCAAGGAAGGAAAGGTGTGCGGCAATATCCTTTGCACAATCCATGCGAAATGCAGGATGCGCTTTGCGCAGGGCAATGAGGCCGCGGTAGTATTCGTACACGGCATAATGCTTTGTCAGTGTATCCCATTTCAGTGCGTTGACACTGTCCGGGGAACGGTAGCTGTTTTCGTCAAAGCCTGTGCCATCCGCTGCAGGTTTTGAGCGCAGGAATTCTTCCCCCGCCTGAAAAAACGGAATTCCCTGCGCCGTCATATAGATGGCGGCGGCAAGCTTGTTCATCCGTATGCGCAGCGATTTTGTGCCGGTAGAAAAAGAGCAGGCAAGCTTATCCCAAAGCGTGAGGTTGTCGTGCGCGGAAACATAATTGACACACTGCGCCGGGGAAAGAGCCCAGAAGGCAGCCGCAGAGCGGACGTTTTCCAGATGAATCTGCGGGTGTGGCGCACAGCCGCAGATACCGAAACGGATGTCCTCGCACAGATTTTTCCGCCCGGTAACGAAGCCCTTCTCCTTCTCGTTGAAAACACTCCCTTTAATCGCGTCGCGCAGGTTGTCGTTGAAAGCAGCAATGCCGGGCAGAAGGGAAATGTTTTGTTTTGTGGCACGCATGGTTTCCGGAAGCGGGCAGGTGCCGCCCGTCCAACCCTCGCCGTACATCAAAAGCTGTGGGTTAATTTCGTCAAGGCGCGCGCGGATGGCCTTCATGGTGCCGATATCGTGCAGCCCCATCAAATCAAAGCGGAAGCCGTCCACATGGTATTCCTGTGCCCAGTATGCGGTGGAATCGACAAGGAAGCTTCGCACCATCGGGCGCTCGGTGGCAGTTTCATTGCCGCAGGCTGAGCCGTCAGAAAAGCTTCCGTCGGGATTCATGCGGTAATAATAATATGGAACAAGGCGGTTAAAATGTGAATCTGCCGTGGAGGTATGGTTGTAGACAACGTCCATAATAACACCAAGCCCTGCGGCATGCAGCGCCTGGACCATTGTTTTCATTTCGCGGATGCGCACGGTGGCATCGTTTGGGTCGCTGCTGTAGGAACCCTCAGGAATATTATAATTTGCCGGGTCATAGCCCCAGTTAAAGTCCGGGCAAAGTTCGTCAACCGAGGCGTAATCAAAGCACGGCAGCAGATGGACATGGGTCACGCCAAGTTCTTTTATGTGGTCAAGCCCGGTAAAAAGCCCTGCCTTGTTGTGTGTGCCAGTTTCTGCAAGCCCGAGGAATCGCCCTTTTTGCAGGATGCCGGAGGATGAATCCATGGAGAGGTCGCGGATATGGAGCTCATAAAGAATGGCATCGGTTGGCTTTGCAAGCGATGGACCGTGGTCGTTCTCCCAACCTTCCGGGTTTGTTTTTGAGAGGTCAACAACTACGGAGCGGATGCCGTTGGCACTGCAGGCGCGCGCGTAGGGATCCGTGGTTTCCTGTGTCTTTCCGTCCATCGTGACAAGGTAGGTGTAGTGGGTGCCGTGCAGTGGTTCCTCCATTTTCAGATACCAGGTGCCGTGGGAAGATTTTTGCAAGGGGATGCGGACATCGGGAACCGCAGCCGTGTGGGATGCGGCAGTGTTTTCCGTATAAAGGCAGACCTGGACGGCATCCGCAAGCGGTGACCAGACACAAAAGGCAGTACCTTCATTCGTGCAGGTGGCGCCAAGGTCATTCCCGGTATATGTATCATCACGCAGGAATGCTTCGGAATCATAGCGTGTGAGCTTTGCCACGATTTGTTTTTTGGTCGGAGATTTTTGGGACTGTTTCATGTGTTACCTCATTTCTGTTTGGTTTCTTGTATTCGATAGGGTGCACTCCCGGATGAAAAATATGCATGGAATTATTTTAACACAGGAAGGTGAAAAAGTCGAGAGGAAATATGGAGTGTTTTCGAAAATATTCGAAAATTACAGAGGGACAAAATGCTAAATTGCGAACACAAAACTTCCCGTCAGTCATTGGTTGAAAAAGTGAAAAAAAATCAAACAAAAAGAAAACCATCAGATATTATTCGTGAAAAATGCAAAAAAATGCAAGAAAAGATGGAAAACCAAAGAAGAATATGATAAAATATGCAAAAGGGGGATTTGATGAATGCAGCGTGTGGAAAACAAGGAAATCGAGTATAAGATTAACCGGAACCTGATTATTGGCTGGCTGATTATTGTCAGTATTTTGTTGGTGGCGTATTTTGGGGAGTTTTTAAAAGGGCAGCGCACGGGCAGGTATATGCTTATCTTTTCCGCGGTCACAGCAGTTCCTGCCCTGGTTTGCGCCCTGCTTTTCTGGCGCGACCATCACAACCATAATCTGCGCTATTTCATTATTGGCGGCTATTTTTTGATGTATGTGTATGTGCTGCTGACAGGAAATACAACACTTGTGTTTACCTATATTCTGCCGCTGCTTTCTTTGATTGTGCTCTACCATCAGCCGAAGCTTGTGGTAATCCTCTGGCTTGGGTCTGTCGTGGCGAACCTGATTTTTATTGCGCGCCAGTTTGTGCAGGATAAGATTACTGTTGAGACGAGCAAGGATATTGAAATACAGGTGGCGCTTTTGTTTTTGTGCTTTGGTTTTTTGCTTGTCGCATCGAGGCTCTACGATGACCTTTACCGGAAAAATGAGGCTTACATGCAGGAATTGGCGGAAAAACAGAGGCAGCTTCAGCGCGTGACGCTCCAGACGATTACGACGATTGCGAATATTATTGATGCAAAGGATGAATACACAAAAGGACATTCGCAGCGCGTGGCGGATTATTCGGCGGCGATTGCAAGGGAGCTTGGGTACGGCGAGGAATACGTAAACAATGTGCGCTATATCGGGCTTTTGCATGATATTGGAAAAATCGGCATTCCGGATTCCATCTTAAATAAACCGGGGAAACTGACGGATGAGGAATTTGAACTGATGAAGCGCCATGTGGAGATTGGCGGCAATATTTTAAAGGATAACCGCATGATTAAGGATTTGAGTGATGGCGCGCGTTACCATCATGAACGCTATGACGGGCGCGGCTATATGCAGCATTTAAAGGGGGAGGAAATCCCGGAGATTGCGCGCATTATCGGGCTTGCCGATGCGTATGATGCCATGACGAGCAACCGTGTTTACCGCAAGCGTCTGACGGACGAGCAGGTGATTGCCGAGATGGAGCGCTGTTCCGGCTCCCAGTTTGACCCGCGGATTGCAAGGGTGTTTATCGATTTGCTAAAGCAGGGCAGGATTAAGCAGCTAAGCCCGGATGCGCCGGCGGCGGCTGCGGATGAGGGGAGCACGCTAGAACAGAGCACGAAGCTTTTGCAGGATATGATTCGGATGCAGAAGGAAAAGGATGTGGAAAACGAGGAGCGTGATTATCTTACGGGAGCCTACACGCGCAGGGTGGGTGAGCGAAAAATTGCCGGGAGGCTGACCGAGCAGGATGGGGCGCTGCTTTTGATTGATATTACCAACCTCAATGAGATTAACAGCCGGCATGGCTTTTTCTGCGGCGACCATCTGATTCGCCATGTGGCGCAGGTGCTTGACGCGTTCCGGCCGGGGATGCTTGTGACGCGCTTTGGAGGGGATGAGTTCATATGTTGCCTGGATGGCGTGACGCGCCGAGAGGACATGGAGCAGATGATGGAGCAGCTGCATGAAAGGATTGTGCAGTGCATCCGGGAGATGCCGGTCTATGAGGGGGTGCAGGTCTGTGCGGGCGGCGCGCTTTCCGTGACGGTTGGCAGGGAATATATGGCGCTGCTTTCGGCGGCGGACAAGGCGCTGTATTATATGAAGCAATTGCGCAAGGGGGGATGGTATCTTTACGAGACGAGCGAGCGCAGGGGGGAGGATGGCGCGAATATCTCAAGACTGGACTTGGAACAGCTTGTCGCGAACATTGTTCGTGAAGGCTCCTATGAGAGCGTGTACTGCCTGGATTATCCGGAGCTCAACCGCATTTATGACTTTGTCCGCAAAGTCAGCGTCCGCAGCCGTCAGGATATTCAGCTGATTCTGATTACGCTCAAGCCGCTCAACGAGAAAACAACGACGGTGGAAGAGCGCGATGAGGCGATGGGTTACATGGAGAAGGCAGTCAATGCGGCGCTGCGCAAGGCAGATATTATGATGCGTTTTTCAAGCACGCAATACCTGATTTTCTTTATGAACCTTGGGCGGGAGCAGATACCGACGGTAACGAACCGGATTATGAACAATTTCTACCGTTCATATGACAAAAAGACCATGTCGCTGACCTACGATGTGGCAGAATTAAAGAATGAGGAGATGGAATAATAATGGAAATCGCAGGATACCAGCACAAAGTGCAATATTACGAAACCGACCAGATGGGGGTGGTGCACCACTCAAACTACATTCGGTGGTTTGAGGAAGCGCGCACGGATTTTCTGGAGAAATCCGGCTTTTCGTATGCATGGATGGAAGAGCAGGGAATCATTATCCCGGTGCTTTCCGTGGCAGCAGAATATAAGCAGATGGTACATTACGGCGAAGATGTACGGATTTTTCCGATTGTGACGGAGTTCAACGGGGTGAAGTTGAAGCTGCGCTATGAGATAAAAAATGTGCAGACACAGGAGCTGACAACGACCGGGACGAGCTGCCACTGCTTTCTTGACCGCCAGTACCGGCCGTTGCGCTTAAAAAAGACATTCCCGCAGGTCTACCAGATGTTTGCGGATTGCCTTGAATAAAGGGCTGTTGCCGTGCTGGCCATTTGGATGGGGAATTAAAGAGCATACGGGGGATTGGCACGGCAGCCGGATACAAAGGAAAGGAAGCGCTGTGCCGGGTTTGGGAGGGTATGCTTTTTTACAAAGGAAAAGCCGACCTCCCGTTTGGGGATTGGGCAGGAAAGCGGCAGGAGCAAAAGCTCCCCCTGGGCAATATCCTTTTGTACAAATTCCTGTATAACGCAGGCAATGCCGAGCCCTGTCCGCGCAAATTCAATGAGCAGGTCCATACTGCTTATCTGTAAAATCTGCCCCGTGCGGATGTGATGGCCTGCAAGGTAGTTGTCAATGTAAAGCCGGGTAATGTTTTTTTCGTCGAGCAGCATGAGGTTCCCGGTCAAAAGGAGTTCTTCTGCGGACGGCAGTTGCCCTTCGCGAAGCTTCAGGTTTTCAAGGTAGGCATCCGTTGCAACGAAGACATCCTCAATCTGACCGATTGGGAAGAAATCCAGGCCGTGCAGGTTTTCCGGGCGGCCAATCAGCCCGATATCAACCCTGCCTTCCCGCAAAAGCTCCATTGTCTGGAAGGAGGACTGGCACTGGATGGTGAAGCGGATGTGTGGATGCGCGGCAACGAATTCTTTTAAATAGGGCAACAGCAGGTATTTGCAGAGCGTAGTGCTCACACCGATGCGGATATGCCCGACCCCGAGGCGGGAAAAGTTTTGTAGCGCCGCCTCTCCCTCATTTAGCGTGTGGAATGCCTCGCGCGTGTATCCATAGAGGAGCTTCCCTTCCTCCGTGAGCCGCACGCCGCGGGAACTGCGGGTAAAGAGCGTGGCATTCAAATCCGCCTCAAGCTTGCGGATTGCCTTTGAGATGGCGGGCTGGCTGATAAAAAGTTCCTTGGCAGCAAAGGAGATATTGCCGGTCTCGGCAACTTTGTTGAAAATCTGGTAATGGGAAAGAGCCGTTTGGGTTTCCATTTCGTTTCCTTTCTGGATGAAAAATTCCGATATTCTTTTATATTCCTTAAAGTTATATTAAACATAAATAACATGTATTTTAATTATAACAGAAACTATGCTATAATAGCAAGCAGGAATTTGAAAGCACAGCATGTGCCCGTACCCCCCCCCAGAGGAATTTATCGGAGCGAAGCAAAGAGAAAATCCTCTGCCGTTATGGGGTTGGGAGGGGACATGCGGGACTTATAATGGAGGGAAAAGCATGGACTTTAAAATTGCTGTGATTCCGGGGGACGGAATCGGACCGGAGATTGTGCGCGAAGCGTGCAAGGTACTTGATACGGTTGGTGCCAAATATGGGCACGGATTTCAGTATACCGAGGTTTTGATGGGCGGTGTCTCCATCGATGCGACCGGGGTGCCGCTGACCGATGAGGCGCTTGCGACCGCAAAAGCGAGCGATTCCGTGCTGCTTGGCGCAGTCGGGGGCAATGTCGGGCAGTCGAACTGGTACAGCCTGCCGCCGCATTTGCGCCCGGAAGCGGGGCTTCTGGCAATCCGCAAGGGACTGGGGCTATTTTGCAACCTGCGCCCGGCGGTGCTGTTTCCGCAGTTAAAGGGGGCGTGCCCGCTCAAGGACGAGATTATCGGGAAAGGGTTCGACTTTGTTGTCGTGCGTGAGCTGACCGGAGGGGTGTATTTTGGCGAGCGGAAAACATTTATGGAAAATGGCGTGCGCAAAGCCATCGACACGATGCCGTATGATGAAAATGAAATCCGCCGCATTGCGAAATGGGCGTTTGACGTGGCGATGAAGCGCGGCAAACGCGTGACGAGCGTGGATAAGGCGAATGTATTGGATACCTCAAGGCTCTGGCGGCAGGTGGTCGCAGAGGTTGCAAAGGAATATCCGGAGGTTGTGTTAAATGACATGCTTGTGGACAACTGCGCGATGCAGATGGTAAAAGACCCGAAGCAGTTTGATGTTGTGCTGACAGAAAATATGTTTGGCGACATATTGTCGGATGAAGCGAGCATGGTAACCGGCTCCATCGGGATGCTGGCTTCCGCAAGCTTAGGGGCAGGCAAACTTGGGTTATATGAGCCAAGCCATGGCTCCGCGCCGGATATCGCGGGGCAGGATAAGGCAAATCCGATTGCAACCATTTTCTCAGCGGCAATGATGCTGCGGTATTCCTTCGACCTTCTTGACGAGGCGGACCGCATCGAGGCGGCGGTTTCGCAGGTGCTTGATGAAGGTTACCGCACGGTTGACATTATGTCGGAGGGCTGTACGCTCATCGGCACAAAGGAAATGGGGGAACAGATTGCGAAAAGAATTTAGTTATGCGAAGCTGATAAAGATTTCTTCCCTTGTGTACTGCGCGCTGACGATTTTGTTTTTCCTGCTGTTAAACGTTGCGGCAGGTTTTGTGGCACAGGTGCAGGAAACGGGGGCAGAATTCAGCGGTGCGCAGCAGGCGTGCATTGCCGCGGTGAATATCCTGATTTACGTGGAATTGTTTGGTTATTTTGCAATTCTTTGGATGGTATTTATGTTTTTTTTCAAAAAGAATCAGTATTCCAAAATGCACCGGCAATGGCCTGCGGCGGAGAAATTCCCGCTCTGGCCGTTTCTTGCGGGGATGGTGTTTTTTCTGATTTTTATGAGTTTGATAAAGGCAATGTTAGGGTAGCATTTTGAAATCTTGCATGGGAATCCTATATGCTTATTCCGGGGCAGATTTAGAGACTGATTTCAAAATGCAGATTTCTCAAGATGGAAATAATTCCGTGTACTGCAAAGGATATCTTGTAGCACATAGAAATGGAGGCAGAAAATTATGGGAATGACAATGACACAAAAAATACTCGCATCCCACGCAGGGCTTGATGTTGTTGAGGCGGGACAGTTAATCGAGGCGAATCTTGATATGGTACTTGCCAACGACATTACCGGACCGGTGGCAATCCACGAGGTTGCGAAGTTAAAGAAAAAAGAAGTTTTTGACAAGGACAAAATCGCGCTCGTTCCGGACCACTTTGCGCCGAACAAGGATATTAAATCCGCAGAGCATTGCAAATGCGTGCGCGAGTACGCGAAGGCGCAGGGCATCACGAATTATTTTGAGGTCGGACAGATGGGAATTGAGCATGCGCTGCTGCCGGAAAAAGGTCTGGTGGTGGCGGGGGATACCTGCATCGGTGCGGATTCCCACACCTGTACTTACGGCGCGCTCGGCGCGTTCTCGACCGGGGTTGGCAGCACCGACATGGGCGCGGGTATGATTACCGGAAAGGCATGGTTTAAGGTGCCATCCGCCATCCGCTTTGTTTTAAATGGGGCGCTAAAGCCGTGGGTATCCGGCAAGGATGTGATTTTGCACATTATCGGGATGATTGGCGTGGACGGCGCACTCTACCGTTCGATGGAGTTTACCGGGGACGGTGTGGCAAACCTGTCGATGGATGACCGATTCACGATTGCGAATATGGCAATTGAGGCGGGCGCGAAGAACGGCATTTTCCCGGTGGACGAAAAAACCATTGCGTACATGAAGGAGCATTCCACAAAGCCGTATAAAGTATTTGAGGCGGACGAGGATGCGGTTTACGACGAGACATACACTATCGATTTAAGTAGCCTTGAGCCGACCGTTGCGTTCCCGCATCTGCCGGAGAACACAAAGACCGTAAAGGAGAGCGGTGAGGTAAAAATTGACCAGGTGGTTATCGGTTCCTGCACAAACGGGCGCATCAGCGATATGCGTGTTGCGGCGCAGGTATTGAAGGGCAGGAAGGTTGCCGATGGTATCCGCGCGATTGTCATCCCGGCAACGCAGGCGATTTATCTGCAGGCGATGGAGGAAGGGCTCTTAAAGATTTTCATTGAAGCAGGCTGTATTGTAAGCACACCGACCTGCGGTCCGTGCCTCGGCGGATATATGGGAATTCTGGCGGCGGGCGAGCGGGCGGTTTCAACGACAAACCGCAATTTTGTAGGCCGCATGGGGCATGTGGAATCCGAGGTGTACTTAGCAAGCCCGGCAGTGGCAGCAGCATCCGCAGTAACCGGGAAAATCAGTGAGCCGGCAGCGCTTGGGTTATAAACTTGGGGAGGTAATCTGCGGAACTCAGAAAAACAGCAGAATACCGTAAACGGCGCCGGGAAGACATTTCAGGAGCGAAGCGTAGGAAAGGTCTTCCACGGTAAGGGTGCCGGGGAGGTAATCTGCGGAACTTAGAATAAGAAAGGGTGATTTTTATAATATGAGAGCACATGGAACAGTACACAAATACGGGGACAATGTGGATACGGACGTTATCATCCCGGCAAGATATCTGAACTCCTCCGACCCGAAGGAGCTCGCAAAAAAATGCATGGAGGACATTGATGCAGACTTTGTAAACCGCGTAAAGCCGGGCGATATCATGGTAGCAAACAAGAATTTTGGCTGCGGCTCTTCGAGGGAGCACGCCCCGATTGCAATCAAGGCATCCGGCATCGCGTGTGTCATTGCCGAGACCTTCGCGCGTATTTTCTACCGCAATGCAATCAACATCGGGCTGCCCATCATCGAGTGTCCGGAGGCGGCAAAGGCAATTGCGGCGGGGGATGAGGTGGAGATTGATTTTGATACCGGCATGATTTATGACCGCACAAGCGGGCAGGAATTCAAAGGGCAGGCATTCCCGGAATTTATGCAGAAAATCATTCAGGCGGAAGGGCTGATGAATTATATTAACCAGAAGGAAGCGTAAAAAGCTGGCTTTTTCTTCTTTCCGGTTGTATAATGAATGAGAATGGCATCCGTGCCATAACATGCTGCCGGGTGCGAAAAAATACGGCAGTGAGAGCGAAATGTGGAATAGGAGAGGAATGTATGTACGAGATTACGAAAAAGAAATTTCTGTCGGATACGATTTTCCTGATGGATGTAAAAGCGCCGCGCGTGGCGGCAAATTGCTATCCGGGACAGTTCGTCATTGTGAAAATGGATGAAAAAGGGGAGCGCATTCCTCTTACCATATGCGATTATGATGCGGCGGCAGGTACGGTGACAATTGTTGTGCAGGCAATCGGTGCCTCCACAAAGATGATGGCAGAGTATAATGAGGGGGATTTCCTGCGCGATTTCACAGGACCGCTCGGCTGTAAGTCGGAGCTGATTGACGAGCCGGCTGAGGAACTCAAAAAGAAGAAAATCCTCTTTGTGGCGGGGGGCGTTGGGACAGCTCCGGTTTACCCACAGGTAAAATGGCTGCACAGCCAGGGGGTTTTTGCGGACTGCATTATTGGTGCAAGAAATAAAGACCTGGTTATCTTAGAGGAGGAGATGAAGGCGGTGGCGGGCAATGTCTACGTGACAACGGACGATGGCTCCTACGGCTTCCATGGGAATGTCAACGACAAGATTAAGAATCTGGTCAGTGAGGGAAAGACCTACGACCTTGTAATTGCAATCGGACCGCTGATTATGATGAAATTTGTAAGCCTTCTGACAAAGGAACTCGGGATAAAAACCGTTGTCAGCATGAACCCGATTATGGTGGACGGAACGGGCATGTGCGGTGCATGCCGTCTTAGTGTCGGCGGCGAAGTAAAATTTGCCTGTGTGGACGGACCGGAGTTTGACGGACATTTGGTAAATTTTGATGAGGCAATGAAGCGCGCACAGATGTACAAAACGGAAGAAGGCCGCGCCATTCTGCGCGAAAAAGAAGGCGCGACGCACCACGGCGGCTGTGGGCAGTGCGGTTGAAGCGTGTGTAGGGGTATAAATATCCAGAAAGGCTATGGTGAAGATTGATGGAAGTTGATGTATTAAAGAGGGTACCCGTCAGAGAACAGGAACCGTCGGTTCGCGCGGCGAATTTTGAGGAGGTATGCTTAGGCTACAATATGGAAGAAGCGGTGGCGGAGGCCTCCCGCTGCTTAAAATGCAAGAATCCGCAGTGCCAGAAAGGATGTCCGGTCAACATCGACATTCCGGGTTTTATCCGCGCAATCGAGGAGGGCAAAATGGAAGATTCCTTCAAGGTGCTTTCCATGTATTCCGCGCTCCCGGCAATCTGCGGGCGCGTCTGTCCGCAGGAGAGCCAGTGCGAGGCAAAATGTATCCGCGGCATCAAGGGCGACGCGGTTTCCATCGGAAAGCTTGAGCGCTTTACGGCGGACTGGGCGAGGGAGAACGGCATCCGTCCGCAGGGGGCGGCAGAAAAGAAGGGAAAGAAGGTTGCCGTGATTGGTTCAGGACCTGCGGGCCTGACCTGTGCGGGCGAGCTTGCGAAAGAAGGCTACGATGTAACGATTTTTGAGGCGCTGCACGAACCGGGCGGCGTGCTTGTGTACGGCATTCCGGAATTCCGCCTCCCGAAACAGACCGTTGTTGCTGCTGAGATTGAGAATGTGAAATCGCTCGGGGTCAGGATTGAAACGAATGTTGTGATTGGCAAGTCCACAACGATTGACGAGCTAATCAATGAGGAAGGCTTTGAGGCAGTATTTATTGGTTCCGGTGCCGGACTTCCGAAATTCATGGGAATCCCGGGGGAAAACGCCAATGGCGTGTTCTCGGCAAATGAATTTTTAACGAGGAATAACCTGATGAAGGCATACCTTGACGATTACGACACGCCGATTTTCCACGGTAAGAAGGTGGCGGTTGTCGGCGGCGGCAATGTGGCGATGGATGCCGCGAGGACGGCACTGCGCCTGGGTGCACAGGTGCATATCGTATACCGCCGCGGTGAGTCAGAGCTTCCGGCGCGTGTGGAGGAAGTGCATCACGCGAAGGAGGAGGGCATTATATTTAACCTTCTGACGAACCCGAAGGAAATCCTTGTCGATGAAAACGGCTGGGTGCGCGGTATGGTCTGCGTGGAGATGGAGCTTGGCGAGCCGGACGCGTCCGGCAGGAGACGCCCGGTCGAAAAGGCAGGCTCAGAGTTTGAATTGGAGCTTGACACGGTTATTATGTCACTTGGAACGAGCCCGAACCCGCTTATTTCCGCAACGACAAAGGGACTTGAAACCAATGGTCACAAATGTATCATCGCGCAGGAAGAAAACGGGCAGACGAGCAAGGCGGGAGTCTATGCAGGCGGCGACGCCGTGACCGGGGCGGCAACCGTAATCCTTGCGATGGGCGCTGGAAAAGCGGCGGCGAAAGGGATTGACGAATTTTTGTCGAAATAGTCTGTAAGGGTACGGAATATACAAAAAAGGCAGGTTGTATTTAATATTTCCTGCCTTTTCTTTTGCGAATCGCATGAATGCCCCGCAGGGCAGCGTGTTCGAAGAAGATACTATAATATGATTAAAAGTGGAAAAAAATTCAAGTGTTAAAAATTTCTCCTTTACAAAACAGGGAAAATAAGATATAATAACAGCATTGAGGTCTTTCACAATTCAATATTCCATAACGTAGTATGCATCTGTAGCTCAGTTGGATAGAGCACCGGCTTCCGAAGCCGGGTGTCGTAGGTTCGAATCCTATCAGGTGCATTTTTTATTTCATTTAATTATTCGTGCGTGCCGCAGGCAGTATATTATGGTGCGCTTTCACAAAACGTTGAGAATAGATTTCCATTTTCGTTGCAAAGAAACCTGTATGGATTGGTTATTGGTGAAATTATATGAGAAACAAATCTAAGAAGCTAACCTTTTATCTGGTCACGCTGGTGATGGGGGTTGGGATGGTTACATTTCCCATCAACAGCGGGGGGATGGGTGGAACCCAGAAGGAAGAAGAGCAGGCCAATGCGCTGCCCGGGCTTATTTTTGAGGGAGAGTTCCTGGAAAAACTGGGAAAGGATGCCGCATCCGCAGCGTTCTTAGCTGCGTCGGAATCTGCCACGAACCCGACGCCGACGTTTGCCGCTACCCCGCTTCCAACTCCGACCCCGGTTCCGACGCTTGCCCCGGAGGCAAACGTGCTTTTGGAGAAAGTGCCGGATGACATTGTTGAATTTGTAGAAAATTATTTTGCCGTGCGCCTGAACGGGACTGCCGAGGAATACCGCGCGCTGTTTTATGACAACGCCGAGCTGGACGAGCAGCTTGCGAACCGGCGCGTGGAGTATATTGTTGCATACCATAACCTGAAGTGCTACGCAAAACTTGGTGCCGGGGAAATTGACTATGTGGTATACGTGCAGAATGACGTGGAGGTTGCCACGATTGATACCTATGCACCGTCCATCGACCAGCTTTTCATCAAATACGATGAGAGCGGGAAGCCAAAGCTGTATCTGCATGGGGACAGCTTTACGCAGGAGGAGGAAGCGTATTACCAGGCGCTGCGTTCCGCGCCGGATGTCATGGCATTGATTGAGGATGTCAATGCACGTTTGGAGGAGGCAATCACTTCGGATGAAGCGCTGCGTGATTTCTTTGCGCGGCTTTCGCAGGAGACGGGCGGGGGTGAGTGAGCCTTAGGTATGTCTGGAAACTGCGTCTTGCGGGGCGCACAGAACACAGTTTCCAGACATACCTTAACTGCCCATAGTAAGGAAAATAAAACAGGGAAGCTGTGTGACCACACAGCTTCCCTGTTTTGCGGCCACAGCCAAAAGGGATTACACCACACCCGGTGACCGGAGCATTTGTTGGAAGTCCTTCGAATGGTAGGCGCGGTCGGAGAGCACTTCTTCCGCCGGAACCTGTGTCAGATTGATTTCGCGGATCATGTCGTTTAATTCCTCTGGCTGGAATGCATCCGATATCGGAAGAAGAAGTAACTCATGGATACTCGAAGGCAAAATATAGAAATCAGACTGGAAGTAATTTGTAAGCTGCGTCAGAATCCCCGGATACAAAATGCAGGCAGAACCGTTGATTCCGCACATATTGGAAAGAACAAAAAGCTTTCCCCTGGCAGCGTCCGCGTCGGAGCAGCTTGTAGAAAATGGGATGGGCGGGGCTCCTTTTTGGGCGAGGAGCGCTTCCAATACATCATCGAGTGCACTTAGTTTAACCGGGAAAAGCCTCTGCGTGTTCTCCAATGCCAGCCGGTACAATTCGTCAATTGTTGTTAAAATCGGTGTTTTTTTGTCCGAGGAATCCGAAAAAGCCCCAAAATGTTCTTTTGTGAATTTCACCGTGCCAATGCCGTCCTCGTCCTGATATACCATGAAATGGAAAACAATGGCAAGGTCAAAGATGCGGATGTGTGGCATTGTGTGCAGCAAGGCAGCATTCCGCTCGTAATTGACGATGCGCAAAACAACCTTATCCCGCATTGCCTCCGGCGAAAAATCGATATCCTGAAAGAACTGCTGTTTGGATTCATCCGCGCTTCCATGGTATGTGTAGAGCACCTGGCGGATAATGTCGCTCAAGCATTTCCCGGTGCGGAAATCCCTGTAGTATTCGTCCAGATAGATTGCCGGTGCCGTGGCCTCATTCTCCCTGCGAATCAGGATGCCATTCCTTAAAATACCATTGTTTTTTGTGTTTGTGATTGCCCTTGTCTCGTAGCCGGAGCCCAACTCACGCAGCAGCCCCCTGGACAAATCAAAAAAGAAATCATTATAACTTTGCTCTGTAATGTTCATTCATCCTCCTTAAAATATGTTTTTTTTCATGTGGGTACGTACCGGACAGAAATTTAGAAAATTCAGAGAACAGGAATCTCCCCTGTGCTTTTTAAGTTTAGCATAAAAAACAGAATCCCGCAAGGAAAAAAGCGGCGTGGATGTGGAGAAAAAGGATGCAAAATCTTGTGGAAAATGCACAGGGCAAGCAAATGGAAAAAATCGCGCCAAACTGCCCGCAGAGCGGGTTTGAAGACAGGTCAAGTTAAAAAATGTTCAAAAAATCAGGCGTGGGGGCAGAAAAAAACATGGACACAAAACAAGGAAAAAGTAAATAGGGTGCTGCAAAATTATTTGCAGCACCCTTTGCATATAATGTCAGGAGCAGAAATGTCAGGAGTAGAAGCTTTGCCGCCGCGCCCCGCTGATGGCAACCATGGTCATGCCGGTTAAGTAAAATGGCCAGATAAAGAGCCGGATGTACTTTGTGTAGTCCGCCAGTACAAAAAGAAATGGCACATAGGCAGACAAAGTAACAATGACCAACAACACATCACAGATAAAATACAACAGCATCCCAAAAGCGTAACAGCGCAGCGGCTGCATATCGTCCAACAAACGGACATCACGGCTGATGGAAAAAGCGCGAATCAGGTTCCAGATGAAACCGATGGCGTAGAACAGGGCGGCTGCCAGGATAGGGAAATCTTTTTTTTCAAGCAGCAGTCCCGCAGCAACAATACCGGCAACCGGAAGAAGCTGGATAAAATTCTGCAAAAGCAGCGCCTTCCAGATTTTGTAATTGCGGTAGGAGGTGGTAATCCTGCCATTTATCCGCACGATGGAGCGGTGGATACAAAGAAGGCGTATGCTGTGGAATTCCTGCACCATACAGAACAGGAGAATGCCGATGAGGTATTCCGACGTAAAAAGAAGGAACACATCGGCCGCGGCCGCAAAGAGCATGGATAACATCAGTGTAACGCGGTCAGAATCTGTGTTGTAAAGAAACAGAAATGATACTGTATACAGGAAACACAATACAATACCGGAAAACTTTAAGCTGTCGGAAACCGTCGGAAAAACATCTAAAATGTCGAAAACAGTAAAAGATATCAGCAATAGCACCGGCAAGGCAAACAAAACCTTTGTCAGGCGGTTTTCTTCTTCTTCAAAATGTGTCATTTGGAAACCTCTCTATATAAAATGCGCTGTATGCGCGTCTCTTTGTCGCAATATGATAGTTTAAGCATATCACAATATGAAGCAAGCTTCAAGGGGGAAATGCGGAATTTTTTTATTTCTAATTGAAAATGTCACCCGAAAGTGATATTCTGTTACATAGGTATCTTGGCGATGGTTCCGTCTGGGAACACATATATTTGGTAAGGGATACACCGAAAGGAAGAATGAATATGGCAAAGCTTACGAAGGATTATTTTGGCAGCACGGACGTGGGAGGACAGACCCGTATCAATAAATATTTAAGCGACGCGGGAATCTGCTCGCGCAGGGAGGCGGATGTGCTCATTGCTGCGGGGAAGGTGCTGATTGACGGTATTCCTGCCGTGATGGGCAGCAAAGTGGCGCCGGGACAGAAGGTTACGGTTCAGGGCAGGGAGGCGGTAAAGGAGGAGCGCATGGTTCTGATTGCGTTCAACAAGCCGAAGGGGATTGTGTGCACCGCCGACACTAGGGAACCGGATAATATTGTTGATTATATCAATTATGGCTCACGCATTTTCCCGGTTGGGCGTCTGGATAAGGACTCCGAGGGGCTGATTCTGCTGACGAATGACGGAGAAATCGTAAATAAAATACTGCGCGCAGGAAACGGGCATGAGAAGGAATATATCGTGCAGGTAAACAAGCCGCTCACGGCGGAATTCTTAAAGGGCATGGCGGGCGGTGTGCCTATCCTTGACACGGTGACAAAGCCATGTCTTGTGGAGCAGCTTGACAAAATGACGTTCCGCATTGTATTAACGCAGGGGTTAAACCGCCAGATACGCCGGATGTGCGAGCATTTTGATTACCGTGTGCGCGCCCTGCAGCGCGTGCGCATTATGAACATCAAACTGGGCAGGTTAAAGACCGGGACATGGCGCAACCTGACAGAGTGGGAGCTTGAGGGGCTAAATGAGATGCTGGAGAATTCCTCAAATGAGCCTGCGCAGACAGCAGGCGCGCACGGCGCGGCGGAGGATATGCCGCCGGAGGGGATTGCGATTGTAAAGCAGATGCCGGGAAAGCCTGTAAAGAAGCAGAATTTCATGGAAAAGAAGGAGGAATGGCAGAGCGGGGGAACACAAGGAAAACCACATGCCAGAAAAGGGAAAAGCTTTGCGGGGGAGCAAAAGAAAGCGGCACAAAAGCAGCGCCCCGCGCAGGATACAAAGCCTGACCGCGCAAAAACCAACATAAAAGGCGCAGGCTGGACAACGAAGAAGCAGGGCGCTTTTCAAAAACGCCGCACAGGGAAAAAATAATAACCGCAAAAACAGAGCAAATCATAAGGATGGTGCAGCATGGAAGAAAAAAAACAAAGAATCAGGGAACTGACCGAACAGTTAAACCGCGCGGCGTATGCCTATGAGCAGGAAGACCGCGAAATTATGAGCAATTTTGAATATGACAGGCTCTATGACGAGCTAAAGGCGCTCGAGGAGGAGACCGGGATTGTCATGGCGGACAGCCCGACGGTTCGCGCAGGCTACGAGGTACTTTCGGAGCTGCCGAAGGTGCGGCATGAGAGCCCGATGCTTTCCCTGGACAAAACCAAGGAGCCGCAAGCCCTTGCCGAATGGCTGAATGGGCAGGAAGGCGTCCTTTCATGGAAGTTAGACGGGCTGACCATTGTACTGACGTACCGTGGCGGAAAATTATTCCAGGCGGCGACAAGGGGGAACGGCGAGGTCGGTGAGATTATCACAAACAACGCGAAAGTATTTAAGAACATCCCGCTTACCCTGCCATTTTCCGGGGAGCTTATCCTGCGCGGCGAGGCAGTCATAAAATATTCGGATTTTGAAAAAATCAACGCCGGGATTGCGGACATAGACGCGCGCTATAAAAACCCGCGTAACCTCTGTTCCGGTTCGGTGCGCCAGTTAAACAACGAAATCACGGCAAAACGCAATGTCCATTTCTTTGCATTTACTTTAGTAAGCGCACAAAAAGAAGATGAACCGGTAAAATTTGTGACAAGGAGCGAGCAGATGGAATGGCTGTGCGCGCAGGGCTTTGACACGGTCGAGGAGTGTCTGGTCACGGCGCAGACGGTCAAGGAGGCGGTACAGGCCTTTGAGGGCAAAATTGAGAAAAATGACTTCCCTTCGGATGGGCTGGTGCTGACCTACAATAACATTGCCTACGGGGAATCCCTCGGGCGCACCGCGAAATTCCCGCGCCATTCCATCGCTTTTAAATGGCGCGACGAGGTGCGCGAGACAAAGCTTTTGGAAATCGAGTGGAGCCCTTCGCGCACGGGGTTAATCAATCCGGTTGCAATTTTTGAGCCGGTGGAGCTTGAGGGGACGAGCGTTTCGCGCGCGAGCCTTCATAATATCAGTATAATGGAAGGGTTGGAGCTTGGCATCGGGGATACGGTGACGGTCTACAAAGCAAACATGATTATCCCGCAGCTTGCGGATAATTTAACGCGCAGCAACAATGTAAAAATTCCGGAAACCTGCCCGGTTTGCGGGAGACCAACCCATATTAAGGAAGAGAACGAGACGAAAACCCTCTACTGCATCAACGAGGAATGCCCGGCGAAAAAAATCAAGCAGTTCACCCATTTTGTAAGCCGTGACGCAATGAATATCGAGGGGCTTTCAGAGGCAACGTTAGAAAAATTCATCGATGAGCATATGCTGGCAGAGCCTGCGGATTTGTTCCATCTTGACCGCTACCGCGAGCAGATTACGCAGATGGAAGGCTTCGGGGAAAAATCCTACCAAAACCTAATGGCATCCATCGAGAAGGCGCGCGAGGTCAGCGTGGCGAAATTTGTCTACAGCCTTGGCATTTTAAATATCGGTCTGGCAAACGCGAAGCTAATCTGCAGGCAGTTTGACAATGACATCGAGAAGGTAAGGCGCGCAAGCCGGGAGGAAATGGTTGAAATCGAGGGAATCGGTGAAGTGATTGCGGATTCGATGGCGGCGTTTTTTGAAAAACCGGAGAACGGGAAGATTGTGGATGATTTGTTAAAGGAAGTCCATTTTGCCGCCGAGGAGACCGTAGGGGAGAAATTTGCCGGAAAGGTTTTTGTTATCACAGGTTCCGTGGAGCATTTTGCAAACCGCAACGAACTTAAGGAAGTGATTGAGCGGGAGGGCGGCAAAGTGACCGGGTCGGTGACGGCGAAAACGAGCTATCTGATTAACAATGACAGCCTTTCGAATTCGTCGAAAAATAAAAAAGCGAAGGAACTGGATATTCCGATTTTGACGGAAGAAGAATTTTTGAAGATGCTTGGGTGAGATTTGAAACCGGGAAAGTGCAAAACAAAAATCCCACCCGGAACGCATAAATTATAAATGGAATCAAAGAGGGGGATGGTATGCCGATTAAGGTGCAAAGCGACCTTCCAGCAAAAAAAATCCTGGAGGACGAAAATATATTTATGATGGATGAGACGCGCGCGCAGCATCAGGATATCCGGCCGCTGCAGATTGCGATTTTAAATCTCATGCCGTTAAAGGAGGACACGGAAGTACAGCTGCTGCGCAGCATGTCCAATACGCCGCTGCAGCTGGATGTGACTTTTTTAACCACTTCAAGCTATGTCGGGCATAATACGGCGACGAGCCATCTGGACAAATTTTATTTGACTTTTGAAGATATCAGGAAGCGGAAATTTGACGGTCTGATTATCACCGGGGCACCCGTGGAAATGATGGAATTTGAGGAAGTCACCTACTGGGAGGAATTAAAGCAGATTATGGAATGGAGCAGGAAAAATGTCACCTCCACACTCCATGTCTGCTGGGGCGCGCAGGCAGGGCTGTACTATCATTTCGGGATGAAAAACCATAAACTTGGGAAAAAGCTCTCCGGCATTTACAAACACCGCGTCCTGATGCGCAGGGAGCCGCTTGTGCGCGGCTTTGACGATTTTTTTTACGCGCCGCACTCGCGCTATACCGAGGTGGCAAAGCAGGACATTGCGGCGTGTAGCGAGCTTAAAATTCTGGCGGAGTCGGAGGAAGCGGGCGTATTTTTGTGCATGACGCACGATGGCAGGCAGGTTTTTGTGATGGGGCATCCGGAATATGACCGCATGACCTTAGACAAAGAATACCAGCGTGATATCGGAAAAGGGCTTGAAATTGCAGTACCGCAAAATTATTATCCGGATGACGATGCTTCCTGCCGCCCGCTTTTGATGTGGCGCTCACACGCGAACGCACTTTACACAAACTGGATTAATTATCTGGTCTATCAGAGTACGCCGTATGAGTGGAAGTAAAGGAAAAAAATGAACGGTACGGGTTATTTTCTGATATTTTAAAACGGAAGAAGGGCTGCGGTATGATAAAAACCATGCCGCAGCCTTTTTTATGCGCAGGGGCGCGAAAATGTGCATGGAGATGCACATGGAATTTAGCTGCTTTGCCGCCGTCACAGATATTCCACCCCCAACGGGATAATGTTAATATAATCATTCATGCTGCAAAATTTCTGATAATATAACTGCTTCACGTCCAATATGATTTCCATTTTTTGATGCACTTTATCACGGTTTAACTGGTTGACGGCGCGCTCTAATTTTCCGGATGGTTTTTGTGTTTCTTGACGGAGAAATAAAATGATGGTAAGATAGAAAACAGTTACCAGTTTTTTTGCAGGAAAGGAGTTTTTTTAATGGGAAAACAGGATAAGCTGAGCATATTCCTCAGTCTGGTGCTGCGGCATAATCCGGATGCGGCAGGGATTTCTCTGGATGAGCATGGATGGGCAAACGTGGATGAGTTGTTGGAAGGGATATGCAAAACCGGAAGGGAAATTGACAAAGAAATGCTTGCGGAAATTGTGGCGACGGACCAAAAACAGCGTTACAGCTTCAGTCCGGACAAAACCCTGATTCGTGCAAACCAGGGGCACAGCATTCCGGTGGATGTGGAGCTAAAGGAGGAAAAGCCGCCGGAAATTTTGTACCACGGAACCGCAACACGCTTTCTTGACAGTATCATGAAGGAGGGGCTAAAACCGATGAGCCGTTTGTATGTACATCTTTCAAAAGATATAGAAACGGCGAAAACCGTTGGGCAGCGCCATGGAAAACCCGTTGTATTAAAGGTGCACAGTGGAAAAATGCATCAGGATGGGAGGAAATTTTATCTGTCAGCAAACGGTGTCTGGCTTACCGGAAAAGTTGACGCGGGATATTTTGAGGTGGTGGATTTATGCAAATAAAATATTATGATATTGGTCTGAATTTGTTCTGCAGGCAGTTTCCTGACCCGGAAAAAATCATCCGCGACGCGATGGAGTGTGGTGTGGCATGTATTTTAACCGGAACGGACCGGAAAGAAAATGAGAAAATCAACACGTTTATCCAGACGCACACCGCATACGGAACGGCGGGAATCCATCCGCACAACGCGGATGCGGCAAAGCAGGAGGATTTCGCGCTGATTGAGAAAATCGTGGCGGAAAATGAAAAAATTGTTGCCGTTGGGGAATGCGGACTGGACTATGACCGGATGTTTTCGACAAAAGAAAACCAGATTCGCTGTCTGGAAAAACATATTGTTCTGGCAGAAAAATGGAACAAGCCATTGTTTTTGCATGAGCGCTCGGCGGCGGAGGATTTTGTGGCGCGTTTTAAAAAACATCCGGAAATCTGTCAACGTTCCGTGGTGCACTGTTTTACCGGAAACCGGGCAACCGTGGAGCGCTATCTTTCGATGGGTTTTTCCATCGGGATTACCGGGTGGATTTGCGATGAGAGGCGCGCCGGGCAGCTGCGCGAGGCGGTGCGTGCCATTCCGCTTGAGCGAATCCTGATTGAGACGGACGCGCCATATTTAACGCCAAGGGGCGTAGAGGGACTTTCGCGGACGAATGTGCCGCAGAATATTGTCTATGTTGCAAGGGAGCTTGCGAAATATATGAAGGTCACGGAAGAAACCTTGGTGCGGGCAGCGAAGGAGAATACGGAGCGGATTTTTGGGATACCAAAGACCGGGCCGACAGAAAATTAAGGGTAGAAGAATTTTCCGGGAAAAAAATAAATATGAATTATTATAGCCGGGAGCATGGGAGGATGTAAAAACAATGTTTGCAGGGAATCAGGCACAAAAATTTCTGGCGGCATTCCGCGCCTCACAAAAAATTCCGGATGCATGGGATGCATGGCGTTCCTACCGCGCGCAGGTGACGGAGAATATTATTGAAAACAGTATCCCGGGAACAAGTCTTGCCATTTTCGGCGCAGGCCGTTTAAATGACCTTTCGCTGCCAAAGTTTTTGGGGCATTTTTCACGGGTGGCGTTGTTTGATATCGACGAGGCTGCGATGCGGGAAGCCCTTTTGCGGGATGCAGGAAAATTTTTATGCGGAGAGAAAATTTCCTGCGAAAAAACGGGAATGTCCGCGGCCCTTAACATGTTCCCGGTGGATTTCGTCGGAATCGCGGACGGGGATTATATTGCGTTTGCGGATGCGATGCTGCAAATCGTGGAAAGCCTGTATTTTTATGCTTTTGCGGCAGCAGAAAAGAAAACTGGGAAGCCGCCATGGCCAGATAGGGATGCCGACGCAATATTGTCACGGATGTACCAAAAAGCGCAGGACGAGCTGTCCGGGATGTACGAAAAAAGCCGTGCCCATATTCCGGAACTGCCACAGGAAACATATGATTACACGGTCGCGCTCGGCGTGCACAGCCAGCTCGGAAATGTGCCCGCATGGCTGTTGGATGCTATAGAAGCATATCTGCGGAAAAAAGAAGGATTTTGGCGCGGGGACAACCATGGCATATGCGGCGGTTTTTGGGAACAGGGATGGCAGGATATGAAAGAAAAACTGCTTGTCTGCATGGAGCGGGAGAGCACATTTTTATCGGAGCGGCTCAATGAAATTATCCTCTCCGCCACGAAAAGAAAAGCATTCATCGGCTGTGAGGTAAGCCGCGCGGTCTGCGAGGATGGGATATGGTATGCCGTGCCGGAATCCCATGTTTCGGGCGCGTGGCAGGCGGCGGAGGATGTGAAACGCCGGGCAGCGCGCGGAAGTATTTCTTTTGAGAATTATCTGGATATTATCTGGCCGTTTTCCTTAGCGGAAGGAAAAGCGTACCGGATGATGGTGATGGAAATACAGGTGGGATGACCTTATTCCGCCCCCGTAAGCTCCCCCCTTTTGCATACGCCGGTTGCAAGGAACAATCCCAGTACGGCAAAAACAAACACAAAGCCGCAGCCTGCCAGCAACAAAAGATGGGAGAACGAAGTCTGCGCCGCAAGAAATTCATACAGGCGCAGAAAAAACGACGCGGTGGCAAGCAGGATAACGGAGGGCTTGAGCAACGTATTGACGGCATCGAACGGGAAGCGGATGCTTTTTCTTACGAGAATTAAATCGAACAGCGTGAGAAACAGCTGGCTGGCCAAAAGGCTGATAAAATACCCGTAAATGCCAAGGCGCGGGATGAGCGTGGCAAACAGTACAACGCGCAGGGAAAGGCCGAGCACGGAGGAGAGGAAGGTAAGGTTCATTTTCCCAAGCCCGTTTAAAATGCTGGAAAAGGTAGTTGAGACATACAAAAGCGGGCAGAGGAAGGAAAGATTAACAAGGTAGCTGCCCGCCCGCTCTTCCGAAAATACGGTGATGCCGAGCTCCCTCCCGAAGAAGAAGAAGGCAAAGCCAGCACATACGCCGAGCAACACGCTGTATTTGACTGCGGCGGCGGCAGAGCGAGAGAGTGCGCGAGTATTGTCCCTGGCAGCGGATTCGGAGATAACCGGAAGGAGCAGGACGGAGAGCGAATTGGTCAGCGTTCCCGGAAACATTAAAAAGGACATGGTCATGCCGCTCATAATGCCGAAAATGCTCAGTGCTTCGTCGCGCGAGAGCCCGTAACGGCGCAGCGCAAGCGGAACTAAAAATGCCTCGAAGCTATGCAGGACATTGATGAAAAGACGGTTGGTGGTCAGAGGAAGGCTCATTGCAAGGAGCTTTTTTAAGATGCGGCTGTCTTTTTTATGTACGTGCTGGGTTTGCGCTTCTGCCACATGGCCAGGCTGTGAGGAAAGCGCTCCGGTTGTAGGAAGGGTGGCGCGCAGTTTTCTTTTTAACACCGCGTTCCCAACCGCGCAGTACAAACAGGAGGTAAGCTCCCCGGCAACGAGTGCAACGATGGCAAGCTCGCAGGTAACTGGGATGGAAACGGAGACCGTGTAGAGGAAAACTACGCGCATACTCTGCTCCGCAAGCTGTGAGGTGGCAGGCAGGAAGGATTTTTTCATGCCGTAGCAATAGCCGTGGATGCAGGAGGTAATCCCGCAGAACGGGAAGGATAGGGCGAGCAGGCGCAGGCTTTTGGCGCATTCCGGCTCTTTTAAGAAGGTTTCTGCGATAAAAGGCGCACCCAAAAAGACCAGAACCGACATGAGAACGGCACTGGATACGGACAGAAGGATGCCGCAGCTTAATGTGCGGCGGATTTCATGCGAATCTCCATTGATTTCCTTTTCTGCGACCTGTTTTGAGATGGCGGTCTGAATGCCGGAGGCAAATATTGTAAAGCAGATGCCATAGACCGGAAAGATGAGCTGGTAAATGCCAAGCAGCCGGGCACCGAGCGCGTTGGAAAGGAAAATCCGGTAAAAAAAACCGATGATTCGGGTGATAAACCCGGTGATTGTCAGAAATAAAGTTCCTAAAATAAGTTTGTTTTTCATATGCCCCCTTGCAGGGGCTATCATGCCCGCCGCAACCTCAATCCTGTTTGGAATCAGTATATGAAGGCTGCGGGGGCATTATGCGGCGGTTTTATTCTTCCGCATCAAACAAGAAATGGGAAAATGCGGCAGAACCCCCGCTTGTCTTTGTGGAATACAGAAAAAGCCCTGCCCGGCATCCGGTGAAGTGGTCAAGCATAAAATAGAGCTTGTGCGGCTGGCCAAGTGAAGTAAAGGTCCTGGCAATGTCCGGCTCCGTTTTGGAAGAGGCGGCATATTTTTCTGGGTCCTGATAGGAAAATTCAACCGTATCCTGCATGTTGCGAAAGCATGCACAAAGCCGCAGGGTGACAAATGGGGAGTCCGCAGAAATTCTTGCGGTTTCCGTGCTGTCATAGTTTGTTTCGCCGCTGGAGGGATTGGACGGCGTGCCGGGGGTTCGCTCGTGTGTTACAATATAATATTTCCCCGCCTCCTTTGTTAATCCGATAAAGGCGTAGCACCCCTGCAGGGCGCACAACCCGGCGAAATCGCCGTCCGCTAAGCCGCTGCCGTCCAATGTGACGGTTACGGTGCTCACCCCTCCAACAAGACGCTGTGTCAATGTATTGACCGCCTGTGTCAGGTTGCTGCAAAGCTTCCCGCTCTTGATGTTGTAGCTGTGTGCGCCGATGCCCCAAAGGGAATTGTCCGGGATATGGTTCCACTGCCAGAAGGATTTCAGATGGAATTTCCCATCCGCATCCGGCGTGTAACAAAAATCATCCCCGCCGTACAGCGGCGCGTAGTGGTAGCCTGGCCTTGTGCTCGTTGATTTGACTTTTTTCGGGACTTTCCCGGAATGTGTGGAAGGGTTCCCAAAGACCGGAAAGCCGTTTTGGAAGATAACAGGAACTAATACCGGGATGCGCCCAAGCGCACCGTAATCCTGAAAAAGCATTGCGTACCAATGTCCGTCGGGCGTATCGACAATGCCGCCCTGTGCGACGCCCGCATTGAAATAATCCATGTCGTCATCCACCACATCCCTGCCGACAAAGGTGCCGTTTAGGGAATCGGAAACAAAGCATGCTTCGGTGCGGCGGCGCGTTCCGTGGTTCGGCCAGTGAATCAGGAACAGATAATATCTCCCGTTGATTTTGTAGATATGGGAGCCCTCATAGCCGAGCCCGACTTTGCTGCGGTTGTCGGAGACAAGCAGACGGTGCAGGCCGCCTTCTTTTGGAGCGGAAAGGTCTTCGTTTAGCTCCGTCAGGTAAATATCGGTGTTGCCGTAGACGATATAGGTGCGGCCGTCATCGTCAAAAAGGAGGGAGCAGTCGTGGTAAAAGCCTGCAATCTGCTGCTTTGTCCAGGGACCTTCGATATTTTCGGCGCGGTAGAGGTAGGTTTTGTGCGTGTCGTTCGCGACAAAGCAGACATAAAAAATCCCTTTGTGGCAGCGCAGGGATGCCGCCCACATCCCCTGCCCATAAATATTCTTACCTTCCTCAAGGCGCGCTGCGGGCGTGTCGTCGTGCGCGTCAAAGACGTAGGAGGCAATTTCCCAGTGGGTTAAGTCGTAGGAGCGCAGAATGACACCGCCCGGCATGAAATACATGGTGGTGCTAATCATGTAATAGGTGTCTTCCACACGTATCACGTCAACATCGGGGTAATCAAGTTTTAAAATGGGATTAAAAGCCATTGTCTATGTTTCCTTTCTTAAAATGTGTGGCGTTCTTACTGGAAATACCAGTAGTCCAAGTCATAGTCCTCCCCGTAAAATACGAGGCAGAGCTTGTGGGAACCAAAAACCGGGGCAGTAAGCGCGCAGCTTTGTTCGCGGAAGTCCCCCGTGCCGTCCGGCGTGATTTCAAGGAAAGCAATTGCTTCATTGTCCGGGGAATCAAGACACACCTTGATGATGCCGTATGCACCTTCCTGTGCGCGCACGCTTGCAGTAAAGGTCATTGCATTGCTGGAGGAAACGGTGTTGCCGGCATCCGCTTCCCCGAAATCCACGCCGGATACCATAAGCCAGGAACCTGTCTTTATTCCTGTAACAACCATGTTGCCGGAGCCAAAATACGTGCTTTGTGGGCCGTGCTGCGTCGTTTCTATGCCTCCCATGCTCTGCATGGTTTCCGCCTCCACTTTTTCATAAGGGTTTAAATATCCTGTGCTGATAACGCCCGCCTTTGTCATGGTAACCGGGGCAATTGTGCCATCCCCGCCGACCGTGACCGTATCAATCTGGGTGCAGCGGTACCCCTTGTCAAACCCCATGCTGCGCTCTAACACCTGTGTGTGGTAGGTCATATACCATTGGCCGTTAAATTCAAACATGCAGTGGTGGTTGTTGCCGTAGCAGCCGAAAAATTCCCCCGGGTTTTTCATGATGGAGCCTTTGAAGGTGAACGGTCCGAGCGGGGAATCGCTGGTCATATAGGCGATATGCGCATTTCTGATGCCATATTCTGCCGCGCCGCCCTCATCGACATTCCAGTTTGTGCAGTAGGAATAGTAATAGGTATCCCCGATTTTGTTAATGCCGGAATCCTCAAACAGATACGGTGCATCGATGGAAACCGGGGTGCCGACGATGCTGGTCATATCTTCGCCAAGTTCCACGGCGCGCGCTGTGTTTGGGTGGGCGTATTCCTCCCCCGGGATACCGCCGCCAAAATAGAGGTAGGCGCGCCCGTCGTCATCGACAAGCACGGCGGGGTCAAAGAGCCATGTGACATCACTGCAGTTTTCAGTGGAGCGGGAAATCAGTGCAGTTCCAAGCGGGTCGGTAAACGGTCCAACCGGGGAATCCGCGCTCAGGACGCCGATGCCTCCGGCGCTGTTAGCAAAATACAGGAAAAACTTCATTTTGCCGTCAATTTCCTTGCAGGCGGCAGCAGGCGCCCACGAATTGTTCGCCCAGGTAGCAGCGCCGTCACGCCCGGCGGCGTAGATGGTTCCGTGGTCCGTCCAGTTGACAAGGTCGGCAGAGGAAAGGACACAGATGGACTGGATTTTTCCGTAGGAATTGGATTTGATTTCCCCGGTTGCTTCATATTCGAAGATATCCCCGGTCATGTAGAGGTAAACCCTGCCGTCATAGACGAGGGCATACGGATCCGCGCCGAAGCGCTGCGTCATAACAGGGTTGTTATGGAGTGCTTTTTTGTAACCTTCTGCGAGGGTGATGCCGTCAAATTTTGCGGCGAGTGCATCTGTGTTTGTGTTCATATCATCATCTCCTTTGGATGGGTTTTGGGTTGGGGCTAAGGTGTCGCCGGTATCGGTACTGGATGTTGGCAGCGGTGTATCCTGTGCGGGCAGCGATGGTGTGCCCTGTGCGGGGATTGTATTCAGCGGTGGGGAATCTGGCTGCTTGGAAGGGGTACCACAGCCGGACTGGGCTTTGCAGCCAAGCACAAGGGCTGCGGCGAAAAAGATTGCCTTCCCCTTTTGTTTTAAAATTTTGTAATGCATGGAAACCTCCGTTTTTGGTAAATGTATTGCATAAATTATAACAGCTTGCAAGAAAAGGAACAATGCGGTATAATTTAATTTAATTGAATTATCCTACTGTTTTTGCGCGGCGGCAAAAGCACCATAAAAACTTGTGGGGAAGGAAAATTAAAAAAGCTGCTGCATATATTGTGGAAAGGGGTCCGCACAGGCAAAAAGCCTTAGCGGAATGTGGAGAAAGAGCAGGGGAAGGATGGCGTTTATGATGGGGGAATTGATTTATCTGGACAATGCGGCAACGACAAGGGTGAGCGAAGGGGTGCTTGCGGCGATGCTGCCATATTTTCGTGAGAGATACGGGAATCCTTCCAGTATTTACGAATTTTCGATGCAGAGCAAGAAGGCGCTGGTGACGGCGCGGGAGGAAATCGCGGCACTGATTGGATGTGAGCCGTCCGAAATTTATTTTACATCAGGGGGCTCGGAGGCGGACAACTGGGCGTTGTGCGGGATTGCGGAGGCGCTTGGCAGTAAGGGGAAGCATATTATTACGACAAAGATTGAGCACCATGCGGTACTGCACGCCTGTGAATGGCTGGAAAAGAAAGGGTGGCGGGTAAGCTATATCGGTGTGGACGAAAACGGGATTGTGAAGATGCAGGAGCTGCGCCGGGCGGTTTCTTCGGAGACGGTGCTGATTTCTGTGATGGCGGCGAACAATGAAATTGGAACGATTCAGCCGATTGCCGAAATCGGACAGCTTGCAAGGGAGCGCGGGATTTATTTCCATACGGACGCGGTGCAGGCATTCGGGCATATTCCGCTAAATGTCCATGCGATGAATATCGATATGATGGCGGCGAGCGGACATAAGCTATGCGGTCCAAAGGGAATCGGATTTTTGTATGTGCGGCAGGGCATCCCGCTGCCTGCCATGATTCACGGGGGCGGACAGGAACGGGGCAGAAGAGCCGGGACGGAAAACCTTCCGGGGATTGTGGGGTTTGGCCAGGCAGCACATGAAGCGAAGGAGACCATGCAGGAGCGCGCGGCGCGGCAGAGTGCCCTGCGGGATTATTTTATGGACGAAGTGTGCCGCCGCATCCCGTATGTGCGGGTCAATGGCAGCAGGAAGAACCGCCTGCCGAACAACGTGAATTTTAGTTTTCAGTTCGTGGAGGGGGAGTCGCTGCTTATCATGCTTGATATGCAGGGCATCTGTGCTTCAAGCGGGTCGGCGTGCACGGCGGGTTCGCTTGAGCCGTCGCATGTGCTGATGGCGCTTGGTCTGCCGGAGGAGGTTGCGCACGGTGCCATCCGCTTTACGCTCTCGCATGAAACGACGAAGGAAGAAATCGATTTTGTAATTGATAAGATGGAGGAAATTGTGGCAAAACTGAGGGATATGTCGCCGTTTTATGAGGAAATCCATGTGAAAAACGCAAAAGGGGCGGGGGATTTGCGGTGAGTGGAAAGATGAAGGAGAAGATGCGTATGAGAGGAAGCGTTGTGGTTGGCATGTCAGGAGGGGTGGATTCATCGGTGGCAGCATACCTGCTCAAAGAGGCGGGATATGAGGTGATTGGGGTCACGATGCAGATATGGCAGGAGCGGGATGTGTTTGAGGACGAGCGCGAGGGCGGCTGCTGCGGCCTGCGCGCGGTGGAGGATGCAAGGCGCGTTTGCATGGAACTTGGCATCCCGCATTATGTGATGAATTTCCGGCGGGAATTTAAGCAGAATGTGATTGATTATTTTGTGCAGGAATACGCGGCGGGGCGGACACCGAACCCGTGTATTGCCTGCAACCGCCATGTGAAGTGGGAGGCGCTTTTGCACCGCGCCATCGGGATTGGCGCGGACTATATTGCGACTGGGCATTACGCGCGCCTTGAGCGGCTTGGAAATGGCCGTTATACTCTGCGCGCCTCCGTCACGGCGGACAAGGACCAGACCTATGCGCTTTACAATCTTACGCAGGAGCAGCTTGCGCGCACACTTATGCCGGTGGGGGAATACACAAAGCAGGCGGTGCGGGAGCTTGCGCACCAGGCGGGGCTTCCCGTGGCAAACAAGCCGGACAGCCAGGAGATTTGTTTTGTCGAGGATAATGATTATGCGGGTTTTATTGAGGGTTATATGGGGAAAGAGTTTTTGCCCGGCAATTTTGTGGACAGGCAGGGGAATGTGATGGGGCGGCACAAAGGGATTATCCATTACACGGTCGGCCAGAGGAAGGGGTTAGGGCTTTCGCTGAAAGAGCCGGCGTTTGTGCTTGAAATCCGCCCGCAGGAAAACGAGGTGGTCTTAGGCTACGGCAGGGAGATTTTTGCAAAGGGGGCTTTGGCAAAGCAGTTAAATTTCATGAGTCAGGAGGGGATACAGGACGGCATCTTAGTAACAGCAAAGATTCGCTACAACCATAAGGGAGCGCCCGCCCGCCTGTATATGCGGGGGGAGGATGCGGTGTACTGTGAGTTTTTGCAGGAGCAGCGCGCCGTCACGCCGGGGCAGGCAATCGTGTTTTATGAGGGCGAGTATGTCCTTGGAGGTGGAACGATTGTGCAAGGTGTGCCCGCAGGAAATGAAGGGGATAAAAAAATGTGCATGGGGGACGGAAAGACCGATGATGTAAAGGGAGGTCTTGGATGAATGTGGGGATTTTGGCAAAGAGCCAGAAGTGCTGCTTTGCGCTGACGGCAGTCTTTTTGCTTTTGCTTGGCTGCGGCTGTGGTTTTCGAACCGGTGAGAAGGAGTATGAGCGCGGGGTGGAGGCGTATGGGAAAGGGGCATACCGGGAAGCAGCGCAGTATTTCGAGCAGGCAATTTCGGAAAATGGAGACAGGGCGGAATATTACCTGTATTATGGCTTTACCCTGATAGCGCTTGCGGATTATACAAAGGCGGCGCAGAGCTTTGAGCGGGTTATCCTCGACAAAGAATTTGATATGGTACAGGAGAATAATAAAAGTGCGTACCGCGGCGCGGGGATTGCGTACTATCTTGCAGAGGAGGAGGAAAAGGCGCTTTCCTGCTTTTACGCCGCCCTGCAGATTCCGTATCTGCAAGAGCTAGACGAGGATATCCGGAGCTATATGGTACAGGTAAATGCAGCACTCCTTGAGCGTTACCGCGCACAGGGCGAGCTTGCGCAGGCGCGGGAGATGTGCGATGGTCTTCTCAGGGATTATGGGGAGTCTGCGGATTTGTTCCGGATGCGCGCGGACCTTTGGATGGAGGAAGGCGCTTATGAGGCGGCGCTTGCTGACTTTGACGCGGCGATTGCGGCGGGGGATACCAGAATGGGAACACTTCTTGGGAAGCTTATGGCATTGCAGGCACTTGGACGCGGGGAGGAAGCGGCGGAAGTTTCGGCGGCGATTGCGGCGATGGAGCCAAGCGGCGATGAGGAAGTCCTTGCGGGGGCGATTGCTTCTTTTTCAATCGGGGACTATGACGCGGCGGCGAAATCGTTCGGATATCTGGCGGATAAGGGTGTGCTGCAGGCAAGATATTATCTCGCGCAGCTGTATATTGGGCAGGAGGCGTATGGACAGGCGGCACAGTCCCTGCGTGTGCTTGAGCAGAAAGGGGTAAACAGCGCGGAACTTTATTACCAGATGGCGGTCTGCCTGCTTGCAACAGGGGATACTTCCGGGGCGGTGCAGTATTACAGGAAGCTTGAGGAAAAACAGGAGCAGGCCTACAAGCGCCGGCAGGACAAGCTTTATATTACGCTTCTGGAAAAGCAGGGGGATTATGCCGGGGCTTACGAGAGGATGGAGCAGTACCTTGCGGATTACGTGACACCGCAGGATGCGGAGTACGAGGAAGCGCATAAGGAGTATGAATTTTTACGCCAGGTCGTAGAATAAGCAAAAGTGGAACTAAGAAACAGCATATCCCCGTACAACCCCCAGAGGGATTTTCGCGGAGTGAAACGGAGAGAAAAGCCCTCTGTGGATGTGGGGTTGGGAGGGGATATGTGGAACTAAGAACCAGCATATCCCCGTACAACCCCGGAGGGATTTTCGCGGAGTGAAACGGAGAGAAAAGCCCTCTGTGGATGTGGGGTTGGGAGGGGATATGTGGAACTAAGATAGGAGAAAAAAATGGCAGAATTGTTTGAAATAAAAGAAGAGGCTGAGAGGGTGGTTCTGGTGGGCGTGCAGACCTCACAAAACGATGATACCGAAGAATCGTTAAAGGAGCTTGAGGAATTGGCGAGGACGGCGCATGCGCAGACGCTTGGCACAATCATCCAGAGCAGGGAGAGTGTGCACCCGGGAACTTACATCGGGAAGGGGAAAATTGAAGAGGTCGCACAGATGGTGGAACAGCTTTCTGCGACAGGCATTATCTGTGACGATGAACTTTCCCCGGCACAGATGAAAAATCTTGAGACGGCGCTTGGCTGCAAGGTAATGGATAGGACAATGCTGATTCTTGACATTTTTGCGCAGCATGCGGTGACGCGCGAGGGGAAAATACAGGTTGAACTGGCGCAGCTTAAATACCGCCAGACAAGGCTGATTGGGATGCATGACGCGCTCTCAAGGCTCGGTGCCGGGATTGGCACAAGAGGACCTGGCGAGAAAAAGCTTGAGATGGACAGGCGGTTGATTAAGGACCGGATTGGGCAGCTAAACAAAGAGCTTGCCGATGTGAAGAAAAACCGTGAGGTGGCGCGCTCCCTGCGCAGCAAAAGCCCGGTTCCTGTGGCGGCGATTGTCGGCTATACGAATGCGGGGAAATCGACGCTTTTGAATTACCTGACGGATGCGGGGGTGCTCTCGGAAAATATGCTGTTTGCGACGCTTGACCCGACCACGCGCAATGTAAAGCTTGAGAGCGGTGAGGAGCTTCTTTTGACGGACACGGTAGGATTTATCCGCAAGCTGCCGCACCATTTGATTGATGCGTTCCGCTCAACCTTAGAGGAGGCGAAATATTCGGATATTATCCTGCATGTTGTCGATGCCTCCAGTGACGAGGCGGAAGCGCAGATGTATGTGGTGTATGAGACCCTGCGCCAGCTAGGAATCAAGGACAAAACAATCATCACGGTCTTTAACAAGCAGGACTTGGTTTCTTCGGAGAGGGTCATCAAGGATTTGAAGTCAGATATGTCGGTAAAGATATCAGCAAAAACCGGGGAGGGCATCCCGGAACTGCTTTCTGTCATCGGCGAGGTGTTAAGGGGGAACAGACAGCTTGTGGAAAAATTGTTTTCCTACGAGGATGCGGGCAAGCTTGCCCTGATTCGCAAATACGGGCAGCTTTTCAAGGAGGAGTACCGCGAGGACGGTATTTTTGTGCAGGCGTATGTGCCTGGTGAGATTTTCCATACACTGTAAGAGATGTGTCGGCGGTGTGGGTACTAATGTCATGGCACCCTGCTTTTTGTTGGCATGGCAATGCCAGACAGGAAAGTTTTCCGGGGATTATGCAGGGTGCGGCAGAATCGGGCATTGTCGAAAAAACACAAGATATTGTGGACATAAGGGAAAGGACAAAATATATATTGTAGTGATTCTTGACGGTGGGGGGAGAATCTGCTACAATGGATGGCGGACGGACTTCGTGCAAAAGAGCAAAGGGAATTCTGCACGGGTCCGTCCGTGTGGTTTGTACTGGTATGTGGCAGCGCGGATGATTTGTACATAAGTGCGTGGTAATTAGATGTGTACGTGCGCATACGGTGCAGGGAAAGCGGAGGCATCACTTCCGTACAATGATTACGAGGCGAGGGGACGGGCTCACCCCGCAGAAATGAGGTATTATGTTCCAGGTAGTAAAAAGAGATGGGGAGATTGCGCAGTTTAATCTGAAAAAAATCAGTGCGGCAATCACGAAGGCATTTGATGCGACGAATAAAATGTATCATTCGGACATTATTGACCTTCTGACCTTGCGTGTGACTTCGGATTTCCAGAGCAAGGTAAAAGAGGGTGCGGTGAATGTCGAGGACATTCAGGACAGCGTGGAACATACGCTTGAGCAGTCCGGCTACACGGATGTGGCAAAGGCCTATATCCTGTACCGCAAGAACCGGGAGAAGCTGCGCAATATGAAGTCAACGATTCTGGATTACAAAGAGATTGTGGACAGCTATGTGCGCGAGGAGGACTGGCGCGTAAAGGAAAATTCCACGGTGACCTATTCGGTCGGCGGGCTGATTTTGCATAATTCCGGTTCAATTACGGCGCATTACTGGCTTTCGGAGATTTATGACGCGGAGATTGCGGCGGCGCACCGCGGCGCGGATATCCATATCCACGACCTTTCAATGCTGACCGGGTACTGCGCAGGCTGGTCATTAAAGCAGCTTATCAAAGAAGGGCTTGGCGGGATTCCCGGAAAGATTACATCCGCCCCGGCAAAGCATCTTTCCACGCTCTGCAACCAGATGGTCAATTTCCTTGGCATCATGCAGAATGAGTGGGCGGGCGCACAGGCGTTTTCCTCCTTTGATACCTATCTCGCACCGTTTGTAAAGGCGGACAACCTTTCTTACGCGGAGGTAAAGCAGTGCATCCAGTGCTTTATTTACGGTGTGAATACGCCGAGCCGTTGGGGCACGCAGGCACCATTCTCCAATATTACGCTGGACTGGACGGTGCCAGAGGATTTGGCGGAATTAAACTGCATTGTCGGCGGGAAAGAAACCGATTTTAAATATAAGGACTGCAAAAAAGAGATGGATATGGTGAACAAGGCCTTCATTGAGACGATGATTGAGGGGGATGCGAACGGCAGGGGCTTCCAGTACCCGATTCCGACTTATTCCATCACGAAGGATTTTGACTGGTCGGACACGGAGAACAACCGCCTTTTGTTCGAGATGACCGCAAAATATGGGACGCCATATTTTTCAAATTATATCAACAGTGACATGAAGCCAAGTGACGTGCGCTCCATGTGCTGCCGCCTGCGCCTTGACTTAAGGGAGCTGCGCAGGAAGACGGGCGGATTTTTCGGCAGTGGCGAGAGCACGGGTTCCGTCGGGGTAGTCACCATCAATATGCCGCGCATTGCCTACCTTGCGCCTACCGAGCAGGATTTTTTCCGCCGCCTCGACCATATGATGGATTTGGCGGCGCGCTCGCTAAAGGTAAAGCGCAATGTGATTACGAAGCTTTTGGAGGAGGGGCTTTATCCGTATACGAAGCGCTATCTCGGAACATTTTCCAACCATTTCTCCACGATTGGCATTGTCGGCATGAACGAGGTGGGATTAAACGCGCGCTGGCTCGGGGAAGATATGACACACCGCAAAACACAGGAATTTTCCGTTAAAGTATTGAACCATATGCGGGAGCGCTTAAGCGATTATCAGGAGCAGTACGGGGATTTGTACAATCTTGAGGCGACCCCGGCGGAATCGACCAGCTACCGCCTTGCAAAGCATGACCGGAGCCGCTGGCCGGATATCCGGACCGCGGGCAGAAAGGGGGATGCGCCGTACTACACGAACAGCTCGCATCTTCCGGTTGATTATACGGAAGATATTTTTGAGGCGCTTGACATTCAGGACGAGCTGCAGACACTCTACACATCGGGCACGGTCTTCCACGCATTCCTTGGGGAGAAGCTTCCGGACTGGCAGGCGGCAGCGAAGCTTGTGCGCACGATTGCACAGAATTACAAGCTGCCGTACTATACCATGTCGCCGACCTATTCCATATGCAGGGAGCACGGATACCTGGCGGGCGAGGCGTATACCTGCCCGAAATGCGGCGGGGTAACGGAGGTTTACAGCCGGATTACCGGCTATTACCGCCCGGTTCAAAACTGGAATGTGGGGAAGGCGCAGGAGTACAAGAACCGCAAGGTTTATGATTTGGGCAGGTCGTATGCGAAGGAAGGGCGGGCGGCGGTTTTGCCGGAATTGTGGGAGGAGCCATTGGCGCAGGCAGAAAGGCAGGAACTGCCGGACGGGATTTACCTGGTTACGACAAAGGACTGCCCGAACTGTGTGTTGGCAAAGAATTTTCTTGCGGGATGGGATTATACGCCGTTGGACGCGCAGGAAAATGCGGAGCTGATGGAAGAACTTGGGATTATGCAGGCACCGACCCTCATTGTCGTGCAGGGCGGGGTGACGTCGCTGTATATGAATGCGTCAAATATACGGGCGTATGTGCAGAAAGTGTGAGAGGGACAGAACTGGCAGGGAAAAAACTGTGAAACGAGGGGGCGTCAACATGGGAAATATTGTGATTTTACCGGAGACAACGAAAAATCCGATTACGCTGATTGGAATGCGCGCAGGTGTATGTTGGGGCGGGGATACACAGGATGCAGAAAAAAACTATAAGCGCGGCTTGGACTGCATCACGGCAAACCACGGGCGGACGCTGGAATATGTCAACGTGGAAATGATTCTGGACGGTTACAGTGCGCGGGTGGTGCGCGAGTGGTACACCCATATCGGGGGCGCACCGACAAGGCTGCAGTCGAGCACGCGCTACATCAATTATCAGAAGGGGTTTGACTATGTTATCCCGCCTTCCGTTAAAAAAGATGCGCGGGCAAACGAAGCATACGTACAGGCGATGGAGAGAATTCTTTCTTCCCTGGAAAAGTTAGAGGAGCTTGGGATTGCCCGCGAGGATTCCGCGATGCTGCTGCCGCTTGGCATGGCAACGCGGATTGTGGACAAACGCAATCTGCGCAATCTGATGGACATGAGCCGCCAGAGGATGTGTGCGCGCGCGTACTGGGAGTACCGTCAGCTTTTTGCCGACCTTTCAGGCGCGCTGTCCGGGTACTCGGAGGAATGGAAGTGGATTGTGGAGAATCTTTTCATGCCAAAATGCGATGCGCTCGGCTACTGTACGGAGAAAAAATCGTGCGGCAGACACCAGCGCGGACAGGACGGGAGGCCGGGCAGGGGCAATGATTGAGGTTACAACGCTTTGTTATCTGGAACAGGACGGGCAGTATCTGATGCTGCACCGCGTAAAGAAAAAACAGGATGCCAATGCCGGAAAATGGATTGGTCTTGGCGGGCATGTGGAGGCCGGGGAAAGCCCGGATGACTGCGTTGTCCGCGAAGTTTTTGAGGAGAGTGGGCTGCGGCTCACCTCTTTTCAAATTCGGGGGATTATTACCTTCTGCCAGGAAGGAAGGGATGCGGAGTATATGTTTTTGTATACTGCGGACGGCTTTTTTGGGGAGCTTGCCGCGGCATGTGACGAAGGGGAGCTGGCGTGGGTAGAAAAGGAGCGCGTCTATGACCTGCCGCTGTGGGAGGGGGATAAGATTTTTCTGCGTCTGCTGAAGGAAAGGACGGATTTCTTTTCCCTGAAGCTGTGTTACCGGGGGGATGTGCTTGTGCAGGTGGTTTTGGACGGGGAGCAAAGAAGTTATTGCGAATAATTTCATTTCGTGGTAAAATCGTTATGGAAATTTTATATCGTTTTTGTGTTTGCAAAAGTTTTAGCCTTGCAAAAGAAAATGAATGTTGGCCGTTCATGGGATTAGAAGGATGGTTTTGGAAGAATATGGGAGGAGATATGGAAGAACAGTATATGGACATTGAAAAGGTCATGCAGGAAATAAAAAAAGTAATCGTCGGCAAGGATGAGATTATTGAGAAGGTGCTCATGGCGATTTTGGCGGGCGGACATGTTTTGATTGAGGATATTCCAGGGGTCGGCAAGACGACATTGGCGCTTGCAATCTCAAAGGCGATGCAGCTGGATTACCGCCGGATGCAGTTTACGCCGGATGTGCTCCCAAGCGATGTGCTTGGTTTCCAGATGCTTTCGCACGACGGCAGGACGCAGTACCATCCGGGAAGCGTGATGTGCAATCTGTTCTTAGCGGACGAGATTAACCGTACTTCTTCCAAAACACAGTCGGCGCTGCTTGAGGTGATGGAGGAAGGGAATGTGACGGTGGACGGCGTTACGAGGCCGCTGCCGAAGCCCTTTATCGTGATTGCGACGCAGAACCCGATTGGCTCGGTCGGAACGCAGATGCTGCCGGAATCGCAGATGGACCGCTTCATGGTGCGCGTGACAATGGGTTACCCGGACGCCATGAGCGAGATTGACATGCTAAAGGACAGGGAGGAAGGCAACCCGCTTGAGCGGGTGGGGAATGTGCTCGGGAAAAGTGAACTGCTTATGATGCAGGAGAGCGTTGAAAATACATATATCCATGATGCGGTATACCGCTACATTGCCGGGTTGGTACAAAAAACAAGGGAGAACGATATGCTTGCGCTCGGCGTGAGCCCGCGCGGCACCATTGCGCTGACGAATATGTCAAAGGCGGCAGCTTACATGGCAGGCAGGAATTATGTGATACCGGACGATGTAAAAAAGGTATTCTGTGAGGTCACGCAGCACAGGATGCTCCTTAGCCCAAGGGCAAGGATTAACCGCACGACGATGGCGGATGTGGCAAAAGGAATCCTGTCTTGCGTGAGCGCGCCAAAGCTGCAGCGGAAAGCGTAAGGGGAGAGGGCGTTTTATGATAAAGCGTAAATTGGCTTACCTTGGGCTGCTGGCAGTATTCTGGTTTATCATGCGGCTTTATTTGTTCCGCCAGACGGCGGTGTTGTTTTATATGCTGTTGTGTTTCCTGCCCCTGCTTTTTGTGCTGTTTCGGATAGGTGCCAGGAAAACTGCGGTTTTGTTGGAGATTCCAAAGCAGGTTGTAAAGAAGGGGGAGATGTTCTGTCTGCGGCTGACAGTATTAGGAAAGAACAGCCTTCCGAATGGACCGGTGGTGGTATGGCTGTACCACCGCAACTGCATCACGCAGAAATGGAAAAGAAAAAAGCTTATCCTCCCAAGCGGGAAGGAGGAGAGCTATGAGCTTTATGCCGATTCAAAATATTGTTCCCAGTTTGCTTTTTCTGTCCGCAGGGCGCGGGTTTACGATGTCTTCCAGATTTTTTCCAAGCGGGTAAGGCTTTTGGAGGATGCTTCTTTGCAGCGGGGGGTGACGGTCCTTCCGGAAAGCTTCCAGATTGCGGATTGGCCGGTGCGCCCAAATCCGAATGTGATGGTGGAGAGCGATGTCTATTCGAATACGAAGGGCGGGGATGATGTATCCGAGATTTTTGATATCCGCGACTATGTGCCGGGCGACCGACTCAACCGGATTCACTGGAAGCTGACAAGTAAGATGGACAGGCTGATGGTAAAGGAACTGGGGCTTCCCATTGATTGCTCCGTACTTATTTTCCTGGAGCTTGGCCGCTATGACGATGTGCCGGAATTTCTGAAATACCGGGACGCGGTTTTTTGTGCCCTTCTTTCCCTGGCGGAGTGCCTGAGTGCGCAGGGGCAGATTTATTATATCGCGTGGAACGGGGCGGACGGGTTGGAGGAAAAACACCGGATTACCTGTGCGGAGGAAATTTATGAGACCATCGGGCTGCTGCTTTGCGAACCGGCCGCAGGACAGAAGGAAGACGTGGGGGCGGCATGTCTTTTTGGGGAGACATCCGAACAGTACACGAATATTTTTTATCTCTTAGCCTCCAAACGGCCGGGCGAGGGGATGCGGGCGATGGCGGAACGAAAAAACGCAGCATGGCTTACGATTCTGCTTTTTGACGGGCACGAGGAAGCGCGTGCGGCAGAAAGGGAATTTTTGCCGGACATTGATATCGTATATCTGAATCCGGAACATGCAAAACAGGAGATGGAGACTGCGTTTTGCAGGGAGGGGAGTTTGCAATGGCAGGAGAATTAGAATTCAGTGAGGAATTAAAGGTAGCCGTGGATGCCCCGCAGGCTAAGGGGTTTCGGGTATGGCCATACCGCCTGCTGCTGCTTGTCCTGCTGTGGCTTGAGCTGATGTTTACGGCAGGCTGTATTGCCACGGTGCTGCAGGTGATGCCGCAGAAGAATTTGCTGTTGGTAAGCGGGGCGGTGTGCGGGCTTTTTTGGCTTTGTTTTTTCAGTATAAACAAGCGTTGGCGCTTCTTGCTGCTTTTTGTTTATCTGGTGTTGGTGGTATTTTTGTTTACGAAAAATTTCGCGCTTGTGCAGGATGGGGCACGCGAAATCGGAAATGCGGCAAGCCTGTTGATTCACAGCTATTTCAAAATATACATCGGGTATTGGCGTGTGTCAGAAAATGCGGCGCTTTCCACGGCGGTTCTTTTTTCGTTCGCCATGCAGCTTGTCTGCGCTTGCTATGCACAGCTGCTCTTTCGGGCGAGGGGGGCGTTTTTGTCTACCCTGTTTTTGGCGGCGGCAGCATTTTTTGGTCTGGCGGTCGGCACGGTGCCGGAAGGGATTTATTTTATCGGCGCGGTCTTTTGCGCACTTTTTCAGCTTGTGTTTGGGAGAATGTATTCGGAATACTGCGTAAGGGATGGCAAGGTCTTTAAAAAGAATGAAGGGGAACAGAAAAAGCGTGCGCAGACGGCGCTTTTTTTCGGCGTGCTCACCGCAATGCTCGGGCTGGTAATCTCGTATGTTTTAAGCAATGAGGTCTACCGCGAAAAGATGGACATGGGCACAAAAAAGCAGGAGCTTATGCAGGAGCTTGACAAGGTTGCCGCGATGCCGGTGTGGGCGAAAATCTCAGATACTTTTTCGGAGGTGTTTGATTTTGACGGTATCGGGAAGGGTAAGACAAGTACGACAAAGCTTGGCGGCCTGAACAGCGGGCGATTCAGCCGTGCCGGGCAGGTGTCCTTTGACAATGTCACGGCGCTGGTTGTAACCATGCCGGAAGTGGACCGCGCGGTCTATTTAAAAGGCTATACCGGGGCAAGATATACGAGCACGGGATGGGAGGAGCTTCCGGCAAAGGCGCAGAGGGAATATGAGGAAATCATCAGGCAGCATGGAATCATTGCGCAGGAGTTAGGATACCGCCTGATGGAGCTTTTTTATGGCGGAAGGGGACCTTTTATGCTGGGAGCTTATTCCTGGGGAGATGTCCCGGTCATAAGGCAGGGGAAGATGCAGGTGGAGTACATTACCGCGAATAAGCGCTATGTGTATGCGCCGTATTATATCAATCCTTTTGAGCGCGGGGAGTACCGGTATGGGGAGGACGGCTATCTTCTCTCAAAAAACCAGGAGGGGATTTATGATTTCACTTTCGACTTGCCGTCGGAGGAATTTTTGGAATATTTTGCGGATTTTGCGGAAAAACAGGGAAACACGGAGGATTCTTCTGAAATTTTCTATTTTTGGGGACAGGATGATGAAACCGTTGCGCTGCTGGAGTTTGAGGAGCAGTACCGCGAATTTGTATATCAGAATTATACGCAAGTGCCGCAGGGGCATGAGCAGTTAGAAGGGCTGCTTTATAGTGCCGCAGGAGCTTCGGTGGACGATAAAATCAAGGCGGTACAGCGCTATCTCTCACGCTACGAATATACGCTTTCGCCGGGTGAGATGCCAAAGGATGCGGATTTTGTAAATTATTTCCTGCTCGAGAACAAAAAGGGCTACTGTGTGCATTTTGCTTCCGCCGCCGTTCTGTTGCTGCGAAGCCTCGGGGTTCCGGCGCGTTACGCGGAGGGCTACCTGATTACTGCGCAGGATATTGCACGGGCGGATGCAAGCGGGGCGGAGAGCCTGTCCTACGTGGAGGAGCCAATCTGTCTTTTGAGCAGCTATATCAAGGGCGTCCGCACGCAGGTTGTCCTGCAAAAGCGGATTGAAGTGCGCGATTACACGGCGCATGCGTGGGTGGAGGTTTACCGGGATGAGGTCGGCTGGGTTCCGGTCGAGGTAACGGGCGGATATATGGACAATACAAGGACGGGAAGCCGGCCGAGTGACCACAGGGCGTCGGTGGCGGATTTGCCAACCCCGACCCCGGTTCCAACAAAGGCCGTGACCCCGACCCCGCTTCCGACCAACCCTCCGGCAACACCTTCGCCAAAGCCGGAAAATCCGACAAATGCCCCAAAAACGACGAGCACCCCGGCACCAAGCCAGGGGGCAGAACCAAAGGTAAGTGTAACGCCGGGTGCCCCAAAGCCTTCGCCGGGGGCAGACAGGGAGGACTCCAGAACGCTCGCGCAGCGCCACCGGGAAATTCCGCACTGGGTGTGGACGGTATTCCGGCTTGTTTTATTCCTTGCCGGCGCTATCCTGCTTATTTTCCTGCGCTACCGCATTGTATGGCGCGTGAGGAGGGATGGCAGGAAGACAAGGCAAAACCAGGTGCTCTGGTGCTATTGGCAGATGGAGCGGATTCTTATGCAGCAGGGGATTGCAGCCGCCCCGCAGGAAGATTGCGAAGCTTTTGCAAGGAGAGTCGCGGGAACGGATATCTGCGTGGCAGGGGAATTTGTCCGCTGCCAGAAAACGGCGCTTATGGCAGGGTTTGGCAGGGAAAGGATTACCAGGGAGGACTGCATGGTGCTTGAGAAGAATTACCATAAAATGCGGGAGGATTTGCTTGGAAAGGTCTCCCGTGTACAGCGCTGGTATTTGAAATTTATAAAACTTTATTAAAATATAGTTTATTTTTCAGACGATTTATGGTATAATGGAAGAAAATATAAAAAACAGCGAATGCGGTACTAAAAAATCAGCAGGTTCCCGGATGATACCCGCAGAGGAATTTCTGGGAGCGGATACGCCCGGCAAGCGAATACGCTTACAGAAAATGCTCTGTGGGAAGTGGGTATCGGGAGGGAAGCTGCGGTACTAAAATAAGGAGGATTTTGGGTATGGATAAAGTCATTACGATAAGCAGGCAGTACGGAAGCGGCGGCAGGGAGATTGGCGCGAAGCTTGCGGAAAAATTTGCGATTCCGTTCTACGACAACGAATTGATTACGCGCGCGGCAAAGGAGAGCGGTTTTGCGGAGGCAGCATTTGAGAACGCGGAAAGCAAGGCATCGAACAGCCTTCTGTATTCGATTGCGATGGGAATGAATTCCTACGGCAATCAGGAGCTTGGATTTTCCCACCTCTCCCTCGATGACAGGATATATCTCGCGCAGTCCGATGTCATCCGCAAGGTAGCGGCGGAAGGACCGTGCGTGATTGTCGGGCGCTGCGCGGACTACATCTTAAAAGACATGGACAATGTTGTGAATGTCTTTATTTGGGCGGACATTGATTTCCGCAAGGAGCGCGCCATCCGCATTGACGGGCTTTCTCCGAACAAAGCGGAGGAGAATATTTTAAAAATCGACAAGAGGCGCGCGAATTACTATAACTACCACGCGAGCGAGAAATGGGGCAGGGCGGAGAATTACCATCTTGCGGTAAAGAGCAGCTACGGGGGGATTGATCATGCGGTTGCGTGCATCAAGGCATACATTGAGGGCAGCGGGGACTGATGCATGAAATGGAAGGATAAGATAAATAAAAGGTACACCCGCATGGCGGTTTTCTTCGCGGTGCTGATTCTGATTTACAAAGTAATTGACCAGCTTGCCGACCACGCGCCGGATATTTTTTCCTCCGTGATGGCGGGGATTAATTGGCTGCTGAAAGTGGCAAAACCAATCATTTTTGGATTTGTCATGGCGTATATTTTAAAGCCGCTCAATGATTTCTTTACAAACCGCTATGGGCGGGTGAAATTTTTGGGCAAGTGGAGCAGGGGGCTCGGCGTGATTACCGTGCTGCTGTTGATTGCGCTGATTATAACGGCGATTGCATCGGCGATTGTCTACAGTGTCACGCACCAATTGCAGTTTGCGAATCTCAATGAGACGTTCTCCGCGCTGACTTCCATCACAAACAGCCTGACGAGTTTTTATGAGTCCCTGCTTGCAAAACTCAACAGCCTTGACATTGGCTCCGAGCAGATTACAAATTCGGTCAGTGAGATTTCCGGTGCGGTCATGGGATTTGTGCAGAATATTGCAAACGGTGTGATTGGGTCGGTCTCGGATATCGCAGGTTACGTTACGACCGTGATGTTTGGGCTTATCATCGGCATCTATTTTATGATTGACGGGCAGCATATGGTGGGGTATTTTTCGGATGTAGCGGACGCGGTGCTGAGTGAGCGCATGAACACCAAAGTGCGGCATTTTTTGCATGATGTGGATGAGGTTTTTTCGGGCTATATCCGCGGGCAGCTGATGGATGTGGCGTTCATGATTGTAGCGACGAGCGCGGCGATGATGCTGACCGGTATCAGCTTAGCGCCGATTATCGGGCTTTTGACAGGGCTTGCAAACCTCGTGCCATATCTAGGACCGTTCGTCGGCTATGCAAGCATCATCCTGATTTCCGTGGTGGAAGGCAAGTATCAGGTGATGATTGCGTCCATCATTGCGCTCTTTGTCATCCAGACATTGGACGGCAATGTGATTGAGGCAAAATTTATCGGCAAGAGCATCCGGGTGCACCCGCTCCTGGTCGTGATTTTCCTGATTTTTGGCAATGCAATCGGCGGGCTCTGGGGGATGCTCCTCGCGGTTCCGGTCGGTGCGTATTTCCAGAAGGTTTTTACGAATTATGTCGAGAAACGAAAAAATGCAAAAAAACTGGAGCGGGCAAAACGCGATTCGGTTGTGAGGGAAACGGACCATGAGGCGGATTATGTGGATTCCAGTGAAGCGTGAAATATAAGAAGGGCAAAAGAAAAACAAAAAGATATTCCGGTGATGCCATGGGCTGCCGCCCTAAGGATGGAACATACAGGATATGGTATTTCGTTTGCAGTCATTTGCATCGGTATCCTGTATATACTTATCTTAGGGCGGCAGCTTTCTGGCATGATGGTCTGCAGATATCTTGTAACATTATGTAACACAAAATTAAGAGAAAAGTAAGAAAATCAGAGTAGTTTTTTAATAATTTTATTGTATTTTATTAGAGGACGGATATAACACGGAAAGAGGGTGAAGCATTGGAGAAAGTGTTACAGAAAAAACCGATGGCAGATGGGCGGGAGCAGGCTCCGGTAATCGAGATAAAGAATGTAAGAAAGGTATACCGGATGGGAAGTGAACGTATCTGCGCGGTGGATGATGTGAGTTTTGAAATCAAGAGGGGGGAGTTTTGCTGTCTCCTTGGTACTTCAGGTTCCGGAAAGTCAACCCTGCTCAATCTGATGGCAGGGATTGAAAAAGCTTCCGGAGGACAAATCCTGATTAAGGGCAAGGATGTCCGCAAAATGTCGGAAAAGCAGCTTGCAAAGTTCCGGCAGAAGTACCTTGGCTTTGTTTTTCAGTCGTACAATCTCCTAAACTCCATGACGGCGCTGGAAAATGTGGAATTCCCGCTTGTCTTTAAGCGGGTTCCGGGCAGGAAGCGCAAGCGGATGGCGAAGGATATGCTGATAAAGGTAGGGCTTGGCGGGCGCATCAACCACCGGCCAAAGCAGATGAGCGGCGGGCAGCAGCAGCGCGTTGGTATTGCAAGGGCGTTCGTGGCGAAGCCGGAGATTGTATTTGCCGATGAGCCGACCGGAAACCTTGACACGAGGACTACGATGGAGGTCATGAAGCTCATCAAGCAGATTGCAAGGGACAATAACCAGACAATCGTCATGGTTACGCACGACCCCCGCCTTGCGGATTTTGCGGATAAGATTATACATATCCTTGACGGGAAGATTCAGAGTGTTGAACTGATTGAGCACCCAATTGACTCGTTTGAGGAGGCGGCAGCAGAAGGAGCCGCTGCCGCAGAGAAGGATGGCAAAGAAGGGGTGGCCACGCCACAGCAAAAGACAGAGGATACCGCAGACCAGGACAAAGAAACGGCGGATGAGAAAAAGGAAACGCGGACACTGGGAACAAAAAAGGAGCCGGACGCGGCAAAGAAGGCACAGGGCACGGCAAAACAAAAAACAAAGGAGCAGAAGCAGGAAAAGACACCTGCACAGGAAAATAATAAAAATGGAGTGGAACAGAAATGAGGGAAAGTATGAAAAAGAGTAGATTTTTAGCATTGCTCATGGTTCTGGCGATGGTGATTTCCTGTTTTTCGGGCAGGATAACGGCAAATGCGGAGGATGACATTATTTTGCCGGTTGCCGGGACATCTACGATTTACACGATGGCGGCGGGGGAGACGCGGCATATCGTCATCCCGGTGCGTCTGGCAAGCTGGGAGTACACGATTGATACGGCGAGCATTATCGCGATGGTGGAGTCGGATGACGATATTTTTGAGATGACCGAAGCAACCCTGACACGTGAGAATACCCCGGCGGGCGATGCGGTTGGTTTGAACAGCTATATGGCAACCAATATCGAGTTTGATTTAAAGCTTAAGGATACGGCGAAGATTGGTGTGCATACAGGGAAAGTGAAGTTTTCCTTTACCGGTGTAAAATATACCGAGTATTCGACGGAGACGATTTCAAGTGCGGAAATTGGGTTTACCATCCGTGTCAATAAGGAAAAAGCCCCGGCACAGGTGGTTGTGGATAATTTTGAGTATGATGAACAGTCTGCGGCAGTCGGTTCGAATTTCACTCTGGAGTTTGATGTAAAGAACGAGGGCGAGATTGCGGCGATGAATACATACATGTCAATCGACTACGGCAGCACCGGCATTGTGCCAAACTATTCGATTGAGAGCATGAAGGTGGGGGACCTGACCGAGAAAATGAGCAGGCACCAGAGCCTGTCCGTGCGCGTGCTTCCGACGGCGGAAGCGGGCATGAAGTCGATTACCGTGCACTATGAGTATAAGGATGCGGACGGCAAGGATTATACCGTCAGCCGTACCGTCTATATCAATATTATTGCGGTCAGCACCGCCGCCTCCGACGATGCAAAGCTGACCGCACAGTCCGTAAAACTGAATGATGAAGTCGAAGTAGACAATCCTTACAATGTTGTTGTTTCCGTTGAAAATATCGGCAAGGAGACCGCGAAAAACATCGTGGCAAGGATTGCCGAGGACGGCGGGGTTGGCGCATCAACGGGTATTCTGCCGGATTACGCGACCGCAGGTGTCGAGGGGGGCAGCTTAAGGGCGGGTGAGACAAAGCAAATCACGCTCCCTCTGTCCGTGACCAAGTCCGCTTCCGCGGGTCTGCATGAGCTGAGTGTGCAGGTCAGTTATGAGGACAGCAAGGGAAATACCGTGACGACCGTGGCAAAGGTTTACCTGACTGTGCTTGTCCCGGAGAAGCAGGAAGTAAAGAATGATGTTTCCATCAGCCAGATGGTGCAGTCCCCGGCGGCGCCGATGCCGGGGGATATCCTGACGGTGGATTTTGTTGTGACGAACAACGGCAGCAACGATATTAAAGAGCTTGTCATTTCCGGTGACGGGCTTTCGAGTGCAAGTTTTGAGCCGCTGACGGCGGATGCAAATCATGCAGTCGGTGATTTGGCGGTCGGGGAATCCAGGCAGGTGACGATGCAGTTTAAGCTTGGCAGCAGCATTCCGGAGGGGATGAATGAATTAAAGCTCCTGATTTCCTACGTGGACGCGGAGGGAGCGGCGCAGAGCGAGCCGAAGATAGTTTATATTTTAAATGTTACGAAAGAAACACAGGAGCAGTTAAAGAACAATATTGAGATTACAAACATTACCCAGAGCCCGGCGAGCCCGGTGGTAGGGGAGAATGTAACGGTTTCCTTTACCGTGGAGAACAAGGGCACAAAGGGAATCACCGATATGAGATTTTCCGGTACGAACCTTGGCACAAGCGGCTTTGAGCCAGTTTCTTCCGAGGTTTACAAAAGGGTTGGTTCCATCGAGGCGGGTTCCTCAAAGAATGTTTCCATGACATTTAAGCTTGGCGAGAGCATCCACGAGGGCTTTAACACGCTTTCCCTTGAGTTTTCCTACAAGGATGGCAACGGCGATGTGCAGACGGAGCAGACCGCGGTGTATGTACTGAATGTACAGAACCAAAGTTCCTCGGTCAACAGCCGCCCGAAGCTGATTGTGGAATCCTTCACCTTAAGCGAGGAGGAGCTCCGCGCAGGTTCGACCTTTGATTTTACGTTTGTGCTGCGCAATACCCACGCGAGCAAGGCGGCGAAGAATATTACCGTGACCGTGATGCAGGCGAATGATGTATTCTCAGCGACAAAGGGCAGCAACAGCTTTTATATTGATGCCATTCAGCCGGGGGAGACTGCGGAAAAAACGATTAACCTGAAAGTAAAATCGGATACGGCGACGGGCTCTTACGATTTGACCATCAAGGTAGGGTATGAGTACGAGGATATGTCCCAGGCGGATGTGCAGACCGGTGGTGTGACGGAAGACCTCCCGGTCAAGCTCCAGGCGGTGGAGAATTCCCGCCCGGCATTGCAGAACCTTTCCGTTGGTTACGGTTGGGATACCCCGACCGTGAACCAGTCCACGACCCTGATGTTTGATTTCTACAATATGGGACGTTCCTCCTTAAATAATGTCTACGTTACGATGGAGAGCGATTATTTCCAGTTTGAAGTCGGAACCTCCGCAATTATTGGAACAGTTTCCGCCGGAATGAGCAATTATCAGGAAATTTCCATCATGCCAATTATGGAAGGAATGGGAACCGGAAAGCTGATTGTACATTTTGAGGACAGCAACGGGGATGAAGTCACACGGGAGTTCGAGATTCCGCAGACCTATATCCAGGGAGAGCCGGACTACTTCGGGGGCGGCGATTATGACCCGGGAAATTGGGATAATCCTGTAAACGGCGGCGATGTCGTGGAACCAAAGAAGCCTCTGATGCCGGTATGGGCGTATGTGCTTTGTCTGGTCGGTGCACTTGTGGTCGGTACCTTTGCCACAAGGGGCATCATGATTAAAGCGTATAAGAAGAAGCATTTCGGGGATGAAATGTAAAGGGTAAAAAAGGTAGGACACATGCGGAACTCAAAACAGCATGTGACCGGACGATACCCGGAAGAAGTTCATGGGAGCGGTGCGAACAGGAACTTCTTCCACGGTTAGGGTATCGGTAGGACACATGCGGAACTCATAATAAGAAAGGAGTCAGGTGGGTATTATGCCGGAAAATGAAAATAATGATGTGATGAATGATGATATTGCAAATTTGCCGGAAGGCGATGCGGATACCGAAGGCGGAACCGAAGGGACAGAAGGCAGCGAAGGAAATGCCGGTGACGGCGAGGGCGGCATGGAAGGCGGTGACGGCGAGGGCGAGAACGGCACGGAGGGTACCGATGGTCTTGAAGACGGCGGGAGTGCCGGGGATGAGGATTTGTCCACGGACGGCGGCATGATGGGCGGCAGTGATGATATGTTCACGAATATCGGCGGAATGGATGGCATGATGGGCGGCGACATGGGCGACATGGGAACGGAGACGGGCGTAAAGGATCCGATTCTCTCAAATATACCGTTTGTTTCCATAACCATCGGTGCAGCGCTCGTGGTGGGCATTGTGCTCGGAATTCTTCTTGGCAAGAAGAGAATTAAAAAAGGATTTGATTTGTATGAAAATTAGTGACTTAATCAAAATGGGCCTGCGTAATCTTGGCAGGCGTAAGGCGCGAACCGCGCTGACGGTCATTGGTGTTGTCATCGGTACAATCTCGATTATGCTCATGGTTGCCATTGGCCAGGGGCTAAACTACAATTTCGAGCAGCAGATTATGGAAAACGGGAGCATGACGATTATTACGATTTATGCGAATTCCTACAGTATGGATGAGGATGGGAATTACCAACAGCGCAATCAGAAGCTCGACGATGGACTTGTAAAGCAGATTAAGGAAATCAGCCATGTGCGCGCGGTTTCACCGGTCATTGAAAAGAGTTTGCGGCTGACTACGGGAAAGTACAGTTCATGGGGACAGATGAAGATTATGGACTGCTCCACTTGGGAGGCTTTTGGATTTCCGGAGCTTGAGGTCGGCTCCTACCCGACGCCGGAAAATAATGAGGTCATTGTATACGGTTTTAGTTCCCTCAATGATTTTTACTATTATCAGGGCAGAACCTACAAGACAAAGACAATTGACCTCGCAAAAGACCGCATCTCTTTTCGATTTGACGACTATAACGAGGAGACAACTTCGGGCAAGAAGCAGTTTAATTATGTCATCCGCAATTACGCGAAAATTGCGGAGTGCGACAACTGGCAGTATGGCTATTATTGCTATATGGATTTGGACTTTTACAAAAAGCTTTATAAGGAGTACGCTTATACTTTGGGTGCGGCAAACCGCAAAAAAGCACTGCAGGCTCTGGAGGAGTACCAGAGCATCCAGATTAATGTGGACAGCATGAAGAATGTCACGAAGGTACAAGAGGAAATCGAGGCACTTGGCTACCGCACGGAGAGTGATATGCAGTACATACAGCCGATGCTTGACACTTCCCAGATGCTGCAGAAGGTTTTCCTTGCCATCGGTGCGGTGGCATTCGTGGTGGCGGCAATCAATATCGCGAACACGATGATTATGTCCATCTATGAGCGCACGAAGGAAATCGGTATCATGAAGGTGCTCGGCTGCTATATCCGCGATATCAAGAAGCTCTTCTTATTTGAAGCGGGCATCATCGGGTTTATCGGCGGCGTGATGGGCGTGGGGTTAAGCTATCTGTTGGCGCATCTGCTTAACAAATACGGCGGGGCGTTTTTGGGCTCGCTGACCTCCCTGATTGGCGGCAGCGCGCAGGAAGGCGCGGCGTACTGTATGATTCCATTCTGGCTGCCGTTTGTGGCGCTTGTTGTGGCGGTTATGGTCGGTGTTTTTTCGGGCTACATCCCGGCAAGACGAGCGACGAAAATCAGTGCGATTGAGGCGATGAAGAGCGAAGGCTGAGAATGTTTACCGCCCGGTGGCTGCATTGGCTGCCGGCGGAAGGAATGGTGGGGGAGAAAGGATAAGGTGATAATATTTGGGTGAGGCAGGAAACGGCAGCGTGTTTGTGCCGATTGCGCGGATACAAAATGGCTTTTCGGGGAAGTTCGGCATCCCGCGCCAGAGCGGGATGGTGGATGGGGTGGTTTCGCGGGTGGTGTTCGAACCGGGATACCGTGACCCGAATGCATTCCGCGGGCTTTCGGAATATTCGCATATATGGCTTTTATGGGAATTTTCCGAAAATAGGGGAAAAGCGTGGTCGCCGACCGTCAAACCGCCGCGCCTTGGGGGCAATACAAGAATCGGCGTGTTTGCAACGCGCTCCCCGTTCCGCCCGAACCCAATCGGACTATCCTGTGTACGCCTTGTCGATGTCCGGGAGGAAAAGGGCTGTGGCACCGTGCTTTTGGTGGCGGGCGCTGATTTGATGGATGGAACGCCGATTTATGACGTGAAACCATATCTGGCGTACACGGACAGTCACCAAGATGCGCGGGGCGGTTTCGCGGACAGAGTAAGGGAACACAGGTTAAACGTGCATTTTCCGGTGGAATTGCAAAAAATACTCAAGGAAGAGTATGTCCCGGCAGTCTGCGGCATCCTTGCAGGTGACCCACGCCCGGCATACCAAAGCGATGAAGAGAGGGTATACGGCGTGGAGTACGCAGGGTATGATATCCGTTTCCGGGTTGCGGGCAGTGAACTGACCGTGTGTGAGGTTGTACAGGCAGGGGATGCCAGAAAACGGGGTTCTGTCAGGTAATCCGCATGGATTTTTGTAATCAGGGATTTTGTTTTTTTGACGGTACCGTTTTGCGATATTGCAGTATGGCCTGAGTGAATAAAAAATCTGCTTTCCGAAAATACTTACAAAAAAGGAAGGCAGGTTTTTTGTTATGATGGGAATCATTATTGCAATTATATCAGGTGCCATGATGAGTATCCAGGGGGTATTCAACACCGGGGTCACAAAGCAGACAAGCATCTGGACGGCGGCGACGTTTGTGCAGTTTACGGCGCTTTTGGTTAGCTTCGTGGCGTGGTTTGTGGCGGGCAAACAGGCATCATTTACAAGCCTGTTCAAAATTGACGGGAAATATATGCTGCTCGGCGGCGTCATCGGAATTGCGATTACTTACACGGTCATCAAGAGTGTAGCGATGTTAGGACCGGCGCAGTCGGCGATGGTCATTGTGACCTCACAGCTGATTGCAGCATACCTGATTGAACTTTTCGGGCTTTTTGGGACGGACAAGGTGGAATTCGCATGGCGCAAGCTAATTGCGCTTGTGCTCGTTATCGGCGGGATTATCCTGTTCCAGTGGTCGGGAAAGAAGGCAGGCTGACAGGCGGGAAAAAAACAGAAAAATCTTTTTTGAAATTGCGCTTGTAAACCGCGCGAGAATCCAGTACAATAGAGATAGTTGTATTGAGGGTACAATTTGCGGGAGCACCGGAAAGGAAAAAAGGTGTTTCTGTATGAAAAAGGGTGTTGTGTTAAAAGGGATTCTCACTGTCCTTTTTGTATTTGCCGCAGGCGTTTTTTATATGTGCGTGACAAAAGGGGAGGGGAAGGAAGATTCTGTGCTAATCCGGCAGGAGCAGATGGAAAATGCCCCTGATTCGGCGGGGCATTCCGCTGCGGATGAACCGGATTTGGAAGGGGATATTACTGGTTTTGCCGGAGGTAATTCAGGTGCGGACGGGGATTCTTTGCGTTCCGTTAAAGATGCCCCGGGCATGGACGGGGATATTTCCGCGTCCGGCCAGAATGCCCCGGGGGCAGGCATGGAAGAAAAATTTCTCTACGTCCATGTCTGCGGCGCAGTGAAGGAGCCGGGTGTGTATGCCCTTGCGGACGGTGCGCGCGTTGCCGATGCGGTTTTGTGCGCGGGGGATTTTGCGCCGGATGCCGCAAAGGATTACCTGAACCTGGCAAAACCAGTTTCGGACGGACAAAAAATCTATGTTCCCGATGAGGCGGAGGTGGCGCAGTTAAAGGAAACAGGGGGAGAAATACCATTTTATGGGGCAGAGACAAAACCTTCCGAAAGTGAAAGCGCGCAGGAAGCACCAAGGGCTTCGTCCTGCGTCAATATTAACACAGCACAACAAAGCGAGCTGATGACGCTTCCCGGCATCGGGAAGGCGAAGGCGGACGCAATCGTTGCATACCGGAAAGAACACGGGGCATTCTCTTCCTGCGAGGAGCTGATGCAGGTTCCGGGGATTAAGGAGAGCATTTACGAGAAGCTGCGTGATGACATAACGGTGGGGAGATAATTTGGAAACAGAAGAATCCTAAGGGCAAAAAAACCCGCAGTTTACGATTTTGGAGATTTTAGGGGAAAGGAGCGGTACCTTAAGAATGGGAAAGCAAGTGTTGGTGGTGGATGATGAGAAGCTTATCGTAAAGGGAATTCGTTTTAGCCTGGAGCAGGACGGCATGGAAGTGGAATGTGCCTATGACGGGGAGGAGGCACTGGCGGCAGCGAAGGAGAAGGAGTATGATGTTGTCCTTCTGGATGTGATGCTGCCAAAGATGAATGGCTTTGAAGTGTGCCAGCAAATCCGCGAGTTTTCGGATATGCCAATCATTATGCTGACGGCGAAGGGCGATGACATGGACAAGATTCTGGGATTGGAGTACGGTGCGGATGACTATATCACGAAGCCCTTCAATATCCTTGAGGTCAAAGCGCGTATCAAGGCAATTATCCGGCGCAATGACAAGAAGGCACCGGAGGCGGAGCATGGCCATAAAGAAAGGGAGGCGGCACAGTTTGGGGAGCTGCGCATTGACAAGGAGGGAAGGCGCGTCTATATCCGCGGCAAGGAAATCAATCTGACGGCGAAGGAATATGATGTGCTGGAGCTGCTCATTTTTCATCCGAACAAGGTTTACAGCCGGGAAAAGCTTCTGAACATGGTGTGGGGGTATGATTATCCGGGGGATGTCCGGACGGTGGATGTACATATCCGCAGGCTGCGCGAGAAGGTTGAGGATAATCCGAGTGACCCGAAGTATGTGCACACAAAATGGGGGGTCGGCTATTATTTCCAGAATATATAAAATATAAAGGAGTTGCGGCGTGAAGAGGCTAAAAGAGAAGCTAAAGCACCTTGTGAGTGTGCGGGTCGTTTTCTTTCTCCTGATTGTTTTCGTGACGGGGGCGGCGCTTGCCGGGGTGAGTGTGGGGACCTTTGCCGTGTGCAGGAACCAGGCGGTTTCCGGCCGTGTCCAGGAGGTGGAGGAATACGCGAACATTCTCTCAAACCAGATGTCGGCATCCGGATACCTGGCAGCGCAGAGTACGGAAATTACGACGGAGCTGAATACGGCGGCGGATATTTTTGACGGCCGTATCGTTGTCGTGGACGGAAATCTTAAGGTCGTTGCCGATACATATAATTATGAGATTGGAAAAACCCTGCTCTTAAAGGAAGTGATTGAGTGCATCCGGGGAACAAGCAGCCGCAGGGTGGAAGAAAAGGCGGGGTATGTTGAGATGACAATTCCGGTCAGGGGAGGGGATGGCGGCGGGAATACGAACACGGGTGCTATTGTTTTGCGCGCATCGCTTGAGAAAGAGAATGCAATCTCAAAGCATGTGGAGAGGGCAATCTGCATTTTGGATGTTATCATGCTTTTTTTGGCGGCGCTGGCGGCGTTCTTTGTTTCCGGGAGGATGACGAAGCCATTTAAGGCGATTGTCGCCTCGATTCAGCATGTGACGGACGGATATCTGGAGGATACCGTTTCCATCGGCGGCTTTCATGAGGTGAGGCGCATCTCAGATTCTTTCAACGAGATGCTTCTGGAGATGAAGAAGGTGGAGGAGTCAAGGCAGGAGTTTGTCTCGAACGTATCACACGAGCTGCGCACGCCGATGACTTCCATCAAGGTGCTCGCGGATTCCCTGACAATGCAGGAGGATGCCCCGGTGGAATTATACCGCGAATTCCTCGCTGACATTACGGATGAGATTGAGCGGGAAAATAAGATTATCAATGACCTGCTTTCGCTTGTGCGTTTGGACCGCAAGGACGCGGAGATGCATATTGCGCAGGTCTCCATCAATGAGCTGATGGAAATCATCCTAAAGCGCATCAAGCCGCTTGCACAGAAACACAATATTGAGCTTGTCTTTGAGAGCTTCCGCCCGGTACTTGCGGAGGTGGATGAAGTAAAGCTTTCCTTAGCGGTCTCTAACCTGATTGAAAATGCGGTGAAGTACAATGTGGAAGAAGGCAATATCCGTGTTTCGCTGAATGCGGACCATAAATATTTCTATATTTCGGTTTCGGATTCCGGGATTGGCATACCCGAGGCGGCGCAGCCATTTATTTTCGACCGCTTTTACCGTGTGGACAAGGCGCGTTCGCGGGAGACCGGAGGAACCGGGCTTGGCCTTGCGATTACAAAGAGTGTGGTGCTGCGCCACAAGGGAGTCATTAAAGTGTACAGTAGGGAGAATGAGGGAACGACATTCACGGTGCGCATCCCCTTAAGTTATATTGCGTGAGAGAGGAGGGCAGTATGAAACGGCGGGCTTTTTTCATTTTGGCACTGGCGGTTTTTTTGGGCGCGCATACCCTTGCAGGCTGTGAAAAGGATGAGCAGACGGAAAATGCAAGTGGAAAGATTTATTTCCTGAATGATGCGGAAACACAGCTGGTCAGTGAAGCCTATGAGGCAAAGGCGACGTTTAGGGACGCACAGGTGCAGGAATATATTGATGCGCTTGAAAAGGAGCCGCAGGGCCAGTCACGGAAAAAACTCCTTCCGGACAATGTGGCAGTGATTGATTTTTCGTTCGGGGAGGCAGACCAGCTCATCCTCAATTTTAATGCGAATTATAGCAATTTATCGGGCATCACGGAAATCTTAATCCGCGCGGCGCTCGTAAAAACTTTCTGCCAGATTGACGGGGTGGACTATGTGGAGTTCTATATCAACGGCATCCCGTATATGAATGGGGAGGTTCCTGTCGGGATGATGAAGGCGGGGGATTTTATCGACAATACAGCGGATTCGGAATATTACACGCAGTCGGCGAGCGTGTCCGTGTATTTTGCGAACGAGGACGGGACGGCGCTGCGGGAATCGCACCGCCAGGTTCTTTATAACGGGAATATCACGATAGAACAGCTTGTCATAGAACAGCTGATTGGCGGGCCGATTGAGCAGGAGAGCGCGGCGGGGATGTACGCGACAATCCCGGCGGGAACCCAGCTGAGCAAGATTAACACAAAGGATGGCATCTGTTATGTGGACCTGAATGAGAAATTTTTGGAGAAGCTTGACGGGGTGCAGGAACAGGTTGTGCTGTACTCCATTGTGAATTCGCTTGTCGAGCTTCCGAATGTGAACAAGGTGCAGATACGGATTGGCGGGGAGCTGCGCAAGACATACCAGTCGGTGGAGATGCCGGAGATGTTTGAGCGCAACCTCGATTTGATTGAAACGGAGATTTGATTTTTCATGTTTGAAAGTCCGGCCGTGGGCCGGCGGAAAGGCGGGAATGGTAAAACGGCCATTGGTTTTACTGACGCTTTTTTATCTTTTCGGAATTCTGGCGGGGAAGGGCGGCATACGCTTTTCCGTTTTCTTCCCCGCTCTTGTCATTTTTCTTCTTTTATTTCCATGTCTGGCAAAAAAATACCGCGGGGAAAAGCTGTTTTTTGTGCTGCCGTTTGTCTGTGCGGCGGGCTTTTTGCTGACGCGCCAGTCGGTAGCCCCGACTGCGCTTGAAATGTATGCGGCGCGCGGCGGCGAAGGGGAGGTTGCGGGAACGGTTCTTTCGTCCGCGGAAGGGCAGAATACAGGCCGCATGGTGCTTTTGGTCAGGGCGATGGACGGCGCGCCAGAGGGCGTGGCGGGATGTCGTATCCTGGTTTATACAAAGAAAGAAGAACTCGTGGCGCCGGGGAGTGAAATCTTGGTGTACGGGGAATGGATGGCATTGTCACGGGGGGATAATCCAGGTCAGTTTGATGAATATAATTATTATAAGGCACAGGGCATTGGCGCAAAGCTGATGGCAGATGGTGTGTGGGTACAACAGGAGAAAACGGCGGGGCTGTATGCGAAGCTTTGGCGGCTGAGGGCAGGAATGAAGGAGGTGTACCGCAAGGTGCTGCCAACAGAGGAGGCAGGGATTTTAGAGGCGATGCTGTTGGCGGAAAAGGGCGGGCTGACCCAGGAAACAAAAAAGATGTACCGGGAGGCAGGATTTTCCCATGTCCTTGCGGTCTCAGGGCTTCATTTGTCCCTGCTTGGCATGGGATTTTACAAGCTGCTGAAAAAATTTCATACAAGGAGCAATGCGGCGGTTGCGGCGGCGTGCGTGATGGTAATTTTTTACAGTATGTTCACAGGATTTGGCATCCCGGTGGTGCGCGCTGCCATTATGCTGCTTTTGGCGCTTCTTGCCGCACCGCTTGGGAAAACCTACGATGCGCCGACAGGCCTTGCAACATCCGCGCTTGTGGTTTTACTTAAGGAGCCGCTACAGCTGTTTCAGGCAGGCTTTTTGCTCTCGTTCGGGGCGGTGGTTGGAATTCTTCTCTTCTCGAAGCTATTTGAGGAATTTGGCGTGAAAAAACTTTCGGCAAGCATCGGAGTCCAGCTTGTGCTTTTGCCGCTGCTGCTCTGGTTTTATTATGAGGTGCCCATGTACGCACTTTTGCTGAACCTTTTGATTGTGCCGTTCTTGAGCTTGCTTTTGATGCTTTCGGTGCTGGTCGGGGTATTTGGGAGCATTTGGCTTTTTGCGGGGAAATTTTTTGCGGGCGGCGCGTATGTGCTGCTAAAGTGCTATGAGGCGGTCTGCCATCTGAATGAGCGCCTTCCGGGGCATTCGTTCTGTTACGGAAAACCGAAGTTTTGGCAGATGGTGCTATACTATGCGCTTTTGCTTGCCTTCTATTTCCTGTGCCGATATTTTTGCCGCAGGAAAAACAGGAGCAGGAAATGTTTTTTCTTCCTCGGTGTGTTTTTGGTTTTTCTGCTGCCAGGGGGAGGGGAGCTTACGGTAACGCAGCTTGCGGTTGGACAGGGCGACTGTGCGGTGCTGCAAAAGGGCAAGATGACGGTGTTGGTGGATGCCGGGAGCTCGCTCAAAAACGGGGCGGAGCGCATCCTGGTACCATATCTGCAATACCACGGCGACACGGTGATTGAATACGTATTTTTAAGCCATACCGACGAGGACCATTGCAGTATGCTGATAGAACTGCTTGATAAGATGGCGTTAGGAAAGTCCGAGGCCATAGTAAAGACCCTGGTTATGACGCAGGCGGCATGCCATGAGGAAAAATACGCCCTGCTGTGTGAGAAGGCAGCGGCGGCGGGCGTTGCCTGCGTGAGCTTTTCGGCGGGCGATATGCTGCTTTTGGGGGAGGAGAAGCTGATATGCCTTTCCCCAAAAGAAGGGGAGGACGCAGGCGGTGCAAATGAGAATTCAATGGTGCTTGCACTGTCCGGGAATGATGCCCTCTGGCTCTTTACCGGGGATATCTCGCAGGCACAGGAGAAAAAACTTGTGGAGGAATTGGAGCGGTACGGGCTTTTGGAAAACAGGAAGCAGAAGTATCTGAAGGCAGCGCACCACGGCTCAAAATACTCCAACAATGGGCAGTTTTTGCAATGCTTTTCGCAAGGGGTGGCAGTCATATCCTGCGGAAAGGGCAACCGGTACAAACATCCGCACAAGGAGACGCTTGAGAGGATGGAAATGGTGGGGGTAACACCTGTGATAACATGGGAGAGTGGCGCAGTGCGAAGCAGGGGAGGTCAGATGTATCTGTGGCACGCATATCTGGAAGGGAAGGGGGCATGGCGGTGATAAAAATATTGTTTTTCCGGCAATGACCGAATTGCTTTTTGCCAGGGCGTGACCAGGAACGCATCCCTTCGTTTGGCACGCCCCACAAAAAGCAGTTTTTAGATATACCCCGGGAAAAATACAGCAGATTTATGAAAATGCGGCAGGGATTGACATAAAATGATATAATATGATATTTCATAGTTTTGATTGACAAGAAAACGAGAAAATAGTATACTCTACAATATGGTTTTGCTGTTTTTTAAAGATGGCAGCTGTAAAAGACAGCGGACAGGACAAAAACAAAGACAGTTGTTTAGGAAAGTAACTGAGGGATGGTTTATGATAGGATTTTATAATTATACGGTAATTCTTACATACATCGGGCTGATGTCATCGGTTGTCGGCATGACGCAGGTGTTTGAGGGGCATTACCGTGCGGCGCTGTTGTGCCTGATTGTCTCGGGTACCTGTGATATGTTTGATGGGAAGGTCGCGAGGGCGAAGAAGGACCGGACAAAACAGGAGAAGGTTTTTGGGATTCAGATTGACTCCCTGTGTGATTTAATCTGCTTTGGGATGTTCCCGGCAACGATTGGCTATTCGCTGACGGTCGGGAAGGGTGCCCTCTCGGTTCTCGGGACGGTGGCATCGGTTCTTTTTGTGCTGGGGGCGGTCATCCGCCTCGGGTATTTTAATGTGGTGGAGCAGGAGCGCCAGGAACAGACGCAGGAGCACAGAAAGTATTACCAGGGGCTTCCGGTCACGTCGGTCGCGCTGATTCTGCCATGTGTGTATATTTTGAGCAAGTATTTTGATTTCCTGCCGCTGCCGCAGACATATTGCATTTCAATGCTTGTTATATCATTTTTATTTATACTAAACATTAAGGTGAAGAAGCCGGGGAACTTCGGGGATGTTGTGATGACCGTGGCGGGGCTGATTGTATTGGCAGGGGTGCTGATTTTTGGGGACTGATGTGAATGGGAGCTTAGGGAAGAGGTTTTGGGGTGAAAGGAGAATCAAAGATGGATTACAAGGACCGTAAAGGGAATTTCTTTAAAAACAGAACAGGGCAGGATAAATTCCTGGATGCGGTGTATTCTAATGTGTGCGGGCGTTTTGTGATGAAAATCCTTGCGGCTCCGGTTATTTCGAAGGCAGTTGGTTCGTTTATGGATACATGGCCATCGACTTTTCTGATTGGGGGATTTATCCGGAAAAATCATATCCGTATGTCAGATTATGAGCGGAAAAAGTACCGCTCCTTCAATGCGTTTTTTACAAGGAAACTCAGGGATGGGAAACGCACGGTAGACAAGGAGCCTTCCCATCTGATTTCTCCGTGTGACGGGATGGTGACCGTGTACCCGATTGATTTGCGGACAAAGATTTCCGTGAAGCATTCCTGCTATACGGTGGCATCGATGCTGCGCGATGAAAAACTGGCGGCAGAGTACGCAGGCGGTATCTGTGTCGTTGTGCGGCTTTCGGTTGACAATTACCACCGCTATTGCTATGTGGATACCGGCAAAAAGGGGCGCAATTATTTTCTTCCGGGGATGCTGCACACCGTAAACCCGGCCATCCTTGACCATGTCAAAATATACAAGGAAAACGCGAGGTCATACTGCATTCTGGAAACGAAAAATTTCGGGAAGGTTGTACAGATGGAGGTCGGCGCAATGTGCGTCGGGCGCATCAACAATTATCACCGGGAGGCGCTTGTGCGCCGCGGGCAGGAGAAGGGAAGATTTGAATACGGCGGCTCGACGGTTGTGCTGTTTTTCAAGCGGGATGAGGTGGCGGTTGACGATGACATTTTAAAGAATTCCGCGCAGGGCATTGAGACAAAGGTAAGGCTCGGCGAAAGGATTGGAAAGGCCATGTTTCCATGAAAACCATCAAAGAGGATATTAAGACAGGAAATTACCGGCGGGCATATCTTTTATACGGAACCGAGGGCTATTTGAAACGCCTCTACCGGGATAAGTTAAAGCAGGGTGTGCTTGCCGGGGGCGATGAGATGAATTTCTCCTATTTTGAGGGGAAGGGGATTGACGGAACGCAGGTTGTCCATATGGGGCAGACCCTGCCTTTTTTTGCGGACAGAAGGCTGATTCTGGTGGAAAATTCCGGTTGGTTTAAGGGCGCGAACCCTATTGCGGACGCGATAGGCGAGCTGCCGGAGACAACGGTCATGGTGTTTGCCGAGGAGGAGGTCGATAAGCGCAACAAGCTCTATAAGGCGGTCAAGGAGTGTGGCTATATCTGCGAATTCAAGGCGATGGGTGAGCGCGATTTAAAGCTTTGGGCGGCGGGGCTGTTAAAAGCGGATGGGAAGAAGATTACCGACGGGGTGATGGGCTATTTTATCGAGAAGGTCGGGACGGACATGGAAAACATCCGCACGGAGATAGAAAAACTTGTTGCCTACACTTACGGGCGTGATGTGGTCACACAGAAAGATATCGATGAGGTCTGCACGGAGCAGATTACGGGGCGGATTTTCCAGATGATGGACCAGATTGCATTGCAGAACCCGAAAAATGCGTTGGAGCTTTACCATGACCTTTTGCTTTTGCGGGAGAAGCCAATGTCCATCCTGTTTTTGATGCTGCGCCAGTTTAATATCTTAATGCAGGTAAAGCAGCTGAACACGGAGGGGATGCCAAATGCGGATATTGCGGCAAAGGCAGGGATTCCGCCGTTTGCCGTGGGAAAGTATCTCTCACAGGCGAGGGCGTTTTCGGCACAGGTGCTTAAGGAGGCGGTTCGGTTTGGCGTTGCGACGGAAACACAGGTAAAGAGCGGACAGCTGAATGAACAGATTGCGGTGGAACTGATGCTGATTCAGCTCTCGGCATTGTGAAGATGCGGGAAATGCGGGGGAGTGGATGGGGGCGGGGGATTTTGATTTTGGGCATGTCAGGCATGTTTTTGGGGAAAACGTGAAAGAACAAACCCACTAAAAGAGAGACTGCATAAAAAATAGCGCCTGTAAAAAAAATAATACTTGCAAAAAAACAATGCCTGCAAAAAAATAATGCTTGCATTATTGGGAAAAATGTGGTATGCTAGTCTGCGTGGCAGATAAAATGTTACATGGAGATGTACCCAAGAGGCTGAAGGGTCCGCACTCGAAATGCGGTAGGTCGGAAACGGCGCAAGGGTTCAAATCCCTTCATCTCCGCTGGTAAGAAACAGCCGCAAATCCGTTGTTTATCGGTAAACAAAGGGTTTGCGGCTGTTTTTTTGCTTTATTTAGTGAGTTTTAATTCTTTTAGCAATATTAAAATGAAATCTTGTCATGAATCTTGTCATGGAATCCCGGGGGGATTGCGCTCCGAAGTTTCTCCGCCGCCTGCCTCGTTGCTTGTAAGTGGGCTGACCTTCTGTCGGCAGCACTCCTTTTTCTATCGATTCTGCATAATATCAAACATACTAATTTTCCTGACAGATAATTACAGGGCTGCCGTAAAATGTCCATCCATTTTATGGCAGCCCTATGTATTTAGTGGGAAGGATTTGTTTCAAAAATCCTGTATCTTAGCGGCAGGAGGGCATGCAATAAAGCGAGCCCGATAACCGCGCATACAATCACCTCGCCCAGACCGACCGTAAGCATCATGTACGGGATTGCCTCCTCTGCGCCATACCCGAATTTCAGCACAAACGGAACAATCAGCGTGTTCGCAAGAATCGGCGGAAGCGGCACGAGCCATTTATGCTTGCGCAGTGCGTAGGAGCCCAACGCCCCGAGCAGTGTCGCCAGGCTTCCGAAAATGATATCGGCAGGAATTGCGCCACCTAAGAGGTTGGCAAGGATGCACCCGACGAAAAGCCCCGGAATGGCGGCCGGTGTAAAAAATGGGAGGATGGTCAGAGCCTCTGCAATGCGGAACTGGATGGGACCAAAGCTCCAGTAATTGAAGATGACGACCAGGACGACATAGATGGCAGCAACCGCTGCGCCCTGCACCAAGTGCAGCACTTTTTTGTTTTTCATGATTTAAATCTCCTTTAGTTTTGTTTTACGAGTGGAAGGTCTCGAACACTCGGGTTAATAGTCTGAATGCGCCCGCAGGGCGGGCATTTCAGCCTTTGCTACTATAGCACAAGTTGCGGTGGAAGTCAAGATTTGTCTGAGAAATCATACGAAGGCTTGCATTGCCAAGAAAACTTTGCATAAAGCTTGACAAGGATTCTTGGCAGTGCTATACTGAATATGCAAAGAAAACTTGGCAGAATGTGAGGGGATAAAATGAACAAAGATGAGATTTTGGCGAAAAGCAGGGCGGAGTATAAAAATAAGGATATTTATGAACAGGAGATAGCGAAACAGGCGAATCATATTGCGGTAACGGTGCTTCTTGTTCTGGCAACCTTGTTCTTTCTGGTGCAGATATTGGCAGGGAAAGGGATGAACTACGGAATCTACGCGATGGTGCTTTCCGGAAATATGACAGTTTCGTGGGTAAGATATGCAAAATTGAAAGAAAAAAATGAATTTCCAAGGGCGGTTCTGTACACTTTAATTGTACTGGCGCTTTCCGGATGCCACATCTATCATCTCATCGCATCATCAAAGCTGTGCTAAGGAGGTGGCAGCTTGGACGATACGCTTGTGTTAAAAAATCATCTCAAAGAAGCGCGGGCAAAGAAAGGGCTATCGCAAAGCCAGCTTGCCGAAATGGTCGGTGTGTCGCGCAATACGGTTAGCTCCATTGAAACGGGGCAGTTCAATCCTACCGCGAAGCTGGCGCTTGTCCTGTGCATCGCACTGGATAAAAAATTTGAGGAATTGTTTTATTTTGATTCGGTTTGATTGGGGTGTGCCAGAAACCTGCTTTTTGTGGGGCACACAGAATGCAGGAATACGTTTTCGGATGAATTTTTTGGTACATCTTAGCAGGAAAGGAGTGCAGAAATGTATGTTTTGGTCACAGGAATTACCGGGCAATTGGGTCATGATGTGCTGCAATGTCTGAAAAAGAGAAACATCCCATGCATCGGTGCGGGCAGGGCGGAATTTGATATCACGGACCGTGCGGGGACGGAAAAATTTTTAAAAGAGACAAAGCCGGATGCCATCATCCATTGTGCGGCGTATACGGATGTCAACCAGGCGCAGAGTAAGGAAGCGCTCTGCCGTGCGGTCAATGTGGAAGGAACGCGCAACCTTGCGCTGGGTGCAAAGGAGCTTGGGGCAAAAATGCTGCTTGTCAGTACGGAATATGTATTCCCGGGGCAGGGGGAGGACTATTACGAGACCGATGCGCCCACGGGACCGCTCAATGTGTACGGAACATCAAAGCGCGATGCGGAGCTTATATTGGCGGAATACGTGAAGCGGTATTTTATTGTGCGGATATCGTGCGCATTTGGGAAGAATGGGAATAATTTTATTAAAACGATGCTGAGATTCGGGAGGGAGAAGGACGAAATCCGGGTGGTCCGTGACCAGATTGGTTCCCCAACTTACACGGCAGATTTGGCAGAGCTTTTGTGTGATATGATTGTGACGGAAAAATATGGGATTTACCACGCCACGAACGAGGGGGTATGCAGCTTTGCGGAACTGGCGCAGGAGGTAATGCATCAGGCAGGGCTTTCTGCAAAAATCGTGCCAATCTTGTCGGAGGAGTACCCATCGCCCGCCGTGCGCCCGAAAAACTCGCGCCTGTCAAAGAAATGCCTTGACCGTGCGGGTTTTAACCGCCTGCCGGAATGGAAAGATGCGCTGCGGCGCTATTTAAAGGAAATCGAGGCATAGATTTTTGCGCGCTGTCAGCAGTATTTGAAGGTGGAAATGCTGATAACTTTTATCCCCGGCAAAAGAACCTTGCACCCGGCTTATGGATGGATATGGTACATGAAATGTATAATTATTTATCAGAGGGGATAAAAATGTCTTATATTTCATTAGGAAAACAAATTCACCAAATACGCACCGGACAGAAAATTTCGTTGGAGAGGCTTGGGCGGGGGCTGTGCTCAAAACAGGCGCTGAGTGATATTGAGCACGGGAACGTGCAGGCGGATAAATTGCTGTTGGATATTGTGCTGCAGCGGCTGGGAAAATCGACCGACAAGCAGGAAGTTATACTGCCGTGGGAGACATACCATATGGAAGAAACCTGTGACTGCCTTGAATGGAGCATACAGTGGCAGGAGCGGGGAAATGCAGGGAAATACCGCGGGGAGCTTGCCAGGCTTTTAGGAAAAGAAGATGGGAAAAAAGCAGATGGCGGGACAGCGGCAGGCGCGCGCAGGGCAAAGCGGGAAAAAGAGGCGCGTGTACAGGAAATGTATTGGCACCGCATCATGGCGGAATGGGCGTATTGGCTGGATGGGGATACGGAAACGGCAAAGCATGAGCTTTTGAAAGCGGCAAACCTGACGCTTCCGGGCTGGTGGGAGCATAAGCTTGAATATTTTGTGGTTTCGACGGTGGAGATGGAGAACCTTTTGGCAATCGCAAGGCTTGAGCTTGAGGAGCGGATGAAACGGTATGCGGCGCTGACGGCAGCATTGCGCCGTGGAATATGGAATGAGAGGTGGCAGCCAGTAAAGCGCAGGAGCAGACAGGATGAACAGCAGGATTTTCCTTGCATGACGCTGCCCGGTTTTTTGTGGGAATGTATGCATTATATCCAGCAGCATTTTACGGACCCACAGGAGTACGCAAAAATTTTTGCAAAATGTGCCTGGTTGCTTTCCTATATTGAACTGGAACAGGGCAATGTCCTAGAAGCATACGGAATCTGCGAGGAGGCGGTGGAAGGGCTGCGCGATTATGGCATAGCGGCATTTCTTATGCCGATGCTGGAGCGCATCCTTATCTGCTGCGAGCGTGCGGAGCAGGTCTGCAAACAGGCGGACAGGGAGAAAATGCAGCTTTCCTATGCGTGGCAGAGAGACTGGCACGCGCTTGGAGAGCGGTATGGACGTTATCTGGAAGCCCTGCGGCGCGCATATGTAAGGGGCGGTCTGCACGGGGAGCCTCCGGTCTCCATTTTTGTGAAGTGTTACCAGAAAGCATACCATCTGGATTATGAATTTATCCGCAGTGAGCGCATTGCGCAGGGCATGACGCGGGAGGAGATGGTGGAGGGAATCTACCAGAACCAGAAAACCCTCTGGCAAATTGAGGCAAGGCGCAATTCACCGCACGGGAGAAATTTTAAGCTTCTGATGGACAAAATTGATTTGGATAAGGGGCGCTATAACACGTTTGTGGTTTCGGATTCTTTTGAGGTGCTTGAATTAAAGGATGAGATTGACCGCTGCATCAGCAGGAAGGAATATGAGAGGGCGCAGGAGCTTATCCGGCTGCTGGAGAAAAGGCTTGATATGCAGAATGCGGAAAACCAGCGGATTATCCTGTATATGCGGAATGTCCTGGAGTTTCGCCAGGGGAATGTTTCTGGCCGGGAGATGCTGCAAAAATGTTGGGGGCTTCTGGGGGTGAGCTACCATATCGCGGCGGCAAAAACGGAAGGGATTCCTGACATAAAGACGCTGAAGGAGTGTTTGTTTTACCGGACACCGATGAAATCGGAGATAGGAATTATCAACCAGATTGCGGTATTGCTCTGCCGCCTTGAACATGAGGACGCGGCGGCGGCAATCTATGAGGCCGTGTTAAAAAGCATGGAAGAAAGCGATGTGGCGCCGCGTTACCGTTACCGGATTTATGCCCTGCCTCTTGGGAATCTGGCGAGGCTTTTGCGGTCGGTGGACTTAAGCAAAAAGAACATATGTTACGAATTATCCTGCGGGAAAATGAGCTCCCTTGGTTATGCACTTATGGTATGGGCATGCGCGATTGAGGATGACAGCCCAGACAGGGCGGAAAGCCGTGGAATGGTTTTAGATGCGTATTATCTGTGTGAGCTGTCAAAGAATTATAAATATAGAGAAGACATCAAAAAATATTATGATGAGCAGTATGGTTCGCTATAGATGCATCAAATCAGTTCGTCCATTTCCTCTAGTGGGCTTTGTTTGCCTTTCCCGTCATCACACAGGGCGGCGCAACCGGAGTCCGCACCAGATGGTAGCTCTGGCAATACCGAGCCAAGGATGCCAATAAGAATGAAACTTGTCCAGATGGAACAAAAAGCGATTTTTAATTTTTTTGTCCATTTTTTCATGAATGAAAACCCTCCTCTTTTTGATGTGGTTAAGTATAGCGGAAAGGGAATGGGAGAGGAATACCTTTTTGCTTGATAAAACAGGGGAAAAATCAAGGGAAAAGGAAGCCTGGAAAAAGCCCCAAAGTACGGACTTTTCTGGCGCAAAAAAAAGAAAAGTGAGAAAAAACTTTCTGTCAAGTGAAAAGGGATATTCTTTATAGAACAGATAGTGTAAAATAAAGAAGGTGGTCATTATTTTTTGAAAAGCGGAAAGATGAAAACATAGAGTGACCGCCCCGAAAAAAGAAGTGCCGTAAAGCGGAAGGGCTTTTACCCTCCCGCTTTATGGCACTTCACTTTTTGGCTTTATGCTTTGATGCCATGCTTTGAAATCATGCAAAAAAGACTTTAGCTTGTAAAATCAGGCGGTGTGGATGCACCGCCATCCGGGGCGTCTGTACCTGGCTGTCCTGGAACATTGCCGTCCGGGGCAGTCATGCCAGGACGTCCTGCACCGTCAGGGCGGTTTGCATCACCGGAATCCTTTTTACCGCCATGCCCGCCGCCAAAACCGCCGAAGCCCCCATGTCCGTCCATACCGGAGCCGGAGCCAGAACCATAGGACGTTGTCGTCATGGTGATTTCTGAAACTTCCGTTCCGACCTTTAAGGTGTACGTGCTGCCCACAACAATGGAAGGGTCACTGATGACAATGTTACTGAATGATTTTGTTGGGGTGTAGCTTACAAGTACGGTACCGGATGCATCCAGAAGCTCGATTTTCGTACCTGCGGCATGGGTGGAGGACGTGTTTAGCAGGATGCAGCCCTGTGTGGAGGCGGAATCAAAAGTCTCCGCCATGCCGGCAGCGCCGACGGCGACAAGCGTGCCGCCGTGGATGAGCGCGGTTCCGTTCTTGTCAATGGCACCGTTTCCGCTGTTGGTCGGTCCGTCCACATAAACGACACCGCCCGTCACGGTCAAATCACCGTTCGAATCAATGCCATCCCCGCCCGCGTCAATATAAATACTGCCGCCGGAAATCAGGATATAAACGCCGTCCTGTGCCGCAAACGAATCCCCGCCGCGCCCCTGCCAGAATCCGCTTGAATCGTTTCCACCCGCCGCATTTAAGCCGTCATCGCCTGCGCAAAGAGAGATGTCACCGCCGGAAATTTCAATGGATTTCCCCTCAATGCCCTCATAGCTGTCCGTGACCTTTATGGTACCTGAGAGGACAAAAAGGGCATTGTCCGAATGGAAGCCGTCATCCCCGGTTGCGATGGTGATTGTTCCGCCTGCAACGGTAAGATTGCCGCCGCAATGAAATCCGTCGTCCGCGGAATCAATTGTAAAAGTACCAGAAAGAACTGTCAGGTCGCCAGTAGCCTTCAACCCCTTTGTGCTTGTGGAGGTTTCCGCCGGGCTATCTGCCGCATTTCCCAGAAAATTCCGGTCAAATCCGCCAAAGCCTTCCTGTGCATGTGCTTTAGCATTTGCCATACCTCCGCCCGCAGTGATTTCAAAAGTTCCGCCTGTAACGGCAAGATAGGAAGAGGCATCAATGCCGTCGCCGTCCGCAGCAATCTTAAAATTCCCGCCTGCAAGGTAGATAAAGCCCGCGCCCTCCTCCTCGTCGTTGTTTGCATGAAGCCCGTCCTTGCCCGCGGTTATCTCAAAATCCCCGCCTGCGACGCGGATGCTGTCCTTTCCGGTCATGCCGTGGCCCGCCGCGGTAATCTGGAAGTTTCCGCCTGTGAAAACAAGGTCATTTTTGGAGACAATTCCGTGCCCTGCCGCGGCGGTAACCGCGAGGGAACCATTGCCGTTTATTGTCAGGTCATCTTTTGAAAAGATGACGGCATCAATATTGTTATCATCAATTGCAGTGTAGGTTCCGCCGTTGCTTAAGGCATTTGTGGTACCGTCCGCAAGCGTAATAAATACCTTGTCCGCTTTTTTTACATAGATGGCTGCACTGGAAGAGCTGTGGAGGAAGGCTCCGGCAAGAACAAGCTGAACCTTTGTGTTTTTGTCCGTATCGATGATAATCATGCCATCGTCAAGTGTGCCGGAGATGACATAGGTTCCTTCCCCGCGGATTGTGATGCTGCTCCCGTCTACGGTTACGGCAGAGGAGGCGCAGGAAGCCGAAGTACCGGTCAGTACAATGTCCACAAAGCTGCCCTCGTCATACGTGGTACGGGAATCGCGGTCGGTGAACATATCGGCGGAGGAGACAGCAAGGATGGCACTGTCTACGGAGCTGTTGGCGCTTTCTGATGTACCGGAAGAAGGCGTGTTGGTGCCGCTGCCATTTTCGGAACCGCCGCCGGAAGAAGGCGTGTTGTTCTGAAGTGCCGTGGTTGGCTCCGGAAGCGGTGTCGTTGCCGCCTCGCGCTTTGTCTTTGGCGCACCACAGCCGCCAAAGAGCATTGCTGCGCAAAGGAATGCCGCCATTGCTTTTTTTCTCATATTATCTACCTCTTTCCTGTATTTTACGGGTATTCTAGCAGGAGATTATGAAAGTGCTTTGATAAAAATGTGAAAAAATATTGAAAATCTGGTATTTGCGGCAGAACATGTGAAGGGGGCGTGCTGCAAAGCAGCTAGTAAAGCAGCTGGTTTTTATTCGCACCCCTGCGCAAAAAAAGCCGCCGGCAGCAGTGGCCGGCGGCGGGGATTTACTCGTTTTCCTCATCCTCCCCGAACATGTCATCAAATTCCTCGGAATCAAGCCATTCGTCAAAAGCATCGGAAACCGCCTCGAATTCCTCGTCGCTGTCGATGTTCAACAAGGTCGGCTCGTCCCCGTCTTCAACGAATTCATATAAGTATACTTCGCTATTATCTCCGCAATCCCGCGGCAAAAGTGCAATGTAATCTTTGTCACCGCACGGGAAAATGGTGATAACGTCACACACGATTTCCGTGTCATCATCCAGTGTGAGGGTGACCGTATCGTTTTCTTCATTGTTCAATAACGCATCGCTCATAATTGTACCCCTTTCCTGCGCCGCGGCCTTACCCACAGCGCCATGACGGCAGGCAGCGCAAAACCGCGCTTCCTAATCCGGATGCCCGGCCTATCCCATGGAAAATTCCATGCATATTTCGGACAAAAGCTTTATATGATTGACTATAACAGAATGTGCAGGAAATTGCAAGCGAAGTTTTTGGGAATCCATTGCTTCCGGAAAAAATTTCACACGGATGCAAATTTCCTCTTGAAAAAAACAAGACAGGATACTAATATATAGATAGCTTTGGTTTTCCGGTTTTTCCGGGAGAAATTGCCGGAGCTGGGAAACCATGAAATATTTCTGTGAAAAGAGGGAAAACGTATGCAAAATATCAGAATTGAAAAGACAACCAACCCGAAGCCGCTTCCGGCGGCGGACAACCCGTTGAAATTTGGTACTATTTTTACTGACCACATGTTTATCATGAATTACGAAACCGGAAAGGGGTGGCATGATGCCCGCATTGTCCCGTATCAGCCGGTGTCGCTCGCCCCGTCCGCGATGGTGTTCCATTACGGGCAGGAAATGTTTGAGGGGTTAAAGGCTTACAAGGCAGCCGACGGCCGCGTGCTTTTGTTCCGCCCGGACATGAACGCGAAGCGCACGAACCATACCAATGAGCGCCTGTGCATCCCGCCGATTCCGGAGGAGGATTTTGTGGAGGCGGTGAAAGCGCTTGTAAAGGTGGATGAGGCATGGATTCCGACAAAGCCGGATACATCGCTTTATATCCGCCCGTTCATCATTGCGACCGACCCGTTCCTTGGGGTCCGCCCTTCGGATACCTACCTGTTTATGGTTATCCTTTCCCCGGTCGGTCCGTATTATCCGGAAGGTCTTGACCCGGTGAAAATCTGGATTGAGGACGATTATGTGCGCGCAGTCCGCGGCGGAATCGGTGAGGCAAAGACCGGCGGCAACTATGTTGCCTCGATGGCGGCGCAGTTAAAGGCGCATGAGGAGGGATATTCCCAGGTACTCTGGCTTGACGGTGTCGAGAGGAAATACATTGAGGAAGTCGGGGCAATGAATATCTTCTTTAAGATAAACGGCACGGTGATTACACCGATGTTAAATGGCAGCATCCTTCCGGGCATCACAAGGGATTCCGTCATCGCGCTTTGCAGGGAGTGGGGGATTTTGGTGGAGGAGCGGAAGGTGTCGGTGGATGAGCTGTACGAGGCGGCAAAGAGCGGTACGATGGAGGAAGTCTTTGGCACGGGTACCGCAGCAGTGATTTCCCCGGTCAGCCATTTGCGCTTCCAGAACCATGTCCTGAAAGTAAAAGACGGCGGCATCGGCGAGCTTTCCCAGAAGCTTTATGATACGGTATCCGGCTTACAGCGTGGGCAGATTGCGGATACGAGGGGATGGGTTGTCGAGGTAAAGTAAATTTGGGATGGCTGTTTACGAAAAATTAACTTCCTTTTTTGAAAAAAAGCTAGACTATTTTGGCATTTTATGAGAAAATAAGATGAATGCAGCCGGGTATCATCCCTCGCAGGTACGGGGGATGCCGGTTACAAATATGGAAAGATTGAAAGGAGTTTCAACATGATTTATTCACGTGAAGTAGAAAACATGTGTACGGTAGCACAAGGTGTTCACCACGGTGCTGCCCCAATCCCGGAAGAAGCGAAATGGGTACAGTCCAAAGAAGTTAAGGACATTTCCGGTCTGACACACGGTGTTGGCTGGTGTGCGCCACAGCAGGGTGCATGCAAGCTTACACTCAATGTCAAGGAGGGCATCATTCAGGAGGCGCTTGTTGAGACAATTGGCTGCTCTGGTATGACCCACTCCGCGGCGATGGCAGCGGAAATCCTTCCAGGCCTTACAGTGCTTGAGGCGCTCAACACCGACCTTGTCTGCGACGCAATCAACACCGCGATGAGGGAGCTCTTCTTACAGATTGTTTACGGCAGGACACAGAGCGCATTCTCCGAGGACGGCCTTCCGATTGGCGCAGGGCTTGAGGATCTTGGAAAGGGCTTAAGGAGCCAGGTTGGTACGATGTACGGCACATTGAAGAAGGGACCTCGTTACCTGGAGATGGCAGAGGGCTATGTAACCGCAATCGCACTGGATAAGAACAATGAGATTATCGGCTACAAGTTCGTAAATCTTGGAAAGATGACCGACTATATCAAGAAGGGTGACAACCCGACGACGGCATATGAGAAGTCCGCAGGCCAGTATGGCCGTGTGGCGGATGCTGTAAAGCTTATCGATCCGAGAACTGACAAAGAAATCACACAGTAAGGGGGAACAAACATCATGGCATTATTTGAATCCTATGAAAGAAGAATTGACAAGATCAATTCGGTATTGAACAGCTATGGTATTGCTTCGATTGAGGAAGCGGAAAAGATTACCAAAGATGCTGGGCTTGATGTATATGACCAGGTAAAGAAGATTCAGCCAATCTGTTTTGAGAATGCGTGCTGGGCATACATAGTTGGCGCTGCAATTGCAATCAAGAAGGACTGCAGAAGGGCAGCGGATGCCGCGGCAGCCATCGGTGAGGGGCTTCAGGCGTTCTGTATCCCGGGTTCCGTAGCGGATACCCGCAAGGTAGGCCTTGGCCACGGAAACCTTGGCAAGATGCTTCTTGAGGAGGAGACGGACTGCTTCTGCTTCCTCGCAGGCCATGAGTCGTTCGCGGCAGCAGAGGGCGCAATCGGTATCGCCGAGAAGGCAAACAAGGTTCGCCAGAAGCCGCTGCGCGTTATCTTAAATGGTCTTGGGAAGGATGCTGCAAAGATTATTTCCCGCATCAACGGTTTTACTTTCGTTGAGACCGAGTATGACCCGTACACCAATACGGTGAAGGAGCTTGAGCGCATCCCATATTCCGAAGGGCTGCGCGCGAAGGTTAACTGCTATGGCGCAAACAGCGTGTCCGAAGGCGTTGCAATCATGTGGAAGGAGAATGTGGATGTTTCCATCACCGGAAATTCCACGAACCCGACAAGATTCCAGCATCCGGTAGCAGGTACCTACAAGAAGGAGCGCGTTGAGGCAGGCAAGAAGTATTTCTCCGTTGCATCCGGCGGCGGCACAGGCCGTACACTGCATCCGGATAATATGGCAGCAGGTCCGGCTTCCTACGGTTTCACGGATACGCTTGGACGTATGCATTCCGATGCACAGTTCGCAGGTTCGTCTTCCGTACCGGCTCATGTTGAGATGATGGGTCTGATTGGTATGGGGAATAACCCGATGGTTGGCGCGACGGTGGCGATTGCGGTTGCGGTGCAGGAAGCTGCGGACGAAAACCGCTTCTAGGAAATGGATGAACCGCTTACAGGAAGCGGTTTGCATGAACAGAATTTATTCTTGAATTTATCCGGGGATGATACTATATTATAGATACAAAAGAAGGAACAACCGCCCACAAAGTGGTTGACCTCCAAGATTAGACAATAAGCCTACCTGTACCGCCAAGTAACAAGGTAGGCTTATTTATTTCCGCTTGTTCCTCTTATCGAGAAAGGCAAGCAACGCTATAACAAAACTACCAAAGGCAATGAGCAACGCCAATATACCTAAAAAAATCGAAATGATTTCAAAAGCTGTCATTTGCGCCACCTCCCCCTCTTATGTACTCCGGCGAACCGGGCATAAAATTTTTTGGGAGGCTACCACCTTGTAACACGATGGTTTCTCTCTGATATTCTATCATATTCTTTCCTTTTTGATAATTCCCAGATTCCATAACAAGGTTATTTTTTATGGTACAAATAGGCAGTTTTGTGATAAAATAAAAGAGAAGTCGCGAATCCCTACAGCTGGACTTCTCTTTCATATCCTGCATCTGCTCAAATTATAACAAAAGGGTAGATGCTGTTTCCGGTTGGTTCTCCTGCAAAACCATTCAAAACCATTCTCACGCTATAAACCGCACCAAAATGGGCTAAAATACCTGTGTTTACAAAAATATTCTCTGACGCTTGGGGAAATAAATATGGGAAAAGAATTTGAGAAAAATTTGAGGAAAATTTGAGATTTGTTTCGTAAAATCCAATGGAGGTGTATATCATGGCATATCGTATTATAATTGTGGATGATGAAATAGAAGTTGCAACGATGCTTCAACGTTTCCTGCTGCGGAATGGCTATCAGGTGTCATGTGCTTCCAATGGAACGGAAGCTATTTCTAAAGCGGCAGAGCAGCCGGATTTAATTTTACTTGACATCAATATGCCGCAAATGGATGGTATTGAAGTTTGTAAAGCCATCCGTGAGGTCGTTTCCTGCCCGATTGTATTTTTAACAGCACGGGATCAGGACACGGACAAAATCGAGGGTTTTGCGGCGGGTGGAGACGATTACATCGTCAAACCGTTTTCGTTGGCAGAATTGGGAGCACGGATTGAAGCACACCTGCGCCGGGATCGGCGGAGCAAAGACATCCAGAGAAAGGTTTTTGGTGACATTACGGTTGATTATTCCTCACGGGAAGTATTTGTTCGCGGCGAAAGGCTCCACTTCAACCGCAAGGACTTTGACATTATTCAGCTGCTTTCCCTGAATCGCGGACAAACCTTTGACCGCGCAAAAATATATGACCGTGTATGGGGACTTGAGGGGGACGGTGACGATATTGTTATCATGGAACATATTCGCAAAATCAGGCTGACCTTTGCAAAAGCCGGGTGTGAATCGTGTATAGAAACAGTTTGGGGGATTGGTTACAAATGGGTCGGATAAGAGAATGGCTCCGTAAAGTTTCTATACCTGCTGCCTTCATCATTTGTGCCTTATCCTGTTTGCTGGTTGCCATCTTGCTGACCAAAGCAACGGTCTGGTTCGCTCAAAAGAACAAGAATGAGATTGAGGGGGAATATATAAGCTTCTTACCTCTGGATACGATTGATGTTATAACAGGAGAATTTACTGAAAATTTGGGAATACAGATCGTCAATGATGAACAAGCTCCGGCGTATGTAGTGAACGCGGGGGATGGGCAGTTGTTTTGGCAAAGTATTTCACTCCCGGAAGAAGCTAAAAAGCAGTACGATTTCTATGTCAGTTTGGATGATATAGCGGCTGTTTTATGGTACTCCGTCTGTCTTTGCCTTGCGGCTCTGATTTTCTACCTATGGAAAATCAAAAAGCCCTTTTGTGTTCTCGGTCAGGCAGTTCAGAAAATATCGGCAAACAATCTGGATTTTCGCATTGAATATGAGGGGCAGGACGAATTTGGACGTCTGTGCCATGCTTTCGAAATCATGCGGCAGGAATTGGAGCAAAACAATAAAAAGATGTGGGATTCCGTAGAGGAGCGCAAACGCTTAAACGCTGCCTTTGCCCATGACCTGCGCACGCCCCTTACCATTATGCGCGGACACACAGATATGCTGCTTGGTGCAATCATCGAGGATACTGACCCAAACGGCGAGATGGTAAGTTCTATCCATGCCATTTTAAATCAAATCACACGGCTGGGCGCTTTTGCGGACACAATGGGGAGTTTGCAACGGTTGGAGGATTACGAGCCGTGTCGGAAGCATATATCATCCTCCGTTTTAACAGAAATGGTGTCACAGGCAGCTGACGCCCTGTTTCCAAATGGGCAGGTAGAAATTCACTCTGAATTAAAAGAACAGGCTCTCCTGTTGGATAAAGAGGCGTTGGCACAAATCTGTGAAAACATACTTTCCAATGCCGCCCGATATGCAAGGGAAGTTGTTACGCTCACTCTGGAACGGGAGCAGGAATATCTAATCATAACAGTTGTAGATGACGGCACTGGGTTCACCAAAAAGGACTTGGCAAACGCTTCATTGGCTTATTATCGAGGCGAGAAAACACAAACGGATGCTGTTTCCCACTTTGGCTTGGGACTATATATCAGCAGCATACTCGCGGAAAAACTCGGAGGGGGGCTACAATTAAGCAATGGAACAAGCGGCGGTGCAAAAATTCAAATAAAAGTTCGCTGCATTTGAGAATTTGGTGAGGTTTGCATTTTAGAATACAGGTATGAGAGGCTTTCTTTCATACTTGTATTCTTTTTTAGGAGGAGTTCTATGAAGAAATCGATTTGTATTTTGGGGTGTATGCTCGCACTCATGCTGACGGGATGCCAAACGCAACATGATCCATCAATGGATGCAGACCAGATTATCCCCGGCGGCAGTTCCAATGCAGGAGCATCGTCCACGGGCAATCCCGTGAACACCGATGCAGGCACCGGTCAAACCGACGGTAAAGATAATCCTGGTACAAATACCCCATCCAAGGATGATTCTGCCAATACGCCTACACCGTCTGCGCCGATTAGTGGAGACATCAGGGAGACCAGTTCCATCGGGAACGATTTATCCGGTGCGGCCGGTGTCGCCATCTTAGACGAGCAAGTAGTAGAACGTGAGCTGAAGAACGAGGGCAGCCTGCGCGGTGAAATCGAAGTTACCCATAAACTGCCCATCGGGAAGACGAAGCTTTCTGAGGGGGACACTGTCGTTTTCCATATCGAAGTAAAATCTGCTGATGCAGACCTCAAAATAACCCTGACCGGCGCTAGAACAGGCACAATATTGGAGGGCAGTGTTACAGGAACCGGTGATATATCTTTTGAGATTGATACAGCGGACGAGTATACCGCAGTGCTCGAAAATTGCTCCTTGCGTGAAGTGAAGTTTACGATTGATTATTCTGTTGGAGGTTCCATATGAAAAGACGAACGCTTGCTTTTATTTGCACCTTTATCTTCCTGCTGGCTGGCTGCCAAAGCCAAGATGTATTGCCGAATGATAACCCAACGCCGCCAGTTCATTCTTCAAATGTCGATGAGAATACCTCCGGTAGCGATATACTAACGAATCGTCCTGCTAATCCAAGCAATGATTCCGCAGGGATTGATACGGCCGGTTTCCAAAAGGAGATGAACATTCAACATCCATTCCGGCTAAGTGCCGTATGCAAGACGGAGGTTGGCTACTATCTTCAATATGATGGACTTCTCTATTTTTTGGATGGCACAACAGGAAATGTGACAGCTGTATGTGCAAGGCCAGAGTGCAGCCATACGGACGATGACTGCAATGCCTGGATCAACTCCAGGATGCTTAGCTATTATCAGGGGAAATTGTACTATGTAAACAGCGATGCAAAAAGTGACAGTATGAAAACACTCTATTCTGTGGATATGGACGGTACAAATCACACGAAAATCCAACGGCTTCAAATGGAATATATGCCGTGGCGCACCGTTTTGTGTGACCCGATCTTAATCGGTGGAAACCTCTATTTTTTGGAGGGTGATTCCCAAATTTATACTGTGAAGCTGGGACAGGATATTTCTAAAGCAGTTTTGCTTTTTGAGGATGATATGTCCAACAAGCTGGAATCCGCATGGAAGTTTTGGGCAGATGGCAGCGAAGTCTACGCGATGAATCATATGATGGACAATACCGGATATGAACAGGATATTTTATATCGGTTAGGAGCGGCAGAATCCGAAACCAATGAAATCTGGCGCTCAACGGAGCTTGCAAAAGGGATCTCTGATTCCTCCTGGTATATCACAAACGGGCATTTGTATTACTATTTCTCCGGCAGTGACCTTTGGGACGTTGGGCTGGGAACCGGCAACGCGAAAAAGATGATTGGCTTGGCAGATACAATAAAAAGTGGGACGGTACTGTTTACGGATTCTTCTGTCCTCTTTTTAGATGGCCAGCCGGACAGCCAATGGGGCGAGCAGAGCGGATGGCGTGAGGGCGGAAAGAAAATCTCCGTCTATGATTACAGCGGAAATTTGGTGGGTGAGGTCCGCTTATCCTCTATTTTTGAAAAGTATCCCGATGCCGTTCAATGTTCAATGGTTTTTGCAGATGGGAATTGTGTGTATCTGTTGGTCTATCGAGGTGCGTTTAACAGTGCTTCCACGCTTTTTTATCAGGTTGCTTTGGATAAAGGCAGTGTATACGAAGTGACGAATTGGCCGGGAGCGGATGTCATATATGACGATACGGTACATGAAATATGGCAGATAGGGACTTTTGGAGGATAAATCATGCAGCTTGAACTTAAGAATTTGACAAAGCGATACGGCAACGTTACCGCCCTTAACGGCATGAATATCACCTTTACCGAAGGAATCTACGGCATCCTCGGTGCAAACGGCGCGGGCAAAAGCACCATGATGAATCTGCTGACCGACAACATCCCACGGACGGACGGGCAAATCCTGTTTGACGGAACGGATATTCTGAAGCTGGGCAAAGACTTTCGCCGGATACTGGGCTATATGCCCCAACAGCAGGGATATTACGAACACATGACAGCGCAAACTTTTCTATTCTACATGGCCGATTTAAAGGCAATCCCCAAAAAGCAGGCCAAAGAGGAAATTGAAAAGCTGTTGACAATCACCAACCTGTTAAATGTGCGGCACAAGAAGTTAGGGGGCTACTCCGGCGGTATGAAGCAACGGGTGTTGTTGGCACAGGCACTGTTAGGCAATCCAAAGGTTGTGATACTGGACGAGCCTACCGCCGGGCTTGACCCAAAAGAGCGCATCCGTATCCGCAACTTTATTTCCTCGCTTTCCCGTGGGCGCATCATTCTGCTGGCGACCCATATCGTGAGCGACATCGAATCCATATCCGACCAAATCCTGATGATGAAAAAGGGACGCATGGTTGGTATGGATACCCCCAAAAACCTGGTGGAGAGTGTGGCAGATAAGGTGAAAGAGCTGCCCTGTCCGCCGCAAATCCTGGATCGTATACAGGAGCAATACAAGGTTGGCAATGTATTTCAGCGCCGGGACGAAACATGGGTGCGGGTCGTTGGGGACGAGCTGCCAAACAAAGGACAGTATGTGGAAGATCATCTGACGTTGGAGGATGTGTACCTCTACTATCTCGGAGAGTGAGGTGGTGCTATGAAAGAACTGGGACGCATTTTATCAAACCGTCGCTTACTGTTGGGGCTTGCATTCATGATTCTGCTGAACGCGCTTGCGTTTGTGAGGGAGCAATCTGCGAAAGATTACGGGATGGATTGCTCTTTGCCCGCTTCCACGATATTGGTTTTTGATGGCAGCATACCAGCGTCGGAATCCGTAGACGCAAAGGAGGCGTATGCGCATTACTTGGATTGGATAGACAAGACAAAATCACTTTCGCTGACCGATGCTATTTCCGCTCTGAAACAGGAAGAAGCGCGGCTGCGAAATCTTCTGTCCGGCAACCATGTGGATGAAGATGTGAAGTTAGAATATGTCGCGGTCAACAATCTTCTTTCGCAGACCGACTATCTGGCTGGCTACGGCGATTGGCTGAATACCATTCAGAAGAACAAGGACAATATGCTGGCGTTCCCCATCTTCAATGACCCAAACAGCTTCTCCGGGCGGAACATTATCAAGACCGCGGATGAATTTGAAACACTGCAAGAAGTTGATTTGACCCTGGGCACAGATGGAGCAATCGACGCACTTTTATCCTTTCCGTTGACCGACTATTTTCTGGTCGTTATTCTGCTGTCGTTTTGCATTTCCTTCTTGGAAGAACGCAAAAAAGGCTTGTGGAGCGTGATACATGCCACGCCAAATGGACGGCTGCGCCTTGCTGTACATAGAATGGCGATTTTGTTCGGAGCATCGGTCTTTGGTGTAGTTCTGCTTTATGGGACGAATCTTATGATTGGATTCTCCCTGTACGGGGGGAGCAATGATTTAGGGCGGGCGCTGCAATCGGTGGAATTGCTTGGGAAATTACCAATGCCCAGTACGGTGGGCAGCTTTTTGATTCGCTATTTTCTGCTGCGGATTGCCGCCGCCTTTTTCGTGGGCCTGCTCCTTTGGCTGTTGCTTACAGCAGTCAATCATGTGAAATATACAATCGTTATAACTGCAGGTGTTCTGGTGACAGAGTACAGCTTATATACTTTTTTGCCTGTGCAGAGCGGGTTGAACGGACTGAAATATTTTAATCTTTTCACCTATATCAGCCTGTCCGATCTCTATACCAATTATCTGAATATAGACCTGTTTGGCTATCCGTTTGGGATTCGGAGCATTTCACAGCTTGTATTGCTCCCGCTATGTGGGCTGACGGCAGCGGTATGTATTCTCGTCCATTGCCGCAAAAATCCTGCGGCAGGAAAAGACCTGTTAGGGCATATCGGATATGGGCTCAACACCGTCACTGACATGGGGCTGCATCATTTGGGGCTATTCGGAATGGAGCTGTACAAGACGCTTTGGATTCAAAAAGGCATTGTGATTATGGCATTATTTGTCTATTTGGCTGTTGGTCTTCCCTTTACGGCGAACATTCCCATATATCATCCTGCGGAAGTGGCCAAACAGCAATATACTACAGAACTCATGGGCGAAATCTCGGATGATACCTTTGCCCGGATAAACGCGATGGAAGCTGAACTCGACCAGACGATTGCAGATTATGAGGACGCAAAGTTTGCGTATGAAAATGGAGAAATCGCGGAAAATCAGCTGAATTTGTACTCCTACTATGCCGAGACTGCCCGTACCAACAAAGAAGGACTTAGCCTGGTACGTAGCCGGGCAGAGGAATTGTTTGAACTTGGCATGGAAAAGGGTTTTACGCCGTGGCTGATTGGGCAGACGCCCTTTGAAAGTGTTTTTGGGACGGCAGCGCAAAGCAATCAGCATCAGGCGGCGGTTGTCGCGGTTCTGGCCTTAACACTTCTTTTGGCTGGGAGCATGGTCTATGAACGGCAATCCGGCATGACCTTTTTGCTAGAAGCCACACCGGGAGGACGCAGGGGGCTGCCAAGGTGCAAAATCGTCATAGCGATGCTTGCGGCAACAGCGGTTTGGGCGACTGTTTATGGAATGGAGTTATATGCCCTAATCTCTAACTTTTCCATTCGGACATGGAATGTCCCCGTACAAAATCTTTCCATGATGGCGAGGTTCCCAATCCTCTGCTCCATAAAAGAATGGCTTGTGATTTTGTACGGCTACCGTCTGTTAGTGCTGTGCTGCGGTGCAGTTCTTGTGCTGTTAGTGTCAAGCTTTTTCAAGCGTGTGGAAATTGCCTGTATCGCAGGTTGTGGTATCATGTTGCTCCCATCGCTGCTATACGCCTATGTGGGTGTAGAACGATTCCGGCCGCTAGCTTATATCACAAGCGTAGAGGCGGTGCCGCTTCTGAGCCGTGTAAACGGAGCTATTACGCAATTCTTGCTGTGGGGGGTGGCTCTTACTGTAATTGCAGGAGTGGCGAGTATGTGGCTTCTTGTATCGAATAACATGGCCAGAGGCAGAAGAAGACGATTGTGAGCGGGGGCGGCTTGCTGGTATAGCAAGCCGCCCCATAATGCTTATGGGGTTATGCATGGGGGTAAGACTGCAATTCAAGCCAAAGACCAAAGTGCGAAATATAACTAAAATGGGAATGCGGATAAATGTTTTGATAATTTGGGAAGGATGATATAATGGGAACAACAGAGAGAGGAATCAGGAGGGCTTTTTCATGAAATATGCAAATAAGTTATCTGAAATGTTAAATGCATTTTCACCTGCACCTTTGCAGTCGAATCAGATGAAGGATTTTTATTGTAGAGGTACAATGGAATATCGGACGAGTGAAATATGATTCCCCAATTGAGGATATTTTTGAAAACGGACAGAACCCGGAAGGGGACAATGCGTTTTTATTATTAGGGCACAGGGGCTGCTTTTTGGTGGTAGCAGACGAAGCGGTGCAGCAGGAGATTGTACGGTTTTATAAACAAGGAACGGTTGGGATTTATGATTATAAACAACATCCCGATACTGCAATCGTATATAATAACCTGGCTGATGTATACCAGAAGCAGGGAAAGTACAGGAAGGCAGAGGAATTTCACAAAAAATCATCTTGCAAACCATCGATATTTGTGCTTAAATATATTTAAGGATAAATAAGAATCCTAACACCCAAGGAAAGGAGCAAGAAAATGTTATATCATGTTTCAAAACAAAGCGGTATCAAAATCTTAAAACCCGCCATTTCCACACACAAAAAGCCCTATGTTTACGCGATTGAAAACCTGGTCACAGGGCTGCTTTTTGGCGCCCCGAAAGACGATTTCGATTTTATCATCTCGAATGACGAAAATGACCGTCCAATTGTTTATGAGTGCTACCCGGACGCATTTTCCCTTGTATACAAGAATAGGGGCTGCTCGGTATATGAGCTGGAAGAGGCGGGATTTTTGCGGGGGATGACGAGCTGGAGCCCGGAACTTGTCAGCGAGAACGAAGTTGCCGTACAAAATGAGATTGTCATTCCTGATCTTTACGCAAGGCTTTTGGAGGAGGAAGCACAGGGGAATCTCATCCTTCACCGGTATTCTGAGGATATGGAATATAAGGCAAGGATATCAAGACAAGTCGTGGACCGTCTGATTCGGTTCGAAATCGATTTGGAGCATTGCCTGGAATGGGGGGATGAGCGGTTCCGGAAATATTATGGCGGGATTATCCGGATGCTGAATTCCGTCATGGACGGACATCTATTGCAATAGGATGGACGAATCACTTTTGAATATAATAGTTTTGGAATGGGCAAAGCATAAAATATCAAAATTTGATAATTTCCTCTTGAAAACTAAAATATTTGTGATAATATATTTTTAAAGTCATTTAAGGAGGGGTTTGCCATGAAGAAAAAATTAGTATCCATTGTTTTGCTGCTGCTTATGCTGGTTGCAGTGGTCGCACCAGATAAGACTTTTGCCGCCACACAGATAAAACTGAGCAAGGCAAAAGCGACCATGGAAGTTGACAGTACACTTACGTTAAAGCTTGGCAATGTTACATCGACCGATGTACAGTGGAAAAGCAGCGCGAGAAAAGTTGCAGTGGTTTCCGCGAAAGGTGTGATTACTGCAAAGGGCGAAGGTACAGCTACCATCACAGCAACCTACAATAAGAAGAAGTACACCTGCAAAGTTACCGTGGTGGATAGCAATAAGGTGGAAAATAAGATTGAGACTTATCTGAAGGAAGAATTTGGTGCCGCAAAGTATAAGGAAGAGGACGATGGCATTGTGACGGAATTGTATGCAAAAGGGAAAACGCTGGTTTTTTCCATGACGTTCGGTGAGTCTTTTGATTTTGGGGTTGAACTTACGAAGGAACAGAAGAAGGAAGCAATGCAGGAGTCCATGGAAATAATGTATGAAACGATGGAAGAGGCATTGCAGGTGCTTTTGGAGGAATTGCAGGAGAATACATATGAAGATGCAAAACTGGTTTTCCGGATTTATGATTGGGATAAAACGTTGGTTTTTGAAAAAGTATTAAAATAGAAAAACGCGGCTTTGCCGGGTGATTCGTACATAAACAAAGACTTTTGGGGGGAGGGGCAACCTTCCCCCCCTTATTTTCAGCGCCGTGTGCTTTGTTGCGCTAATTCATTAAAATATTCTTGGCAAACTTCGACCCGGAATGTTCCGCCACATCTGCAAAATCCCCATGCAATCCATGCAATCCCATTTCACCCCCATTCTTGCAATTCGTGCACGCCAAAAAACAATTCGTGCACAAAACGGCTTTTTCTTTTATTTTGTAGTATACTATGCCCATACAGTAAAAAACGAGGGAGGAGGGCAGGATGAAGCAGGGAAAAACATAAAAGAGAAAAGTCCCGGAAATTATCGAAAAAATCAAAGCGGGCAGAATTTTTTCCAGTTATGGAAAACTGGAAGGGATACTGCAAAATTTTTAATGGGAAGGGAAAATGAAAAATGGAGAAATCAAAAAAGAAACCCTATGTCTCCACTTGGAACAATATTTCGTGGAGTGTCAAAAAACAATTAAAATATGTCCCGGCGGCATTTTGGATACAGCTTCTTTTTATTCCGCTCCATGTCGGGCTGGCGTGGGCAGAGATATACCTGCCATCCCTTGTGGTTGCGGAGGTAACCGGGGAGAGGGGGCTTTCCCACGCGGTACTTTGGGTTGGCCTGCTGATGCTTGCTATTTTAGCTGCTAATATCCTGCTGGATGTACTGAATAATTATGTACATACCATTGACCAGCGGTACACTAACAAAGTCCGGACGCTGTTAGCCCAAAAGGCATTGGGGCTGTTCTACCAGACCTACGAGAAAAAGGAAATGGCAGATTTGTTTGACCGGGCAGACATGACAACCCAGATGTGGAATGGCGCTGAGCCGGTCAAGGACATGACATGGCACGCGCGCGGCTTTGCAGAAAGCATCCTCTGTTATGTACTTTTTGGTACCGTGATATCCTTCATCCGCCCGTGGCTGGTTCTCCTGCTGACACTCGCCCCTGCCGTCAACTGGTTTTGTGTCAGGGCATATCAGAAATGGGAATACGCGAACCGGGAAAATTGGCAGGAGATTGACAGGAAACTCTGGTATATACAAAGAAAAGCAGGGGAATTCGCCATGGCGAAGGATATCCGGGTTTACGGCATGGCCGGCTGGCTGCGCCAAATGTATGGGATGCTCTGTGAGGGGCATTCCAAATGGGATAAAAAGAGAATCTGGAAAAATTATTTTTCCCATATTGCGGATTTGGCGGTGATTCTGCTGCGGGACGGGGCGGCGTATGCAGTCCTAATCTCGATGGTGCGCTCCGGTGAAATCACAGCCCAACAGTTTGTGCTTTCCTTTGCTGCCGTATCTTCCTTTGCCACATGGATTGGCAATATTTTAAATGAATGGAACCAGATGCGCGGCACAAGCCTCGCCCTTTGCGATTTGCGGGAGTATTTGGAATATCCGGATAAGGACGGGGATGGCACGGCAGATGTGGAAGCGTTTTTGGGGAAAGCCCCGGAAATTGTTTTTGACCATGTGAGCTTTCGCTACGACGGGGCGAAAGAGGATACCTTGCACGATATCTGCCTGACGCTGCACGCAGGGGAAAAATTGGCACTTGTCGGGTTAAACGGGGCGGGAAAGACGACACTTGTCAAGCTGATGTGCGGGCTGTACGAGCCGACTTCAGGGGAAATCCGGCTGTCCGTTACAGATAGGAATACCGCTGCGGGAGAAAATACTTTTGTGCCAGTCCGCCATTTCCGGAGAAAGGATTACTACAGGCTTTTTTCCGCTGTATTCCAGAAAATAAACCCAATGTTTTTTTCAGTCGCGGAAATGATTTCCGGCTGCGAGGAGGACGAAAGTGACTTAGCAAAGGTGGAGGAATGTGTACGCCGCGCAGGGCTTGCGGAAAAAATACTTTCGCTGCCGGATGGAATCCACGCAAAGCTTGACAAACAGGTCAATGAGAACGGAATTGAGCTTTCGGGCGGCGAACTGCAAAAGCTGATGTTAGCAAGGGCATTGTACAAGGATGCCCCCGTGCTGGTGTTGGATGAGCCGACGGCGGCACTCGACCCGATAGCGGAGAGTAAGATTTATGAGGAGTATAGAAATATGACGGTGGGGAAAAGCTCTTTGTTTATTTCACACCGCTTAGCATCCACACGGTTTTGCGACCGGATTCTGTATCTGAAGGACGGGAGAATTGCAGAGGAGGGAAGCCATGACGCACTTGTTGCGGCAGGAGGGGAATATGCAAAACTTTATGAGATACAAAGCTGTTGGTACCAGGAGGATGGGGTGGAAGGGCATAGGCAGCAGGAGGATTTTTCATGAAAGAGAAAAAAGAAACGGAAAACAAGACAATGAAGCCAAAGGAGCATCTGGCAATTTTTTTTCGCGGGGTAAAAATGCTGTTTTCCCTTAGCCGCGTTTACATTGTGTGCACGATATTCAAGGCGCTTTTGGGTTCTGTGATACCATATGTGCCGATTTATTTTTCGGCGAAACTTTTGGACGAAATTTTAGGCAGCGTCCGGACAGAACAGATGGTATTGTATGTGGGGCTTACGGTCGGACTGGCTTTTTTGCTGAATCTTTTGCTTACGTGGCTTACGGTGACGAAGGAAGCGATGGAGGAGGAGCTTTACCGGGAGCGGGACTGGATGTTCTCAGAAAAAGGGATGGGGATGGAATATTCCTGCACGGAAAACCGCGATGTGGCATTTTTATTGGCGCGCATCCAGGAGGAAAGCAATAGCGGCTACAATCTTTTTTTCCTGTATCATAGCCTCGGGCTTGGCATTGGACATATTACAAGTATTGTTTTTTCCGCATCCATGATGGTTTCATTTTTTATGTTGGATGCGGTGAGTATATATGCAAAGCTTGGAATGGTGTCGGGAATTGTACTGACAATTTTGTTAGGGATTTTTGCTACGGCGCAGGAGAGCAAAATTCATGTTGCGTTTTACCATAAAAATGTGAATATGAATGTTTTGTCGGGCAAGTACCGGAGCCTGCTTGCGAATTATGCAACGGGTGTGGACATCCGTCTTTACGGGATGGAGAAAAAAATCGAGAAAGGCAGAGAAAAAACAGAGGAAGAATATTACAGAAACTGCATGGAGAGAGATAAAAAATGTGTCCGCTTTTCGGTTCTTTGTGTTGTACTGCAGCATCTGCTGAAATTCGGGGTCTATATGGTACTGATTGAGGCAGCATTGTGCGGGGCGGTTTCCGTTGGTTCCATTGCAAAATATGTCGCGTGCATCATGCTTTTGTTAGGGGCAGTTTCCGGGCTTGTCAGTGCAGTGCAGCGCCTTTGCTCGAATAATTATTATCTGAGGCGTTTTTTTGCATACCTTGACATCCCAAACCGTATGTACCAGGGTTCGCTGACGGTGGAAAAGCGTCTGGATAACGAGTATTATGTGGAATTCAGAGATGTTTCCTTTTGCTACCCGAACACGGAAAATTATGCGCTGCGCCATGTCAATGTGAAATTTAAGGTCGGGGGGAAGCTTGCCGTGGTCGGGATGAACGGGAGCGGTAAGACGACGTTTATCAAGCTGCTCTGCCGCCTGTATGACCCGACGGAGGGAGAGATTTTGTTAAACGGCGTGAATATCAGGAAATACGACTACGACGAATATATGTCGGTTTTCTCCGTTGTGTTCCAGGATTTCCAGCTTTTTTCCTTTACGCTCGGGCAGAATGTGGCGGCGGCGAAGGAGTACGATGAGGCGCGTGTGGCGGAATGCTTAAGCCGTGTGGGATTCGATGGAAGGCTATCCGCGATGCCCGCAGGGACACAGACATATCTGTATAAAGATTATTCCAGGGAGGGTGTGGAGATTTCCGGCGGGGAGGCGCAGAAAATTGCACTTGCAAGGGCACTCTATAAGGATGCGCCGTTCCTTGTGCTAGATGAGCCGACGGCGGCGCTTGACCCGGTTGCCGAGTATGAGGTGTACCGTAAATTCAGTGAGCTTTCGGGGGAGCGGACAGCGATTTATATCAGCCACAGACTGGCTTCGTGCCGGTTTTGCGACAGTATTGTGGTGTTTGACAAAGGGCGGATTGTCCAATATGGTTCCCATGAAAAGCTTGTGGCAGATACGGGTGGGAAGTATTATGAACTCTGGAATGCGCAGGCGCAGTATTATGTGGGTAAGGCAGAAAAGACCTGAAAATTGTATGGATGTCAGTTTGTATGTGGAATAACAAAAGGGCGATTGCAAAGGAAAGCAACCGCCCGAAAAATTTATTGAAATGGAATAATAATTATTTCACTACGACAACCTTTGTTGCAATTCTCTCACCGTTTGCATATACTCTGAGATAATCTTTTCCTGCTGTTTTTGCATTGACAGTGATTTCAAGCTTTCCGGTATTCCTTCTTACAACAGCAACATCCTTTACGGAGGTAGCCCAGGTGATTTCTTCTGCGTTATATCCGTGCAGCTCAATTGCGAAGACCGCCTGGTCGCTTACATTTAAGTAGCGGTCGCCTTTTACGAAGGTAACACCCGCCTTTTCAACGGTTACTTTGGTCGATACGGTTTTTGTAGTGCCGTCCGCTGCGGTAACGGTGGTCTTAACGGTAGCGCTTCCCTCTGCAACTGCGGTGATGGTTCCGTTCGCATCTACCGTGGCAACACTGCTCTTGCTGCTCTTATAAGATACGGTAACATCATCTGCCGCAACCGCAACGGAACATGTGTTGTCCGTGGTGCCGCCAACATAGAGTGTTGCCTTTGAGGCAATATCTGCGGTAACCGCATCCAAATCAACGGATGGTGCCGCCGGGACCGGGGTAGCGGTCGGAAGAGGTGTTACGAGAACTTCCGGCGTTGGGGTCGGAAGAGGTGTTACGAGGACTTCTGGCGTTGGGGTCGGGGTAGCGGTAGGTTCCGGGGTCGGAGTTGCCGTTGGGGCAGGGGTCGGGGTAGCGGTTGCTTCTGTTTTGTTGAGGGCTTTTCCGTCTTTGCCGAGGAACTCTGCCTTTGTGATAACGATTTTACCGCCCCACCAATGGGAAAGGCAAAACTGAGCATATGTATCGTCTGCTTGGAAAAGCGGAGAGGTTGCCAATCTTGTAACAGTAAATTCGTCAGCATTTTGAGTTGGAACTGCAGTGATTTCCTTGCCTGCGCCATCATTGCCCCAATCAACCTGGTCCCAGTCATGGTTATTACTATTGATGACAAAGCCACCACCAACACCACCTGACAAATCAGTGCAAGTAAAAGTGATTCGGATACCGTAAACATCCGTTAAAGCGAAATCCTGGTCTTTTGCATTGAAAAGAACAAAGCCGCCAGCGCCCGTGGCATCCCCACCTTTTTCCGCACCGTCAACTTTGACTTCGACATCTTCAATGCCTGCCTTTGCTGGTACAGCCGCCGAAGTAACACATAACCCCATCACCAGGGCAGCTGCAAGTAACTTTTTGAATCTCATAGAAACTACCTCCTAAAAATAATCTTTTCCAGTAAAAACCGGACATCTATATCATAGCGCATTTATCCATAAAATGCAAGACTTAATTTGGGCATGTTGAACAAAGCATTTTTACCTCAGACGAAAAAAAACAGCAAAATAACGGAAAACGGATTCGTTTGGGAAGCCTGAAATGATAGGCCAAAAAGATTCTGTAAATTGGGAAATTCTAGAAATAATGCATAGGACTTGCATTTCGAAATTCTTAAAATTTGCATTGACAAGCGTCCTTCACTATATTACAATAACATATAGAGGGGAGCGGCACCCATAACAAAAAACGGCAAACAGAGAATAATTTCGATTTGACAAAGCCAAACAGGGGAGGATACCCATGACAAAAAACGAGGTTTGTGCAGGCAGGCAGACCATCCGCGTTTTTGGACCGGATGGCAGCGAGGTTGGTTCGACTTACCCGAAAAGGGCGGCCGGACTGGTGAAAAGGGGTCGGGCATGTTATGTGAACGACTTTGCGATTCGTCTGAATATGTCCGATACCATACAAAATTCGGAGGTAATCAAGATGGATAACAACATGAATATAGAAACAGAAAACAAGCAGGAAGAAAAGAAGGTATTCAAGCTTTATTTCAACGCAAGGGATTGGAAATTCAACCGTGACTGCAGCCAAAATGTGGGCGGGCGCTCTTTTATGGAAGGACCGGACAAAGGGCTTGCGGAGGCTTACATGATTGGGGATTGGCAGTATAATTGGACAGAGATTGTCTCGGAGACATTGATGCTGCCGAAATTCACGGATTGCAGCCTGACATTCTGGCTCAACGGCGGTGAGAATGACCGCAACGATGAGGTCTGCCGTTTTGAGGTCATCCTGAACAATGACTATGAGCAGCGCTATACCTATAACCTGAACCGCAATTACATCCAGCCGCTCAAGAAATTAAATGGCTGGGAGCTGTACGAGATACCGTTTCAGACGCGCGACAACGAGTATACGCAGTTGAAATTCGTTGCGCAGCGGGCGTACATGACGGTGATGACGGCGAAGGATGCTTCGGAGTACGCGCAGTTTGAGGACAATCCGGACCCGTTTGAGTCCGAGCGTCCGCAGCGGCACAATTTGATTTTTGATGATGGTTTCCCAAAGAACAGTTGGTACAGCACCGACGCGTTGCAAAAGAAGCATGGGCTTGCGAAGGGTGGAGAAACGTTCAGGGAGAACGGCACAGGATGCAGCATTGTTTTTGGAGGGGATGATTCCGCACAGATGAAAGATATCTGGAAGAAAATGGATGATGTGACGGAAGCGTGCGAGAGTATCGGAAATTTTGATGCGGAGGAATTCATCGGAAGGCTTAGGAACAGTTTGCTTGAGGCGCTTTCGGACAGGGACGATGTGGAGGATGTGGACGAGCTTGTAGACCGTGTGGCAGATGAGGTACAGGACGCCTTGGCGGACAGCGTGGATGATATCCGCGATGCCATAGAGGAGCTTTCTGACCAGATGGAGGAGTTGAAGGACAACCTGCTTTAAGAAGAATGATTGTCCATCGGATGAAAGAGTTATGATATGGTTGCAGGGGCTGCCGCGGAGAAATCCGCGGCAGCTTTAAACAGTGAATGTTTGAGGAGATGAATTTATGCCATTGCCAGTAAAAAAGGAGCAGTATACGTTCGCGGATTGTCTTACATGGGATGAGGGCGAACGAGTGGAGATTATTTATGGAGAAGCTTTTCTGATGGCACCGCCTTCTAGCCGCCATCAGGAGATTGCCTTTGAAATCGGGCGGCAGCTCGGGAATTTTCTGGAAGGGAAAAAATGCAGGGTTTACCCTGCTCCCTTTGGTGTCCGGCTGTTTGAACGGGATGGGGAGCAGCCGCAAGATGTGGATACGATGGTGGAGCCGGATATTTCTGTGGTGTGTGATAAAAGTAAGATAGATGAACACGGGTGCAAGGGAGCGCCGGATTTTATTGCCGAAATCCTTTCACCGTCCACGCGGCGCTATGACCGGCTTGTAAAGCTGAATCTGTACCAAAAGGCAGGGGTGCGCGAATACTGGATTGTCGATCCGGATACGCAGTCGGTTCAGGTGTTTTTGCAGGACGGGAATGGTTTTCTGCGGATTTTTGAGGAATACGAACCAAAGGATGTAGCAAAAGTCAATGTGCTTGACGGATGTTTCATTGAACTGGGCAAAGTATTTTCGGAATCAACAGATGGTAAATAGTGAGCAGATGACAAATATGTAGTAAATATGTTTGAGGTGATTTATGAAAATATTATACGGAACCGGAAACCCGGCAAAGCTTGCGTCCATGCGCAGGCGGGTTTCTGCGCTTGGCATTGAGCTGATTGGGTTAAAGGATATCCCGGAAAAAATACCGGACATTGTGGAGGATGGGAACACACCGCTTGAGAATGCGAGAAAGAAGGCACTGGGCTACTACCGGGCATTTGGGATACCTGTGTTTTCCTGTGATTCCGGGCTCTATCTGGAGGGGGTGACAGACCAGGAGCAGCCTGGTGTGCATGTCAGGACGGTTGGCGGGAAATATCTGACGGACGAGGGGATGTTGGCGCATTACGCGGCTTTGGCGAAAAAGTATGGAGACCTGACGGCGCGCTACCGCAATGCAATCTGCCTTGTGATGGGCGAGGACCAGGTATTTGAGGCGATGGAGGAGAGCATGGCAAGCGCTCCGTTTCGGATTACTTCGGTGCCGCATGAAAAAAGGAAGGAGGGCTTTCCGATTGACAGCCTTTCGGTTGATATCAAAACAGGAAAATATTATTATGACCTGGCGGAGAGGGAATTGGACCAGGTGGCGGTGGAAGATGGGTTTTTGGAATTTTTCCGGCGGCATCTGGTGGGAGGAATGTGAAAAGAAAACCGGGGCGTGCCGGAAAAATTGCTTTCTGTGAAGGAACACAGAAGTAAGTTTTCGGGCACGCCCCTTTTTTATGTTTGTTTTATGTCCGTTTTTCGTCAGCCCCGGGAATGTGGTGCAATTTAACCGTTGTTGCTCATTGCGGTCAGTTCCGCGAGCATTTTTGGAAGTTCCGTATCCATATTTTCGTTGGAGAACTGGCAGGTGCCGACCTTGCGGTGTCCGCCGCCGCCGTATTTCAACATCAGCGCGCCGACATCAAGCGTTGCCGTCTTGTTCAGGATACTGTAGCCAACCGCCGCGCTGCATCCCTGTCCGCCGCGCCCGCTGACAATCCAGGCGGAAATATTTTGTTCCGGGTACATGCTGTAAATCATAAAACGGTTGCCGGAGTAAATCGGGTCAACGCCGCGCAAATCGGAGATGATGAGATTGCCGTCCACGGTCGTGTATTTCTTTACCATTTCCGTAAATTTCGCCGTCTGTTCGAAATAAACATCGATGCGCTCCTTCACATCCGGAAGCTCCAAAATCTCCTCGGTCGTCATGGTGCGGCAGGCATCAATGAGCTTTTCCATCAGCTGATAATTCGAAATCGTAAACTGGCGCCAACGTCCGAGACCGGTGCGCGGGTCCATCAAAAATCCAATCAGAATCCAGCCCTTCGGGTTTTGGACCTCCTCGATTGTCAGGTTGCCGGAATCCACCTTGTCTACGGCTTCCATCATGTCGTCAAACTGCGGGAAGCGTTCCCTGCCGCCGTAATATTCATAAATGATGCGTGCGCAGGAAGGGGTGATGCGGCTCTCCCCCTTGTATTTGCCTTCCAGCTGCAGCCTTTCATGTTCACTTGAATGGTGGTCGAACCACAGGCCGCAGCCCTCAACGAACGGGACATTGGCAAGACAGTCGTTTTCATTTACCTCGACAAGCCCGTCCTGCAAATCCTTCGGGTGGGCAAATTTCCAGGAATCAATAATGCCGGCCTCTTTTAAAAGTGCACCGCACGCAAGACCGTCAAAATCAGAACGTGTAATCAAACGCATAGTTTTATCACTCCTTTGTCAACATTTGCACATTTTCCCTGGCAAGCGTATGCCGGAATATGCCATGATATTTTAATTATAGCTGTTTTAGGAAAATTTTTCAACCTTTTCTGTAATTTTTTGCGGACTACGGCCACACGCCTTTGCGCGGCTTGTTTACCGTAATGATTTTATTTGCCTCAAGGTTTGTGAGCAGCAGAAGGCGCGCCTCATCGTGGTATTCCGGTTTTGTGAAATAGTAGCAATAAGTGTCAACAAGCGAAAACAGGCTTGCGGTGCGCCCCTCAATCTTGAAATTTTCAAACCCCATCGGAAGGTATTTGTTCCAGATGGCATCCGGTGAGATATGGGTCGGGTAGTTTTTGTGCTTCGACAGGGTATTCTGCTCGCCGTACTCACAGCGCCAGACGGGTACTTGTTTTTGCCTGTTTTCCGGCAATGCCCGGTTTGCAAGTGCGGTGCGCTCCTGCCCGGCGATAAAACGGTAATGTTCTGCGCGGCGCGGGCAGTTGGGGATACAGCAGGAATTCACCAGTACCTCACAGCGCGCTTTGTCGGTAATATGTTCCAGCTCCTCAAAGCGGTTGTTGAGGTTATAGTCAAGGACAACGAGCCCGTAGTCTTTGGATAGTTCGTCGTTTAGCGCCGCGATACTGCGGATTTCTTTGCAGGTGGAGCTGTTTACGGTATAACCCGGGTAGGTCTTGCGGATGTATTCTTCCAGGATGGGGGAAACGACAAGAACTTCATTTTTTCCGTTGTCGCCTGCCTGCATGCAGAAATTGCAGTAGGGGTCGGAAAGGTCTTGCTCGGTGATGGTTGGGTTTGTAAAGGTGTAGCGGATGGCAACGCCGGCGGCATTGACCGTTTTTATCACCTGCCGCACGTATCCGGCATCGCATTGGTCGCCCCCGCTGTAACGCCCGCCATTCCACAGACAAGTCGGGAATTCTCCGAAAAAGGATGTGATTTCGATGCCTTCGCGGAAGAATTTCGGGAAAGCATCCAACATTTTGAGCATCAGCATGTTGAGCGGGAAATTGTTGCGAAATCCTGGAAGATGGAATTTTACGGACATGGTTTGGTTCTCCTTGATGAAATATTTTGTTTTCTTTTTCGCGTGGATATGATAGACTAACTATAGCATAAGAGTTTGTTGGGTGTCAAGGTATATACGGAACTTGTGCAGATACAGAATTTAAGACAGGAGGAAAAAACGATGGCATCGTGGATGGTACATTTCCGCATCGCGGACGCACTGCTTGATATGACAGAAGGGCTTTCACAGGTGGAGTTCATTTTTGGCAATATTGCACCGGATTCCGGTGTGCCGAATGCAGACTGGTCGGCTTTTACGCCAAGCAGTGATATTTCACATTTTAAGACAACGGATGCGGACGGGCTGAAGGAGATTCATCTTGAGGATTATGTAAAGGCGTATTTAAGGGAGGAACAATACAAAGAATACACGGCAAAGGAGCGCTCCTTTTATCTTGGTTACCTGATACATCTGCTTACGGATATGGAGTGGGTGGGGATGGTGGTGCGCCCGTCGAAAGAAAAGTTCCGGGAGCTATATGACCGTGACCGGAATGAATGGATATGGACGTTAAAAAAGGATTGGTATGACCTTGACTTTTTGTATTTGCAGGAACACCCGGATTTCAGGGCATTCTGCCTGTATGAGAGGGCGGTTGGTTTCCGGAATGAGTTTCTGGACTTTTTTGCACCGGACGCATTCGAGAACCGCAGGGAATATATCTGCGGTTTTTACCGGGCAGGAAGGGAAGGGCTTGACCGGGAATATCCTTATCTGACAAGGCAGGAGATGGATGCCTTTGTAAAGGGATGCGTACAGCGTGTAAGGGCAGGGCAGTTTGGGGATTTTGTAACAAAGGGGATACTTTAATTGGTTCAGGCAGGGGCGTACCGGAACAGAAATTCCTGTTATCAGGAAGGGACAGCTCTGCCCATTTCTTTTCCGTTATTTTTCTTTTTGTAATGTGACATAATCAAAAAGTACATCACCAACAGCAGGGTGCCTGCCAGAATCCAGGCGGCAGGGCTTGCCATGCAGACACCAAAATAGCTGCGGTACCGTGCGGCAATCTTTGCGACCACGCCGCGGCCAATCAGCTCCGCCACGCCCGCAAGCATTGGCAGGAACCCAAAGCCCATGCCCTGAATGCCGTTGCGGTAGACATTGACAATGGTCAGCGGCCAAAAGAAAGCGGCAACACATTTTAAGTAAGTGTCAACATTGTGGATGACGGCCGGTACATCCTCCGAAACGAACAGGTAGGTCATATATTTCCCGACCGTTGTAATCAGTGCAGCGGCGGCAAGCGAATAAACAAACCCGATTTTGGTTGCGGAGCGAAATCCCTGCCGGACGCGGGGGATATCCCCTGCACCTGTGTTCTGCGCGCAGTAGGTTGCCATTGTTGTGCCGATTGCCACATAGGCCTGGGTAACAATCTGTTCAATCTTGTTCGCGGTCGTGAAGGCTGCCACGGCCATGGAGCCAAGGAGGTTGAGGGAGGACTGCATCATCATGGAGCCAATCGCCGTAATGGAATATTGGAGTGCCATCGGAAGCCCGATACCAATCTGAATCAATGCCAGATGGCTGCTTGGATGCCAGTCGGATTTCTCCGGATGCAGCAACGGCACTTTTTTTATGATGTAGACCAAACAAAGAACCCCGGAAGCCCCCTGGGATATGACCGTTGCAAGTGCCGCCCCCGCCACCCCAATTTTGAACACAACAATAAACAGCAAATCCAGGACAATGTTCAAAAACGCGGACAAAATCAGGAAAAAGAGCGGTGTCCTGCTGTTCCCGACCGCCCGCAGGATACAGGATAACAGGTTGTAAAGCACCTGGGCAAAAATCCCGGCGCATATAATCATAATGTAGGTATAGGCATCATCAAAAATATCGTCCGGTGTATTCATCAGGTGCAGGAGTGGTTTCATGCAAAGAAGGCTGACCGCCGTCATAAGCAGGGCAACCACCAGGGAGAGGAAGGCGGCAGAAACTACGGTTTTGCGCATGCCGCCCATATCCCCCGCACCAAAGCGCTGGGAGGTAAGAACCGTAAATCCCACGGTCATTCCCATCAGAAAACCCAAAATCAGAAACATAATGGTTCCAGTCTCCCCAACCGCCGCCAACGCTTTTGTTCCTACGAATTTCCCTACAATCATGGCATCCACCATATTGTAAAACTGTTGGAATAAATTTCCAATAAAAATTGGTATGGTAAAGCCCAGGATGATTTTTGTTGGATTGCCTTTTGTCAAATCTTTTTCCATAACCGATACCTCATAGAATAAATGATGGAGGGCAAAACGGAGCCATCCGCCGCATTGTGGCAAGCGGAAAAAAGCAGGCATTTTCCCTGAAAATATCGGCGCTATTATAATCCAGGGGGGCGAAAAAATCAAGTGTTTTTTGCTGCAAGCGCCAGAAGCAGTTTTTTCTTGCAATCTGTCGGATAGGTTGGCATAATATGGATGAAGTGAACCCCTTTTGTTAGACAAAAATGAAAGTCTAATGAAAGGGGGTATTTTATGGCTAAAAAGATGTATTCTCCAGAGTTAAAAATGGAAATTGTTCAACGCTATCTAAAAAATGGAGAAAGTGCCATTTTGTTCGCCTGTGGGTATCATATTGGCTCCAGAGCTGACATACGAAAATGGATAGCTCAATATAAGAAAAATGGGATGACCGGATTATCAACTACTCATGGCACTTATACTGGCGAATTTAAGATTTCTGTTGTGGAATATATGTATAATACAGGCGCATCCATCCGGGCTACCGTCACCCACTTTCATATCCCGCTCCCCAGATGGTAAACAACTGGGAACGTATTTATGATGAACAGGGGAAAGACGCCTTGTATACAGAACAGAGAGGCAGGGCTAATAAAATGGGAACCAAACGTCCATGGAAACCGAAAGCTGAGATAAAACCGGATGAGGATTTGCTGGCACAAGTACAGCGTCTTCGCATGGAGAATGAATACCTAAAAAAACTGAATGCCTTAGTTCAGGAGCGGGAAAAATCAAAGAAACCGATAAAGTAGCTGTCATTACAGAACTAAGGCAGAAACACAAACTGACGGCATTGCACAAAGTGGCAGAAATGCCCCGCAGCACGTATTATTACTGTATGAAACAGATGGAAAAGCCAGACAAATACGCCTCCCTTAAGGAAGAGATTCTTGCCATTTACCATGAAAACCAAGGGCGGTATGGATACCGCCGTATCACGCTGGAATTGTATAACCGCGGATATCAGGTTAATCATAAAACAGTTCAGGGACTGATGAAAACCCTGCATCTAAAATGTATGGTAAGGATTAAGAAATATCGCTCCTATAAGGGGGGAGAGCATCAGCTATGAAATAAGCGATAAACCGGTTTTGGGGCAGGTTTTAAGAATACTTGATAATGCTTTTGCACAGATTCCTGACAACTTCTTTGGTTTGTTAAAATCGGAGCTTGTGTATTGCGGGAATTTGATTCTATGGAGGACTTTCGGATTGAACTGGAAGGGTATCATGAAATCATTTGCTCGTCAAGCGTTTGCGAATGATTTTTTTCTTTTTTAATCTCCAAACAATAGATTCTGGCAATGAAAGGAAGAAAGTAAGAAAGTAAAAAGCCGCAGACATAAGCGGTTGCTGTGTCTGCGGCTTTTTGCCGAACAATAAAAAAGAGCACGAGACGGGATTCGAACCCGCGACCCTCGCCTTGGCAAGGCGATACTCCACCACTGAGCCACTCGTGCAAAACTATTGTGCATCATCCCCGATGCATTTATTATATTACACCATGGAAACGAGAATGTCAAGAGAAAATTTAAAGAAATTTTGTTGTTTTTGTAATACAAATTTAAGCTTTTCACGATTGAATTTATATTGCTTTTCTGGTATGATATTCTGTGTAGAATCCGGTCGATAGATGGCATATACCTGGAAAGGCGTATGCGGAACTTTAAAACAGCATATGCATGTACAGCCCCCCAGTGGATTTTTTGGAGTGAAACGGAAAAAAAGCCACTGCCGGTTGAGGGGGAAGGGAGTGCGTATGCGGAACTTTAAATAGGAGGAGAAATTGCAGGACAAGAATCAGAAAAATCAAAAAAAAGAGGATGCAAAATCACAGGCGCTCGACGTGATGCAGGAAATCCAGCATCTGAATGAGACTGCTGAGCGTTATTCGAAATATAACCAAAGCTATGAGGAGTTAGACCGCAGGGTGGAGGGGATGGCGGAAATCCTTCCGGGCATGGAGGAGAACCCGCAGCAGAAAGAGAAGATGGAGCAGCTTACGGAGGAAGTCCGCTTCGTGCGGGAGAAGTTAAGGTTTGTAAAGGGCGATATTTCTGCGGCGGACGGCGAACTCAAAAGCATACGAAAGCGCCTGGAGGAATATGAAAAAAGAAAGCAGAAGAATGTCTGGCGGACGGTGGCGGCGGTGGAATTGGTCTGCCTGCTCGTGACGGGAACCGTTTTTTTTGTCTACCACCAGATACAAAAAGACCGGGATGTTCCTGTGGTGAGTGCGGATGTCACGCCAACGCCGGTGCTGCCTTCTGACAGCGGGGAGGATAAAAATCCCCGGACACAATGGATGGTAACGGACTTAAAGGAGCGTGTGGCGGCTCTCTCCCAGAAAAATATTGCACCGTTTACCGCGTCGGTGGAGCAGGTGGACGGCAGGGAAGCGCTCTGCTTTTCCTACCGGGAACTGCGCATTGTCTATTGGAACGAATACCCTGAGGGCGAGGAGAAGACGAAGCTGCGCCTGGAAAATGAGGAGCGCCTTTTGATTTGCCCGTGGGAATATGACCTTTCCGGGAACCTTGAGCTTTTGGCGCCAAAATACGGGGCATATGCGGGGGCGGAGGGAAACCAGATTGTCTTTATGCAGTACGCAAGGTCGGAGGACAATATCCCGGAGCGCATCTATGTGTTGGACGCGGAACGGTTGTTGGAGTACCGTGAGCTTGACCTGAAGGCAGAATTGCTTGCGGCATTTGATTTACAGTATTCGGAAGGGCTTTCCGGGCAGGAGGGGCTTTCAGGTACATATATGACAATGACAGTCAGCTCGGTGCCATATCAATATGAAGTTTCTCAGGCAACTTATACAAATGCGGTTTACAGCGGGGAAAATCCGCTTCTGTTTGACCAGTATTTCACCATGGAGCTTTCCGAGGAGAAGATTGGCTTTTCGGCGGTTGTGTACACATCGCAGGGAGAGTACCTCGGGGAAATCAGCGGGGAGATTGCCGCGGTGGACCGGAAAATTGTACTTAAAAATCTGAGGTTCGGCGCTTATGTGACACCGTATCAGGAGGATGAGGGCAGCACAGGCATCATTGTACCGCGCGAAAGCCGCATGACCGAATATATTACCATCAGCGGGAAAAATAAGCAGAGGTACTATATTGCGCTTTCGGACGAGGTGGCGCGCGTGGATTATGACATGAGCCGTCTGGTGCAAAATGAGAGCGGGTTTTTTGAATATTTTGATGAGAACGGGCAGAAAATATCGCGCACGGGCATTGATGTGTCCAAATATCAGGGCGACATCAACTGGAAGTTAGTAAAGGACGCGGGCGTTGACTATGCGATTATCCGGCTTGGCTACCGCGGCATGGGCGAGGGAACCTTAGAGCTTGACCCATATTATGAAGCGAATATCAAGGGCGCGAACGCGGCAGGCGTGGATGTGGGCGTTTATTTCTTCTCGCAGGCGGTTACGGTTGAGGAAGCAATTGAAGAGGCCAATATGGTACTTGAATATATTAAGGACTACGATGTGTCTTACCCGATTGTCTTTGATACGGAAGTTGTGACAACGTACAATGCGCGCGCGAATAACCTTAGGCGTGATTTGCGCACGGACATTTGCATTGCGTTCTGCGAGACGATTGCCGCGGGCGGCTACCGGCCGATGGTGTACGCGAACACAAGATGGATGATTCTGGGGATTGACCTGGAGCGCCTGACACAGTACGACAAATGGTATGCGTACTATGGAACGACGTTCACCTTCCCATACAAGTACCAGATGCTGCAGTATTCGGACGCAGGGCAGGTTCCGGGAATCTCCGGTGCGGTGGATCTTGATATCAGTTTTGTGGATTATTCCGAAAAAAAGTAGTAAATGAGTAAATTCTTTCTAAAAAACAAAATTTATACTTGAATTTTATGGGAAAGTTGGGTAGAATAAGAAACAGGGTTGGGGCATGTTTGGAAAATTTCCAGGTGTGCCGTAGGGTTGAGTTTGACAAAAACTTAACAATCCGAAGATAACAGCTGCTTATCGCCCTGCCTCCCCTAAAGCAGAACCGCTTTTGGCGGATTGTCCGGCTTTTTGGGGGACTGGTGGAAGGCATTGCTGTTAAAAATATTTAGGAGGAATGAAATCATGGCAGTAAAAGTAGCAATCAATGGTTTTGGACGTATCGGTCGTCTTGCATTCAGACAGATGTTTGATGCGGAAGGGTATGAGGTAGTTGCAATCAACGACCTGACAAGCCCGGAGATGTTGGCTCACCTGTTAAAGTACGATACCGCACAGGGAAGATATAAGTATGCGGATTCCGTATCGTTCGGTGAGGATTCCATCACAGTAAACGGAAAGAAGATTACCATCTATGCAAAGGCAAACGCAGCAGAGCTTCCTTGGGGCGAGCTTGATGTTGACGTCGTTCTTGAGTGCACAGGTTTCTATACATCCAAGGACAAGGCACAGGCTCATATTACCGCAGGTGCAAAGAAAGTGGTTATCTCCGCTCCGGCAGGCAATGACCTTCCGACCATCGTTTACAATGTAAACCATGACACCTTAAAGAAGGAAGATACGATTATTTCCGCTGCTTCCTGCACGACGAACTGCCTTGCTCCGATGGCTAAGGCACTCAATGACTTTGCACCGATTCAGTCCGGTATCATGACGACGGTACACGCTTACACCGGTGACCAGATGATTCTTGACGGTCCGCAGAGGAAGGGCGATAAGAGAAGAAGCCGCGCAGGCGCTCAGAACATCGTTCCGAACTCCACCGGTGCTGCAAAGGCAATCGGTCTTGTTATTCCGGAGCTGAACGGCAAGCTCATCGGCTCCGCACAGAGAGTTCCGGTTCCGACTGGTTCCACCACAATCCTTGTAGCAGTTGTTAAGGGCAAGGTTACAAAGGATGAGGTAAATGCAGCGATGAAGGCAGCAGCGACCGAGTCGTTCGGCTACAACACGGATGAGATTGTATCAAGCGATGTCATCGGTATGAGATATGGTTCCCTTTTCGATGCAACACAGACGATGTGCGCACCGATGGAGGACGGCAATACCCAGGTACAGGTTGTTTCCTGGTATGACAATGAGAACTCCTACACGAGCCAGATGGTTCGCACAATCAAGTATTTCGCTGAGTTGGCATAATTTTGCCGCAGTCGGTGTTTCCGGGTAAGCATGAGGATGCTTTTTCGGGTGCTTGGTTCAGGGTTTTTTGATAGGAAAGACTCAGTAAAGGGTCCGGTCTGTAAGGACCGGGCTCCTTTTTGATGCGCAGGAGCATGGATGGAATCCGCCTGCTTTGCAGCACGCGCCCCGTGCGGCGGGCGGGGAAGGAAAACATTCCCCCGCTCGGTTACAAGATTAAATTTAGCCGCCCATGCGGCAGAATGTGAGGAAAACATGTTAAATAAGAAATCGGTTGATGATATCAATGTAAAAGGCAAGAGAGTGTTGGTGCGCTGTGATTTCAATGTGCCGCTCCAGGATGGCCAGATTACGGACGACACCCGTCTGGTAGCGGCGCTGCCGACCATTAAGAAGCTGATTGCGGATGGCGGCAAGGTTATTCTCTGCTCCCATTTAGGAAAGCCGAAGGGCGAGCCGAAGCCGGAGCTTTCCCTGGCACCGGTTGCAGCAGCGCTTGAGAAGCTTCTCGGGCAGCCTGTAAAATTTGCGGCGGATGCTACGGTTGTCGGTGAGAATGCAAAGGCAGCTGTTGCGGCGATGAACGACGGCGATGTTGTTCTTCTTGAGAATACCCGTTACCGCGCGGAGGAGACGAAGAACGGTGAGGCATTTTCCAAGGAGCTTGCTTCGATTTGCGATGTATTTGTCAATGATGCGTTCGGTACCGCACACAGGGCGCACTGTTCAAATGTTGGCGTAACCCAGTATGTGGATACAGCAGTGGTGGGCTACCTGATGCAGAAGGAAATTGATTTCCTTGGCAATGCAGTAAACAACCCGGTTCGCCCGTTTGTGGCAATTCTTGGCGGTTCGAAGGTTTCCTCGAAAATTTCCGTTATCAGCAACCTGCTTGACAAGGTTGACGTTTTAATCATTGGCGGCGGCATGGCTTACACTTTCATGAAGGCGATGGGCTATGAGGTTGGTAAATCCCTGCTTGAGGAAGATTATATCGACTATGCAAAGGAAATGATTGAGAAGGCAAAGGCTAAGGGCGTAAAGCTTCTGACTCCGGTGGATACCGTGGTGGCGAAGGAGTTCTCGAACGATGTGCCGTTCCACACCGTAGGGCTTGGTGATATTGCTGCGGACGAAGAAGGGCTTGATATCGGCGAGGAGACCTGCAAGCTTTATGCGGACGCAATCAAGAGTGCAAAGACCGTGGTATGGAACGGACCGATGGGCGTATTCGAAATGTCCAATTTCGCAAAGGGTACCATCGCGGTAGCGCAGGCATTGGCGGAGATTGACGCGACCACGATTATCGGCGGCGGCGATTCTGCGGCGGCAGTCAACCAGCTTGGCTTCGGCGACAAGATGACCCATATTTCCACCGGAGGCGGTGCTTCCCTTGAATTCTTAGAGGGTAAGGAGTTGCCGGGTGTTGTGGCAGCAAACGACAAATAAAACGAAGCGTAAGGATTGGAGAATATTATGGCAAGAAGAAAGATTATCGCCGGAAACTGGAAGATGAACAAGACTCCGAGCGAGACTGTAAAGCTGATTGAGGAGTTGAAGCCGCTCGTAAAGAATGATGAGGTGGACGTTGTTTTCTGCGTTCCGGCCATTTCCCTGACAACGGCGATTGAGACGGCGAAGGGCACGAACATTGCTATCGGCGCGGAAAATATGTTCTATGAGGAGAGCGGCGCTTATACTGGCGAGATTGCTCCGAACATGCTGACTGATATCGGTGTAAAATATGTTATCATCGGACATTCCGAGAGACGCGAGTATTTTGCGGAGACGGATGAGACTGTGAATAAGAAGGTTTTAAAAGCATTCGAACACGGCATCACCCCGATTATCTGCTGTGGTGAATCGCTGACACAGAGGGAGCAGGGCATTACGATTGACTGGATTCGCCAGCAGATTAAGATTGCGTTCTTAAATGTGACGGCCGACCAGGCGAAGACCGCGGTGATTGCTTACGAGCCAATCTGGGCAATCGGCACCGGCAAGGTGGCAACGACGGAGCAGGCGGAGGAAGTATGTGCGGCAATCCGTGCGTGCATCGGCGAGATTTACGATGCGGCAACGGCGGAGGCAATCCGCATCCAGTACGGCGGAAGTGTTTCCGCATCGAGTGCGCCGGAGCTGTTCGCACAGGCGAACATTGACGGCGGTCTGGTGGGCGGCGCGAGCTTAAAGCCGGATTTCGGGAAGATTGTAAATTATAATAAGTAGGATGTAAGGCGATATAGGACAGGGGGAAAAGGGAAGGCTTTCTGCGCAGGTTTTCTGAAAAGTGCGGAAAGTCTTCACCGAAAAGGAGGATTTGTTATGTCGAAAGAAGGCTTAAATGCACAAGAGGCATTGGAAAAGCTCAAAGCAGGCAACAAACGTTATCTGGAGGCGGCGACCAATCCGGGGAATATTTCACCGCAGCTGCGCAAGGATACCTGCGAGAACGGGCAGAGTCCTTATGCCGTTATTGTGGCATGTTCCGATTCACGGGTCATCCCGGAAGGTATTTTTACGGCCGGAATTGGGGAATTATTCGTTATCCGCGTGGCGGGAAATGTGATGGATAAGCACCAGATTGGAAGTGTTGAATATGCGACGGAGCACCTGGGCTGCAAACTGGTTGTGGTACTCGGACATGACCACTGTGGTGCGGTAGGTGCTGCAGTTCATGATGAGCCATCCGGTTTTGTTAAGTACATAACGGATGAAATCCGCAAGGCCATCGGCGATGAAAAGGATGAGCTGCGCGCATCCTGCCTGAATGTAAAGCAGAGCGTTTCCGTGCTCAAGGAGAGCTTAGGAGGCGAGGCTGGCGTGGAGATTGTCGGGGCAATCTATCACATTGCGGACGGAGCGGTGGAGTTCCTTTGATGCCGGACATGTCTGGGTGCAGGATGTAAAAACTTTCGGTGAGAAGGAAGTTTATAGAAAAAGATTTTAAAGGATGCCAGACAGTAGAACAGTAATGTTTGTCTGGCATCGTTTGCGTAGGAATAATCCCTGCTCAATTGGAATGGCAGCCAGCCAACGGAATAGAAAAATATGCAGGGAAGGAGCAAATAATTTTGGATATTACAAAATTTATTGAATTTCGCGAGAAAATCACGGACAACTGTAATAAAGTAATTCTTGGCAAAGAGGAAATCATAGAGCGGCTTGCCATATGCTTTTTGTGCGGCGGTCATGTACTGCTTGAGGATGTGCCGGGCACGGGCAAGACTATGCTGCTGCGCGCGTTTGCAAAAACCATTGGCGGGGATTTTAAGCGGATGCAGTTCACGCCGGATATTATGCCGTCGGATGTGACAGGCATAAATTTTTTCAACATGAAGAGCGGGGAGTTTGAGCTGCGCAAGGGTCCGGTGTTTACGGATATCCTTCTTGCGGATGAAATAAACCGCGCAACGCCGCGCACGCAGGCAAGCCTGCTGGAAGCGATGGCGGAGGGTCAGGTGACAATTGACGGGCTTACCTGCGCGATGACAGAGAATTTTATGGTGGCGGCGACACAGAACCCGCTGGAATCCCACGGCACCTTTCCGCTTCCGGAAGCCCAGCTCGACCGGTTTTTCATGCGTCTTGCGCCAGGCTACATGGAGCGGGAGGATGAGCTTAAGGTAATGGAGCAGGGCGGAGGGGCAGGGGGGCTTGCCGGACTTGCCTGCGTGGTTGCGCCGGAGGAAATCGCAGAAAGAAAGAGGGAGCGCCATGGCGTGATTGTGCATAAGGCAGTGGCAGGCTATATCATGGATATTATTGCGGCAACAAGGGGCAGCGCAGAAATCCGGGTCGGCGCGTCAACGCGCGGCGCGATTGCCCTGTATGAGGCGGCGCAGGTGTATGCTGCATTTTCCGGCAGGGATTATGTGCTGCCGGAGGATGTAAAAACGCTTGCACCATGCATCCTGGCGCACCGATTAAATTACCGGGCTCTCCTGCACCCAGGGGAGGGCGAAGCGTTGTTTTTAAAGCTGCTTTCCCAGGTGGCGGTTCCGACGGAGATAATATAAAAATGGAATTTTCCATTGCTATTGTAAGGTTTGGCAGCAAGAGTGCAGGGGAGACACAATAAATGAACATGAAACTTTATGAAACATTACCGCGGGAAGCGGTAAAAATCCGGCAGGCAGTCTTTGTCGAAGAACAGGGCTTTTGCGAAGAATTTGACATAACAGACGGGGAGGCAAAGCATCTTGTTCTGTTCGATGGAAAAACACCCGTTGCCACCTGCCGTTTCTTCCGGAAAGATTTGGACAGCAATCATTACATCATCGGAAGAATCGCCGTAATAAAGCCATACCGCGGCAAAAAAATCGGATCCCGCCTGATAAAAAGTGTGGAAACGGAAATCTTAAAAGCAGGAGGCAGCCGTGTCTTTTTGCACGCGCAGGAAACAGCCAGGGATTTTTATGAAAAACAGGGATACCTTGCGTGCAGTGAAATTGACTTTGACGAAAATTGCCCCCATATTTGGATGTGTAAGGAAATCGGGGGCGGACAATAAAGTATCGTTTCGTTCTTTTATCTTTTACTATCATTATTATTTCATGGGATAGCTTTTGTTAATGTTGCACAAAAACTATCCTGTGAAATTGTTATATATTATCCGGAAAATCAAGAAAAAACAGTTGACAGTTTAAAAAATCCGTGATACCATACAATCAAGAAAGATGATAAAACGTTTTATCAAAATAAATCGTCCGTGGCAGGACATTATTTTTTGATAAAATGATAAAACGTTTTATCAAAAATGAATTTCAAGATATGGACAATTCCCCGCATTATTTTTTCATAATGCGGCAAATTATCAAGTAACGGAATGGTGTTTTATTTCGACCGGGTTGTGCGTATGCAGCTGCTTTTTGGAAAAGACAGGGAAAAAGCAGGGGAATTGCAAGCATAAGTGCAAAGCCGCCGGTGGGCGGCAGAATGTGAGGAAAGATGGAACGGTATTGCATAGAGAAAAATGCCCTTACCCCGGAAATCTATGAAAGCCTCCGGGCGAAGGTTTCACTGCAGCACTACGGGGAGGAGGATGTGAAAGAAGCACTTGCGCACACGCTGTTTTCTGTAGTTGTCAAGGAGGGGCAGGTTCCGGTTGGGATTGGCAGGATTGTCGGGGACGGCAGAATTGTTTTCTTTATCAAGGATGTTGTTGTGGAACCGTCCAGGCAAAACTGTGGGATTGGGCGCATGATTATGGAGGAGTTGATGCTCTATATCAAACAGCACGGATGCCGCAATGCGTATGCCGGGCTGATGGCACTGACGGGAAAGGAGGGGTTCTACGAAAAATTCGGGTTTCGCATCCGGCCCTATGACGGGCAGGGAAGTGGGATGACGCAGCTTGTCAATGTGGATTTGCCGCTTTAGCGGCAGCGCTGCAAAAACAGTATCAAGCAAAACTCAAATCAAATTCAGACAAGGAGGAAAAAATCAGAAAATGAAACAGGTAATTGTTTTCGGAAGCCTGAACATGGATTTAACCATCCGCTGTGAGCGGATGCCGCAGCAGGGCGAGACCGTGGAGGGCAGCAATTTTCTTTCCAATCCCGGCGGAAAGGGCGGCAACCAGGCGGTGGCGGCAGCAAAATTTGGTGCGCCCACACGGATGATTGCCTGTGTGGGGCAGGATGTATTTGGCAAAAAGCTTCTCGAGGTGCTGTGCGGCTATCGCGTAGACTGCGGGGAGGTGAAGGTGAGTGAAACTGGCCAGACCGGTGTAGCAGTCATTACCTGCCACGAGGGGGACAACCGGATTATTTTAAGCTCAGGAACCAACCATGAAATGAAACCGGCCGATGTGCGGGAAGTATTGCAGCGCATTGCCGCACCGGGGGATATTTTCGTGACGCAGTATGAATGTGAGCAGAATACCGTGCTGGCATCGCTGGAATATGCGAGGGAGCTTGGGATGTATACGATTTTTAATCCTGCCCCGGCAAAAATCATTCCGGAAAAATATTATCCGTTCATTGACCTTTTGGTGGTCAACCAAACGGAGGCGAAATACCAGACCGGGATTTTTCCAAAGGAGGAGGAAAGCTGTAAGCAGGCGATTGAGAGCATGCGGCGTTTAGGCGCAAAGCAGGTGATGATTACGCTTGGCAGCAGGGGAAGCATTTTCAATATCGGTGATACCATGCACAGTATCCCGGCACAGCGTGTGGAGGTTGTAGACACCACGGCAGCGGGGGATACCTTTATCGGGGTATTGGCGGCGTGCCTGGCAGAGGACAAGGAGCTTGAGGAAAGCGTGCGTTTTGCGACAAAGGCGGCGGCGCTGACCATCATGAGATATGGAGCCCAGCAGGCAATCCCATACCGGGAAGAATGTGAGCCAAACTAAAGTGGAACATGCAAAACTTAAAACAGCATGTTCCCGTACAGACCCCAGTGGGATTTTTTGGGAGCGGATTGTTTGGGGCAAATCCGCATAAAAACGTGGAGAGCGGACAAAAAATCGTACTGCGAGAATGGGACTGGAAAGGAACATGCGGAACTTTAAATTAGGAGGATTTTTCATTATGTCCAAGAGACCAATTATCATCGACACAGACCCGGGAATTGACGACGCACTTGCCATTGCGATTGCACTGTTTTCGGAGGAACTGGATGTTAAGCTGATTACGACCGTGGCGGGGAATGTCTCCCTTGATAAAGTGACAAACAATGCGCTGCGCCTGCTCGCATTTTTTGGAAAGGATGTGCCGGTAGCGGCAGGGGCGGCAAATCCCCTGATTTGCGAACTGGTGGACGCATCGAACGTACACGGCGCGAGCGGTATGGAGGGGTTTGATTTCCCGGAGCCAAAGAAGGAGCTGCTGCTTAAGGAAAACGCAGTCAATGCAATGTACCGCACCATTATGGAGAGCACGGAGCCAATCACGCTGATGCCGATTGCACCGCTCACCAATATCGCTTTGCTGTTTGCGCTTTACCCGCAGGTAAAAGAAAAAATACAGGAAATTGTCCTGATGGGCGGCTCGGCATCGCGTGGCAACAAAGGCGTTATGTCGGAATTCAATATTGCAACAGACCCGGAAGCGGCAAAAATGGTATTTTCGTCCGGTGTGCCAATCGTGATGGCGGGGCTTGATGTCGGTTGGAAGGCGCTTGTGATGCCGGAGGACACAAAGAAGCTGTTAGAGCTTGGCGAGGTCGGAAAAATGGCGCACTGCCTGTTCCAGAAATACCGCGGCGGAACGTTTCATACAGGGCTGAAAATGTATGACAGCTGCGCGGTTGCGTACCTTCTGTGCCCGGAGCTATTTACCGTGGAAGAGACCTATGTGGATGTGGAGCTGGCGGGAACAATGACCGCGGGCTGTACGCTGGTGGATTTGAAGGGATATCTGAAAAAGAAGCCGAACGCGAAGGTATGCATGGATATTGACCAGGAAAAATTCCGCACATGGTTCCTTGAGGCTGTTGGAAAATGCCGATAAGCTCCGGTATGTGCAGGAAAAAAGCAACAAGACAGACCGTGAAAACATTAAAATAAAGCCTGCCGCATGTTGCGGCTAAAGAAGGAGGAAAGTATGGAAACAGCAATTATGTATATTGCGGCAATCGTATCCGTCGCCCTGGTTATCTTTATGCTCATCAAAAAGATGGATATTAAAATCACACTCTTTGTTATGGGGATTGTCCTGATGTATATTGGCATGGCGATGGGCAATACCATCGGCGGGGGGAATTTTACCTCAACCGGCATGGTGTGGCTTGACCCGTTAAAAGCCATCGCAGACCAGTTTAAATCAACCATCAGCTCGTCGGGCTTCATCATCCTGATTTTGGGCGGTTATTCCACCTATATGAGCTCGATAAAAGCGAACAATGTAACCGTCAGCGTCCTGACAAAACCGATTGGGAAAATCAAGTCCGTTTATATCCTTGTTCCTGTCGTGTTTTTAATCGGTAACCTTTTGTCCCTTGTGATACCAAGCGCTTCCAACCTTGCAATCATCCTGCTTGCAACCTTGTATCCGATTATGATTCAGGCGGGCATGAGCACACTGACTGCGGCAGGTATTATCGCAACAACCGCAACCGTTATGCCGACGCCGCTTGGCAGCGACAATGTAGCAATAGCGGCAGAGCTTGCAAACACGGCGGAATTCGCAGGACTTACCGCAAGCGATTATGTTTTCCGCTACCATGCAATCGTATCGGTTCCTACGCTCTTATTGATGGCAGCGGTACATTATTTCTGGCAGAAGTGGATGGATAAAAAGGATAAGGGAGGAAACAGCGAGCTGCAGAATAAAACAGAGGTTGAGAAGGTGGAAGGCGGCGCACTGTTCCGCACCGTCTATGCGATTTTGCCGTTGCTGCCAATCCTGCTGCTGATTCTTGTCTTTGCAATCCAGAAAATTACAGGCGCACAGATTGACCTCAGTGTTGAGGTTGCGACCCTGTTCTCCTTCGTCATTGCAATTATCTGTGAGCTTGTGAGAAACCGCAGCGCCCGCAAGACACTGGATGAGACAGAGAGCTTCTTTAAGGGCATGGGAGGAGCAATGCCAATCGTTGCGTTGCTCGTTGCAGGTACGGTATTTGTAACCGGCTTAAAGACCATCGGTCTGATTGAGGCATTGCAGGAGGCAATGACTGGCCTGCATGGCTCCGGGCTTGGATTTGTGCTTCCGCTGATTTTGGTCGCGCTGACGGCATTGATTGTATTGCTAAGCGGCAGCGGCACGGCGCTTTTCTTTGCGATGGTTCCTCTCATGGTACCGCTTGCAGCGGCGGCGGGCATCAGCGTGTTGGCGGTATCCATCCCGATGGGCTTAGCAGGAAACCTGCTGCGCGCCGTATCCCCGGTATCTGCGGTTGTCATGATTGTGGCAGGTTCGGTGAAGCGCGAACCGCTTGAGATTGTAAAGAGAACCTCAGTTCCGATGGTTGCAGGTGTGGTATTTATGTTTGTGCTTTCGATTATTATGTTCCTGTAAGCATCCGGAAAGTATGTGGATGGGATAAAGCAAAGGTAACTTAAAGCTTACACAAAAAAGCAAGGGAATTCCCTTGCTTTTTTGTGTTTTAAGGGATAAAATGTAAACTATCCGATATGTTATGCGACGGATGATGGGTACAATTCCTGGCTGGATGGAAACTGGAAAAAACAAGGGATTGACGACGGTAACATAAAAAATATTGGGAGTGAAAAAGCGTATGCAGCAAGGATGCAAAAAGAAAGTCACAATCAAGGATATTGCAAGGGAGGCAGGCATTTCCCCCGCCGCGGTTTCCCTGATTTTAAATAATAAACCGTGCCGGATTCTGGAGGAAAAAAAGCAGTTGGTGCGGGAGATTGCAAAACGGGAAAACTATGTGGTGAACCAGGCGGCAAAAAGCCTGGCAACCAGAAAATCCCATATGCTCGCGCTGATTTTGCCGGACATTGAAAACATGTTTTTTTCGTCGCTGGCAAAGCAGATTGAAAACCGATGCCGGAAGGAAGGGTATTCGCTGATTATAGCAAGCTCCGATGACCGCTGGGAAAATGATGAAAAGCTTTTGCGGGTGCTTGAGTCGCGCGGGGTGGACGGCATTTTCCTGATTATGAGCCTGGAGGCGATGGAGCATGGCGAAAGGCTTTTGGAGGAGCTTTCGCTGCTTACCATGCCCTATGTCATGATTGACCGCACACTCTTGGATGCGGGCTGCGCGAAGGTGAGCTTTGACCATGGGCAGGGCGGCTATCTGGCAACCCAATATCTGCTTGAGCAGGGGCATACGAAAATCGGCTGTGTCTACCGAGATGATAAGCAGGGCAGCGGCAAGAGCCGCCTGGACGGTTACTTGCGCGCGCTTGCACAGTACGGTGTCCCGGTAAACGAGGACTATTTAAAAAAAGGGGATTACCGCATGGAGAGCGGGTACCTCGCGGCGCAGGCGCTTTTGGCAACGGATTGTACTGCCGTTTTTCTGTGCAATGATATGATGACATTGGGGTTTCTGCGCAGGCTTTACGAGGAGGGCAAATGGGTTCCGCAGGACTATTCCATCGTAAGCTACGATGATTCCCTGAAAAATTACCTCCTTGGGACGAAGCTGACAACGGTGGTGCAGGATATTGAAGCCTTAGCAGGGGAAGCGTGCCGCCTGTTGTTTGGGCGTCTGCGCGGGGAGGGAGGGGAAAGCCAAATCCTTCTCCCGCCAAGGCTTAAGGTGCGCGGCAGTGTAAAAAAGAATGCGGCAGAGAGGGGGATGGGATGATATTATTTCTGTTTATTGTCATCATTACCGCCCTCGTGCTCGAAAAAATCTCGTTAAGCCTGCCGACACGCAATGTCCGCTACGATATTGGCACGTCGGCGGCAAGTGCGGAACAGGGGGAGGAATTTTATATAGTAACGACAATCGAGAACCGGACAAAGCACAATATTTCTTATCTGCGCCTGAATGAGACCATCCCTGCCGGAATCCTTCTGTGCGATGGGGAGGCGCTTGATTTTCACGGGGCGAGGGGGCAGGGGGAACATATCAGCACGCTTTTTGTGCACAGGCATGAGCGCGTAAAACGCAGTGTGCGTGCCGTCTCTTACACAAGGGGAGTGCATTCCTTCCAGAAAAGTACCATACATTTCGGGGATTTTCTTGGGATAAAGGAGTTTTCCTGTGAGGAGGAACCAACGGGCAGGATTTTGATATACCCGCGCCGCATCCAAAGCGATTCCCTAAAGAATGTGGTCGGCAATATTTGTGGGGAAATTTCAGTTCGAAGCTTTCTGTATGAAGACCTGATGCTGGTGCGGGGATACCGGGAATATACGGGGCAGGAGCCGCTGCGGGCGGTCAGCTTTTTGCAGAGCGCAAGGTGTATGCAGCTGATGGTGAAGGAATTTGACCACACGCGCACGCCGATGGCAAATATCATTCTTGATATGGAATTCTATGGCGATTTTGAGCATTATTTTGAACAGCGTGAAGCGCAGTTTTCGGTGGCGCGCATGATATGCGAGAGCTTTGAGGAGCAAGGGATGGGATACCGCATCATTACTAATATGTGTTATCCGGGGATGGAGACGCGCGGGGTCAATGTCATTGAGAGCGAAGGGAACGGCGGCTTTTACCGGATTCTTGATTTGCTGAGCGTGGCATCTGGCGTGGCAATCTGCCCGACGGAGGAATTGCTTTCCTTTGCGAAAGAGCATTGCGGCAGCGAAGGGGCATTTTTGTATATTGCACAGCGGGATTGCGAGGAGGTACAAAAGGGGCTTGCCCGCCATTTTGCGGCGGGGGAGAGAATGCTGCACACATTTTACGGCGCGGAGTATGCGGAATGCTACCGGGTGGCAGGAGAGCCGAAAGAAGAAGGAAGCGCCGCAGGAAAAGATAAGGAGGGGACAGCATAATGATTTCATTTTACAGTGCGGTCTTTTCAATTGCCTGTTATTATTCGGTGGTCAGTTTTGTGCTCCGGTATCCCACAGGTGTAGACCATGGCACAGATCCTTTTGCCTTTGCGCTTTTGATGGCAGCGGCGATGCTGTTTTCCATCGGGCAGACGGCGCAGAGGGCAGCGCGCGTTCTTTGTACCGCGGCATTGTTTCTGCCTGCGCCCGCGCTGCTTTGGAACCATGCCATACCGGGAATTTTGGAATATACACTGCCGTGGGGCTATCTGGTATATTTGTCCTGCCGCCGTCCGCGTTCCCTTTCACATTACTATTTTAAGTCGAGTTTTGCGCATATTTTATGGGGATTTTTTCCGATGCTCCTCTTTCTTTTGTTCCGCCCGGAAAGGGGAGTCGCGGCGCTTTACGAAGCCGCGCCATATCTTATTATTTTCCTTGGTGCCGGGGTATCTTTGCTGCAGGCATTGCGGCATAAACAGGAGCAGGGAAAAAGTTTTATAAAGCACCAGAGCATACAGACTGCCATATTTTTCCTTCTTTGTATCCTGCTCACGGTTGGGGGGGGCCTGGAATTTCTGGAGAATGTTTTCCTAAAGAAAATTCTGCGTCCGGCAGTGCTTTTGCTTCTTGATGGGCTTTTCGGGGGCGCAAAGTATATTGGGGACGGGTTTTTGAAAAAGAAACCAAGACAAATGGAAAAAAGCACGATGGATTATGTGGAGAAAACAATTGAAAAACGGCCGGTTCCCCCGGCACCGGGGCGGGTATCTGAGCCCAAGCCAATCACGCATGGTGAAATCAATTATATGCTCATCGTCGTTTTGCTCGTGGTTCTTGCAGCCGTTGTGATTTTTCTTGTGCTCCGGAACAATACAAAAAAGCAGGTGCGTCAAATCGCGGTGTTGGATGAGAGGGAAAAACTGCCAGCGGAGGAAGCCGACCACAAAAAAAGGCGCGGAAGAGATATGCCACAGGAGCTTATCCGGGAATACTACCGGAAATTTATGCGAATAACAGACGTATCTGCCCATAAATTAAAGGCGCAGGATACCACGCAGGAAATCCGGGGAAAATATACGCAGGACAGGGAGGAAAAGAAAGCAAGGGAATATGCACAAGCGCTTACGGAAATTTACCGGGTGGCAAGATACCGGGAGGATGCAGATGGGCAGGAAGGGCATGGTTTTTCGGATTTTGCTGTGCAAAAGGCGGATATGCAGCGCGGGGCGAAGCGCATGAAGATTTTGCTTGATTATTTAAAGAAAGTGTGAGAAAATATATAAGGCAGTTATGTAATTTTATTCCTGGCGTGGGAAAATGTGAAAACAAAGCATTGCGGCATGGCCGCAAATGCGGAAAATATTTTTCCCGGGGGAGTACGGGGATGCCCGGCTGCGCGGCACCGCCCGCATAACTGAAAAATAGTTGCAGCATGGAGGTAATGATGGCGAAGAAACCTACAGTATTGATGATTTTAGACGGATTTGGATTAAATGATAAGAAGGAGGCGAATGCAGCAGCAATCGCAAAGACTCCGGTGATTGATAAGCTGATGGCAGAGTATCCTTTTGTAAAGGGCTATGCTTCCGGCATGGCGGTGGGCTTACCGGACGGGCAGATGGGCAATTCCGAGGTCGGGCATCTGAACATGGGCGCGGGGCGCATCGTTTACCAGGAGCTGACCCGCATCACAAAGGAGATTGAGGACGGCGATTTCTTCAAGAATGAGGAACTGCTGCGCGCGGTGGAGAATTGTAAGAAAAATGATTCCGCGCTGCATCTGTACGGTCTGCTTTCAAGCGGCGGCGTACACAGCCACAATACGCATCTGTATGGGCTTCTCACGCTTGCAAAGCGCGAGGGCTTAAAGAAGGTCTATGTGCATGCCTTCTTAGACGGGCGTGATACGGCTCCGACCTCCGGCAAGGAATTTTTGGTGGAACTGGATGAGAAAATGAAGGAAATCGGTGTTGGCGAGGTTGCCACCGTGATGGGGCGCTACTATGTCATGGACCGCGACAACCGTTGGGACCGTGTGGAAAAGGCATATGCGGCGATGGTTTACGGCGAGGGGAACAAGGCGGCATGCCCAATTTGCGCCGTTTCCGATTCTTACAAAGAGGATGTGACCGACGAATTTGTTGTGCCGACCGTGATTGAGAAGGACGGCGCGCCGGTGGCGACGATTTCCGACGGCGATTCGATTATTTTTTACAATTTCCGCCCGGACCGTGCAAGGGAGATTACGCGCGCATTCTGCTGCGATGACTTTACCGGATTTGAGCGCAGGGGCGGCAGGAAGCAGACGACTTATGTATGCTTCTCCGAGTACGATGTGACGATTCCGAACAAGACCGTGGCATTCAAGAAGATTTCCCTGACCAATACGTTTGGCGAATACCTGGCGGCGCACGGCAAGACACAGGCGCGCATCGCGGAGACGGAGAAATACGCCCATGTCACGTTCTTCTTTAACGGCGGCGTGGAAACTCCGAATGAGGGCGAAGACCGCATCCTTGTCAATTCGCCGAAGGTTGCGACCTACGATTTGAAGCCGGAGATGAGCGCTTACGAGGTTGCGGACAAGCTTGTGGAGGCAATTAAGTCCTTAAAGTACGATGTTATCATTATCAATTTTGCAAACCCGGATATGGTCGGGCATACGGGCATTTTGGATGCTGCGGTCAAGGCGGTGGAAGCGGTGGACGAGTGCGTCGGCAAGGCTTACGAGGCGCTGCTTTCCGTGGATGGACAGATGTTTATCTGCGCGGACCACGGCAATTGCGAACAGCTGGTGGATTATGAAACAGGCGTGCCGTTTACCGCGCATACGACGAATCCGGTGCCGTTTATTCTGGTGAATTATGACCCGGCTTACACGCTGCGCGAGGGCGGATGTTTGGCGGATATCATCCCGACGATGATTGAGATGATGGGGATGGAACAGCCGGCGGAGATGACGGGGAAGTCGTTGCTTTTGAAGAAGTAATGAGAATTTTATGAATTGGTTTATGATAGGAAAGGCAGCAACCTTAAAAGATAACATTTCATCTGCAAAACAATTCCGTGGCATTTTAAAGCGGTAAGTGCCAGGGTGTGAAACACAGCATACGGAAAGCAGTTTTCAGATACATCCAAGGAAAAACGGATATAGCTTTACCCCAAATTCGCTCAGGCTGGGTTTGGGGTAAAATTATAATGCCGATTAGACACAAATTACTTGGGGCTGCAGGCACTATGAAAGACTTCTCTGGCATCAAGGAGGGCGTGAAATGGGCGTGAGACATCATTTTAAACGTAGTTTTTATTATGAAGTTGAAAATGCCATAAAAAACAGCAGCGTGACATTTTTGCTTGGTGCGCGCAGATGCGGAAAAACGTTCTGTATGAAGCAGTTGTATGATTGTTATGTATCCGGTTATGATTTTGACAATGTGATTTATGTTGACGTGAAAAAGGAGTACCGTGACAAATATGAAAAGATTCTTTATCTTATTGATGAGGTGACATATCTGCATTACCCTGATAAAGAAATTATGAAGGTACAGGATGCATTTACTTCAGGAGAAAACAATAATACAAGGGTTGTATTTGCAGGGATGTCTTGACGAAACAGTAATTTCAAACAATAAGTCAGGAGAGTTCATCCGGGAAAATGACTGTTCCCAGATTAATAACGATATATTGCTTGACGTTCTTTATGCGTCACTGATTACCTTGCACAATCATGTAAATTATCAGTCCTTTTCAAACAGGGATACCCTGATGGATGATGTGATTTATCATTTTGCAAATACCTGTGGACAGCTATGCGAAGAATCTGTAAAAGAGCGGGCAGCCGAACTGCTGCGTGGAAGGTATCAAAACTTTAAAAGGATGAGTGGGGAAGAACTTTTACAGTCCCTTCAATTTTTGAATAACTGTGGTTTGGTTACCGTTACTCATGTGACGGACGATTTTGAATGCTCCCCCTACTATAGCCAAAAACTTCTTTCTGATTTTGGTGAAAAGCCATCAAAACAGGAGATTATGAAGAATTTAAACGTCTGTATTAAATATCCTATGTTTTACGTTGATGTTGTACAGGAATTGCTGGGGAAGGGTGTGGTGGATAAAATTCCAAATTCTTTACCTGGAAGTATTGTAAAATGTCATGTCAGAGGCTTGCTGCCAGACACGGGCTGTTTTGAATACCATGATGCGAATGACCGGGAGATTGACTATGTAAATACCAGTTTTCAAAAGGCGGTTGAGATTTCTGTTTCCAATAAAAAAATGACGCAGACACATTTTGATGTACTTCCGGATAATTACAGGAAAATATTATTGTCAAAAGATATGGAGGGAATGAGAGGGGATGTGGAGTTGATACCTTACTATCAGTTTATTTTTGATTATTCGGTTGGAAAGGAATTTTTTTAAATTAGGGATGTAAGGGGCGAAGCAAGGCAGGCAGGGAAGGGAAGAGTTGGAACTAAGAAGGGATGATAGTATTTTATCAATATGAAGGCAGACAGGAAGGGCAGCTTTTGCTGTCCTTTTTTGTTGCAGAATGAAGCAGATGGTTTCGGACAGGGAGTGATGGAAGTGGAGAAAGGGAATGACGGAAATAAGAGGAAGAAAATGTAATGAAGCACTGTACTTCATTACATGGGAAATTTCGTAAAAATTATGATAGTTTGTACTGATAATCTCTAAATCTGTACTATCAATCTTAGAAATTGTATCACAGGAATATCGATTTGTCAACAAATTCGGAAGTAATATTTCAATTTCTCTTTGCAAAAAGTCTGGAAAGTATCCAAAAAAGTAGAAAAAATACCAAAATATAAGACAAGTATTTAATATTTTTTCTGATTCGCAGTCAAAATCCTTGTCAAAAAATCAGGCTGTTTTTGTTTGTTTCTATAGGTTTTTGTCTGCTTTTTCGTATCTTGCTGCTTTATTGTATTTTCTGGTTTTCAGCATACAAAAAGTAATTCGAAAAACAAACTCGAAAGGAGATGATTTCTATTTATAGCACTGGCGATTTTTTCTGATTCGCAGTCATTTGCAGTCAATCTGCCTTTTTCACATGAGCAGTTTTCCTGTAATCTCCTGATAAAAATGGCACAGTCAGCTCCTGTGTAATGAAGTACAGTGCTTCATTACACCCTTATCCGTATCCACTCGTCCAATCAAAGGTGCAAAAATGTGCAAAGAAAGGAGCCGCCAATGGGAAGTATATTATTTGAACATAACCAAAAAGCCTATGTGGCGGCAGCTGCGATGATGGCACAGACTGGGAAGGCTGCTATTATTCATCCGACCGGGACAGGCAAATCGTTCATTGCATTTCAGCTTTGCACAGATTATCCGGAAAGGAAAGTCTGCCTGCTTTCGCCGTCAGAATACATTTTCGCAACACAGATGGAGAAATGGCGTTTGGCGGGCGGGGCAGAGCTGAAAAACATACAGTTCATTACTTATGCGCGCCTGATGCGGATGGAGGAGGATGCCATGGCAGAAATCCGTCCGGATTATATCGTGCTTGACGAATTCCACCGATGCGGCGCTACCGGATGGGGCGGCGGGGTGGAGCGCCTGCGGGAGCTGTACCCGAAGGCAAAGGTGCTCGGGCTTTCCGCGACAAACGTGCGTTATCTGGATAACCAGCGGGATATGGCGTGGGAGCTTTTCGGAGGAAATGTCGCGTCGGAGTTGACGCTCGGGGCGGCAATCGCGGAGGGAATCCTGCCTGCGCCGAAATATATCCTCTCCGTTTATTCATACCAGAAGGAATTAAAACGGTATGAGATGCGGGTGCGGCAGGCAAGGAAGAAGGTGGTGCGTGATAAAGCGGAGAAGGAACTGGAGGCGCTGCGGAGGGCGCTTGAAAAGGCGGACGGGCTTGCGGAAGTCTTTGCAAGGCATATGCAGGCAAGAAGGATGGAAAATGAAAGCAGGGGAAATATGGATGCTGCGAAGCCCGCAGGAAACCGAAATGGCACGGGGGCTGTAAAGAACGCAAAGGATTTTGGCAAATACATCGTCTTTTGCGCTAATTATGAGCACTTGCTTAAAATGCGGGAGCTTGCCCCGGAATGGTTTGCAAAACTAGATTCTGCGCCGCATATTTACACCGTGTATTCGGATGACCCGGAAACCTCGGGGGAGTTTGAGGCGTTCAAGGCGGATACAAGCGGGCATTTAAAGCTTTTATATTGTATTGATATGCTGAATGAAGGCATCCATGTGGACGGCGTGGACGGTGTGATTTTGCTGCGCCCGACAGTGTCGCCGACGATTTACAAGCAGCAAATCGGGCGGGCGCTTGCAGCGGGTGGAAAGAAAACCCCAGTGATTTTTGATGTTGTTATGAATATCGAGAATCTTTGCAGCATTGGGGCAGTCGAGGAGGAACTGCGGGCAGCAGTCCTGTTCTGCCGTGCGAACGGCAGAGGGGATGAAGTTGTGCAGGAGCATTTCCGGGTGATTGATGAGCTCGGCGACTGCCGGAGGCTTTTTGCGCAGTTAAATGAGACGCTTGGCGCATCGTGGGATGCAATGTATGCGATGGCAAAGGAATATTATGCCGAGCACGGGAACCTGGAAATCCCGGCGAAATATGCCACGGCGGACGGATATTCTCTTGGCGCGTGGGTTGCCACGCAACGGAAGGTTTATCTGGGAAAGGTGGCGGGAAGCTTGAGCAAGGAACAAATCCGTAAGCTCACCGCGATTGGGATGCGTTGGCAGGGGATGCAGGAAGCGGCATGGGAAAAAAACTTCGCCGAGGCAGAGAAATATTTTAAAGAGCATGGAAATCTGTGCGTTCCGGCGGACTATGTGGCAAATAGCGGGTGCAAGCTTGGAAGATGGGTGCGCAGGCAGCGGGAGAGGTATCGGGAGGCAGCGCAGCAGCAAGCCGTGGCAAATGTGCAGGCTGCAAAAGATGTGCAGGATGCGGCGGTCACACGAGCCGTGGAAGGGGTGCAGACCGCGGTGGATACGCAAGATACGGCAGACACACAAACCTTGGCAGCAAAAGAAGGAGGAAAGAAACTTAGAGCAGAGAGGAATGTCGGAAAAGGTTGTCAGGAAGCCGACCGGGAACGGATTGTGAGGCTTTCAGGGATTGGTATGACATGGGAGAAAACTGACCCGTGGGAGCGCAGGTTTTCGCTTGCAAAGAAATATTACGAGGAACACGGAAACCTTGATATGCCGACGGACTATGTCGCAGAAGGCGTTTGGCTGTGGCGGTGGCTGCGGGAACAGAAGACAATGTTCGATGGCGGCAACGGCAGCGGGCAGGAGAAGCAGTTAAGCGAGGAGCAGAAAAGCAGGCTGTGTGCTATTGGTTTTGTGCCAGGGTTGTCAAAGACAGAAATTTCCTGGCGGGAGCAGTACAGGCAGGCTGAGGAATTTTACCACAAATACGGAAACCTTTCCATCCCGAAGCAGTATACCGCAAAGAACGGGAAGAAAATTGGTGTCTGGCTGCAGCATCAGCGCGCCAACCGCAGGAGCGGGAATCTGGCAGCGTGGCAGGTTCGGATGTTGGACGGGATTGGGATGGTCTGGGAGACGGACAGCCCGTGGGAGAATGGGCTGCGGCATGCGCAGGCATATTTCCGGCAGCATGGCAATTTGGCGGTTCCAAACCAGTATGTTTGCGCTGATGGTTATCGCTTAGGGAGATGGATTTCAAACCAGCGCTGTGCGCATGATGGTACTGTGGGCAGAGGGCTTGAGGAGGAACAGGTGCGACAGCTTGAGGCGATGGGGATGGCATGGAATGTAAGGCGGGGGAGGAAAGGCAGGAAAGTGCGGGAGGAGAACGTTCTTGTGGCGATGCAGAAAGGGTTTTCGTGTGTTGTTGATAGGACGGTAGGACGATAGAAAGACTTGCGGGCGGGATTGTCGCTTTGTCGCATTCCGGTCGGGGTTGGCTATGCAGGTGAGGAGAACTCAGAGGATTTGTAGGAAGGTCATGCGCTGGGAAGGTGGCATGGGTGAGCACAGATTTGATGGGGTGGCGAAGCCTGCGTTTTTTTAGGGTGGGATGGGGTGAATGGGGAAAGCTCTAATGGAAACAAGAGTCGATGAGTTGACGGGAATGGAATACAATTTAGTAGATAGCGGATTAATATAATTTTATGATGGATATTGAATGAATTATGATGATTATTTTATTTGTTGTTTTTATGTTACTAGCTTTTGTGGCTGTTATTAAGAAACCCTCTAGTGTGTATAAAAATGATTCGAACCCAAAAAATCCTTTAGAAGGAAAGAAAGTACAATTTGTAGAAAATGGAATGGAATCAGAAAACGCCGATGGCGTGAGAGGGCATCTTGAAGCAGTTGGAGAGAGCGACAAGAAGAGAAGTTTTTATGACAGAGTAGTTAAGCGCATGCTTGATGTAATTTTGAGCTTTTGCGGTTTGGTCGTACTAAGTCCTGTATTTTTGGTTCTCTCTCTCTGGATTGTAATTGACGACCCTGGTTCTATTTTTTTTACCCAGAAGAGGATAGGGCGTAACAAACAGTACTTCCGTTTGCATAAATTCAGATCCATGAAAATGAGTACGCCACATGATAAGCCGACACATATGCTCACTAATCCAGAACAATACATAACAAAAGCAGGCAGGTTTATCAGAGAACATTCTTTGGATGAACTTCCCCAGATATGGGATATATTTATAGGAAATATGAGTATTATTGGTCCTCGTCCTGCCTTGTGGAATCAGGATTTGTTAACAGCAGAAAGAGATAAGTATGGAGTAAATGATATTAAGCCGGGTCTTACCGGATGGGCACAAATCAATGGTAGAGACGAGCTAGAAATTCATGCGAAGGCGAAACTTGATGGAGAATATGTTCAGAAGGAATCATTCCTTTTCGACTGTAGATGTTTATTGGGAACAATCTCTTATGTTGTTCGTGGTACTGGTGTTGTTGAAGGAGGAACTGGGGAGATGAGGAAACAGAAGAAATGAAAAAAGTACTTATTACTGGATCAAAGTCATATATCGGGGAATCTGTTAAAGAATATCTCCTTCAGGAACCAGATAAATATAATGTTTTAGTTAGGGATACGATAGGTTGGAAACCAACAGTGCCTGATTTCACAGGTTATGATGTTGTGTTTAATGTTGCAGGTATTGCTCACATGAAAGAAACAGATCAAAATCGTCATCTTTATTACGATATTAATCGTGACTTAGTAATCAAAATAGCTAAGACCGCTAAGGAAGCTGGAGTCCGACAGTTCATTCTTCTTTCTACAATGTCCGTGTATGGACTGACGATTGGTCACATCACAAAAAATACACCTGTTAATCCTATAAATGCCTATGGTAAATCAAAAATTGAGGCAGACGAGGAGATATGGAAGATTACTGACGAAAACTTTAAATTTGCTTGCCTGAGACCACCTATGGTTTATGGGAAGGGATGTAAGGGAAATTATCAGAGTTTGAGATTGTTTGCCTTGAAGAGTCCTCTATTCCCACGAGTAGATAATAAGCGTTCCATGATTTACATTGGTAATCTCTGTGAATTTGTGAAAAGAATAATTGATACCGAAAAGTCAGGGTTATTTTTCCCACAGAATGCTGAATATGTGGTAGTCAGCGAAATGGTTAAACTCATAGCAAAGAACAATCAAAAGAAGATAATCTTGACGAAAATATTTAATTGGGCAGTGAAGACAGCACCTATAAACATAGTCAAAAAGGTATTTGGTAATCTAACATACGAAAGTGTAGACTTGGTTGATAAATATGGGTTTAGAGAAAGTATTGAGTTGACAGAAAAAGGGAGGAATATAGAGGTTCTATGAATGAAATATTTTCTATAATTGTACCATGTTATAAGAACTCAGACTTATTAACGACATGTATTGATTCAATATTGAAGCAAAATTACAGTCAAATGGAATTGATAATTTGCGAGGACGCTGGTGGTGGATTCGATAGTTCTTTTTTTGAAAAGTATATAGAGAAAAATAGGAAACAAAATCTCATTAAATATGATGTGTACAGCAATCCGGAAAATTATGGCACGGTAAAAAACTTGAATTGCGCAATTCATAAAGCGAATGGTAATTATATTAAGATTATAGCTGCAGATGACGTGTTTTTAGATAGCTCCGTCTTAACGAAAGTTGCTCCACTGATAAGGTCGTCAAAAAATGGATGTGTGTTATGTGATGTTCTGTTATGTGATTCAGACTTGAATGCTATAAGAAAATATAGTTCTAAATTTATAGATAATATATCTACGTTATCACCTGATGAGTGTTTTGAAAAGTTATGTATTAGAAATAAAATTAATGCTGTAGGGATTTTCTTTGAGAAAAGATTCTTTGACGAAAATGGTTACTTCAATGAAAAGTATAGATTACTGGAAGATTGGCCGACTTGGCTTAACCTGTATAAGCATAATCGTAAAATAGATTATTATCCATATATTGCTACTAAAAGGAGGATATCCACAGGGGTAGTTGCAAATAACAATCCGTATTTTCTGGCTGATCGGCGTTTGGTTTGGACGGACATTGTTAAACCTAATAAGCATAAGATAAAACTATCAACATTTATTAGGGCAGGTATAGGCGCTTATTTATACACAACACCTTTTTTGCGTTCCGCATATTATAGGATAAGAGGAAAAAAATTATGAAGATTCCATTTGTAACATTTCTTCCGATAGAGAAAGAATTAAACAATGATATCCGTGGTGCTTTTGAACGTGTGCTTACGCGGTCTTGGTACATCGAAGGTATAGAAGATAAAACATTTGAAACCGCATTTGCAGAGTACTGTGGTGTAGATTATTGTATCGGTGTAGGTAACGGTTTGGATGCATTGATGTTGAGCCTTAAAGCATTGGGCATTGGTAAAGGAGACGAGGTTATCCTTCCTTCAAATACCTACATAGCTACTGCTCTTGCTGTTACTTATGTTGGGGCAACTCCTGTGTTTGTCGAACCAGATATCAGAACTTATAATATTGATTTGACATCGGTAGAAGCTGCTGTCACTGAGAAGACCAAATGTATTATGCCGGTTCATCTTTATGGGCAGGCTTGTGATATGGATCCAATTATGGAAGTGGCTAGAAGGTATCAGCTGAAGGTTGTTGAGGACTGTGCCCAGGCACATGGTGCAACTTACAAAGGGAAGAAAGTTGGAACATTTGGCGATGCGGCTGGATTTAGCTTTTATCCAGGAAAAAATCTTGGGGCACTTGGAGATGCTGGTGCAATAGTTACCAACAATAGAGAATTGGCAGAGAAAGTTCGTGCGCTAGGAAACTATGGATCAGATTACAAATATCATCACATTTACAAAGGAAATAATAGTAGACTTGACGAGCTACAAGCAGCATTCTTAATGGCAAAATTGCCTCACCTTGAGAAGATGAATAATGAACGAAGACGAATTGCTAAGATGTACACAGAGGGAATCAATAATATGAGAGTTATTACACCTTATGTATCGCCTGATTGCACTCCTGTTTGGCATATTTATGGAATTCGTTGTTCTGAGCGCGATACGCTTGAAAGGTATCTGAATGATAAAGGGATTGGAACAAATAAGCATTATCCTATTCCAATCCATCTTCAGGAATGCTATAAAGATTTAAACATACCAAAAGGAGCACTTCCTATTGCAGAAGAAATCAGTAGCACAGAGTTGAGCATTCCCATGTACTATGGAATGACAGATGAAGAAGTCCAGTATGTGATAGATGCAATCAATGAGTTTGAGAGATGAAACATATGCAGTTAAGAAAGCTTAAAATAAAAGATGCTCCCCTTATGCTTGAATGGATGCATGATAAGAGCGTGGTTGGAGATCTCCGAACCGATTTTTCACAAAAGACCATAGAAGATGTTGAGAAGTTTATAGAGTTTAGTTGGGATATTAACGCGAATCTTCATTTGGCTATCGTTTCAGATGAAGATATCTATATGGGAACTGTTAGTCTGAAGCATATAGAGGAAGGAAGCGCTGAATTTGCAATCACAGTTCGCTCTGAAGCTATGGGACATGGGTATTCATGGTTTGGCATGGAAGAAATCCTAAGGAAAGCATTTAATGATCTGAATTTAAGAAGTGTATATTGGTGTGTATCACGCAACAACAAAAGAGCTGTGCGATTCTATGATAAACACAATTTTAATGAGGTTTTAGATGTATCCAATAATCTACTTTCCAGATATCAAGGAATTGAAAATCTTAAGTGGTATTCGGTTTTAAAGGGTGATGAATATAATATCAGAGAATCTGTGGCTGGGTGTAGGGTCATCCATATTAATACCATTCCAACTATGAATGCAGGGGAGCTTTCATTCTTTGAGGTTACGCATGAAATTCCTTTTGATATTAAGCGTATCTATTACATATCAAAAGTGCCAGAAGGTGTTAGGCGGGGATTTCATGCACATAAAGAATTAAAACAACTTCTGTTTTGTCCATATGGGAGAATTCAACTTGTACTGGAGAACAGACATGGCAGAGAGGAAATCGAATTATCCGATCCCTCGGTCGGGGTTGTAATTGAGGAGTGTACGTGGAGGGAGATGCTGTGGTTACAGAAGGACTCCGTGTTATGCGTGGCGGCATCAGATTTCTATAAGGATGAGGATTACATAAGAGACTATAGCGAGTTTAAAGAACGTTTGGATTCCTTTGAATAAAATATGATTGAACATTGTGGAATTGAGCGATAATGCCTGACAATATTTTCGGAAGCCTTGGAGGGTCATAAAATGAATATCCTGATTATATCGTGGGGAGAGTTAGAATTTGATGGAAGATTGAGAGAGCTTGTTAAAAGCTTTTCTCAATTGGGAGAAGTATTCTTGTTTTCTGGTGACAGGAAACCAATGATCAAGCATCATACCTGTTTGGATAAAAGTAACTACTGGAAATATGTGTTGGCTGCGAATAAATATGGGAAGCATCTAAAAAATATAGATATAGTTGTTATTGACAACAGGAAGGCTATTATCCCGGCACGAATCATCAAGAGAAGGTTGAAGATCAAACAGATGATTCTTGATTGTCGAGAAACATACTTTTTGGAGGATGTAAAACATTTTAGCGGAAAAATTGGTTGTCTTATAGAGAAGCCAGCAATTCTAAAAGCAGACATTGTAATTGCTGCGAATCTGGAACGAGCTCAAATTATGCAGAAACGATATCAATTAAAACAGATGCCAGTTGTATTTGAGAACATACGAGAACTTGAATATTCCGATAAATTTAATGAGCAGGCCATAGGAAAAAAATATGAAAATATACTGAATACTGATGCTCATATCATCCTTGCTTCGTCCGGATGCAGCTTTGACAGGGATACAGATGTACTGGTTGATGATTTTGCTAAAGTAAAGCATAAATGCAGATTGCTGCTGGCCGGTTGGAATTATAAAGCAGATGAACAGGCAATTAGGAGAATTATTGAAAAAAACAAGTCGGATAATATTTTTATATTAGGTCGCGTTAGCCAGGACGAGCTTAAATATTTAACGCAGCATTGTGAGGTTGGAATTGTAAATTATTGTCAAAAGGATGTTAACTATAAATATTGTGCTTCCGGAAAAATATTTGAATTCCTCTTTGAAGGCATCCCTGTCGTAACAACTACGAATCCTCCGTTAGCAAGGATGTGCAAGGAAGGACAGATAGGTATTGCTGATGGTAAATTTGCGGATGCAATTGATGATATTCTCGATAATCTTGAATATTATCGGGATAATGTGAAGAGATATGCAGAAAGGAAGTCTGTTGAAAACAATAATAAAAAACTGATTGAAGAAATCCATAAAAGATTATCTTAGTCTTTGCTTACAATTTACTTGAAAATAATGATTTTGGAAATCGGTTAAGATGGGAGAATCAGATTGGATAATAGGTGGAATGCGGGACAAGTATATATGCGGGATAAAAGAAGAATATTTCTTAAATATCTCATAATTGCATGCTTAGTTTCAGCATCAAATGTAATCTTTTGTTTTAATCAAATAGCAAGCTATTTTGTAATAGCGATTGAGGTTGTATTTTTGTTATATATTCTTTTGGCAAAAAATCTTGCAGAGTATATATCATATTTTATGATTTTTATGTGCAACTGTATTGAGTTTGCAGTTTTCACAGGAGAAGATACATTTTACAGCTTTAAGAATTTTCGCATTTTTGGAGTGAATCTCGGGATTTTTATGTTGCTCCCTATATTCCTGTTTGGAATAACAAGTATCCAGTCTCCTAGGATAAAGATCAGAAAAGGAAAATTTAATTTTGCTCAAGGGCTGATTTGTTTAAATGTTATAGCATTACTGATGGGTCTTCTGTTGGTTTTTGTGAATGATAACAATATCAATGCATTAGGTAATATTGGATCCAAGTTTTTGAATGAAACTTATGCTATGACGTTCCTTCCACTTGCTTTTATCGTTGCATTTGCTGTTATCAAACAAAAATATAACTGTAAAATGTTCGAAATAGGGTTAGCATTGCAGGCAACATTATGGGCAAATGTATTTCAGATGCTAGTTTCATTGCTTGGCGGATTGAAAGGATCCTATGGGGTTTTGTCAACACTACAAGGCTCAATATTGAACTTTTTGATTCCTTTTCTAATTATTTATAGATTTTGCGAAAGTGAAGTTGTTTTTCCCAGACTAACAACCGTGGTGGGGATGATTGGTTCAATCCTAGCAATATCATATAACGCTAATGGGAAACTCATTATGCTCTTTTTTATTTGCGTTATGATTTATTGGTGGTTTTCATTTAGATATGGTTCTGCATTTTTACGTATCATTGCATTTATTGAGATATTTGTTGCTATAGGTGCATTGCCGTTTATTATAATATTTCTTCGTGAGAACGCACTGTTTAATGCGAAATTTGGGGAAGTCGAAAAGCTGATTAATATCTTTAGTAGTGACTGGCTAAATAATCTAAATATGTCTGTCAGAATCAGAGTAGAGGAATTTAGAGATGTAATGATTGAGTATAGCAAAAAGCCATGGCTTGCTATTACTGGCAAAGGTTATCTTGGTAGCATATTGGATCATACAGGCTATTTTACATCACATATTTTTAAGCCCGATGGTTTTGTTAGCGAGGATGAATTTGTACACCATATATATTATGCCCTTCATGAGGGAACAAGTTATATAATTGTTTACGGTAGCGTTGGTCTTGTATTCATGATTCGATTTATTACAGATGCGATACGAAGATTAGCAAGATACGCTAATATTCCTTTAATCATTGGTGTTTACTGGTTCGTCCTGTTTTATGGGTATTCATTTACACTCAGTACATTTGGAATCATTGCGCTGCTGTATGCTTATCAGATTGATTGTAAGCGTGAATTAGTAGGAGTGTCTGGGAAATAAATTATGAATGTTGAGAGAGAGGTTTTGTGTTTTATGGAAGTTGTATCTCTGATTGGTGGTTTAGGTAGTCAGATGTTTAAGTATGCATTTTATTTGGCGTTAAAAGAAAAATGTTTAGGAGAATGTTTAATAGACACCAGTTTTTTCCTGCAAAGAAAAAGTTGGAATGGATATGAGCTTAATAGACTATTTGGCATAGAAGCTCCGGATTTGAAGAATAGGCTTACTAGGGAACAGATAAATTCAATTACGGAAAAGAAGAGTAGTTATATAGACGAATGCCTAAAATATTTATCTAAAAAAGGAAAAGTATCCTATTATTTTATGGGTACTAGGTATACATACAGTTCATTCCCACTTTCCACCTACCGGAAATTAAGACAAAAGGTTTTGTTTTTTTTACACATGTGCGGAAAACATTATCAATATACGTTAGAACAGGTGATTGCGGATGATAATGCATATTTTGATGAATATTTTCATAATTCAGATGAACACTTCCGTTTTTGTAAAGATATTGTTAAAAATGCATTTTTATTTCCGGAATTTGATGACGAAAAGAATAAGTTAGTTTCACAGAAAATGAAGAATGAGGATTCAGTAGCAATCCATATAAGGCGAACCGATCACTTGGCAGATAACGGAAAATTGTTTAACAATGAATATTACAAAAAATCCGTTAACTATATCAAGAAAGTAAATATTGATAAGTTGGTTTTCTATATTTTTTCAGACGATTTGAATTGGTGTAGACTACATTTATCGGATATAGGAATTAACAAAAGTGATGAAGTTGAGTTTGTAGGATGGAATAAGGAAGAAAGCAGCTATAAGGACATGCAACTCATGACTTATTGCAAACATAATATTTTGGCGATAAGTTCATTTAGTTGGTGGGGGTATTATCTTAGTGAAAGGGATAATAAAATTGTGTGTGCACCAGTTGGTTATTGGACTGAGGTGAAAAATCATTTTTAATAAGGAGACTGATTAGTGAAAAAAGCGTTGATAACTGGAGTGACCGGGCAGGACGGTTCATATTTATCTGAATTATTGATTGAAAAAGGGTATGATGTTCACGGGATAATACGTAGAAGCTCCGTAGATTTCAGGGAGCGTATCGCCCATCTGGAAGGAAATTCTCATTTCCATCTGCATTATGGGGATTTAGCGGATTCCATGAGTCTTGTGAAGATAATTAGCAGTGTACGTCCCGATGAGCTATATAATCTTGCAGCTCAGAGCCATGTACAGGTCTCCTTTGATGTTCCTGAGTTCACGGCAGATGTGGATGCCATAGGCGTACTCCGCATTTTGGAGGCTGTGCGTATCTGTGGTCTTGCTGATACTTGCCGAATTTATCAGGCTTCAACCTCTGAACTTTATGGCAGGGTTGAGGAAGTACCTCAAAATGAGAAAACTCCGTTCCATCCATACAGTCCTTATGCTGTAGCGAAACAATATGGTTTTTGGATTACTAGGGAATACAGAGAAGCTTATGGTATGTTTTGCTGTTCCGGCATATTGTTCAACCATGAGTCTGAAAGGCGTGGAGAAACTTTTGTAACAAGGAAGATTACACTGGCAGCAGCACGGATTGCTCAGGGCAAGCAGGATAAATTGTTCCTCGGTAATCTTGATTCACTTCGTGACTGGGGATATGCAAAGGACTATGTTGAATGTATGTGGCTGATATTACAACATGAGATTCCAGAAGACTTTGTGATTGCTACAGGGATGCAGCATTCTGTCCGCGAATTTGCAGCATTAGCTTTTCATTATGCAGGGATTGAATTGGAGTGGAGAGGGAAAGGGATTGAGGAAGTAGGTGTGGACAAGCTTACAGGAAAAGAGATAGTGTGTGTTTCCACTGATTTTTATCGACCAACGGATGTGGTCAATCTTCTGGGTGATCCAAGCAAAGCGAAAAAGGAACTTGGTTGGATACCGACAAAGACAAGTTTTGAAGAATTGGTTCATATCATGGTAGAGCATGATATGGAAAAAGTTTCTGAAGAAAGCACAGAAGAATATATCAAATGCGACCTTCGTGAATACTTGGATGTTGGCATGGTTAAGTAGTTTGAAAGGAATATTATGTTAAAAGATAAGAAAATTGTAGTGACTGGTGGGGCGGGTTTTTTAGGAAGTCATATTGTAGAGTTGTTAAAAGTGGATAATGAAGTTTTTATACCAAGGAGTAAACAATACAATCTTACAATAAAGCAGGAAGTTCAAAAAATGTTTTCTGATTTTGGAAAAACAGATATTGTAATCCATGCTGCTGCAGATATTGGTGGCATTGGGTACAGTAGCACACATCCAGGAAATCAATTTTATAACAATGCATTAATTAATCTGCATATTGTGCATGAGGCATACATGGCAGGTGTTGAAAAATTTGTTGGTGTGGGGAGCGTGTGTGAATATCCTTCGATTACATCTGTTCCATTTAAAGAAACAGAAATATGGAACGGATATCCAGTAATTACAAATGATGCTTATGGGCTGACAAAACGTATGCTTTTGGCACAATGCACTGCATATAAAAGACAATATGGATTCAATTTTATACATTTGCTTCCTGTAAATCTTTATGGTCCGCGGGATGATTTTGATGTTCATAATTCACATGTCATTCCAGCATTGATTCGTAAAATTGTCTACGCATTGGATCATGACCAAAAAAGTGTTGAAGTATGGGGAACCGGAGATGAGAGCCGGGAGTTTGTCTATGTGGGTGATGCGGCAAAGGCAATAGTGCTTGCAACTGAACATTATAATAAAAGTGAACCAGTCAATGTGGGTTCGGGTAAAGAAATTACAATAAAGAAACTTGCAAATATGATTAAAGATATTTTGGGATATAAGGGTGAACTTAAATATCTTAATAATGGTTTGGGAGGGCAGCAGAGAAGAGTGCTTGATGTAAGTAAGGCAAAAAGCGAATTCGGGTTTTTAGCAGAGACCAGTTTTTATGATGGCATTAGGAATACTATTCAATATTACCTTGATAATAAAGAAAGTCTAGGGTGATATAGAGGAGAAACGGATGACAAAGTATTGATGTTTTCGCGATAAAATAAATTCATAAGGAGAGATACAGTATGGAAACAAGGAAATACTACCAAGGAGTGGATGCTCTGAAATTTATTGCTGTGATAGCAATAGTTTTATTTCACTATGCCGATCATGGATTGACAGACCTAAGGACAGCTGATTTGTCGTATAATTGGCTGATTCTTGGATTTTTGAAATTGGGGGGGGGTATTGGAAATTGTCTGTTCATTATGATTACGGGATTTCTTTCTGTTAAGCGCAAGTTTGATGCGAGAAGTGTATTAAAACTTTGGTTACAGGTTTTTATTGCTTCTGTTGTTAGTCAGGCAGTGTATTGCTTGGTTTCAGGCTCCATGCCCGGATTGAAGAATCTGGTGAAAACCTTTTTCCCTTTTACATTTAACGTATATTGGTATTTTTCTTCCTATATTGTAATTTATCTATTAATGCCTTTTATCAATACGATGATTGATAGTATCGGACAAAAAAAACACAAGCAGATAATAGGATTTTCAATCATTCTATTTTCTGTAATACCAACTTTTACAACTACGAAATGGCTTACTGGGATTAACCAAATAGCGATGATGATTGCTTTATACATAGTAGGGAGCTATTGCAGGAAATATAGTGTTTCATTTGGTAAGAAAACTCTGATATCTTGTATGGCATTATCAATTAGCTTTCTTTTAGTCAGTGAGTATGTAATTCGTAGATTTAGCAGTTTTGATCCCTTTTATTTCGCGTGGGAAATGAACAAGACACCCGTTGTTGTTTTTGCGGTTTCATTGTTTTTGTTGGTAGTGAATTCTAATATATATGTAACTGCCATGATAAAAAGGGTATCGAAACATGCTTTTGGTATATATCTGATTCATATAGGATGGATAAGTCCTCTTTTGTTTGAAAAGGTCTTTGCTAACGATAAATTATATGAAACTCCGATGATGATTGTTCAGATCATTGGTTACTTGATAGCAGTATTGGTTGTTTGCGTTTTTATCGATTATATATATAACATTTTGTACAATAAAATTGCCGCGGGCATAGTAGATGAAATTGGTAAAAAGATGAATGAGAAATTGCACACATGATTCTATTCAGTGATTTGAATACAAGAGGATGGCATAGATGCGAGGAAGAAAGATTACATTAAATGCTGTTGCAGGGCTATCACTTCATTTAGTGATGATTATCTACAATTTTATATTTCCGAGATTGGTTATGCAGATCTACGGATCAAGTGTCAATGGTTTGTTGCAGTCCATTACGCAGTTCCTGTCTTACATTGCTTTGTTGGATGCAGGGGTTAGTGCAGTAATCCGTGTAAAGTTGTACAAGCCGCTTGCAGACGGTGATTTAAAAATGATACAAAGGATAGTAAATTCGGCGAAAGATTTTTACAAAAAGATTTCATATTCCTTTGTTGCTTATACGGCAGTAATCGCAATTATTCTTCCGTTTACATACAAGGCGCATTTTGACTTTGGATATGTGCTTGTGCTCATTCTTATTATTGCAATTTCAACCTTTGCAGAATATTTCTTTGGAATAAGTTACACAGTGTTACTTGAAGCGGATCAGTGTAAGTATATTTCCTATCTGATTCAGATTATTTCAGTAATATTTAATATAATAGCGGTTGTTATTCTGATAAAATTCAGGCTGTCAATTCATTTGGTAAAATTGGCAACAGCATTTATATTTGCAATGCGTCCTATTGTGTTGGCGCTTTACTGTAGAAGAAGGTATCGTTTTACACCTAATAATAAAGCACTTGAACCTATTCAAAATAAATGGGTGGGGTTTGGACATCATATTGCCTATTTTTTGCATACACATACGGATATTGTAATTCTGACTTTTGTCAAAGGACCTCTTGTGGTTTCGGTATATTCTGTTTACAGTATGATTATTAATGCCCTTCAGACTCTTTTGGGATATATTTCAGGAGGGATAGAGGCTGCATTTGGCAATATGATTGCTAAACGTGAAAAAGAAAATCTTGCGAAAGGTCTGAAAGTTTATGAGATGGCAATATTTTCGTTGACGACGACCTTTTTCTCGACAGCTGCTGTGACTATATTTGGATTTGTGAAGGTTTACACAGCAGGCGTAAAAGATGTAGATTATATCATTCCGAATGCGGCAATCATACTTATATTTGCGGAAGTCGTCCATTGTTTAAGGAAACCATATGAGGCTGTTGTCATGGCGGCAGGTCTCCTGAAAGAAACAATGAAAGGAGCCTTTATAGAAACAGGATTAAATCTTGGTATATCGATTATTCTTGTTTGGAGGTATGGGATTGTTGGAGTTGCAGTAGGAACACTTGTGGCAATGCTATTCAGAACTATACAATATACCGTGTTCGTTTCAGAGAACGTTGTCATACGCCCATTGGCTGAAGTGTTAACGAAGATGATGCTTTTTGTAGCATTATTTTTTACTCTGTACCTTATAGGAAACAAGGTTTCTTTTGTTTGCAACAGCTATCTGGCATGGTTCGGATGGGCAGTGTGTGTATTCATGATTTCAGGGATTTGCGTCCTGATACTGGACTATATTGTTTTTAGAAATGAACTGAAATATTTCATTTCATATGGAAAAAATCTGTTGAAGTCTCGAAGATAATAGAATGGCTAAAAAATAGAATTGGTTTTTAGAAAGGAATAAACTGCCGTTAGTATATTTGAATATTGGAGGTGTTATTATTTTGAACCGGAAGAAAAGAATTCTGATGATAGAGGAGTTAGATAATAATAGAGGCAATAAACAAATGGCAATGCGCACGATTGGAAATCTGTCAAAAATTGCTGAGGTTACTGTTGCATCTTTACCCAATTGGTTTCCGGTATTGCCTGATAATGTCACAGTGGAAGAGTACAATATAACAGGTGCATATAAGATTTCACAGGTTACATCCTTGGTTCGTTCTGTGAAACATCTTAAAAAAGCGCTTAAGCTAGATAAAATAAATCACTATGATTATATTTTTTTCCTGTCTTACCATACAGTAGCAATTTATTTGGCTAAAATATTGTTCCGAGAGTATAAAACCAGAGTATTTATTACTCATCATTTTAATATTGATGATCTTTTATCATCAAGCATCAAAAGATTCTTTTTTAATCGGTATGTTACGAAATATAACCACTTTGTGTTTGAGCCGTATGTTAAGGATTATTTTGTATTGCAATACAAAGTTGATAAAGGAAAAATATATGTGTTACCCTATCCTAAAACCAAGCATGAGTATCTGTATCAAAAAGATGGGGAAAAATACGATTGCCTCGGCATTAGTAGTAGCAATGATGAAAAATGGATACAAGAAATCATCGAAAAGGAAAAAGTGGAAAGAATGTTTGAAAAGAACAGGATTACTCTGCTCTTAAGATCCAAAAAATATGAGTATAATAATGGTTATTTGAAAGTGATTAATGCCTATTTTACGGATGAGGAGTATTATAGTTTATATGTTAATGCTAATTGCATCATTCTTCCTTTTCCTAAATCATTTCAATATAGAATGAGTGGTTCCATAATTGATGCATTGTCTAATGGAAAGAAAGCAATATTGAGTGATATCCCCCTGTTTAGAGATTATGCCAAAAGATATCCAAGTATATGTAGAGTAGGTATTTCACCTGATCATATTATAGAAGCCATTAAAAAATATAAAAACGAAATTGAAACGGAGCAACAGAATGATGATTGGATCAGGTTCTGTTCTGATCATTCTGACGAGAATATTTGTGATTGCCTAAAGGAAGCATTTAGTATTGAATAAAAAAGTAGTGAAACATGAATTTTTTAATAGAAAGAATTGAGAAGGATTTTATCTATAAAACCATGATTTCAAAAAGTCGGCACGATAGTCTGAGATAAAGTCGGAGGAGCATACATAGAAGAACAGAGGGAAATTTTGATAATTTCAATTCAAATTATTTAAAGTATTAAAGAGGAGAATCAAGACTGTTTTAAAGAAAACAAAAAGATAAATAATAGTTTGAATGTGTCATGAAAGATGATGGGATAAGGAAAGGATCGGTATGATATGAAAGGTGAAGGTATTGATTTAATATGTTTCAAAGAATTAGCTAAGGAAATATTATTCGATTTCGATTTAATATGTAGAAAACATAACATAAAGTACTCTATTGCATATGGTACATTGCTAGGTGCGGTTAGGCATAAAGGCTATATCCCTTGGGATGATGATATTGATATTATGATTACGAGGGATAATTATAAAAAATTTTTACTGGTTGGTGTTGCTGAACTTTGTGAGAACCATAAACTACTTTCGGTAGAAACTGAACCCGAATATGCTTCTCCCTTACCTAAAATAATTGATACAAGGACTGTACTGCATCAGCTTGGGCATATTCAAGAATCGGTTGAACTTGGTATCTATATGGATGTATTTGTACTTGATCCGACACCATCATCTAGATTTCAGAGGAAATTCATTTATAAAAATTGTGATATAAGACAACGAATATGGACTTTTGCTGAATGTGAGCCACATAAGGGAGCAAATCCCTTTTTTAACATGATTCGAAAAGTTATTAATAAATTACGTATTAACAAACCAGTGGCACATTTGATGCATCATGCAGCAATCCGTAAAAGGAGAACAATTGATAGCTATTCCAATTTAATGTTTTGTGCTTATGCTCGAGAAAAAAACGAGATTGATAATGCAAGGCTAATGGATATCGTTGATTATGAGTTCGAGAATCATAAGGTTATGGGGATTCGAGATTTTGATTGGTATCTAAAAAGAATGTATGGAAATTATATGAAGCTACCTCCAGTTGAGAAACGAGTTACATTACACGAATATACAGTTACATTTCGCAATAAGTAATACTTGAATCTATGAAACTTAGCAGATCAATTTGCAGAGGCAAGGAAAGAGACAGGGGATTTATTTCTTACACATAAAGATAATAACAGCTCTTATCGCTTCCTGAAAAGCATTGGGATTATATGAATGGAGTAACTTGAATGATGAATATTTCTTACAGCTTTGGCATGGTTGATCTTATGCATTTTGGTCATGTGAATGCCATGAAAAAAGCATCCGTTGGATCTGATTTGAATATCTTTGGGCTTGTCAGTGATGAGGCATCGGATGCCTGGTTTGGGGCACATGTTTCTGACGAAGGGGAAAGAAGGACGGTGCTTGAAAGTATCAGGTATGTGGATGAGGTTTGGCCCCAGGCAACGTTTGACCCGTTGGACAATCTCTGCGAAATACACAGGAAATATCCGGATGCAGTGATCTCTTTGTTTACCGGGAATGAGTGGGGGATCATATCCGCCAAGAAATATGTGGAATCGATAGGCGGCAAGGTAGTAAAGCTGGATTACTATGACAAATTGTCCCCGCAGGCGATTCTGGATGCTTTAAATAAGAACGAAACGGAAGGCAGGCCGCTTAACAACAACCTGATTTCGACAAAAGCGAACACATTACGGTCGCTCAAAGATATCCTTACAAAAGGGTATATAGAAGATATATATATCACTACTATCCATGCAGTTAAGATGGATGGGGAGGCGGTGGCGAGGAGTGTTTCTGAATTTTTCAAATCGGGCAGAATCGTTGTCCGCAGTTCGTCCAAGAGGGAGGATGCTTTTGAAGAGTCAAATGCCGGACACTTTACTTCCATTCTGGGTGTTGATGTTTGTGACATGGATGCAATACGGCATGCAGTTGCAGCTGTCATTTCCTCCTATGGTGAAGATGCAGGGGATGATGAGCAGGTATTGGTTCAGAGGCAGACGGGGGATGTTCTGGTCTCAGGGGTTGTTTTTACCCGTGATATACAAAGAAACCGCCCATACTATGTAATCAACTATGATGTCAGCGGAAGTACGGATTCTGTGACATCAGGGGCAGGGGGGGCTTCGGCGTGGATGTCACATTCCGTATCCAGAGACAACGTACCTGAAAAATGGAAAAAATTGATGGATGCAGTATGGGAGATAGAAGATCTATTGTCCGGAATACTTCTTGATATAGAGTTTGCGATTACCCCTGAATCCGTAGTTATTTTTCAGGTGCGCCCCCTTGCTGCAGCATACAAATTCGGGAGGAAGGTGGATAAGTCCTCGGAAGGGGTGAAAGATGAGGTTGTCAGAAAGTACCAGAAACGGAGTGAAATAGGACTTACATGTTTTTCTGATATGGCATTTTGGAATCCGGCTGAGATTATTGGGGATAACCCAAAGAATCTCGATTTTTCATTATACAGGGAAATCATAACAAAGTCTGCCTGGGATGATGGGATTGTCCCCCTAGGATACCGGCCGGTTCCCAAAGAGCTTATGTACCGTTTTGGAAATAAGCCATATATCAGCGTGGAGAGAGCCTTTGAAGCCCTGGTTCCTGGGGCAGTATCGGATGAGTTAGCCATTAAGTTATGCAGGTATTATGTTGAAAAACTAAAGAATGACCCATCCGCACATGATAAGATAGAGTTTGAAATATCACATAATTGCTTTGATTTTTCAACCCATGGGCGGATTGCTGAGCTTATGAGGGATGGATTCTCCACGGGGGAAGTGCTTACACTTGAGAATGCGCTAAAGGATTTAACGATAAAAAACATCAGCAATTACAGGGATGTCCTGAAAATGGATATGGATGACTTAAAGTGCCTTGAGGGGGTCAGGCTTGACATTCAGAATATTACAAAAGACAGCACGGATTTCCGCCTGATAGCCAAGTCCATCCATACGTTATTGGATGCTGTTAATCGGTTTGGGACACCCCAGTTTTCACGGCATGCAAGATGTGCATTTATGGCGAAGGCATTGTGCAGGTCCCTTGTTACGGAAGGGTATATTAATTCAAATCAGTTTAATCAGTTCATGTCGAGTATCCACACCATAGCGGTTGATTATGACAGGGATTACCATGCCGTTTTGGATGGCGGGATGAGCAGGGATGCTTTTTGTCTTGTTTATGGGCATCTTAGGGCAGGGACATATAACATAAGGAGTCCAAGGTATGACCATATGGACAGTCTCTTTACAGAAGGGCGCAGTAATGGCGAAAAGACTGTTCATATGGTGGCAGGGATGGATAACGACATCCGCATTGCTCTAGACAGGGCGTTGGCTGACGCAGGAATAGACAATCTTTTGGGGGATGAGGTTCTTTCCTTCATAAGGTCTGCCACAGAACAAAGGGAGTACTTCAAATTTGTTTTCACGAAAAGCCTAAGCCTGGCAATAGAGCTTATCAAGCAGATAGGGAGTATGGCGAAAATCGGCATACACGACCTTTCTTATCTTGAACTCCCGGAGATTTATGCTACGGAATACTATTCGGACATTGACCGCCTACATGAGTTTTGGTCGCTTATTATTGACAGGAGGCGTGATCTGTACAAAACCAACTCGGAGATGATTCTTCCGGAGGTGATATGTTCGGAGCAGGATTTTGGTTATATTGAAAATATTGATTCCAGGCCCAATTATGTAACGGAGAAAAAAGTTACTGGCAATGTTGCTGTTCTTTCGGAGGAGAACACGGAATCAATAGACGGGAAGATTGTAGTAATAGAAAAGGCCGACCCTGGCTATGATTGGATTTTTTCTAAGGGATTGGCCGGTCTTGTTACAAAGTACGGTGGTGCGGCCTCCCACATGGCAATCCGGTGTGCGGAATTTAATATTCCGGCTGCAATTGGGAGCGGCGCTTCACTTTATGAATATGCAGCGGGTTCCAAAAGGCTTACTATCGACTGTAAACATGAAAGGATTATAAGGGAAGAATAACCGGGGGTGGAGGGAATGAAGACAATTATTTTTTCACAGAGGGTTGAAGTGATTGAATCTTATGGGGAGAGGCGGGACTGCACTGACCAGAGAATCGCCGAATTCATCAGGGCATGTGGGTATCTTCCCATACCAGTTCCCAATAACCCTGCGATAGCCAAAGAGATGGTGGGGGCGGTTAATCCGTCCGGCATTATTTTGGTTGGAGGGAACAGCCTTGTAAAATATGCCGGGAATGCCCCCGAGAGGGACGCGACGGACAAAATGCTATTGGACATATCAGTCGAAAGGTGTATTCCCCTCTATGGTTTTTGCCGGGGGATGCAGTCCATTCTTGACTATTTTGGGAATGACCTGACGAAAGTGGCCGGGCATGTGGCAGTGAGGCATGAAATTATGGGGGCAGAGGGCACCAGAGATGTAAACAGTTACCACAACGAAGCATGCGTCAGACTAAATAATAATGAGCTGATAGCTATAATGCATGCAGGGGACGGCGTGATTGAAAAGGTGAAACATAAGTCATTGCCTATCGTTGGGACGATGTGGCATCCTGAGAGGGAGAGACCGTTTTCTGCGGGTGATATTGAAATGGTGAGGGGTTTGTATGGATGACAATATTTTGCTAAACAGGATATGCAGCTTCAGAGACAAGCAGTTTGATTGCCTTATCCGGGAGGAAAATGCAGCCGGGGGATATGAGGGATGGTATGCGGGCTTAGAACCTTTCCGGCAGTTAATAAAAGAGTGATTCATTCAATGGGGGATCTGCAATAAAGTATACAGACCAAGGTCCGTGGTTACCTCATTTGGTGATGAAATAGACCATCATGCATTGTCGTATTTAGCCCCGCTTCGTTTTACCAGAATCGGTTGGAATGGGGAGAGACTTAGCCCGGCCAAACATTTAAAGAAAGTGTCAGACTTTTTTACGGGGAAGGGCAAAAGGTTTCTTTATGTAGCCCTTCCGAATAAGGGGATGATTTATCCTGAAAGAATTATGGAAAAAGCCATTGAATTGGATTTTTTTGGGAAATCGGGGGGGGGGTTGCCCCGCAATGGAGAAAATATGTAAAGGAAGTTTTGTCTGAGAACATAGAAACACTGGATTTGTTTCCTGTATTTATGAATCGAAGGGATGAAGGCGACCTGTTCTCAAAGGAACACCATATTTCGCCGTTTGGTGCTATGGTTACAGGAAAAGTGATAGCTGATTATATACTCAGCACAACAGATATTGGGCCAGATGTGGATTTTCATATTAGGATGGATGAAGTTTTGATATATACATCGGATTATGGAAACCCTGCGTTGGAAAAAGAAAAGGCATCCGTTTATTACCTTGAGGGGAAATCCGGAAAAGAACTCTACTGGAACCAGTACGTATTGGATTCGAGGATTGCTATATTTTGGGATTGTAATCTGCAATCATACTGTAGCCATGGCGTCGGGATTTCAGCCAATCTTTCGTATTATTTAAAGTACCCGGTATACAAAGCCGGGAGGAAGCTGATATATGGTTACATGGAGAGGCCAATAAAAAAAGAGGAAATGGAAGAGTTGCTGCGGTACGATATTATTATCTATGTTAATTTTTCCAGTGCACCGTTTGTAAGAACCTCAGTGTTTAACTTTCGGCACCCGGCGCTTGAGTATAAGTGGTGTAATTATAAACTATAAATCGAGGAGGATTGCAAAATGAAGGCAGTCATTTTAGCGGCAGGATCAGGCACAAGGCTAAAAAAATATACGGAGAACCTTCCCAAAGGGATGCTTTCTTTCATGGGGAAGACAATCATTGAAAGGCAGATAGAGATATACCAGACATGTGGAATAGGGGACATCATTATTGTTCGGGGCTTCGCGTCAGAAAAAATAACCTATAAAGATGTAAAGTATTACACAAATGAAAAATATGCTTCGACCAACATGGTGGAATCCCTGATGGAGGCGAAGGCGGAGTTTGATGATGATATTATCGTGAGCTATTCTGATATTTTGTTTGAGCCCGGGATGTTGAGGGAAATGATGGCAACGGATGCGGACTTTGCCTGTGCAGTTGATGATAACTGGAAGGCTTACTGGCAGAAACGTTACGGGAGGGTCGATTTTGATACGGAAAGCCTTGCCATTGACGGTGAGGATAACATTACGGAGTTAGGGCTGGAAAATCCGCCGGTTGAGAAAATCAGTGCAAGGTATATTGGACTGCTGAAGTTTTCTGTCAGCGGTTTAAAATTTATTCAGGAAACAATGGAAGCGGCTTACAGGGAATTTGGGGATAAGCCATGGCAACAGTCGGGAAAGACTGTGAGAAAGGCATACATGACGGATCTTCTTAATGCAATCATTGAATCCGGCAGAGAAGTGAAAGCCGTTCATTTTAATAATGGATGGATTGAGTTTGATACTAATGAAGACTATGAGAATGCCATGGAATGGGTAAGGAATGGTGATATTGATGAAGTCATAAAGCTTTAATTGAAATGTTAATTATACAGTTCAGGTATTAAAAAATATAGCTGTTTAGAAAATATTTCGATGTGTATAAAATTATAAGAGCAACCCTTTTAATGAGGTTCTTATATGCACAGAGCGAAAACTTCAGCTTTTAGGAGAAGTTAATGTCTATATATCGATTTTGTTGTTACATAATATTTACTATGTAGAATAAATAATTGTTTTTGGAGGATATAGCAATAATGAACATAAAAGGAATAATACTTGCAGGAGGTGCGGGGACTCGATTGTACCCTCTAACGAAAGTCACATCAAAACAGTTGTTACCAGTATATGACAAACCCATGATTTATTATCCTCTTAGTACGCTTATGCTTGCGGGAATTAAAGATATATTGATAATCTCTACTCCTGAAGATTTATCAAATTTTGAGAGGCTATTAGGGGATGGAAGCCAGTTTGGTATCAATCTTTCTTACAAGGTTCAATTGAATCCTGAAGGCTTAGCACAGGCTTTTATTATAGGTGAAGAATTTATCGGAATAAATTGTTGTGCTATGGTACTTGGAGACAATATATTTTACGGAGGAGGTTTATCTTCCTTTTTACAGGCTGCAGTCGAGAATGCAGAAGCGGGTGATGCAACAATTTTTGGATACTACGTAAATGATCCTGAACGATTTGGCATTATGGAATTTGATGAAAAATGGAATATTCTATCAGTTGAAGAAAAACCTCAAAAACCAAAAAGTAATTATTGTATTACTGGTCTTTACTTTTACCCATCTGATGTAACTGAAAAAGCAAAAGCAGTAAAGCACTCTGTCAGAGGAGAACTTGAGATTACATCACTTAATGCCATGTATTTGAAAGAAAAGCGCTTAAAGGCACAAATTCTTGGACGAGGGTTTGCCTGGCTAGACACAGGAACGATGGACAGTCTTGTAGACGCTACAACATTTGTGCAAATTACTGAAAAGAGACAAGGTGTAAAAATATCAGCTCCAGAGGAAATTGCATTCCGTAAAGGGTGGATTACAAAGGAAAGATTATTGGAATCTGCGGATTCATATGGAAAATCGCCATATGGCACACATTTAAAGAATGTAGCTAATGGATCTATGAAATATTAAGGAGCGAGAAGATATGTTTGGTCAATTAAAAAAGAAGATTATGTGTGTGTTTGGTACAAGACCAGAAGCGATAAAGATGTGTCCGCTAGTAAGTGAAATGAAACAACGTGAGAACCTTGAAGTTGTTGTATGTGTAACAGCCCAGCACAGACAGATGTTAGATCAGGTACTCAACACTTTCAATATTCGTCCCGATTATGACCTCAACATTATGAAGGATAGACAGAACCTGTTTGATATTACAACGAATATTTTAAATGGTATTAAAAAAATTTTGGAACAAGAACATCCAGATATTGTTCTTGTTCATGGTGATACATCCACCACTTTTGTCACAGCTCTTGCATGTTTCTACCTTCAGATTCCGGTTGGTCATGTTGAAGCAGGACTTCGTACATATAACCTCTACAGTCCTTACCCTGAAGAATTTAATAGGCAAGTAGTGGGCATTGTTTCGAAATATAATTTTGCTCCGACTAAACTTGCGGCAGAGCATCTTAGAGCAGAGGGCAAGAATCCAGATACTATCTACATCACGGGGAACACTGTGGTTGATGCTATGCGGCATACAGTTAAATCTGATTATACCCATCCAGAACTTGATTGGGTTGGCGATGACAAGCTGATATTTATTACGGCGCATAGACGGGAAAACTTAGGAACTTCTATGCATCATATGTTCCGGGCAATTCGTAAAGTTCTTGACGAGCATCCTGAATGTAAAGCGGTGTATCCGATTCATATGAACCCGGCTGTCAGGGAAGCGGCTAATCAGGAACTTGGTGGTTGTGACCATATTCATTTAATTGAACCGATAGAAGTCTTTGACTGCCATAACTTTGAAGCCCGCAGTTTCCTTTGTCTTACTGATTCTGGCGGAATCCAGGAGGAGTGTCCGAGTTATGGGGTTCCTGTACTTGTCATGCGTGATACAACAGAACGCCCAGAAGGTGTGGATGCTGGAACCCTGTGTCTCGTTGGTACAGATGAAGAAACAATTTATCAGGCATTCACAAAGCTCCTGACAAATGAAGAAGAATATAGGAAGATGTCAACCGCTTGTAATCCTTATGGTGATGGACATGCGTGTGAACGCATAGCTGACATTTTGGAGAAAGGAACATATGAGCCCTGGATGGCAAAATGAGAGCCTGTTTAGTGTCTTTTTAAGTAAACGAATAAAAGCGGAGAAGGCTAGGCTCGATACGCCTACTGGTTGGGGAGACGGTTCGCCATTTCAGGAATTCCTCTATGTGGATGACCTTGCCAATCTCTGTGTGTTCCTCATGAATCATTACAGTGGCAACGAAACCGTGAATGCCGGTACGGGAAAAGAGCTGACAATCAAAGCCCTGACAGAACTGGTCGCAAAAGTGGTAGGTTTTGAAGGGAAAATTGCATGGGATACGAGCAAACCGAACGGGACTCCCCGCAAATTGTTGGATGTATCCAAAGCTGCGAAGCTTGGTTGGACATACAGAACTGAGCTTGAAGATGGAATCCGTCTGTCCTATGGGGATTTCTTAAAGAATCCCATGCGGGCAGAAAGGTAGAACAATATGAACATTATCTTATTATCAGGAGGGAGCGGAAAAAGGCTCTGGCCGTTATCCAATGACATCCGCTCCAAGCAATTTATAAAGATATTCAAAAAGCCGGACGGCGAATATGAATCTATGGTGCAACGCATCTATGGCCAGATTAAGGCGGTTGACCCGGATGCAACCGTGACAATTGCGACAAGTAAAAGCCAGGTTTCCGCCATCCACAACCAATTGGGGAGTGACGTCGGCATTTCCGTTGAACCATGCCGCCGTGACACCTTTGCGGCGATTGCCCTTGCTACAGCATATCTTCACGATATCCAAGGGATAAACGAAGACGAAGCAGTGGTCGTATGCCCGGTTGACCCTTATGTTGACTTATCCTATTTTGAGTGTATCAACAGCCTGTATGAGGCGGCAGAACACGGAGATAGGAACTTGGTTTTAATGGGAATCCAGCCAACCTACCCTAGCGAGAAATATGGCTATATCAAGCCGGCACAGGATGCCAATGGGAACGGCGGCTTCACTTTCACGGAGAAACCGGACAGGCAGAAAGCAGAAGAATATATCCGTCAAGGTGCCCTATGGAATGGAGGGGTGTTTGCCTATAAACTCTCTTATGTTCTGGATAAGAGCAGGAAGCTTCTGGGAACAAGCAGTTATTCCAAGCTTTTTAACGGTTATAGGGACCTGGAGAAAATTTCCTTTGACTATGCTGTCGTTGAAGCCGAAACATCAATTGAAGTCCTGCCCTACCATGGGGAATGGAAAGACCTTGGTACCTGGAACACGCTTGCCGAGGCAATGGAAGAACCGATTATTGGCGACGGCAGACTGAACGATACGTGTTCCAATGTCCATATCATCAATGAACTGGGGATACCGGTTCTTGGTATGGGACTGAAAGACATGGTAATCTCCGCAAGCCCGGAAGGCATTCTGGTTTCTGACAAGAAGCAAAGCTCTTACATCAAGCCCTTTGTAGAAGCCATTGACAGGCAGATTATGTTTGCAGAAAAAAGTTGGGGCTCTTATTGCGTTCTGGATGTAGGGAAAGGTTCGCTCACCGTCAGGGTTACTTTGGACCCAAGGCATAAGATGAATTATCATTCCCACGAACATCGCGATGAAGTTTGGGTTGTGGTTTCGGGTGGAGGAAAGACGGTGGTTGATGGGGTGGAGCGGGTAGTAAAACCTGGAAATGTTGTAACCATGCCCGCCGGATGCAAACATACTGTTATTGCCGGGGAGGAAGGCTTGGAGTTGATTGAAGTTCAGCTTGGTTTGGAAATCAGCGTGTTGGATAAGAGGAAATATGAATTGTGAGGCGGAAGACGGTGATTGGGCTTATTGAGTCAGGAGTCGATACGATGCCATAGTTGGAGGGCTGGAGAATAGAAGAAGGGTTAGGAGAGAATAGGGATAATTTATAGTGCAGGATAGCAGAGGGGGCAAAGCCGGAAGTTGGTTTTGCCCCCTCTTGCGTTGTGCGCCCAGCGACACACATTTTCTTGGATTGGCGGCTTAGCCAGTCTAAGAAAATGTCCGCACCCCCCGCCTCATTATTTATACAAATAACGGAACCAGTATATCGCCTTTAAGTCTGTCTGAAACATTGTTAACGAACGATTCCCTGTAAAAATTCCTGTATAAATCTGTTCTGTCTTTCCAATCATCAATCCCAAATAAGATTCATAAACTATCTCGTTCATTTGAAGAGACTCATCGAAAACAACGGTTCCGGTATCTTCTTCAAATTGCTTCCTGAATTCTTCGTTTTCACGAAACATTACTAAAATATCATTCCAAAGAATTTCTTTTATGTGGGGTTTTCTGACCACAAGCATGGCAGTGAGTGAAATCCTTATAATATTGGGAAAGTAAAAATTATTTTCAAATTCTTTTATCGAGCATATATCACCCGGCAAATTTTCTTTGATAATAACAAGTGCAGGTATCAGCAATTGAAACATTTCAGAATATCCAAAGTCAATATCCAGATATTCGCCCCACGGCTTCATCAGGGAATCCATTTTTTCCACAATCAAATTTGCCGCGTATGAATCTGCTTTCAATTCCATCCACTTTCTTTCTTCCACATACTCCTCTGATGTTACTGTATGTAATGATTCTTGATAAGCTTCCTGATAAAAAAGACCGTATTTTTCTTTCATTTTCTTTATATGTCCCAACTTATGGTGCCCAATTTCATGGTAGACAATAAAATGGATTGCCAGGCTTGCAATCATATATCCTAATGCTTCCCTGGTATAATCTCTGGAAATGCCAACGCTCACAACGGGATTATTTTCATCCTTTATTTGCATTCCGTACTCATCTATGTTAATATTATGGTAACATGCTTCCATGTCGCCCACATCTGGCAAAATTTCATCGCTCAACATCATAATACATGCGTCGCAGAGCACCTTCTGAATCGTTCCGGCATATAGAGCGATTATGGGAATCCCGTCCTTTTCCATTGCGCGGGCGTTTACGTTTTCATCATTGATAATTACAAAGCATCCGTTATCCAAAAAGGTTTCCACAGATGATTGCAGTTCCGACACAATTTCGGCATCCAGAATCCCATTTTTCTTGATGAGGAAAAAATCTTCAGGACTTATAATGGGCGGATTTGTTTCATGCTCCGCAAAAAAATCAGCAATTAGCTTTTTTCTATCCAAATGGTTCTTTATCATCCCCACATCCTTTCCCAGATTTTCGGTTAGAATCTGTATGACAGTAAATTTCCTATCTGTTTAACAATATTTTTCTCCGCCAATTTTTGTACAGTAGCTGTTAGAATATCTTCAGACAAACAGCATTTATCATACTGGCGGTAGTTACATTCACATACATAGTTGATGCAAAGCATAGAATTATTCAATATATATTTCCCTTCTTTGACGAGGACGGCATTTGCCTTTACAAAAAGTAAAACACACTTTTCCGTGTCAGATAGTTTTCTGATAACATCCGCAGTGACACCGAAAACATTCAATATAAAAGATGCTAAACCTTCTGTAAAGCCGATGTCCAATATAAGCCCTATAAATGCAATCGTTGTTATTTTCAGGTTTATATAATAATTCGTCTTGGGTATCACAAAATCCAGCCCGCTCCCCTGCACCTGGATATATTTTCGGGTCTCTATAACCTCGTCATCTCCTATCAGCTCAGCAAAAACAGGCAGGTTACGAACAAGTATTTTTACATCTTTGGAATTTACATATTTTGATAATTCGGAAATAATATCCGTTTCATCTCCGCGAACCACAATACGTTCCATAATGTTCATCCTTTCCTGGATAATCTGATTTTGATACACAACACTCACCTATTATTTGGCTTGTCTTTTTCCGCGGCAAGTTCTGTATGATTTCAGTATATCACATAGAACTTTTATTTGTCACTAAAAATTTGGCGGTTTTGACACTGGTAATCGGGTATTGCTACATAGGTAGCATGGGAGTGGGGGGAGGGTGAAAGAATTGGGAAGTTAAAGTGCACATTTTGGTGAAATATAGCGAATTTAAAAATATGTGAGATTGGAATAATATAAAATAAATAAGGTATTAGAAAAATGGATTGCCCTGTTCTGGTGTGATTGCCCAAAGCAATGGGCAGGGAAATAGAGTATGTTTTTGGAAGAGGGACGTAATATTTTGCTTACGGAGGAGTACTGTATATGGAGGGAAAAATTGGAAAAGAAAGTATTGTAATTAAAATTGGAAAAATAATTACGTTGATTATCCTGTTAATGTTAATTTTATCCATTTTTTATTCGTTTTTGGAAATGGGTGATAAAACATTAGATATTATTGTGGAAGAAATTAATAATGCAAGCATGTTCATAACTATAATTTGTGTTATTTTTGCCATCTTGTCATTTCTGTGTTCGCCGGGATCTTTTGTTTTATTCTGTATTTGCATCGCAGATATTGTGATAACAAATGATTTATATCGCAACAGCAAAATAAGTGAATATTTTAAGAATATTCCGAAAATAAAGGGGAATTCGGTGATTAATATATTTGTAGCGGCTGTTGTTATTTTTGTTATCCTGTTCAGTGCTTATATCACTTATAGAGTATATATAGGGGATGAAACTTCCGAGGCTTATCGGAGGAATGCACGAAAAGGTGTCATAATCGTGTTGGCATTGTCTGCAATTGCAACGTTATGTGGGGTGATGGATTATCTTTTTTTCGAGTATTTTCCGTTAAATGTAAGCAGGCCGGATGCAATGGAAAAAATAAAGAATGGATTGCATTATGTATCTGTAATAGGCATGGCATTTTTCGTGGTTTTCCTGGTATTGTTTTTTTGCATAAAAAACCATAAGGTTGAAGTGAAAGAGAGGGGGGAGGAAAATATTTTTCGAAAGGCGGCATTTTTTGCCCTGATATTAGTGGTCATTACGATTGTGGCTATCAACAAGATCGATAAAAAGAATATAGGGGATACCATAGATAATTTTATAACTGCTATGACAGACAATGCTTTTTTGGCGATTATATTGCCAATTATTCTGTTTTTTGTATATCAGATTTTACTAACAATACTTCTTCATGCCTTATTAAAAGACCAAAAAAATAAAAACGGGTTATGGAATTGGGTGGGTTATGTTGAGAACATTGAAAAAGGTCTTCTGAAGGCAGCGTACAATATAGTGAATGGATGTATTCAGCTGTTAGAATTTATCCCCGATTTTTTTAATTCAATCAACGTGGTATTTTTGGGGTATGAAGACCAACCGAATAAGGGAAAAAGTAGTGATAAACCGGATATGGATCAAAATGCAAAAAATCAGATGATGGAGGAAGAAACAGATGGAAAAGATGAAAAACAAGAAAAATAAGACCTTTCAATGGATGAAGGGTGTGTTGGTATTGATAGTGGTTATGGTAATTTTATTGATAAGTGTACGAAAGAACCCTGTCTATACCTTTGTTGGTGTATTATTATTTGTTTTGGCTTCTTTGATTAGTTCTGTTCTTACAGCATATTTTACGGAAGAAAGGAAGGGTGAAAATGACGTAAGCAACATTCATTTGTTGGACGAAAAGGATTTTATAAGTAACCAAAAACTGCTTCGATACGCGACAACAATTTTAGCATTTGTATCATTGACGGCAACCGCGAATGGTATGAGGGATTTTATTTTTGATTCAACTCTGTTAGCTTATCTTGCTTCTTTTGCAGTTCAGAGCATTTTGGTAGTCTTTAGCTTTTTGCTTTGCCGTTTTTTTGTATATATTACCAAACTTTCATGGCCAGAATATATAAAGAGACTTGTGTGTTATCTTTCGGTTATTTTTTTCGGTGTTACTTTAATGATATCGTCTTTGTTTAGTTATAGCTATATAGCCAATTATGCATATAAAGGCACTTGGTTAAATGACAGGGAAGTTATCATCAGGGAGTACCTTTTAAACGTAACGTACCTTTTGTACAAGGAAAATGAAACACAGGGAGAAAAGGTGTTGGAATTAATAAAAGAAAATGCAAATAATGAATTGCTGGCTGTGATGAATGATGTTGAAGAACAGGAGCAGGTAGCATTGATTGGGGAAATAAAGGATTTGATTGAAGAAAATGATTTCGGGAGGTTTCTTGGTTTCGATGAAAAAGAATTGGAGGGGTTCCTGGATGTTAGTGAATCCGAATGGAAGGAACGCTTTCCGGTGTACGAAGAAAAAATAGAAAGATTATGTAGTCATTATAGGATATATGTTAATGAGTTAAAAGAGGAAATAGAAAAATACAATCAAATTGTGGAGGATGTAAATGAATGGAAGAAGGAAGATGTATCGAATCTGCAGGCAGTAAAGAAAAAAGGGGAAGATATATTAGGCAATCTGGAGGGAGTGCTGAAAAGGATAAATGGAACAATGGAAAGGATGAATGGGGCTTGGAGAGGGGGAACAATTCAAGAGCTGTATGATGATATCAAAGAAAAGAGGAGTGTTTTTCAAAAGGGAAAAGAAGATTTGGAGCAAGCTGCCAACGCTTTGTATGACCACATTCATGAAATAGTGGAAAAAGCAGAAAATGGTCAGATAAATAGTAACAGAGACAGTGTCTCGGATGAAGTAAATGAAATACTTTCGCGAATCTATTTGCTGGGGGTACACGAGGAAAGTGAAAATATTGGAAAGGAAGAAAATGATTTGGAATATTTGCTAAAGAAAGTAAACAAAATTGCGATAGACATCAGCGCAGACAAATCATTTGATGCGGAGGTGGTTGAAAATGTGGTTCGGCTGAGTGGCGAATTGGTAAAATATTCAGAGTATTTAGATTTGAGAAAAATATTAGATGAATATATGGAAAAGAATTTAAAGAAGATTTATTATGTTGTAGAGAATGGAGAAAATTCAACAGAAAGAGAAATACAAGTTGACAGGTTTGAAAATCAAGACTCCCTCGCTTTTACCGTTACAGAGGCGGATTGGAAAGATATAAGGAATGAAGATTTTAACTTGTTTTATACATATCTTAAGTCTTTACCGGATGTTTTGGCAGTGAATCCAGAAGGGAATGACTCTGGTGATAAAGGAGGGTTTGGAGTGGGCGGTGTTATGAAAGAGGCATCGCAGTACCAGAGAGATTTACTAGGGGAACTTACTGACTTTGAAAAGGCGTATAGTTACTTAAAATACCAGTTCAGCTTTATGGCATTTTTCTCATTGTTTTTAGCAGTCTTTTTTGATATTGGAGCCTTTTTTGTCGGGAGTTTTATATTTGCAACAGAGTATTTTAAAGATGGGTGTAGGGGCAGGTTTGAAGAAGAGCGGCAAAAAGAAGAATTGCCTGAATCTGGTGAAAGTGAAGAAAATGTATAAATTTTTTGATGGTTTATGCATCGAAGTTATAATTTGCATTAAAATATTTAACATGATTGGCGAGTAAGGGATATCATGCCTAATTGATTTGATGCAAAATACTTGTTTTAAATAGAAGAAATTATTTTGGAAGTGTGAACCGGGAGAAAAATGAAATATCTTTGCCTGGAGGTCAATAGCATTTGCCTTATTCGCCTACGTAGTAGCTTCTATAATAATTCAAGTACCCAGATACCGGACAGCAAAAGAAAATCCCGGTAACCCTACCAGAAGAAACAGGATGAAAGATAAATGAAAATCCCTACTGTAATGAATTACAATAAACTTGACAATACAAAAAATAAGTTTAAAATATTAGAAAAACCACAGGAGGTTTCCGCCCATGAAAACATCCCTCTCTTCCTATCCGGATTTTCACCGCACCATCCAATCCGCCCCTCTCGTTTACCTTTTCGGAACTGGTATTTCCGCCGCCCTGACTGGTAAGAAGTATTCCTGGTGGAAATGGATTATGGATGGCATCCGCCACATGAAAGACTCTGCCCTGGCTGCTTCTTACAAGCAAAGCCTGAAAGACGATGATTCCACACAAAATATGATTGACATCGTCGGAAAAGTCCTATCTGCCACCAAAGCAGATGGCACCTACCATGCATGGATGCAGGAATCTTTCGAAACCAATCCCGTAACGAACACTTCTTTATCCTGCACCCTGCAAAAACTCCTGTTTACCCAGGATGTTTTTGCTACTACAAATTACGATTTGCTTCTTGAACAGGCAACTGGTCTTAACATGCTTTCCTACGGGGAGCCAGATGTGGCATTTTCAATGTTGGATCAGCATATTTCCACACATGTCCTGCATATTCACGGCGTCTACGATTCTGCCCATGGGATGGATAATATTATCGCGGACGGAGCGCAATACAAGGCAATTGAAACAAATGAAGGCGCTCAGTTTATCCAAAACATTCTTGGAACCCGGACACTTATTTTTGTTGGCTGCGGAAAAACAACAGAGGATGGCAATATTTCCCGTTTTATTCAGTTCGCGAACGAACACTTAAAAATGGACAAGGAATATTATTTTTTGTACCGCTCCACGGAATCCATCAGCGGAATGCCGGCGAATATCAAGCTGATTCCATACGGGGATGACTACAACGATTTGCCGCTGTTCCTGGAAGATATGGCGCGGGCTCGGATGACGGCAAAAATTGAGTCAAATCCTCTGATTCTCCGCACAGTCTACAGTGAAAACAAAGCAGATGCATACGGGTTGTCGCAATATTATTTTGCCAATGAATACTTGAAATTCTGTGGCCGGAAGGTCGAGATAGCACAGCTGCTAAATTTTCTGGAGAGTGACAAAAAATTTAGCTGGTGGGCGGTTACCGGGCAGGCAGGTGCCGGGAAAAGCCGGTTGGCTTACGAATTGCTGCGCCATATGCCGAAAAATCTATGTGGATTTTTTCTGAATTATCAGGTGGATATCGGGCAGGTTGATATATTTGAACCTTTTACAGATACCCTCATCATTATTGATTACGTAAAGGGAAACGAAAAGCGGGTGGCGGATTTTGTTTCCCGGCTGATGGACAAATACGAGTCATTGGCTTATAAGTTAAGGCTTCTGTTTTTGGAGCGTGACAATCTGCTCTTGTCAGGTTCCTGGTTTGACGGGATGGAGAAGGCATTTGATGTGTTTCACCGGGGGCTTTTCGCGGATGGCGAATACCATGCGGATGTGGCGCTGCGAAGCCACCGCTTTTTGTATCTGGATGATTTGGATGCCGATGCGGTGTTGGAGCTGATTGGGGAAATCTGTTCCAAAAAAGGACTTCCGAATGACACATACCGGGATAGGTTGCTTCAGGAAAATTACGCGCGGAAATTTGAGCAGATGAAGTTCCGTCCGCTGTTTTTACAGCTTTATGTGGAAGCGTGGATTGCGAATGGATGTATCCAGGTGGATTATCAGAATTATACGGATTTGCTGGAGATTGTGATGAGGCGGGAACAGGAGCGCATACTCGGTTTGGTGGATGGCGGGATGGATACCTGCAATGCACTGCTTCGTTTGATTGTCAGGGCAAATGTTTCGGATACTTTGCCAATTTCAGATATTCCGGAATTTTATAAGGCTGATTGGGATAAGGTGAATCGGTTTGTAAAGACCCACACACTTTCGGGTGTCTGGCGCGCGGAATTTTTGCAGTCTTTGCTCGGGGATGCCGCGCAGGAGATTGCAAACAGCGCGGCGGTGATACGTCCGCAGTATCCGGATATTATTAAGGAGTATATGTTCCTGTTTTTTACGGAGGAGGACAATCTTTCTGATATATCACAGGAATTGTGGGAAAATTGCCCGCAGGAATACAATTTATTTTTAAGCCGCTGCATTTTGGATTTTCACGATAATCAGCTGCTGACTGCGTTTATCCGGAATGCTTCGGCGGATTACCGGAATGCCAATGCGCTTTTGGTGCGTCTGGCGCTGCTGCAGAATAAGATTGTACACAGCGTGGAGGATGGACCGCGGCTGATAAGGTTGGCGAAGGAGGAATATGGGTTTTGGTGCAGTATGCCAGTAAGTGAAAATTCGGACATCGAACAAAAACAGATTCAGCTGCAGGGGTATTACTATAGTGCTGACCAGTTTCGCGGGTGGTCGATGGAAAAGGAATTTTTTGAAGCTGTTCAGAAAATCGCGGAATATTATGATAATACAGAGATGGTTTTGTATCAGATTTCTTATCTTTTGGAATTTGCGCATGATTTGGCGGAGAAAAACGCAAACCACGCATCGGAAAAAATATGCAGATGGATTGAGCCATTAATTCCACGCATCGGGGATGAAAAGGAGCGAAAGAACGCCTGGCTTAGTTTGCAAAGAGAGAATATAGTGCATTTCATTGATAGGAAGAAATGGGAACAGGCAAAGCGGCTGCATGAGCACATTTTCAATGCTGTGGACTGGGAGGACGAGAAGCAGGTCGAGTTATATGCATATATCTGTTTTTCGGCCACGGAAAAATGCCTGCACATATTAGAATGGGATAAGCTTTTGGATTTTGCTTATCATCTTCAGGATTTGGCGGAAGATTACGGAGGGGAAACACGGAAAATATATTTTAATGATAAGGTTCATTATTATTATCTCCATGCAAAGCTTATCAGTGCGGAGACGGTTTCCATTGGCAGTATGCGGGCAGGGATTGGGAGCTATGGAATTTCGGTGATTGACACATTGTTGGAGGAAATTGAGGCCAACATGATGATTGCTGACTTTTCGGGTTTGCTGGTAGGTGCGAGGGCGCTTAAGGTCGGAATGGATGATTCCGTGACGGATGAAATGGTGGAGGATTATTTTACGGAAGCGGAGGAGCTCCTTATACGCTATCCGGACAGTGCGCTGCTTGCCCAAAAGGTGATGGATTTATGGGAAACATCCTATGCAGAGCAGTATAAGGCACCTGTGCCAAAGGCTTATGTGGAAAAGGCGTATGCCCTGACGTTAAGATTTGCGGAAAGGAAGGAGGTTCTTGACCAGTTTTTCCGGCTGCTTGGGGAATCGGAGGAGTCGGGGAACTGGCTCGATTATACTAGAAATAAGCAGATTGTGAATCATTTGATTGAGTTTGGGCTGACAGAGTACCTTGTGCCGCCGGAAGGCTTGTTTTCTGAAGCCAAAACTGTAAAGCGGACGCATCCAAAGGTTGGGGCGAATGAGCCATGCCCTTGCGGGAGCGGCAGGAAATTTAAGAAGTGCTGCCGGGGGAATGGGAAATTTGATTGACTTGGTTGACGGGAATGAGGTATAATATGGCTGAATAGTAACTGAAAAATTGTATATTCGGAAGGAGAAAAATAAAGCCAATTAGTACATTCGATGAGTAACGCGTAGGTTGTCATATTCGGAAAAGAGCTTGCAAGCCGCAATTACGGATGGAAAATGGCACCCCACCAAAATCTTCCCAAAAACCACTTGAAATCCCTCTCCCAATATGCTATAATCAAATCCGTGACCTTGGAATACCTATTCCAAAGTCGTATGCGGGAAATCTGCGGGAGCGGCGAAGGATTGGAGCGTTTGGCGGTTTCCGGGTGAAATATGCCGTGAGGGGCAAAGGAAAGGAACGAAGAATCATGGAAGTTTTAAGAGGAATTGTTACGGTACTTTATGTGTTGCTTTGTATCGCATTGATTGTTGTTGTATTGATGCAGGAGGGGAAGTCCGCAGGGCTTTCCGGCGCGATTAACGGTGTGGCGGATACCTACTGGGGCAAGAACAAGGGACGTTCGATGGAGGGTGCTCTCGAGAAGATTACAAAGATTCTTGCCGCGCTGTTCATCATCATTTCGATTGTTCTGACGATGAACTGGTAAAGAACTGCCGTAAGTTGTTTTACGTCAGTTCTTTGGCCGCGGGCGTGGATAAAATTGCATTCAACGGGAATCATAAGGACAAAGGACACACTGGGCGCAGCGTGTCCTTTCTTGCATTGTGGGAAATGCGGAACTTAAAATAAATATGGAGAATAATATGGAAAACAGAATATCCGGAAATCAAGAAGACAAAAAACAAGTGCTCTATGAGCTCATCACGGACAAGAATTACCGCCCGATGCGGTTTAAAGAACTCGCCGTGCTCCTCATGGTGCCAAAGGCGGAGCGCGAGGAGCTAAAGCAGCTGCTTGACGCGCTAATCCACGAGGGGAAAATTGTCGTGGACACCGTAAGCCGCTACCGCCCTGCCGACGCAAACCGCAAGACGGGGCTGTTCCACGGGACGGGCAGGGGCTTTGGCTTTGTGAGTGTTGAGGGGGAGAAGGACGACTTTTTTATCCCGGAGAGTGAGACGAAGGGTGCACTTGACGGGGACACGGTGCGTATTTATACGCAGGAGGAAAGGGCGGAGGGCAAGCGGCGCGAGGCCAGGGTTTTGGAGATTGTAGAGCGCGGGACAAAGGAGATTGTCGGCACGTACCAGCGTGGGAAAAGCTTTGGTTTTGTGATTCCGGACAACCAGAAATTTGCTTACGATGTTTTTATCCCGAAGGATAGGACGGCGGGGGCGGTGAACGGGCACAAGGTGCTTGTGCGCCTGACAAATTACGGGGATGAGCGTAAAAATCCGGAGGGCGAGGTGATTCAGGTGCTTGGGCACATCAATGACCCGGGTGTGGATGTGCTTTCCGTTGTCTATGCCTATGGCATTCCGATGGATTACCCGGAGAATGTTTATGCGCAGGCGGAAGGAGTGCCGGAGGAGATTTCGGATGCCGACCGGGCAGGGCGGCTTGATTTGCGGGATTTGCCGACCGTCACGATTGACGGGGAGGACGCAAAGGACCTGGATGATGCCGTGACCTTAAGCCGCGAGGGGGATGTATGGCATCTTGGCGTGCACATTGCGGATGTCAGCGAATATGTGAAGGAGGGTACAGCGCTTGACAGGGAGGCATACGGGCGCGGGACGAGTGTCTACTTGGTGGACCGCGTTATTCCGATGCTCCCGCACAGGCTTTCGAACGGCATATGCTCGTTGAATGCGGGCTGTGACCGCCTGGCGTTAAGCTGCCTGATGGATATTGACGTAAGGGGCAATGTGATTGGGCACCGGATTGCAGAGACGGTAATCCGCGTGGACCAGCGCATGACCTACACCGCGGTGAAAAAGATTATTGAGGAGCATGATGAGGCGGAATGTGCGGCGTATGAGGCGTTTGTGCCGATGTTTTTGCAGATGGATGAACTGGCGGGGATTCTGCGGGAAAGAAGAAGAAAGCGCGGCTCGATTGATTTTGACTTCCCGGAGTGCAAAATTATTGTGGATGAACAGGGGCATCCGCAGGATATCCGCCCTTACGAGCGCAACCGCGCAACGAAGCTGATTGAGGATTTCATGCTGATTGCGAATGAGACGGTCGCGGAGGATTATTACTGGCAGGAGCTGCCGTTTTTGTACCGGACACATGAGAAGCCGGATGCGGAAAAAATACAGAGGCTTGGCATTTTTATCAATAATTTCGGCTACAGCATCCATATCGGAAGGGATGAGATTCATCCGAAGGAGCTGCAAAAGCTGCTAAAAAAGGTGGACGGCACGCCGGAGGAGCCAATGATTGCAAGGCTTTGCCTGCGTTCCATGAAACAGGCGAAATACACGGATTTCTGTGACGGGCATTTTGGGCTCGCGGCGAATTATTATTGCCATTTTACTTCACCAATCCGGCGTTACCCGGATTTGCAGATTCACCGGATTATCAAGGAGAACCTGCGCGGAAGGCTGGACGAGGGGCGCATTGCGCATTATAATGCCATACTGCCGGAGGTGGCGAAACAGACGAGCAAGACCGAGCGCCGGGCGGATGAGGCGGAGCGCGAGGTGGAGAAGTTAAAGAAGGTGGAGTATATGTCCGATAAGATTGGCGAGGTGTTTACGGGCGTGATATCGGGCGTAACCTCGTGGGGCATGTATGTGGAGCTGCCGGATACCGTGGAGGGTATGGTGCGGCTTTCGGATATGGATGATGATTATTACATTTTTGATGAGGCAGGGTATCAGCTGATTGGCGAGCACACAAAGAAGACGTACAAGCTTGGGCAGAGGGTAAAGGTTGAAGTGGTCGGAACGGACAAAGTGCTGAAGACGATTGATATGCTGTTGGTGTGAAAAAGAGAAAACCTGGGGAGAACTTGTGGGGCTGCTTCTTTGCACGCAAGTGAGAAGTGAAAGTATTATGGTTGTGACAGAAATGAGGGGAACATGGCAAAGGATTCGAGGGAAAGCAAAAAGATTGTAGCAAACAATAAAAAAGCGTTTTTTGATTATTTCATTGATGAGACTTACGAGGCGGGCATTTCGCTCGCCGGGACGGAGGTCAAGTCACTGCGCATGGGCAAGGGCAGCATCAAGGAGGCATTCATCCGGATTGAGAAGGGGGAGGTGTATCTTTATGGTATGCATATCAGCCCGTATGAGAAGGGGAATATTTTTAATAAGAACCCGCTGCGCGTGCGCAAGCTTTTGATGCACAAATATGAAATCAATAAGCTGTTGGGCAGGATTAAAGAAAAAGGATACACACTTGTTCCGTTGAATGTTTATTTTAAGGGGAGTCTTGTGAAGGTCGAGGTCGGTCTGGCACGGGGAAAAAAGCTTTATGACAAGCGCGAAGCGATTGTCAAGAAAGACCAGCGCAGGGAAGCGGAGAAGGAATTCAAGGTGAAAAATCTATATTAATGGGGGTATCAGATGGCAGCACAGGAGCGCAAGATTTTTGTGGTTGGGCATAAAAATCCGGATACGGATTCGATTTGTTCGGCAATTGCATACGCAAATTTAAAGAGAATTCTGACCGGGAAGAATTATGTGCCGATGCGGGCAGGACAGATTAATGCGGAAACCCAGTATGTCCTGAAACGTTTCGGGATAAAAATGCCGGAGTACATTGCCGATGTTTCGACACAGGTGCGCGATATCGAGATTCGTGACACGGCGGGTGTGAACAGCCAGATTTCGCTCAAAAAAGCGTGGACATTGATGAAGAAGCAGAATGTTGTCACGCTACCGATTACGGAGGGAAGGAAGCTTGCGGGGCTGATTACCATCAGTGACATTGCAACTTCTTATATGGAAGTTTATGACAGTAAAATACTCTCGGAGGCGAAAACCCCATATGGCAATATTCTGGAGACGCTTGAGGGGACGATGGTGGTCGGGGATGCGGGTGCGTCGTACACGGAGGGGAAGGTTCTGGTTGCGGCGGCGAACCCGGATTTGATGGAGGATTATATTGAGGAACATGATTTGGTAATTCTTGGAAACCGCTACGAGTCGCAGCTTTGTGCGATTGAGATGAAGGCGGGCTGTATCATTGTGTGCGAGGGGGCGAAGATTTCCCGCACGATACAGATGCTTGCGAAGGAGCGCGGCTGCACGGTCATCAGCACGCCCTACGACGCATACACGGTGGCGCGCCTGATTAACCAGAGCATGCCGATTGCGCATTTCATGGTGCGGGACAATCTAAATACCTTCCAGAAGGATGCTTTTGTTGAGGAAATTAAAAATGTGATGGCACAGAAGCGCAACCGCGATTTCCCGATTTTGGACCACAAGGGGAATTACTGCGGCATGATTTCGCGCCGGAATCTGCTGAATATGCGGCGCAAGCAGGTGGTTTTAGTTGACCACAACGAGAAATCGCAGGCGGTGGACGGCGTGGACGAGGCGGAGATTCTGGAGATTATTGACCACCACAGGCTTGGCACGATTGAAACGATGGCGCCGGTGTTTTTCCGCAACCAGCCGCTTGGCTGTACGGCGACGATTATTTATCAGATGTATCAGGAAAATGGGGTGGAGGTGGATGAGAAGACGGCGAGCCTTCTGTGTGCGGCGATTCTCTCGGATACGCTGATGTACCGTTCCCCGACCTGTACGGCGGTGGACAAGGCGGCAGCGGAGGCATTGGCAGGGATTGCGCATCTTGACGTTACAGAATTTGCCGGGGAGATGTTTGAGGCGGGCAGCGACTTAAAATTGAAGTCGTCCGAGGAGATTTTTTATCAGGATTTCAAGAAATTTTCGGCGGGGAACATAACGTTCGGGGTCGGGCAGATTAATTCGATGAATGCCCTGGGGCTTGAGGAGTTAAAGGAGCGCCTGCTTCCGTACATGGAAAAGGCGTACCGGGAGCTTGGCGTGGATATGGTATTTTTTATGCTGACGAATATTATCCGCGAGTCAACAGAGGTACTATATATAGGAAGCGGTGCGCAGAGCCTTCTGGAAAATGCGTTCCATGTAAAAGCGAAGGAGCAGGGGTTCTGGCTTGCGGGCGTGGTATCGCGCAAGAAGCAGATGATTCCGGCGATTGTGGCGGCGGTCAATGCGTAGGAAAAAACGGGCAGGAATGGGCTGGAGTTGTGCTTCCTCAGGCGCGCAGAACGCGGGGGTGAATGCGTGCTGCAAAGCAGATGGCTTTTATGTGCATCTATGCATATTTGCACCCCTGCGCATAAAAAGAGCTGCGAACCGAAGAATCGGTTCACAGCTCTTTTTTAGTGGACCTGAGGGGAGTTGAACCCCTGTCCGAAAGCCCATCCACTGCGGCATCTCCCATCACAGTCAGTTATTTGACATTCCCTCCGTCCGGCGCCAGCTGACAGGCTTCGGACTTTAGTAGCTTCATAAAATTCTTCCGGTGCCGCAAAGCTTAGGAACCGGAGTGCCCTGCAAGTTTGATGCCGGTGCTTAAGCCGCAGGAAGCATAAGGCCGACAGCTGCCATTAGGCAGCGAATGCTAAATTGTCTTCAGCGTTTAATTTTAATTCCGAGTTTTAACGTGGTCCCGGACCACGGATGGCTTCCGCAACTTCAAAACCCCCGTCGAAACCAGTACAAGCCCGGTTGGATGCTGAAGTTGGCAAAAACTTTTGATAGTGTTAGTATACACGATTTTTTTTGTTTTGTCAAACACTATTTTGTGGTAATCAAATACAATATTGCCGCTTGACAAATGGAGAATTTTGAAATATAATAGAATGCGATAAGGATTTGGGGATATAGCTCAGCTGGGAGAGCGATACGTTCGCAACGTATAGGCCGTGGGTTCGAGTCCCATTATCTCCATGGAACGCAAACAGCCGCAAACAGAGGGTTTCACAGTGAAATCAAGGGTTTGCGGCTGTTTTTTTGCCGGAATTTTAGTAAAATTAAATTCTTTTTCGCGTTTTTAAAATCATTTTTGTGATAATATTTGGTCATGGTTCCATCCGGTATGGCATTGCTGAACAACAGATTCCTGAACAGAGATGCGGAGAAATTCATTCCCTTTTTTCAAAGGATATACAGCTCGTTCTTGACTTTTTGTGAATTGGGTGGTATAATCAAATCAGAACAAATGTTCGGATATGTTTGCAAAGGAAGGCAGGGACAAGGAAGCAATGGGAGGCAAAAAAGTACAAAAACGGGGAAGTTACCGAAAAAGGAAGTATCCGTTGCGCACGCGCAAAAGACGGCTGAAACAACGCCTTCTTGTGTTGGAAAGCCTGGTGGTGCTGTTTTTGGCAGCGCTGGTATTCGGGGAAAAGCTGCCCTTTTACGGTGGGTTTGGAACCGTAACAGTAGATGGGAACCGCGTGCAGGGGGATGCGGTCACGGCACCGGACGGAAGCAGTGGCGGAGAAAATAAGAATGATGATGCGGGGGAGTTAATTCTTACATATCTGGATGTCGGGCAGGCGGATTGCACCATCCTGCAATACGGGGAGCACGCAATGATGGTGGACGGGGGCGGCAGAAGCACATCCAAGGAGGTGGTGGAAGCGGCAGAGAGCCTTGGGATTAAGCGTTTTGACTATATTGTAGCGACACATGGACATGAAGACCATATTGGTGGACTGCCGACCGTGCTGCGGGCATTTCCGGCGGACACGGTCATATTCCGGGAGGATGAGAATAAAAGTCAGATATACGGGGAATTTTTGGAAACCATAAAAGAAAGCGGTGCGGCAGTCATGGCACCGGAACCGGGAGACACTTTTATGTTTGGCGGTGCGACCGTGCAGGTTCTTGCCCCAAAGGAGCCGATGTCGGATACAAATAATCGTTCGATAGCGCTCATGGTTACTTTCGGGGAACGGAAATTTCTGTTTACTGGCGATGCGGAGGAGGAGAGCGAGAAAAAGATGCTGGCGCTTGGGCTGCCGCTTGAAGCAGATGTGTTTCAGGCAGGGCATCACGGAAGCCAGACCTCGAACACGCAGGATTTCCTTGAGGCGGTGGATCCGGTTTACGTGGTAATCAGCTGCGGTGAGGGAAATTCGTATGGCCATCCGCACAGTGAGGTTATCGCGCGGTTTGAGGACTTGGATGTGCAGATTTACCGGACGGATACGATGGGAACCATTACCGTGAAGACGGATGGGAAATCCCTTGGAATTACGACACAAAGAAAATAAAAATACCGAATAAATCTGCTGTTCTGGCAGAAAATAATTTTGAGAACGGAAGAGGCAGAAGTTATGCAGCAGGGGTTTTGTGATAAGCCATTCCGTTTGGAATTCCCGGAGTTTTATGCAAACAAATTTGTAAAGAGAGGTATAGGATATGAAGACAATCAGTTTTTATGACACGAAGCCGTATGACAAGTATTTTTTTGAAAAACAGCAGAGCCAGTATGATTTTGTGATTAATTTTTATGAGGAGAAGCTGAATAAGCATACGGCGCGTATGGCGGAGGGCAGCGATGCCGTTGTGGCGTTTGTGAATGATACGTTGGACGCGCCGACGATTGAGAGGCTTTATGGTCTTGGGATACGCGTGGTTGGCATGCGCTGTGCCGGTTATAACAATATAGATTTTAATGCGGCGAAGGACCGTCTCCGCATTTTGCGTGTTCCGGCATATTCGCCGTATGCGGTGGCAGAGCATGCGATGGGGATGGCGCTGCTGCTTAACCGCAAGCTCCACCGCGCCTATAACCGTACAAGGGAGTATAATTTCAGTTTGAACGGATTGACGGGCTTCGATTTTCACGGAAAGACCATCGGTGTGATTGGTACTGGTAAAATCGGGCAGGCGTTTATTGACATTTGTATGGGATTTGGCATGCATATCCTGGCGTATGATCCGTATCCGGTACAAAGGGATGGTGTGACTTATGTTACGTTGGATACACTGTGCCGTGAGTCCAGCGTGATTTCGCTGCACTGTCCGCTGACGAAGGAAACAAAGCATATTATCAATGCGGATACCATTGGGAAAATGAAGGATGGGGTAATTCTGATTAACACATCCCGCGGGGCGCTGATTGACAGTGAAGCGCTGCTTGAGGGCATTAAGGCACATAAAATCGGCGCGGCGGGGCTTGACGTATACGAGGAGGAAACGGACTTTTTCTACGAGGACCGTTCGGACCGGATTATGGAGGATGATGTTCTTGCCCGTCTGATTTCCATGCCAAATGTTGTTGTGACCTCACATCAGGCGTTTTTGACAGCGGAGGCACTCAGCAATATCGCGGAGGTGACGTTGCAGAACCTGAGTGATTATTTTAATGGGAAAGAGTTGGTGAATGAAGTAAAACCTATGCAATAAGGCTTTTGTTTCACGGATTGTTCACAAAGTTTTTGGAAATCTTTCATAAGGAAGACTTGTGTAATTCTGAAAAAAGCGGTATGATGTAGGAAAGACAGGAAAAGCGGCGCTAAGGAAGCAGATGTTATGCTGTGTGCCTGTGCAGGGGAGGTACGCCCTTCCCCTGCTTTATCTTCCTTATCCATTTCCATATTTTATGTGCATATTATGTGCGGTTTGGCACAGGATGTGGAGGCGGGAGAACGGAGGCTTTGCCGGGAGCCAGTGGGTGCTTTGGGCAAAAGGCTTGTGCAGGTAAAATCCGGCATGGAAGTAAAGTTCCGGTATATATGTGGCGATTATAAACAGAAATGAGGATGAGGTTTTGAGAAAGAAGCGGATTGTTTTATTTGCGGCATCGATGCTTGTGGCAGCGTGCATGTTGGTTGGCTGTGGAGGGAAAACGGAGAAGGAAAAAGGAAAAGAAGGGGTGATAGACCAGTTTGGGGAGCTGCAGGAGGGGGAGACATATGCCCGCATCAACATAAAGGATTTCGGTACGATTTCCGTGCGCTTTTTTGAGGAGGAGGCACCGCTTGCTGTGGAAAATTTTGTTACCCATGCGAAGGACGGCTATTATGACGGGGTGATGTTTCACCGTGTGATAGAAGATTTTATGATACAGGGCGGTGACCCGGATGGAACCGGAATGGGCGGCGAAAGCATATGGGGCAAGAATTTTGAGGATGAGTTTTCGGACAGCCTGCACCCGTTCCGCGGCGCGCTTTGTATGGCGAATACCGGAAGGGCGGGTACAAATGGAAGCCAGTTCTTTATCGTGCAGGCGGGGGCGGATTCCATCCTGCAGATGGAGGAGCTTTTGACACAGGAGTACAGCCTGACCCTTGGGCAGTACATGGAAGAGGCGTACAATACCGAACTGACCGATGAGCAGGTGGAGGCATATAAGCTTTACGGGGGGACGCCATGGCTGTATCAGCACCATACGGTATTCGGTCAGGTATTGGAGGGTTACGATGTGTTGGATGCGGTTGCTGCGGTGGAGACCGATGAAAACGATGCGCCGCTGACACCGGTTGTGATTGAATCCATCGAAATTCTTGAATATTAATTCAGAATGTTTCACTTTTTAATGAAATTTTTTCGGGAAATAAAAAAGCTTCGGATGGTGGAAGGGGGAATGGGATGAAGGAAAAAGAACCTTTTGTTGTGGATGGCTATTCATTTGAGTCAAAGGCGGAGTGGGAGGAGACAAAAAAGGAAGAGGAATCCATTCGCTATATCCGCGCAAAAACGAACCTTTCGGATACGGAGACGGCGTATAAGATGTATTGCGGGCTTGTGCAAAAAAAGACCTTTATCACACCGGTCGGCATCAATTTCCTGATGCAGCTGCGGGCGGGGCTTTTGCGCGCGGGAAAAACGGAGGAGGAGATTCCGGGCGTGCCTGTTATCCTGCCGCGCAAGAAAGGCAAACGTGCGGAAAGCTTTTCGCAGGAGGTGGAGAGCAAAAACCGTATGATGGCAGATTATTACAGGGACAAGCTAAGAAATTCGAGAATTGTTGTCGCATTTCTTGCCGTAGTGATTGGGGTGATGTTCCTGATTACAATGTTTGGACCAAATTCCCCGTTTGTGGACGCAGAAATAAAGCTCCAGGATAAATACGCTGCGTGGGAGCAGGATATCCGTGAGCGGGAGGATGCTGTGCGGGCAAGGGAGCGGGAGCTAGGTATCACAGGGAATGCGGCGGACCCGCTGCAGGAAACGGAGGAATAGGTATGGGACAGTTAAAGATTCTTGTGGTGGATGATGAGAGCCGCATGCGGAAATTGGTCAGGGATTTTTTGGTGAAAAGTGGTTATGAGGTAATCGAGGCGGAGAATGGCGAGGAGGCAGTTGACATTTTTTTTAGCCAGAATGATATTTCTTTGGTGATATCGGATGTTATGATGCCAAAAATGGATGGGTGGCAGCTGTGCCGTGAAATCCGCCAATATTCGAAAGTGCCAATCATTATGCTGACCGCAAAGAGCGATGAGAGGGATGAACTGATGGGCTTTGAGATGGGAGTGGATGAATACATATCAAAGCCGTTCAGCCCGAAAATCCTCGTGGCGCGCGTGGATGCCGTACTGCGCAGGACGATGCAGACGGAAGAAGGCCGGCTTGAGGAGGGGGGGATTGTGATTGACAAGACCGCGCACCAGGTGATGATTGACGGGCGGGAGATTGAACTGTCCGTAAAGGAATTTGAACTGTTGTCCTACTTTATTATAAATAAGGGTGTGGCGCTTTCGCGTGAGAAAATTCTGAACAATGTATGGAACTATGATTATTTTGGCGATGCGCGCACGATTGATACGCATGTGAAAAAACTGCGCAGTAAAATGGGGGAAAAGGGCGATTATATCAAGACGATATGGGGCATGGGCTACAAATTTGAGGCGGTACAGGAGAAAGGGTGAGGCTTGCGGCAAGGAGAGAGGAAATTGAGGCATTCACTGCGTTTTAAAATCACATTTATACTTGTAGCCTGCATGGCAATGATGATTCTGCTCTGTTGGATATTGAACAAGAGCTTTCTTGAGGATTATTACCGGCAGACGAAGGTCAGTATGCTTGGCAGCAGTTATGAGGAAGTTAAGAAACTGATTCTGGAAGAGCAGATTGACCAGATTGAGCAGATATCGGAATTTACGGAAGAGCAGATTGACCGGCTCAATGAGGTGTGTTCCGGAAATAATATTGATGTATACATTATCAAGGGCTATTGGATTGCCAGCCTGAACAGCTCGAAAACTGCGAGGGACCGCATGACATACTCGCGTATCACTTATGTTTACGGAATCAATCCGGGCTATGGGATTGCGGATGTCCAGCGTTTGTATTCCAACGGGGAGTACGATGTCTATTCACAGTACGATAAGAGGCAGGAGGCAAACTACATTGACCTTTATGGTGTGATGGAAAACGAGGTGGAGATTTTTATCCGGACAAGCTATGAGAGCATCCAGGAGAGCGCCGCGATTGCAAACCGTTTCCTGGCATATGTCGGCGGGGCGGTGGCGGTGTTGGGGTCGGTTATTATATTTTTTGTCAGCAGGAATTTTACAAAACCGGTACTGGAGCTTGCGGATATCTCCAAAAAGATGTCAGAACTTGATTTTGATGTAAAATATAAGGGAAAGACGAGGGATGAGATTTCACTTTTGGGCAACAGCATGAATGAACTCTCGGAACGGCTTGAGAAAACGATTTCTGAGTTAAAGAGCGTGAACAATGAGCTTCAGTCGGATATCCAGAACAAGATACAGATTGACGAGATGCGCAAAGATTTCCTGTCGAATGTCACCCATGAACTGAAAACGCCGATTGCCCTGATTCAGGGATATGCGGAGGGGCTTGAGGACAATATAAATGATGATGCGGAGAGCCGGCAGTTTTATTGTGATGTTATTATCGATGAAGCGCAGAAAATGAATAAGATGGTGAAAAAGCTTCTCACGCTGAACCAGCTTGAGTTTGGGCAGAACCAGATAGAGCTGGCACGTTTTGATGTCGTGGCGCTGATTCGTTCCATCCTGCAGTCCGTTGATATCCTGGTAAAACAAAAGCAGGTTCGTGTGATTTTTGATGCGGCCGACCCGGTCTATGTATGGGCGGATGAATATATGATAGAAGAGGTTATTACAAATTATGTCAGCAATGCCCTGAATCATGTTTCCGGGGCAAACATCGTTGAAATCAAGCTAATCCACAAGAAGGACGTGGTGCGTGTTGCGGTGTACAATACCGGGGAGCGCATCCCGCAGGAGGAGCTTGACAAAGTCTGGATAAAATTTTATAAGGTGGACAAGGCACGTACCAGGGAGTATGGCGGCAGCGGTATTGGTCTGTCCATTGTCCGGGCGATTATGGCATCCCATAACAGAGAGTGCGGGGTCGTCAACCACGAGAGTGGTGTTGAATTTTGGTGTGAACTGGATGCACATGTGGTGTAAAATTTTGTAAAACATCTGAAGAAAATAAATTATTTATGAGATAACGATTGCCGAAAATTTAAAATCGTGATATGATATGGGTGTATCATTGATTTGGAGGAGTGTTTTGTGAGGAAGAAAATAATGTTAGCAGCGGCGGCCGCTGCCTCGGCTGTCATGTTGACGGGCTGTCTGGCAAAGACTTATCCGCTGACGGAGGAAGAACAGAATATTATAGCGGAGTATGCTGCGGGGGTATTGCTTCGGAACGATGAAAACTATACGCAGAAACTGGTCAGCCCGACGCCAACCCCATCCCCGGAACCGACACCGTCCCCGACCCCGGGACCGACGTCCGCGCCAGTGACGGACGGCAAGGGGGAGAACCATAACCAAACGGGAAAGACGGATAACGTTGTCTTAGAGTCGAATGCGACGTTAAGTGAAGTATATGGTCTGGAAGGCCTGAGCGTGGAGTATGACGGCTATGAATTCAGCAGTGTGCTGGAAGAAAACAGCGGGTACATTGTGAGGGCAGGACAGGGGAAAATGCTTATGAAAGTGCGCTTTGTCCTGACCAATACGGCGGGCATTGAGCAGGTCTTTGATTTTACCGGGCAGGATATCCGCTATCGGCTGGAATTTGGCGGGAAAAGTGATATCCAGGCAAAGATTACCGGTTTTGAGGAGGACATGCTCTACCGAAAGGTTACGCTTGCAGCAGGGGAGAGCTGTGAGGGCTGTGTTGTATTTGAAGTCCGGGAAATGGAAGAACCAATCGAAGGCAGGGTGGTTGTTTCAAGGGGTGACGCTTACATCGCGATTGTTACATTGGAATAAAACACAAGGGTATATGAAAATATGCTATAATCCTGTTGGGGGAATGCGAGATGGAGGATGGGCATGAAAAAAGAGAACGAAGACAACAATGCGCAGTATGATTATGTTGAGAAAAAAAGGACAAAGTTCCTTGGGCTTGCGCTGTATTTTACAAAATATTCCATCGGAGAGGAAAAGATTAATATCCGGAGAGGTTTTTTGACCGTGACGGAGGATGATGCATATATGTATAAGGTGCAGGATGTGCGCCTGACACGTTCGCTGATGGAGCGGATGTTCGGTCTTGGGACGGTCATTTGCTACACGGGGGACACCACCGACCCGACATTGGAATTAAAACATATCAAACACTCAGCCGAGATTAAAGAATATATCATCCATTCGTCGGAGGAGGCGAGACTGCGAAGAAGGACCCGCTACAATGTCGATGTCGGCAGTATGGATGATCCGGATGATCCGGATGATAACGATGATTAAAAACAGGAAAGCTGCCGGAGTCATTTAGTGCTCCAGCAGCTTTTCGTAAAATAGTCCGGCGCAGAACCATGCGGGCGCGTAATCAAAACGGATAAGGCCGCGGTAATTCCATTTTGATTTGCTGTAATCCCAAGGGCAGGCATCCCACTTTTTCAGCAGGGAACCCGTGGTATATTCTGCGGCATAAATGCAAAGCATATAAATAGTGCCGCGGAAAAAGGAATTGTGTTTGCCGAGTTTTCTGCACATCGGCGAGAAGCAGGCAGCCAATCCGTAAATCGGAAACATCCAGACAGAAGTGCGGCAGGCAAGCTGTTTGTCCTTCCGGAAAAATATGGAATCGATGCCGGTCCACATACATTCCATGCACCAACCGGAAGCACCGCAGCGGACAAAATCAGTAACAAAATTTTTTTTCATAATCAGCCTCCCATAAAAAAGTAAGGATATTATCTGCGTGGCGACGCAATTTATACGTGAAACCGCCATATTATAATCAGAGGGAATGGCAGGTAAAGAGAGCGGCAGGAGAGGGAATCATCATGGAGATTGAGCGGAAATTTATGGTAAAATTTATGCCGGAGCTTTCCGGTGCGAAAGCCAAAAAAATCGAACAGGGATATCTATGCAAAAGACCAGTCGTAAGGATTCGGAAAAGCAATGAGGATTATATCCTGACATACAAATCAAAGAACGGGCTCTCCCAGGCCTGCGCAATCCAGAATGAGGAGGTTGAACTTGCCTTGACAAAGGAAGCATACGAGCATCTTCGGGAAAAAATTGACGGCGCGCTTGTGGAAAAGACCCGCTATGTACTTCCCATTGGGGGGGATCTGCAGGCGGAACTTGATATATTTGAGGGAAGGCTTTCAGGGCTTATCTTTGTGGAAGTCGAGTTTGGGAGCGAGGATGCAGCGAGGGCTTTTGTGCCTCCGGAATGGTTTGGGGAGGATGTCAGCAGAAATGGGGCATTCAGTAACGCATATCTGGCGGAAGTAAAGGATTATACGGAATGGAAGAAAATATTTGAGGGGGATAGGAGATAAGTGTTATGGTAAATGCGGCTTTGGTACTCGAAGGCGGAGCATTGCGCGGAATGTTTACAGCGGGTGTGTTGGACGTGTTTTTGGAGCAGGGGATTGTGTTTGCATATGTCAACGGTGTTTCTGCAGGTTCACTCAACGGCATCAATTATGTGTCGAAGCAGAATGGACGCAGCCGTGATGTCAATCTCAACTATGTGAATGACCCGAGGTATCTTGGTGTCCGCAACATTGTGAGCAACGGCGGGATTTTCAACTTTAATTTTCTGTTTGGTGAAATTTCAGAGGAACTCATGCCTTTTGACGCAAGAACTTTTTTTGCTTCAAAGCAGCGCTTTGAGGTGGTGGCGACGAACTGCCGCACCGGAATGGCGGAATATTTTGAAAAGGGGAAGGAACCAGAGATTATGCGGGCTTCCGCCGCTTCGAGCAGTATGCCGGTCGTTTCTTCCATGATTCGCCTGAACGGAAATTCTTATCTGGACGGGGGGATAGCTGAGCCGATTGCATACAAAAGGGCGATGGAACAGGGGTATGAAAAGATTGTGTTAGTATTGACAAGGCAGGCAGGTTATCAAAAACCTTCCACTTCAAAGGCAATGAAACTCACTTATGAAAGGCGTTACCGCAAGTACCCACGTCTGGTAGAACGCCTGATTGCGGTGCCGGAGCATTACAATGCAGAGCAGAAGGAGATTGCGGCACTGGAGGCCGAAGGGAAAGTTTTTGTCATCCGTCCGCAAAAGCCAGTGAACATCTCAAGGGTGGAGAAGGACGTTGTGCGCCTGCGGAGGCTTTATGACGAAGGGTGTGATGAGATGCGCAAGAGAATGGAAGAAATGTACCGGTATCTTGAGCTGTGATATAATTTTGGTTATGCAAAATATATAAACAGAAATATATGATAAGCATCAACGCTTGCAACATAAAACGCCTTTTACATTACAAAAAATTCTGTCGGACCATCACAGAAAATACCCTGCGATGGTCCGACAGAACTCATTTTTCCGTAAAAGAAAACTTCACAACCAACCACATCCTGCGGCATGAAAAGCCCTCGCCTTACTGTGGCTGCTTTCCGATGTACGCCAAAATGCCGCCGTCAACATAAAGAACATGTCCGTTAACAAAATTGGACGCATCCGATGCGAGGAAAACGGCAGGTCCCTGAAGGTCTTCCGCCTCGCCCCAACGTGCGGCTGGTGTTTTCGCGATGATGAACTGGTCAAACGGATGGCGGGAACCGTCCGGCTGAATCTCGCGCAGCGGTGCAGTTTGTGGTGTTGCAATGTAACCTGGTCCGATGCCGTTGCACTGGATGTTGTACTCACCGTACTCCGAAGCGATATTTTTTGTCAGCATCTTAAGACCGCCCTTTGCGGCAGCATAGGCGGAAACGGTCTCGCGGCCAAGCTCACTCATCATGGAGCAGATGTTGATGATTTTGCCGTGGCCTTTTTTTATCATCGACGGGATAACAGCCTTAGAAACGATGAAAGGCGCATTCAAGTCAACATCGATGACCTGACGGAACTGTTCTGCCGTCATCTCACACATCGGAATGCGCTTTATGATACCGGCGTTGTTTACGAGGATGTCAATCACACCGATTTCCTTCTCAATTGTCTCAACCAATGCGTTTACTGCCGCCTCGTCCGTAACGTCGCATACATAGCCGTGTGCCTTAATCCCACATTCCTCGTAGGCAGCAAGCCCGCGGTCTACAAGATCCTGGCGGATATCGTTAAAGACAATCGTCGCACCCGCGGCGGCGTAGGCCTTCGCAATCGCGAAACCAATGCCGTAGGAAGCGCCGGTAACCAGTGCGATTTTTCCCTCAAGGGAAAAATTCTTTGCAAAATCGTTCATTGTAAAACCTCCTTAAACTGTCGCTTCAAAGTGAAATCGCCCATTTTTGGCAGCAATCCCCTGTATTTCATTATAATCCATCCATTCGCAGGAATCAAGATTTTTTTGTCTTGCTCTTTCCAACAGAATCGTATATAATATGGAAAAGGCGAAGTATTGCAGCAGGAAAGCGGTAGGCAGATGTTTCAGAAATTTTATCCGGACGAGGCGGTGGAATCCGCATATGGGATTCCGTATGAAAAATTGTATGAGGATGGGGTGCGCGGGCTTTTGTACGACATTGACAATACGCTGGTTGAGCATGATGCGGACGCGACGGCGCAGGCGGTGGAGCTGATAGGACGTTTGAGGAAGCTTGGGTTTTCCGTGATGTTTTTGTCAAACAATGACGAGGAGCGCGTGCGGCGTTTCAACCGCGATATCGGCGCAAAGTACATTTATAAGGCGGGGAAACCTTCCCCGAGAAGCTATCTGCGGGCGATGGAGCAGATGGGGACGAGCGCGCAGACCACCGTATTTATCGGTGACCAGCTGTTTACGGATATCTGGGGTGCGAAGCGGGCGGGTATCCGCACATATCTGGTGCGCCCGATTGCGAAGCACGAGGAAATCCAGATTGTGCTAAAGCGCAGGCTGGAGGGGATTGTGTTGTTTTTTTACCGCAGGTACTGCAAAAAATGTCGCAAGGTGTGCGCAAGATAGCGGATTGGCTCTGGCGCGTATGCCCTGGGTGCCGCAAAGATATCGTTTCTTGCAAAAGACGGCGGGATGGAGAAAAAGAATGAAAAAAAATATTGTGCTGATTGGTTTTATGGGTTGTGGGAAGACCAGCGTCGGCGGAAAACTTTCACGCGCGCTCCGTTTGGATTTCCTTGACACGGACCAGCTTCTTGAGGAAGAGTTCGGGTGTACCATCCGTGAATTTTTCGCGCAGGAGGGCGAGGAGGAGTTTCGCAGGCGGGAAACCGCACTGGTACAAAGGCTTTCGGATACTTTAAAGAATACCGTGCTCGCAACGGGCGGGGGATTGCCATTAAAAACGCAAAATGCGGAGTTCCTCAAAAAAACCGGCATGGTTTTTTTCCTGAAAGCTTCGGAGGAAACGACCGTTGCAAGGCTTTGTGGGGATACGAGCAGGCCGCTTTTGGCACAGGGGGACCTAAAGGAGAATGTGCACCGCCTTTTGCAGGAGCGGATGCCGCTTTATGAGGCGGCAGCGGATTATATACTTGAGACGGACGGAAAATCTTTTTATGAGATTATCCGGGAGATTGAGAATGTACTGTGTTAACAATGTGATGTGGGAAAACCGCGTTGCGTTAGGATATGATATTCAAAAGAAAGGGGAAAAGTATTATGAAAATTTTAGTATTAAATGGGCCGAACCTGAATTTTCTCGGTGTCCGTGAGAAGGGGATTTATGGGAATAAGGACTATTCCTATCTGCTCCAGACCCTCGAGGACAAGGCGAAGGCAAGCCAGGTGGAGCTTGAGATGTACCAGAGCAACAGTGAGGGGGAACTGATTGACCGGATTCAAAAAGCGTATCTGGATAAGGTGGACGGCATTGTAATCAATCCGGGCGCTTACACGCACTACAGTTATGCCATCCGCGATGCGCTTGTATCGCTGACCTGCCCGGTGATTGAAGTACATATCTCAAATATCCACAAGCGCGAGGAGTTCCGCCATACTTCCGTGATTGCCCCGGTCTGCACAGCCCAGATGGTGGGGCTTGGTATGCAGGGGTATCTGCTTGCGATTGACGCGCTCATCGCGATGCGCCCGGATTAAGAGGGCAGTGATTTGCCGGTGTTTCCTTAGAAATTGTTACAATTTTTGAAAAAACAGTTGAAAATTTGGAAAAAATCATATAGACTATGATGTAGTTAATTTTAAGGAGGAATTTTTCATATGGTATCAGCAGGCGATTTTAGAAACGGTATTACCCTGGAAATTGATAATGCAGTGTATCAGGTTATTGAGTTTCAGCATGTAAAACCGGGAAAAGGTGCCGCATTTGTAAGGACGAAGTTAAAGGATATTAAGAACGGCGGTGTGATTGAAAAGACCTTCCGCCCGACCGAGAAATACCCGCAGGCGCATATCGAGAGGACGGACATGCAGTATCTGTACCATGACGGGGATTTCTATAATTTCATGAATGTTGAGACGTTTGACCAGATTGCGATGACACAGGATCAGGTGGGTGATACATTAAAGTTTGTGAAAGAGAACGAGATGGTTAAGATGCTTTCCCATCAGGGACAGGTTTTCTCCATCGAGCCGCCGCTTTTTGTGGAGCTTGAGATTACGGAAACGGAGCCGGGCTTTAAGGGTGATACCGCGCAGGGCGCGACGAAGCCAGCCGTAGTAGAGACGGGAGCGACCGTTTACGTTCCGCTTTTTGTAAATCAGGGGGACAAGATTCAGATTGACACGAGAACGGGCGAGTATATGAAGCGCGTTTAAGTTTTGCGGACATTCCTTACAAGTACAAAGAACAGCCGGGAGAGTGCGATTTCCCGGCTGTTTTTTTGCGCGCAGGGGCACGACGAAGGAGTGTGTAAGTAAAAGCGAATCGCTTTGCGTGTGGCATGCGCCCGGTGCGGCGTAAAGGAAACCCATTTCTCTGTCCGGCTGCCATGGTTCAGGCAGGCTTTTCTTCCATCATCGCCGCAATCTTTTCTTCAATCGGGGCAATCTTTTCATTGTCAATTGAGACATCCAGAAAAAATTCCACCGCATATTTTGCCTGCGCAACGAGCATGGCAAGCCCGCCTGCCGTTTTTGCCCCCATCCGCCCTGCCTCGCGCAGAAACCTTGTCTCAAGCGGGTTGGCGATAAGGTCCACTGCGGCGGAAAGATTTTTGTAAGGCGCAAGGTCAACCGGGGTCGCGTCCACATCCGGGAACATCCCGACGGGGCTTGTATTGATGATAATGTCCGCGTCCGCGTGGAGTTCGGCGGCCTGTGCGTAGGTGATGGTACCCGCTTCCTGCTTATATTTGACTGTGATGACATGGGCGGCACCGCGCTCGGAAAGTGCCAAGAAAACTGGCTGTGCCACGCCGCCATTGCCGAGCACAAGCACTTTTTTTCCCGTGACAAAAATCCTGTTTTTATCAAGCAAATACAAAAAGCCATAATAGTCCGTATTGTAGCCGTAAAGCGCCCCGCCCCGGTTCACGACCGTGTTGACCGCGCCGACGCGTTTTGCGAGGGGGTCAAGGTGGGAGAGATACGGAATAACATCACATTTATATGGTATCGTTACATTGATGGCATGAAACTCCTTTTTTTCCATGAAGAGGGGGAATTCCTCACGGCTAAGCGGGGTCAGTTCGTAAGTATAGTCCGCAAGTTCGCCGTGGATTTGTTTTGAGTAGCTGTGTCCTAATTTTTCACCGATTAGCCCGTATTCCATTGTAATCTCCTTATGAAATCCCGCATACGCTGCGGGTTTTATTCTCTAAAGTCTAACATATTTGGCGGAAGAATTCAACCGCAAAAGCACTTCCTGAAAACCGCCCTCCCCAAAAGCGACCATTTCCCGCCGGGAACAAAATACGGAAACTTCAAGAAAAAATGTCATATTCCCATCGGACAGGCATATATTTAGACAAACAGCCGCATTAGGACCGTGGCTGTAATAAGGAAAAAGCGGGGGATACGATGGAGACGATTTTAAAAATTATGGCGGCACATTTGAGGACAATCCTGCAAAAGCTGCAGGTGAAACCGGAGGAGATTTTTGAGATTCGCCTGCGGGCGGAAAAGCCGCTCATTCTCCATACCGCATCAGGGGAGTTTTTTGTAACACAGGAAGGGCAGCTGACAAGAAAGGTGGCACGGGCGTACATTGTCCGGAAAAATGAGCTGCACGAGACGGTGGAATATATCAGCAATTACTCCCTGTATGCGTTCGGGGAGGAGGTGCGCCAGGGATATATCACGTTGTCTGGCGGGCACAGGGTTGGCATTTGCGGGCGGGTGGTGTTAGAGGAGAACCACATCCGGAGCATGAAGTATATCACCTGCCTGAATATCCGTTTTGCCCATCCGGTCACTGGCTGTGCGGACAGGCTGATGCCATATATCCAGGAAGGGGAAAAGGTATATAATACACTTTTCGTTGCGCCGCCGGGCTGCGGGAAAACGACAATGCTGCGCGATGTGGTGCGCCAGCTCTCAGACGGGGGAAAGACCGTCGGTGTGGTGGACGAGCGTTCTGAGATTGCGGCGTGCAGCATGGGGGTGCCGCAGTACGATGTCGGGCTGCGCACGGATGTGCTTGACTGCTGCCCGAAGGCAGAAGGTATGCTGCTTTTGATTCGTTCCATGGCGCCGGAGGTGCTTGCGGTCGATGAGATTGGGAAGCAGGATGACCTTTATGCCCTGCGGTATGCGCTGCACTGCGGCTGTGTCCTGCTTGCAACCGTGCACGGGGAGGATTTCAGGGAACTGCAGCAAAAGCCGGGGCTTAGGGAAATCTGCCAGGCAGGATTGTTTGAGCGCTACCTCATTTTCTGGAAGAAGGGAGGAAGGATTAGCGTGCGCGAGGTGCTTGACGGGGAGGGGAGGAGGCTGGCATGCTTTTAAAGCTTACAGGCAGCGCGGCAGTGCTTTTGGCCTGTACCGGTATCGGTTTTTTTGCGGCTTCTGAGGTTGGGCGCAGGGAGAGGCAGCTTCGGGGGCTTTATGCCGCATTTTTGCTAATCCAGGGGGATATCCGCTATCAGAAAAGCAGCCTGCCGGAAGCGTTTTTTACGGCGGCGGGCAGGGAGCAGGGGGAATTTTCAGACTTTTTTGCCACGGTTTCGGAGCGGCTCTATGCACACGAAACGGAAAGCTTTGAACGGGTATTTTGCGAGGAGCTACATAAAACCTGTAAAAAGAGTGCGCTGAAACGGAAGGATATTGCACTGTTAGAGCAGCTTTCCGGCATGTGTGGGCGGATGGATGACAACCTTCAGGTAACGGCAATTGAGTGGTATCTGGAGCAGTCCGCGCAGGTAATCAAAGAACTTGCGCAGGAAAACGGGGAGAAAATGGCGCTTTGCAGACGCATGGGAATCCTTGCGGGAATATTTCTGTTAGTGCTTTTACTCTAGGAAATGAGGTAGGATATGACCATTCAGTTAATATTTAAAATTGCGGCGGTCGGTATTTTGGTATCGGTGCTCAATCAGATTTTAAAGCATTCCGGGCGGGAGGACCAGGCATTTTTGGTCAGCCTTGCGGGTCTTTTGGTTGTTTTGTTCTGGATTGTGCCGTATATCGCGGAACTTTTTGAGACAATCCAGGAGCTCTTTTCCCTTTGATTTGTTGTTATGTGATTTGCGGTTTTGTGCCTTGGGTGCAGAAGGCTCTGGTTTCGGGACTGCAAAAAATAATTTTTAAGGTTTTCATTATTTTAAAGCTTTTTGGCAGGGAAAGACTGCAGGGTGGAAGGCAAAGAGGAGGAAAGATATGGTTAAAATTGCGCTTGCGGGGATTGTGGCGGTGCTATGCGCGCTGCTTCTGAAAAACGAGAAAGCGGAGTTCGCGGTTTATATCAGCATGGCGGGCTGTCTTCTGATTTTTTTGTTTGGTATCTCAAAGCTTGAGGTGATTCTTGCGGCAATCAACCGCTTCCAGGGATATCTCGGCGCAGGCAGCGAGTATCTTCCGGTACTTCTGCGCATTGTGGGGATTACATATCTGACGGAGTTTTCTGCTGACCTTTGCCGGGATGCCGGGTTTTCGGCGGTCGCAGGGCAGGTGGAGCTGGCGGGGAAGCTGACAATTATGGCGGTCAGCCTGCCCATTCTTCTGGCACTTTTGGAGGTAGTGGAGGAATTTTTGCCGTGAAGGACAAAAAAAAGCTGTGGGGAAGGTTTCTTTTATTTTTGGCTGTTTTTGCGGGAAGTTTCGCGGTATCATGCAGGGATGTGCGCGCATATGCGTCGGAGGCAGGGCAGGAATATGTCGAAGAACTTATGGCGGGGGAGGAATATGGGGCGCTTGAGCGCACCGTGCAGGATATCCTGCGCGCGGAAAAATTCAGCCTGACGGATTATATATGGGCGGTTCTTTCCGGTGAGAGTGCATTTTCGGTTTCGGATTTCGTGAAAACAATTGCCCAGGGGCTTTTCGGGCAGGTGGACAAGCTGCGTGGGGATTTCGTACAGATTTTTGCCCTGGTGCTTCTGACCTCGATTTTCAATGGATTTGCGAAGGCGTTCCGCGACGGGCAGGTTTCGGAGAGCGGTTATTATGTATCATACCTGCTGTTGTTTTCCATGCTGGCATCGGGGTATCTTTCCATGAGCAGCCTGGTGGAGGATACGCTTGGCACGCTGCTTGGTTTTATGAAGGTGCTGATTCCGGTTTTCTGTGGAACCCTTGCCTTTTCGACCGGCAGCATTACTTCGCAGTCCGCGGCGGCGGTGCTTTTTATGCTGCTTGCGGCGGTCGATTATTTCCTTGTTTCCATCCTCCTGCCCGTCATCCACATTTATATGATGACGGTTCTTGCCAATCATCTGACGAAGGAGGAGCCGCTTGGGAAAATGACCGAATTGCTTGCCAAAGGGGTGCGTTTTTTCCTGAAACTGGCGCTGTCCGCGGTGGCTGCCGCAAGCACGCTGCTCGGTTTTATCACCCCGGCGGTTGACGCGTTAAAGCGCGGCTCGGTCATAAGGGTATCGGAGATGATTCCGGGACTTGGCAATCTGTTCCGCGGGGTCGCCGAGACCGTATACGGCGCGGGCAATGTAATCAAGAATGCAGTTGGAACGGGAGGGATGCTTGTGGTTGCTTTTATCTGCATCGTGCCGCTTTTGCGCGTGCTTGCCGTAAGCATCTGCTACCGGGCGGAAGCGGCGGCGGTAGAACCGGTGGCGGACCGGCGCATTGTAAACTGCCTTTCGGAAGCGGCGGAGGGGGTGACAATGCTGTTCCAGACACTTTTCGCAGGCGCCGTGCTGTTTTTGCTGATGTTCGCCGTGCTGCTGCGGGCAACCTCGTAAGGAACCGTGCGGAACTTTAAAAACAGCAGATTCCCGCACGACCCCCAATGGAATTTTTCGAAGAGAAGCGAAGAAAAATGCCATTGCCGGTTAAGGGGCGGGAGGGAAGCTGCGGAACTTTAAACAGCAGATTCCCGCACGACCCCCAATGGAATTTTTGGGAGGGAAGCTGCGGAACTCAAAATAAGGAGAACACATGCTTGACAGTTTATACGACTGGGCGCGCCAGATTATTGTTTTTTTGTTGGTGAAGGAACTCCTCTTTAAGCTTGCAGGGGAAAAATACCGGAAATACTTAAAGCTTGCCGCAGGGCTGTGCCTTGTGTTCCTGGTTGCGGCACCCCTGCTGCACCGCCTGTCCGGAACGGATTTTGCCGGGCTTTTAAAAAGGGCGGATTTGACGATGGACTTTGCGTTTGGGGAAACAAAAGGAGATGAGGCGTGGCAGGATGGTGTATTGAAGGAATATGAGGAGCTTGTAAAGCGGCAGCTTTCTGAGGTGCTTTACGGGCTGGAGCTGACGGTGGAAAAAGTGCAGCTCTGGCGTGAAAATGGTATGATTGAGGGGATGACCGTGTGGGTGAGGGAAAATGGGAAGGAAATGGAAGAGGCGGGGCAGAAACGCATTTCGATTACGGAAATCATCATTTCCCTGGAGGAAGAGACAAAGGGCGGCTCCGGGGAGGATGCCGTATTGGAATTTGTGGCGCAGATGCGGATTGCGGACTTCTACGATATGGATGTTTCGCATATAAATGTGATTAAGGAGGAGTAGCATGGTGCCGTGGAAGGAAAAATTAAGAGCACTGCGGTCGGGAATCGGAACAAAGAATCTTTGTCTGCTTTTGCTGGCGGCGGGGCTGCTTTTGCTCTCGTTTGCAGGAAATGGCGGGCGGGAACAAAAGGAAGAAGTAAAAAACACACGGGAGGAAGTGCCAAAGGAGGTGGAGGTAAGTGTAACAAAAGAATTGGAGGAACGATTGGAGGAGCTGCTTCTTCAGATTAAGGGTGTGGGGGAAGCAAAGGTCATGATTACGCTTTCTGACCAGGGAGAAAAAATAGTATTAAAGGACCAGAATACAAGCACCCAGTCCCTGAGCGAAGTGGACGGCGCGGGTGGCAGCAGGGTAAGCACCACTTCGGAAAAGGAGGAGGAGACAATCTATGAAAACGACAAGACTCCGTTTGTGACAAAAGAATACACGGCACAGGTGGCGGGCGTTCTCATCGTTTGCGAGGGTGGTGCAAATCACGATATTGTGATGGACATTGTTTCTGCCACGGAGGCGCTTTTTGGCGTGCCGGCGCATCGGATTGTAGTATTGGAAATGAAATAATCAGATTGGAAAGGGGATTACATAATGAAGACGATTTTTAAAAAGAATCAGATTATCATCACGGCGTTGGCAATTATGATTGCGGTGGTCGGATATCTGAATTTTGCAAAGGATGCAGACAAGGAAGGGGAGAATGAGTCCGCCCTGACTGCGGGGAACTCGTATTTGGAGGACAACAAAGAAGGGGAGAATGAGGACTACGGGGATTTGTCCGCAGAGGATATTGGGGAGGATTCCTATTTTACGTACCAGATGTCAGACACCGGGGAAATGGTTTTGATGGAAAACCGTGTGGCGGCAGGGAAAATGGACGGAAGCGATGAGGTGGACAGCAACAGCGTAAAAAAAGATGAAGCTACGGGCGATGCGGAATCTAAGGATACCGGGAGTGCGGGGGATGACGCAAAGGAGAACGAAGGCAAGGACGATGGCACAAAGGAAGGCGCGAGCACGGAAACGGACAGCAATGAGATACCGGGCGAGGCGGTCTTTACAAGCGTTACAATCGAGAACGGCTTTTTCTCAAGCGCAAAGCTTACAAGGGAGCAGATGCGCGCAAAGAACAAGGAGCTTTTAATGTCCGTTGTCTCAGACAGTGCGGTGGCAGATGAACTCAAACAGCAGGCAATTGATGAGATTATCGCGATGACGGCACGCGCGGAATGCGAGAATGCGGCGGAGATTTTGCTTGAAGCAAAGGGCTACGGCGGGGTTGTGGTCACACTCTCAGAGACAGAGGTCGATGTTGTCGTGAATGCGGCAAGCATCACGGAACAGCAGGTTGCGCAGATAGAGGATATTGTGAGCCGCAAGACAGGCATCGGCGCGGACGGGATTGTCATTACAACCGTAATCATGGAAGAATAAGATTGAAAAGGGGCAACTCTGCCATGGGGCTTGGGATGCCCCTTTTTTGCATTGCAAATTCCGGAATGGAAAACTTCCCAGGGAAATCCCGGAATGGGAAAATTTCCAAGGAAATTCCCGAACGGGAAAATTTCCTTTGCAATCATGGTATTTCTCTGGTATAATTGAGGAAAAGAGTGGATATGACTTTGTAAAAACACCACAGGAGGGAATCATGAGCAGAGAGAATGAGAATGAAAACGGATATACGATGGAGACATCAAGCCCGATTGGTGAGGTAAAGATTGCGGATGATGTTGTCGCGACGATTGCAGGGCTTGCGACGACCGAGGTGGAGGGGGTGGCCTCCATGCAGGGGAACCTGACAAATGAGATTGTCGGAAAGCTCGGCGTGAAAAATCTTTCCAAGGGCGTAAAGATTGAACTGATGCGCGGCAAGGTACATGCGGAGCTGTCCGTCATTATGCGGTACGGCTACAGCATCCCGAAGACCTGTGGCGCAATCCAGGAACGCGTAAAGAACGCGGTTGAAAATATGACAGGGCTTGATGTAGAGTGCGTCAATATCCGGATTGTCGGCGTTGAGACCGAGAAGACGAAATAAGGCAGGTTCACAACAAAAGGGAAGGGCATGGTAAAGGGATGACCAGACGAGAGATCAGGGAGCATGTATTTGTGATGCTGTTCCAGAGCGAATTTCATGATGTCAGTGAGATACAGGAGCAGAATGGGTTTTATTTTGAAAACTTTATGACAAGTGCAGGGGAGAAAGAAAAAGCGTATATTGAAAGCCGCTTTGCGCGTGTGCGGGAGAGCTTCGGGACAATCGACCAGGTTTTGTCGGAGGCAACGAGTGGTTGGAAGCTTGGGCGTATGGGGAAGGTGGAGCTTTCCCTGCTGCGCCTTGCAGTTTTTGAAATGAAGTGCGACGACGAGATTCCGGAGAAGGTTGCAATCAATGAGGCGGTCGAGCTGGCGAAGAAATTCGGGGGGGATGCCTCCTCAGGCTTTATCAACGGAGTATTGGCGAAGCTTGCGCAGAAATGAAGTGGCGGAAGATGAAAGAAGCTTATACCGTATCACAGGTCAATGGATACATTAAAAATATGTTTATAAAAGATATGCTCCTGAACCGGATTTCAATCAAGGGTGAGGTTTCGAACTGTAAGTATCATACCTCGGGGCATATCTATTTTACGTTAAAGGATGGGGCAAGCCAGATGGCATGTGTGATGTTTGCCGGGCAGCGCGCGGGGCTTTCGTTCCAAATGCGGGAGGGCGATGCGGTTATTGTTTCTGGCAGCATCCAGGTCTATGAGCGCGACGGGAAATATCAGCTTTATGCGCAGCGCATTGTGCTTGACGGCATCGGGCAGCTCTATGAGCGGTTTGAGAAACTCAAGGCAAAGCTGAATGAGCAGGGGATGTTTGAGAAATCACACAAGCTGCCAATTCCGCCCTTCCCGAAAAAAATCGGGATTGTGACGGCGAAAACGGGGGCGGCGCTGCAGGATATCCGCAACATTGCGGCGCGGCGCAATCCGTTCGTGCAGCTTGTGTTAGCCCCGGTGCAGGTGCAGGGCTTTGGCGCGGCGGAGTCGGTGGCGCGGGGCATAAGGCGGATGGACAAGTACGGGGTGGATATCATCATCGTAGCAAGAGGGGGCGGCTCCATTGAAGATTTATGGGCGTTCAATGAGGAGTCGGTGGCGCGCGCCGTGTATGCCTGTGCGACACCCGTAATTTCCGGGGTCGGGCATGAGACGGACGTGACATTGATTGATTATGTGGCGGACATGCGCGCGCCGACGCCGTCGGCGGCCGCGGAGCTTGCTGTCTATGAAATCCGTGCGCTCGATGAGGCATTGGCAGGGTATCACGCACAGATGACAAGGCAGATGCTTGATGCGATTGAGGCGCACAAGGGGAGGGTACAGGCAAAAAAGGACCGGCTTTCCCTGTTAAGCCCGCAGCGCAGGTTAGCAGCAAAAAGGGAGAAGGCAGAGCTTGCAGGGGCGGCGATTGCAAACCGGATGGAAGCAATTTTAAAAGAGAAAAAGGCGCGTTTTTCTGGTGCGCAGGAGTGGCTTTCGTCCCGGATGCAGGCGGTGCTTGAAAAAAAACATGCGCGGCTTGCGCTTTGCGCGGCGCGCCTGAAGGGAATCTCGCCGCTTGAGCGTTTCAGCCAGGGCTATGCCTATGTGGCGGCAGGAAAAAAGAATGTTACCTCCATTCGCGATGTTGGGGAAGGTACGCGATTGGTGGTCTCGGTGCGCGACGGGGATATTTTTGCCGAAGTTACGCAGGTGCGGGAACACAAGGCGTAATGCCAAACCGCAGGCGGATGTTAAAAGGCATGGGGAAAATTGCGAAGAAAGAGGTTTTTATGGCAGCAAGGAAAAAGCAGGAGAATGTAGAGGAAAAGCAGCAAAAGGAGCAGACGCTGGAAGAATCGTTTGCGGAGCTTGACGCGGTGATGGAGGAGCTTGAACAAGGCGATATCAGCCTGGAAGCTTCTTTTGCGCTGTATCAGAGGGGGATGCAGCTTGTAAAGCAGTGCAACGCATCGATTGACCGGGTGGAAAAACAGCTGATTGCGCTGGAAGAGGAGGGGATTGGATAAATTGCGCGCGTAAAAAACGGGACGTGGGATTGCGCTCGGACGGCAGAACAGGGGGATTTTTTGGATGAGAGATGAGGGGGTAAACGATGTTTGAACAGGAATGGATGGAAAAAACAAAGCGCATTGATGAGGTGATAGCAACATATTTAAAGGAGGAAAAAGGACCGCAGCGGACTGTGATTGCCGCGGTGAACTATAGCGTAAAGGCGGGCGGGAAGCGCCTGCGTCCTCTGTTTTTGGTGGAGAGCAATGTTTTTTGCGGCGGGGAGGGAATCAATAATCCCCTCGTATGTGCATTTTCGGCGGCGCTTGAGCTTATCCATACCTACTCGCTTGTGCACGACGACCTCCCGGCGATGGACGATGATATGTACCGCAGGGGGAATTTAACGACACACGCGAAATACGGGGAGGCAATGGGGATTCTGGCGGGGGATGCCCTGTTAAATGGTGCGTTTGAGATTGTGGGGGAGGCGCTTGACAGGGAGACGGATGCGGGAAGGCTTAGGGCAGGGGCAAAGGCGCTTGCCATCCTTGCGCGAAAGTCCGGCATGTATGGAATGCTCGGCGGCCAGGTGGTTGATGTGGAAAAAACAGGCAGGCCGATGAAGGCGCACGAGCTTGATTTTGTCTACCAGCTAAAGACCGGGGCGCTTCTTGAGGCGGCAATGATGATTGGCGCAGTTTTGGAGGGTGCCCGCGAGGAGAAGGTCGGTGCGCTTGAGGAAGTGGCGGCGGCGGTTGGCATGGCGTTCCAGATACAGGATGACATCTTGGATGTTACGAGCAGTGAGCAGGTGCTTGGAAAGTCGGTGCACAGCGACGAGAAGAACCACAAGACAACCTATGTGACACTGTATTCCATGGAACAGGCGCGCGCGCAGGTAAAGCAGCTTTCGGACAGGGCAAAGAGGATACTTGACAATATTGACGGGGATGGGGAGTTTTTAAAAGCGCTGATTGAGGCGTTGGTTGAGAGAAAATTTTAGCAGGCAGAATGAGAGGCGGGCAATGCGCATACTGGAAAAAATAAATAAAGCGAATGATATCCGGAACCTGCGGCCGTCGGAGTATGAGGCGCTTGCGGACCAAATCCGCGAATTCCTGATTGAGCATGTCAGCCGAACCGGCGGGCATCTGGCCTCGAACCTCGGGGTTGTTGAGCTGACGATGGCACTGCATCTGTTCCTTGATTTCCCGAAGGACAAGCTGATATGGGATGTCGGGCATCAGTGCTATGTACACAAAATCCTGACCGGGCGTGCAGATGGTTTTGAGCAGCTGCGCAAATACGGCGGTATGAGCGGATTTCCGAAGCGCAGGGAGAGCAATACCGATTTGTTTGACTCCGGGCACAGCTCCAATTCCATTTCCGAGGCGTGCGGCCTGGTGCGGGCGCGGGAGCTTACCGGAGGGAAAGAAAAGGTCGTTGCCGTCATCGGGGACGGGGCGCTTACGGGCGGCCTGGCTTACGAGGGCTTAAACAATGCCGGGCAGCTAAAGAGCAACCTGATTCTTGTCTTAAATGATAACGAGATGTCCATCGCGAAAAATGTCGGCGGCATGGCGAGCTATCTCGGGAAAATCCGCACGAGCACCCGCTATGAGGATTTGAAGGATGATGTGACGAGCACGCTTGAAAAAATTCCGCTGGTCGGTGAAAAACTGGTGCGCCAGATAAGGCGTTCCAAGGAATCCTTAAAACAGTTTATGATTCCGGGCATGTTTTTCGAGCAGATGAACATCACCTATGTCGGTCCGATTGACGGGCACAATATCGGGCAGATGTACGAGGCGTTTTTGGCGGCGTCGCGAAAGAACGGTCCGGTGCTTGTGCATGTCATTACGAAAAAGGGAAAAGGCTATGACTGCGCCGAGCACGACCCGGGGCAGTTCCACGGCGTGGATGCGTTTGACGTGGAAACCGGGAAAAGTTTAAGCGAAAAGCAGGGCGATACCTATACGGATGTTTTCGCTGCTGCGATGAATGAGCTCGCGGCGAAGTACCGCAACTTAGTGGCAATCACGGCGGCGATGCCGGATGGCACGGGGCTTTCGGAGTTTAAGACGAAGTACCCCCGGCGTTTTTTTGACGTGGGGATTGCGGAAGAACACGCCGTAAGCTTCGCGGCGGGCCTTGCGGCGGGGGGCTTCCATCCGGTGGTGGCGGTATACTCCACCTTTTTGCAGCGGGCTTACGACCAGATTCTGCACGATGTCTGCCTGAACCGTTTCCCGGTGACCTTTGCCATTGACCGGGCAGGGATTGTCGGAAGCGACGGCGAAACCCATCAGGGAATTTTTGATATTTCCTATCTGACGCATATCCCGGGTCTGTTGGTTATGGCACCGAAAAATGCAGCGGAGCTAAAAGAGATGCTGGAGTTTTGTGTCACGAGCGCGGAGCCGACGGCAATCCGTTATCCGCGCGGGGAGGCGGGGGATGCGTTTTCGCAGAGCCAGGCTCCAATCCGGCGCGGGGAGTGCGAGTGGCTCCAAAGAGAAGGCGAGGTGCTTTTGCTCGCCGCCGGGAGCATGGTGGAGGTTGCAGGAAAGGTGGCGCAGCTTCTTGGGGCGGACGGGATTTGTGCGGCGGTTGCCAATGTCCGGTTTCTTGCCCCGCTGGATGCGAAGATGCTTAAGGAGGCGCTTTCCTATAAAACCGTGGTGACATTGGAGGAAAATGTCGCGCGCGGCGGTTTTGGCGAGGAGGTTGCGGCGTATCTGCTTGGGCAGGGCTACCGTGGGAGGTTTTTGTCCGTCGCCCTGCCGGATCAGTTTATCGAACATGGTTCACAGGCGGAGTTAAGGAAGGTGTATGGGCTGGACGCAGAGAGTGTGGCGCAGAGGATTCGGCGGTTGTGAGGAGAGATGAGGATGGATGAGGCAAAGGACGGCGGCATGCTGACGGAGAAAGTGGGAAAAAAGCAGAAAGGAAAAGAGGAAAAGGAACGGCTTGATGTGCTGCTTGTAAAGCGGGGGCTTGCGGAATCGCGGGAAAAGGCAAAGGCGGTTATTATGGCGGGCGATGTCTTTGTGAATGGTGTGCGCGAGGACAAAGCGGGAAGTGTATTTCCGGTTTCCGCACCGGTTGAGCTGCACGGCGCGCCGATGAAATATGTCAGCCGTGGCGGTTTTAAGCTGGAAAAGGCGGTCACGGCGCACGGGTTGGAGCTTTCCGGGAAGGTCTGTATGGATGTCGGCTCCTCCACGGGCGGTTTTACGGACTGTATGCTCCAAAACGGTGCAGTGAAGGTTTTTGCGGTTGATGTCGGGACAAACCAGCTGGCGTGGAAGCTGCGGCAGGATACGCGCGTTGTCGTGATGGAACAGACCAACATCCGCTATGTGGCCCCACAGGATGTCGGGGAGGCGGTGGATTTTGTCTCAATTGATGTTGCGTTTATTTCCCTGACGCTTGTACTTGCCCCGGTCATCCGTCTGATGAAGGACGGTGCGCAGCTTGTCTGCCTGATTAAGCCGCAGTTTGAGGCGGGGCGGGAGAAGGTTGGAAAGAAGGGCGTTGTCCGGGAGCCAGAGGTACACCAAGAGGTGATAAGGAAGGTGGTGGATTACGCGGCGGAGATTGGGTTTGAGCTGCTGCACCTGGATTTTTCGCCGATTAAAGGACCGGAGGGGAATATTGAATATTTGCTGCACGCAAGAAAGAACGCGGCGTATGAGGGGCGCGCGGATGGAATGCCATCTGCGCTTTATCCTCATGGCGGAATTTTAGAGGGGCGCGCAGACGTCATGGAGATATACCGTCGGATTGCGCCGACGGTTGCGGCGGCACATGAGAATCTGCCTGCATAAGCGGTGCCGTTGGGTAGCATTTTTCCGGAAAAATAATTTTTGGCGGGGATAAGATATGGAACGTTTTTGCATTATCACAAATCGCGATAAAGATAAGAGTATGGCAGTGACAAAACGGATTGCGGGGCTTTTGCGTGCAGGCGGGAAACAGGTCTGTCTGGCAGATGTCCATTACAGGAAGGACGGGAGCTGCTATACGCGGGCGGAGGATGTCCCAAAAGAGACGGAATGTGTCGTTGTGCTTGGCGGGGACGGAACTTTGCTGCAGGCGGCACATGACCTTTCCGGACGGGAACTGCCAATTTTCGGAATTAACCTCGGTACGCTCGGTTTTTTGGCGGAGACAGAGGTGACAGAGCTTGAAGGGGCGTTTGCAAAGCTGTTTGCGGGGCAGTATGAAATACGGGAGCAGATGATGCTTTCGGTGAAGGTCTGCGCGGGCGGGCAGGAGCGGGAGCTTTCGGATGCCCTCAATGACCTGGTTATCACACGCTGCGGGTTCTCGCGTGTGATTGGGGTTGGCGTTTCCATAAACGGGGAGCTGGTCAACGATTACCGGGGGGACGGGGTGATTATCGCAACGCCATCCGGCTCTACAGGCTATAGCCTTTCCGCGGGCGGTCCGATTGTCTCCCCGTCCTCGAATATGATGGTGATTACGCCAATCTGTCCGCACTCGCTGAATGCGCGCAGTATTGTTGTCTCCGACACGGATACCGTGATGGTGACGGTGCGCACAAGCAAAAAGACGCAGACGGAGGAAGCGATTGCGACGGTTGACGGGCGGGATAGCGTGAATTTGTGCGCGGAGGATTGTGTGAAGGTATGCCGCGCGGTGCGCACGACGAAGCTGGTGCGGCTTTCGGGCGGAAGCTTTTATCAGATGCTGGGGACGAAGCTGAACGGGAGTACATAGCAACAGGAACGGATGGGAGGAAGGCTTTGCAGGGGCAGGACGTATGTGCCTGTGCTGTGAGGGGTGGGAACCGCCCCGGAATGAGAGGGAAAATGAAGTTAAGCAGACAAAGCAAAATCATAGAGCTGATTACGAGGAATGAGGTGGAAACGCAGGAGGAGCTGGCGGTGCTTCTTCTTAAGGCGGGTTATGCGGTGACGCAGGCGACTGTCTCAAGGGATATCCGGGAGCTGAAGCTGACGAAGGTGGCAACCGATGCGGGAAAGCAGAAATATGTTGTGCTGCAGCCGCAGGAGGCGGGGTTTGACCAAAAATATGTGCGTATTTTAAGGGATGGCTTTGTGTCAATGGACGTGGCGCAGAATATTCTTGTCGTTAAGACGGTGTCCGGCATGGCGATGGCGGTAGCGGCGGCGATTGATGCAATCCATATCGACGGGATTGTCGGCTGTATCGCGGGGGATGATACCATTATGTGCGCGGTCCGGACGGTGCCGGAGACGGCGCGTGTGCAGGAAAAGCTTTCCCGGCTGGTCCACGCACAGGAAAATGGGGCTTGAAACGGGCAGGAGACTGTGCTAAAATTGGAAAACGAAGCGTGTGCGCAAAAAAGCTTGCCAGAGGGCGGACTTTCCCGGTTATGCCCGTGGGAAGCCGAGCGGTGGGAAACAGAGAAAAACAGAAAAAAAGGAGAATTTATACGATGTCAGGACATTCGAAATTTGCAAACATTAAGCACAAGAAGGAAAAAAATGATGCGGCAAAAGGAAAGATTTTTACGAGGCTTGGGCGTGAGATTGCCGTTGCGGTCAAGGAGGGCGGGGCAGACCCTTCCAATAACAGCAAATTAAAGGATATCATTGCGAAGGCGAAGTCAAACAATATGCCGAATGACACCATTGAGCGCAGCATCAAGAAGGCGGCAGGCGATGCAAGTAATGTCAATTATGAGTTTGTCTCCTACGAGGGCTACGGACCGAGCGGCACCGCGATTATTGTCGAGGCGCTTACGGACAACAAAAACCGCACGGCGGCGAATGTGCGCAATGCGTTCACAAAGGGGAACGGAAATGTCGGCACCCAGGGCTGTGTATCGTTTATGTTTGATACGAAGGGGCAGATTCTCATTGATAAGGAAGAGTGTAAGCAGGATGCGGACGAGTTGATGATGATTGCGCTCGATGCAGGTGCGGATGATTTCAACGAAGAGGAGGACAGCTTTGAGGTGCTGACGAGCGAGGATGCCTTCTCGGCAGTCCGCGAGGCGCTTGAGGCAGCGGGAATTCCGATGCTTGAGGCGGAGGTGACGATGATTCCGCAGACCTATGTGACGCTGACCAGTGACAATGATATTAAGATGATTCAGAAGACGCTTGATTTGTTGGACGAGGATGATGACGTGCAGAATGTGTATCATAACTGGGATATGCCGGAGGAGGATGCGTAAGGGATTCTTTTAAGGATTTTCTAAATTCCTTGTCTTTTCTGGTTGGACTTTCGGGAGTTTTCGCTTGGTGGCCGGAGGAAAAATGTTTTTTGTTGTTAAAAAAACATATGAATTGTAGAATGGTTTGGGCTAATGTAAATTATTTTAGATGAACATTCACAAATTGTTAACAATTTCGCCACAGGGAAGTCACAAAAGGGGGATATGATAGAACCATCAAAGAAAACAACAAATGCTTACATCTAAGTTTTGACTTTTTTTCATAAATACTACCCCCTCAAAAAGGCAGCCGGAAACGGCTGCCTTTTCCCTTTGGAGAAGGAAAATGAGTATAGTTGGGATATATATATATATAAAGACTTGTGCGATATTGAAGATTTGTTCAATTTCAGCTAAAATTTTAGAAATAATCTATTCAAAATGAAATTTTTAGGGTATAATGCTTCAAAGAGAGTGATAGTTAAAATGTGGGAAGGAGGGTCGAGTTTGTCGGCTCGACAACATTTATGGAGCTTCATTTAAAAAATATTGGCAAAATAGCAGAAGCAACAGTAGAAATAAAAGGCATTACCGTAATCGGGGGCGAAAATAATACCGGGAAGAGTACGGTAGGAAAATCTTTATTTTCGGTATATAACGGTTTCTGTGAAATCCAACGCCAGATTCATCGGGAAAAAGTTTTAGGTATTCGGAATGCATTGCGGTTCTTATATGGGAATGTCCATTATATCAAAGATTCCGGACAAGTAAAAGGTGATAAAGATTTTTCGGAAGAAATCTTAGCAAAGGCAGAAGATTATAAAAGAAAACCAGAGTTATTAAAAGATGAGATTGAAATAATGTTTCGCTTGGGGTCAGAGCAACCGCAAAGATTCCGGGAAAGAATAAACATAAAAGATATTGTAAGCAGAATTATAGATATTTTAAAAATTTCCGATAAAGATATTTTTGATTCAATCCTAAATAAAAGATTGAACATAGAATTTAGTGGACAGTTACTCAATATATATTCGGAATCGGAAGGCATCATTTCTTTGAAAGTGCAAAATGAAGACTTGAGTGTGACGGTTTCAGAGAATATTGCCTTAGCCAATCGATTGGATTATGTTCTTCATGCGGAAGCAATTTATATTGATGATCCTTTTGTCTTAGATGATGTCGATTTTTGGTATATTATAGGGGAAAGGAGCGATACAGATCACCATGCACATCTGATTTATAAATTGTTACAGGGAGGTCATAATACAAGTGTAGTCGATGAGCTTGTTGCGGAAACCAAATTTGGAAACATTTATGAAAAAATATCCTCTGTGTGCGATGGAGATATAATTCAGCAAAAAAATAATGAATTGGGATACCAATTAAAAAATTCAGATAGGATATTAAATCTTAAAAATTTATCTACCGGACTGAAAACATTTATGATAATCAAAACCTTGTTAACCAATGGGATAATAGAACCGGACGGAATCGTGATTTTAGATGAACCGGAAATCCATTTGCACCCGGAATGGCAATTATTATTTGCAGAAATTATCGTTTTGCTGAACAAGGAATTCGGGACATATGTTTTATTGAATACTCACAGTCCATATTTTTTACGGGCGATACAGGTTTACTCTGCTAAATATGGAAGAAATGATGTCTGCAGATATTATCTGTCGGAGAATCGGGAGAAGGGGGCTTATATTATGGATGTTACGGAGAATGTAGATAAAATATTTGCAAAATTGGCAAGTCCTTTACAAAAATTAGAGGATGAGAGGTGGAACATTGATTTGCTTTGATGATTATCCTATCCTGAAAAAACATGTTTGTACTTTAAAAGAAACATCCATAGATAAGCATGATATAAATAATATTGTGTATATGACATCTTCCGGAAGGCTCGTTGTGAATTTTGATGATGTAAAAGAAGAATATATCCAAGGTTTGTCGCTATCGGAATCTCCTAAGTCGAATGACGCATTATTTTTAAGTAAAGATAATAAATTGATTTTTGTGGAATTTAAAAATGGGGTTATGGATAATGCCAAGAAGTTTGCTGTTCGAAAAAAGATTTATGATAGTATCATTATGCTGACAGATATTCTAAATGTTGGGATCAGTAAATTGAAGGATGAAATGGAATATATTTTGGTTTATAATGAGTCTGTTAATTCAAAAGAGAAGGATGTTTTGGAAAAGAAACAGGCTCTGGTTCAGCATTCACAGTCCTTTGATTCATTAGCAAAGAGTATAAGCAATATGGCAAACAAGGAATACATTTGTTTTGGCGTCAGGATTTTCGAAAATTATTGTTTCAAGAAAGTACATACTTATACGGAAAAGGAATTTGAAAATTATTTGAAAAAAAACTGAGGCACTTTCTGATATTGATGGTAGTTGCCAGATTATTTTTATGGATGTGGAATGAAAAGTTTCAGGGTCTTTTCTGGAAATATATTGAAGTTGCCAGATGGATATAAGGGGAACAATATAAAAAGCCGATATAACTACATGGATGGTAATACGGCTTTTTATTTTTTTCGTGCGGACTTTTGGGAGGTTTTGCACATTGTAGGAATACAGATGCGTGCAGAAATACCCGGTTTTGTGAAAAATCCGCGGAAAATAGAAAAATGACACAGTTTTGTCAAAGTAATCCATTAAAATGAATGCGATATTAAAAGTGTAGGGGGTTGCCGGGAGGACAGGACTGGAAGTTGCAGGATTTCCGGAAAGTCCGGAAAGTCCGGACTGGCAGATGACATAGAAAAGTCTTGGAAATGGAGGATGATTGTATGAAGTTTAGGGTTAGAGCGAAGATTGTAACCACACTGGTTCTGTCTTTGGTTCTGCAGGGAATTTCTGCCGCGATGCCGGCAGAGCCGCGGATGGTGGTGACGGAAATCGGGGAAACACCGGACGGGGAAGGGCAGGCACGGGAAATTGAGATGCCGCAGCCGGGAAGAAGTGGGGGAGTGGTGACGGCGTATGCAGAGGATCCGACGCCAGGTGACTCCGCTACCCCGACGGATACGGCATCCCCAACCGCATTGCCGACCCTGCCGCCAGCGACTGACCCAAGCACAATCAGCTTTTACTTTGAATTTGGCGGAAAGTTATATCACGATACAGACACGATTGACCTGCTTGAAAATACGGGAACACAGATGATTTCGATTGTCGGGGTGCTCAATATTGATGGCAATGAGCAGCGGTATACCCCCGCAGATATGAGCGTTGCGGTTTCGTACCAATATGAAGGAAGAATTATTACATTGGAGCAGGCAAATCCGAATAATCAATGGGCCTATCGTATAACATTTAACGGCGTTGGAACAACGACAATCCGCGCGGATATTACGGATGGTTTGGGCGGCAGCCATACCGTTACCTGTAATGTCCGGGTGCCATTTAATTATCGAACCCAGGATCCGACCAAGGATGTCAATGTATCCGTTGACGGAAATTTTGGTATGGTAGGGGGACTGATTGTCGGTGGAGCAGAAAATGACCCGAAGAAGAAAGCGGTTCAGCTGAGCACGCCGGGGACTTCGGAGCAAACCCATTACCTTCCGATGTTCCAGTTTGTGGATTATACGGTGGATGGGCAGGAAGTGAACAGCCTTACCGATAAAGGGAGCAGGGCTTCTTTGATTAACGCCCCGCAGGATCAAATGCCATTTTTGGTGGACGATACGGCAACCGACCCGAACGTGGCGACCGTGGATGCGGATGGTTATATCCGCGCGGTTGGTGCCGGGTATACGACGGTAAAATTTATGCCAATCAACGGGCAGGCTTCAGAGGCAATCGAACTTACGATTCTTGTGGCACCGCGGGCAAAGCTGCAGGGAACCGCAGGGGATTATTTGAAAAATCCGAAGATTTTGTTACAGCCGGGAACCACGTCGTTTGTGCTTGATACGAATGCAAAGATTGCTTCGACGTTTCGTTGGACACTGTACAGAAAGAATACCGTTGCAAATAACAAGGTTCAGGATAATGAAAAGAATAAAACAGAGATTGATACCGATTACATGGAGATTTATATCAGTGAAAACAATGAAGGAATCTCGTTTTCTGGATTAAAAGCCGGTGTTTATCATCTGGTCGGTACTTACCCACAATATAAGGATTATAATGCGCGCGTTGAATCGGTTGACATTGAAATTGTGGTGCCAATCGGTATTAGTGAAGAACGCCTGATTATGAATGTTGGCGATACATATGATGTTTTGGCGAATGCGCAGATTCTTGACAAAGCGATTTTTCAGGGAGCAGTTTTGGATAACCCGGAAGTTGAGGGAGACCGTTCCCTCAAGGCAACTTATTCCGACGGTGTTCTCAGGGCGAATATGAAAGGAGATACCTATCTTGTTCTGACTTATCAGGGAACGAATAATGATGATAAGGATATTTTCGGGGACAAAAACAAACCTGACAAAGAATACAAATACGATGAGAATGATACAACAAAATATTATGCATATAAAGAAAAGTACATTATACCTATTACGATTATCGACGAATTGTTTATTGACAGGACATCGGCAGTCATGTCCCTTGGATCTACCTTGCAATTGGTTGCAAAAGCATCGAACTTAAGTATTCCGCTTATATGGTCCAGTTCAGATGACAAGATTTTGACGGTGGACGAGGATGGACTTGTAACGGCGGTAAAGGAAGGTACGGCAATTATCCGGGTTACGCAGACAATCAACGGCGTTACGAAGACAGCGGAATGTACGATTGTTGTAACGAATTCTGTCTCGAAGATTGTCCTCGACCCGGCTTCGAAAGAAATCGGCATCGGTGAAATTCTGACCATCAACGCACAGATTACACCAAAGATTCCGAACATTTCGCTCAAGTGGGTGACCTCGGATGAGAAGATTGTTTCCATTGAGCAGCCGAATGACCTTTCCACGACGGTCAAAGGCCAGAAAGAGGGCATTGCAGTCATCACCGCAATCAACCAGGAAAATGTTGTTGTCGGTTCCTGTCTGGTGACAGTTGTTGGTGACCATGCCATCAAGAGCATTTCCCTGTCGCAGACGAACGTGACGACTTCGCTCGCGGAAAAGACCTTCGTGCTGTACGCGACCATCACGCCGAAGGAGGCAGAAAATGAGCCAGTTGTCTGGAGTTCCTCCGATAGTTCCATCGCGACGGTTGACCAGAAAGGTCTTGTTACCCTCCGCAAATCCGGGACGGTAACCATCATCTGTACCGCGAAAAACGACAGCGCAATTGCGGCGAGCTGCCGCGTGACCATCACGCAGGGAGTGACCGGAATCCGGCTTGACCAGTCCAACATCAACATGAATGTTGGAGAGACTTTCCGTTTAACCTATGTCCTTGCCCCGGTAAACGCATCAAACACTGCGGTGACTTTTACCTCGACCAACCAGTCGATTGCGACAGTCAATAACACAGGTGTTATTTCTGCAAGGGGTGTCGGTCAGACGGCGATTATCGTAAAGACGAATGACGGCGGACATATGGCGACCTGCCTTGTCAATGTCGGCAGGGTGGCAACGGCGGTAAAGTTGGATGCGACTTCAATTGTATTGAATGTCGGTGATTATTACAACTTTGAGACAACGATTACCCCGGCGGACAGCACGGACACAACACTGACCTGGGAAGTTTCCGATAAGTCGGTTGCGGTGGTCAGCAATAAGGGCAAAGTAATTGCGAAAAAGGCCGGTGTTTCGGTTATCATGGCAAAGACAAAGAGCGGTTCAACGGCTTATTGTACCGTGACCGTTCAGCAGGGAGTGACCGGGGTACAGCTCGATGACCATGAGGGTGTGATATACATTGGCGATGAATGGGAATTGAACGCGACCGTTTCGCCAAAGAGCGCAACGACGCAGGATTTGAAATGGGTTTCTTCGGACAGGGGTGTTGCAACGATTGATGCAAACGGGCGCATCACCGGCGTGAAGGAAGGCCTGACCATTATTACCTGTACGACCGTGGACGGCGGGTACGTTGATTATTGTGCGGTGCAGGTTATCTCACCGGAAGTGGAATCGCAGGATATTATTGTGACCCCGGAAAGCTGCCTGATTGGTGTCGGCAAGAAGATGAAACTTGAAGCACAGGTGATTCCGGAAAATACCACCGACAAAACGGTCGAATGGATTTCGAGCAATACGGATATCGTAACGGTGGATGAAAAGGGAAGGATTACAGGTGTTTCGGTTGGAAATGCAGTGATTACCTGTATTGCGGCGGACGGAAGCGGAGCAGAAGCGTACTGTGAAGTGGAGGTATGCCAGGAGATTACGGATATCCAATTAAACAATACCTACCTTGACTTGGTGGTCGGGGATGCGGTGCAGATTGAGGGCTGGATTTTCCCGAGCGATGCAACTTACGGTGTTACATGGTCCTCTGACGATGCAACGGTTGCCCTTGTGGACCAGAATGGCAAGGTAACCGCACTAAAGGCGGGCGATACGGTTGTCCGGGCGACCGCGGAGGATTCGAGCGGTGTTGAGGCGGTCTGTGTTGTCCATGTGCGCAATCCTGTTCCGATTACAAATATCCAGGTTTCGGAGTCGGAACTTGTAATGGTGCCGGGGGAGAGCAGGACGGTAAGCTTTACGATTCTCCCGTCGGGCTATACGGACGGATATACATGGTCAAGCGATAACCCGGTTGTGGCAAGCGTAAACGCGACCACCGGTATGATTACAGCGAATGCGCTCGGCGTTGCGAACATCACAATCTTCGCGCAGTCAGGACGTTCCGCTTCGGTCAAGATTTATGTGGTCGGTTTGAGTAAGACCACACTTTCCTTACAGCAATATGCCACAACGCTCATCAGCCTTGAAGTGTACGGGGCATCGCAGTCGGATTTGGATGTCCGTTGGTATTCGGACAACGAGCGGATTGCGGAGGTGCGCAACGGTCAGATTACTGCAAGGGCAATCGGCACGACCAATATTTACGCAGTTGTGAATGGCAGAAGGCTTCAGTGCCGCGTGACCGTGGAAAAGATACGGAGGTAAAAGCGGAAAGCATACCGGGATGTAAAACAGTATAAACAGAGTTGGAAATAAGAGGATGGCGGGAATTGTTGCGGAACAGGTTTTCGGAAACGATTCCCGTTTTCCTAGTTATTGGAAATTATAGAAGGAAATGTGCCCAAAACTCCATGGAGGGATTTTTGCAAGATTCCCATATTGTCGGTTTTCGGGATTTATGGTATTATAACCGCAAGGCATTATATTAGGAAAGGCAGGAAAGATACACATGCTTGTGAGTCTTCACGCGAAAAATTTTGCGATTATTGATGAGATTGAAGTATATTTTGGAGAACATCTGAACATTATTTCCGGTGAAACCGGCGCGGGAAAATCGGTTATCATTGGTTCGGTTAACGCGGCACTTGGCGGGAAGGTAGCGAAGGATATCGTGCGCGCCGGCTGTGAGCAGGCGTTGGTGGAGCTTTTGTTTGTCACGGGTCAGGAGCATGTGCATGCCATGCTGAAAGAACAAGAAATTGACATGCAGGAGGATGAGGTGCTGGTTTCGCGCAAGATACTTGCCAGTGGGAAAAGCGTGTTCCGCGTCAACGGCGAAACGGTTCCCATAGCTTTTATAAAGGAATTGGCAGGGGAACTGATTGACATCCACGGGCAGCATGAGCACCAGTCGCTGCTAAAAAAATCAAAGCATTTGGAGATGGTGGACCGGTTTGCGGCAGGGGAGCTTTCCGGGATAAAGAAAAAACTGCGCCAGAGCTATGCGGAGTACCGGACGCTGAAAAAGGAGCTTTCCGAGGCAGTGTCGGACGAGGAAAAGCGTCTGCGTGAGCTGTCGTTTTTACGCTTTGAGTTAAATGAAATTGAGGGGGCAAAGCTTGTTCCGGGCGAGGAAGAGGAGCTTGCGCGCGAGCATAAACGCCTTGCAAACGCGAATATGATACGCGAGACGCTTTCCGGTATCTACCAGATAACGGGGGAGGGGCAGGCGGCAGCTTCCGAACAGATTGGACATGCAGTGCGCCAGATTTCGAAAATTGAGCAGTACGACGAGCGCCTTGCGCAGCTTTCGGCGGGGCTTGAGGCGGTGGAAAGCATGGTGCACGATTTCAACCGCGAACTGCTTGCCTATATGGAGGACTGTGAGGATGAGGAAGAACATTTCGCGCAGGTGGAAGAACGGCTCGACCTTGTCAACCGCTTGATGACCCGCTACGGGGCGGATGTTGCAGGCGTGCTTGCATACGCCGAGGAATGCCGCGGGAAAATCGAAAAATACGAGAATTATGACCAATATCTGGAGAATTTAAAGAAAAAATGCGGCAGCACCGAAAAAGAATTAAAAGACCTTTGCGAGAAGGCGTCCGGGCTTCGCAGGAAAAGTGCAAAGGAACTGACGGTGCAGCTTACGGAGGCTCTGAGAGATTTAAACTTCCTCGATGTGCGTCTGGAACTGCATTTTGAAACTTTGCAGGACTACACGGCAGACGGCGTGGACGAAGCGGAATTTTTAATTTCAACGAACCCGGGAGAAGCACTTTTGCCTTTGGCGCGCATCGCGTCCGGAGGTGAGCTTTCCAGGATTATGCTTGCATTGAAATCGGTCTTTTCCGGGAAAGATGAGATTGAAACAATGGTTTTTGACGAGATTGACGTGGGTGTCAGCGGGAGAACCGCACAGATGGTTTCGGAGAAGATGGCAGGGCTTGCGATGTCGCGCCAACTTCTCTGTATTACGCACCTGCCGCAGATTGCCGCGATGGCGGACACGCATTTTATTATAGAAAAGACGACCGACGGGCAGAAGACGCGCACGGACATCCGAAAACTTACACAGGACGGTGAAATCAGTGAAATCGCGCGGATGTTAGGGGGCGTTGAGATTACGGATACCGTGCTTGAGAACGCGGCGGAGATGAAGGCGATGGCAGGCAAAAAAAAGAAGGAAGTATTCGCCAGAGGAAACGGAAAATGCTAGTTTATATGGATGGCTTTTGTACATACTAGAAAGCAGGAATGAGGGTATATCATTGCGGTATATCCTTTTTTTGTACCAATTGTACAGGCTTGCCGGTGGGGCGGAAAGGAAGGCACTATGGAAAATCCGGAAAATGGGATACTGAAACAAACGAAAGAAGAAAATAGCAATCGCCGGATGGGGATAAAGCGAAAAGGAAACACAGTCTATTACACCATGCCAAAGACCGCGTCAGAGCAGGCAAGGACAAAAAGGGGCTGCCGCCGCACCCTTGGATGGTGTGCTTTGCTTTCGTTCATATTTTTATTGGCATTTGGTTATTGGAGAATGTGGAATCTCATCCCGGACAAGGTGCGGATTCTCGTAAACGAGACAGAGCAATTTGATTTGAATGTACCGCTGCAGGCGGATTTTTCCGCGGAGAATGTCGGGGTACTCTCGGTCAATGATTCCAATATCCCGGCGGGACAACTGCATATCAACTTATCGGACAGTTTTACCCTGCGTGCGGAACAGACGGGAAGCTACAAGCTGGATGTGAAGTTGTTTGGCTTTATTCAGCTTAAGCAGATTTCGCTTGATGTGCTCAATAATATTGAGGTAATTCCGTGCGGGAACCCCATCGGAATCACGATACGGACGAAAGGCGCATTGGTGCTTGGGACCGGCGTGGTCACAACCACAGAGGGGAATGTCGAACCTGCCTCCGCGGCACTGCAGACGGGTGATTACATTATTGCGGTGAACCGTGTGGAAATTGAGGGCAAGGAGGAACTGATTAAGGCAATCCAGGAAAGTCCCCAGGACAGGCTGATTCTTACCGTTTTAAGGGGGGGAGAACAGCTTGAGGTGCAGATAAAGCGGGTGCGCACAGCGGCAGGGGATTACAAGATTGGCGTGTGGGTAAGGGATGATACGCAGGGTATCGGGACATTGACCTTTGTCACGACAACCGGAAAGTATGCGGCACTCGGGCATGGAATATCCGATGTGGATACCGGCGTTTTGATGACGGCAGCAAGCGGGGAAATTTATGACGCGGAAATCCTCTCCATCACAAAGGGCAAGGCTGGCACACCAGGAGAGCTGACAGGGGTAATCCGCAAATCTGACACTACCCGTTTAGGCGAAGTGGCGGCAAATACCGCGCGCGGCGTATTTGGCAGGCTTTTTGTGGAAAATGGTGCCTTAGAGCGCCTTGAGAAAAAAAGCAAATACGGTGTTGTGGAGATTGGTCTGCGGCAGGAAGTAAAGACTGGACCAGCCACGATTCTCTGCCAGGTGGATGATGCCGTCCGCGAATACGATATTGAGATTGAGCATGTCGATTATGGCAACGCAAAGCAGAGCAAAGGATTGGTACTGCATATCATAGACCCGGATTTAATTGAAAAGACCGGGGGGATTGTCCAGGGAATGTCCGGCAGCCCGATTTTGCAGGATGGAAAGCTGATTGGCGCGGTCACCCATGTTTTTGTGCGGGATGCGACACGGGGGTACGGCACATTTATTGAAAATATGTTGGAATTCCCAGAAGACTGAAAATAATTTACAAAAAATGTAATTTAGGGCTTGATTTTTTCCAAAATTTGGTGTATCATAAACACGAAATGGAAATAATTGGATTCTCATAGCGAATCAACGGTAATTTTCTGTTTTGATATGAAAAATAAGCCGAAAAAAAAATGGCGGAAAAGAGGAAAGATAATGGAAAAAATCAATGTGCTCATTGTGGACGACAATGCGAGAACAGTAAGTATGTTGGAAGAAATTGTTCAGGCAGATGAGGAAATGAACGTCATTGGCAAAGCGGAAAATGGTTTGGATGCACTTGAGATGATAAAGGAAAAAGAACCGGATGTTGTACTGCTTGATTTGATTATGCCAAAATTGGACGGGCTTGGAGTGCTAGAGAAGGTAAAGAAAGACAAGGAGCTGAAAAAGGTTCCGGCATTTATTGTAATTTCGGCAATTGCGCAGGAAAGGGTGACGGAGAACGCGTTTGAGCTTGGGGCGAGCTACTATATCTTAAAGCCCTTTGAGGGCAGTGTTGTCCTAAGCCGGATTAAGCAAGTAAAGGGCAGGGGCGGCAGCCAGCATATTTTAGAAAAGCGCGGTGTGCTCGCTGCCTGCGAGGTGGCTCCGATGAACCGCCCGCATAATCTGGAGGCGGATGTGACGGATATCATCCATGAAATCGGTGTGCCTGCTCACATCAAAGGGTATCAGTACCTGCGCGATGCAATCATGATGTCGGTGGATGACCATGAGATGCTCAATTCCATAACAAAACAGCTTTATCCGTCCATCGCCAAGCGCCATAAAACAACACCGAGCCGCGTGGAACGTGCCATCCGCCACGCGATTGAAGTGGCGTGGAGCAGAGGGAAGATGGACACCATCAACGATTTGTTCGGCTACACGGTAAGCTACGGCAAAGGCAAGCCAACGAATTCTGAATTCGTGGCGCTGATTGCCGATAAAATCCGCCTGGAATACAAAAGTGCGGGTATCAGCGCATAAAGGAAGAAGATTGCAGGGGCAATATTTGCACATCGATGAAAAAAATCATTTTGCCCTCTTTTCGAAAGAGGGAAGATATGGTATAATGTCTGCAAAGCATTATACCTGCGCCGATTCGCCGTCCGACCAAAGGGAGGACAATTTCCGTGGCGAATCGTGTGCATCCCCTGGAGGGAAGCATGTCCAAAGGACATGGTATAATGTCTGCAAAGAGCCAAGCAAGCAACTTTCGAAAAAGCGAATATTGCGGCAGAAAAGAGGAGGGCAAAGGATGAAAAAGGTATTGTTTGTTGCGTCGGAGTGTGTGCCATTTGTAAAGACAGGCGGTTTGGCGGATGTAGTAGGCTCGTTGCCGAAATATCTTGACAAGGAGCAGTTCGATGTCAGGGTTATGCTTCCGAAATACATGATGATTCCGGATAAATTCAAGCAGAACATGCAGTACAAGACACATTTTTACATGGAACTGAACTGGCGCAGCCAGTATGTCGGTGTACTTGAGTCGGTCGTAGACGGGATTACATTCTATTTCATTGACAATGAGTTCTATTTCGCGGGCATGAAGCCATACGGAAATATTTACGAGGATATCGAAAAATTTGCATTTTTCAGCCGCGCGTGCCTCTCGGCGCTTCCGGTGATTGATTTCCGCCCAGATATTATCCACTGCCATGACTGGCAGACCGGACTTGTTCCGGTGTACTTACACGACAGCTTCCAGGGCGGTGAGTTTTTCCGCGGCATCAAGACCATCATGACTATCCACAACCTGAAATTCCAGGGCATCTGGGATAAGAAGACAGTAAAAAACATCACAGGACTTGGCGATTATTATTTTGCGCCGGATAAGCTTGAGGCATACGGGGATGCGAACTATTTAAAGGGCGGCATCGTCTATGCGGATTATGTGACGACCGTGAGTGATTCCTATGCGAATGAGATTAAGATGCCATTCTACGGCGAGGGTCTGGACGGCCTGATGAATGCGAAGTCGAACCGCTTAGTTGGCATTGTAAACGGGATTGATTACGATGAGTATAACCCGGAGACGGATTCGTTTATCGTACAGAATTACAACGCAAAGAATTTCCGCAAGGAGAAAGTGAAGAATAAGCGCGCGCTTCAGGAGGAGTTAGGGCTTGAGGTGGACGATAAGAAGTTTATGATTGGTATTGTTTCACGTCTGACCGACCAGAAGGGCTTTGACTTGATTGACTATGTGATTGAGGAAATCTGTGCGGAGGATACACAGCTTGTTGTCCTTGGTACCGGCGAGGAGAAATACGAGCATCTGTTCCGGCATTTTGCATGGAAATACAGCAACCGCGTTTCGGCGAACATTTTCTATTCAAATGAGCGCTCCCACCGCATTTATGCGGCGTGTGATGCGTTTTTGATGCCGTCGCTGTTTGAGCCGTGCGGCTTAAGCCAGCTGATGAGCCTGCGCTACGGCACGGTACCAATTGTGCGTGAGACGGGCGGCCTGCGCGATACCGTACAGCCGTACAACCAGTACGAGGGCACGGGTACGGGCTTTGGTTTCTGCAATTACAACGCACATGAGATGCTTGGCACGGTTCGCTACGCGAAGGATGTGTATTACAACCACAGGCGCGAATGGAACAAGATTATTGACCGCGGCATGGCGGCGGATTTCTCGTGGGCTGCGTCGGCGAAGAAGTATGAGGATTTATATAACAGAATGTAGGATGAAGGGGAACGGCCTGGACAACGGGCAGGCCGCCCCAGGGGATTTTCCACGGGCATGATATGCCCGTGGAATTTTTGGGTTGTGGGGGATGGGAGGATGCGTAGCAGAAACGGGGTGGGCAAATTAGCCGTAAACTGTAGTAACAGAACAAAATAAAATGAGGTGGCGTATGACATTACAGGATTTGTTGAAAGAAGTGGAAGTGGAGCGGGTATCGGGGGATACCAGCATAGAGGTTTCGGATATTGTTTACGATTCCAGGAAGGTCGTGCCAGGCTGTGTTTTCGTGGCGCTTTCGGGCGTGCGAAGCGATGGGCATGATTACCTTTCGGCAGCGGTGGAAAAAGGCGCGGTGGCGCTTGTTGTGGAGAATGAGGAAAAGACCGCAGCGTGGGAGAAGGGGGAAAATCCGGCGTGTGGGGCAAAAGTGCGCCAAATCCCGAACGAGGGTGGTGACAAGGGTGGCGCATTGCAAGGGACGAGCGACGGGGGGAAGCCTTCCCCTTCGCAGAACTTTGGGAAAGAGGCATCCGTGACCGTCGTGCGCGTGAAGGAGACGCGCAAGGCGCTTGCATACCTTTCCGCCGCCTATTTTGGGCATCCGGAGAAAAAACTGACCACCATTGGCATTACCGGCACAAAAGGCAAGACAACAACCGCATATATGGTTTATTCCGTCCTGACACATGCAGGCATCAAGGCCGGGCTTATCGGCACAATCGAAACCCTGATTGGCACGGAGCACATTGCATCGGACAATACAACGCCGATATCCTATCTTTTGTACCAGTATTTTGACCGTATGGTAAAGGCAGGCTGTACCTGCGTTGTCATGGAAGTCTCCTCGCAGGGGCTGATGCAGTACCGTGTGGGCGGCGTAATTTTCGATTATGCGGTGCTGATGAACATTGAGCCAGACCATATCGGTCCGGGCGAACATGCGAGCTTTGAGGAGTATATGGCGTGCAAGGGAATGCTTTTCAGGCAGTGTAACATGGCGCTTGTCAATGCGGACGATGCGCATTGGCAGACTGTGCTTTCCGGCGCGGCTTGCCCGGTGAAGAAGTTTGGGATTGGGGAAGATACGGTGGGTTTGTCAGAAGAAGGAAAGAGCCAGCCTGGAATTAGCGGAGAAGGGGGCGGGATTTCACATTCCTCCGGTTATGCCCTGAGAGCCGAGAATGTGCACTTACATACCGGAAAAGGCGGTCTGGCGGTTGCATACCATCTTGCAGGGGAAGCAGATTTTGATGTGCAGGTCAACATTCCGGGAAAATTTACGGTCTATAATTCCATGACAGCCGCAGCAATCTGCCTTGAGCTTGGCGTCGCGCCAGAAACCATCAAGGAAGCGCTCTTAAACGCCAAGGTGCGCGGGAGGGTGGAACTCGTGCCGATATCGGAGAAATTCACGGTAATGGTGGACTACGCGCATAATGCAATGAGCTTAAAAAGTCTGCTGACCACCATCCGGGAGTACAATCCAAGCCGTCTCGTCTGCCTGTTTGGCTGCGGCGGCAACCGCTCCCGCGACCGCAGGTTTGAGATGGGCGAGATTTCCTCGCGCTACGCCGACCTTACCATTGTGACGACGGACAATCCGCGCTATGAGAAGCCGGAGGATATTATCGCGGATATTATCACTGGGGTGAAAAAGGCGGATGGGGAGTATTTGGCGATTGCAGACCGGAAAGAGGCGATACAGTATTGTATTAAGAATGCGCGGGAGGGGGATATTATAATTATTGCGGGGAAAGGGCATGAGGATTATCAGGAGATTTGCGGGGTGAAGCACCATATGGATGATAGGGAGATGGTGATGGAGTGTAAGGGGATGGTGTGAGGGAGTGTGTGAATAAAAGTCTGTAAATGCAGGTCTTCTATGATAATGATTGGGTAACGCACTCCAACACGTTACCCAATCAACACCTCTTTCCCCTCAAACGCAAACCCATACTTGCGAACCCGCCCTTCCGGAATCCCCCTTGCAACAAGCATAGCGGCATAATTTTTTTCCTCAATCTGCCGCAATGCCGCCTTTACCGTCTCCTCCAGATTCTTTTCCCTTTTCGGCTGATGAACCTTAAATTCCAGAATAATTGCATCATCCTTTTCGTTGCCCTGCAAAGGTTCAAGCATCACATCATAGCGCCCAAAGCCACTTTCATGGTTGGAAGTAATCAGGTAGCGGTTTGATAAGTCCATCATCAACCCAAGCACGAAGCCGTGGTAGAAACGCTCTGGCTGCGCGGTTTTTGAAGGTTTGTTTCCTGTGTCAAAATTGCTGAAGGTGATAAGGGCGACTCGGTTCATATACTCGTTCATCGCATCGACATCGCCGATTAAGAGAGCCTTAATGAAATCATTATATTCGGAGGAACAGACCTTGAACCAGCCGCCAATCATCCGGCGGAACATCAGTTTTACTTCTTTGTTCGTGAGTTTTAAAACATATTCATCTTCTCCGGTCTTTGCATTTATGGTGTGTGTCTCCACCTTCAAGTAGCCGCTTGCAAGCAGCAGGCTCCAGATGGCTTCCTCGCTTTGGTTAAGTTGGTTAAAAACAATCTGCTCATCAAGCTTTGTGCAAAGTGTGCCGCCGTTTAGCAGATTTTCCATGATAAGCTTTACTTCGCGGCTGCCTTCGCGGATTAATTTCCCGATAAGGTCGTTGCTGCTCGTGTTTGCCCAGTAGGCGGAAAATTTTCTTTCGTTCAGGAAATTGATGATAGACCAGGGGTTATAAATATCTGTCTTGTTCCCGAATGTAAATCCATCATACCAGTCTTTGACATTGGACTCCAAATCAGAAATTCCAAATTCACGCAAAGCGGCAGAGACTTCTGGTTGCGTGAAACCAAAAGAATCCGCGTATTTGTTTGAAGTACTTGTTATGACCATAAGGTGATTCAAATCAGAAAAAATCGACTCTTTGCTGACCCTCGTAATCCCTGTCAGGATTGCCCGTTCCAGATACGGGTTCGTCTTAAAGGTAGCATGAAAGAGATTTCTGGTAAATGCCACGATTTCTGGCCAGTATCCGGCAACAAACGCCTCCTGCATCGGTGTATCGTACTCATCCAACAGGATAATTACCTTTCGCCCATAATGCCGCATCAGCAATTTCGAGAGCATATTCAGCGACATGGCTGCAATCTCCTCGTCCATGTCCATTGACACGGCATCAAAAAGTTCTTTTTCCTTTGCATCCATCAATCCGTCAACATTCAGCAAAAAATTGTATTGATTATACTGTTCGTAAATCAACCGGCACATCTGCCTGCGCATGGCAGAAAAATCCCTCATTTTCTTGATTGGCGCAAAAGAAAGGCTAATGACGGGGTAGGTGCCCTGCAAAGAGCGGTATTTTTCTTCCTTCCAGATGTTTAAGCCGGAGAACAATTCTCCCTGCCCGGCATATTTCACGGAAAAAAACCGCTCTACCATACTCATGGTTAAGGTCTTGCCAAAACGCCTTGGGCGGGTCATCAGGGTCACGCTGTCTTCATTTTCCCACCACTGCCGGATAAAATCAGTTTTGTCCACATAAAAGCAGTTTTTTGAGATAATGGTCTCAAAATCCTGTATTCCGATTGCAACAGTCCTTGCCATATGATACCCCCTCCTGAATTTTGTTCTGTTCCAATAATAGCACAAAATTAGTTTTATGGGAAGCCTTTGGCATAAAAAGTATCAGATTCTCCATCGACATCCCTCATTTTTTCTGCTATACTACCTAAAATTCTTTTCACCCAAACAACAATTCAGGAGGTATGACCCATGCAAAGCGCAAAAGTATATTTCACAACGTTTAAAACGAACGGAAACGAGAACCTGCTCCAAAAGCTCCACCGCCTGATGAAAACAGCAGGCTTTGAAAAAATCGACTTCACGGACAAATACACCGCCATCAAACTCCATTTTGGCGAGTACGGCAATCTTGCTTTCCTGCGTCCGAACTACGCTAAGGTGGTGGCGGATTATGTCAAAGAACTTGGCGGCAGACCGTTCCTTACGGACTGCAACACGCTCTATGTCGGCAGCCGCAAGAATGCGCTCGACCATTTGGAGACTGCCTATGTCAATGGTTTTTCGCCGCTCCAGACAGGTTGCCATGTCATCATTGCGGACGGGCTGAAGGGAACGGATGAGACACTTGTGCCGATTGACGGGGAGTATGTCAAGGAGGCGAAAATCGGGCACGCCATCATGGATGCGGATGTGTTTATTTCGCTCTCGCATTTTAAGGGGCATGAGATGGCGGGCTTCGGCGGTGCAATCAAAAATATCGGCATGGGCTGCGGCTCCCGTGCGGGCAAGATGGAACAGCACTGCGAGGGGAAGCCGAGTGTGAATCAGGGCGGGTGCATTGGCTGTGGTGCGTGCCGCAGAATCTGTGCACACGGCGCACCAGTCATCGAAAATGGCAAGGCGACGATTGACCATGACAAATGCGTCGGCTGCGGCAGATGCTTAGCGGTTTGCCCGAAGGATGTGATTGCAGCAGATTTTGCGGATTCGGTTGCGGTACTCAATTATAAAATGGCAGAGTACAGTCTTGCGGTGTGCAAGGACCGACCGTGTTTTCATATTTCGCTCATCTGTGATGTGTCACCGAACTGCGACTGCCATTCGGAAAATGATATCCCGATTATCGCGGATATCGGAATGCTGGCATCCTTTGACCCAGTGGCGCTTGACCAGGCGTGCACCGATTTGTGCAATCAGGCGGAGCCGATAAAGGAGAGTGAATTGGGTGAGCAGCTTGCAAAGCATATAGCGCAAGAGCGGTGTGCGGCAAAGAACGGGAAAGTAGGGGATGGCGGGGACGGACATGGCAGCGGACATTTGGATGCGAAAGAGAGAGCGCAGGACGGTCAGGAAAAATGCGGAGGGCACGATTATTTCCACATGGTGCATCCGGATACGGAGTGGCGTTCCTGCATTGCGCACGCGGTAAAAATCGGACTTGGGACAGACCAATATGAATTGGTGAAGATTTGATATGAGGGAGGAAACTATGATATCTTTGAGATTGATGGAAGATACAATGGAAGATTACGTTGCGATGCGTGAATGGTTTTCGGAGCCGGAGCTGCAGGAATGGGTGTGGTGTGATGAAAAAGGCGAACCGCCGGTTCCCCTTGAGAGGATTATTGAAAAATATGGTTCCAGGGTAAAAAATCCGACAACGGTATTTCCGTATTTTATTTTGAGGGATGACGAATCCATCGGTTTTATTTAGTATTATATCCAGGACACGGCGACCATTGGACTTGATATGTGGATTGGCATTTTACAGGAGAGAAACTGCGGTTATGGGACAGAAGCATTGAAACAGATGGTTTCGTTCCTCCATGCGAAATATCCGCAGGTAAAGGAGATTTTTATCGACCCGGAAATCGGGAATGAGCGGGCGAAGCGATGCTATCAGAAAGCAGGGTTTCAGGATTCCGGTGAGATTGTGGAGGACAGCTATATGCTGAAAATATGTTATTAAGCCAGGGACGGCGGCTCATGTGGGAAAAGGATGAACTCGAAGCAGCTTGATTCCCTGTAATGGTCTGAAAAATGAAATTGTTCGAAAAAATATGAAAAAGGAAGGCAATGTAATGTAATTCCGAACCGGTCTGCCAAGGTTAGAATAAAATCTGGACTTGGCAGACCGGCTTTTTGTTCCGGACCTGTCCGGACAAAATATTTTACTTTTTTCTCTTTTCTGTTGACAAATAATAATCATTTGATTATAATATCAATAATCATATGAAAAATCGACTTATTATTCAGGTGGAAGGGAAAAAACGAAAGAAGGGCGAAATGTGGGAAAGGAGTGACGTTATGCGGAAAGATGGATTGGAAGCAGAGAAAACGATAATGGAGCGGCGAGAACATCCGCTTTCTTTCGACGACATCACGGAGGAAGAATTTCTCAAAAATTACAAACCGGGCGACTACGAACGGCCATCCGTTACGGCGGATATTCTGGTGTTCACGCTTTCAAAGCGCGGGGAGCTTTCCGTTCTTTTGATTCAGCGGGCAAACCACCCGTTCCGGCACTGCTGGGCGCTGCCGGGCGGCTTTGTGGGCATTGATGAGAGCATTGATACGGCGGCGAGGCGGGAGCTTTTTGAGGAAACCAACTTAACGGATGTGTACATGGAGCAGTTGGCGACCTTCGGCGAGGTGGGGCGCGACCCACGGATGCGTGTGATTTCCGTTGCGTATCTTGGTCTGGCACCAAAAAACAGCCTGGCAGGGCGCTGCCGCAGCGGGGATGACGCGAAGGAGGCGTACCTGTTCCAGATAAAGGAGCGCATGGACGGGTCGTTCGTCTTTATGAACGAGGAACAGGTAATTATGTTTTCGGAAGCGGAGCTTGCTTTTGACCACGCGAAAATTGTGCGCGAGGGCATAAACCGCATCCGGGGCAAATTAAATTACACGGATATTGGTTTTGAATTGTTGGAAAATAAGCTGGCGTTTACGATGACCGATTTGCGCGAAGCATATGAGGCGGTATCGGGCAGCCTGTACCCACCATCCAATTTTACAAGAAATATTACAACGCGCTATATCCGTCCAGGAAAAATGCAGGAGACAGGCGGGCAGGTCATAGCGGCGAACGGAATGAAGGTCGCGCTGTATGCGTATCGGAAAGATGGCGTACCGGATGTGAAGTGCACAAAGGCTGGTGCTGTTGGAACGGGCAGCAAAAAGATGAACGCAAAAAGCGTATCAGAAATGGGGGAAAGAAATGAAAAATAAACTTTTAATTGTTGTGGATATGCAGAATGATTTTATTACGGGTGCGCTTGGAAGTGTGCAGGCACAGGAAATTTTGCCGAATGTGGCAGAAAAGGTAAAAAATTTTGACGGCGAAATTATTTTCACAATGGATACGCACGGGGAGGACTACCTGGAAACGCAGGAGGGGAGAAATCTTCCGGTGAAGCATTGTCTTTTTGGAACGTCCGGCCATGCCCTGCCAAAAGCGCTTGCCGCGCTGCGGGAGGAAAAAAAGGCGCGCGTTTATGAGAAGGGAACCTTTGGAAGTGTCACATTGGCACAGGAGTTGAAAAAGCGGGAGGCGGAGTTGGCATCCATCGAGTTTGTCGGTGTGTGTACGGATATTTGTGTGGTATCAAATGCGCTGCTGCTGAAAGCGTATATGCCTGAGCTACCGATTTCGGTGGATGCGGCCTGCTGTGCCGGGGTAACGCCGCGAAAGCATGAAGCGGCGCTTGAGACGATGCGCAGTTGCCAGATTATAGTAAACGAGTAGGGGGCTATGCGGAACTTAAAACAGCATATCCCCCGCACAGACACCAGTGGGATTTTTGCGGAGAGAAGCGGAGAAAAAATACCACTGCCATGAAAGTGCCTGGGAGGGGGCTATGCGGAACTTAAATAGGAGGATAGGTGGATATGTCACCCAAACAGTTTGATGCAAGGAATCTTGCGATGATTATGGATTTTTACGAAATGACAATGAGCAACGGCTATTTTGCGCAGTGGAAAAGCGATGAGGGGGCAAGGACGGCGCGTGTGGCGTTTGATGTGTTTTACCGCAGGAATCCCGATAACGGCGGTTTTGCGATTTTCGCCGGGTTAGAGCAGGTCATTGACTATATTGAAAATATCCGGTTCGGAAAGGAGGATATCGCATATCTGAAAAGTCAGGGGCTTTTTTTGGAGGAATTTCTGGATTATCTGGGTGATTTCCGCTTTACGGGGGATGTCTACGCATTCCCGGAAGGAACTATCATGTACCCAAACGAACCAGTCATGACTGTCGTAGCGCCATTGATTGACGCGCAGCTTATTGAGACGGCAATCCTTCTGCAGATTAACCACCAGTCGCTGATTGCGACCAAGACAAGGCGCATTGTCCAGGCGGCGGATGGCAGGGCGGTATCGGATTTCGGCGCAAGGCGCGCGCACAATATGGACGCGGCGGTGTACGGCGCGCGCGCGGCATATATTGGCGGGGCGGCAGGCACGGCAACGGTGCTTGCCGGGCAGATGTTTGGCATTCCGGTGAGCGGGACAATGGCGCACAGCTGGGTGATGTATTTTGAGGATGAATACACCGCATTCCGAAAATACGCGGAAACTTACCCGGACGCGACGGTTCTTCTGGTGGATACCTATGACGTGGTTGGCAGTGGCATCCCGAACGCCATCCGCGTAGCGAAGGAGATATTGGAACCGATGGGAAAACGCTTAAAGGGGATACGGCTTGACAGCGGTGATTTGGCGTATCTTTCGAAAAAGGCACGGAAAATGTTGGATGCGGCGGGTCTTACCGACTGTAAGATTGTGGTTTCGAACAGCTTGGATGAATACACGATTAGCTCGATTCTGGGGCAGGGCGGAAAGATTGACAGTTTTGGTGTCGGGGAACGCCTGATTACGGCAAAATCCGACCCGGTGTTCGGCGCGGTCTATAAGCTTGCGGCGGTGGAAAAAGACGGCGTGTTTGAACCGCGCATCAAAGTTTCGGAGAATGCGGAAAAAATTACGAACCCAGGATTAAAGCAGGTGTACCGGATTTTTGATGAAAATGGGAAGTCGGTGGCGGATTTGATTGCTTGTTCGGATGAGGAGGTTGATTTGACGAAGCCGTACCGGTATATTGACCAGACAAAGCCGTGGGCGGTGCGGTATTTTAAGAATTGTACCTGCAGGAAATTGCAGGAGAAGGTGATGGAAAATGGACGTGCGGTCGGGGAGAAAAAGACGATGGAACAAATCCGGGCGTATGTGAAAAAACAGCTTGAGAAGGAAGTCTGGACGGAGGAGCAGCGGTTTGAGAATCCACATATCCACTATATGGATATGTCACCGGCGCTGTATGAGCTAAAGATGGAGATGCTGACAAGTGTAAGGCAATAATGGGAAGGGCGGGATGTAAAACCGTGGGAGGTTTTATGTCCCGCCTTATTATTTTTCCCCAAATATGTTCCGGTATTTCCGGTTTGCCTTATTTCGTCAGTTTAAATAATTTCGCCCCATGTGCCGCAACGGTCGCAGACACCTTACCGTCCACAAAGACCGCTGTCTCACCGTCCCAGAGCTCGCGCGCATTTACTGTTCCGGTCACGCCATCCTCGGAAAGCTCTGCCGATACCGTGGCTTCCTCCGGCGCGAAATTAAACAGTGCCACATAGTCCGCTGCTTCCTGTGTATCATGTGAGAGCCATACCGCATGCGCCGAATCGCGCGCAATCTGTTTTGCTCCCTCGGAATGCTTTAACAGCCCAAGCACATCGGCGTTGGTTAAGAGCGAGAGCGTCCATTCATCCAGGCGCGGCATTTCGGCTCCAAGCATGAGCGGGGAGCGGAAGATGCACCAGAGCGTCATCATTGTGCGCTGCTCATCCTTCGTAAAATTCGTGTACCAGGTATGCTTGTCCGCATGGAAGCCCTGTCCGAGATGGCCGAGCGGCAGCATGTCGCAGTCCGGATAGCAGCCCGTGGAAACATGGTTCTGCCAGAGTTCACAGCGCTCAAACATATTCAAAAGCAGGTCCCATTTATCCCAGAAATCATCCGTGATGCGCCACATATTCGCGTATTTCTCGTAATGCCATGCCTTGTCAATCAGCGCTGGTCCTGGCGAGAGGCTTAGGACAATCGGCCGCCCGGTCTTCATGATGGCCTCGTGCAGCATTTCGATTTCTTCCTTTGCGGAATACGGGTTGTGGGGATAAATGTTTGTGTTGCAGATATCGTCGCATTTTACATAGTCAACCCCCCAGTCCGCGTACTGCTGGAACACGGAATCATAGTAGCACTGCGCGTCTTTTTTCCCGCGGTCAACGCCGTACATGTCCGGGTTCCAGCCGCAGATAGAGGAAGGGTTAGCAATCTCGTTTGCGGTCACATCCGTGCCGAGGATTTTGCAGTGGTTATGTGCCGCAATCCGCGGGATGCCGCGCATAATGTGGATGCCGAATTTTAATCCGAGGCTATGTACGTAGTCGGCAAGCGGCTGAAACCCCTTCCCGTTTGCACTGGACGGGAAACGCTCCGGGTCCGGCAGCAGGCGGGAATATTCGTCCATCTCGACATCCCAGAACGGGATGTACTGGTAGCGGTCGCGCTGGCTTCCCGCATTGTGCGCGTACCATTCGATATCAACAACAATGTACTCCCAGCCATACTGCTTTAAGTGTGCTGCCATGTAGTCGGCGTTCGCCTTCACATCCGCCTCGGTGACGGTTGTGTCGTAGTAATCGTAGCTGTTCCAACCCATCGGCGGGGTGGTGGCAAATTGATTTTTATTCATGGTGTTCCTCCATTATAAAATGAAAATTTGCGTTGCGCGGACAAGCCGTGCATGCTATGATAATTATATGAAGAAGAAGGGAAGAATACAAGAGGAAATAAAAATTTCTTTGGGCTGTATTTTTTTCTTTGACAGGAGGATACGATGAAATATTATCTTGCCCCGATGGAGGGCATTACCGGCTTTGTGTTCCGCAATGCCTATCACGAATATTTCGAACCGATGGACAAATATTTTGCACCATTCATCTCGCCGAACCAGAATGTTTGTTTCACGCCGAGGGAGTACCGGGATATTTGCCCGGAAAACAACCAGATAGCGCATGTGGTTCCCCAGATATTGACAAACAAGGCGGAGGATTTTATAAAGACCTCACAGGAGCTTGCAAGGATGGGGTATGAGGAGGTCAATTTAAACCTTGGCTGCCCGTCCGGTACGGTGACGGCAAAGCGCAAGGGGGCAGGGTTTTTGATGGAACCGGAGCGGCTGCGGGAGTTTTTTGACCGGATTTTTGAAAGTCCCTGCGTGCGGATTTCGGTGAAAACGCGGCTTGGGATGTATTTGACGGATGAATTTATACAGCTGCTTGCGATTTTTAATGATTATCCATTGACGGAGCTGATTATCCATCCGCGTGTGGGGAAGGAGTTTTATGACGGCGTACCGCACCGCGATGTGTACCTGGGGGCGGTGGGCAAGAGCAAAAATTTGCTGTGCTATAACGGGGATTTATATTGTGAGAAGGATGTCAGGGAACTGTTGGGGGAATGCAGCAGGGCAGAGTGCGAGGCAGGACTTGTGGAAGGTTCTGCGGATGGGCATGTGGGGGATTGTGGTTTGGCAGGGTGTGGGCTTAGGATAAAAACGGAGGATGCCGCAGGCGGATGTACGCAGGAATGCCGCGCCGCAGAGGAACAAAAAATGCGGATTTTTCCGGGTGGCATGACCGTTGCGCTCATGTTTGGGCGCGGGATTTTGCGCGACCCGTGGCTTGTGGCAAAATGCAGGGACATGGAGAAGGGGTTGAATTTTTCTTCTGGCATAAAGCAGCCTCCTGCAAAACACAGATATCTTGACGCGGCGCATATCCTGGAATTTTCCGACCGCCTTTTTTCGGATTATGCGCAGTACATGGGGGAGCACAATGCGATGTTCCGCATGAAGGAGCTTTGGCTTTATCTGGTGGAATCCTTTGCGGAGACGGACGCGAACCGCAAAAAGCTGAAAAAGGCGCAGAATAAGGCGGAGCTTGATGCGGTCTTAGGAGGGCTGCGCACAACCCTACAACCCCTTTGATAACGCTAAAAAAGCTGACGTTGACGCAGGTAACGGTAAGTGTTAAAATGTTCTGTTAAGAAGCCATATCTCAAATACCCTGATGATAGCGCTTGCACAGGAAAGGAGGTTTTTTGTGCGCACGGGCATCCAACGGAAGGTTGTCAGCAGGGCGAACGGAAAAAGATTTTCCATACCCTCTTGATTTTTTCCTGAAAATGCAATACACTTGAGTCTGTGATTTGCCTGTGGCCAGTGCGCTGCCTGCCGCAGGGATTCCATCAGGATGTGCTTGGGGTATGCACGTGTATCCATAGAAAAAGCGCGGCGCAGAAACGAGGAGAGATATGCAGGAGTTTAAGCCAGTAAAAGAGGGCAAGGTGCGAGAGATTTATGATATCGGGGAACATCTTGTGATTGTAGCGACGGACCGTATCAGCTGTTTCGATGTGATTTTAAACAATAAGGTGGAAAAGAAGGGCACGGTGCTGACACAGATGTCAAAATTTTGGTTTGACATGACAAAAGACATTCTGCCAAACCACATGGTATCGGTGGATGTAACTGACATGCCGGAGTTTTTCCGCAGACCAGAGTTTGACGGCAACAGTATGCTGTGCAAAAAGCTTGAGATGCTGCCGGTGGAGTGCATTGTGCGCGGTTATATCACGGGCAGCGGCTGGGCAAGCTACAAGGAGAACGGTACGGTTTGTGGTATCACTCTGCCGGAGGGCTTAAAGGAGTCGGACAAGCTGCCGGAGCCGATTTACACACCGTCCACGAAAGCGGAGATTGGCGACCATGACGAGAATATTTCGTTTGAGCAGAGTGTTGCGTATCTGGAGAAGCGCTTTCCGGGAAAGGGTCAGGAATACGGCGAAAAGCTGCGCGATTATACGATTGCGCTCTACAAAAAATGTGCGGAGTATGCGCTGACACGCGGCATTATCATCGCGGATACGAAGTTTGAGTTTGGTCTGGATGAGGAGGGCAATATCGTGCTTGGCGATGAGATGCTCACGCCGGACAGCTCGCGTTTCTGGCCGGCGGACGGATATGAGCCGGGACATGGACAGCCGTCGTTTGACAAGCAGTTTGCGCGCGACTGGCTGAAGGCAAATCCGGGGAATGACTGGACGCTGCCGCAGGATATTCTGGAAAAGACAATTGGTAAATATTTACAGGGATATGAACTTTTGACGGGCAAGGCGTTGAAATAGCCTACGGACGGGGAGACTTGGCCGTGCACACCCTGCGCAAAAACAGAGCCGGTGTGACGCCTTCTCGCGGAGCATCGGCTTTTTTGGTGTGCACTTTATGGAGAAATTTTCCTGCCCGATATGGAAAGGAGGTAAGAAGAAAGGATGGAAGCCTGTGAGTACACGGTTGCTTCAATTGATGGGGATTATGCGAACCTGCGGCGCCTGGACGCGCCGGATGGGGATTTAAAGCTGGTGGCGCGGGCATTGCTTCCGGAGGAGATTACGGAGGGGTGCATACTGGTATATGAGTGCCTGGAATACCGCATGAAAGAATAAAGAACAAAAGTTTTACTTTAAAAATAAATGCCGCAAAAAGCGGCGGAATGAGAGGGAAAGATGATTAAGGAGCGGTTGGAAAAATTGCGTGCGCTCATGGAGCGTGAGGGGCTTGACGCCTACCTGATACTGACGGAGGATTTTCATGGTTCGGAGTATGTCGGGGGTTATTTTAAGTGCAGAAAATATATGTCCGGTTTTACCGGTTCGGCGGGAAGCCTGCTTGTGATGAAGGATATGGCGGGGCTTTGGACGGATGGCAGATATTTTTTGCAGGCGGAGCAGGAGCTTGCCGGTACGGGTATCACCCTGTTTAAGATACAGCAGGAGGGCGTGCCAAAGCTTTCTGAATTTCTCGTGGATAAGCTTGCTGACGGGGGAAAGCTTGGCTTTGACGGCAGGGCGGTCAATTACAAGACGGCACAGTTGTTCCAGAAAGTGTTTGAGAAAAAGGGAAAAAAGATTACTTTCGTAAGCGATAAGGATTTGGTTGGGGAAATTTGGGATGACCGTCCGGCACTTTCGGCAGAGCCGGTGATGCTGCTTGATTTATCCTGTACGGGAAAATCCCGCGCAGATAAACTTGCAGAAATCCGCAAGGCAATGGAAGAGAAGAAAGCAGATTATTTTGTGCTCTCCTCACTCGATGATATTGCATGGCTTTTGAATATCCGCGGCAGGGATGTGGCCTGCAGCCCGGTGGTGCTTTCTTATCTTGCGATGACGCAGGAATCCGTTACGCTTTTTATCAATGAGAAGACCTTATCGGATGAGGTGCGCGCGGCACTGGCGGCGGACGGTGTGGCATTTGCCCCTTACAATGCGGTGTATGATTACGTGAAAGAGGTTCCGGAGGGGAAATCGCTTTATGTCGATGAGAGGAAGACGAATTATGCGGTTATGATGAACCGCAGGGAAGGCGTTAAGCTTTTGACGGGGAATAATCTTACCCTGCTGCCAAAATGCATCAAGAACGAAACAGAGGTGGAGAATGAGCGCAAGGTGCACATCCGGGATGGTGTCGCGGTGACGAAGCTGATTTACTGGCTGAAGAAAAATGTCGGAAAGATAGAAATGTCGGAGCTCTCGGTGGCGGATAAATTTGAGGAACTGCGCGGGGAGCAGGAGCATTATATGGGACCAAGCTTTGAGCCGATTGTAGGGTATGAGGAGCACGGCGCAATCGTCCATTACTCCGCGACAAAGGAGACGAATGTGCCGATTGCGCCAAAAGGCCTGCTGTTGATGGACACCGGCGGACAGTATCTGGAGGGGACAACCGATATCACGAGAACCGTGGCGCTAGGGGAGGTCACACAGGAGGAAAAGGAGGCCTTTACACTTGTGTTGCGGGGCAACCTGAATCTGGCTGCGGCGAAGTTTAAGGCGGGAGTGTGCGGTGCAAACCTTGATTACCTGGCACGTTTTCCGATGTGGGAGCAGGGGCTTGATTATAGCCACGGCACAGGCCACGGTGTCGGCTGCTTTCTGAATGTCCATGAAGGACCAATCAACATCCATTACCGGGTTCGGGAGAAGGAGCGGACAACGTACACGGAATTTGCCGAGGGCATGGTGGTCTCGGATGAGCCGGGGCTGTATTTTGCGGGGAAATTCGGAATCCGCACGGAAAATCTGATTGTCTGCAAAAAAGCGCAGAAGACGGAATACGGACAGTTTTTGGAATTTGAGACGCTTACAATGGTTCCGATTGACCTTGATGTGGTGCTTGTGGAGAAAATGAGCACACGGGAGCGGGAACTGCTGAATGCATACCATAAGAAGGTGTATGAAACGATTGCGCCGCATCTGGATGAGGAAGAAGCGGCATGGTTAAAGGAAGCGACAAGGGCAGTGTGACAGGGGCGTGGCGCGTGCCCTAATACGGATAACTTCCGGGTGCATTTATGCACATTCGCGCCCCATGCATAAAAAAACATCCCGCAGGTGGGTTCGTCCTGCGGGATGTTTTTAACTCGGACTTATGCAAGCTTGTTGACCGCCTTGGCCAGTCTGGAAACTTTTCTTGCAGCGGTATTTTTGTGGAAAATACCCTTTGCGGCAGCCTTGTCAATCGCAACAACAGCGTTCTTTAAGGCAGCGGTTGCAGCATTCTTGTCTGCGGCAGCAACCGCAGCGTCAACCTTCTTTACCAAAGTCTTTACTCTGGATTTTACCATCTTATTTCTTAAGGTTTTTGTTTCGATAACTAAGATTCTTTTCTTAGCGGATTTAATATTTGCCAACTCGTACACCTCCAAACAATATTTGTTTTTTCGCATGAGAGTCTCCCAGGAATCCGGACACGGACGTTTCCTGAAAAACATACTCCTAGATAATAAATCATTTCCGGGTGGATGTCAAGAGAAAAACTGCATAAATTTATAGAAAATTGCACAAGCTAAATGGGAGTGCGGATAACCATAAGCAGCGTATGGGCGAGGATGGCTTTTTTGGTGGAAAGCACCAGAAGGGCATATGCGGAATAGAAAACGAAGAATAAAAAAGAGAGGAAGGGCATAGTATGGAAGGGGAAATTCGGGAAATACGGACAGATTTGGCGCTTGAGATGCAAGAGAGGTTCACGGAGGATGACGTTGAAGTACAGGGCGTGGCACTCACGGAAGATTTCTGTGAGGATGGGAAGATGCGGGTGACAAAGGTAGAAATTCTGGATGAGCACGGCGCAAAGGTGATGCGAAAGCCGGTTGGCACATATATTACCATCGAGGCGGCAAAGCTGTTTTCCGGGGAGGAGGCGAAGCGCAGGAGGGTGAGCGAGGAGGTAGGCAGGCAGTTAGGGCTATTGTGTGCGGATAAAAAAATCCGCCAGGTTCTGGTAACAGGGCTTGGGAACCGCGAGGTGACACCGGATTCGCTCGGACCGCTGGTGACCGACCAGCTTTTTGTGACAAGGCATCTTTTGCGGGAATATGGGGAAGGTTTTTTGAATGAACAGTTGGACAAGGGAAAAGACGAACCGGAGGTTTCCTTAAGTGCGGTGGCACCAGGGGTGATGGGGCAGACCGGGATGGAGGCGGCGGAAATCATACAGGGGATTGTGCGGCGGATTGCCCCCGATTTGGTTCTCGTGGTTGATGCGCTTGCAGCGCGGAGCGTGGAGCGGCTGAACACGACTGTACAGCTGACGGATACGGGGATATGTCCCGGTGCGGGCATCGGGAATAACCGGAAATCCTTAAACAAGGAGAGTGTGGGCTGCCCGGTCATTGCAATCGGCGTGCCGACGGTTGTGGATGCCGTGACGATTGTGCGGGATTCGATGGAGGAGCTGCTAAAAGACCAGGGGTTTGAGAAAAAGGAAATTGGGCTTTTTTTGCAGGGAGTGGAGGACATGCGCAAAATGAACACCATGTTTGTTACGCCGAAATCCATTGACGAGGAAATTCATCAGATGAGCCGGACAATCTCGGAGGCAATCAACTATTGTTTTTTTAATATCTAATATTATTTTTAATATCCGATGCCGGGTGGCTGCAATGAAATGGAAAGAAGGGTGGATATGGGACGCAGGCAGAAGGAAAAATGGAAAAAGGCGTTGGTGCTTTTTTGTGGCACCGCACTTTTGGTGTTTGGGCTGCGGGCGGTGGCGGGACTGGTACAGTCCATCAGCAGGAAGCTCTTACCCCAGGAGGCGGAGTGGCCAGCGCGGATTGGGGAAGGGCTTTTGTTAGAAGACCGTTCCCTGTTTTCCTATCTCCAGTTTAAGGAGGAGGAGCGCGGACCGTTTCGCTGGATTTCGGAGTGGGTGCTTGACCATAGCCGCTATATGCTTGCGGCAGCGCCGGAGGCGGACGAGACTTTGGCGCTTTTATGGGAGAAGAAGGAAGGGGAGCATGGCGGGGAATCCATAGAAAAGGGCAGCGATGGGAAGGATGGGGCAGATACAGAAAAGGATAAGAATACGGGGAGTGTGGAAGATGCGGGAAATACAGCAATTGGCAAGAATGAGACAGACACTGGGGGGGAATTGCAGGCATCCGAAGAGATGAATGTGCAAATTACCGAAGGCCTGCTTGAGAGTGTGATGTCGGAAAATGCGGCGCACGGGAACTATCTTCCGGTTTCCTATGCAAAAGGCGAGGTTGAGGCGGTGGCGCAGATTCCCGTGGTGGATGAACCGATTTCTGCGGGAAAGGAGGCTCTAAGGTCAAGGCTTTTGCTTGAAAATAACTATTCTGTCCCAGATCTTGCGAATCCGGATTATTTGCTTTCTACATACTACATTGTCGATTCCATCACAAGCACGCTGCCGGAACTTTTCAATGGCGAGGAGCTGATTTTAAGGGACCTTTCGATTGCGCCCGCAAAAGAGGATGGCTACCAGATTCTGATTTACCACACGCACGCCTCGGAAGCTTTTGCCGACAGCAGGCAGGGGGAAGTGATGGATACGGTCAGGGGACCGGGGGAAAAGCTTGCGGAATATCTGCGCGGTTATGGTTACACCGTGTACCATGATATGACGGCGTATGACAGAAAGGACGGCAAGGACAACCGCAATGCTGCCTACAGCACGGCAAGGCCGGAGATTGAGGCTTTTTTGGAAAAGCATCCGGAGGTGGAGGTGATTATTGATTTGCACCGTGACAGTGGGGCGAAGCGCGTCGCGACAGTCAATGGCAAGCCAACCGCGCAGGTGATGCTCTTTAACGGTCTTTGCCGCAATGCTTCCGGACCAATCGATTATCTTGACAACCCGAACCTTTCCGGAAACCTTGCGTTCAGCCTGCAGACCAACCTGATTGGAAGGGTGCTTTTCCCGAATTTAATGTTCCGGATTTATTTGAAAAATTACCGTTACAACCAACATTTCAGGGAGCGCTGTATGCTGATTGAGCTTGGCACCGACCAGAATACGGTGGAGGAAGCTTACAATGCGATGGAGCCGCTTGCACAGATTCTGGATATGGTACTGCGCGGGTCGTGATAAAAATCCCGGCGGCCAGGCGCACAAAAAAATTTACAAATGCTTTATTTTATGTTACAATGACCGTAATTGAGAAAAAATCCGGATTTTGATAGGGTTTTAAGCCCGTCCGGATTTTGGACCGCTGCCGCAGGCATTATGTTTTTACCGTGTGCGGTGGATGGGATAAGGAATAAGCGGGAAAGTGGCAGATGGCAAAGGGGCATTGCCTTAGCGGACTGTCCTGCCTGCGGAAATGGGGAAATACATGGCGATGGATCAGAGCAAGATACGAAATTTTTGCATTATTGCGCATATTGACCACGGAAAGTCAACCCTGGCGGACCGTATTATCGAACAGACGGGCCTGCTTACAAGCCGGGAGATGCAGGCGCAGGTGCTTGACAATATGGAGCTTGAGCGCGAGCGCGGCATTACAATCAAGGCGCAGACCGTGCGCACGGTCTACCGCGCAAAGGATGGGGAGGAATATATTTTCAACCTGATTGATACGCCGGGGCATGTCGATTTTAATTACGAGGTGTCGCGCAGCCTAGCCGCGTGCGAGGGTGCGCTGCTTGTCGTGGATGCGGCGCAGGGCATTGAGGCGCAGACCCTGGCGAATGTTTACCTGGCACTTGACCACAATCTGGACATTGTCCCGGTCATCAATAAAATTGATTTGCCGAGTGCCGACCCGGAGCGTGTGAAGGCGGAGATTGAGGATGTCATCGGGCTTGACGCGCAGGATGCGCCAATGATTTCCGCAAAGACCGGGTTAAATATCGAGGATGTGCTTGAGGCGGTGGTAAACCATATCCCGGCGCCGCGCGGAAGTCTGGACAGCCCGTTAAAGGCGCTGATTTTTGATTCGGTGTATGATTCCTACAAGGGTGTGATTATTTTCTGCCGTGTGATGGAGGGAACCGTGAAAAGGGGAACGCCGATTAAGATGATGGCGACCGGGGCGACGGCGGAGGTTGTGGAGCTTGGCACGTTTGCGCCAGGGCAGTTTTTGCCGTGCGAGGAACTTTCGGCAGGCATGGTAGGCTATATTACGGCGAGCCTTAAAAATGTGAAGGATACGCGCGTCGGCGATACGGTAACGAACGCGGAGGCACCATGTGCGGAGGCACTTCCGGGCTACAAGAAGGTAAATTCGATGGTTTACTGTGGCATGTATCCCGCGGACGGTGCGAAATATCCGGATTTGCGGGATGCACTCGAAAAGCTTCAGCTCAACGACGCGGCATTGCAGTTTGAGCCGGAGACTTCGGTGGCGCTGGGCTTTGGGTTCCGCTGTGGTTTCCTGGGGCTTTTGCATCTTGAGATTATCCAGGAGCGGCTTGAGAGGGAATACAATTTAGACCTTGTGACAACGGCGCCAAGCGTTATCTATAAAGTGTACAAGACCAACGGGGAACAGATTGAGATTACCAACCCGTCAAACCTTCCGGACCCGTCGGAGATTGATTATATGGAGGAGCCGGTTGTAAGCGCGGAAATCATGGTTACGACGGAGTTTGTCGGCGCGATTATGAAGCTTTGCCAGGAGAGGCGCGGGGTGTATCTTGGCATGGAATATATGGAAACGACGCGCGCGCTGTTAAAGTATGAGCTGCCGCTCAACGAGATTATTTATGATTTCTTTGATGCGCTTAAGTCGCGCTCAAAAGGATATGCCTCGTTTGATTATGAGCTGAAGGGCTATGAGAGGGCGGAGCTAGTGAAGCTTGATATTTTGGTGAACAAGGAGGAAGTCGATGCACTTTCCTTTATTGTGCCGGAGGCGACGGCATACGAGCGCGGGAGGCGGATGTGCGAGAAACTCAAGGAGGAGATTCCGCGCCAGCTCTTTGAGATTCCAATCCAGGCGGCGGTCGGCAGCAAGATTATCGCGCGCGAAACGGTCAAGGCAATGCGCAAGGATGTCCTGGCAAAATGTTATGGCGGCGATATTACACGCAAGAAGAAGCTTTTGGAAAAACAGAAGGAGGGGAAGAAGCGCATGCGCCAGGTCGGGAATGTCGAGATTCCGCAGAAGGCGTTTATGAGCGTGTTGAAATTGGATGAAAACTAGATTGGCGCTTTATGTGCACATTCCTTTTTGCGTGAGGAAATGCCGTTACTGTGATTTTTTGTCCATGCCTGCGGCGGACGGGGAAAAAGAGGCTTACGTGCGGGCAGTCCGGCAGGAAATACAAAATATCGCGCAGAGGGAGGATGTTTGCGGATGTCTTTCGCGGTATGAGGTCTGCTCTGTGTTTTTTGGCGGGGGCACGCCGTCGCTGCTAAAGGAAGGGCAGCTTGAAGGGATTCTTGCGGTATTGCGGCAATGCTTTGCCTTTGGTGCCGGCGCGGAAATTACCGTGGAATGCAATCCAGGGACGCTGACAAAGGATAAGCTTTTGGAATACCGCAGGGCGGGTGTGAACCGTTTAAGCCTTGGGCTGCAGTCCGCGGACAACCATGAATTGGCGTTGCTTGGGCGGATTCATACATGGGAGGATTTTCTTTCTACTTACCGTCTTGTGCGTGAGGCAGGGTTTGGCAATGTGAATGTTGACATTATGAGCGCGCTGCCGGGGCAGACAACCTTCTCTTACGAGCGGACGCTGCAGCAGGTGATTATGCTGCGCCCGGAACATATTTCGGCGTACAGCCTGATTCTGGAGGAAGGAACGCCGTTCTATGAGATGTATGGGGAAGGAAGGCGGGAGAGCGGGGGCTTTTGTGAACCGCGGGCAGGGGAAGGAAAGACGAGTGTACCTATAGCGGAACCACTTCCTGATGAGGATGCGGAGCGTGAAATGTATGCCCGTACCGGGGAAATCTTGCGCGGGGCGGGGTATCACCGCTATGAGATTTCAAACTACGCCATGCCGGGCAGGGAATGCAGGCATAATATTTGCTACTGGGATGGCACGGAGTATATCGGTTTTGGCGTTGGCGCTGCCTCGCTGTTTTGCGGTTGCCGCCATACGAACGAGCGGGAGTTTTCCGTTTACAAAGACCGGGTGCAAAGGGGGCTTAGCGTGCGGACGCAGTCGGTTTTGCTTTCCGAGAAGGACAGGATGGAGGAATTTATGTTCCTCGGGCTGCGCATGATGCGCGGAGTTTCAAAGGAAGAGTTTCACCGCCGTTTTGGCAGGACGATGGAGGAGGTTTACGGCGCTGTGTTAAAGAAATACCTTGGTCTTGGGCTATTGATGCAAGAGGGCGGTCGTGTGTTTTTGACCGAGCGGGGGATTGATGTGAGCAACATGGTTTTTTGTGATTTTTTGCTGGATGTGTGATGTGCTTTCGCATTCTTTATTTTCACATATGCGGGCAAATGGGAGGATTGAAAACGAAGATGAAATACAATATAAAATATAGATGGCAGAAGCGGTTGCTGGTTCTGGCACTGGCGGGATTCCTGTCCGCGCACAAAGGGGAAGTCATGCCCTCCTTTTCGGCAGGGGAATGGATTGTGGCGGATGCCGCACAGAATTCGTTAAGCAAAACCGAAATTACCATCAGCAAGGGGGAGCGCTCTGCCCTGACCGTGAAGGGAAGCTACAAAAAGGTGACCTGGAGCGTGGATGACAAAAAGGTTGCCACGGTGACGGAAAACGGTGTTGTGGAGGGCGTTTCTGCGGGCAGCACGGTTGTGCGGGCAATGGTTGACAAAACAGAATACAAGTGCAGGGTGACGGTGGAGGCTCCGCGCTTAAACCAGACAAAGCTGACGGCGCGGGTCGGAAATACATATCAGCTTTCCGTCTCCGGGACAGAGCGCAAGGTCACGTACAAAAGCTCGGATTCTTCAGTGGTCAAGGTTTCCTCAAAGGGAAAGCTTTCTTTCTTAAAACCGGGGAGCGCGAAGGTGACGGCAACCATCGGCGGGATGAAGCTTACCTGTACCGTCCGGGTCAGTACGCCGTCCATTGTGCTACCGCGCATGGAGTCCGGGCAGAAGGGGGCGGTTGACCTCTCCGGAAAGAAGTACAAGGGGATTTCCTTTGCAAGCAGCAATCCATCCGTTGTCTCGGTGGATAAGAATGGCAATCTGCAGGCAAATGCTCCGGGGAGTGCGCAGATTACGGTAAAGATTGCGGATTATGAATATGTTGGGCAGATAAAGGTTGGAAATTCCCTTTTGGCGGCGGCCAAATACGGTATTTATGACGGGCTGGCAAAGCAGGATGAAAAGATAGCCAGGAAGGCGCATGAGGTTTTGGAGCTTACCGTGACGGACGAAATGGAAGAGATTGAAAAAATCCGGGCAATCCATGACTATATTGTGCTAAATACTGCCTACGATACGACTTATACGAGGTTTTCCATCGCAAATACCCTGTTTGATGGCTCGGCGGTCTGCCAGGGCTACGCAGAAACGATGAAGCTATTCCTGGATGTGCTTGGCATGAAAAATCAGTTGATTTACGGCACATCGAACGGCGAGAGCCATGTGTGGAATTTGGTTTATCTGGAAGATGCGTGGTATCATCTGGATGTGACCTGGGATGACCCGGTTGACCAGGTGACGGGGAAGGATATGCCGGGGTACGTCCGCCACACGTACTTCATGCTGAAAGATGAGGTGATGGCAAAGGACCATATCTGGAAGCATGGGGATTATCCGGAAGCATCGGGCGGCAGGTATGAGGATTATGTGGTCAAAAAACAGGTGGAGCAATTTGTAGAGGATGGGCTTTTTGCGCAGACGCAGGAGGAATTTGTACAGTTGGCAGTTGAGTGTGCGCTGAAAGAGAAATACGAGGTGACAATTTTGTATGCGGGTGATGCCTCGGCGTTTGGAAACCTGATACAGACAACCGCCAATGCCCTCTCAAGGGAAACGGGGAAGAGTTCCGAGATTACAAGCCGCACGCAGCAGCTCGGGGAATATTTGCAGGTGACACTTGAGATGAAGCTATATTAAAAAAAGAAAGCTTCTTTGGATGGAAGCGTATGCAATGAAAAAATGGAAGGGATTTTCTGGAACGCAGACGGCAGCCCTTCCATTTTTTGTGCGTTTTTATAAAAAGTTTAGAAATAAGTGTTGACAAACGCATGGGTAAGTGCTATTTTATGTATAGATGTTAGCACTCCAATGAAACGAGTGCTAACAATCCGGGGAGAAGGCGCAGGCACTCAAAAAGGTTGGTGTATGGATGGAATTAGATGAGAGAAAATTGAAAATACTAAAAGCAATCATCTGTAACTATCTGGAAACCGGCGAGCCGGTTGGCTCAAGAACGATTTCCAAGTACACGGATTTGAATTTGAGTTCCGCGACCATCCGCAATGAGATGGCGGATTTGGAGGAGATGGGCTATATCGTACAGCCGCATACCTCAGCAGGGCGCATCCCGTCGGATAAGGGGTACCGTCTCTATGTGGATTCGATGTTAAAGGAGAAGGACGCAGAGGTCGAGAGTATGAAGGAAATACTTCTTGAGAAGGCGGATAAACTTGAGACGCTCTTAAAACAGGCAGCGAAGCTCCTTGCGGTAAACACGAACTACACGACGATGATTACAGGACCCCAGTACCGCAGTAAAAAGGTGAAACTGATTCAGCTCTCCGAGGTGGATGAGGCGCAGCTTCTGGCAGTGATTGTCCTTGAGGGAAACCTCATCAAAAATAAGATTATCCCGCTGCGGGAGGTGCTTGGCAAGGAGACGATTTTAAAGCTGAATATTCTGTTAAATACCTGCCTTCAGGGCTTGAACCTGATGGAGATTAACCTTCCGCTGATTCAGAAAATGAAGGAGGAGGCAAAGGAGTACAGCATGATTGTCAGTGATATCCTTGATGCAATTTCGCAGGCAGTCAGCGAGGAGGATGATGTTGAGATTTTTACAAGCGGTGCGACGAATATTTTAAAATATCCGGAGCTAAATGACACAAAGAAGGCGAGCAGCCTTCTGAGCGCGCTTGAGGAAAAGCAGCAGTTAAATGAGCTGATGGCGGGGATACCAGAGAAGGCAGGGGAACAGCACGGGATTCAGGTTTACATCGGGGAGGAGACATCGGTGGAATCCATGAAAGATTGCGCTGTCGTGACCGCAACCTACCAGATTGAGGAGGGGGTCTACGGAAAGGTCGGCATTATTGGACCAAAGCGCATGGATTATGAGAAGGTAGTGGCATCGTTACAGAGCCTGATGAATCAGTTGGATGGGATATTTAAAAAGTAGGCTGGGAGGGCAGATGCGGAACTTAAGGCAGCATATGCCCGGGCAGCGCCCGGAGGAATTTGTCGGAGCGAAGCGAAGATGCGGAACTTAATATAGAAAGGCGATGATAAAGTGGACAATAATAATATAGAAGAAAAGGAGTGTGCGGCAGGCGCCGCACCAGAACAGGAGCCGGAAAAGGACGCAGAGGAAATGCAGGATACAGCGGCAGATATGCCGGACGAAGAAATACCGGAAACGCTGCAGCAGGATTCCGGGGAAGCGCAGGGCGCAGAGGACGAGGCGGAAGATGAAACAGAGGCGGGAGAAGGTACGGAGCCAAAGGAGAAGAAATCCTTCTTTAAGAAAAAAGAGAAGAGGGATAAGAAAGATGAGAAAATTGAGGAGCTGAACGACCGATTGATTCGCTCGATGGCAGAGTTTGACAACTTCCGGAAGCGCACCGAGAAAGAAAAGGCGCAGATGTTTGAAATCGGCGCAAAGGACATTGTCGAAAAGATTCTCCCGGTTGTGGACAATTTCGAGCGTGGGCTTGCGACGGTGCCGGAGGCGGAGAAAAGCAGCGCGTTCGTGCAGGGCATTGAGCTTGTTTATAAGCAGCTGATGAAAGCATTAGAAGATGCCGGGGTAAAGCCGATTGAGGCGGTCGGAAATGAATTTGACCCGAATTTCCACAATGCGGTGATGCATGCCGAGGACGAGAACTTTGGGGAAAACATCGTGGCGGAGGAGTTCCAGAAAGGCTATATGTACCGTGATTCTGTCGTAAGACATAGTATGGTAAAGGTTGTAAATTAGCGCAGAGGATTCATTTTTGCGTATAATTATATTTAGAAGTATGAAATAAAAAATCAGCATATGCCCTGTACAGTCCCGCAGTGGAATTTATCGGAGCAAGGCGAAGAGAAATTACACTGCTGTGCATTGGGAATGGGAAGGGCATATGCGGAACTTTAAATAGGAGGAATAAAATCATGGGCAAGATTATCGGTATTGACTTAGGTACTACGAATTCGTGTGTAGCGGTTATGGAGGGTGGAAAGCCTGTTGTTATCGCGAACACAGAAGGGGCGAGGACAACACCGTCCGTTGTTGCATTTACAAAGACCGGAGAGAGAATTGTCGGCGATTCCGCAAAGCGCCAGGCAGTGACAAACTCTGACAAGACCATCTCTTCCATTAAGAGGCATATGGGTACGGATTTCCGCGTGGCCATCGACGACAAGAAATTCTCACCGCAGGAGATTTCCGCAATGATTCTGCAAAAGCTTAAGGCGGATGCAGAAGGATATCTTGGGGAGAAGGTAACGGAGGCGGTCATCACCGTTCCGGCGTACTTCAACGACGCGCAGAGGCAGGCAACAAAGGATGCAGGTAAGATTGCAGGGCTTGATGTAAAGCGCATCATCAACGAGCCGACGGCGGCAGCGCTTGCTTACGGTCTTGACAATGAGCGCGAGCAGAAGATTATGGTATACGACCTTGGCGGCGGTACGTTCGATGTTTCCATTATTGAAATCGGTGACGGTGTCATTGAGGTTCTTGCGACCGCGGGCGACAACCGTCTCGGCGGCGATGATTTTGACGACAAGCTCACAAGATATTTTATTGAAGAGTTTAGAAAGGCAGAGGGTGTTGACCTTTCGACCGACAAAATGGCGCTCCAGAGATTAAAGGAAGCGGCAGAGAAAGCAAAGAAAGAGCTTTCTTCGGCGACAACGACAAATGTAAACCTCCCGTTCATCACGGCGACGGCGGAAGGCCCGAAGCATTTTGATATGAATTTGACAAGGGCGAAATTCGATGAGCTCACCCATGAGTTAGTAGAGCGCACCGCAGGCCCGGTACAGAACGCGCTGCGTGACGCGGGGCTTTCCGCATCCGAACTCAAAAAGGTTCTCTTAGTCGGCGGCTCCACCAGAATCCCGGCAGTACAGGACAAGGTAAAGCAGCTGACCGGACATGAGCCGTCTAAGACTTTAAATCCGGATGAGTGTGTGGCAATCGGTGCTTCCATCCAGGGCGGCAAGCTTGCAGGTGACGCGGGCGCAGGTGACATCCTGCTGCTTGACGTAACGCCGCTCTCCCTTTCCATCGAGACAATGGGTGGTGTTGCAACCCGCTTAATCGAGAGGAACACAACGATTCCGACGAGGAAGAGCCAGGTATTCTCGACCGCTGCGGATAACCAGGAAGCAGTGGACATCAATGTTGTACAGGGCGAGCGCCAGTTCGCACGGGATAACAAGAGCCTTGGCCAATTCCGCTTAGACGGTATCCCGCCGGCAAGAAGAGGTGTGCCGCAGATTGAGGTTACGTTTGATATTGATGCGAACGGAATTGTAAATGTATCCGCGAAGGATTTGGGCACCGGCAGGGAGCAGCATATCACGATTACTGCAGGTTCAAACCTTTCGGATGCAGATATCGAGAAGGCGGTCAAGGAAGCAGCAGAGTACGAGGCGCAGGATAAGAAACGCAAGGAAGCGGTTGAGGTTCGCAACGATGCGGATTCGATGGTATTCCAGACCGAGAAGGCGCTTGCTGAGGTTGGTGACAAACTTGCGGATTCCGACAAATCAGAGGTGGAAGCAAACCTGGCACATTTAAAGGAACTGATTGAAAAGACCAATCCGGAGGTAATGTCCGACGGTGAGGTGGAAGATATCAGGGCAGCGAAGGAGAAGCTGATGTCCTCCGCACAGGCATTGTTCCAGAAGATGTATGAACAGACACAGGGCGCCACAGGAGCGCAGGACGCAGGTCCTGACATGGGCGGCGCAGGCTTTAACGGCGCACAGGGAGCCGGTCCGGCAGATGATGTTGTGGACGGGGATTACCGCGAAGTTTAAAATAAAAGGTACCCGGGTGTGGGAGAAATTTCACATCCGGGTTTTCATGATATCAGCATGTTCCCCTACACAGCCCCGTGGGATTTGGCGGGGAAACTTTGCCAAAAGGCGGATTCTTTGGTGTTTTTAAAGGGAACTCATGCAGAACTTAAATAAGGGAGAGGATTGTATGGCAGAAAGCAAGAGAGATTATTATGAAGTGCTCGGCGTAAGCAAAGGCGCTTCGGATGACGAGATTAAAAAAGCTTACCGTCAGTTAGCGAAAAAATACCATCCGGATACGAATCCGGGCGATAAGGAGGCGGAGGCAAAATTTAAGGAAGCCTCGGAGGCATATGCCATCTTAAGCGACGCAGATAAAAAACGCCAGTATGACCAGTTTGGCCACGCCGCGTTCGAACAGGGCGGCGGAGGCGGTTTTGATTTTGATATGGGTAATATGGGCGATATTTTCGGCGATATTTTCGGCGATTTGTTCGGCGGCGGGAGAAGCCGCCAACGTGCGAACAACGGTCCGATGAAGGGGGCAAATCTTCGCACCGGCATCCGTATTACATTTGAGGAGGCAGTGTTTGGCACGGAGAAGGAATTGGAATTAAATCTGAAAGATCCCTGCGAGAAATGCCACGGCACGGGGGCAAAGCCGGGTACATCTGCGGAGACCTGTAAGAAATGTAATGGTTCCGGACAGGTGACCGCAACGCAGCAATCGCTTTTCGGCATGGTGCGCCAGGTGCGTCCGTGCCCGGATTGTAACGGCTCCGGAAAAATTATCCGCGACAAATGTCCGGACTGCTACGGTTCCGGCTATATTACCAAGAAGAAAAAAATCCAGGTCTCCATCCCGGCGGGCATCGATGATGGACAGAGCATCCGCATCCGTGACAAGGGCGAACCAGGCATCAATGGCGGCGAGCGCGGCGATTTGCTTGTGGAGATAACCGTAACGTCCCACCCGATTTTCCAGCGGGAGGGCTTTGATATTTATTCCTCCGCGCCGCTTCCGTTCACAACCGCAGCACTCGGCGGCGATGTGCGTATTTCAACGGTGGACGGCGATGTGCTTTACGAGGTAAAACCAGGAACGCAGACCGACACAAAAGTACGCCTGCGCGGCAAGGGCGTGCCGAGCCTGCGCAACAAACAGGTGCGCGGCGACCACTATGTCAACCTGATTGTACAGGTGCCTCAGAAACTGACAAACGAGCAGAGGGAACTGATTAAGAAGCTTGACGATTCGTTTAAGGGCAAGAGCGAGAAGGACGAAGAAGCGCCGAAAGAAAAGAAAAAATCCTTCTTCAAAAAATAAGCCTAAAACAGCATGTTCCCGGAATACCCCTCCCAGTTGGATTTTTCGGAGAGAAGCAAAGAAAAACCCAACTGCCGTGTATGGGGTTGGGGAGGGAACATGCGGAACTTTAAATAGGAGAATAACCGCATGAAATGGAAAAAACTTACCATCGAGACAACGACGCAGGCGGTGGATTTTATCAGCGATTTGCTTTCGGAGCTTGGGATTGAGGGCATTGAAATTGAGGACAATGTACCGCTTTCCGAGGAAGATAAAGAAAGAATGTTTATTGACATCCTGCCGGAATTGCCCGAAGATGACGGCACGGCGCGGATTCATTGTTATCTGGAAATGGAGCAGGATGTGGAGGATATCGCGGCACGTATCAGCGCAGGAATGGAAGATATCCGCGCGTTCACGGAGGTGGGAACGGGGCGTATTTCCTTTGGCGAGACGGAAGACAAGGACTGGATGAATAATTGGAAGGAATTTTTCAAGCCGTTCCGCGTGGATGATTCCATTGTTATTAAGCCGACATGGGAGAAGCTTGAGCAGGTGCGCGAGGGTGATATGGTTGTGGAGCTTGACCCGGGAACCGCGTTTGGCACCGGAGCGCACGAAACAACGAAGCTTTGCATTGGCAATATGAAAAAATATTTAAAGACAGGTGACATACTCTTAGACGTTGGCTGCGGCAGCGGGATTCTTTCGGTAATTGGATTAAAACTGGGCGCGGGATGCGCCGTTGGCACGGACATTGATGCAAATGCGGTGGAGACAGCAAAAGAGAATGCGGCCATCAACCATCTGTGTTTGCATCAGTCGCAGGACAACGTAGAGCGTGTGCCTGGGACCGTGGAATTTTTGACCGGAAATGTGATTGGCGATGATACCTTTGCGGATTGCATTGGGGAAGGATGCTACAATGTTGTTGTAGCGAATATTTTAGCGGATGTGATTATCCCATTGTCCGCCACCGTGAAAAAACACATGGCGGATGGCGCGTACTTTATCAGCTCCGGCATTATTGACATGAAAGCGGAGGAAGTAAGGCAGGCGCTGCTTGAAAATGGGTTTGAAATCGTGGAAGAAACCAAAATGAAGGATTGGGTTTCCTATGTTGCAAAAGTAAAAAAGCAGGACACATGCGGAACTTAAAAACAGCAAGTGCCCGGAACAGACCCCGGAGGGATTTTTTGGGAGCAAGGCGGACAAAAAATACATCCGAAGGGAGATGGGTCTTGCAGGGCACATGCGGAACTCATAATAAGAAAGAGGTATGGTATGAAAAAAATAACAAACAACATTTATTACACCGGCGCGCAGACCGACGGCGGTTATCTCTTCGAAAACCAGTACAGCATACCAAACGGTGTTACATACAATTCCTACGTCATTATCGATGAGAAAACAGCCGTGCTTGACACGGCAGATGAGCGGGTCACAAAAGAATGGCTTTCGAACGTGCAGGAGGCGCTTTCCGGAAAGACACCGGATTATTTGGTTGTATCGCATATGGAGCCGGACCATGCCGCCAACATCGGTACTTTTTTAAAGGAATTTCCACAGACGGTTGTTGTGGCAAACCAGAAAACCTTTGATATCCTTGCCTGCTATTTTGATGTTAATCTGGAAGAAAAAAAATTAGTGGTAAAAGAGGGCGATACGCTTTCCCTCGGGGAACATACGCTTCGTTTTTTCATGGCACCGATGGTGCACTGGCCAGAAGTTATGGTCAGCTATGAGGAGAAGGAAAAAATCCTCTTCTCAGCAGACGCATTTGGCAATTTTGGAAAAATCGACGATATTTTTCTGGCAGCAGGGCAGGAGGAGGCATGGCAGGAGGACGCGGCGCGTTATTTCCTGAATATTGTCGGAAAATATGGCAAGCCGGTACAACAGCTGCTGAAAAAAGCACAGGGGCTTGATATCCGGATGATTTGCCCGCTGCACGGATCAATCCTGAGGGAAAATCTCCCATATTTTCTGGAAAAATACGATGCATGGAGCAGCTACCGTGCGGACAAAGAGGGGGTTTTGGTGCTTTCTGCTTCCATCTATGGGAATACCGATGCGGCGGCGGCTTACCTTGCGGAATGTATCCGCGAAAAGGGCGGGACGGCAAAGCATCTGACGCTTGCAGGCGCGGATTTGTCCTATGCGGTTTGCGAGGCGTTCCGGTATGGGACGGTCGTCTTTGCCTGCGCGACCTATGACGGCGGTCTCTTCCCTTGTATGGAGAATCTTCTCTACCGCCTGGCATCGAAAAATTTCCAGAACCGAAAGGTTGCACTGATGGAAAATGGTTCATGGGGACCAATGGCAGCAGGAAAAATGAAAGCAGAACTTGAAAAGCTTGCAGGTATGGAATTTGTCGGTCAGACCGTCACGGTAAAAGGGAAAATGCAAAAGGCGGACATGGTAAATATCGAGGCGCTTGCGCAAATGCTGGCGGAAAGACCGGAAAAATAAGGATTTGTCACACGGAAAGGAAAAAGGAGGCGCAATGAAGGAACGGCCGATTTTAAGGAATAAACTCTTTTTGTATTTTACGGAATTTTTTGCAGGCATGAGTGTGATGGCTGTGGAACTGGGCGCGAGCAGGCTGTTGGCGCCCTATTTTTCCTCCTCGCAGATTGTCTGGACAATTGTGATTGGCACGATTATGATTGCGATGGCGCTTGGCAATATTTTTGGCGGCAAGAGCGCCGACAAGGACCCAAACCCTGACAAGCTCTATGCAAGAGTGCTGATTGCGGCGGCATGGATTGCACTGATTCCGTTGCTCGGAAAATATGTAATCCTTGGGGTTTCCGCCCTGCTCATCTTTACGGTAAACTCAAATTTCCTGATTTGGGCGGCATTTGCAGCGTGCATGATTATTTTTGTGTTCCCGCTTTTTCTGCTCGGAACTGTCACACCGTCGCTTGCAAAATATACGGTGGATAAACTGGAGGATTCCGGGAAGGTGGTTGGTACCCTTGGCGCGGCAAATACCATCGGCAGCATTATCGGTACCTTTATGCCAACCTTTGTGACCATCCCCACGGTCGGGACTTCGGTGACATTCCTGATTTTTGCGGGAATTCTGATTTTTCTCGCCGTCGTTTATTTCGCAAGCTGTGCGGCGGGGAAGGTGCGCTGCGCGGTGGTGCTGCTTCTTTTTGTGATTGCCTGCATATTCGGAGCTTCGGACAGCTTTGCGTTCTGGGAGAAAGACCTGACTTTTGAGGGCGAGTCCATCTACAATTATCTGCAGGTGAAGGAGGATGACCGCCGCGTGATTCTCTCAACCAATGTGTTGTTTGGTGTGCAGTCCGTGCTTGTCAAGGATGACGGACTGACCGGGATGTATTATGATTATGCGATGGCGGCACCGCTAATGGCGGGCATTGCGCAAAAGGATGATTTCAATCTTTTGATACTTGGGATGGGAACCGGAACCTACGCGACACAATGCCGGAAATACTTTGGTGATATCAAAATCCAGGGCGTGGAAATTGACCGGGCAATAACGGAGCTTGCGCGGGAATATTTCCGGCTTCCGGAGGATGTGCCGGTTGCCACTTATGATGGCAGGGCATTTTTAAACGCAGTGGATGAAAAATATGATGTGATTATGGTGGATGCCTACCAGGATATCACGATTCCCTTCCAGATGTCCTCGTTTGAATTTTTTACCCTGGTGCGCATGCATCTGAAAGAAGACGGCATCATGGTTGTCAATATGAACATGAAAGCGAGCGGGGAGGGGAATATTAACCAATACCTTGCGGACACGATTGCACAGGTTTTCTCATATGTCTATACCGTGGATGTGCCGGGAACGACGAACCGGGAGCTTTTTGCGGGAAATACCGCAGATATGAGGGAAAAATTTGAGCAAGGCCGTGCGTTGGTGGAAGATAGGGCGCTGCGCGACCTGTTTGCGCGGGAGTCGGAAAAATTGATGCCGTATGAGGCGGGCAGCTATCTTATGACGGATGATAAGGCACCGGTGGAACTGCTTGGTATTCAGGTGATTGATGAGATAATCCGCGAAGAAGTGGAGTATTACCGGGATATTTATGAGCGGGAGGGAATTTCGGGGCTGCTTGGGAATTTTTGAAATTTTGAAATAAGGCAACTGCAATCCCATTTGCTTTCGACGGTGGGGTAAGGTAGCCAAAAGAAGCGGCGACATGACGCCGAAAAGGAAGATTTTTATGGAAAAACATAAAAAACCAGCGCGTACAAGCTGTGACTCCTGCGCGAATTATGGGTATGACGAAGAATATGAATACTATGTGTGCGAGGTGAATCTCGACGAGGATGAGATGGGGCGTTTCCTGCGCGGCACGGTGGAAAGCTGCCCGTATTACCGCAGGGATGACGAATATGCAGTTGTGCGAAAGCAGATGTAGGAGGGAAAGGTAAGGGGGCAAAAGCTTTGGAAGAAAATGAAATTTTTGGAAGGGTACGGGAATCCGAAAAGGAGACCGTCCTGGCAATTTACCGCTCCATGATAGGCACGCCCGGCTGTACGTGGAATGAGGATTACCCGGATGAGAGGGAATTTGCCTTTGACATGGCGCGCGGGGCGCTTTACTGTATGCGGAACCAGGAAGGGAAAATCCTTGGACTGATTTCTGTCGATGAGGACGAGGTGTGCGCCAGATTGCCACAGTGGAACTTGACAGCAAAAGCAGCGGAACTGGCGCGTCTTGCTGTAATTTCAGAGTACCAGAACCGTGGGCTTGCACGGAGGATGATTTTGACTGTCATGGAAGTCCTAAAAGAGCAGGGGTATGGCGCGGTGCATTACCTTGTAAGCCCGGGAAATGAAAGGGCGCTTGCTTCCTATGCGAAATTGGATTTCGAATGCCGGGGCAGAACATTTTTATATGAGCAGGAATGGCTCATGTACGAGAAGGAATTATAAAAAGGGAAGCAATCAAAATGCTGTATATGCGGCAAAAAATGAAAGGAAATTACAATTATGCATGACCGTTTGACAAAGGGCGATATCAAAAAAATGGAGGAGGAAATTGAGTACCGCAAACTCGTTGTCCGCAAGGAGGCGATTGAGGCGGTCAAGGAAGCCCGCGCCCAGGGCGATTTGAGTGAGAATTTTGAATATTACGCTGCAAAGCGGGACAAAAATAAAAATGAAAGCCGCATCCGTTATCTGGAGCGCATGATTCGGACGGCACAGGTGATTGAGGATACCTCGAAGGAAGATGAGGTCGGGCTGTACAATACGGTTGATTTGTACTTCGAGGAGGAGGAGGAAGTGGAAACCTACCGCCTTGTGACGACTGTGCGCGGCAATACCCTGAACGGTTCGGTCAGCATTGATTCGCCGATTGGCAAGGCAATCCTCGGAAAGAAGGTTGGGGACCGGGTTTATGTGGCAATCAACGAAAATACAGGATATTATGTGGTTATCCAAAAAATCGAGAAGACACAGGATGACGGAACGGATAAGCTGCGGGGCTTTTAATATTTTGTTTACCGGGAATTCTTTTATTTTAGAAAGTCTTTATTAGTTTATCACAACTTGCACACAAATCCCCGCTATAATAAAACATGTAAACATTAAGGAGTGAGCAACATTTTCAAAGCGCGCATTGACCGCTCGCTCCGCCTAACAATTATCCAATTTTTGATAGATACTTTTTCCCACTACAACCCTTCTAGGGAAAAGAGCTGCCGTAAGGCAGCTTTTTTCCGTTATGGGATTTTTAAATCCGTCACCTTTTCTCCCCATCCATCATATATTTAGATTATAGCACGCAAAAAAGCAGGTATCCCAATGAAAGCAAAAATCGGTATTTTTGGCGGGGATGACAGACATTGTTATCTTGCGAATGAACTTATACTGCGCGGGCATGAGGTATGGGTGTGGGAGCTTGGGAACGAGAGAGGCGCATGCCCGATACTGTCGGAATTCCAGAAGGTGAAGCCGGCAAAAACTTTTTCGCAGCTGGCAGAGGTTTGTCAGGTTTTGGCAGGTCCGGTGCCGTTTTCAAAATATCTTGCAGCGAAGGAAAAAGGGAATGAAAAATTTCAAAATACCCTGTGTGCACATGTGCGGGCAGGGCAGCATTTTTTTGCGGGCGGGATTCCGGGAGAATTGAAATCCGCATTGGAGGGCAAAGGGGTGCTTGTTACGGATTATCTTACCAGGGACAGTTTTCTGGAGAGGAATGCGCAACTGACCGCACAGGGCTGTGTTGCCGAGGTGATTCGCGCATACAAGAAAAGACTGCGGCACGCCAAAGTGCTTGTCGCCGGGTTTGGCTTTTGTGGCAGGGAAATCGCAAGAACCATGCGCGGCGTGGGGGCGGAAGTGACCGTGTGCGTGCGCCGGATGCAGAGTGCGTGGGAGGCATATGAAGCGGGTTTTTCCATTGCTTATTATGAGCAGTTAAATGATTTGCTGCCGGGAGTGGACATTGTAATCAACACCGTTCCTGTGCAGGTATTCCCAGAAAACCGTCTGAAATCCGCAAAGGCGGGCACACTTTTTGTAGAAATTGCCTCGGCACCAGGCGGGTTTTCACCGGAAATGGCGGAAAGCTTCGGGCTGCGGGTGATTTTGTGCCCGGGTCTCCCAGGCAAATATGTCCCGGCAGGCGCGGCGGAGGCGATGGCGGACTGCATGGAGGAAGTTTGAAATGCATAATGGCGAGGTAACTGCGGCATATCAGGAAGTGTGATGGTGCAGAAAGCAAGGCAAGAATACCAGAGCAGCAAAGCTGCGGTAAAGGAAAAAGGGTGTGGGGAAATTAAAAAAATATTCGGGAAAGAGTGGAGAGAATCGATGGAGCTAAATGGAAAGAATATCGGAGTCGCATTTACGGGCTCCTTTTGCACATATAAGAAAAGCTTTTCCGAGCTTGAGAAAATTGTCGCGGCGGGCGCGCAGGTGCAGACCATTTTCTCGGACGCGGCGCAGAAAATTGACAGCCGTTTCGGCGAGGCGGATGGTTTTATGAAAAAAGCAGAGGAAATCACCGGGAAAAAGCCATTTCTGAGCATAAAAGAATCGGAGGCCATAGGACCTTGTGCCATGTTTGACCTTATGGTCATTATGCCGTGCACCGGAAATACCATTGCAAAACTGGCAAACGGCATTACGGACAGCCCGGTATTGATGGCGGCAAAGGCGCACCTGCGCAACGAAAGGCCGCTTGTGCTCTGCATGGCAAGCAACGATGCGCTCGGTATGAATATGAAGAACATCGGGGTGCTGATGAATGTGAAAAATATCTACTTTGTTCCGTTTTCGCAGGATGACCCGGAAAAGAAGCCGAACTCCCTCGTGGCACATTTTGAAAAATTGGCGGATACAATAAAGCTTGCTTTGGATGGGAAGCAGATTCAGCCGGTGTTGGCATTGTGAAAGGATATGCAGGACAAAATATCAGGAGGATGCAGATATGTGTGGTATTGCCGGGTTTAGTGCGCCGGGGCGTGATTTGATAGCAAAAGAGGATTATTTCAAAAAGATACTGAACACGATGAACCAGGTGCAAAAGCACCGCGGACCGGACGAGGAGGGCATCTATCTGTCAAAACACTGTGGACTGGCACATGTACGCCTTTCCATACTTGACCTGGCACACGGACAGCAGCCGATGGCGAGGAAACGGGGCGGAGAGGACGTTGCCATAGCCTATAACGGAGAAATTTACAATATGCACGCCCTGCGCCAGGAACTGATAAAAGACGGCGAGGAATTTGTGACAACAAGTGACACGGAGGTCATCCTGAACGGCTACTGCCGCTATGGGAAGGAGTTTTTTAAGCGCCTGAACGGTATTTTCGCCTTTGCAATATGGGATGAAGGGCAGGAAGAATTGCTGCTCTGCCGCGACCGCCTTGGCGTAAAGCCATTGTTTTATGCCTTCCACGAGAATATGCTGTATTTTTCCTCGGAAATCAAGGGCATTCTCGCAGCACCGGAATTTCCGGTGGAAGTTGACCGCGAAGGGCTCTGTGAAATATTTGCATTGGGACCGGCAAAAACGCCGGGCAAAGGTGTTTTTGCCGGAGTAAAAGAAGTGCGTGCCGGGAGCATACTCACCGTGCATGCAGGTTCGGGGGAACTTGGCATTGGCCAGTGCATACAGGAGGAATCTTACTGGAAGCTTGCGGTGAACGGACACACGGAGAATTTCGCGCAGACAGTGGAGCACACGGGATGGCTGATTACGGATGCCGTGCGTATGCAGATGCTCTCCGATATCCCGATTAGTACCTTTTTATCCGGTGGCGTGGATTCCAGCCTTGTCACTGCCATCTGTGCGGCAGAATTAAAAAAACAAGGGAAGGTGCTCGACACATTCTCGTTTGATTTTACCGGGAACAATGAATACTTTCAGGCAAGCGCCTACCAACCGTCGCAGGACCGCCCATATGCGGAGATGATGGTGAAACAATGCGGCACCAACCACCATTTCCTCGAATGCGACAATGCATTGCTTGCAGACTACCTTTATCCGGCGGTGCGGGCGCGTGATTTGCCATGTATGGCGGATGTCGAGGCATCGATGCTGTATTTTTGCAGGCAGGTGGTACAGTACGACAAGGTGACATTGACCGGGGAATGCGCGGATGAGATTTTTGGCGGCTATCCATGGTTCCATCGCGAGGATTTGCTTAAAAAGAACGGCTTTCCGTGGTCGAATGAATTTTCCATGCGCACAGCCATGCTAAAGGATGAAGTGCTCAGGGAGCTGCATTTAAAAGAATACGAGGCGGCAGCGTATGAGGCGACCATGAAAGCAGCGCCTGTCAATGAGGAACTTTCGGAACTGGAGCAGAGCAGGCAGCGCATCGGATGGCTGAATTTAAACTGGTTTATGGTGACCCTGCTTGACCGCATGGACCGCACCAGTATGGCGAGCGGGTTGGAGGCAAGAGTGCCGTTCGCGGATCACCGGATTGTGGAATATGTCTACAATGTGCCGTGGGAAATGAAATGTCCGGACGGGATGGTCAAGGGATTGCTGCGCAAGGCAGGGGAGGCATATTTGCCGGATGAGGTATTGTACCGGAAAAAGAGTCCGTACCCGAAGACCTATCATCCGGGCTATGAACGGATTTTGAAGGAGCGCTTTGTCGCAATGCTTGAGGATGAGGAACAGCCCATCCATGCGCTGATTGATAAGAAGAAGGCAGAGGCGTTTATGGCAATGCCTTCGGATTACGCAAAGCCTTGGTACGGGCAGCTTATGGCAGGACCACAGTTGTATGCGTATTTGCTGCAGGTAAATTACTGGCTGAATGCGTACCGGATTCGGGTGAAGCTGTGAGAGTTTTTTGGATGGCAAAAAATGAATTGTGAAAGACTTCGGTTTTCGCTCATATTTATCCGCCCCATCTGTCTTGGGTTTCTGGCAGATGGGGCGAAAAATTATGGTCTTTGCTGTAACTCCAACTGCAACGTCCGCAGTGTCCGCTCCCCTTCCTCCACTCCTTCACAGAAATTGCGGACATACTCATCCGCAGAGGCGCGGTAGAATGTCAGGGCGGCATTTTTGATATTGAAATCCTTTTTTGCAACCATAAAAACCTCCTCCCAAGTCCTTGCTTTGAAAAACCTCGCCCAGAGGTCAAGGTGCCATGCCTTGTCTTCCTCTGTGGCGTTTTCTACCTGATTTAAGTGTAACACAGAAAGACGCAGTTTGTCACTATATTTTTTCTACGTCCGCTCATTTATCATATAGTAGTCGGAATAGAATTCCTGATTATCCGGGTCAAGATGAAAGTCGAGGATGCCAACATGAATGGCGGATTTGGTTTTGTGTTTTGCCTGTGTGGGATGTAATTGTGATTTTAGCCATAAATATCCTCTCTTATTTTTGGAATTTTTACATACTTCTTGGGGGTTTTTACGCAGCGTTGGAGGTTCCTTGATTCTGCTCTGATAAAGTTTGCTAGAGTTTTTTCCGGGAATGCGCTGTGTTCGTGTGGTTCGTCGAAAAATGCGGAATCATGACCGATGCGGTCGATGATGTTAAGAAATATGGCAGATGATTGCCGTAGTTATAGTGTAGCATGGTTGGATAGAAGGTGTAAGAAGAGATGGGGATAAATAAAAAACTGTAATTGGTTTTGGATTGTTTTGGGGTGGTGAGTAATATATTGTTCTTTTGGGAATGTTTGTGGGTGCTTTGTGAAAGGGTGGGAGTGAGGAATAAAGAATGGGGATATGGGGAAAATCGGATAAAATGTAATGAAGTATAACAATTCATTACATGGAAAATTCTACAAAAAATATTATATTTTGTACTACCAATCTTCAAAATTGTATCACAAGCAGATGCATTTGTCAATAAATTCAGCGAGAATATTTTGATTCTTATTTGGAATTTTGTTAATATACCTATATTTTATGGATTAAAAATAATTTTATAATGAAAAGTAACCGAATAAATATGATGTATATAGTAAAAGTGTTTTCTGTTCTCTATAATTCGCAGTCAAAATATCAGTCAAAAAGTATTGGAACTTTTCCAGGTTTTCCCCGTTTTGTTTTTGTGTTATGTCCATGTATTTGCTCGCAAGTTTCTATTTTTTTGCTCGTGAAAAATTTCTTGTTGGAAAATCTTTGATACCTTCTTGATTCGCCGTCATTCGCCGTCAAAAAATTTTTTATATTTGGAATCTTATCAGGAATTTCCTGGCTTTGTAACGCAGGAAGAAATTGGTGTAATGAATTGTTATACTTCATTACACCCCTCCAGATGTGAAGAAAAGAGAGCAATTGCAAATAGATGGTCAGAAAAGCGGGGGCAATAAAGCCCCTTCCTGCTAATAAGAAAGGAAAAGCGCTTTGGAATAGCATATCCGGCTTGAAAATCAGCTTTTGCACAGAAGCTTATCTTTCACATGGAAACTTATCTTTTACAGAGAAGCATCGGAAGGAAAAGAAGCAAGAAGATAGCTAATTCTTTATCAGTCGTAGAGCCGGTAACTATAAATATATTGCAGCAGAAAGGAGCCGCCCGATGGAAAGCATACTGTTTGAACATAACCAAAAAGCCTACGAGGCGGCTGCCTCTATGCTGGCGCAGACCGGGAGGGCTGCCATCATCCACCCGACCGGAACAGGCAAGTCGTTTATTGCGTTCCAACTCTGCGCGGAGCATCCGGGGAGCAAGGTCTGCTTCCTATCGCCGTCAGAATACATCTTCAGAACACAGATGGAGAAATGGCATGCAGCAGGCGGTATGGAACTTCGGAATGTGGAATTTATCACCTACGCGCGGCTGATGCGGATGGGGGAGGACGAGCTTGCTCGGCTTACGCCGGACTATATTGTCCTCGACGAGTTCCACCGCTGTGGTGCCGCACAGTGGGGTGGTGGGGTGGAACGCCTGCGGGAAATGTACCCAGGGGCAAAAGTCCTGGGGCTGTCCGCAACCAACATCCGCTACCTGGACAACCAGCGCGACATGGCGTGGGAGCTTTTTGGCGGGAATGTCGCCTCGGAACTGACGCTTGGCGCTGCAGTGGCAACGGGAATCCTGCCCGCACCAAAGTATGTGCTCTCCGTATATTCCTACCAGAAGGAATTAAAACGGTACGAGATGCGGGTGCGGCAGGCGAGGAACAAGGCGGTGCGCGACCAGGCGGAAAAGGAACTGGAGGCGCTGCGGCGGGCGCTGGAGAAGGCGGACGGGCTTGCGGATGTTTTTGCAAGGCATATGCTGCCGGAAGCCGGAAAAGTAAGTCCGGGAGCAGAAACGGCAGGATACCGGGGAAATGCGGACGGTACAATACATTCGGTACCAGGGGAAAACATGGATGCCCTGATGCATGAAAACCCGGAACATTCATGGGAAAGAGAAGCTTCTGGATTCCGGGAAACTGCAGGACAAACCGCAGATTCCGGCAAATACATTGTTTTCTGTGCGAGCTACGAGCACCTGTTAGAAATGCGCGAACTCGCCCCGGAATGGTTTGCAAAGGTGGATGCCGAACCGCATATCTATACGGCGTATTCCGACGACCCGACAACCTCGGCGGAATTTGGGGCGTTCAAGGCGGATACGAGCGGGCATCTGAAGCTTTTGTACTGCATTGACATGTTAAACGAAGGCATCCATGTGGACGGCGTGGACGGGGTCATCCTGCTGCGCCCGACCGTGTCGCCGACCATCTACAAACAGCAGATTGGGCGTGCGCTCGCGTCGGGCGGGAAGAAAGCCCCGGTGATTTTTGACATTGTAATGAACATTGAGAACCTGTACAGTATCGGCGCGGTCGAAGAGGAGCTGCGCGGGGCGGTCTTTGCGTACCGGGCAGGTGGCAGGGGCGGTGAGATTGTCAATGAGCATTTCCAGGTTATTGATGAGCTGGGCGACTGCCGCAGGCTGTTTGCGCAGTTGAATGAGACGCTCGGCGCATCGTGGGATGCGATGTACGCGATGGCGGAGGAATATTACAGGGGGCACGGGAACCTGGAAATCCCGGCAAAATATGCCACGGCGGACGGGTATTCGCTCGGGGCGTGGGTTGCCACACAGAGGAAGGTTTATGCCGGGAAGACGGCGGGTTGCCTAAGCAGGGAGCAGGTGGAACGGCTGAACATGATTGGGATGCGTTGGCAGGGCGCGCAGGAGGTGGCGTGGGAGAGTAATTTTGCCGAGGCGGGGAGGTATTTTAAGACGCATGGGGATTTGGATGTCCCGGCGGATTATGTGACGGAGGATGGATGCAGGCTTGGGCGGTGGCTGCGCAGGCAGCGGGAGGTGTACCGGAAGCTTGTGGGGGCAGGGAAGCCCGGGGAAGGTGTTTCCGTGCCAGGTGTAGCTATGGAGCATTTGGGAGGCACAGGGGTGCCATCAAAGACTGCCGTGGAGAATTTACAAGGCGCAGCACTGCATCCGGAAAATACAGCCGAAATAGACAGCATCAACGCCCCCTTCTCTGAACGGGATGAACAGGGCAGTCAGAGCGTCCACTGGAAGCGGGTGCAAAGGCTCACGCGGATTGGCATGGTATGGGAAATTTCCGACCCGTGGGAGCGGAAATTTGAGCTCGCGAGGCAGTATTACGAGGAGCACGGCAACCTGCATATGGCGGCGGACTATGTGGTTGAGGGTGTCTGGCTTGACCGTTGGCTGCGCGAGCAGAAGGCGCGGCTGGAGGAAGAAAATAAGGTTGCATTGCAAACGCAGGAAAACCTGCAGAACCCATCCACTTTCCCGGACAGGAATATCGAACATGGGAATATTCCAGGGGGGAAAAGAACCGGAAAGGCACGCAGTCCACTGACGGAGGGGCAGAAGCAGAAGCTCCTCTCCATCGGGCTTAAGCCCGGCGTATCGCAGGCGGAGATTTCCTGGCGGGAGCAGTACGGCGAGGCGGAGGAATTCTACCGCACGCACGGCAACCTTTCCATCCCGAAGCGCTATACCGCGGCCAATGGGAAAAACCTCGGTGTCTGGTTGCAGCATCAGCGCGCAAACCGCAGGAACGGGAGGCTGGCAGGATGGCAGGTGCACCTCCTGGATGGAATTGGGATGGTTTGGGAATCCGCAGATGCCTGGGAGACAGGTTTCGCGCACGCACAGGAATATGCGCAGCAGACAGGGGATTTGGAAGTGCCGAATGCCTATGTCTGTGCGGATGGCTACCGCCTTGGGAAATGGATTTCAAACCAACGGTGTGCGTACAGCGGAATCATGAAGAAGGGGTTAAGGGAGGAACAGGTACGCCGGCTGGAGAAAATCGGGATGGTTTGGAGTGTGGGGCAGGGGAGACGTGTGAGGAACTTACAGGGCAGGGAAGCGGAAATAAAGCAGGTGTGAGAATGGGGTAAGCCGGGGAGGACGGCAGAAGCTCTTAAAAGATTTCCATGGGGAATTGTCGCTTTGTCGCATTCGGATTGGAATCAGTTATGTAAAGAAAAGGATTCATGGGATTTGTACGAGAAGAGCGTCAGGCAGATGCAGCGGTGTACAAATCTGATGGGGTGGCGAAGCATGCTTTCTGGAGAAGTATCTGTATGAAATCAAGTTTGTATATAGTAAAAATAAAAATGAAAGGCGATTTTTACGGATTGGTATAAGTATGGAGTTAGAAGTAAAATAAAAAGCATATAAAAAGTGAATGTATAGAAATGCTTAATTATTCAAATAATAATTCTGGTATTTCATTCCGGCAATTAATGAAGTGCGTTAATGGTGAGGTAGCGGTTTCTTACGATAGTAGATTTACAATATAATAGTGAGCAGACCATTATGACCATTACTAGAAAATAAAAAATCAAGAATATATCAATCCGTAAAAACAGTTATATGAGGAATTCATGAATTATAAGGTTAAGCCATTGACGGTATTCTACATAACGAATCGTTCGGAAATTGCCTTAATAGCTGAAAAATATGGTGTGGATAGAATTTGGATTGATTTGGAAACACTCGGTAAAGAGAATCGGCAGAAGGGTATGAACACAGTAAAATCCCATCACAATATGGCAGATATAGCGGTCATCAAACCACTATTGACAAAAGCAGAGATTCTAGTTCGAGTAAATTCTTGGCATGAAGGCTCAAAAGGTGAGATAGAAACTGTAATTGCATTAGGTGCGGATATCATTATGCTTCCTTACTGGAAAACGACGGAAGAGGTTAAGAGGTTTATTGAAGCGGTTGACGGTCGATGCAGGACAACTCTATTACTGGAAACAAAAGAAGCAGTGGATTGTATTGATGAAGTGCTTGAGATGAGGGGGGTTGACGAGATTCACATTGGACTGAATGATCTCCATCTTTCCTATGGAATGACATTTATGTTTGAACTGCTTGCAAATGGCACGGTAGAAATGTTGTGTAACAAGTTTAAAAAGGCTAGTATTCCATATGGTTTCGGCGGAATCGCAAAATTGGGTGAAGGTCTACTTCCGGCTGAGAGGATTATTATGGAACATTATAGACTGGGTTCTTCCCGTGCAATTCTTTCCCGCACCTTCTGTGACAATGCAAAGATTGAAAGTATTGAGGAAGTTGATAAGATTTTTAAGGAAAATATGAAAATTTTTAGAGAATATGAATTGTCAATGGCGGATGTAACGCAGGAAGAGTTTGTACGAAACAAAGCCAGGGTTGCCAAGGCGGTCGATGAGATTGTCGCGACTATAAAGTATAAAAGAAATAATGAAAGTTATAGTAATAAAAATGTTTAATAAAACTAACAAAAATTCAATAAGTGAGTTGGAAAATATATTATGAGAGCCAGAATGACATACAGTCAAGTTATATCAATTTTTTTGTTGATATTATTTATAGTGATATCAGCTGTTGGAATGACAGAGATTATAGTATTATGGCCGCTGCTGCTTGTTTTCATTAATAGCAAGGAAGTAAGTTATATTGAAACAGTGTATTGCTCATTAGTAGGGTGTATACTTGCTGGACTTATAGCTCTTAGGCTAATAGAGTTTCCGATGTTTCCTCAGGCAGCAGTTCTATATGCCTCAAATGAGGATGTGTTTTATTGGATAGAAATGGGACATGTACATGCAATAAGATTGCTTATCGTATATCCTGGTGCATTACTAAGCAAATTGTTGGGAATTGAATTGAATTTAGGGGTGACGATATATTCCGCATCGCTTTTGATTCTTATCATGTATTTTATGATGAGGATGATGAATATCAACAAGTTAGAAAATAGAATAAGTGCGATTATGTCGGGATTTTTGGTTCTTGCACTGTCGTATTTCATGAATGGAAGACTGATATTTGTTTTTTTTGGCATTTCACTATTGGCCTTATATGAACTTAAATTTAGAGAAGACAAAGTATCGATTTTTATGATGCAGATGGTGACAATAATTTCTATTATTTTTACTATGGTTAGTAGCGGAACTATGTTCATTGCTTTTGTTTATGCAGTAATGATTATACCTTACCGATGGAAGAAACTCAGTACATTTAACAAAAAACGATTATTTATTGTAATACTATTGGTTAGTGCAATTCCAATTATAGCTATATTTGTGCCTTATCTTATAAAGATGACAGAACGGAATATCATCTTTTATGGAGGCGGTTTTCAAGGTATCATAAATATGGTTAACCACGGTCTTGGAAGAATTGTAAACACAAACAATACATTGCTGGTACTTTCACTTTTTATTAGCGGAGCAATTGTAGTGGTTACTAACGTATATTTATTCAAGCGAAAAATTATCCGAAGAGATCATCCAAATCTACCGCTATTCCTTCTGGTAAATCTTAGTGCGTATGGTAGCATATTTGGATTAAGTACAGGATTGACCGCACTGATACCTTTATTAGTATTAATGATTGAGAAGATGAATAAAACCATCAAATTAGTGTGAGGTTTAAGAAGTTATGGAGTCAAAGAGAAAACCGCTAAATAACATAGCAAAATCTGCCGTGATGTTATCTATTATAACGATTTTTATAAAGGCAATTGGGTTTATTAAGCAAGCTGTCATTTCGTACTATTTTGGTGCTTCGGTTACGATGGATTCGTATCTGGTCGTAACTGATTTTGTTAGCGAAGTTGGAACGATGTTCTTCTCATCAATAGCAATAACCCTAATAGTTATCTATGATGAAGAAAGAAGAGATGTTAAGAGAAAAAATGAATTTGTATCAAACGCATTTACAGGGCTGCTTGTTTTCTCAATTGCGTTGGTCGTGATTGTATGCTTGTCTGCCAGACCGATATTTGGGATACTGGCTCCCGGATTTTCTTCGAAGGTTTTGGACGAATCGGTAAGGAGATTACGTATAGTTTCGATATTGCTTATCAATATCTGTATAAGCAATATTTGTGTTGCATTGTTGAATGCAGAAAAGCGATTTATAGTAGCGAAAAGTATTGGTCTCATTCAAAGTGTATGTATCATAGTTGCCTGTGTATTTTTAGAAAAGAAACTTGGAATTATGGCGCTATTTTATGGATTTGGAGCTTTTTACATAGTTGAAAATATTTTCTTGCTATTGAATGTTAGAAATATTTTCTCATATAGATTGCGTAATCCTTTCAAAGATATAAGAATTAGAAGGCTAATAAAACTTAGTATTCCCCTTTTCATAAGTTCAGCCATTGTACAAATTAATGCAATGGTTGATAAGGCAATCGCATCTAATTTAGGAGTGGGAAGCGTATCAGGAATGTCTTATGGCAATTTTGTTTTCTCAACAATTCATTCGATTATTATTGCAAGCGTAACAACTGTACTATATTCATACTTTTCGGATTATGTAATCGAAAAAGACGAGATGGCAATAGTACAAAAGACAAAGAGCAGCTTACATTTGCTGATTTCACTGTTGATACCAATATGTGCTTGCTGCTGCATCAATTCCGATGAAATTATTCGTTTGGTATATGGTAGAGGCACATTCGGTGAGGATGCAATTAGTATAACGAGCAGTGCATTCTTAGGTTATTGCATAGGGATTGTCTTTATAGCAATCAGGGATGTATATTTGCAGGTTTTATATGCCTATAAGAAAACAAAAATAGCAATGATAAATGGTGGTGTAGGTGTTATAATCAATGTTTTTTTAAGTTTGACTTTATCAAGATATATAGGCGTATTTGGGATAGCGCTTGCAGACAGCATTTCTTATATAGTGCTTGTGGTTATGAGTTATCTAAGTGTTCGTGGAGTTCTTCCAAACATTAGATTGGCATTTACAAATAGGGATTTTATAATAATTGGTATTTCTACAGTTGCTATGTTTATATGTGGTTTTGTATTGAATTTTCTGCTCGGGGATATTCATTTCCTTTTAAGATTGGTTGCTAGCGCATTGATAATTTTTGGAGTTTACTACGTTTTGATGATATTGTTTAAGCACGAGTCTGTTTCTTATATTAAGGGATTTATACTACAAAAAAATCAGAAAAACGAGTAATCCCACTGAAAGTGGCAAATGACTCTTTCTTAACTACAAGTAATTTGTTTGGTGACTGGCATTTATGGCTGTCAAACATCCGACATATTTTGATGTATATGTCAATAGATTTGGGAAATTTTTTGATTTTTTCTCCGGAGTATGGGGGAAGTGATAAAAAGGAAAAACAAAAAGAGCGGAAATATGAGCTTTAAGGAGTCTTCGAGGTCGCTCAGAAAATGGTTTGGAGGCAAAGGAATAATGATTTATAAGAATCACATAAAAAGGAGCTTGGATTTTCTTGTGGGGGTACTCATTTTGGCACTACTTTGGTGGCTGATGATTATAGTTGCTTTCATTATTCTTTGTACTGATGGACGGCCGGTACTATTCAAACAGGAAAGAATAGGTCAATTTGGGAAACCATTCAGTATTTACAAATTCAGAACAATGGTTAGAAACGCAGAATCCATCGGAGCACGATCAACTTCACAGAATGATCCTAGAATCACATCAATAGGTAGATTTTTGCGCAAAACAAGTCTTGATGAATTACCGCAGGTTTTCAATTTGATTAAGGGTGATATGAGTGTGGTGGGTTATAGACCTGGGGTATTCGAAAACTATGAGGATAGTGATTTTAAGTCTGGTATGTTTAATGTTAAGCCTGGAATCACCGGATACGCTCAAGTGAATGGAAGAAGTAGCCTTTCACTTGAAGATAAAAGGGCATGGGAAATGAAATATGTTAATGATATTTCTTTTTTTACTGACATCAAAATTCTGTTTAAAACAGTTGCGGTTGTTTTGAAGAGGAGTAATTCATATTGATGGAGGAAAGCGTATGAAGGTTTTCATGATCTCCTATGGAGGAGGACACAGCAATATTATTGCCGCAGTATATAAGGAGCTGATTAAAAATCCTGATAACGATATTATATATGTGGCATTGACAGGAGCACCATTAAAGCTTAAAGGGTCTGGCATTAATTACATTACTATTTCCGAAATTGCAAAGATGCTTACTTATTATGACGAAATAGTTGAACTTGGGCGCAAGTACGGAATGCCTTTTCATAATGATAGTTTTGGCATTTTGGAAGAAGACACAATCTGTTACTACGGAATCGGAATGCATGATTTGATTAATGAATATGGTGAAGTTGAAGCGATAAAACGATTTAATAGCTGTAATAGGAAAGCTTTTCTACCAGTAGAAACGATGAGATGCCTTCTGGAGAACATTAAACCAGACGCTTGTGTAATTACGTCAAGCCCAAGAATGGAAAAAGCCACAGGACTTGCCGCAGATCAGTTAGGCATTCCTATAGTACGGATAAATGATCTTCCGATATGTGATTTTATCCCCTACAAATGTTCGCTTTGCGTCATGAATGAATGGGCGAAAAACAATGCGGTGTCTGTAGCGGGAGTACCTGAAGCGAAAATATTCGTTACGGGACAACCTACGTTTGAAGCTGATTTTGATGTGGATAAGACATATGTTGAAAAAGTAAAAAATGAATCAGGAGCGATTAGATTTTCGAGAGTAGTAACATTTTTTTTGGAAAATGGGGTAGATCAGAGCAAAGAGGTTCAGGGAATAATTGATATAGCCGAAAAAGAAAGAAATATATTTTTTATTCTTAAATTGCATCCAAACCAACCGCTATACAGATATGGAAACATAGAATTGGAAAATGTTTTTGTAACTAATGGAGATGCCAAGCCATTTTTCCTTTTTTCTGACTTAGTAATTACTACGTTCTCGACAACAGGAATGGAATCTGCATTATTTGGCATTCCTGTTATTGTAATTAATTATGATTATCGGGTCTATTCCCCGGACTATATTAAAATGGGAATTGCTGTATTATGTGATAAACCTGAATCGTTGGGGGAAATGATAAACCTTTATCTTGATAAAAAAAGTAAAGAATATGCTGCACTGAAAGCAAGCCAAGAAAACTTCCAGCTTGTTAGAAATGCTGCGAACAATATTTGTGACGTTATAGAATCCTCAGTCGCAATGGCTACAAGTTTATAAATTTAGAAAGGTGATATTTTAGGAGAAAAAAATGCAACAGGTAATTGGAATAATTGGAGGAGCGAGTGGTTGTTCACTTTCAAGCGAGCTGCATAAGCGTGGCATGAAAGTTGCTGCGGTCATTGGTAAGCCCATGGAACCAGGGTATGATATCGCTGATTATGTTCTGGTGTGCGACCTTACCAAACATGATAGAATCATTGAGTTTTTTAAGAATTTAAATGTTAAAAATGTTATACTTGGAACTGGACCATTTGTAGCAATTGAGTTAAGCAGAGAACTAATCGACAATGGATTTCAGATGAACATTGATCTTGAAAAATTCGAACTTTGCAAGAATAAGTATGTATTGAATAATCTCTTGCGGGAACAGGAGATAACGATTCCTGCTGACAGGCTTATTACAGGGGATGACGAGCTTTCAACAGTAGCAGAAACGATAAGCTACCCTATCGTTGTTAAGTCAATTAAAGATATTGTAGCGCCACAGAAGATTGATAATAAAGAGACGTTTATAAAAATCGTTTCAGAGATGCTATCTAAAGAAGATAGCATAATGGCTGAAGAATATATACGCGGAAATGATGTTACCGTATTCGTGTCCAATTCCGATGAGCTCTTCATACGCCCAATCTACTGGAGCAAAGGTCTTGAGGATGAACTAAAAGGTTTTGGAGATTCTTGGTCTGAGCCCCTTAGCAAGGAGAGAGAAGAAAAACTGATTGAATGGTGCAAAAAAATTAATGAAATTGTTAAGATTCCAGGAGTCTACCGTATTGATTTAATTGTTGCCAATGATACGTTTTATTTCTTTGAGATTAACACACTACTGGTTTCTTCCCTTGCATCCAGTTCCTATGCTATTAAGTTTTTCCAGGCCGAGGTGAACCGGGCTCAATATATTATTGATTATGCACTTAAGAAATTTGGGATTGGCGCAGATAGGGTTGCTAAAAAGCTCACCATAACGGAAGACGATTGCCTTGTTAATTCATACGACGTTAATAATTTATATGTCAGAAAATCGGATGTGAAACAACTTTATAAAAATATTATTTATGATTATGGAATCAACTTGTTTATTAAATACCTAAACGCTCAGCCTGGTATTGGTGAGTTTGATAAAGAAATTGCAAAGAATGTCCTGCTTTGTATGCTCAGTTCTGATGCCGAAGAAATAATTCTCTGCAAGCCGGTAGATTTAGTAGGAAAGATTGTTATAGAAGCTGCAAAATTCCTTCATAAACCATTTGCTGTAATTGATAAATCTTTCGGCATAATTGGGGGATTGCCTGAAAATATCAGTTTGATATGACAAATGGTTGTAGATGGTTTTATTCTATCTTTGATATTCAGAACCATGTTGATGAGATAATGAGATTTAAAGGGAAAAGTTTTCTTTCTGACATATGGAAGCGCAAGATTATCTTGGACTATCTTGAAACAGGAGAATATAAAGAATTTTTGGGTGGAAGCAATTTATGTTTGTTTGACTTCTTTTCAGTATGTGGTTGCTGATTTGATGGCGAGGGAAAATCATAGAAAGAACAGAGTCAAAGCTATAATCATCCTGAAGTATGTATCCGGTGTAACTCCTGCTGATACTGAATATGCCAGGTATATCACGATTTCGAAAGGAAAACTGGGAAAGCTCAAGACATTGTGGTTTTCGCTCAGACCAGTCTTTTGGTGGTATAATAGGGATTTATATTTCTTCAATGACAGAGATCCTATTACAAAGAATATAGCAAAGTGGTGTGGGAAAAGGATCTTGGTTGAGGAAGGGCTGGGCACTTATTTTGCAACGTCAGGGATAGATGTGATTGGGAGTGGGATTTTGCCGGATGAAGCTTATGTTGGATATCCGGAGCTGTATCAGCGTACACATCAAGGTAAATGTAAAGTAAATAAAATCATGTATGCTTCTCTATTCTCAAAAGATAATATCAGGGCATATGTAAGAGATTTTTCATATCGTTTTTCTTGTGATATATTGTTGCTGGGACAGACTACGGATACCACCCCGGAATATAGGAAATGTGAGAATCAATTTTTAATGGAGGTTACCCGGAGATTTCCCGATAAGATGATTATTGGCGATTTGGATTTCATTTTTGCTCCCTGAACAAACGGAATCATTGGAGGTACTATGGAAAAACTAATAATAATCGGGGCAGGCGGATATGCAAAGTCGGTGCTTGATTCCATTGACTATTATAATTATAAGGTCAAGGGCTTTCTTGATGAGTTCTCCATAGAGGAGGAACATCTTGGACATCCAATCTTGTGGCATTCATTAGACGGTATAGAACATCCGGAAAAATATTTCTACTTTATAGCCATCGGCAACAATCAGAGACGAAAAGACTGGTATGACCGATTATGTTCAGGGAAGCTTCGTTTAATTAATGTTGTGGACCGTTCTGCGATTATATCGCCGGAAGCTAAGATTGGAAATGGCTGTTTTTTCGGCAAAATGTCCGTAGTCAACAGCAGGGCAATTATTGGGAATAACTGTATCATTAACACGAAATCATTAGTAGAGCATGGATGTACCGTACATAATCACGCAAACATATCAACAAATTCTGTTATCAATGGTGATGTGGTAGTCGGAGAAGGAACGTTTGTGGGGACATGTTCTGTTACGGTTGGGCAGAAAAAGATCGGGGCCTGGTCTACCATTGGTGCGGGTGCGGTTGTGATTTCTGATGTGGGAGACGGGGTGACGGTTGCGGGGGTTCCTGCAAAAGAAATTAAAAAAAGTGCAATGTTAGGATAGGGAGGGGTTCCATAATGAACAAAGTATTTATTGTTGCAGAAATTGGCTGCAATCACAATGGCAGCAAAGAACTGGCAATGAGAATGGTGGAAGAGGCCAGGGCGTGCGGGGTAGACGCGGTTAAGTTTCAGGCATTTAAAGCCAGGGATCTAATCTCATGCTATGCGCCGAAAGCCGAATACCAGAAGGAGACAACAGGAGCCGCGGATTCCCAGCTTGAGATGACAGCAAAGTTAGAACTGTCACATGATGACTTGATGGAATTGAAGGCATATGCAAAGAAACTTGGTCTTGTTGCATTCTCTACGCCGTTTGATATGGGCTCGATAGATTTCCTTGATTCTATCGGGCAGAGTTTATGGAAGGTTCCATCCGGGGAAATCACAAATTTGCCATATCTTGAACGGATTGGCGCAATTCGGCGTGAGGGGAAGAAAATCATTGTCTCTTCGGGTATGGCAACGGTGGAAGAGATAAGAACCTGCATTGCTGTCTTGGTGGAGGCAGGAACCGCTGAAAAAGACATTATTCTTCTTCATTGTAATACAGAGTATCCGACCCCGGACAAGGATGTGAACATTCTTGCGATTGGGGATCTGAAGAAAAATTTTCCGGATGTATCGGTTGGTTTTTCTGACCACTCTGTAGGATACGTGGCTGCCGTGGGGGCTGCTATTTTAGGTGCCTCACTGATAGAAAAACATTTCACGTTGGATAAAAATTTCCCTGGCCCAGATCATAAGGCCTCAGCCACCCCGGATGAGTTAAGGGCTCTTGTGGAGAATGTACGGCGCATAGAAGTTATGGCAGGGAGCAGTAAGAAGATTGTGACGGAGTCGGAACGGAAAAATAAAATAGTTGCCAGAAAATCCATCGTTGCGTTGAGAAATATCAAGGCTGGGGAAGTGTTTGCAGAGGATAATATAACTTGTAAACGTCCTGGAAATGGTATTAGTCCTATGAGATGGTATGAAGTTCTTGGAAAGACCGCGGAACGGGACTTTGGAGCGGATGAGTTAATTACGCTTGCAGGATTTGAATGGCAGGAATGAGCGAAGAGGTATAAACTTATGCGGTGTATTGTAGATTGTAGGGAGGATAGCAGGTTAGCAAATAATTTTTTGGAACTGGATCTTTGGGGGAAGCCATGCTATGCACATGTTATTGAGGCAGTAAGGGATGCGGGCTGCTTTTCAGAAATTGAAATTATGACTGATTCGGTAAAAATCTCGGATTACTGTAATGGACATTATCCTGATTTTCGCATTACTCCTTCTGCCATACATATGGGCGGGAGTATTTTCACTATTTCCGGGCGGGCTCCCTGTATTACACCATTAACGATTAAACAGGCAGTGGAGTGGTTCAATGGGACAAAACTTATTTCGGCAAGAAATAGGGCATCATTTGACTTTGATGGGGAAAGTATATCCTTCTATAAAAATAAGAGTAGACAAATATTCAATGCTTTTTGTGCGTGGGGGGGGGGTAAATAAGAAGCCTTTGTTTTTCATGGTTCCGGATGGGGAGGCAGTTGTAATAAATACGCCAAATGATTTTGAACTTGCCCTTGTTTTGAAGAAAAAGCAGGAAAACAGAGCAATCGTTCTCCGGATGATTGAGAAACGGATGAAAGAAAAAGAACATGTATTATCGAATGCCCCGGATAAGAAAGCAATTTGCCTGGTCGGTCATTCACAACTCGACCAGTGGAATGTTTCAGAGATAGCCGGACTTAAGGTCAGAAACTGTGGGATTTCAGGTATTTCCAGTTTTGAGTATGACAATTATATTCTGAGGGACGATAAGTTGAATTGCAATGCGGATGTGTTTCTCGTTATGCATGGGACAAATGACATTGTGTGGGACTATACGATTTCAGAGATGGTTTCAAGCATCGAGAAAACAGTGAAATACATTAGAAGGAAAAATGTGTTTGCAACGATTATTTTTTTGTCGTGCCTGCACACGAATGGCCGGATGGACCGGAACAATAAAAAGATTGATGAGCTAAACAGGATGCTGAAAGAAAAATTGAAAGATAAAGTAATATGGCTGGACACATCTTTTATGGATGATAAATATGGGGATTTAAAGGCAGAATTTACACCAGATGGACTCCACATCAATGAAGCAGGCTACCAAATTCTAAAAACAGAAGTTGAAAATATAATCAAGGAGAATATGAAGTGAAGAAAATTGCAATTATTCCTGCACGGTCAGGGTCAAAAGGCCTGAAGGATAAAAATATTATTGACTTGTGTGGAAAACCTATGATGAATTATTCCATCGAAGCTGCCATTGGTGTCGCCTGCTTTGAGCGCGTAATAGTATCTACGGACTCTGAGAAATATGGCAGGATTGCAACGGCAGATGGGGCTGAGGTCATATATAGGGGAGGAAGGCTGGCGGACGATACAGCCACAACATTTATGGTTATAGAAGATTTGTTTTCTAAGATAAGAATGGACTTTGATTATTTTGTTCTGCTGCAGCCAACGTCACCACTGAGAACCGGTAAGCATATACAGGAGGCTGTGGAACTGTTTGAGAGCAGGTTTTCAGAATTCGATTTTTTAGTTTCCATGAAGGAGGCCGAACATAATAAACACCTGGTGAACCCAATTGATGATGACCAGTCCCTTAAGTATTTTGATACAGATTTTGCCGGTTACAGAAGGCAGGTATATAAGGATTATTCCCCTAACGGTGCTATTTTTATGGGAAAACCTGACGCCTATTTGCAGCAGAAACACTTTTTTGGAAATAGGGCGATAGGATATATAATGAATGTATTTGATTCGGTTGACGTAGATACAGAACTTGATTATAAATTTGCTGAACTTTGTTTGCAGGAAAGGCTGAAGGGGAATTATTAAAGTGGAGCGAAGAAAAATATCATTTGCAACTGGTTCAAGGGCTGATTATGGCATAGTTCGTAATTACCTAAAACTTCTTAATGAAGATTCGGATATAGATTTGTCAATTTTGGTGACGGGGGCCTTGCTGAGCAACGAATATGGCCATCAGGTTGAATTGATATATAGGGATGGATTTAAAGTCGGGGCAGAAATTGAAATAAAAATCGACCCATCAAGCAATGCGGGGGTAATCCATTCCATGGCGGATGCGCTTGATAAATTTGGAGAGTATTTCATGGAAAACAGGGCGGATTTGCTGATTATCCTGGGGGACAGGTATGAGATGCTGTCTGTGGCTACGGCGGCAGCAATGAACCGTATACCGATTCTACATTTGCATGGCGGCGAGGCAACTTTTGGAAACTATGATGAATTTATCAGGCATTCTATTACAAAGATGAGCCTGTTCCACATTACTGCGACCGAGGAGTATCGGAGAAGGGTAATTCAGTTGGGGGAGGAACCGGAGAGGGTGTTCAACCTTGGGGCGCTCGGCGCTGAAAATTGTCTGGGGATTGACGAGGAGATGGTTCCTGATAGGGTCATGGGGTTAAAAGGGACGCGATACTTTGTGGTACTATTCCATCCAGAAACCCTGACAAGCGCAAGCACCATGGGACAGATTATGGAGTTGTTATCGGCAGTGGACAGGTATAATAATTATAAATTCGTTTTTCTTGGTGCGAATGCTGACACACATGCTGACATAATCCGCAATAAAGTGAAAGGCTATGTGGATAGCCATGATAATTGTGAGTATTTTGAGAATTTACCTACTAGCGGGTACCATTTTCTGGTTAGGAATTCGTTAGGGCTCATAGGAAATTCTTCATCGGGGTTGATTGAGGTTCCATCGCTGAAGGCATACACGATAAATATTGGGCATAGACAGGATGGGAGAGTTAGGGGGAACTCTGTTATGGATGTGCCGTGCAGGTCAGATGCTATCTGTGAGGCAATTGATAAAGTTGTAAACAAAGGAAATAAAGATGAAATCAGAAATCCGTATTTTAGATATCATTCTGCCGAGAATTATTATTTAACCACTAAGATGATGTTGGAAATGATTGAGCAGGGGGTGGGTGTGAATCCCAAAGTGTTCTTCGATTATCAATAAAAGGGCTGTGGGTTATTGGTATATTTGGGAAAACTCTTCAAGTATTGCCATATAAGTGAAATTAGGAGGATGCGGTGCTAAGCCAAAACACGGGCGGCACCTCCTTCTCAGAGAAAAAAGGGGGACAAGACCGCCTATCGGTCTTGCCCCCCTTTTCTTTTCCTCCATCCCCATAAATAAATCCCCCCAAAAAATCCACACTCCCAAGCCTGTACAACAAGCAACTCTATTCCCTCTCCATCACCGCATACCGACAATAAAACTCCCTAAACCGAGCCGTATTTTCCCCAACCGCATAAAGCGCCATAATCACGCCAGTAAATCCCCCAGAAACTTCGCTTGTCAGATATTTTGCCTGTCCGCAGCCAAGAAAATACTCTTTCATTTTTGCAGCAGTATCGCTTTGTGCAGAAATGCTGCTTTCTTTGACATCATTGTCTTTTTCCGCTGTGTGTGCCTTTTCAGGAAGCGCATCTTCCGCAGCAACAAAAAAATTATACCGGAAATTGTCCGCCCGCACAACAAGCCTTGCTTTTGCCCCCTTCAGCGGCAGCACTGCCTGCACATGCTTAATCCCACCAATATTTAATTTCAGCACGGCTTCATATCCATCCATTCCCTTTTGCACCGCAATATCATAATGCTCATTTTCGCACATATACGCCGTAAGCCCTGCTTCACCGCCGTCAATTGCAACCTCCGCACAAAATTCCATCACAAAATCACGCTGACGCAATCCGAAAAAGGTTGGTGAGGCAGTATCGTCAAGTGTATACTTGCAGCCATGCAATACATATTCCGCCTCGGAAAATTCATAATTGGCAGGTTCCGGGTGGCGCAGATAGCACCAGTCAATGTCTGGGCTGGTATTGGCAAAGGTATATTCCGACTTAATTTCCTGTGTAAAATCTCCCTCAATCTCGTAAGACGCATCGGTCGTGCCGTCTGCCCCCGCATAAAACCAGCCATCCTCTTTGAAAGAAACGGGTGTCAGGAAAACTTCGCGTCCTAGATTGTGGTACGGCATCCAGAGGTGCTGTTGGCGGAAGCCCAGGCTTATGATATGCCAGTTGCCGTAAGTGTCCTGCACCAAATCGCCGTGCCCGATGCCCTGGATGATGTAGGGGGCTTTGTTGCGGTTGGTGAGCACCGGATTGTGCGGGTTTGAGGTAAAAGGTCCCCAGACCGAATGCGCACGCGCGCAGGTAATCATATGCCCGTATTCGGTTCCGCCCTCCGCTGCCATCAGATAATAGGTTCCATTGATTCGGTACATATGCGGGCTTTCAAGGAAGCGTCCGCCGGAGCCCTGCCAGATGGTACGGCTTTTTGTGAGCTTTTTGCCGGTTGCAGGGTCAATCTCGCACTGGACAACACCGGATATCCCGTCCGCATCGCTGCCATTGCTGATAAAATATGTATGCCCGTCCTCGAAATACAAGGAAGGGTCAATGCCGCCCTGGTTCACCGAAATCGGGTCGGACCATTCGCCGTAAATGTCATCGGTGGAAACATAGAAATTCTCGTGTGTGGTGTTGTTGGTGGTTACCATGTAAAAGCGCCCGTTCCAAAAGCGGATGGTTGGCGCGAAAACGCCGCCGGAGCTTGCAATACCTTCAAGCATCACCTGGTTTTTGCGGGTCAGGACGTGGCCAATCTGTGTCCAATTTACCAGGTCAGTGCTCTCAAAGAGCGGTACGCCGGGGAAATACTGGAAGGAGCTGCAGACCATGTAGTATTTGCCGTTTGCCGCGCAGACGCTTGGGTCGGGATAAAAGCCCTTGACAACAGGATTTGTGTATTTCATAGGATTCCTCTTTTCTGCGCTGTTTTTTGCCTGACAGCGCGCAGGTATAATGCCTTGCGGATATTATACCATAACAAACCAAATTACGAAACTCTATTTTCTATGAATCCCTGTATTTATTTTTCTTTTGGATTGTTTTCATTTGACTTTTTGTGATGAATTGGTAGTCTGTGCGGAAAGCACAGGCATCGTGTAAAGCATCTTCAACTGTCAAACTCCCGTGTTAATAATACGCCGAGTCAGTAGGATAATTCAACAAAAAGAGAGAAAAGATACTTGCCGAATAAAGCCATATGAATTAAAATAACAACGACAACTAAAATTTTTGTTTGGCGCTGTAGCGATGTCCGGAAAGAGGTCAGGGGCGGTGCAGAAACGGGGGAAAGAATGGGACGAAAAAATATTCTGGCAGGAATGTTTTTTGGGATGACACTGTTATTTGCCGCGGGCTGTGGCAAGGATGCGGACGCGGAGAAAGGAAGTGCAAACGTGACGGGAACGGCACAGACGGATGGTGCAGAGCCAAATGAGGGGCAAAAGAAGGATGGAACCGGACAAATGGAAGACGGGGCGGATGTCGGAAAGGAAGACAGCGAGATAGGGAGCGGGGAAGGCGGAAAAGAAAATGGACAGCAGAATCCAGAAGATGCCACGCCGGAACCGACGCAGGTTGGAATCCCGCCAGTGCCAACCCTGACGCCGGCTGCCACGGTAACGCCGGAGATTTCGGGAGGAACGGACGAGGACACCAGAACGCAGGAGGAAATCTATCAGGATATGATAGAACGTTCCCTGCTTTCTGCGGGCAACAATTACCGGGTGAAAAAGGTGCTTGAGAAGGCAAGAAACGGGGAGAATGTGCTGCTTGGATATATTGGCGGCTCCATCACGGAAGGGGCGAATGCTTCCGATGCGACTTGCTATGTAACGAAATCCTACGACGGTTTTGTGGAGCTTACCGGAACAAAGGACAAAGGGAATGTGAGCTTTGTCAATGCGGGGCTTGGCGGAACGTCCTCAGCGCTTGGGATTATGCGCTATGACCGGGATATTGTGGAACTTTCCGGAAAGCTGCCGGACATTGTTTTTATTGAGTTTTCCGTGAATGACTGGCAGGAGCCGACGAAGGGGGAGGCATTTGAATCCCTGATTCGCAAAGTGTACAGTGCAGAGAATGAGCCTGCGGTTGTATTGGTTTTCGCTGTATTCCAGTCGCGTTGGAATATGCAGTCGGATTATACGCCGCTTGGGAAACTCTATGGCCTGCCAATGATTAGTATCCTGGATGCGGTAGTTCCGGCTCTGGATGTGGAGCATACGTTGGATGAGGATTTGTTTTTCTCGGATATTTACCATCCGACGCAGTACGGACACGGAATTATGGCAGACTGCATTCAATATATGTTTGAGCAGTTGGATGCGGCGGCGGCAGACGAGCCATATACCATGCCGGAAAAAAGTTGGTACGGCGATACTTACGAGCATGTGGTTATGATTGATGCGGCAAGGCAGGACGCGGTGACGGAGCTTTCCCCGGGCAGTTTTTCGGAAAATGATAAAACGCTTGGGAGCTACCGCTATGGGGAAAAGCCGAAGACCTTCCCGGATAACTGGATGCATGGAACGGATGGCGGTGAGGAAGCGTTTGAGATGAAGCTTACCTGCAAGGGGCTTTTGATGGCGTACAAGCAGAGCAGCGACAAGAAGTTTGGGAGCGTGGACGTGTATGTGGACGGTGAATTTGTGATGAAAGTGGATGGCTATTCGGACGGCGGATGGAACAATCCGGTTCCGGTGCAGATTATCAAGGGACGCGAGGAAGCGGAGCACACGGTTGAAATCCGGATGTCGGAAGGCTCAAAGGAGAAGGCGTTTTCGATTCTTGCGTTTGCGGCAGGCATGGAGGAAGAGGCTGCGGATGGCGGGAAAGAGTAAAATGTGGGGTGGGAGGCTTTTTTGCGCAGCAGCATTTTTGGCGCTTCTTGCAGTGGAAGTCCTGATTGCCTTGTTTGTGCACGATGCGTTTGTAAGACCGTACCTGGGGGATGTGCTCGTTGTTATCGTTGTGTACTGTTTTGCGCAGATTTTTCTTTTGGGGCGCTGCAGACATTTGCCGCTGTATATATTTTTCTTTGCGGTGGGTGTGGAAATCTTACAGTATTTCCATCTGGCAGAGCGTCTGGGGCTTGAGGGGAACCGCTTTTTGCGGATTCTCCTCGGGTCGGTTTTTGACTGGAAGGATATTGTTTGTTATGCGGCAGGATGCATTTTGTTGGTGGGGTGGGAGAGGTTAAGGTTTTTAGGGCGTCGTAAGGGAGGGAACGCCGTTTAACGATTCTTGCTGATAAATTATCGAAAAAAAGCAACACAGGGCGCGCAAAAAAAATCCCTGCCATTTGCGCGCCCCTGCGGTGAAATCATTGTTCTGAAACCTTTTCCAACATTTTTTCAATATAATTTTCAATTTCGGCGAGTGAAGATGCCTCTGCGATGCTCTCATAGGCAAAACGGGCAAAAACCAGACCGTCCTGCGTCTGTAGGAAGCAGTACCGTTCGCCGTCCGCAAGGCCGTAAGGGACAAGGTCGGTAAGTAAGAGCCGTGCGCCATTTTCCTCCCGGAAGCTATAATCATCGTAAACCATCGGCATAAAAATGCCATGCATACCAACGCGCATTTTAGAAACCACATCTGTGCCGGATACCCAAAGCCCTTCTACGTCAATCATGCAGGGCAGAAGCATTTTTACCGTATCCCCGGTCTGGCAGTTTCCGCGGAATACCTTTTCCACATAGATGGAGGCGATGGCACCGTATTCTTTCTCGCCGTTAAAGTCGAGGATAATGTTCTGGATATCCGTGATATTTCCTTTAAAAATATCCGTGTTAAAGTGGGTAAACAATTGCTCCTCCGTTAGCCAGATAAGGTCGCCGGAAGAATTGACCATAACTTCTGGTGGTTTTTCCATAAGCGAGACTTTCACGCCGTGGGAGGCATCGGAGAGCTGGAAAAAGTCCGCGCTTTTCCTGCCCAAAAACTTTGGAAGGAAAAATGCCGCGAATACCAGGCAGGCGGCGCAAAAGGCGAGGGCAAACCGGGTTTTTGCCTGTGGTTTGCTCTTCGGCAGATGTCCTGGCGGTGCATCGGATATACTTTCCGGAGATGAAAGCCGTGCAAGCAGTGCATCGTCAACATGTCCGATGGCTTCAAATAATTTTTCTTGTTTTAATAGCATTTCTTGTTTCATAGGAAACCTCCATTCGTATTAAAATCATATTTTTGGTCAGAAGGTTTTCATAGAAAATACCCTTCCTTCCTCAAATAAGCAGCCAGTTTTTTTCTTGTCCGGGAAAGGGCTGTGCTGGTGTGCTTTTCGGAAAGCTGGTACTGTGCCGCGATTTCCCGCACGGGTAAAACATAAAAATAACGCTTTAAGAAAATTCCGCAGTCGCGTTCCGGCAGGGTGTGCAGGAAGCGGCTGATGCAGCCGGAAAGCTCCTTTTCTTCAACCACACCTTCCGTTGTCCGCGCGTCGGCGATGGTTTCTGCAAGTTCATCGAGCACAAGCAGCATTTCCCCGCTGCCGCGCCTGGCTGTTTTTCGCGCATGGAAACGGTTGAATGCAAGGTTGCGCGCGATGCGTGCCAAAAATAATTTCAGGTGCGCGGGGTGTGTCGGCGGCATGGCATTCCATGCATGGAGCCAGGTATCATTGACACATTCTTCCGAATCCTCATGGTTTGCAAGAATATGTTCGGCGATGGCGTAGCAGTACGTGCCGTATTTGGCGGCGGTCTGTGGGATGGCGGATTCATCCCGGTCAAAATATAGGGCAATGATGTCGGAATCGTCCATTGTGTTCACCTCCTTCTATTAAATAAGACAGGAAAAAATGAAAAATCCAACCTGGTTTTTTGGTAAATTTTTTGCCGGATTTGGATATAGGGCAAAGATGCCCTTTCACCAGAAAAATATTTCAATTATACTGCATTGTAGCATATGAAGAGAGACACCGTCAATTTCTGGTGGTTTTTCAGGTAAAGCTTTCAGGGGACAAAATATTTGTACAGTCTTGTCCTTGACAGAGAATCCTGCAAAATCTATAATGGGATTAGAGTCCGGACAGTACGAAAAATGGCGGAGGGAAAGAAAGGGGGATATCGTATGACGTTGGAGGAATTTCAGAGATTAGGGAAAGAGGACGAGGAGTGGGCACCGGGTTGGGAAGCAATCGAGGATGCCTTTGGGAAGGTGTATGCTGACCCGGGCTGCACTAGTGACCATTATGCCACGAAATTATTGGCAAGGGTGGGGTTTGGAGGGGAGGATTATCTGGACGGTTACACCATTTATACCTCAAAGAAGGGCTATAAGCATATCGTAACCTTCGGTATGACGGAGCTGTATTTTGATGAGGAGGCGTTCGGCGGCGAATGGAGCAAATGGGGCTATGAGATGACCATAAAGCTGGCAGAGACGGAGAATGAAAAATGTATGTGGGCGATTGGGCTGTTGGGGAATCTTGCGCGCTATACATACCAACAGGAAAAATTTTTCCAGCCGTTCCAGTATGTTTCTTTTGGCGGGGCTTCCATTTGTGCGGAGAGGGAGTCTGCCGTCACAGGGCTTTTGATTGTCAATGATACCGAGGTGGAGGGCGTGGATACGGTTTACGGGCGCACAGATTTCATGCAGCTTGTGGGGATTACACAGAAAGAGCTTGAGGCAATAATTGAGAATCCTGAGTTGGGGCAAGTGTTGGTGGAGCGGATGAAGAAGGACAATCCCGACCTGGTAACCGACTTAAACCGTACAAAATCATATTTGTAACAGCATGTGACCCGTACATACGGAACTCAAAATAAAACATAATATCATGAAAAATTTAGAAAATTATCTCAAAGAATTACAATCTATTTTTCCGGACATTCGGAAGCGTCTGAATGCCGGGGCAAAAGAGGAGGAAATTTTGCAGTTGGAAACGGCCGCAGGCTGCGCGCTCCCGGCAGATTTTGTGGAGCTATACCGAACGTTTGACGGAACGGATTTGTCCAGGGAGACCGGATTTTTTGCAGGGCTGGAATTTCTTCCTGTTAAGAGCGTGCTTCTGGAACTTGATTTTTTCAGGAGGGCGGAGGATGAGCTGACGGCGATGGGGACAAGGGCAATTCAGGAGGCGCCAATGTGTGAGCTTTGCTGGATTCCGTTCGCCTTTGACGGCAGCAGGGCATTCCTTGTGCTGGATTTATCCCCGGCAAAATCCGGGAAATCCGGGCAGATTATCACGGTGGATTATGATTTTGACCAGACCTATCTTCTGGCGGATGGCATGGATGATTTTTTTGGGATAATGACAGGATGGTTAAGAGAAGGCGTTCTTACCGTAGATGCGGCGGATGAGGAGGAAGCATTTTTGATGGAGGCTTCCGGGCATTTGTTTAACTCACTGGAGAAACTGACCGAACCAGCAGGGGAAGGCAGTTCGGTGGAAATTTCCCTTCCGGCGGGTTTTTGGCAAAAGCATTATATGTGCCAGGCGGTGGCAAAAAGTGTTTTGGCAAAGGAAAAAATTATGCGGCTTTCCAACGAAACCGTGGACTGTACGCTGTTTGGCCAGATGGAGAATTTAAAGGAGCTTATCCTGCACGATTGTGAATTGGTAAATTTTGGGAGCATCGCGAAGGCGGGGCAGCTCAAAAAGCTGATTATGGCGCGGTGTACGTTTTCCGGGGAAGGTCTTATGGCGCTTGCGGCAGCGCCTGCGCTAAAGGAGCTGGGGCTGAATGTGATGGATGCGTTCGGGCTGCAGAAGCTTTCTGTGATAAAGACATTAAAAAGCCTTCAGGTTCGGGAGGTTACGGGGATAAAGCCGGAAGAGCTGGCAGCATTTACGGGGCTTTGGGAGCTGCGAATCGAGAGGATGGGGCTGCATGACGGCTGTTTCCTTACAGCGCTGAAACATCTAAAAAAACTGGATTTGTGCTGGCATGTGCTGGACGATTTGGATTTTCTTAAGGCGCTGCCAAAGCTTACGGAATTTCATCTTGGGGCGGCGGCGCGGAATGAGGAAGGGCTTTTTGCAGTGCCAAAGCTTGTAAAGTTAAAGAATTTCATCTATCCGGTGGTGGATGTGGGGATTTATAAAAACCATCCATGCCTTGAAAATGTAGGGATGGCAGCGGGGGTGCGGCAGGATTTTGAAGTGTTTGCAGGCAGCAGGGTGAGAGAATTTACGGTCTGCGGCGACATAACGGAGGAACAGATGCAGGATTTGTATCAGAAGATGAAGCAGTATGTCAGGATTTATTCGTACTCAAGGGAGTTCCCGCACGCGTAGAAGCTGTTTTACGAAATATTAGTGCACAAACTCCTTGACATTTTTCCGTCTTCCTGTTATAATGACCATAATTAGCATAGGAAAAGCAATGACGGAAACAAGTAACAAAGCCCATCGCATCCAGAGAGAGCATCACATTGGTGGAAGATGCTTATGCGGATTCTTTGTGAAAACCATTCTGGAGCCGCGGTGCCCAAAGCAGAGTAAGCGCCGACGTATACCTGCGTTAAAGGTTAGGGTTTGTTGGAACCTGAAGTGAAAAATTAAGGTGGAACCGTGCATGAGAGCACCCTTAAGGACATGGCATTTTTGCTGTGCCCGCAAGGGTGCTTTTCCTTTTGCTGATTACAAATCTATAAATATCATGCATTGGCCAGGGAATGGTCAGGAAAGGACGGGAAACATGAAAATTTGTATGAGGGATGGTTCCATCTGTGAGGCATCATTTGAGGAGGAGCTTGGAAAAAAGGCATTTTGGCACACGGCGGCGCATATTCTGGCACAGGCGGTAAAAAGGCTGTATCCGGAAACGAAATGTGCCATTGGGCCTGCGGTTGCGGATGGGTTTTACTATGATTTCGAATTTAATTTCGAGTTTTCGGCAGAAAACCTGGAGGGAATCGAACAGGAGATGAAAAAAATCGTAAAGGAGAATTTGCAGCTGCGCACGTTTACGATGGGCAGGGAGGAAGCGTTAAAGTACATGGGGGAGAAGGCAGAACCATATAAGGAGGAGCTGATTTGCGGGATTCCAGAAGGGGAGGCGTTAAGCTTTTATCAGCAGGGAGAGTATGTGGAGTTTTGCGCAGGACCGCATGTGGCGTATACGAGTGCAGTAAAGGCGGTGAAGCTGCTGTCCGTTGCCGGGGCGTACTGGCGGGGCGATGAGAAAAATAAGATGCTGACGAGAATCTATGGGGTGGCATTTCCGAACCAGGAGATGCTTTCGGAATATTTAAAGCGGCGTGAGGAGGCGAAAAAGCGTGACCACCGAAAGCTTGGCAGGGAGCTGGAATTGTTTGAAATGTTTGACGAAGGACCGGGATTGCCGTTCTATCTGCCAAAAGGATTGGTTTTGAAAAACCTGCTGATGGATTACTGGCGGAAAATCCACGCGCGGGAGGGCTATGTGGAGATTGCAACACCAATCATGTTAAACAAAAGCTTATGGGAAACATCGGGGCACTGGGAGCATTACCGTGAAACGATGTATACGTCGGAGGTTGACGGCGCGGATTTCGCGTTAAAGCCGATGAATTGCCCGGGTGCCATGCTTGTGTATAAGAGCAGGCCGCGCTCCTGGCGTGACCTTCCAATGCGTGTCGGGGAGCTTGGGGTGGTGCACCGCAACGAGAAATCGGGAGTGCTGCACGGGCTGATGCGCGCGCGGTGTTTTACGCAGGATGATGCACATATTTTCATGATGCCGGAGCAGATTCAGGGGGAGATACAGGGCGTGGTGCGCCTGATTGACGAGGTGTATTCCAGGTTTGGGTTCAAGTACCATATTGAGCTGTCAACGAGACCGGAAAATTCGATTGGCAGTGATGAGGACTGGGAGCTTGCCACAAACGGGCTGCGGGAGGCGCTTGAGGATATGGGTTGTTCCTACACGGTCAATGAGGGGGATGGTGCATTTTACGGGCCAAAAATTGATTTCCATCTGGAGGATTCGCTTGGGAGGAGATGGCAGTGCGGTTCCATCCAGTCGGATTTCCAGCTTCCAGCACGTTTTGGGGCGGAGTATATGGGGGCAGATGGGAAAAAACACCAGCCGATTATGGTTCACCGGGTCGTGTTTGGCTCAATGGAGCGCTTTATCGGGATTCTGATTGAGCATTATGCAGGAAAGTTCCCGCTATGGCTTGCCCCTGTGCAGGCAAAGCTGCTGCCGATTTCTGACCGTTTTGTGGGTTATGCGCATGAAGTGGAAGGGATTTTGAAGGCGGCGGGGATTCGCTGTGAGGTGGACGTCCGGGCGGAAAAAATTGGGTATAAGATTCGCGAGGCAAGGATGGAGCGGGTGCCATATTTGCTGATTGTCGGGGAGAACGAGAGGAAAGAGGGCAGCGTTTCCGTCCGTGACAGGCAAAAGGGGGATATGGGGAGTATGCCTGTGGATGGGTTTTTGAAGCTTTTGTGTGCGCCCGGACAGGAAATATCCGGCGATGTGTTATAAAGACGTCGAAAATTTGTCAAAATTCTAAAATTTTAGTGGATTTCAGCCTGAAAATATGGTAAAATTAAATAAACAGGGCGGAGAATATACGATAGATTTGATGTGTGAGAATTTTGATGAAGAAAGAAGCGAACCTTCCGGGAAGTGGTTTATGATGCGTTGACACGCCTGTGCGCAGGGATTTTTATGCGTGCGGGCGTGAAAATGTGTGTACATAAAAGCACAGGCAGGGGAGCGTGGAGGTTTTTATGCAAAGGATATTGGTGGTGGATGACGCGCCGGTAAACCGAGAATTGCTCAAAGACATGCTTGAGGTTGACTATATTGTGGAGCTTGCGGAGAATGGGGAGGAAGCAGTAAGCAAGCTTCAGGTATACCAGTATGAAATCGCGGCGATTCTTCTGGATTTGCAGATGCCAAAAATGGACGGTTTTGCGGTGGTTGAGGAGATGGAGCGGTGCGGTTGGCTTAGCAACATCCCTGTGCTTGTCATAAGCGGCGAGCAGGCGACCGAGACGGAGAACCGCTGCTTTGAGATGGGGGTTTCGGATTTTATCCACAAACCGTTTGATATGACGATTGTCCGGAACCGGATTAAAAATGCGGTGGAGCTGTTTAATTATAAAAACAAACTCGAACAGCAGGTGGAGCGGCAGACACAGCGCCTGCACAGGCAATACCGCATTATCCAGATGCAGTCCGAAAAACTGAAAGAGGGAAGGCCGTTCAATGATTTGATGATGCAGTACCAGAGTGCCATTATGGAGGTGGAAACGAAGCTGCGGATTTTGAACGCGGAGTTTTCGATGCAGTACAACCGAAATCCCTTTGAGTCGATAAAAAGCAGGCTGAAGTCGCCTGAGAGCATCTACGAGAAGCTGACGCGCAAAGGACTGCCTGCCACGGTGGAAAATATAAAGGAAAAATTGGCGGATGTCGCGGGGGTGCGGGTTATCTGTTCCTTTCCGGATGATATTTACCGGCTTGTGGAGCTTTTTATCCGGCAGGACGATATTATTCTTTTAAAAAAGAAGGATTATATCAAGAGCCCGAAATCCAACGGTTACCGGAGCTTACATATTATCATTGAGATACCGATTTTTCTTTCGAGCGAGAAAATTTACCGGAAGGTGGAGGTGCAGTTCCGCACGATTGCGATGGATTTCTGGGCAAGTCTTGAGCACAAGTTAAAATATAAGAAGGATGTGCAGAATGCGGAGGAGATTGTGAAAAAGCTGAAAGCCTGCGCGGATTCGATTGAGATGTTGGATTACCAGATGCAGGAGGTGCGAAACGAGATTGACCGTGCAAAGGAGTAGGAAGGTCCCACGGGAACAGAAAATTTTGCAGTGTTTTTAGGGAAATGCGTTTGCAGGCAGTCCGCTTTGTGGTTTTGGAAAAAAACAGGCGGGCTGCTTGCATTTTGGAAAAAAGCATGGTACAATCAGAAAATATGTATACCATGGCAGGGAAGGCATTGGAAATAAATATGTCTGGGAATGTGGGAAAGTGGAAAAATGAAACGCATAGAATAGTGATAGTATAAATGATTGCCGTTTTTTTGGGACATGGAATTTGAAAATAAGAAAGGAGCATGGCAAAAGGCATGGGGAAATATTTCGGGACAGATGGTTTTCGCGGGGAGGCAAATGTAGACCTTAAGGTGGAGCACGCGTTTATGGTGGGGAGGTTTTTGGGCTGGTATTACGGGAAGGAGCACAAGGCGAAGATTGTGATTGGCAAGGATACGCGCCGCTCAAGTTATATGTTTGAGGATGCGCTTTCCGCGGGGCTTACGGCGAGCGGGGCGGATGTATATCTGCTGCATGTAACACCGACCCCGAGTGTTTCCTTTGTTGTGCGCAGTGAGGATTTTGACTGCGGCATCATGATTTCGGCGAGCCATAACCCTTATTATGACAATGGAATCAAAATAATCAATGGCAAGGGTTACAAGCTTGAGGCGTCGGTTGAGGAGGAGATTGAGGCGTACCTAGACAAAAAGACGCAGGAACTGCCTTATGCGGTGCGGGAGAACGTCGGGCGCACGGTGGATTATTCGATTGGCAGGCACCGCTATATCGGTTACCTGATTTCGCTTGCGACGCGCTCCTTTGGCGATATGAAAATCGGGCTTGACCTTGCAAACGGGTCTGCTACGACCGTGGCGAAGGGGGTTTTTGATACGCTCGGCGCGAAAACCTACGTGATGAGCAATGAGCCGGACGGAACAAATATCAATGCGCAGTGCGGCTCGACCCACATCGAAAAGCTGCAGAAATTCGTGGTGGAGAATGGACTGGATGCCGGGTTTGCCTACGATGGCGACGCGGACCGCTGTATGTGTGTGGACGAGAACGGGAAGGTGCTTTCCGGGGATGCAATTATGTATCTGTGCGGCTGTTACATGCATGAGCGCGGCGAACTGCACAATGACACGATTGTGACGACAATCATGTCTAATTTCGGGCTTTACAAGGCGCTTGACGCGAAGAATATCCGCTATGAGAAGACGGCGGTCGGGGATAAATATGTCTCCGAGAATATGGTAAAGAACGGACATTGCCTTGGCGGTGAGGATTCCGGGCATATCATTTTCAGCAAACATGCCGTGACGGGGGATGGTATCCTGACCTCGTTAAAGGTTATGGAAGTGATGCTGGAGAAGAAGCAGAAGCTTTCGGAGCTTGCAAAGGAGCTTGTGATTTATCCGCAGCTTCTGGTCAATGTCCGCGTGCCCGATAAGGAGGCGGCGATGGCGGATGCGGGAGTGCTTGCCGAGGTGGAGCGCGTGAAGGAGGAGCTTGGCGGAAACGGCAGGATTCTGGTGCGCGGCAGCGGAACCGAGCCGGTGGTCCGTGTTATGGTAGAGGCGGCTTCCGATGAGATTTGCAGGGAAAAGGTGGAACGCGTCGTAAAGCTGCTGGAGGCTTTGAAGGAAGCATAAGTGTGTGGCAACTTGGTTTGTAAGCCTGCAAATTTGCAGATTTTGAAAAAAACAGTAGCATTTTTGGAAAAAGCATGGTATAATCGGAAAATGATATCATGTGTCCGTATGCTGTCAGGCGTGGAAAAGCCTTGGAATGGCAGGGGCAGGGATGCTTTGGCATAAATAAAGAGCGGCACAGTTGAAGGAGGAAAGAAACAGATGAGTTTTCAGGTTGAAGATTTGGGAAAGAATATGGTAAAGCTTACGATAGAAGCAACCGCAGAGGATTTTGAAAAAGCGCTTGAGAAAGCTTATCATAAGAATAAGGGCAGGATTAATGTGCAGGGCTTCCGCAAGGGCAAAGCACCGCGCGCGATTATCGAGAAGATGTACGGTGCGGGTGTTTTCTATGAGGATGCGGCGAATGAGATTATTCCGGAAGCTTACGATGCGGCGGCGAAGGAGAGCGGCCTTGAGATTGTTTCTAGGCCGTCCATTGATGTGACGCAGGTGGAGAAGGGCAAGAGCTTTATCTTCACGGCGGAGGTTGCGGTAAAGCCGGCGGTTACGCTCGGACAGTACAAGGGCATTGAGGTGGAAAAGGCCGATATCGCGGTGAGCGAGGAGGAGGTAACGGCGGAGCTTGACAGGGCGAGGGAGCAGAATTCCAGGACGGTGACCGTGGAAGACCGCGCGGTTGCGATGGGCGACATTGCGACGATTGATTACGAGGGCTTTACGGACGGCGTTGCGTTTGAGGGCGGAAAGGGAACGAACCATGAGCTTGAGATTGGTTCCCATTCTTTCATTGATACGTTTGAAGACCAGCTTGTCGGAAAGAATATCGGCGAGGAGTGCGAGGTAAATGTTACCTTCCCACAGGAGTACCATGCCCCGGAGCTTGCGGGCAAGCCTGCGATGTTTAAAGTTACGGTCAAGGGCATCAAGATGAAGGAACTTCCGGAACTTGATGATGATTTCGCGCAGGATGTTTCGGAGTACGATACGCTTGAGGAATATAAAGAGAGCATCCGCAAGGAGATTGCCGGGAAGAAGGAAAAGGAGGCAAAGTCCGTAAAGGAGGATGCCGTTATCGAAAAGATTGTGGAGAATGCACAGATGGATATCCCGCAGCCGATGGTTGAGACGCAGAAGCGCCAGATGGCGGATGAGTTTGCGCAAAGGCTCCGTATGCAGGGGCTTAGCCTGGAGCAGTATATGCAGTTTACCGGCATAACCCCGCAGAAGTTTTTGGAGACACTCGAGCCGCAGGCGTTAAAGCGCATCCAGAGCAGGCTTGTGCTTGAGGAGATTGTGAAGGCAGAGAATATCACGATTTCGGATGAGGAACTTGAGGATGAGATGAAGCGCATGGCGGAAAATTATAACATGGAACTTGACAAGGTAAAGGAAATGCTTGGCGAGGATGAGAAAAAGCTTCTGACGACGGACCTGCAGGTACAAAAAGCGATTGACTTTGTGGCAGGGCAGGCAGTGGAAGCATAATCGGCGGAGGCAGACAGGATGCGGGAATGATTTCCGGAAAAATCGTTCCCGCATTTTTGAGCATGGTGGGTAATGCAAAATTATAATACAGCGGAACTTTTGATAGGAGGATGAAGCAGATGAGTTTAGTACCTTATGTAATTGAGCAGACGAGCAGAGGGGAGCGTTCCTACGACATTTATTCAAGGCTTTTGAAGGACCGCATTATTTTTCTGGGCGAGGAAGTGACGGATGTGAGCGCGAGCATAATCGTAGCGCAGCTTCTTTTCCTTGAGGCGGAAGACCCGGGCAAGGATATCAGCCTTTATATCAACAGCCCGGGAGGTTCGGTGACCGCGGGCATGGCAATCTATGATACCATGCAGTTCATCAAGAGCGATGTTTCGACCATCTGTATCGGCATGGCGGCAAGCATGGGCGCGTTTTTGCTTGCGGGCGGAACGAAGGGCAAGCGTATGGCGCTGCCGAATGCGGAGATTATGATTCATCAGCCGTCCGGCGGGGCAAGGGGGCAGGCGACCGAAATCCAGATTGTGGCGGAGAATATTTTAAAGACAAAGAAGAAATTGAATGCGATGCTCGCCGAAAATACCGGCAAGCCTTACGATGTGATTGCGGCGGACACGGAGCGCGATTACTATATGTCCGCGCAGGAAGCGCTTGATTATGGTATCATTGACAGCATTGTGACAAAGCGCCAGTAATGCGCTGCGGGTGTGCAAAACGATGAATGGAAAAGGGGTATCAATATGGAGGCGGAAAATGGCGACGAAGAATGATGAAAATCAGATGCTGTACTGTTCTTTCTGTGGGAGAAGCCAGCACCAGGTAAAGCGCCTGATAGTAGGACCCAAAGGGGTTCATATTTGCGATGAATGCATCGGGCTTTGCATCGAGATTATCGAGGAGGAGAATGAAAATTCGCCTTTAGAGTACGATGATGGTATGGTCAACCTTTTAAAGCCGAAGGAGATAAAGGATTATCTGGACCAGTATGTGATTGGCCAGGACGATGCGAAGCGGGCGCTTGCCGTTTCGGTGTATAACCACTATAAGAGGATTTTAGGAGAACGCGATTTGGATGTTGAGCTGCAAAAAAGCAACATCCTGCTGATTGGGCCGACCGGTTCCGGGAAGACGTATCTGGCCCAGACACTTGCAAAGATTTTGAATGTGCCGTTTGCGATTGCGGATGCGACCGCGCTGACGGAGGCTGGATATGTCGGTGAGGACGTGGAGAACATCCTGCTTAAGATTATCCAGGCGGCGGATTATGAGATTGAACGTGCGCAGTATGGCATTATCTATATTGATGAGATTGATAAAATCACAAGAAAATCAGAAAATACTTCCATCACCCGCGACGTTTCGGGGGAAGGGGTACAGCAGGCTCTGCTAAAGATTCTTGAGGGAACCGTTGCTTCGGTGCCGCCGCAGGGCGGGAGAAAGCACCCGCATCAGGAGTTTTTGCAGATTGACACGACGAATATCCTCTTTATCTGTGGAGGGGCATTCGACGGGCTTGAGAAAATTGTCGAGTCGAGGGTCGGCCAGAAGACCATCGGCTTTAACGGTGATGTCACGGTCGGGCAGAAAAAGGATATCGGGGAGCTGCTGCGCCAGGCATTGCCGCAGGATTTAATTAAATTTGGCATGATTCCGGAATTTGTGGGGCGTGTTCCGGTGGTGGCGGCGATGGATCTTCTGGATGAGAAATCCCTTGTGCGCATCCTCGCAGAGCCAAGGAATGCATTGGCAAAGCAATACAGGAAACTGTTTGAGCTAGACGGCGTGGAACTGGAGTTTACGCCGGAGGCACTTGAGGTTATCGCAAAACGCTCGTTTGAGCGCAAGACCGGGGCGAGAGGCCTGCGCGCTATCCTTGAGGCGGTCATGATGGAGTCAATGTATACGATTCCGACCGAGACCGATGTCGTCAAATGTGTGGTTACAAAGGAGGCGGCAGAAGGAACGGAACAGCCAAAACTTGTCCGCATGGAGGGCGCCCAGGCGAAAAAGCAGATGCGCAGGCGTTCCGCGAAGCATAGCACGGATGAGATTGCTTAGTTAGAAAGGTATTCAGATATGGATGAGACGGGAAAAAATGAGATTGTGGCAATGCCACTTGTGGTGCTGCGCAACATTGTTGTGATGCCCGGGATGATGATACATTTTGATATCCGAAAGAAAGAGAGCATTGCCGCCGTGGAGGTGGCAATGCGTCAGCAGCAGCGCGTTTTCGTGGTGACGCAGCAGAATGGAAATGTTGAGGAGCCGGACGTGCAGGATTTGTATGCCTACGGTACGGTCACGATGATTAAGCAGTTGATCAAGCTGCCGGAGAATGTGATTCGTGTGCTTGCGGTCGGGGAATACCGGGCGCAGCTTGTTTCCATGGCGGATGCTGGAAAATATTTTACCGCGGAGACCATGCAGGTGCCAGTCGGGGAGGAACCGACGAAAAGCGAGAGGGAAGCGATGCTGCGCAGCCTCCAGGAGCTTTTGCAAAGCTATGGGAATGAAAATGCGAGGTTAAGCCGCGAAGTGTTAAAAAATCTGCTGGAGACGCAGGACCTTGAGAAACTGATGGAGCAGCTTCCGGTACAGCTTCCTCTTTCGGTGCCGGAGAAGGAGATGATACTCGCGGGTTTCGGACTGATTGGGCAGTTTAAAGCAGAAGCGGTCGTGCTGGCGAACGAGGTCAATGTCCTGCGCATCCAAAAAGGAATCCAAGAAATGGTAAAGGCGCATATTGATAAAAACCAGCGCGACTATATGCTGCGGGAACAGCTCCGGCTGATTCAGGAGGAATTGGGCGATGCAAACCAGCTTGGCGATGCGGATAAATTCGAAAAACAGTGCGGGGAGTTAGAAGCGAGCGAGGAGATTAAGGAGAGCATAAGGCAGGAAATCCGGAGATTCCGCGCGGTGAATGGTTCTGTTTCGGAGAGCGCGGTCTCAAGGGGGTATCTTGAAACGCTTCTGGCATTGCCGTGGGATAAGCAGAGCAAGGACAATGAGGATATCCGAAACGCGGAGCGTGTGCTTGAGCAGGACCATTATGGTCTGAAGAAAGTAAAGGAGCGTGTGTTGGAATTCCTTGCAGTGCGTGCGAGGGCGTACCAGGCGGACGCACCGATTATCTGCCTGGTCGGACCGCCGGGGACCGGGAAAACCTCGATTGCGCGCTCGGTCGCAAAAGCGCTTGAAAAGAAATATGTCAGGATTTGCCTTGGCGGGGTGCGGGATGAGGCGGAAATCCGCGGGCACCGCAGAACCTATGTCGGGGCATTGCCGGGTCGCATTATAAGCGGGCTGAAATCAGCGGGGGTAAAAAACCCGCTTATGCTTTTGGATGAGATTGACAAGATGGCAAGCGATTATAAGGGAGACCCTGCGGCAGCAATGCTTGAAGTGCTTGACGGGGAGCAGAATTCAAAATTCATCGACCATTATGTGGAGCTTCCGGTGGATTTGTCGAAGGTGCTTTTTATCGCGACGGCAAATACAACGCAGACGATTCCTGCGCCGCTGCTTGACCGCATGGAGGTCATTGAGGTGAATTCCTACACGGCGACGGAAAAACGCCATATCGCCAAGGAGCATCTTGTGAAAAAGCAGCTGCGCAAGAACGGGCTGAATACAAAGAAATTTACAATTTCGGACAAAGCGATTGATAAGATAATTTCAGGCTATACAGCCGAGGCGGGCGTGCGTTCCTTAGAGCGCAAAATCGGGGAATGTATGCGCAAGACGGTGCTGTTGATGGCAAAAGACGAGAGCATTGAAAAGGTGCGTGTTACGGATAAGAACCTGGCAGAGTTTTTGGGACCTGTAAAACACGAGAAAGAAAAGAAAAACCGTCAGGACGCGGTCGGGATTGTCCGCGGGCTTGCGGTCACCTCCGCGGGCGGCGATACGCTCTCTATCGAGATAAATACGATGCCGGGAAAGGGAAATGTTGAGCTGACGGGAAAGCTTGGCGATGTGATGAAGGAGTCGGCGCGCACGGCAATCAGCTATGTGCGGTCGGTTGCACCGGAATATAAGGTGGCGGACGATTATTTTGAGAAGCATGATTTGCATCTGCATATCCCGGAGGGGGCTGTGCCAAAGGACGGACCTTCTGCGGGGACCGCGCTGTCCGTTGCCGTACTTTCTGCTGTGACAGGGAAAAAAGTGCGGGCGGACTTAGCGATGACGGGTGAGGTTACGCTGCGCGGCAGGGTGCTGCCAATCGGCGGCGTAAAGGAAAAGCTTTTGGCGGCAAAGACGGCAGGCATTACACTTGTGCTGGTTCCCAAAAAGAACGAGAGCGATGTAAAGGAGCTTGAGGAAGAGATTACCGACGGCATGCGCATTGTACTGGTGGAGACGATGGAGGAAGTTGTGCGGGAAGCGTTTGCCGAGAAACTCTAAGCATATGTCCGGCCAACCATCGGGAACTGGAAGGGCGTATGCGGAATATAAAACAAGGAGTGAGGGCATGGAAGAAAATAAGCAGACAAGGCAGAATGTGAATTTTGTGGAATTGGAGACCGTGTGTGGGATTACAAGCACACTGCCGGAAAATTCCCTGCCGGAGTTTGCGTTTGCCGGAAAATCGAACGTCGGAAAATCATCGCTTATCAATGCGCTGATGTTCCGGCGTTCTTATGCAAGAACGTCGTCGCAGCCGGGAAAAACGCAGACCATAAATTTTTATAACATCGAGCATGAGCTTTATTTTGTGGATTTGCCGGGGTATGGCTACGCGAAGGTATCACAGGAACTAAAGGCAAAATGGGGCAAGATGATTGAGCGGTATTTAAGAAGCTCAAAGCAGCTGCGCAAAATTTTTTTGTTGGTGGACATCCGGCATGAGCCGTCGGCGAATGACAAGGATATGTACGAATGGATTGTATATCAGGGCTATGAGCCAATTATCATCGCGACGAAGCTTGACAAAATCAACCGCAGCCAGAAGGAAAAACAGCTTGCGCTCATCCGCAGAACCCTCGGGCTAAAGCCCGGCACACAGCTGATTGCCTTCTCCGCCCAGACAAAGCATGGGCGGGATGAGATATGGGAATGTATCGATAAGGGAAGCGGCGTGGAACTTACAGAAGATGAAACGGAAAGGAAGGCCTAAGGCGGGATGTAAAAGGGCAGATTCAATCAAAATCGCCGGTCAGGGAGGAAAAAATATGGGCGTAGATTTCCGAGCTCTTTTTTGACCAGTTGTTGCACAGGATTTCAGCCTCTAGCTCCGACGGAACCGATAAGCCAATATCAATAATCGGGTTGCCGCGCTCTAAAATTTTGAGCGAGACCATATATTCATTTTTCTTTGTTTCATAGTAGTCGGCGCGGATGGAGTTTTCCTCGCGCATACTGTATTTATTTTCTTTCAGGAAATTATCAATGTCCATACGGATTGGCTCTGAAATTTTGTTGTAAAAAAAGGAGAGCGACTCCCCGCCAAGGGTAGTGATTTCGTAGTAGGTGCTGTTGCGGATAATATTGCATGACACAAATTTGTCCTCCAAAAGCTCGGACAGCACCTGTTGGATATTGAAATAATTGGTATACTCTTTCTCAAGGAGGAAATTCGTCAGCTGTGTCTGTGTCAGTGGGAATTCTACCTTATCCAGAATATAAAGAATTATCAGTTTGTAAAGCATCAATGCCTCGGGTTGCATGGGGTCTCCTTTCTTACATGCAAAAACAGGTCACTTATTTTCATGCGGGATTTCCGGACAGGAAATTCCCTGCCGGAAATCCCGGCGTTTCATCTCTTTTTCCATGGAATTCAATACAAATTTCTTATTCCCGCTCCAGTCGGGGGCAATCAGCAGTTTTTTTGGACCATCCCCGGTCAGCCGGTGGATTACAATATCCTCCGGGACGATGGAAAGGCAGGAAAGCAATGCGTCAAGATACGCGGAAAAATCCATCAGCGGGTAGGCATTTTGGTGCGCGGCGTAATGTGCGGCAAGGTCGGTGCCTTTTAGCACATAAAGCAATGAAAGCTTAAGCCCGGAGAGCGGCAGCGAGCAGACATGGCGCACGGAGGCAAGCATGTCCGCTGTTGTTTCATATGGCAGGCCGAGGATGAGGTGGGTTACAATGTCAACCCGGATTGCCGCAAGAGAGCGGACAGCATCCTCATAAACGCGCAGGGGGTAACCGCGCCGGATGAATTCGGCGCTTTTTTCATGTATTGTCTGTAAGCCAAGTTCAACCGAGACCGGCAGCATGGAATTTAAGCGCGAAAGGAGTGATAAAACCTCCGCGTTCAGGCAGTCCGGCCGGGTTGCAATGGCGATGGAAGCAATCTCAGGATTTTCTGCCGCCTCAAAAAATACACGCTCCAGTGTGGGAATCGGGGCGTAGGTATTTGTGTATGCCTGAAAATATGCGATGTAGCGCCCGGATGGGTTCTTGGCCGCGACGAGCTGTTTTGCCTGCGCAATCTGTTCGGTAATGCTAAGCGTTTTATCGGGGGCAAAATCACCGGAACCACCCGCGCTGCAGAAAATACAGCCGCGGGTATCTAAGGTGCCGTCGCGGTTCGGGCAGGAAAAGCCTGCGTTTAAGGAAAGCTTATAAAGCTTTGTGCCAAAACGTTTTTTGCAGGCGTAGTCAAAGCTGTGATAGCGTTTTTTGTTCCACATATTTTTAGTGGATATGGGATTTGACAGCACAGCTGACCGCCTCGCACACGCGCGGGTCAAACGGGGCAGGCAGGATATTATCCTCGCTTAATTCCGCTTCCGGGACAAGCGCTGCAATCGCGGTGGCTGCAGCGAGCTTCATCTCCTCGGTAATCTGCGGTGCACGCCCTTCGAGCGCCCCTTTAAAGATGCCCGGAAAGGCTACGACATTGTTGACCTGGTTCGGGAAATCCGAGCGTCCGGTGCCAACTACGCGCGCGCCGGCTTCTTTTGCGAGGTCCGGCATAATTTCCGGAACCGGATTTGCCATCGCAAAGAGAATCGCGTTAGAATTCATGGAAGCCACCATTTCCTTTGTCACAATGTTTGGGGCGGATACGCCGATAAAAATGTCGGCACCTTTTAAAGCGTCGGCAAGCATGCCATGCGCGTTTTCAAGGTTCGTAACGTCCATCATCTGTTTTTGCATCCAGTTAAGCTCCGGGGTGTCTTTTGCGAGGATGCCCGAACGGTCACAGAGGGTCAGATGCCCAAAGCCGTAAGTGAGCAAAAGCTTTGAAATCGCAATGCCCGCGGAACCCGCGCCGTTTACGATAACGCGGCAGTCCTCCTTTTTCTTTCCGGTCACCTTTAAGGCGTTGATGATGCCTGCGAGAACTACAATCGCCGTGCCGTGCTGGTCATCGTGGAAGACCGGGATGTCGAGGATTTCCTTTAAGCGCGTCTCAATTTCAAAGCAGCGCGGGGCGGAAATATCTTCCAGGTTGATACCTCCGAATGCCGGGGCGATATAGGTAACCGCCTTGATAATCTCTTCGGTGTCCTGTGTGTCAAGGCAGATGGGGAAGGCGTTGATGCCGCCAAACTCTTTGAAAAGGACACATTTGCCTTCCATTACCGGCATGGCAGCCTTTGCCCCGATATTGCCAAGCCCGAGCACCGCGGAACCGTCGGATACAACGGCGACGGTGTTTGCCTTAATGGTGTATTGGTACGCCGCGTCCGGATTTTTTGCGATGACCTTGCACGGCTCCGCAACACCCGGTGTGTAGGCAAGCGCGAGGTTCTCGCGGGACTTTACCTCACATTTGGCTGTGGTTGCCAGTTTTCCGTTCCACTCTCCATGAAGCTGTAATGCCAGTTCGTTTTGTGTCATAATGATACCTTACCCTTCCCTCTCTGCAAAAAAATAGTCAAAAAATGCGAATAGCATTATCATACCACTGAAAGCTCGTGAAATCAAGCAATCCAAGAAAAATATTTATTTTTTGAAGGACAATTTCCATCGGGATAGTAAAGAATGCTCCCAGAATGGCTTGACAAACAAGTTTACGTGTTGTAAACTGATTATAAAATTGAGGATAACAGGCAATTTGGAGGGATGACATGGCAGAATACAAGCTGGCTGAGATTGAGATGCGTTTTGCGGAGATTATATGGAAAAATGAACCCTTATCTTCCGGGGAGTTGGTGAAGCGGTGCGGGGAGGAACTAAACTGGAAAAAATCTACAACCTACACGATTTTGCGCCGCCTTTGCGAGCGGGGGCTCTTTAAAAATGAGGGGGGAAAGGTGGTTTCGCTCGTCTCAAGGGAGGAATTCTTTGCGATGCAGAGTGAAAAATTTGTCGAGGATACCTTCCAGGGGTCGCTCCCGCAGTTTTTGCTCGCTTTTGTCCGCCGCAAGAAGCTGTCGGAAAAAGAGGTGCAGGAGCTGCTCGCGATTATCAATGAGGGGCGTGAAAAGAAATAGGATGGCTGGGGGGAAATCGCTATGGGAATTTATATGTTGCTTCCTGTCATTGCGGGAATGGGGGCGGTGGCAGGCCTTGCGGTGGTTGCTGTCTTGGTCGGGCGGTGCTTTTTAAAGCGGGGGCCAAAACTGTTTTGCTACCTGCTATGGAGCGTGGTCTTGTTCCGGCTGCTCTGCCCGGTATCCGTGCCATCCATGTTTTCTGCGCTGCGCCTGTTTGGTTTTAAGGAAATGGAGTTCGCGCCGTCTAAGCCAACGGCATTCCCTGCGCTTTTAAAGCTGCAGGCAGCATTGGGTCGTCAGGGAGGATTGCAAGAAGAGGAGGAAAATATTGTAAAAAGTGAAACCTTGCCCGAAAACAAACCGCAGGGGGGAGAAGCGCCATCCGGGGATATGGATTTTTTTGACCCATTCTGGGCTTATATGGATGTCCGCGCATCCGGCGGGGCATACGACCTCTGGCTTGCGTGGCAGGGCAGGTTTGACGCTATCCGCCAACCGGGGGCAAAGCAGACGGCTGTGCCCGAAGCAATGGAGACTGGCAGGGCAGGGCAGTATGCGCCAGCCGGCGTGGATGAGCCTTCTGCAGAGGGGTCTTTGGCAGGGCAGGCGCAGGTTCCGCTATGGCTTGTCCTTCTTACATGGGTGTGGTTGTCGGGGATTGTGCTGATGCTTCTTTACAGCCTGTTTGGTCTTTTGCGCCTGCGGCGGCGGCTGGTCGGTGCCGTGCGGGTGAGAGGGAATATTTACCGTTCTGACTATATCGCGACCGCCTTTGTTTTTGGTCTGTTTTCGCCGAGGATTTATCTGCCGTCTGTGCTGTGCGGCAAGGAGCAGGAATTTATCCTGCTGCATGAGCAGACACATATCCGGCGGGGCGACTATATTTTCCGGCTGCTCGCCTTTGCCGCGTTGATGCTGCATTGGTTCAACCCGTTGGTCTGGCTGGCATTTTATCTTTCCGGCAAGGATATGGAAATGGCGTGTGATGAGGCGGTCATGAAACGGATGAAGGAGGATATCCGGGCGGAATATTCCGCTTCCTTGCTGGGGCTTGCGACCGGGCGGCATTTTGTCCCTGGAACTTACCTTGCGTTTGGCGAGGGGGATGTAAAGGGGCGGATTCAAAACATCATGCGCTACAAAAAGCCGACCGTGTTCTGGATGGTTTTTGCGGCAATCTTAGTTTCCGGAACGGTCTGTGCCTTCGGCAGTGACCCGAAAACGCAGGGGGAGGCAAGGCATACCGGAAACCTTGAAGGAATACTAATTGCAGGCTCGGATATTTATAGAAACAAGAAAGAGGCCAAACAAGGGGAGATGGCAGGAGAAGCAGACGCAGATGGCAAAGCCAGCCACACACAAGCAAAAAGCCAGGGGGGCAGTGCCGGGAAACCGGAGGATGAAAGCGCCGTCCTGACGGTTTATTCCCTTTCGGACAGTACACTTGCACGGGAGTTGGTTGGGGGCTTTGCTTTACTCCATCCGGAAATCAAGGTCTGCCATGAAACCGGGGAGGACGGGCTTTCTGTCACAGAGCAGGCGGACGCGCTGTCTGCAAGGCTATTGGCGGGAACGGGACCGGATGTGCTGCTTTTGGACGGGCTTCCAGCGCAGGTATACCAGGAAAACGGGCTTCTGACGGATATGGCAAAAACCTTAGAGCCGATGCGGGAACAATTGCAGCCAAACATTCTTTCCGCCTACACGGGCGAGGGGAAGGTTTTCATGCTGCCTGTCCGCTATTGCGTTCCACTTGTCCTGATGGAAGGGCAGGATACGAAAACGATGGAATCCCTGCGCAGTCTGGCCGAATACGCAGGCAGGGCAGAAAACGGCGGGAAGGTTTGGTTGGAAGGATATTCCTGGGCGGATTTGCTGGAGCTGGCATATTATAATTACACACCGCAGGTAATTTTGCCGGATGGAACGATAGCACAAGATATTGTAAGGGACTTCCTTTTGTACACAAAACGGTTGGGCGATGCGATGTCCATCGAGGGGGAAGCGGTAGCACACCGGTATTTTTCGGGAAAACTTTCTGCAGAAAGCCTGAAGGAAAAGGACGGGGGACTTTTGTTCCTGCCATTTGGCGGGGCGGATGACTTGTATGCATATTCCGCGCAGATGGAGGAAATCATGATGCAGGGCAGGAAAATACAGCAGGTGGGCGGCGTGTTCTTCCCGGAGGGCTTGATTGGCATCAATGCGTGGTCGTCAAACAAGGAACTGGCAGCGCTGTTTGTGCAGGCGGTATTTTCGGCAGCGGTGCAGGAGGAATTCGCGGACACCGGTTTTTGTGTCAATGCGCAAGTCTTCCAAAAAGGCATCGAGGACTGGGCGGCGGCATGGGAGGAGCAGACCCACGGCAAAGCCTGGAGAAAGCAAGACGCAAATGGCAAGGGCGACTTTACATGGAATACAACAAGCCTGGCAGGGCAGACGGAAACGGTGCTATGCCAGGTTCATACAGGGCAGAGCGTGGATGCTGCCGTTTTGCAGATATTGACCGAGGAGGCGATGGGGTATTTCCGGGGGGAAGTATCGTTGGAGGAATGTGTTGAGGCGGTTGTGGAGCGGCTTTGGTAAATTTTTGGCAAAGGGAGGATTCAAAAATGCCGATTACAAAAATAGAATTGGATAATTTTACGGTTTTTAAGAAAATTTCCATCCCATTCCAGAAGGGGATTAACGTTTTGGTAGGGGAGAATGGCTTCGGGAAAACGCATATCATGAAGATTTTGTATGCAGCGTGCCAGGCAACAAAGCATGATGTATCCTTCCCACAGAAAACGGTGTTGGTTTTCCGGCCAGATCAGTCCATGATTGGGAGGTTGGTGAACCGGAAGAAAAGTGAAAACAATACAGCAAAGATATCTGTTATTTCCGATTCTGCACGGATTGGCATGCAGTTTTCCACAAAAACAAAAAAGTGGGAGGCAGAAGTTACATCGGAACAAAACTGGGAGAAACAGATGTCGGATTTGACGAGTGTTTTTATTCCGGCAAAAGAAATTTTGTCCAATGCGTGGAATTTGGAATCCGCTGTGAAAATGGGGAATGTTGAGTTCGATGATACTTATCTTGACCTTATTGCGGCGGCTAAAGTTGATATTTCCAGAGGGGTAGATTCTGCCGAGAGAAAAAAATATCTGGACATTTTACGGGGAATGAGCGCCGGGAAAGTTGCTGTTTTGGAAGAAAGGTTTTATCTCAAACCTGGAAATCAGGCAAAGCTTGAATTTAACCTTGTAGCGGAAGGGCTGCGCAAGATTGCGTTGTTATGGCAGCTAATCAAAAACGGAACGCTAGAAAATGGTTCTGTGCTTTTTTGGGATGAGCCGGAAGCGAATATCAATCCAAAACATATTCCTGTGATAGCGGATTTGTTGGTGATGCTGGAACAGGAAGGTGTCCAGATTTTTGTATCTACGCACGATTATTTTTTGGCGAGATATCTTGAAGTAAAGCGAAAAGAATCCACAGCAGTCCAGTATTGTTCTTTATATCGGGAGGAGGATAGCATTATGTGTGAGGTTTCTGAAAAATTTGAGCTGTTAGAGCACAATGCAATCATGGAGACTTTCCGGCAGCTGTACATGGATGAGCTGGGGGTGAAGCTGCAGTGATTGAAGAATCGGGGGATGCGGTTTGGGGAGTTTGCAAAAGAAGATTTATTTTGTATCGAAACATCAAAAATATATAAAAATATGGGCGGAGGAATCAAAACAGTAGAGTTTATTTTGAAGAGGAAAAATCGGCAGATTATTTTTCTTGAAGCCAAAACCTCCTGCCCGAATGAGAACCGACGGGAGGAATCGGAGGAAAAGGCAAGGAAATTTGAGGAATATTTTTGTGATATTGCGGATAAATTTCATGACTCGCTGCAAATTTATCTGGCTTCCCTGCTGCGCTGTTATGAGGACTTATCGGAAGTCGGAAGCTCCTTGCAAGAAACCGGAGAATTTGGAAAAAATGAATTAAAATTCATATTGGTCATCAAAAACGCCAAGATTGAATGGTTGCCGGGTCCGCAGTCCATTCTTGAAAATAAACTGCGGGCGTTGTGCAAAATCTGGGGTGCAAAGGTGGTGGTGCTGAATGAGGAACTGGCGGCCCAACATCATTTTATTGCAACATCCTGATGAAAAAAATACATAAAAAAGAAGATGCAAAAAATTCTTAAAACATCCCCTTTTTGGGCGTGCAGACACAAAATTATGCCTGCTACCCGGAAAGGGGATTTTTCAAAAAAAAGCAAAAATCCCCTTGACAAACCGGTTTACATGCTGTAAACTTTAACCATGGTAGTTTACAGTATGTAAACCACTGATTCAAAGAACCCAAGGGAAGTCTTTGGCAAATTGTTTCCAAGCTGCAAACGACGCATGGGTTTACGCAAAGGAAACGAAAAATGCATCTGGACGGGGAAGACCTGGCATTCTCCTGTCCGGATGTATGTAAAACAAAGCGAAAGCGCTCTGGAACAGGACGTAGGAAGGGGGAGGATGCCAAAATTAGCAAAGCGGAATAGGGGAAGATTCTGACGGTGTGGGAGAAGAAAGTGGTCAGGATAGAAATGGCAAACAAACAACAAACAACAAACAACAAACAAAGGACAAACCCTGCGCAGCAAAACAACGGACAAAATGCCGCTTCCGGTTCCTTTTTTGTTGTAGGAAAAATCAAAAAAGCAAGGTGAAGCAGATGAAACAGCATATTTTAAAAATTTTATGTATTTTTGCCGCGGTCTTCTTTCTTACTGGCTGCGGGAATGGTATCTGGGGGAGGGGAAAAACGCCGCAGGATAAAAGCCAGGCGGGGGTGGAAAACGAGCAGGGCAGGGTGGAGAGCGCGGGGAAAGAGGATGGGAGTGGGGAGCGGACAAAAAACCTGGCAGGGGAAATCATCGGTGCAGGGAAGCTTTTCGAAAATACATCTTTTGTGGCAGAGTCCTACCGCGAGATTGGCCTGAAAAACCCGGAGGGGCTGGAAGAGAGGGGTGAGGCATACTGCGGCACGAATTTAAATGCGCAAGGAAAGCTGGAGCTGGATACGATTGGGCCGTGGAGGGAAAACGGGGAGGAAATGTTCTTCTGTTACACTTTAAGGGAAGACGGGAAAAACTGGGACCGGGAGCCTGTTTTGTGGACGGAGAACCTGAAGGGGATAATGCAGGCAAACCGCATCCAATTATTGCACGGGGAAAACCATGTTTCTTACGCTTACTATTGTGATGAGGAACAAATCTACCACATGGTAAGGCAGGAGGGGGATTCCTACATAGAGATTGCGGTCGCGGACTGGCAAGAGAAGCGGGGCGAGTATTTGGGTGAGCTGGCGGTGCTTGCCTGCGGAAATATCGTCATGACGGACACCGTGGGGAACTGTTACGTTTACAGCCCGGATGGGAAGGAAACCTTAGCAAGCTTCCGCTGTGGCTGGTGTGAGACACTGTGCGTTTCGGGAAATGAGATTTTTGTGCTTGATTATGAGAGTGGCTCCATCCTGCATTTTGACGGGGAAACAATGGAAATGCGGCCTGCCATCGAGGGGGATTTTACAAATATCGTGCGGCTTAGCGCCTATGAGGATACGCTGTATGCCTGCAGCCCGGACGGGATTTTTTATGCGGAATTTACGCGCACAGGAAAGATGGAGGGCGGGGAAAATCCTGAAAATCTTCCCGAAAAGCAGGAAGGGGAGCGCTTCCGGAAATGGCTTGACGCGGGGAAATTCCATTTTTCCAAGCAGAATGGTTACCCGCTGGATTTTTATTTCCTGGGGGAAAATTTTTATGTCGTGTATGCGGAAAATTGGGGGCGGATTAAGAAATATGTGCCAAGAAAAGAGGATGATGATTTCCTTGGCACACTGACCGTTTATTCCCTGGAAACAAACGAATTGATCATTGATATGATTGCGGAATTTATGATGCAGTACCCGCAGATTGATGTGTATTATGAGACAGGGGAGGGGGCGGAAGGTGCTACGCTGGCTTCTGACCGTGTCCGCGCCTTAAACACCCGGATTCTTTCGGGGGATGGTCCGGATATCCTGATTCTTGACGGCCTGCCCGCGCAGTCCTACATAGAAAAAGGGATTTTAGAGGAACTTAGCCCGGTGCTTTCCGGACAGCTTGGGGAATTGCAGGAAAACATTGTTTCGAACTATGCGCGCGAGGATGGGCTCTATATGCTGCCCCTGCGCTATTCCATCCCAATGATTGCGACTTCCGGGCAGAATGCGGAAATCTTTGCTTCACTGGCCACGCTCACCGCCTATTGTGAGGCACAGGAGGGGAATAATGTAATCTTGCCGGGGGTTTTGTACCCTTATATCCTGGAGCTGCTGTATTACAATTTCCCTCCGAAGATTGTTGATGCGGGCGGGAGTGTCAATGAGGGAAATATTCTGGAATTTATCCACCTTGTCAAACGCTTTTGTGAGGCGGAGCAGGGGGTAGCATCGGAACAGCTCGCATCGGAAATTTTCAATTTCCGGGCAGGCAAGCACCAGAAGGGGTATTTTTCCGGCAGTGTATTATCCGCTTACTGCCAGGGGCAGCAAGAGCTTGTGTTTTTTAATATGGCGGGGGTCTACTCCCTTTCCACCTACCCGCAGGTCACGCAGCTGCGCGGTGGGGTTTTGCTGGGGAATAAAGGAATATTTTTTCCGAACGGTGTCATTGGAATCAATGCGCGCGCGCAGAAAAAGGATTTTGCGGAATTGTTCCTAAAAGCCGCTTTTTCCTATGAGATGCAGCGGGTGGATTCCTCAAGGGCAGGTTTTTCACTCCATAAAAAAGTGCTTGCAAAGGACGCGCAAGTGGACTGTTCCCATATGAGCATCAATTCTATGCTTGCGGAAACGGATACCCTGCATTATTTTAACCGGAAGGATGCAAAACAGCTGATTCAGATTGTGGGAGCTGTGCAGACCCCGGTGGAGCGCAACGAGCCCATCTTTGAGATTATCCGTGATGCGGTATGCGCCTGCCTGCGCGGGGAACAGGATGAACAGGAAACAGTGAAGGAAATTATGGAGCGGGTACAGTTGTATTATTATGAGTAATTTCCTTTCCCCGGTCATTGGGTAGTGGGAGGGAACATACGGAACTAATATAAGAAAGGAAATTCGATGAAAGAAAATCATTTATCTTTGGATGCAGCAAAGGAAAGGAAAAGGCAAAAAAAGAAACATTTCCGCATGGAACTTTTCTTTTTGGTTCCAAGCCTGGTAGGGGTCGCGCTCTTTTATTTTATCCCGTTTTGTGATGTCGTGCTGCGCTCCTTTTGCCCGGAATTCGGGGAGGGGTTCGCAGGTCTGGAAAATTACAGGGCAGTGGTTGAAAATAAGGCGTTCCGGATTGCGGTGCAAAATACCCTGAAATTTGTGGCAATCTATATCCCGGTACTGCTTGCTTTTTCCCTGTTCCTCGCGGTGATGCTTGATTTTTTAAGGGGGAAGCAGGGGCTTTACAAAAAGGTATTTTTGCTGCCGATGGCCATTCCGGTTGCCTCGCTTGTGTTAATCTGGAAGGTGTTTTTTGACCGGTATGGCCTGGTCAACCGGATTTTGTCGGTTTTTGGTGTAGCGGAACCGGACTATTTCCACACAGGATTAGCGTTCCTTGTGTTGGGCATCACCTATCTGTGGAGAAATTTTGGATATGACATGCTGCTGTGGAAAACAGGAATCGATGCGATTGATGCAAATCTGTATCAGGCGGCGGCATTGGATGGTGCGGGATTTTGCAGGCAGTTCCGCTATATCACGCTGCCGCAGTTAAAGGACATGGGGTTTGTGATTGTGGTAATCTCGGTCATCAATTCATTCAAGGTATTCCGGGAAGCGTACCTGATTGGTGGGGATTATCCGAACCAGAGCATTTATATGCTGCAGCATTTGTTCAATAACTGGTTTGTGCGGTTGGAGCTTGGGAAGCTGACAGCGGCGGCAGTGATGCTGGCACTCGTGGTATTTTTGTTTATCGCAGCGGTGGAGCGGATTCTGGTGCCGAAGGAAATGTGAAAATATTTTTAGGGTGAAGGAGAGATTGTATGAAAGTTAAAAAAAGTATTTTGTGGCTTGTGTATGTAATTTTATCTGGTTGTATGTTTTTAAGTTGTAGTGGAAATAAAGAACAACAAGGAAAAGAAAATGAGAAAAATATAACAGAAAATAATGAAACGGATTTTGGCGATACTGAGAAATCTGATATTACAGAAGGACCTAATATTACCGGGGATTCCAAAATCGAAAAAAATGTTACAGAGGTAAAGTCTGAAGCTTTGGAAAATTACGTGGAAAAAAATATTCCTTCGGTATATGAATATGCACAAGGAAAAGAGCATTTTTGCAATGTCTTAATAAACCGGGAAAACAAAATTGAATTCTATACCTACAATGACGAGGAGGGCAGCCGCCATTTCTTTCAATATACCCTGGTGGAAGATGAGGCAGGTACCACATGGGAGCGGGAAGCACTTCCCTGGTGTGACAGTTTTGGAAAAGAGATTGGGGAAGGCGACGATTGGGTCAAGGTATTTGTGGGGGAGGATGGCAATGATTACGCATGGTATCTTGGAACGGACGGGAACGCCCATCTGGTAAAAAGGGTGGAGAATTACAGTGTGGAGATTATGGGGCTTGACTGGGGGTACAGCAATTTTATTGAGCCGGCTGTGTTGGAGAACGGAAATATTGTCATGGCAAATCTGGGGCGGGAGTGCTCGGTGTATGACCCGGCGGATGGCAGTGTTTTAGAGCGGTTTCGGTGTGGGTTTTACTTAAGCCTCTGTGTGGCAGGAAACCAAATTTATATCGGGGATTCCTTAGGTTCGTCCGTCCAACATTATGATGCGCAGAAGAAGGAATTTGCAGAAACGCTTACGGCAGGGTTTGACACGACCATCCGGACAGCTGTTTCGGGGGATGATGTGTATGTCTGCAATATGCATGGCATCTACCGAGCCAAGGCCTCCGGCGGGCAATTCCAGAAGGTGCTTGATGCGGGGACGTATCATTTTGCAAATGACAGTGCAAATTTATGGAAGTTTTTTGTGATTGGGGATTCGTTTTATGTCGCTTATGGGGAGGATGGCTGTTCCATCAAAAAATATTTCCCGGCAGGCGAGGATGATGTGGCGGAGAAATCTTTGGAAGTCTATTCCCTTAAGACCAACGATGTGATTCTTGATATGATTTCGGAATTTCAGGATATGTATCCGGACACGAAGATTATTTATGAGACCGGGGAGGGGGCGGATGGGAGCGTTACGACCGCTGACCGCATCCGCGCCTTAAATACAAGAATTTTTGCGGGGGATGGACCGGATATCCTTCTGATGGACGGGATGTCGGTGGATTCGTATTTCGAAAAGGGGCTGCTTGCTGATTTAAGTCCGGTGCTTGGGGATTTGAAGGATGAACTGACGGAAAATATCCTTTCGGCTTATACGGTGGATGGAATAATCTGTATGTTGCCTGCGCGGTTTAAGGTGCCGATGATTTTGGCCTGCGGGCAGGAGGAAGAACAGTACGATACCCTAAGGGCGTTTGTGGAATATTCGGAGGAAAACGGCGGTGTGATGAGCCCTGGTTACACGCATGCGAATATTTTTGAAATGCTGTATTATAATTATCCGCCAAAGCTTATTTCAGAGGAACAAACCGTGAACCGGGATGCAGTCTCGGAATTTCTGGAATTGTTCAAACGCCTCTGCATATCGGAGAAAGCGGATTCTACAAATAATTGGCCAGCCACGTATCTTAGTGGGTTAAACCCGGCTAATTTTTTTGCCCAGGGGAAAGTTGATTTTGAATTTATTACCCTGACAGGAGGATATTCGCTTGGTATATATCCGGAAGCAGTCAAAATGCGGGGCGGACAAATGCTTCCATGCAGGAGGAGGTTTTACCCGAATACCCTGGTTGCCATGAATGCCCTTTCAAGGAAACAGGATTTGGCGGGGGATTTTGTGCGGTTTGTTTTTTCATATAAGACACAGAAACGGGATGTGGGGTCTAGCGGTTATCCAATCCATAAAACAGTGTTGGATGAGTTTGCGGCATTGGACATGTCAAAATATATTTCGGGCGGCGGGGATTTTTGGCTGAGGGATTCCGGACCGGAAGAGAATGCGAAGATGATTGCATATGTGAAAAAGGTGGATGAGCCGTTTATGCCAGAGGGAAATCTCTGGGACATTATGATGGAGGGGGCGATGGCCTACCTGAACGGGAAGCAAAGCCTTGAAGAAAGCGTGGAAGCGGTTGTGGGCAAGATTCAGTTATATATTTATGAACAATGATTTCAGGAGATGGGGTTTCGTATGAAAAAATTAGTCCATTTTGGTATGGCAGTCTTAGTGTTGATAATTCTGGCACCGATTTACATCACACTTGTGCATTCCTTTATGGGGATGCGAGAAATTGAATTGGATATCGGCAGTATCCTTAGCGGGGGCAATAAAATGGCAGCAATCCCGCTGCTGCCTTCGTACCCGACACTGAAAAATTTCAGGGAACTTTTACTTTACGCTGACAGCTTTTACCGCATGTTCTGGAATTCTTTTTTGCAGGCGGTGCCGACGGTCGCGGGGCAGATTTTGGTAGCTGCCCCGGCGGCGTTCGTGATGGCAAAATACCGTTTCCGTGGGAGGAGGCTGTTGTTCTGGGTTTATCTGGCGGTGATGCTGATGCCGTTTCAGGTGCTGATGGTTTCAGAATACCTGGTGTTAAAGAACCTTTCCATAGTCAATACCCATCTTGCAATCATTTTGCCGGGGATTTTCGGGACATTCCCGGTGTTTATCCTGATGAAGGTGTTTATAAACATTGAGGATGAGGTGATAGAGGCGGCGCGCTTGGATGGCGCGGGGGCTTTGGTGCTTCTGGTGAAAATCGGGATGCCAATCGGCAAGGGGGGCATTGTGTCGGTGGCAGTGCTTGATTTTTTGGAGTGCATCAACAGCATCGAAGCACCGCTTGTATTTTTGCGGGATAAGCAGCGATGGCCGCTCTCCCTGTTTTTTCCGGAAATCTCGGTGTACAATGCGGGGGAGGTATTCGCGGCTTCCGTGATTATCATGATTCCTGCAGTGCTGGTATTCTTCCTTGGGGATGAGTATTTGGAGACAGGGTTTAAGGCATTCCAGGTAAAGGGGTGAAACCGAACGAACCGGGAGGCTGTTTTAAGGGTCTGTGGGTGGATTCGTTTGCTTGAGGGTGCAAGGGCTGGCTTTGTACAGGGATTTTGTAAATTTTGGATTAGGAGATTGAGATATGAGGAAAAAAAGGAAGCGTATCATTTATATGGTATTGGTTTTGTTTCTGACGGGGATGGCGGTGATGACCGTGATATCAAGGGTGATAAATGAGGCTCGTATCCCACAGGTGGAAACGGTTTCCCCGGCATCGGGGAATTTGAAGCTTTCCGCGCTTGGGTGCGGGGTGTTGGAATTCGGGCAGCTTGCCGATGCGAGGATTGCGGCGGGGGTGTTTACGGAGGATACTTTGTATGTGCGGGGATATTTTTATAAGAAAGAGTATACGCAGAATATTTCGGCGGGGGATGTGGTCTTTTTTTCAGTGGATGGCGGGAGCGCCGTACAGGGGGTACTTGCGGCAAAGATGTATGATTACCAGAAGGATGTAGTAGAGGTTGTGATTTTCCCGGGAGAAGATTTTAAGAAGGAAGGTACGTATGCGGTTGGGGCGGAAGTGGATTTTGTGCGCGAGGAAGCGCGGGTGCGCTGTGCCTGCCATATCCCGAATGAGGTAATCTATGAGGATGAGAATGGGGATACTTATGTTTATGTTTTAAAGACACGGGAGGGGATTGCGGGCAATGTGACGATAGCGGTGAAGACGGAGGTTCATGTCGTGATGAAGAACAAGGCGCGCGCGGCAATCGAGGAGGAGTTTGAGATGACCACGAAGATTATTAAGAAGGATGAGGTGCTGCGCGATGGGATACGGGTAAGGGAGAAAGAATGGTAATGGGTATTTTTCCCATACATTTCCGGCAAAAGAGATTTTACCCGTGTTCCAATGAAAATGTTTATTTTTTGGAGAGGATATGGTATAATATCGCCAGATATTATACCAGCGCCGATTCGCCGTCCGACGTTAGGAGGACAATTTCCGTGGCGAATCGTGATTGCTCCTGTGGAGCAATTCATCCGCCGGGGGGCAGCATGTCCGAAGGACATGGTATAATCATATCAGATGCCCAAAAATCGGCTGCAGGTGGGAGAGAATATGCAGGACTTGGAAGTAAGAAAGGGGTAAGTATTGTTATGCCGGCATTTTATACACATTACATTTTTGGAAGGTTAGGCTACCATGACATGGAGGAGGGCGCACTTAAGGAGATGGTGCGCAGGCACAAAAAAGTATATGCATTTGGTCTGTCAGGACCGGATATCTTCTTTTATTTTGCACCAGACCAGCTCCTGGTACACCCGACGCCCGGTTCAAGGCTGCACGAAGAAAAGTGCGGGGCGTTTCTGCGTTGTATGTTAAAGGAGGTACTTTCCCTTTCAGGGAAGGAGCGGGAGATTGGGATTGCCTATCTGGCAGGGTTCATTGCGCATTATGCACTGGACGTAAGCTGCCATCCACATGTGTATGCCTATATTGAGGAGGAAGCCTCCCTTCTGGAAAAAGGACTGGCCGGGCGTGTGGGGAACGGGGAGCTTGGACGAAGCGGGAAAGAAGCTCTTCGGCGCCTGGAAAGAATCATTCCGGAGGAGCAGGCGGCAACCAGGGATACCGAAAAAAATGCGTGCGGTATGGATGGGGAAATGAAAGATTCAGGGAAGGCATTGCCGGATGGATGCAAGAAGTATGGGCAGAGCGTGGCAAAGCCTGGAAGACTGTGCGTGCGCGGCAGGAAAAAGTCGCGGGCACACCAAGTATCCGCACACGAGAAGACGGGCATCCATTTCCGGTACGAATGCGCTATGGACCATTATTTTCTGGAGCATTATGCCATGAAGGAGGTCGGGCAACTGCATCAGGGGAAAATGGTACAGCTGGATGCGAAAGAGCGGCGCGTGATTGCACGACTGGTCGCGACCGCTTACAATAAAATTTATGATAAACCAAATATGAGTGAAACCTCGATGCGCGCCGTGCTTTTTTGTGTGCGCGTGGTACAGCGGATGATTCGGGACCCTTATGGAAAGAAGGAGCAGCTTCTCGCCCCGGTGGAACGGTTTGTTTACCGGCATCCGTTTTTGGCAGGGTTGTTTGTCAATGACAATTGTTATGGCGTCGGATGGGATGAATGGGAAAAAATGGATGAACTGTTCCGGGCAGGGCGCAAGGAATATGAGGGAATGATGGAAGCATTAGCGGAGGTGGTCGAGAGTGCGCTAAGCCTTGCAAAAGGACAGAAAAGCCAGGAAAATGCCGCGCTGTTGGAGGCGAGGCTGCGTTATGAGCGCGCTTTAAGGCTGTTTGCACAGCGGGTCGGAAGCCGTTCATACCATACGGGGATGCCAGTGTAACCTAAATTCCCCGCACAGACCAAGAAACAGCAGCTAAATTTTTTTGGGGGGAGCAGGCGGGAAAATTCACTGCTGTTTCCCTGGCCTGGAAGGGAAGATGCGGAATGGAAAACAGGAGAATTCATCAATGGAAAAGGGAATGATTGTTCGGTTTGCACCGGAATTGCTTGGCGCAATCAAGGAGGCGTTGGGAAGGCTGCCATCCTTTCCCGGCGACCTTGCAAAAATGAAGGCACTTACAATTTACAGTAAACATACGTATGCAGGTGAGCCTGGCTGGATTTACCTTGATTGGATAGAGCTTGCGCCAGGGCATTTTTTCGCGGTTGGGTTGATGGAAAATCTGCACACGCTGCAGTTTAAAAATGACAGGATTTTGGGTGTGCGGGATTTTTCTTTTTTATCCAAACTAAAAAAGCTGAAAAAACTTGATTTGAGTGGCACGAATTTTTCAGACTGTAGGTTGCTGCAAGAGCTTCCCGCCCTGCAGCACGCCATCCTGCCCGACCGGAGGGGGTTGGTTCACACAGAGGTTCTTGCAAAGCTTTCGGCGCGGGTGGAGCCAGAGCCGGAAAAGGAAGAGCGGGAGCGCTGCCGTGGGCTGTATGAAGCAGCGGCGGTGTCGGAGGGGCATTTGGCAGATGGTACCTACACGGCGGATGCGCGCCTGGTTTCCTGGATTGCCGCAAGTCTGGGAGGAGTGCCGGATGCGCCTTTTGGATTGGAAAAGATAACGTGCATAGACTGTCTGGACTGTCTGGGTGCGGAAAAAGTGCCTGCGGATGGCAGTTTGCCACCCTGGATTTCCATAAAAGAAGGGGATTTTTCCTTGCTTGCGAAGCTGCCAAGGCTGGGGAAACTGTTTTTGTGGAGCAGTGGTTTACAGGATTTTTCATTTTTGGCGGAATGTAAGCAGCTTTGTTACATCAATCTGTGGGATACGGATTTTGTGGACTGCCGCATTCTGGCGGATTTGCCAAATTTACGGTGCGTCTGTCTGCCGGAGAAGAAAAAGCTGAAAAATTTTTCCGTGTTAAAGGGGCGGCAGGCAGCGGAAGCGGCAAAAATCAAAGAGGATGCAAGGGCAGCGATGTACTCGGAAAGCAAGACGGATACTTTGGCACCGACAAAACGTCCGTTGCAGATAAAAATTGAGCCGGAATATATGGTTCTTTCGGATATTGATGACGAGGAAGAACCTTATTACAAAATTGTGGAGCCGTTAGCAGGAAACAGGAGGAAGCAGCAGGCAAATAGCACAGCGGCGGGCAGCACAAAAGTGAAGACAGAGCGGGATGGATGGACGGCCGAAAAGAAAGAAACGCTATTTTTCCGGGAGGACGAATTTGACCATCTCGCCGTTGTCCGTGGTGAGGAAGCAGTAATTTCCTATCAGGGCAGTTCGAAAGTACGCCATATATGGGCACAATTTTGGATGGAAACGGAATTGTCGCCGATGTGGGAGAAATTTTTGGAAATGGATGAGGAGGAGGATAATTGGGCGCAGTTTTCCGCAAAGAAAGCGCAAGTGATGACGGATGAGCTTGTCCGTTTGGTTGCGCAGGGCGATGTGGCAGCTTTGTTCCTTTCCTTGGATTCCTATGGGGAGGGACCTTATCTGACCCTTGAATTTGCACAGGGCTGGGCGGCAATCAATTACATGGACGATGAGGATTCGGTTTATTACAGCATTTACAATCCACTTTATCCAAAGGCGGTTGAGCTTTGTCCGGTGAACATAGGGGGACAGAGCCCGGTGCCGAAAACGCTGGCGGTGGAAGATTTGGAGCTGACAGCGAAGATTGTCCGGTGTTTTCTGGAAAAAGGGCAGCTGTTGCCGGGGACGCTCTGGAAGACAAATCAGGATATAAGGGGAAAATCGGAGCCGTAGGCTGTACATATTTTGGAAGCAGGCAGAACAGATAAGCGATGAGAAAAAGCTTGCAAATATTTGCAAAAGGTGTTAAGGTGTAAACATAAGGAAGTAGCTGCCCACAAAGTGGTTGGCTTCCCGGATGGGCTATAAGCCTGCCTGTACTCGGTCAAAATTCAGAAAGAACCGCAAAGTAACAAGGTAGGCTTATTTATTTTTGCTTATCACTTGAAAACTAAAGTGATTTAGTGATACTGTAGATAGCAAGCTAAAAATCCTTGAAAATCCAGTGTTTAAGCCAATTTGCGGGGATTGTGAGAAAATGTAAAAAGTAGTATAAAGTGTCATATTTCACCGCTGTTTGGTGTAAAATTGGTGTATGAAATGGTGTAGTAATGAGGTGGCGGAAACCTACATAAATACAGGGAGAACATACTGTTAGGACATCTGAATAAGTCCACATTGCTTTAATGGAAGTGAGCAGTGATGTCGTTGTACGGTGCATATGCATCAACAGAACTGCATATCTATAAGCAAAGCCATGTGGACTTATTTTAATGCCTTAATCTATTCCATGAGGGGATACCCTTAAACCATCTGAAATTGAGATTTGAGCTATTGTAGCGCCTTATAGCCCCATTGTGCGGGTGGGATTTAAAATTATTTTTTTTCCCTTGACTTTCATGAAAAAATCTGCTATGATATCTAAAAACATAGACTGACTAACAA